>NZ_JADMJO010000003.1 GCF_018780385.1 Hydrogenophaga sp. | reverse complement strand
GCGATGCCAACGCCCGGTGTCCTCCACAGGATGTCGGGCGTTTTGCCGTCTGGTACAACCGGGCACCGTTTTCAGGAGCCGCTCATGATCCCGTTCAACAAGGTCGTGCTGTTCACCGACACCGATGGCCGCGCGCGATTCCGCGAGGACCCGGTCGACCTCACCGAGGGCACGCCTGCGGCCCGCTTGTCGCCGGTGTTGCCTGCGAAGGGCTTGCAGTTGCGCCAGAGCCCGGTGGGTTTTCGCAGCCAGTTCCATTGCACCGACGCACCGCAGTGGCTGTTCGTGCTCCAGGGGCAGATGGAAATCGGCTTGCAGGACGGCAGTTCGCGCGTCTTCGGCGCGGGCGACCACTTTTATTCGGCCGACACACTGCCCGCGGGTGCCACGTTCGATGCGGCGTTGCACGGCCACTGGAGCCGGCAGGTGGGTGACGACCCGCTGGTGACCGCTTTCGTCAAGGTCTGACGCTCACACCGGATCGGGCAGGCGCAGCCTGAGCAGTGCGCGCACAAAGCCATGGTCGCTGCGGCTGCGGTCACGGCCTTCGAACAGGTGGTCGTTGAACACCTCCACCCGCCGCACATCGCCGATGGCACTGCGGCTGGTGGCCACGAACTCCTCGCTCACCAGCACCTGGTCGAGCACCTCTGGGTAGCCCTGGTGGATGTGTGAATAGGCCACGTCGCGGCGCAGCGCGGCCTCGCCCTGCACATCCCACGCGCTGAACAGCGCGTTGTCGCGCGCGCCCTTGTCGTAGGCCACCTGCGAGGTGGCGGCAATGAGCTGGGTGGTCACGCTGTGCGGGCTGTCGTTGAGATCACCCATGAACACCAATGGCAGGCGCGTGCGGTGCAGCAGTTCCACCACCTTCAGTCGCAGCGCCAGCGCTTCACCGGCCCGCATGATCAAGGAACGCAGGGACCCCAGCGCCTGCACGGCAGGGTCGGCGGTGTCTTCGATGGTCTTGCCACTGGCGTCTTCCAGGTACTTCGGCCGCTTGCTCTTGAGGTGTGCGGTGATCACGCACACAGGTTGGCCGTGCTTCAGGCGCAGCGTGGCCACCAGCGGCGGGCGCTCGAAGCGGGTGTGGGCGCCGATGCCGGGCACCTGCACCATGGCGGCGGCGGGGAAGTTGATGAGGGACTCGACCGACTCCAGCTTCAACCGGGTGACGATGCCCACGCGCGGCGTGCCCTGTGCGCCGATTTGTCCCGGGCCGTTCTCGGCGCCAGGCACCACCACCGAGCTGTATTGCAATCCGCTTCGCGCCACGGCCGCGCGCAGGGCGAGTTCGTCCCACACTTCCTGCACCGCGATCACATCGGCGTTGAGCGCCCTGAAGCGGTTGCCCAGCCAGTCCACCTTGCGCTCGAACTCGGTCTGGCTGTAGGGGTCCTGCCCGTCGTAGAAATGGCGCCCGGGCTGCGCGAGGTTGAGCACGTTGCAGGTGGCCACCATGAGCGTGGCCCAACGTGGCGACGCCCCGTTGCCGATGAAGGCAGACGGGGCGTCGGGAGAAGGATTGGCGCGGTCGTTTTGCATGACCGCACTGTAGTTCAGCAGATGCGTTCAGCGGATCCGGCCGTAGTTGGTGCGCAGGGGATCGGCGTTGCCGCCACCACCACCGCCGCCACCCGCATTGCGCGGGCCGCCGCGGCCGCCACCACCACCACCCTTGCCACCGCGGTTGCCGGTGCGCATGGCGTCGATGCTGGTGCGCAGCGGATCGGGCTGGCCACCGGGGTTGGCCGCGCGTGGGCGCGGTTCCTTGATGCGCAGGCTGCCCAGGTGGGCGTTGGGTCCGGGCTGGCGCTCGGCGCCGGGTTCGCGGTCTTCACGCGGGCCACGGTCTTCGCGCGGTGCGCGGTCCATGCGGTCACCACGGTCGGCCTGCTGACGCGGAGGGCGCTGGCCCTGGCCGCCGCCGTTGCGTGGGCCGTTGTTGCCACGTGGTTGGCCATTGCCACCACCGTTGCCCCCGTTGCCATTCGCGCGCTGACCGCCACCGTTGCCACCACCACCGCGACGGCCTTCGCCGCGCGGGCCGTCGATCTGGGCGCCATCACCGGCAGGACGCTGGCGCTGGCCACCGCCGCCGCCACCATTGCCGCGAGCCTGCTGGGGCTCACCGGCTTTCTTCTCGCGCACGCGCTGCATCATTTCCGTGCGCGCGGCCTTGGCGGCCGCGGCCATCACGTCGCGGCTCGGCGGCTTGCCGGCGCCGCCCCAGATGGTCTGGCGGCCCATGGCGATGGGTTCGGCCTTCTCACCCGGCTCGGGCATGAAATCGGGGAACATCTGCACGGGGATGCGCTGCTTGGTGAAGCGCTCGATCTCCATCATGAAGCCTTCTTCGTCCAGGCTCACCAGGTTGACCGCGGCGCCGTCGTTGCCCGCGCGGCCGGTGCGGCCGATGCGGTGCACGTAGTCTTCGCTGACGTTGGGAATTTCGTAGTTCACGACGTGCGGCAGTTCATCGATGTCGATGCCGCGCGCCGCGATGTCGGTGGCCACCAGGGCGCGGATGTCGCCGCTCTTGAAGCCGGCCAGCGCCTGGGTGCGGGCACCCTGGCTCTTGTTGCCGTGCAGCGCCATGGCCTGGATGCCGTTCTTGGTGAGGTACTCGGCCACGTTGTTGGCGCCGAACTTGGTGCGGGTGAACACCAGCACCTGGCTCCAGTTGTGCTGGTTGATGATGTGCACCAGCAGGGCCTTCTTCTTGCCGCGGCCCACCGGGTGGATCACCTGGGTGATGCGCTGCACCGTGGTGTTGCGCGGGGTCACCTGGATGTGCAGCGGGTCTTTGAGCAGGGCGCTGGCCAGGTCACGGATCTCGTCGCTGAAGGTGGCCGAGAACAGCAGGCTCTGCTTGTCCTTGGGCACCAGCGCCAGGATCTTCTTCACGTCGTGGATGAAGCCCATGTCGAGCATGCGGTCGGCTTCGTCGAGCACGAGCATCTGCACGCCGGAGAGGTCCAGGAAACCTTGCTGTTGCAGATCGAGCAGGCGGCCGGGGGTGGCCACCAGAATGTCCACGCCGCGTTTCATGGCGTTGATCTGCGGGTTCATGCCCACGCCGCCGAAGACGACGGTGGATGTCAGGGTGAGGTGTTTGCCGTAGGTGCGCACAGATTCCTCGACCTGCGCGGCGAGTTCGCGGGTGGGGGTGAGCACCAGCGCGCGGATGGCCACGCCACCGAAGCGGTTCTTGGCGCGTTCGCCGTCGGCCAGGCGTTGCAGCAGAGGCAGGGTGAAGGCAGCGGTCTTGCCGGTGCCCGTCTGGGCGCCACCGAGCAGATCGCGACCCGCCAGCACGGCGGGGATCGCTTCCACTTGAATGGGGGTGGGGGTTTCGTAACCGTGCTCACGCACGGCTTGCACGATGGCCGGAGCCAGATTCAGATCGTCAAAGGTCATTTTTTTGGAGGCGCCCGTCCAGGGCGCTGGGGGCATCGGCCACTCCGTGAGCCGCTTCGGTGTTGGAAGCGGCACCCGGCCAGTCTGGGGCAGATGGATTCAGGGGTTTGGTGCCGACCAGTGATTGGCGAGCACCCCAGCGAAGGGCTGGTGTTGAGCCAACTGAAGTGCCCAACGAGCCGTATTGTCGCATGCTGGGATAATCAGAGGTTGCGCGGCCGTCCTGGCTGCAGATTCCTCAGGCACACACAGCAATGGCTCAATACGTCTTTTCCATGAATCGGGTCGGCAAGATCGTGCCCCCGAAGCGTCAGATCCTCAAGGACATTTCGCTCTCCTTCTTCCCCGGCGCCAAGATCGGCGTGCTCGGCACCAACGGTTCGGGCAAGTCCACGCTGCTCAAGATCATGGCCGGCATCGACAAGGAAATCGAGGGCGAAGCCATCCCGATGCCGGGCATCCGAATCGGCTACCTGCCGCAAGAACCACAGCTCGACCCCGAGCAGACCGTGCGTGAAGCGGTGGAAAACAGCATGAGCGGCGTGCGCGCCGCGCAGAAGCGCCTCGAAGAGGTGTACGCCGCCTACGCTGAGGAAGACGCGGATTTCGACGCCCTGGCCGCCGAGCAGGCCCAGCTCGAAGCCGTCATCTCCACCTCGGGCACCGACGGTGAACACCAGCTGGAAATCGCGGCCGATGCACTGCGCCTGCCCCCGTGGGACGCCAAGGTCGGCGTGCTCTCCGGCGGTGAGAAACGCCGCGTGGCGTTGTGCTGCATGTTGCTGTCCAAGCCCGACATGCTGTTGCTCGACGAACCCACCAACCACCTTGACGCCGAGTCGGTGGACTGGCTGGAGCAGTTCTTGAAGCGCTTCCCCGGCACCGTGGTGGCCATCACCCACGATCGCTATTTCCTGGACAACGCGGCCGAGTGGATTCTGGAACTCGATCGTGGCCACGGCATTCCGTACAAGGGCAACTACTCGACCTGGCTGGAGCAGAAGGAAGCCCGTCTGGAGCAGGAGCAGCGCACCGAAGATGCGCGCACCAAAGCCATGAAGAAAGAACTGGAGTGGGTGCGCCAGAACCCCAAGGGCCGTCAGGCCAAGAGCAAGGCGCGTCTGGCGCGCTTTGAAGAACTGAGCGACGTCGACTACCAGAAGCGCAACGAGACCAACGAGATCTTCATTCCTGTGGCCGAGCGCCTGGGCAATGAAGTGTTCGAGTTCAAGAACGTGAGCAAGAGCTTCGGTGACCGCCTGCTGATCGACAACCTCAGCTTCCAGATTCCGGCAGGCGCCATCGTCGGCATCATCGGCCCCAACGGCGCGGGCAAGTCCACGCTGTTCAAGTTGATCTCCGGCAAGGAGCAGCCCGACAGCGGCGAGGTGAAGATCGGCCAGACGGTGCGCATGGCCGTGGTGGACCAGAGTCGCGACGATCTACAGAACGAAAAGACGGTGTGGGAGGACGTCTCGGGCGGTCTGGACATGATCACTGTGGGCAAGTTCCAGATGCCCAGCCGCGCCTATTGCGGTCGCTTCAACTTCTCCGGCGGCGACCAGCAAAAACGCGTGGGCAGCCTCTCGGGCGGTGAACGCGGACGCCTGCACCTGGCCAAGACCCTGGCCGAAGGCGGCAACGTGTTGCTGCTCGATGAACCCTCGAACGACCTGGACGTGGAAACCCTGCGCGCGCTCGAAGACGCGTTGCTCGAGTTCGCCGGTTGTGCGCTGGTCATCAGCCACGATCGCTGGTTCCTCGACCGCATTGCCACCCACATCCTGGCCGCCGAAGGCGACAGCCAGTGGGTGTTCTTCAACGGCAACTACCAGGAATACGAAGCCGACAAGAAGAAGCGTTTGGGTGAAGAGGGCGCCAAGCCCAAGCGCATGCGCTTCAAAGCCTTGAAGTGATGCTGGACGTCGAAGCCGCAACACGGCACTGGCTGGAAAAGGCCGTCATCGGCCTGAACCTGTGCCCGTTCGCACGGGCGGTGTACGTGAAGAACCAGGTGCGCATCGTGGTCAGCCAGGCGCGTCATCTGGATGCGTTTCTGGACGACCTCGACCGCGAGCTGGCCTTGTTGGTGAACACGCCGGCCGAGGAGATCGACACCACCTTGCTGGTGCACGCCACGCTGTTTCCCGACTTCGAGGTGTTCAACGACTTCCTCAATGTGGTGGATGACGTGGTGGTCGAGCACGAGCTTGAGGGTGTGATCCAGGTGGCGCCTTTTCACCCCTTGTTCCAGTTCGAGGGCACCGAGCCCGACGACGTGACCAACTGCACCAACCGGGCACCGTATCCCACCCTGCACCTGCTGCGCGAGGAGAGCGTGGAACGCGCCGTGGCCAGCGAAGGTGGTGACGCCGACGCCATCGTCGAACGCAACCTGCAAACCCTGCGCGAGCTGGGCACCGACGGCTGGCGAGCCCTCATGGCTAAAGAGTGAACAGCCGGGACATTCGGTTTCTTTTCCCGGTTGTGCGCGGGGTGGCTGCTGGTCACAATGTTTCAACCCCCCGACCTTGGCCACACGACTGAAGGAACCCGCCCGCATGGATACCCATCTCCAGGCTTTTGACGCCTGCCTCAAGGAGGCGCTCGCCCAGACGCGCGAGTGGGTGCCGCGTTGGCTGGACCATCTGCACGCCGCGCTCAAGGAAAAGGAACTGTCGGCCCGCCAGTTGGGCGACAAGCAGGTTTTTGTCGATGCGCGCACCGCGCTGGAGTCGCATCGCGACCTGATCGCGACCCGGTTTCTCGCAGCACTTGGCGATTCGGTGGGCAACGCCTTGCCGGGCACCGACGCGCAGCCGCGCCGGGCCAGGTCGGTGAGCTTTGACGAACTCGAACTCATGGGCGACGACCAGGTTCAGGAGACGGTCGAGCTGGCCCGCGTGCAGCAGATTGTCAGCATGACGGTCGATCATGAAGTCGTTGAGCTCACCGCTCGCCTGTGCACCGCACAGGGCATGCACAGTGTGAATGCGGAAGCCAACCCGTTGCGCGCCGATGTGGTGGTGAGCGCCTTGATGAAAGCACTCAAAGGATTGAGCGTCGCGCCGGCCGTGCGTTCGCGCTGGCTGCAAACCGGCGCCATTTCCCTGGGCCACGAACTGCAAGGTCTGTACACACGCCTGAGCGCCTTGCTGGACCGCATGGGCGTGCAGGCGGCCGGCTATGCCGTGATCCAGTTGCCCGATGCCCGCACCGCCACGGCCGACGCCCCCATGGGCCGACGGGCCGGTGGTGTGCCGGAAGAGACCGGCCTGGGAACAGATGCCCTGCTCACGCTCGATCATTTGCACCAACTGCTGGTGGGCAACCTGGAGCAGCCCGACGAAGAGCCCCTGCGCCAGCCCGGCACCGCTGGGGCGAGCAATGCCATGGTGCGCACGCTCGCCAGCGAGGTGGTCTCGCTCATGCTCAAGCAGATCTCTGCCGACGAACGCTTGTTGCGACCGGTGCGCGAGATGCTGCAGGGCATGAAGCCCGCCTTGCTGCAAGTGGCCCGCACCGACCCGCGCTTTTTCGCCGACCGACAGAACCCCGCGCGCCGCTTGCTGGACGCCATCACCGAACACAGCCTGGCCTACACGAACGAGCAGGACCGTGGCTACGCCGCATTTTCGCGCCAGGTGCGCGGCATCATCGACACGTTGCAGAAGCCCGGCCCGGATCTCGCTGATCGGTTTCCAGGCTTGCTGCAGCACTTCAACCGCTCGCAGACCGAGGCCATGGCCCCCGAGCAGGTGAAGGCGCGCGGCCTGGCTGTGAAGACCCTGGTGCGTGTGGAGCAGCGCAACCTGCTGGCCGAGCGGGTGGCCGCGGAATTCCGGTCGCGCAACGACTTTGACCGGTCCCCCGGGGTGGTCAGGCGCTTCCTCACCGGCCCATGGGCGCAGGTGGTGGCGCAGGCACGACTGGAGGTCTCCAACGCCACTGGCCTGGGCACCTCCGAAGTGCCGGCGATGCGTTACACGGACATCCTTCCCGACCTGCTGTGGTCGAGTCAGCTGGCGGTGGCGAGTCTGAACCGCCCGCGTCTGGTCAAGGTGATCCCGACCGTGCTGCGCACCCTGCGCGAAGGTCTGGACTCGATCGACTACCCGCGCGAACAGGCCGAAGCTTTCTTTCAGGCCCTCATGGGTTTGCACGAAGCGGCCTACAAGACCCAGCGCGCCGAGCCGCCCCAGGATGTACAGCCCAGTGAGCAGTTCGAGGACGACATGGAGCCGTGGATGCAGCCCGCCGAGGCGCGCGACACCTGCTTCATGGACGACTCCTTGCCCGACACCCAACCGTCCTTCGTGGACACCCAGCCCCTGCAGCGCGACTGGGTGGACTTGAAGGCGGAGATGGCGGCGCAATCGCCGTCACAACTCAGCGTGGGCACCTGGGTGGACGTGTGGCAGGACGGTCAGGCCCTGCGGTGCCAGATCACCTGGGCCAGCCCGCACGGCACGCTGTTCCTGTTCGCGGGCGTCAATGGTCGATCGCTGTCCATGACCCGCCGCGGCCTCGATCGGCTGATCGAGCAGGACAAACTGCGTGTGGTGGCGGACCACGGCGTGGTCGATGAAGCGCTGGACGAAGTCACACGTCAAGCCTGGCTGAACAGTATCAAGGCCGACGGCCTTTAAACCTCCCCCCACGCTCCGCCGCTGCGCGGGTCGCTGCCCCCCGAGGGGGCTGTTTTGCCTTGGGGCGGCCCTGCGGCGAAACGTGCTCAGACCTTTCTAAGCAGTTTCTTGCGCACCAGATGGATGTTGTTGCGCAGCGCATAGAGTTCGTCGGTGTACGACAGCGGCATCACCACCTTCTCCACCTTCGACTCCATCGCGTCGAGCTGCTCGACGAGTTCGGGCGCCTTGTCGGGCGCGGTCTCGAAGCGCTGCTCCACGTCGCGCAGTTCGGCGTACCAGCGGAACACCCGCTTGCGGATGCGGAAGGTGTAGAGCGGGGGCACGATGCGCGAGAGCGGCAGCGCCAGCGCCAGGATCAGGCCCATGGCCAGCCACATGCGTTCGATCAGGTTGGCCAGCCAGAAAGGCAGGTAGCGCTGCAGGAACGGTGCACCGTTCTTGATGGCGCGAGAGGCCTCAGGGGAAATCGGCACCTCGCTGTGCTCCAGGCTGGGGTATTCGCTCGCTTTGCTGAACCAGCCCGAGCCACCGTGCAGCCCGGTGGCCGTTTGCGCGAAGAGCTGCAGGATGGCGGGGTGGGTGTCGCTGTGCGCCAGCAAGCTGGTGGTGGAGGCGACCAGTCGCACGTCGCGACTCGGTATGTTGCGCGCCAGGTCCACCACGCCCTGCGGCATGACCACCGGCGTGAGGTAACCAAAGCGCCGTGAATAGGCTTCGCTTTGCGCGAAGTCCAGCAACTTCACGCCCGGCGTCTGCAGCAGCATCTGCACCATCAGCGACTCGGGCGCCGAGGCGAACACCACGGCGTCGATTTCACCACCCAGAAAGGCCACCGTGGCCGGGGTCTGCTCCAGTTTGCTCAGGCGCATCTGCTTCGGGTCGACGCGGTTCACGTCGAGGAGTGTGGAGAACAGGCGTGGCACGCCACTGCCACCGGTGCCCACGTTCACCCGCCAGCCGCTGAGCTCGGCGAGGTGGTTCACGGTGGGGGATTTGCGCAGTCGCCTGGCCGAGTCTTCGCGGTAGAAGAGCCACAGCGGTTCCACGAACAGGCTGCCCAGCGAGGTGATGCTGTCTTCCTCGTCGTAGCCGATGTCGGCCGTGCCACCCTGCACAAAGCCGAGATCGGCCTTGCCGGTGCGCAGCAGTTCGAGGTTGGCGGAAGACCCTTCGGATGACAGCAGCTCGACCGTGATGCCGTAGCGCGCCAGCGCCTCGGCGTAGCGCTTGCCGAACTCGGCGTAAGCGCTTTGTTCCGGGCCGGTGGCCAGCACCACCCGCTTGGGCGGCGTGGGGTTGAGCCACCAATAGGCCACGCCCAGCAGCGCGATGGTGAGCAGGGCAAAGGGGCCGAATGACACGACCATCTCGCGCAATGAGATGAGCGTGTAGCGAAGGGTTTTTGGCATGCCGCGACATTAGCACGGCACCCTGCAAGGAGCTGTTGTCGCGGACCTTTGAGATCGGCTCAGGGCATCGGCTCGATGCTCATCACGGTGTAGGCGCCATTGACCTGCATCGCTGTGAAACGCACCCTGTCGCCGGCCTTGATCTTGCCCAGCAGCGCGGTGTCTTTCACCTGGAACACCATGGTCATGGGCGGCATGTCCAGGTTTTTGATCTCGCCGTGCTTGAGCGAGATCTTGCCGGTGGCGGTGTCCACGCGGCGGACCTCGGCTTCCACCATGGGCAAGGTCTCGCCTGCGGTGGCCGTGCGTTTGAAGCCCGCCGCGTTGCCGGCGTAGTGCTGGTACACGCGACCCGTGCCGTCGGGCTGCACCAGCACCACGTCGTAGGCGTCGCGGCGCTCGCCGTACACGGCACCGTCCATGCCCGGGCTGCCCACCGGCATGCCTGGCACGGCCAGACCGATGGCCTTGGGCTTCTCGGCCAGCAGGCGGCGGATCTCGCGCGCGTTCACGTGGCCTTCGATCACGTAGCCACCGATCAGGCCGGTGTGGCACGAGCCGAACTTCTCGGGCAGGCCCAGGCGCTTGCGGACGGCCGCGTTGCCGGTGTCGAACACCTGCACCTGAAAGCCGTCGGCCTGGAGGTAACTCACCCAGTCCTGGCAGCAGCCGCAGTTGGGGTCTTTCCAGACCTGCAGCACGGGCAGGGCGGGTGGTGTTTGCGCCCAGGCGGGCAGGGCTGCGCCGGCGATCAATGCCGCCGCGGTGCTGAAGAGGGAACGTCGTTGCATGGTGGTCTCCTGTTGGGTCAAGCTTTGGGCAGCACCTGACCCAGGTTGACTGGCAAAGCGCTCGGCCACCGCCATGGCGTCACCCACCCACCCAGCCGCGCAGGGGCAGCAGGGCGATCATGAGGACGAGGAACCGGTGGCGCATGGGTGGAAATGATACGGATCAGCCGGTGTTGGTTCCATCCACGGTGCTGGAAGTCGCGTCTTTCAGGTGGGGCATTGCAGCACCAGTGCCTGCACTGGCTGCGTCAGGCCGGGGTTCGTCACCACGAAAGCCACGCGCTGGGGCGCGCCCGAGGGCAGTGTGAGCTGGGTGCTGCCGCCTTGGGCGGCGTCCCAGGGTGGCACCGGCAGGTACCGGCTCACCACATGGTCGTGTCGGAGGTCTTCTCCCGCGTTCTCGCCGCGCGTGACCTTGCTGATCAGGCCGTCCTGCAGCACAGCCCAATAGCCTGCGAGCTCGGTGCCCGGGGCAGACGCGATCTGCGCTGTGACCACGTTGCCTTGGCGGCGCAGGTGCAAGGCCGGCGCGGCCGCAGCGGGCAAACCGATCAGGCTGCTGGCGCTTTGGCCGCTCCAGCTGCGGTGGTCGCGACCATTGAGCACGATCTGTGGCGTGTAGACGTATTTGCCACCCAGTGCCTCTTTCAGCCGGTACTGGCGGGCGGTGGTCTCCGGTGTGGCGAACGGGTCGCGCCAGCCCAGGTGGTTCCAGTAGTTCACATGGAAGGAGAGCGCCAGCACGTTGTCCTTGGCCTTGAGGGTGGACAGCCAGCGGTCGGCCGGCGGGCACGAGCTGCAGCCTTCGGACGTGTAGAGCTCCACCACCGCGGGCGGCCTCGGGCCGGAGCGGACCTCGCAGGTCTGCGCGGCTGCCCCCGCGGCCCCGAGGGTGGCTGCGAGGGCCGTGATGCAGGGCAGTGCGCGTGAGGTGTGGGTCATGGCCATCTCCAGGTGGGGAATGGCGGTTGGTCGGCCGCTCGGCCGCCCGCTTACACCCGAGCCGACCGGAGGTCGGTAGCCACTCGGCTCAGCGCAGGTCGGGGGCCACACCGAAGCGCACTGGCTCCGGGGTGGCGGCGGGCAGCGTCAGCTTCGCGTTGGCCGTCGGGGTGACCACGGTCGGTGGCAGCACCATGCCGCGTTGCTGCATCACCGTGCGCAATCGGTCGGGGTAGTCGGTGATCAGTCCGTCCACGCCCCAATCGATCAGCCGCGCCATGTCGCTGACCTCATTCACCGTCCAGGGAATCACGCGCAGGTTGAGCGTGCGCGCGCGCGCCAGCGTGGCCTGGCTGAGGTCGTTGAATTGGGGTGACCAGAGCTTGCCGCCTGCGGCGGCCACCATGGCAGGTGCATCTTCAAAATCGGCCAGCTTCATACCCGAGGTCCATGCTCCATCGGCCAAGGTGTTGAAGCGTGGCATCTGGGCCGACAGGAACGAGCGCGGCAGGGCGGGTGCGATGGCCTCACTGGCCTTGAGTACCCGCCAGTCGAAGCTTTGAAGGGTCGTGCGCGAGGCCATGCCGTGGCTGTTGATGACGGCGGCGACGGCGCGCACGAACGCCTCGGGCTCGGGCGACTCCTCTGGGCGAAGGGGATGCATCTTGAGCTCGATGTTGAAGCGCACATGGCCCGCGCCCAGCCGCTTGACCCGCTCGAACACGGACGCCAGTGTGGGGATGCGCTCACCGTCTTGCGGCGCCTGGTTCTGGAAGTCGCGTGCGTAGCGGCTCGACGGGTTGATGCGCCCGACGTCCAGGCTGGCGATCTGCTCCAGGCTCAGCTGGTTGAATGGCTTGCCGCGCGACTGCAACCATTTGCCGCTGGCGTCGCGCGTGATGTCGGGGTTGGGCGTGGTGTCGTGCGAGATCACGGGCACGCCCTCAGAGCTGAGCACAACGTCGAATTCGATCGTGGTCACACCAATGGCGAGGGCTTGCTCGATGCTCGCAAGCGTGTTCTCGGGTGCCAGGCCCCGCGCGCCCCGGTGACCCTGTGCGTCAAAGGCCAGCGCCGCGCCTGCGCACCACACCGACAGTCCCAAGGCGGTGGTGCAACTCCAGCGCAGCCAGGAAAGTCGTTGAACGGTGAACGGGGGTTGTGTGGTCATGCGGGCCTCCTTGAGAACCCGCGCATTGTGTCAGCGCCACATGACCCTCACAAGTCAAAAACCCTGCCCTGAAAAGAAGCGTTACGAATCAATGTCCGAGGATCTTGGAGAGGAAGTCCCGGCTGCGTTCGTTCTGCGGATGGTTGAAGAATTCGGTGGGCGTGTTCTGCTCGACGATCTGGCCCTGGTCCATGAAGATCACGCGATCGGCCACGGCTTTGGCAAAGCCCATTTCGTGCGTCACGCAGATCATGGTGATGCCCAGGTTGGCCAGCTCCACCATCACGTCGAGCACCTCCTTGATCATCTCCGGGTCGAGCGCCGAGGTGGGCTCGTCGAACAGCATGATCTTGGGCGTGAGGCACAGCGCGCGGGCAATCGCCACACGCTGCTGCTGCCCGCCCGAGAGCTGCAAGGGGTACTTGCCGGCCTGCTCGGCAATCTGCACCCTCTGCAACTGCACCATGGCCTTTTCCTCGGCCTCCTTTTTCGGCATCTTGCCCACCCACATGGGTGAGAGCGTGAGGTTTTCCAGCACGGTCAGGTGGGGGAACAGGTTGAACTGCTGGAACACCATGCCCACGTTCCTGCGCACCTGGTCGATCGCCTTGATGTCGTCGGTGAGTTCGATACCGTCAACGAAGAGGTGGCCCTGCTGGTGTTCCTCGAGCCGGTTGATGCAGCGGATCAGCGTGGATTTGCCCGAGCCGGACGGTCCACACACCACGATGCGTTCGCCCCTGGCCACATCGAGGTCGATGTCGCGCAGCACGTGGAAGTCGTTGCCGTACCACTTGTTGACTTTGTCGAAACGGATGATGGGATCTGACATGTTCTTGTTCCTTCAGCGGGCCTTGCTGGCGCTCAGTTGTTTCTCGACCCACAGGCTGTAGCGCGACATCGCGAAGCACACCGTGAAGTAGATGAGGGTGATGAAGAGGTAGGCCTCCAGCTTGAACGGGCGCCAGTTCACGTCCGCATTCAGTGCCAGCGCCAGCGCGCCGGTGAGCTCGTAGAGCGAGACGATGGTGACCAGAGAGGTGTCCTTGAACAGCGAGATGAAGGTGTTCATGATGCTGGGCACCACCATCGCCAGCGCCTGCGGCAACACGATCTTGCGTTGCGTCTGCCAGTAGGTCAGACCCAGCGTGTCGGCCGCCTCAAGCTGGCCCTTGGGGATGGCCTGCAGGCCGCCGCGGATGATCTCGGCCATGTAGGCGGCGGCAAACAGCGTGATGCCGGCGATCACGCGCACCAGCACGTCCAGCGTCACGCCTTGCGGCATGAAGAGCGGAAACATGAACGACGCCATGAACAGCACCGAGATCAGCGGCACGCCCCGGATGAGCTCGATGTAGATGATGCAGGCGGTGCGGATCGCGGGCAGCCGCCCGCGCCGCCCCAGCGCCACCACCACCGCCAGCGGGAAGGCGAAGAAGATGGACAGTGTGGCCAGCATCACGGTGAGGGGCAGACCGCCCCAAAGGTCGGTGCGCACGTTCGACAAGCCGAACACGCCGCCCCCCATGAGGATGAAGAACAGCGCGAGGATGCCCACCCACATGAGCGCCAGCCAGGGTTTCCAGAAGAAGCGCACACAACTCAGGACGAGGCCACCCATCATGAGCGAGGTGGCCACCAGCGGGCGCCACTGCTCGTCGAACGGGTAACGGCCGAACAGGATGATGCGGTACTTCTCGGCCACCACACCCCAGCAGGCACCCACGCCTCGCGCGGCCTGGCAGGCTTCGGAGTCGGCGCGCATCACGGCGTCGATCAGCACCCAGCGGATGAAGCCGGGCAGCACCCAGGCCAGCAGGCCGAGCACGAACAGCGTGACGATGGTGCTGCGCCAGTCGGCAAACAGGTTGCGCCGTATCCAGGGCACGAGGCCCGAGTTTTTGACCGGGGAAGGGCGGGGGGCGATGGGCATGAACGTGTCGGACATGTTCATCGCTCCTTGATCGCCACGCGCTGGTTGTACCAGTTCATCAGCAGCGATGTGCTGAGCGATGTGGTGAGGTAGACCAGCATGATGATGGCGATGCACTCCACCGCGCGGCCGCTCTGGTTGATGGTGGTGTTGGCGATCGACACCACGTCCGGGTAGCCGATGGCCACCGCCAGCGAAGAGTTCTTGGTCAGGTTGAGGTACTGGTTGGTCAGGGGCGGCACGATCACCCGCATGGCTTGCGGCAGCACCACCAGCTTCATCTTCTGGCGTGGGTCCAGGCCCAGCGCGGCGGCCGCTTCGTCCTGGCCGCGGCTCACCGACTGGATGCCGCTGCGCACCACTTCGGCCACGAAGGCCGAGGTGTACATGACCAGTCCCAGGAGGACGGTCATGAACTCGGGTGTGGCCGACACGCCGCCGTCGACCATGAACACCAATTGCTCGGGCACGTTCCACTCGGTCGGCATGCCGGAGATCGCCCAGCCAGCGACGGCGCACGCGATGACCAGTGCGATGGGGGTCCACAGTCGGTCGCCATCTTGCCCGGTGGCTTCAAAACGCTGCTGAACCCTGCGCAGCCACAGCCACACGGCCAGCAGCCCCACGGCCACCCCAGCGGTGACGCCGCCCAGACCGGCGGTGGGGTAGGGAAAGGCGAACCCGCCCTTGCTCAGAAAAAACAGGCCAGAGATGCTCCAGGCCTCGTTGGAGGCCGGCAGGATCTCGATGAAGATCAGGTACCACATCAGCAGCTGCAGCAGGATGGGCACGTTGCGGAACAGCTCCACGTAGCCATAGCAGATGCCCCGCACCAGCCCGTTGCGCGAGAAGCGGCCCACACCCAGCAGAACACCCAGGATGGTGGTGAAGAAGATGCCGAGTGCGGCCACCTTCAGGGTGTTGAGCACGCCGACCCAGATGGCCTTGCCGTAGCTCTCGCTCGGGTCGTAGGCGATGAGGGTTTCGCCGATGTCGAAGCCGGCCGCGGAGCTCAGGAAATCGAAACCGCTCTGGATGCCACGCACCTGCATGTTGCGTTGCGTGTTGTGCGCGAGGAACCAGATGCCGAGTGCGATCAGGACCAGTGCGACCAACTGGAACAGCAGGCCACGCGTGGCTCGACTGTTGAGTGACCACTGGCGCTGTCGGGGTGGAGGTGAGGGGGATTTCAAGACAGCCTCGGATGTGGGTGAACCAGAGAGAGACTTAAAAGAAGCACCGGAGCTTTCGCCCCGGTGCTCTTGACTGTCATGCGGTCGTGCTGCTGTGCAGCGGCACGTGGGTTCAGCGCACCGGTGGTGCGTACATCAGACCGCCCTTGCTCCAGAGGTTGTTGCTGCCGCGGGGCAGGCCGATGGCGGTCTTGGGGCCGACATGGCGCTCGAAGATTTCACCGTAGTTGCCGGTGGCCTTGACGGCGCGAAGCGCCCATTCCTTGTCCAGGCCCAGCAGCTTGCCGGTGTCTTCGGTGCCCGCGCCCAGCAGGCGCATCACGCCCGGATTGGTGCTGCCCGTCTTCATCTGGTCGGCATTGGCCTGGGTCACTTCGTACTCCTCGGCTTCCAGCAGCGCAAAGCCGACCCACCGGACGATGGCGGCCCACTCGTCGTCACCCCGGCGCACGGCCGGGCCCAGGGGTTCCTTGGAGATCAGCTCGGGCAGGATCACGTGGTCGTCGGGCTTTGCCATGTCCTTGGCGCGGCTGGAGGCCAGGCCCGAGGCGTCGGTGGTGTAGGCCTGGCAGCGCCCGGACGAGTAAGCGGCCAGCGCGGCTTCGAGCTTTTCAAACACCACCGGTTTGATGTTGAGCTTGTTGGCGCGCGAGTAGTCGGTCAGGTTGAGTTCGGTCGTGGTGCCGGACTGCACGCACACCGTCGCGCCTTTGAGCTGCTTGGCGCTTTTCACGTTGAGCTTCTTGGGCACCATGAAACCCTGGCCGTCATAGAAGTTCACGCCGGTGAAGGTCAGGCCCAACGACGCGTCACGGGTCAGGGTCCAGGTGGTGTTGCGCGCCAGCATGTCGATCTCGCCGGACTGCAAGGCGGTGAAGCGTTGCTGGGCGGTCAGGGGGACGTAGCGCACCTTGTCCGGGCTGCTGAGCACCGCTGCTGCCACCGAACGGCACACATCCACATCCATGCCACTCCACTTGCCCTGGCTGTCGGCCGCCGAGAAGCCGGGCAGTGCGGTGTTGACCCCACAGATCAGCTCGCCACGCTTCTTGATGGCATCGAGGTCCTTGCCCGCGTGTGCGGGCATGCTGGCCAGGGTGGCCGCGGCGCTCAGGCCCAGGGCTGCGAGTTTCAGGGTCGTCATCGTCATCAGGTCTCTCCAAGGTGTTTGAAAGAATGTCCGTCGGCGCTGGAAGCGCACCTATTGGGTGCGCATCGCGACCGCAACCGAATGTATCCCCCGGGTTTTGGGCCCGGGATCGGGGTTTACGTGTGAAAGCCATGCAAATAGCACATGACAACATCGCGATGGCAGCACGCGCTCGCCCGTGAACTTGGGTACGCAGGTTCTGTGCCATTGAGGGAATGGTGGTCGCGGTCTCTCCCGCGACAAGTCGTGTTTTCTTTCGTAGAGGGTGACCCGTATCCTTCGGCCCAAACGCAGAACAACGGAGACCAGCGCATGAACAACATCACCACGGGGGAAGCGGGCCCTTCCGCGCCTCACCACCGCTTCTGGCCCAAGCGCCTGCCGCACCGGATCAACCCGCCAGCCACTTCGCTGTGGCACAACCTGGCAGTCAGTGCGCAGCGCTACCCCGACAAGACCGCGCTGGTTTTCTTCGACCAGGTGCTGACGTACCGGCAGTTGCTGGAACAGGCCGAGCGGCTGGCGGCCCACCTGCGCGCACAAGGTGTGCAAGACGGTGATCGCGTGATCTTGCTGATGCAGAACTGCCCACAGTGGATCGTGGCGCACTTCGCCATCCTGCGGGCCAATGCGGTGGTGGTGCCGGTCAATCCGATGAACCGGTCGGACGAGCTGCAGCACTACATCACCGACCCCGACGCGCGCGTGGCGATTGCCGCGGCCGACCTGGCCGGCGAGTTGATCAAGGCCAATGCCGAGGTGCCCGAGAGTGGTCGCCTGCGCCACCTGGTTGTCTCGCACTACAGCGACGCTTTCGGTCCGCAGGCCGAGATACCGCCTGCCTGGGCCGAGTGGCTGGGCACGCACCATGCTGTGCCCACGCTGCCGGGCGGCACGGTGAGCGACTGGGCCGAGGCCCTGGCCTGCAGCGGCACCGCGCCCGCCCACAACCGCGGCCCGGACGACCTCGCCGTGCTGCCCTACACCAGTGGCACCACCGGGCTGCCCAAGGGTTGCATGCACCCGCACCGCACGCTCATGCACAACGCCGTGGCCGTGGGCCTGTGGACGAACAGCACCTCGGAGAACGTGGGCCTGCTCGTGGTGCCCATGTTCCACATCACCGGCATGGTGGCGGGCATGCATGCGTCCATCTACAACGGCGCGACCCTGGTGGTGATGCCCCGCTGGGACCGCGAACTCGCTGGCCAGCTCATCTCGCGTTGGCGCGTCACGCACTGGACCAACATCCCCACCATGGTCATCGACTTGCTGGCCAGCCCGCGCTTCGACCAATACGACCTTTCCAGCCTGGTGCTGGTCGGCGGTGGCGGCGCGGCCATGCCGCAGGCGGTGGCGCAGCGCCTGCTCGAGCAGTACGGCCTGCGCTATTCGGAGGGCTATGGCCTCACCGAGACGGCCGCGCCGTCGCACAACAACCCACCCGACCACCCGAAGCAGCAGTGCCTGGGCATTCCGTTCCTGAGCACCGAAGCGCGCGTGGTCGATCCGATCACGCTCCAGGAGATGCCGCAGGGCGAAGCCGGCGAGATCATCATCTGCGGGCCCGAGGTGTTCGATGGCTACTGGAAACGGCCGGAGGCCACCGAGGCCGCCTTCATTACCGTCGAGGGCAAACGTTTCTTCCGCTCGGGCGACCTCGGCCGCATCGATGAAGACGGCTACTACTTCATCACCGACCGGCTCAAACGCATGATCAATGCCAGCGGCTTCAAGGTCTGGCCGGCCGAGGTGGAGGTGCTGATGTTCAAGCACCCTGCCATCGCCGAAGCCTGCGTGATCGCCACCACCGACGCCTACCGCGGCGAGAGCGTGAAGGCCGTGGTGGTGCTGCGCGAATCGCACCGTGCGACCACGAGCGAGCAGGACATCCTGGACTGGTGCCGCGAGCACATGGCGGTTTACAAATGCCCGCGCACGGTGGAGTTCCTCGCCGCCCTGCCCAAGAGCGGCAGTGGCAAGGTGATGTGGCGGCTGCTTCAGGAGCAGGAGGCCCGCAAGGCCCCACCGGCACAATGACGGCATGCCCTCCATCGCTCACATCGTTCACCGCCTCTGGCAGCCCCGGCGCGGCCTGTTCTGGCTCATGTTGGGATTCAACGCACTTTCCAGTTTCATGGTCGGTTTCCTGCAACTGAACGATCCACCCATGGGCATCCGGCTCGTCGTGAGCGTGTTTGCACTCACCAATTCGCTCATCGGCTGGTGGCTGACCGTGCGTCTGTGGCGCGAGACCGACCCGAACCGGCCCGCCGGCGCCCCTGTCTCGAGCGCAGATCGTTGATACATACCGTCACGCGTGTTACAAAGCGGGGTGGAAGCGCGGTAATACGCACCCCCCTGCATGCGTTGTGTTGGTTCATGGCTCAAACAAAAAAGATTGCTACCCGATGCGCATCTTCACCACCATCCTGGACACCGTCACGCAACGCCTTGTGAGCGATCCGGTTCGCCACGATCCCGCCGCGTTGTCCCGCATCCGCCGCGCCATGCTGGAGCTGCTGCCCAACGAACCCAGCTGGGAAGACGAGCGCCTGCGCCACCGCTTGCTGGTGGCGGTGGATCCGAAAAGCCTGTGGTTCATGCGGGTGGAGCTGCACCAGCGGCTGTGCCGATCCATGGGTGAAGAGGTGGCGCTCGAGCGCGTTCAGGCCCTGTGGCCACTCTTTGAAGACAGCATCGAGCCCGCGTTGCTGGGCAAACGCCCTGGCCGACGCGGCAGCGGCCAGCGCGGCGACACACCACCCGGTCGCTGAGTTCCCTCAGGCCGGGTCGCTCACCGTGCCCTGGTAGGCGTGCCAGGTGGCATGGCCCACCACCGGCCCGATCACGAACAGGCCCGCAAACAGCGGCAGCATCGCCAGTCCCACCAGCAGCGTGATCAGCGCGCCCCACTGCAGCATCACGCCCGGGTTTTGCAGACAAGCGCGGATGCTGGTGAGGCCCGCGGAGATCGCGTCCACCTGGCGGTCCATGATCATCGGTATGGAGATCACGCTGGTCACGAAGATGAGGGCGGCAAAGAGGCCACCGACCACGGTGTAGGTGATCAGGAACGACAGGTTCTCCGGGTTGATCAGCTGGGCCAGGAGGTTGGTGGTGGATGGCATGGTGTTGAAGGTCACGGCAAACACCACCAGCGAGGCGCGGCCCCACAGCATCTCCAGGATCAGCAGCACGCCCGCGAAGATCGCCATGGTGCCCTGCGTTGGCCGCCACGCCAGCAGCGAGGCCCGCAGCGACGGACGTTGACCGTTCTGCAGCGCACGGCTGACGTCGTACAGGCCCAGGCAGAGAAACGGGCCCATGAGCAGGAAGCCCGCGCTCAAGGCCAGCACGTAGGCCGGTGCTGCGCGAAAGACCGCCAGCAGTGCATGGCCCATGAGGAAAAAGCACAAGCCGTAGAAGAGGCCGATGCGTGGGCAGCGCATGAAGTCGGCCCAGCCCAGACGAAGCCATTGCAGCGGATCGCCTGCGCGCAGGTCGGTCACTGCCAGGTCGAACACCGACGGTGGTCGCGGTGGTTCGGATGGGCTCTCGGTGGCGGGCGTGGCTTCGGTCATGAAGTGCTCCTCTGTGGCCGACGATTGGACCACCAACCGGCGATTCAGACCGTTTCGGAGGTGACGCGGCGCATGTGCAGGGCCAGGGCAGCATCGAGCGACTGCGTGTGCCGGCTGAACCACGCGGACAGCTCGGCCGCCATCTGCCGGGCCGGCGCGAGGTCACCGCCCTGCGCCTGGCCCAGGCCTTCGCGCAGCAGATTGAGCACCACGCGGTGTTCCAGGGTGTGCTGATCTGCCGTGGCAAAGGCCTCCCGGCGCATCCAGGCATCCTCGGTACCGAAATGCACCACGGCGTGCTGCACCAGCGCCTGCCAGGTCTCGACCAGTCGGTCGTCTGGCGCGGCTTGCGCGCTTCCCAGCCGTTCCATGAATTCGCGGTTCATCCCGTCCATGGGTTCAAAGCCCAGCCACAACGCGGGGGTCCATTTCAAAGCCTGCATGTTTGCCTCCTTGGCCGGGATCCACCCAGCCTGCGCGGAGCTTGCGCCCGGTCGGACGACGGCGCTTTGATCCAGCGCATGAAAGCGAGTCAAGCCGCGTCGCCGCGCTCGGTGACGCCGGTAAACTGCCGCTCCATGACCAGCGAATTCCAGCCACCCTACGTCCCCCTCCACCAGCTCGATGCATCCCTCAAGACCACAGGATTCGCACTGCTCAGCGCCACCAGCGTGGCCGACTGGTTGCCCGCCAGTGCCGATGAACTGCGGGCCTTGCACGCCGGCTGGGACCAACTGCCGGCCGACGCCTACCTGAAGGACGGCGGGCGCTACCGCAGCCGGCGCCACAGCTGCTTTGTGGTGGACCGGGAACAGGTGCAGCAGTCACCACACCGGGCGCACTGGCAGCCGCTGGAATACAACGCCTTGCACGGTGGCATGCAGCGCTGGTTTGAACCCATGGAGCCGGCAGTGGTCGGGCAGCCGGTCTGGAGCCGTTTGATCACGCGCCTGGGCGAGGTGGCCAGCGCGCTGCGCGGTGCGCAGCCCTGGTTCGTGGAGGCGCATCCGTTTCGCATCGACACCACGGACGGCATTGGCCGTCCCACGCCAGAAGGCGCGCACCGCGACGGCGTGGACCTGGTGGCCGTGTTCATGGTGGGCCGCCACGGCATCAAGGGCGGCGAGAGCCGGGTGTTTGAAGCCAATGGCCCGGGTGGCCAGCGTTTCACGCTGCGCGAGCCGTGGTCGTTGCTGCTGCTGGACGATGCGCGCGTGATCCACGAGAGCACACCCATCCAGCCGCTGGAGGGCGACGCCCTGGGCTGGCGCGACACGCTGGTGGTGACCTGCCGCGCCGGTGGTTTTCAGGGCGATTGAGGGGCGCTTTGTTACGCGCTTTTTACGCGTGACTTGGTCCAATTGAGCACCCTGGGCCCACCGCTGCGGTGGGCAGGTGATCCTTGCGAGCCCCCAACGTGGACGAACAAATCACAACGCACCTTGATGTGGAAGCGCACCTGGGCGTGAGCGCCATCAACGCCGCGACCTTGTTTGACTTCGTGGACGACATCGTGGCGGACGGCAAGCGCATCCGCAACGGCGCAGTGGCACGACAACTCGCGGTGCGCCAGGCGCGCGGCGGCACCGCGCTGGGCCGGGGGGTGGTGGTGCCCCATGCTGCGGTGCGCAGGTTGCGGAGTGCCCGGTTGATCTACGTGCGCTTGCAGACCGCCATCGACATGGACACGCCGGACCACGAACCGGTGCGCGACGCGTTGACCCTGCTGGTACGCTATCCACCTTCCCCCGCCGATCACGCGTTGCTCGAACGCATTCGCGATCCCCACATGAACCCGGTCCTGATCGACCTGTTGCGCCAAGGGCTTTGTGCCGAAGCGGCGGCGCGCCTGGTGAACCGTGCATGACGCCGGGCATGCTGTTGGTATGCGTCATGGCGGATGGCCAGGCCCTGCAACTGGTGCGCCACGGCCACCAGCTCCAGCAGGGGAGATCGAGCCCGTGGCGGGTGTTGCACCTGGACACGGTGTCCGCCCGTTACGCCAGCCAGGCCGTGAGACAGGATCTGGAGCAGGCCCTGCAATTGGCCCGCGCCGGGGGGGCTCAGATCGTGCACTCCAGTCTCAACATGAACGCCGGCGGCCACCTGATGAAGCAAATCGCGCAGCAGGCGCAGGGTGGCATGGTCTCTGATGTGTTGCTGGGTGACCAGGCCACCGGCACCGTCTACTGGCCTGGTTTTGGCGAGCGCCTGAGCGATTTCACCGAACTGCTGGGCACCACCGTGCCCAGCGCGCAGGTGCACGTTCTGGTGGCGCAGCGCTCGGAACACAGCGCCCCGAGCGTGAGCGGTCGATGGGTCGCGCAAAGCCCGACGCGTTGGTCGTTGCGGTATTGGCGCCTGCCGCTGGCCGTGTTGATGGCCTGCACGGCGCTGTGCGCCGTGATCGCCAGTCATTTGCACCCCATCAACCTGATCCTGATCTACCTCGTGGGCGTGTTGTACGTGGCCCTCATGCGCGACCTCGTCGCGTCGGTGGTCACGGTGCTGGGCGCCATCCTGATCTTCGACTGGATCTTCGTCGCGCCGCGCTGGTCGCTCAAGCCCACGGATCCGGAGTACTTCTTCACCTTTGCCATCACCCTGTGCGTGGGGTTGGCGGTCAGCCGTCTGGCGGTGCGCGCGCGAGCTGCCGCGGTGGCGGCCCTGGCGCTGGCCGACCGTGCCCAGTCGCTCAGCCTGCTGGCGCAAAGTCTGTCGACTGCGCGCACACCCGCAGACATCGGGCGCACGCTGTTGCAGGCGGTCGAGCGTGGTGTGGGCGCACAGGGCCGGATCCTTCTGGGCGAGGTGCTGCCACCGGACGCACCGTTGCATCCGCTCGTGCCATCGCCCGACGGCGTGTACCGCTTCGGCCTCAACGCCGCCGACCAGCCGCTGGGCGTGCTGCAGGTGGATCACCTGCCGGTCGAACGCCAGACCGCCGAGGATCTGCACCTCCTGCAGGCGCTGAGCAACCAGGCCGCGATTGCGCTGGACCGCTGCAACGCCGACTTGCGCAGCCAGCAGACGGCGATTCAGGCCGAGACCGAGCGCGTGCGAAATACCTTGCTGGCGGGCATCTCGCACGACTTCCGCACACCACTGACCGCCATCATCGGCGCGGCCACCACCGTGCTCACGCAGGGGCACCAGATCACGCCAGGGCAGCACGACGCCTTGCTGCACAACATGCTCGACCAGGCGCAGCGCCTGCAGTCACTGACCAGCGACCTGCTCGACCTCGCGCGACTGCAGGATGGCGCTGTGCGGCCGGACTGCGAATGGTGTCCGGTGGGTGAGCTGGTGCGCGATGCGCTGGCCATGGCGGGCGGCGACATGGCCGAGCGCCGCGTCGATGTGCAGGCCGCCGAGGACGACATCGTGTGGTGCGACCCGCGACTGGTCACGCAGGCCATGACCAATCTGCTCATCAATGCGGTGCAGCACTCACCACCGCAGGGGCGCATCGTGGTGGCCGTACGGCTCAGCCCCGACGACTGGACGCTGTCGGTGCGAGATCAGGGACCCGGCCTGCTGCCCGGCCAGGAGTCCGAGGTCTTTCGCAAGTTCTACCGCGACCCCGCGGCCGGCTCTGCAGCAGGCACCGGGCTCGGGCTGGCGATCTGTGAAGTGGTGGCGCGGCTGCACGGCGGTCACATACACGTCCGCAGCGACGGTGGCGCAGTGTTCGAGATGCGCATTCCCTGGCCGGCCAACGAGCCCAGACCCCTGGACCTCCACGAATGAACCCACCTTCGACGCTGCAAGTGCTCATCGTTGACGACGAGCCCGCCATCCGCGACCTGTTGCGCACCACCTTGGTGGCCGAGGGCTATGGCGTGGTCGAGGCCGCGACCGCGCGCGAGGGTGCCACGCTGGCGGCAAACCGCCGCATTGATCTGTTCCTCATCGACCTGGGGTTGCCCGACGGGGACGGCGTGGCGCTCATCCGCGAAATCCGCGGCTGGACGCAACGGCCGATCCTGGTGTTGTCCGCGCGCACGCAGGAAAGCCAGAAGGTGGATGCGCTGGACGCGGGTGCCGACGATTTCGTGAGCAAGCCCTTCGGGGTGGCCGAGTTGCATGCACGCATCCGCGTGGCACTGCGACACGCTGGCACATCGCCAGCCGCGGGGCAGGCCCTGGCGCTGGGTGAGGTATCCATCGATCTGCTGGCGCGCAGCGTGAGCCGGGCGGGTCAACCCATCAAGCTGACCGCGACCCAGTGGCGCTTGCTGGAGGTGCTGGCCCGCCATGCCGGCCGCGTGGTGACCGGGCGGCAACTGCTGCGCGAGGTCTGGGGGCCTGGTCACGGTGAACAAGGCCACTACCTGCGCATCTACGTGCGCCAGTTGCGCCAGAAGCTGGAGGCCGACCCCACCGCGCCGTGCTTCCTGCTCACCGAGATGGGCGTGGGCTACCGGCTGCTCGCCACCAGCACCGGGGCCTGACGGGCAACGGCTGCTTTTATACGCGGCGTTTACGGCCGCAGCGGTACGCTGCGCAGCGACTTGGCAGGCCACATGCCGCGCCCCATCCCCGAGGAGACAACAACATGAAACGCTTGCTGGCACTGGCCCGGCTGATCGACGCCGTCACGGACCGGTTCGCCGCCGTGGCCAAGTGGGCCATCCTGGTCGCTTGCGCGATCAGCACCACCAACGCGGTGGTGCGCTATTCCCTGAACTACAGCTCCAACGCCTTCCTGGAGATCCAGTGGTACCTGTTCGCCATCTGCGTCATGTTCGGTGCGGCGCAGGTCCTGCGCGTCAACGAACACGTGCGTGTGGACATCTTCTACGGCATGTATCCCACACGCACCAAGGTCGTGATCGATCTGCTGGGCCTCACGCTCTTCCTGTTGCCCATGACGCTCTTCATCGCCTGGGCGACATTGCCGGTGCTCACCAAGATGTTCCTGAGCCAGGAGATGTCGGGCAATGCGGGCGGGCTGATCCGCTGGCCGGCGATGCTGACCATCCCGCTGGGCATGTGCCTGGTGGCTCTGCAGGGCGTGTCTGAAATCATCAAGCGCGTGGGCTGGTTGATGCACGTTCACGACATGGACACCCACTACGAGAGGCCACTGCAATGAGCATGGAGAACTTCGCCCCGCTGATGTTCGCGGGCCTGATCGTCGTCATGCTCATCGGCTTTCCCGTGGCTTTTTCGCTGGGTGCGCTGGGCCTGACCTGCGGCCTGTACGCCATCCAGATGGGTTGGTTCCCGGCCTCGTTCATGGGCAACCTGCCGCTCAACCTGTTCGGCATCCTGTCCAACGACCTGCTGCTGGCCATTCCATTTTTCACGCTGATGGGCGCCATCCTCGAAAAATGCGGCCTGGCCGAAGACCTGCTGGAATCGATGAGTCAGCTGTTCGGCCCCAGGCGAGGTGGCCTGGGCTACTCGGTGATCGTGGTGGGTTTCATCCTCGGCGCCATCACCGGCACCGTGGCCGGCCAGGTGATCGCCATGGCCATGATCGCGCTGCCCATCATGATGCGCCACGGCTACGACATGCGCTACGCCACCGGTGTGCTTGCCGCCTCGGGCACCATCACGCAACTGGTGCCGCCCTCGCTGGTGCTGGTGGTCATGGCCGACCAGCTCGGCCGCTCCGTCGGTGACATGTACAAGGGCGCCTGGGGTCCGTCGATCCTGCAGGTGCTGATCTTTCTCACCTACACCTTCGTGCTCACGCGCCTGCGCCCCCATGCGCTGCCCGGCATCCCGCTGGAAGCGCGCACCGCCAGCGGCTGGGCTCTGTGGAAGCAGTGCCTGCGCGGCATCATCCCGTCGGCCGTGTTGATCTTCGCGGTGCTCGGCAGCATGGGCGGCTTGCCCGGCATCTCCACCGCCATCTGCACGCCCACCGAGGCCGGGGCCATGGGCGCGGCCGGTGCGTTCGCATTGGCGGCCCTGCACCGCCGCCTCTCCTGGGCGCTGGTGCGCGAGGCCATGACCGGCACCATGCGCATCACCGCCATGGTGGTGTTCATCCTGATCGGTTCGCGCGTGTTCTCGCTGGTGTTCCAGGGCGTGGACGGTGGCATCTGGA
Organism: Hydrogenophaga sp.; assembly: GCF_018780385.1. Classification (GTDB taxonomy): domain Bacteria; phylum Pseudomonadota; class Gammaproteobacteria; order Burkholderiales; family Burkholderiaceae_C; genus Hydrogenophaga. The sequence continues at coordinate 763,259 of NZ_JADMJO010000003.1, read as the reverse complement.
TCGAGCACCTGCTGAGCAACCTGCCGGGCGGACAGACCGGTTTCCTCATCGTCGTCAACGTTTTCATCTTCTTCCTGGCCTTCTTCCTCGACTTCTTCGAGATCGCCTTCATCATCCTGCCGATGCTCGGGCCGGTGGCTGAGAAGATGGGCATCGACCTGATCTGGTTCGGCGTGCTGCTGTGCGTGAACATGCAGACCAGCTTCATGCACCCGCCGTTTGGTTTCGCGCTGTTCTACCTGCGAGGCATCTCGGACTCGCTGTTCAAAGCCGGCGTGTTGCCGCGCAAGGTGGAGTCGCGCGACATCTACCTCGGCGCCATTCCCTTCGTGATCCTGCAACTGGTGCTGGTGGTGGTGGTGATCTTCGTGCCGCAAACCGTCACGGTCTTTCTCGACAAGAAGGTGGAGTTCGATCTGGACAAAGTGGAAATGCCGGTGGTGGCGGACGAGCCGAGCAGCGAAGTCGACGCCGAAGAATTGTTCAAGCAGGCGGCGCCGCCGAGCACCGAGCCGGAGCCCGCGAAATGACGCTGGCCACTTTCACGCCGGTTCAAGGCCGCTCATTCCCACGGCCCATCCAGGCGCTCGCCACCTTGGCCATGGTCGGGTTGCTGGCCAGTGCCGTTGGCGCGCTTCCTGTGTTGTCCGCTCTCCCGCCGGGACCTGAGGTGCTGTTGCTTGCCGGCCTGGCGTTGGCCATCGTGGTCTGGGGCTATCTCAACATCCTGTTGGCAACCACCGCCATCTCCAGCGACACCTTGTCGCAAGGCTGGTTGTGGCGAACCAGCGTGCCCCTGAGCGATATCTCGCAAGTGAAATTGCTGCGCTTCAAGCCACTGGATGGCTGGGTGGCGCCGCGACTGGTGGTGCGCACGCGCGGGCTCGGCAACATCACCTTCCACGCGGCGGACCCCGCCGTGCTCGCGGTCATCGACCTGCTCGTGCATGGGCAGGCTGATCCCTCGCCCGGGTTGGCGCCTGTCAACGCCGGATCGCGTTCGGAAAATACAGCGCCGTGAGGCTGCGGTTGTCGAACTGGCGTTTCTGAAACAGGCCCAGCCGGGTGTCGAGGATGGCCGAGTTGGCCATGAAGACTTCGTCGAGAAAGGCCACCACGGCCCTGGGGGCTCATATCCTTTCGAAGATGGCCGCAATCCCCTGTCCGCCGCCAATGCACATGGTCACCAGCGCGTAGCGACCCTGCACCCGGTGCAACTCGTGAATGGCCTTGACCGTGATCAGCGCACCGGTCGCGCCGATCGGGTGGCCGAGCGAGATGCCCGAACCGTTGGGGTTGACCTTGGCCGGGTCCAGACCGAGGTCTCGCGTGACGGCGCAAGCCTGCGCGGCAAAGGCTTCGTTGGCCTCGATGACGTCCAGGTCCTTCACCGTCAGGCCAGCCTTCTCCAGCGCGATCTTCGTGGCCGGCACCGGGCCGATGCCCATGTACTTCGGGTCCACGCCGGCGTGGGCGTACGACACCAGGCGCGCCAGCGGTTTCGCGCCGCGCGCTTTCGCGGTGCCGGCTTCCATCAGCACCACGGCCGCGGCGGCGTCGTTGATGCCCGAGGCGTTGCCGGCGGTCACGGTGCCGTTTTCTTTCACGAACACCGGCTTGAGCTTGCCCAGGTCGTCCATCGTGCAGTCGGGGCGGAAGTGTTCGTCGGTCGCCCAGGACACGTCGCCCTTCTTGCTCTTGAGCACCACCGGCACGATCTGGTCCTTGAAGCGGCCTTCTGCAGTGGCGCGCTGAGCCCGGTTGTGGCTTTCCACCGCCAGCTTGTCCTGGTCGTCACGGGTGATGCCCCACTTGGCCGCGATGTTCTCGGCCGTCACACCCATGTGGATGGTGTGGAAGGGGTCGTGCAACGCGCCGACCATCATGTCCACCATCTTGGTGTCGCCCATGCGCGCGCCCCAGCGCATGTTGAGGCTGGCAAAGGGTGCTCGGCTCATGTTTTCCGCGCCGCCGCCGATGGCCACGTCGGTGTCGCCGAGCAAGATGCTTTGCGAGGCCGAGACGATGGCCTGCAGGCCAGAGCCGCACAGCCGGTTGACGTTGAACGCGGGCGTGCCTTCGGCACAGCCGCCGTTGATGGCGGCCACGCGGGAGAGGTACATGTCTTTGGGCTCGGTGTTGACCACATGGCCGAACACCACGTGGCCCACGTCCTTGCCGTCCACGCCGGCACGCGCCAGCGATTCGCGCACCACGAGCGCGCCGAGGTCGGTGGGGGGCTGGTCCTTCAGGCTGCCGCCAAAGGTGCCAATGGCGGTGCGCACGGCGCTGACGACAACAACTTCTCTGCTCATGGGGGTCTCCTGATGGTTGGGGCAATCGCCATCGTAGTCCGTGTACCAGCGTCCGCCTTGACCTGCGTCAGAACGTCTGGCGGGAGAGCACGCGCAAACGGTTGGCGTGGCTGCCCTGGGTGCCCGGGCGTGTCACGAAGACCTCGCCCATGGCGAGGAATTCGCCCGTGAGCGCCGTGACATTGACTTGGTGCGTGACCAGCATCAGGTTGCGCGGCGCCTGCCAACCCTCCACCGCGGCCAGCACGGCGCGGGTCTGCTCGTCCTGGCCGCTGCCACCGAAGAACGAGTTGATGGGTGGCCACACGGTGTTCTGCTTGAAGGCCAGCATGGCGGTGTCCACGCAGCGGCACCAGGCGCTCGATCGCACCTGGTCGAGCTTCACACGTTCGCGCGTGAACGCCGCACCCACGCGCCGGGCCTGCTCGCGCCCCGCCTCGCTCAGGTTGCGCTGCGTGCCGCACTCGCCCAGTTTGAAGTCAGGCGGGTCGCCGACGCCCGGTTCGGTTTGCGCATGGCGCATGAGCACCACGCAGCCGCCTTCGCGCAGCAGGGTCCAGAAGCCTGGGGCCTGGGCATGGGCGGGCCAGGTGGTGGTGCCCACTCCCACGGCGGTCGTCAGCGCAAATTCGCGTCGGTTCATGAGGTGCTCCGGTTGGCGGGAGGACTCAGCCGCGCACGTCCGCCACCGGCTGTTCGCCGAAATCGGCGCGGTTCAGAAAGGCGAGCACGCGGGAGGCGGCCTCGTCTGGGGATGTGAGTTGGCCCTGGCGCTGGAGTTCCACGAAGCGGCTGCGGTCGGGAAAGGCCGCGGGGTCGCCCGCGCGCAGCTGCACCTGCATGTCGGTGTCGATCACGCCGGGCGCCAGCGAGACCAGGCGCGCCCCGTGTTCGCGCTGCGCTTCGTCCAGAGCGCTGCAGCGGGTGAAGTGGTCCATGCCGGCCTTGGCGGCGCAGTAGGGCGCTTGCGCGGCCATGGCGCTGCGGCCCAGACCCGAGGAGATGTTGAGCACCTTGCGCGGCCCGCGCCAGCCGCCCTGCACCCAGGCGGTGGTGGCGCGCAGAAAGGCGGCGGTGAGCTGCATGGGGGCTTCCAGCCCCACGCGCAACGCGTTGGCCAGGTCTTCGGGCGGGCAGTGGTCCAGCGGGCCGATGCGCGGGATCACGCCGGCGTTGTTGATCAGCGTGGCGCTGACCCAGGTGCTCGCGGGCTGGCTCTCCAGAAACGCTTGAAGCCGATTCGCGGCACCGGTGGTGTCTGCCAGGTCTTGCGACCACTGCGTGAGCGTGGCACCCAGGGTCTTGGCCTCGGCGGTCAACTCGTCGTTGAACTGACGCGAGATGCACAGCAGGTGACGCGTTGGGCCGAGCAACTGGCGGGCCATGGCCAGGCCCATGCCGCGTGAGGCGCCGGTGAGGATGGTGAGGTGTTGTTGCGTCATGGTGTGTTCAGAAGGGGCAGGGGCTGTGGAATTCGATGGTCTGGCCATGAAGGGGGTGCGGCAGCGAGAGCCAGTGGGCGTGCAGCAGCAGCCGGTCTGCCATGGCGAGCTGGTCGGGCGCAGCGTACAGCGCATCGCCAACCATGGGGTGTCCAAGGGCTTGCAGGTGCACGCGCAGCTGGTGGGTGCGACCGGTCACGGGTTCGAGTTCGAGCCGGGTGGTGCCGGGGGCTGATGGCTGCGTGGCGATGCGCCAGCGGGTGATGCTGGGTTTGCCTTGTTCGCGATCCACCTTCTGCATCGGGCGGTGGGGCCAGTCGGCCATGAGCGGCAAGTCGATGGTGTTCCAGCCGTTGTCGGGCTGCGGGTTGGTCAGCTCCCCGCTCACGACGGCGGTGTAGCGTTTGTGCACGCGGCGCTCCTCAAACGCGAGGCTGAGTAGGCGTTGTGCCTCGATGCCTCTGGCCATGACCACCAGGCCAGAGGTGGCCATGTCGAGCCGGTGAACCACCAGTGCGTCGGGCCATCGGGCTTGGGCGCGGGTGCTCAGGCAGTCCTGTTTGTCCGGGCCTTTGCCGGGTACTGCCAGCAGTCCTTCTGGTTTGTCCAACACGAGGATGTGTGGGTCTTCGTGGATCAGGGAGACATTGCTCACAACGACCTCGCGGGCTCGCGGACGCACGGCGCTCTGCTCCGCGAATGTCCTCCGGACCGGCTGCGCCGGTCCTCCCCCTTGATTTCGCTGCGCAGAGCGCCATGCGCCCGCGAGCCTGAAGTGATGCAGGCACGCAATCGTCCGCGCACCAACGAGGTCATCGGTGATCGGGTGGAACGCCGCAGCGAAATCAAGGAGGAGGGGCGGCGCAGCCGACCCGGGGGACATTCGCGGAGGCGTTCCGCCCGGTCGCCGATGAACGGACCCGCCGGAGAAAGAGAAAGAAAGCAAGCCATGAAACGCATTGTCCAAGCAAAGGACAATACCCCCATGCTGTTGTTGGCCCCCATGGAAGGTTTGCTCGACGCCACCCTGCGCGATGTGCTCACGCGCACCGGTGGCATCGATCGTTGCGTGAGCGAATTCATCCGCGTCACCGACATGCTCCTGCCCGAGCGCGTGTTCGTGCGCGTGGTGCCCGAACTGCTCAACGATGGCCGAACCCGCGCAGGCGTGCCAGTGCGCGCGCAACTGCTGGGCTCCGACCCGAGTTGCCTCGCTGAAAACGCCGAACGCCTCGCCAGCCTGGGGCCGCACGGCATTGATTTGAACTTCGGCTGCCCGGCCAAGACCGTGAACCAGAGTCGCGGCGGCGCCGTGCTGCTCGACGAGCCCGAGCTTATCGGCCGCATCGTGTCGGCAGTGCGCCGCGCGGTGCCGGCGCATGTGCCGGTGTCGGCCAAGATGCGGCTGGGTTTCAACGACGATGCGCGAGCTGAAGAGTGCGCGCATGCGATCGCCGAGGCTGGCGCCGACGAACTCGTGATCCACGCGCGCACCAAGGCCCACGGCTACCGACCCCCTGCGTATTGGGACCGGCTGGCCGAGGTGCGCCAGTCGCTGCCACCGCACCTGCGCCTGCCTGTGATCGCCAACGGCGAGATCTGGACCGTGGCCGATGCGGTGCGTTGCCGCGAAGTGACCGGCTGCGAACACCTCATGATCGGGCGCGGCATGGTGACCGACCCGGGTCTTGCGCTCGCCATCAAGGGGCAGGGCGGCGTGGCCTGGGAGGTGCTGCCGCCCTTGCTCCAGATTTTCTGGCAACAGGTGAGCGCGCGCGTGGAGCGCCGCCACCGCGCCGGGCGCCTCAAACAATGGCTCAACTACCTGCGCAAGCGTTACCCCGAAGCGCAGCAGGCCTACGACGACCTGCGCCTCTTCAACGAGCCCGCGCACATTGAGGCCTGGCTGCAACGGCAAACCGCCCCGCAAGCCTGCGCGGCTTGAAGCCATTCAGTCCCAGGCCGGTGCCAGGCCTTCGGGGTTGACCAGCCGGCCACCTTTGTCCAGCGCCGCGATGCGTGCCATCTGATCGTCACTCAGGCGCAGCCGGGTGGCGAGCAGGTTGCTTTGCAGGTTCTCGCGTTTTGTTGATGAAGGAATCACCGCGTAACCCAGCTGCATGGCCCATGCCAGCGCCACCTGCGCCGGCGTGGCACTCAGCTCCTGGGCAATGTTTTGCACCACCGGATCCTTCAGCACCTCACCGTAGGCCAGCGTCATGTACGAGGTGGTGTGGATGCCCTGGCTGCGTGCGAAGGCCACCAGCGCGCGGTTCTGCAAATACGGATGCAGCTCGATCTGGTTCGTGGCAATTGCGCTTGCGCCCACCGCGCTGATCGCTTCGCGCAGCAGCGCAATGTTGAAGTTCGACACACCGATCAGTCGCGTGAGGCCCTGCGCCTTGGCCTCGGCCAGCGCGCCCATGAACTCGGCCACCGGCACCCTGCCGCCCGGCGAGGGCCAGTGGATCAGCGTGAGGTCCACGTGGTCCGTGCGCAGTTTCACCAGGCTGTCCTTGAGGCTGGCCACGAGCTTGTCGCCCGCCAGGTTGTCGGTCCATATCTTGGTGGTGATGAACAGGTCGGCTCGCGGCACAGCCCTCGCGCTGATGGCCCGGCCGACCTCGGCCTCGTTGCCATAGATCTGCGCGGTGTCGATCAGGCGGTAGCCGAGGTCAAGTCCGTTCTTGACGGAGTCGATCACGACCTGGTCCTTGAGCCGGAAGGTGCCCAGGCCGAAGGCGGGGATGGGTTTTTGCATGGTGTTCTTTCGTTGTGGAAGAGGAAGGATGTATCCGTTTTTCATGGCGCCGGAGCGCCACCCGTAGCGCATGAAACAACGCCCATCCAGGGGCATCACGGGTCCGGCTCCGCCGGCCCAAGATGCCGTCCCCCTCCCGCCGCAGGCGAGAGAGGGGGAAGCCGCGAAGCGGCGCAGGGGGTGTTTCATCCTAGTGGCCCACCGGCACCGGACCGTGGCCGCGCACCGGGATGCCGCCGCGGCGGTCCAGCACGCCGCTGAGATGTGTGAGTGCCAGCGACACCAGCACCACCAGCGCCCCGATCCAGGGCGTGTGGATCAGGCCGAGGTGCGTGACGATCAGGCCACCGGCCCAGGCCGCACCGGCAATGCCGAGGTTGAACGCCGCGATGTTCAAACCCGAGGCCACATCCACCGAATCGGGCGCCACGCGCTCGGCCTGCTTCACAACATACACCTGCAGGCCGGGCACGTTGCCAAAAGCCACGGCGCCCCAGAGCAGCACGGTGGCCACTGCCAGCCAGGGGTGCGGCGCGGTGAACTGCAGCAGCAGCAACACGGCGGCCAGCAACGCAAAGATGATGCGCAGCGCCGGGATGGGACCCAGCCGATCGGCCAGACGCCCGCCCCAGAGGTTGCCCACGGCCACCGAGATGCCGTAGACCAGCATCACCCAGCCGACCGCACTGGCCTGCAGGCCCGAGACGTCGGTGAGGATGGAGGCCAGGTAGGTGAAGGGAATGAAGGTGCCGCCGTAGCCGATGGCTGTGGTGGCGTACACCAGCAGCAGGCGCGGCTGGCCCAGCACCCGGGCCTGCTGCAGGAGCGAGGCCGGGGCCTTGTGGGCGATGTTGCGCGGCACGAAGAGCGCACTGCCGATGAAGGCGATCACCCCGAGCGCCGAGACGGCCAGGAAGGTCTCGCGCCAGCCGAAGTGCTGGCCGATGAAGGTGCCCAGCGGCACGCCCGTGACGAGCGCAACCGTGAGGCCGGTGAACATGACGGCGATGGCGCTGGCCGCTTTCTCGCGCGGCACCAGACCGGTGGCGATGGTCGAGCCGATGGAGAAGAACACACCGTGGGCCAGACCCGTGAGGATGCGTGCCGCCACCAGCGATTCGTAGGTGGGCGCCAGCCAGGCCAGCAGGTTGCCGGCAGTGAACAGCGCCATCAGCGCCAGCAGCAGGCGCTTGCGGGGCAGCCGGCCGGTGAGGGCGGTGAGCACGGGCGCGCCTATGGCCACGCCCAGCGCGTACAGGCTGACCAGCAGGCCCGCCGAAGGCAGGCTGATGGCCAGGTCAGCCGCCACGGTGGGCAGCAGGCCGACGATCACGAACTCGGTCGTACCGATGGCGAATGCGCTGAGCGTCAGCGCGAGCAAGGCAATGGGCATGGAACAACTCCTGAAGATGAAGGGCTGGAGTCTGGGCGCTTTTGCTTTGCAGAAAAATGGGGTTTTGATCCAAAGATACTTGCCGTGGAATCAACAATGGAGGACAGTCGCAACCCATGAAAACCACACTGGAAGAACTGCAGGCCTTTGCCGCCGTGGTGGATGGTGGCTCGATCACCGCCGCGGCCGACCACCTGGGCCAGACCGTCTCGGGCATCAGCCGGGCGCTGGGGCGGCTGGAGAAAAAGCTCGACACCACGCTGCTGCGCCGCACCACCCGCCGCACCGAACTCACCGAGGAAGGCCAGGCCTTTTTGCTGCGCACACGCGCCATCCTGGCGGCCATCGACGACGCCGAAGAGCACATGGCCGCGCGCCGCCAGCGGCCCGCCGGGCGCCTGCGCGTGAACGCCGCCACGCCGTTCATGCTGCACGCCATCGTGCCGCTGGTGCCCGCGTTTCGCCGGGCCTATCCGCAGATCACGCTCGAACTGGACACCGACGAGCTCAACATCGACCTGCTGGAGCGCCGCACCGACGTGGCGATCCGCATCGGCGCGCTGCGGGACTCCACCCTGCACGCCCGGGCGCTGTGCACCAGCCGAATCCGGGTGCTGGCCAGCCCCGCCTACCTGGCCGCGCACGGCCGCCCCAAGAGCGTGGCCGACCTCGCGCAGCACAGCCTGCTGGGCTTCACCCAGCCCGAGTCACTCAACCGCTGGCCGCTGCGCGGTGCCCATGGCGACGAATGGCCGGTGGTGCCCGACATCACGGCGTCCAGCGGGGAGACCCTGCGCCAGCTCGCGCTGCAGGGCGTGGGCATCGCCTGCCTGTCCGACTTCATGAGCAGCGCCGACCGCGAGCGCGGCGACCTCGTGCAGGTGCTGGTGAAAGACACAGTGGATGTGCGCCAGCCGATCAGCGCCGTGTACTACCGCAACACGCAACTGGCGGCCCGCATCGCATGCTTCCTCGATTTCCTGCAGGAGCGCATGGGCTGAGCTTCATGCCCGGTCTCGCCAGGCCTCCGGCGCCTGGCCGCCAGCAGAAATGGCGCAGCCGTGTTAACTTCCGCCCCCGGACCTGTAACACCACCCCTGTATGACCTCTCTGAATCACCGGCTGGACGCTCTCACGGGCGAGCGCCTGCGCGGCATGCGCCGTGGCCTTGAAAAAGAGAGCCTTCGCTCCCAGCCCGACGGCAAGCTGGCGCTGACGCCGCACCCGGCTGCCCTGGGCAGCGCGCTGACCCACCCTCACATCACCACCGACTACAGCGAGTCGCAGCTCGAACTCATCACAGGGGTGCACGAATCGGTCGAATCGTGTCTGGCCGAACTCACCGAAGTCCACCAGTACACGGTGCGCAGCCTGCGCACTGTGGGCGACGAGATGATGTGGGCCTCCAGCATGCCCTGCGGCCTGCCCACCGACGAAACCATTCCGCTGGGCCGTTACGGCTCGTCCAATGTGGGCCGCGCCAAGAGTGTTTACCGCATGGGTCTGGGCCATCGCTATGGCCGACGCATGCAGACCATTTCGGGCATTCACTACAACTGGTCGCTGCCCGGCGTGACCAGCGACGAATACTTCGCCACCATCCGCAATTTCCGCCGCCACGCCTTCCTGCTGCTCACCCTGTTCGGCGCCTCACCGGCCCTGTGTTCGTCGTTCGTCGAAGGCCGCGAGCACGAGCTGCAGAAACTGGGCAATGGCGGCACGCTGTACATGCCGCACGGCACCTCGCTGCGCATGGGCCGCCTTGGCTATCAGAGCGAAGCCCAGGCCACGCTGGCCGTGAGCTACAACGGCCTGGAGGGCTACGCCGCCTCGCTGCACGACGCGCTCACGCGCCCCTGGCCGGCGTATGAAGCGGTGGGCATCCGCAACCCGGGCGGTGACTACAACCAGCTCGCCACCACGCTGTTGCAGATCGAGAACGAGTTCTACGGCACGATCCGCCCCAAGCGCGTGATCTACCCGGGCGAGCGCCCGCTGCACGCGCTGCGTGAGCGCGGTGTTGAATACATCGAGGTGCGCCTGATGGACCTCAACCCGTTCGAGCCCATCGGCATCGGCGCTCCCACGCTGCGTTTCCTCGACGTGTTCCTGATGCACTGCCTGCTCTCGGAGAGTCCTCCCGACACACCGGCCGAGATTCGCGAACTCGCGCACAACCAGCACCTCACCGCCGCGCGCGGGCGCGAGCCCGGCCTGAACCTCATGCGCGAAGGCCAGTCCGTGCCGCTCATGCAGTGGGCCGAAGAGATCCTGATCGAACTCATGCCCATCGCCGAGTCACTCGACCAGGCGAATGGGAGCATCGAACACGCCAGCGCCGTGGCATTGGCCATGGCCCACCTCAAGTCGCCCGAGTTGCTGCCCTCGGCCCGCGTGTTGCAGGCCATGCATGCACACCATGGTGACTCTTTTGTGGGCTTTGCGCGGGCGCAATCGTTGCTCACGCACCAGCACCTGCTTTCGCTCGACTGGAGCGCCAAGCAGCAGGCTCGTTTTGAGGCCATGGCGGCCAAGTCGGTCGAAGACCAACGCGCGATCGAAGCCGCAGACTCCATGCCCTTCGAGATCTACCGGCAGGAATACACCTCCCCGGCCCGCCTCGGCCGGCCCCAGGCTCAGCCCACGGCCGTCACCGCCTGATGCCCTGGTAGTGGTGCGCTGTTCCTGGCGCGGCAAAACCCGCACGCCCAGGTGGTGAATGCTCATTCGGCGCGGGTCGCGTCTATCCTGCATGCTTTGTCACAGGAGACACCATGACCCGTCTGACCGCTGCCGACTTTGATCAGGAGCTGCTGATCCTGTTTGACGCGTACGTGCACGGCGACCTGGATCGCCGGGGCTTTCTGGACCGCGCGAGCAAGTTCGCGGTGGGTGGCATGACGGCCGCCGGCCTGCTGGCCGCGCTCAGCCCGAACTTTGCGGCGGCGCAGATGGTGCCCAAGGACGATGCGCGCCTGAAAACCGAGATGGTGGATGTGCCTTCACCGGCGGGGTACGGCACCGTCAAGGCCTACGTGGCCAAACCGGCCAATGCCACTGGCAGGTTGCCCAGCGTGCTCGTCATCCACGAAAACCGGGGCCTGAACCCGCACATCGAAGACATCACCCGCCGCCTCGCGCTCGATGGTTACCTGGCCCTGGCCCCCGACGCGCTCACGCCGCTGGGGGGCTACCCCGGCGACGAAGACAAGGCGCGCACGCTGTTCGCCACACTCGACCAGGCCAAGACCGAACAGGACATGCTGGCCGCCGCAGCCACGCTCAAGGCACGCGCGGACAGCAATGGCCGTGTGGGCGTGGTGGGGTTTTGTTATGGCGGTGGCATCGCCCACATGCTGGCGACGCAGATTCCCGATCTGGCCGCAGCCGTGCCGTTCTACGGCAACCATCCGCCGGTGGCAGATGCCGCGAAAGTGAAGGCACCGCTGCTGATGCATTTTGCGGCGGTCGACGAACGGATCAACGCCGCCTGGCCCGCCTACGAAGCCGCATTGAAAGCCGCCGGCGTGCGCTACACCGCTCACCAGTACCCGGGCACGCAGCACGGTTTCAACAACGACACCACGCCTCGTTTCGATGCGCCCGCAGCGAAGCTGGCGTGGAATCGCACCATGGCCTTCTTCAAGCAAAACTTGAGCGCGTGAGGGCGCGGCGAGGGTGCTTCAAGCTTCACCTCCAAAACGTTTGATCAGGTTGTCGATGTATTTTTCGACGAGCTTCTCGAACTCGCCCTCGACCACCGGAGCCACCACCATCTTCATCAACCCGGGCAGCGGGACCTCGATCTCTCCCTGGATGGCCAGGGTCAGGCCGGTGGACTTCTTGTTGTCCACGATCTTCCAGTTGCCCCCCACCTGCGCGTTGCCGATGCCCTTGACCGGTGTCCACTTCACTGTGCCCTTGGCCTTGTCGTTCACGTATTTGCTGGCGTAGATGGTCTGGATGTTCACCTGCGCAGTGCCGACCTTCTCCATCTCCCACTGGTAGACACCGCCGCCCAGGTCGGTGAGCTTCTCGACTTTGGGGAAATGGCTGACCGATTCGGGCACGTTGGACAGCACCTCGAACACCTCGGCCGCAGGGGCCTTGACGTCGAATTCGTAGCCCAGATCGATTTTCACGGTGATGGCCATGGGGCTCCTCAAGGGGTTGTTGTGGTGGAAATTCATTGTAGGGACGCGGGTCGCGAGCGGCCCCCGGGAGTTACACCAAGGCACAATCCCCGGTCCCCATCTCTCTTCCAGACCGTTTTCCCATGAGCATCCAGTGGTTCCCCGGGCACATGCACCTCACGCGCAAGGCCATCACCGAGCGGGTGAAGGACATCGACGTCGTGATCGAGATGCTCGACGCGCGCCTGCCGGGGTCGAGCGCCAATCCGCTGCTGGCCGAGCTCACCGCCGGGCGGCCCGCGCTCAAGGTGGTCAACAAGCAGGACATGGCCGACCCCGAGCGCACCGCGCTCTGGCTCGCCCACTACAACGCCCAGCCCAACACGCGCGCCATTTCGCTCGACGCCAGCATCACCGCGCCGGCGCGCGCCATCATCGCGTCGTGCTTCGAGCTCGCGCCTCTGCGCGGCGGCATGGTCAAGCCCATGCGGGTGCTCATCTGCGGCATCCCCAACGTGGGCAAGAGCACGCTGATCAACACCTTCATGGGCAAGCGCGCGGCCAAGACCGGCGACGAGGCCGGCATCACGCGCACCGAGCAGCGCATCGCGCTGGCCGACGACTTCTATCTCTTCGACACCCCCGGCATGCTGTGGCCGCGCATCGTGGTGCCCGAGAGTGGCTACAACCTCGCCGCCAGCGGCGCGGTGGGTCGCAACGCCTACGACGACCAGGAGGTGGCGCTGGAGCTGCTGTCCAAACTCAAGGCCACCTACGGCGCGCAGCTCGAAGCCCGCTACAAGCTCGGTCTGCCTCTGGACACCGTGGCCAGCCTGCCCGACGAGGAGGTGATGGCGGCCATCGCGCGCAAACGCGGCGCGATCGGCTCGGGCGGTACCATCAACTGGCAAAAGGCCGCCGAGCTGCTGATTGCCGATTTCCGCAGCGGCGTGCTCGGGCGCATCACGCTGGAAACCCCCGAGCAGTTTCTGCAATGGCTTGCGGCCGGCCAGCAGGCCGATGCGGAGCGCCAGAGCAAGAAAAAAGAGCGCGCCAACAAGCCGCGCAAGCCCGACCGGCGCTGATCACATCAGGCCGAGTAGCGCGGTGCGCAGTGAGGGGGTCATGGCGTGTCTCCTGGAGGGCTTGTTGTGCCGCTCGGATACGCCGCGGGGTGGGCGAGCAAGGCAGTCGCCCAGTGCTGGCCGGGGTCATTGCGACCCCGGCGCGCCGGTGGTTCAGGGCGCGACCTTCACGCCTTTCCAGAAGGCGACACGCCCGCGGATTTCGTCGGCTTCGGGCTTGGGGTCCGGGTAGTACCAGGCCGCGTCGCTGTTGAGTTCGCCGTTGACCAGCAGCGAGTAGTAACTCGCCTGGCCCTTCCAGGGGCAGCTGGTGCGGTGGTTGCTGAAGGTCACGTGGTCGCGGTTGAGCGAGCTTTCAGGAAAGTAGTGGTTGCCTTCCAGCACCACTGTGTCGTCGCTCTCGGCGATCACTGCGCCGTTCCAGGTGGCCTTCACGCCAGGCTCACTTGTTCTTTTCCTTGCCGCGCGGCACCACCGCCGTCACCGGTGGCATGGGCCGGTCGGACGTGGCCGGGCCCTTGGGCGCCGAGGTGTCCTTCTTGGGTTTCTTGGCCAGTTTTTCGTTGCGCTGCTCTTTGCCCATGGGGGCCTCCGTTAAACAGCCGCGAAGGCGGCTTGACTGCGCGATGGTAAGGCAGAAAACCGCGCTTCAAGGCTGTCCGAGGCCAAGGAAATTCGCCAGGGCCTGGGTGTCATTGGCGCCGGCCTGCATCACCACCTCGTTGCTGCGCTGGTGCCGCGCCACGATGTAGGGCACCGAGGTGGCTCCCAGTCGTTCAAGCAGGTCTGTGTTGGTCTTGATCGCAGCAAGGACGTCGGGTGCGATGTCGGCCGAGGCCGCGGTGCCACCATTGCCGGCCAGCAGCGATGTTTCGTGCGCGGCCATCGCCTGCACGGGATTCGTGGAGGTCATGATGGCTGCGCCTTGCGGTGCGCTCTTCGCGTTCATGATGGCCACCGGGAGCCAGACGAACTTCACGCTGCCGTGCAGTGGCATCGAGGCCTCCCACAAGCGTGCGCAATGGGGACACTGCGGGTCGAACAAGACATACACGGCGTTCGCGCTGAGGATCTTGCCGGCCGCAAAACCTTTGCCTTGCGCTGCGAGCACGTCCAGGGCTTGTGAGGCTGCGATCGGGGTGGTGGCGCTGGCAGGGGATGCGCTGGCTGCTGGTGCACTGGCGTCTTCTTTCGAGCAGGCTGACAGCAGGGCCAGCGAAGCGAGCAAGGGCAGGGCGGCGTGTCGGAGTTTCATGGTGGGCGGTGCGAAGTGGGCCGAATCCGGATCATCGCAGACCGAAGGCCTCAAGGAAAAGGCGCTGCGCTCCCCGGATGAAGGGGTGCACAGCGCCGGTGGGCGAGTGGACCGAAGGAGGTCAGTTGCTCAGGATCAGGTTGGCGATCAGGCCGGTGGCGATGGCGATCAGCACGTAGTCACTGCCCACCTGCACCCACTGGTGGCCGCGCGGCGGTGCGGACAGTCGATGTTGATGGTGGTTCACCACCACGTACTGACGGCTGCGGTATTCGTGGGGGATGTAGCGACCGCGCTGGAACTCCGGGCCACGGGCCTGGTAGTAGTAGCGGGGATGCGCACCATGGCGGTAGTCTCGGCGGTCGGCGCGGAAATCACGGCGGTCCTCGCGGCGCTCCTGCCGGAAGTCGCGTCGATCATCCCGGCGGTCTTCGCGGAAATCGCGGCGATCGTCACGGCGGTCGTCGCGACGGTCATCCACTCGGTGCATCCTGGGTGCGTCATAGCGCTCGCCCTGGCCATAGCCCTGTGCGAAGGACAGGGAGCTGACGCTCAACGTGGCGGCAGCGATGGCGTACACAACAAGATTTCGGGGTTTCATGGAGTTGACTCCTGGGGGTTGGTGAGTCTTCATGTTGTGCCCCCCATGTATCTGCTCGGTGAAGGCGCGCCGCCGCGCAGGCAAAGATGCGTAGCCGGTTGTGCGGCCCGCGCGGGCATCAGCCCTGGGCAGCGGCCTGCGCGTGCAGTTTGGCGGCGATGTACTCGCCGTGTGTCACATGCAGCAGGCCCGCCACCTTGCTGATCACGTGGTGCTCGTTGGCGTCCAGGTGGTTGTCGGCAAACGCGACTTCCCACATGGCTTCGACCACGCTGATCTTCTGCTCCTGGGTGAAGCGCTCGTTCATCATGCCGGTGAAGCGCTGGTAGTCGTAGGCGGTGCGTGCCGTCTCGTGGGCCAGCTCCATCAGGCGTTCGAGCTCGTCGTCGGTCAGCGCGAACTTGCGCCGCAGCGCGGCGATGACCGCATCGCGCTCGGTGGCCTTCAAGTCGGGCTCGGCGCGCATCACCTCCACCAGCAGCACGGCGGTGGACAGTTGCAGCGTGTGTTCCTGCTCGGCAGGCAGTTGGGCGCCGGCCGGCTCGGTGAGGCTGGCCGCGAGGTTGTCGAACAGGTCTTTGAGGTTTCGAAGCATGGGCGGGTGGTCGGAGTGCGTGAGGAGCGGGATGGAGCTCAGGTCGGGGCTGTTGGTTCCCGGCCCCACACCAGCAACAGGTTGTTGGCCGGCATGGCGTGGCGTTCGCGCAGGTGCAGACCGACCTCCCGCGCTTGCTGTTCCACCTGGGTGAGGTGGCGGATACCCCACTCCGGGTGTGTGTTGCGCAGGCTCTCGTCAAACGCCACGTTGCCCGGTGAGGTGGTCACGCCGTCTTCGATGTAGGGGCCGTAGGTGATCAGCACACCGCCAGGTGCCAGCACACGCGCTGCGCCCCGCATGAGCCCGGCACACGCGGCCCAGGGGGCGATGTGCAGCATGTTGGCGCAGTAGACGGCGTCAAAGGTTTCGCCAAAGGCCTCCCCGAACAGATCGCCCTCGTGGGGCCATTGTTCGGACATCACGTCCAGCCGCATCGGTGGCAGCACATTGCGTGCGCCCGATTGGTCGGTCCAGGCGGCGATGGTGACCATCGCGCTGGGTTGCAGGTCGGTGGGCTGCCATTGCCATCCTGGCAAACCGGCGGCGAACCAGGTGGCGTGCTGGCCGGTGCCCGACGCGATCTCCAGCGCCACCCCGCGTTCCGGCAGCACCCGCTGCAGGGTTTCCAGGATGGGCTGCTTGTTGCGGTCGGCTGCGGGGCTGGCGGGCAGGGTGGTCATGGGTGCATTGTGGGACAGTGCCGGCGCCTGCCTGCCTCAGACCGGGGGCTTGCGCTTGAGGGTGAGTTTCACGCTGGCTTCGGCGCCGGCCTCGGCAATGAACAGCAACTCGCCCTTCGCGCTGAGAGTGAGCCCGATTTCGATACCGTCCAGTGACCATTCGCTCTGAGCGCCGGTCATGGACGAGGTCAGCGCCAGCATGTCGTCGATGGTTTTCTTCCACTGCTTCTTCATGGCTTCGCCGTCCACCACCTTGACGGCGCCACCGCTGAAAAATCCTTTCAGCGAGTGGGTCTCCACCATGTCATCGGCATCGATGTCCTCCCCCGGATCGAATTCGTTCGGCACGAACAACTGAACTTCCCAAGGGGACGATTTCTTGCTGGCCATGTGCACTCTCCTGTTTAGATGAAGGGATCGACCTTGAGCACGTGCATCACCTGTTCCAGGTTCTGCACCAGCCCGACCACACCACCAGACACCTGGGTGGTGTTCATGCTGCCCAGGTACAGACCCAGGGCCTGCCGGTTCACGTCACTCACCAGTGCGCCCGAATCGCCGGGCACGCAGGGCAGGTCCAGAAACGACAACACGGGGAACGCGCCGGTGCGCACCACGCCCAGGGTGTCCAGGGTGCGGATCACGCGGCGCTGTAGAGGAACCTTCTGGCTGTCCACCCACACCCGAAAACCCGCAGCCGGGCAGGGCAAAGGCGCCACCGGCAGGGGGCTGACCGGCCCGCTGGGCGGAGTGGTCAGCACAAAGGCGGCATCGATCGGTGGGTAACGGGCGCGCCCCAGCTGGCCTTGTGGCCCCAGCGACATCGCCACCGGCCCCCCACGCGTCACATGCCGCACCGCGTGGCCCGCGGTGAGCACGCCCCAGAGCGCGGTCTTCCGGCTGCGGGCCCAACAGGCCGAGGTTGCGCCCGCCGGGTGCGCAAGCGCATGCAGTTCGATGCGGGCCGAGCCCAGGCCCACGGGGAATGTCTGTTCAAGCCGGGGGAAAAAAGCGTCACCCACCAGTTCGAATGGCCGCTCCATCGGGACCTGCGACGTCAGCACCAGACCAAAACCCGGCGCTTCGTGTTCGGGGTCCATGAGGCCGATGGCACAGCGCTCGAAAGGGTTGTTGAACGCGGTGGTCAGACCCCACGAAACGGCCCCGTTGGTGCGCGGGCGGAACACCCACTGGCCCAGACGCATCTCGCTGAACAGGGCGTAGGTCCAGCGTCGGGAGCGGTGAAGGAGGTCTTCATCGTCCAGCCCGGACGATTCATTTTCTTGGGCGATGGCCCGCTCGACCTCGGGTGGCACCAGCGAAGCGGGTGGGCTGTAGAACGGCAGGGCTTCGCGCAGGTAGCCGTCCGAGTAGTTCATGCAGCACCTCCTGTTTTCACCAAGGTGGAGGAGCGTGCGCGAAAAATGACCCCTTGGCAAGTGGCCGCCCTGCGGGCCGGCTGCGCTGCTCTCATCAGCTAGCATGGCCCGATGAGCACCCAATTCGAAAGCCTTCAGCTGGCCAGCCTGTACCCCGACGCCTTCAATGTGCCGGCCCCCGACACGCCTGCCGGGCGCGATGTGTGGCCGCGCAAGCCGGGCGTGTTCGTCCGGCTGGTGGCCACCGAGCCGGTGGCCGAGGGCGCTGAGCCCGAAAAACCCACCTTGGAGCTCGCCACGGGCCAGTTCGGACTGGTGCCCACCTGGGTCAAGTCGGCCTCAGACGCCAAGCTGCGCTCGACCAAGCTGGTCAATGCGCGCTGCGAGATCGTGACCACCTCCAACAACTTTCGCGACGCCTGGCTGGGCGCGCGGCGCTGCATCGTGCCCATGATGTCGTTTCAGGAAGACGACTTGCGCAGCGGCAAGCCCGTGCCCACGCGCATCACCCGGGTGGACGGCAAGCCCATGGGGGTGGCGGGTTTGTGGGAAAGCTGGAAGGGAGCTGGAGATGAAGTCATCGTGAGCTTCTGCCTGCTCACGGTGAACGCCAACAGCCACGCGCTGATGCACCGCTATGGCCAACCCGGCAGCGAAAAGCGCATGCCGGCCATCTTGAACGAGGGCGCCTACAGCGCCTGGCTGACCGCGCCCCACCCGGAGAAGGCGCGCGAGTTCATGCGGGCCTACTCGGCCGCTTTGCTCACGGCGAACCCGGTGCAGAAGTAAAGCGGCGGCGAGCGCTCATTCGGCGCTCACGGCGCGCGGACGTTTCCTGCGCGCGGCAGGCCGCTTGGCATCGGTTTTGGGCAGGTTGAGCACCGGTGGCATGGGCTCGAGAAACCGCGAATGCTGGCGCAGCAGCATCGCGGCTTCAAAGCGGGTGCGCCGCTTGATCACCACGTGGAGCAACAAGAGCGCCACGCCCACCGCCAACGCCATCCAGGCCGGCGCCAGCAGGGCTCTCGACGCAAGTTCGAATCTGGCCTGGTCGCCCATCGCCAGCGACAGCATCCACAGGCCACAGCCCGCCACCAGGGAGCTCACCCCGTTGACCAGCAGCGGGTCGTGCTTGCGCCGGGCGGGTTTGCGCGGCGAGGCTGGCGTCCTGAGCGAGAGATCTTGTTCTTTTGACATGCCAATACATGGTGCCTTGGAGCAGAGATGAGCGGCGCCACCGCCCGACGAAGCAGGCCTGTCACCGGCTGACCGTGCGGCCCGCCGGTCACAAGGAAACGCTTTGACTTAAGCCACCCACGGCACTGAGGACTTACGGGTGATGGCGCATTGTGGCCGTCACATCAACTCCCCCGGCGCGGTGTCGATCTCGTGCTGCGAAATCGGGCGTGAATCGCGCGCTTCGCCCACTTCGGCCAGCGCCCGGCGTTCAGCCTGGTTGATCACCTCCATGGGCGAGGAGCCGTCGGGTTCGAGTGTGATCACGCCCATGCCCAGCTGGGGCGTGAAGGGCTGGTAAGTGTGCTTCGCGTCCATCACGGACAGGGGCAGCGCCACGGTGGAGCGAAGGCGGGTCAGCGCCTCGAAGGCCGCCTTGTTGAGCTTGTCGTTGGCAAGCACCACCACGAAGCAGCGCGGGTGGTAGAGACCCACCACGCACCGAAAACCCGCCGCTCGGCGCACCCGGGCCGCCAGCGTGGTGAGGATCTGGTGCTCCGTGCCTTGTCCGGGAGCGTCGGTCAGTTCGTAGAGGTTGCTCACATGCAGGCACACCACGGTGCAGACGCCACCGCGCCGCGCCGTGCGCCAGAAGACGTGTTCGACCTCGGCCAGCAGGGCGGCGCCGGTGGGCAGGCCCGTGGCGGGCTCGGCGCGATGGTCGAGGCGCGAGAGGCGTGCCAGTTCGCGGTTGTACCGGTTGCGCACCAGACCCAGGGCTGAAGCAATCAGGAAATAGGCCAGGGTGAACACCGCGGTGACCAGCCAGGTGCCCAGACCCAGCCCCGGCACATTCAGGCCCCGCGCATAGAGCCCCGCCGTGGCGGCCGCCAGGCACACCATGCCCACGCCCATCCAGCGCGCCAGCGGGTCGCCCAGCTTGGCCGCGCGGATGACCGCCAGCAGCCCCAGCAGCACCGGCACCAGGTTGACGGTGGCCGTCAGCATGAGCAGCGGGGGGAAATCCATCGGGTCCACCTGCGAGGACACCGCAGCCAGGGCCAGTGCCACCAGAAGGACGGCCGTGCCGCCCAGCGCGGTGAGGTTGTGCACCAGCGCGTCTTCGCGCACACCACCCAGCCAGTTGCCCAGAAAGTACAGCGACATGGCGCCCGCCAGCGGCCCCAGGCTCGCCTTGAGCATCATCATCAAGCGCTCGGGAAGCTCCGGAAAAAAGATCTCGGGCAAGCCGGTCATGACGACACAACTGGCACCGGTGACCAGCACAAAGAGCAGGTTGCGCACCGATCCCGTGGAGCGGTTGGACACCGCGTCGCCCAGCGCCACGGCCGACAACGTCAACAAGCCTCCCAGCATGGCCGACCACACAGCAATTTCAAATACAGGCATGCGGCGCATTGTGGTGGGCTGGAGGCAAATGCCCTGAGACATTTGTCACGCAGGAAACAGTACAGGGCGTTTGCAGCCCAGCTTTTGCCTCCCAACGCGCTTTGAGCGTTGCGCCTACAGTCCTTCCTATGAAATTTGTAGTGGCCCCACCGCCAGAAACCCGCCCCGGCCACGCCGTTTTCAGCCTGCGCGCGCGGCGCCTGGCCGCCAGCGCCAAACCGTTTGTGGCCCGGGGCTCGGGGGGCGGGCGCTGCGCAGATTGCCGCCTCGTTGCCAGCCATTGCCTGTGTGCCCTGCGCCCGCTGGTGGCCACGCGCGCCGGGGTGTGCCTGGTCATGGGCGACATCGAGGCGCTGAAACCCAGCAACACCGGCTGGCTGGTGGCCGACGTGGTGGCCGACACCTGGGCCTTTGGCTGGTCCCGCACCGCGGTGGACCCTGACCTGCTCGCCCTGCTGGCCGACCCGCAGTGGCAGCCCTACCTGGTGTTTCCGGGCGAGTTCGTGCAGCCCGAGCGGGTGGTGATCGATCTGAGCGCTTCAAAGGAAAGCACGACGCAAGAACACGGCCGCAAACCGCTGTTCGTGTTGCTCGACGGCACTTGGTCCGAAGCCCGCAAGATGTTTCGCAAGAGCCCCTACCTGGACCACCTGCCCGTGCTCAGCCTGCACCCCGATCAGGTGTCCAACTACCGGCTGCGCCGCTCGGCGCGCGAGAGCCACTTCTGCACCTCGGAAGTGGCGGCGCTGTGTCTGGCACTGGCTGGGGAAACGCACGCTGCCGAGAGCTTGGCCGCCTGGCTCGACGTGTTCACCACGCACTACCTCAGTGCCAAACGCAGCGTGGTGCTCGACCGCGAGAGTGAGGCGCATCAGCGCCTGTGCGCGCTGGCGGCGCTTTAGCCGGGGATCTCGGCCGACACCAGCAGCATGAGCAACTGCAACGACTCCTGCCACCCGAGGTAACACGCCTCCGTGGGGATGACGGCAGGAATGCCGGCTTGAACCACGTGGAGCTCCGTGCCCACCGACACCGCCTTGAACGTGAGCGTGACACGCATCTCGCCGGGCAGGTTCGGGTCGTCGAACACATCGGTGTGAACGATGCGCTCGTTGGGCACCAGCTCCAGGTATTGGCCGCCGAAGGCGTGCGACTGACCGTTGCTGAAATTGGTGAACTGCATGCGGTAGCTGCCACCCACGCGCGCATCCATCTGCAAGACCCGGCCCGTGAAGCCGTGCGGCGGCAGCCACTTGACCATGGCGTCGGGATCGATGAAGGCGCGGTACACACGCTCGGGCGGTGCGGGAAAAACGCGGTGGAGGGTGACGGTGCCGGTGGTCATCGTGAAGTCCTTTCAAAGGGTGGGTGATGGTGAAGCGAACAGATCGGTTGTGTCCACCTCTGAACGACGAACTCGAAGGCCTGATTTCGACAAGCATGCCTCTTGCCCGGTGCTAAGCTGCCCGCCATGGCCCCGGCACCCGTTTCCCGTTTGATCTGTTTCAACAAGCCCTATGGCGTCCTGAGCCAGTTCACGCCGGAAGGCCGCTGGCGCGGACTCAAGGATTTCATCGACATCCCGGGCGTGTACGTGGCCGGCCGACTCGATGCCGACAGCGAAGGCCTGCTGCTCCTGACCAACGACGGCCAACTGCAGGCCCGCATCAGCGACCCGCGCCACAAGATGGAAAAAACCTACTGGGTGCAGGTGGAAGGCGTGCCCGACGAAGCCGCTCTGGCATCGCTGCGGCAGGGCGTGCAACTCAACGACGGCCCCACCCGCCCGGCCCGCGCGCGATGTATGCCCGAGCCTTCGCCACTCTGGGAGCGCGACCCACCCGTGCGCATTCGCCAGTCCATTCCCACCAGCTGGCTGGAGCTGGTGATCTCTGAAGGGCGCAACCGACAGGTGCGCCGCATGACCGCCGCCGTGGGCCACCCCACGCTGCGCCTCATCCGCGCGGCCATCGGGCCGCACGCGTTGCAAGACCTGGCGCCCGGCGCGCTGCGCGGCTGACCTCCATGACCAAAAAGATCCTGCTCACTGGCTTTGACGCCTTCGGCGGCGCGACGCTGAACCCCAGCTGGCTGGCCGTGAAGGCGCTGCACGGCCGGCAAGTGCTTGGGCACACGGTGGTGGCCGCGCAGCTGCCCACCGTGTTCGACGCATCGCTGCGTGAGCTGAACGCGCTGTTGAAAAAACACCGGCCTGCGCTGGTGGTGTGCGTGGGCCAGGCCGGTGGGCGCAGCGCGCTGTCGCTGGAGCGCGTGGCCATCAACGTGAACGACGCGCCCATCGAAGACAACGCAGGCGCGCAGCCCGTGGACACGGCCGTGAAGCAGGGCGCGCCGGTGGCGTATTTCACGAGCCTGCCCATCAAGGCCATGCTGGGCGCGCTGCAGCAAGCGGGGATTGCAGCCGAGGTGTCTCAAACCGCGGGCACCTTTGTCTGCAACCACGTGTTCTACGGATTGATGCATACGCTGGCCACGGGGCGAGAGTTGAAGCACACACGTGGTGGCTTCGTGCACGTGCCCTGGTTGCCGGAGCAGGGCACACCCAGCATGGCGCTGGACGACATCGTGCGTGGGCTCCACGTGGCGGTGCGCTGCGCCATGGTCGTGCAACACGACACCGCGTTGGGCGCCGGCGCCACGAGCTGAACCGCTGCCGTTCAGGCCTGCCAGACGCCGAATCCGGCCGAACGCAGGTCGATGCCGACTTCAATTTCCTTGTCCACGGCATCGGCGTATTTCATCGGGTTGAAGCCCTCGTACAGATCGGGCAACAAGCGCAGCCCGTACTTCTGCACATACGCGTTCGACTGGATGCCCGCCTTGTGCTTGTCAAAACGCACATCCGGGTCCAGCCCGGTCATGCCCACATACACACAGGGTTTGCCGTCGATGTAGCCCGGGTTGTTCTTGCGGAACCGAGGTTCGAGCAGCACGTCTTTGGACAGCTCGATCACGTAGACGTGGTGGTGGGGGCGGGGCATGGTAGGTGGTAGTTTGCCTTCGTACCCAAATTGGGTCCGATGAGACCCAGTTTGGGGTTCTTCAAGTGCAGCCAGCAACTTGAAGGCGCACGCGGCGGTTCAACCCGTTTGACCCAAGACCTCGTGCATTCGCTCGCCCACCAACGACATGGCCCGCCCGAAGCCCGCCACGTAGCGCAGGGATTCGGGCTCTATGACGAAAAGCAAAAAATCGCCAAACGAAAACAGCGGCTCGGCGTCGGGCAGTTTGGCCAGGTAAGCGTGTCTTGCTTGCTCGTACCTGGGCGACTCGGGTGGACATGACCGCGCCGAGCCTTGAACGCTCACCCGGGGCAATGCCAGCGGTGAATCTCCGGCCGCCAGTGACGCAGTGATCAGCAACGCCACCGCTGCGTTCCGACGCATGTCCTGCGTGTGGGTGGCCAACTGGCTCACGTGAATGACGAAGCCCGCGCCATCGGGCAGCAGGGCGAACGGCACCATGGACACGGCCGGTGCGCTCTTGTGCAGCGTGGCCAGCGAGGCCACGGGTTGCGTGCGCAGCAAGGTCATCAGCGCTGCGGATTCGGAGGCGTCCATGGTGTTCGTCAAGAATTGGGTTTCCCCGGACGCGAAGCCACCGGCGCATGCACCGCCATCAACTCCACCACCCAGTCAATGAACGCGCGCAGCTTCGCGCTCACGTGTCGGTTCGGCGGGAACGCCACGTACATCGGCATCGAATCAAAACGCCAGCCGTCGAACAGCGGCACCAGTTCGCCGCGCGCGGCGTGGTCTTGCGCCATGTAGTGCGGCAGCCATAGCACGCCCATGCCCGCGAGCCCCGCCGCCAGGTAAGCGTTGCCGTCGTCCACGGCCACCGCATAGCGCCCTTGCACCTCGATGCGCTCACCCTCACGCTCCATGCCCAGGGGCGCCACCGTGCCGCTGCGCGCGCGCAGAAAACCCACGGTGCGGTGGTGCGTGTCTTCCAGCTCGCGTGGGTGCAGCGGTGTGCCCGCGAGCGCCAGGTAGCTGGGGGCTGCATACACACCGAGCTGCAGGTCGCCCACGCGGCGCGCGATCAACGACGGGTCGGTGATTTCACCGCCGCGCAGCACGCAGTCCACGTTGTCGCCGATCAGGTCCACCATGCGGTCACTCACGCCCATGTGGAGTTGGATCTCGGGGTAGCGCGCGTGAAACGTCGGCAGGGCCGGCATCAGGATCATGCGGGCCAGCGGGCTGGGTACGTCCACACGCAGGCGCCCCCTGGGCGAGGCCGAAGCACTGGAAAGGCTGGTGTCGGCATCTTCCATATCGGCCAGCAGGCGCACCACGCGCTCGTAGTAGGCCGCGCCATCGGCCGTGACCTTCACCCGTCGCGTGGTGCGGTTCAGCAGCTTCACGCGCAGCCGCGCCTCCAACTGCTGCACCAGCTGCGTCACCGTGGTCTTGCTCATGTGCAGCGTTTGTGCGGCCTTGGTGAAGCTGCCGGCTTCCACCACGCGGGCAAAGGCCTGCATTGCATCAAAACGGTCCATGGCTGCTCCTCGCACCTCGTTGGATTGTTTGGGAATCTCAAACAGTCATTGTGCGACTTGCCCGTTTATCCGCAGGCCGTGAATGCCTAGAGTCGATCCATTCCCATCCATCAAAGAGGTTTTCCATGTCTGCACGTGATGTTGTTTTTCCCGCCGGGCGCCAGGCGCTCTATGACAAGAACCACTACTCGCCAGCGATCCGGTCCAACGGGTTTTTGTTCGTCTCGGGGCAGGTGGGCAGCCGCCCCGATGGCTCGCCCGAGGCCGATCTGCAGGCCCAGGTCAGGCTCGCGTTTGACAACCTCAACGCGATCCTCTCGGCCGCCGGCTGCACGTTCAAGGACGTGGTCGACGTGACCGTCTTCATCGTCGACCCGGAGTCGAACTTCGAAACCATCTGGCAGGTGTTTGGCGAACACTGGGGCGAAGCCCCGTACCCCACGCTCACGGGTGTTGGCGTGACGTGGCTGTATGGGTTTCAGTTCGAGATCAAGGTGATTGCCAAGGTGCCGGACGCCGCTTGAAGCGCGCGCCTCCGCCGCCAGCGCGACCAGCACATGCGCAATGCGCTGGTGATGCGGGCGCTCAAACATCGGGCGTGGTTACCACCGCCGCGCCGTCACCCAGAGCCGTGCGCAGCGCCTGCAACAGTGCTTGCTCGGCAGGCGACATGGTCGCGGTGTCCATGTGGCGCGCATTGCGTTCGTAAATGCTCAAGGCCTCGATGGGAGTGAGTGTGTCGATACCGTGCACCTGCCAGGCCAGGGCCTTCAACTGCGGGTAGTCCGCCAAGCGCACGCGCACCGGAATCCACTCGGCAAGATCCGCCGAGCTCGCTCGCCCGCCAGCAGCATCGGCATCCTCTGTGTTTCGGGCCAGCAGCGTCATGCCCAGTGCCGCCATGACATTGGCCCATGCGCCGCCTGCCACCGAAGGCTCACCTTTCTCGATGCGGTGCAGCGTCACTCGCGACATGCCTGCCGCCTCTGCCGCCACCGTGCTGCTCACCCGCAGTGCCTTGCGGCGCGCTCGAAGTTGCGCGCCCAGTGCTTGCAACTGCGCTGTGCTTTGGTCAAGCGGAGTGGGTGGTTTGCTGGGCATATGTTTCTCATTCTGATCAAAACACCAACTTTGGCAAGTTTGAGAAACAGATTCATGAACAACCGAGCTGGGACCTGCGCCTGCTTCATCGATCCGATTTGAAAAGATCGCTCTGAAGGTCTATGGTGAAAGTGCTTGGCGACCTTTCTCTCTACGCACCCAGCCTGTGGGTTGTTGTCAGGCTCTCTTATTTGTCTTCTGAAAGGAGAACAACATGAGACTATTCGACAAGCTTTTCGGCCACAAAGTTGAGTATCCGCCGCTGCCGATGGACAGCGAGGCGATTGGCAAACTCGATGAAATCAAAGCACCGCTGGAGGAGCTGGCGCACAAGGTGTCTGGCCACCTGGAAGTGGTGCCGGCAGAGCATGAAGCCTTTGTCTTCCTCGGCAAGCCACCCGCGAGCTTTGGCATTGCCTGGATTCATGACGGCAAGGTCTCCAGCCTCAACGACATGGCCAAGGAACACCACCTAACGCAAGTCGAAGTCGGGGAGTTGATCTTCCGGCTTGGCGAGGCCTATCAGCATGCCAGCGAAACGCCGCGCTACTCGGCAAAATTCGGCGGCAAGCAAATGGTGGTCATACCGTCGCAGGGTCTGGAGCAGGAAGTGCACCAGATCATGGCGAACACGCTGCACTGAGAGCGGCGGCATCAACAGCCTCCGCCAACGCATACGGCATCAGTTGCCGCGGCCCTGCCAGTAGCCAGGCTTGCGGTGCTGATGCGCTATGGCCAGGCATCGAGCCTGTCAGAGGGGCGTGGCAGCCAGCGCCGCGGCGACTTCGCTCTCGATGGCGGCCTGCATCACCCTCATCACCTCTCGGTGAGTGGCTTCATCCAGGTTGTCTTCCAGCTTGTAAGCCCAGGGCTTGCCCTCGGGGCGGGAAACCCCCCTGCCGATACCCACCGACGGGTACCAACCCAGAAAGATCTCCTTGCGAGCCGTGATGCCCGCCACCTGCAGCCCTGCCATGGCCCCGGCGGATCGCACGTCGCCCAGGCCGGCTCGCAGGCCCATCACCAGACCAAAGACGCCTCTTTCCGCGTCAAAGTTTTCGCCCACCACGATCACCGCGTCCACCCCATTCGACTTGGCCAACTCGACGATCTCGGTGTCAATGCGCTCGATGTTTTGTGACATCACCATGCTGCGGCCGTTGAGCCTCTTGGCCATGGGCGCAACGTCGACCTCGATCTGCTTCACCTCGTACTTGCCCGACTGGCGCAGGAAACGTTCTGCGCTGGAGCGAGCGGCCGCGTTGAACACATCGCCTGCCGGCACAGACTTGTACTCGTTGTTGAAAACCGTGATGCCGATCTTGCGGTACTTCACCTCTTGGGGCAGCAGGGAAACAATGCCGATCTTCTTGATGCTGCTGGCCTGTTCCGCTGTCAGTTTGGGTGCGGCGCATGCGCTCAGCAGCAGTGCCGCGAGCAGGACCGTGAAAACGCGCATGAATGGCATGTGTGAACTCGTCTTGGTTGATATGGGGCTCAAAGCCACACCCGCCCCGGCGCCGGGCTGGTCTCGATGGTGAACTCGGGCGTGCCGCCCAACACGTAGGCGCCGAGCACCAGGCTGAGGAGCGAGATGAACAGGCTGGCCCAGAACGCCGTCCAGAACCCGTCGACCTTGAAACCGTCCACCAGCTTGGCGACGAGCAACAGCATCAGCGCGTTGATCACCAGCAGGAACAGGCCAAAGCTCAGCAGCGTCAAGGGCAGCGTGAGCACCACCAGCAGTGGCCTCACCACCGCATTGGCCAGACCCAGCAGCAGGGCCGAGACCACCAGCGCCGAGGTGCTGCCGAACCGGATGCCCTTGAACAGATGGCTCGCCAGCCACAGGGAGAAGGCGGTGATGGCCCAGTGGAGGAGGAAGGGGATCAGGTTGGCGAGCATGTGAGAGGTGTCTTGAGCGAAGGTATGGGAAAAGGTGCCGGTGTAGTTTAGGTGGCACGGTTGACGGGCTTCAAGCCTCGGCAACCGGATTGCGTGCATCATGTGCCCAGGGACGCAATTACTTACAACTAGATGGCCACACTCATACCTGCACTCGGCAGTTGCCTGTCGCGCATGACACAAGGCGAGAAACGTCTCGCCGAGCGGCTGGAGCAAAAGCTCGAAGACGACTACCTGCTCTGGTACGACGTGCCCGTCGGTCCCAAACAATCGCACCCGGACTTTGTGATCCTGCATCCGCGTCGGGGGCTGCTGATTCTGGAGACCAAAGACTGGAAGCTGGAGACCATCAAGAACGCCACGCGCCAAGCCTGGGAAATCATCCCTGACGGGCATGTGAAGGTGGTCATCAACCCGCTGGCGCAGGCGCGGCATTGCGCCATTCAAGTCGTCAACGCGCTGGAGCGCGACGCGCAACTGGTGCAGCCCAGCGGCGCCCACCAAGGCAAGCTCGCTTTCCCCTGGGGCCATGGCGTGGTGTTCACCCGCATCACGCGCAGGCAGTTCGAGATGGCTGGCCTTGGCGAGGCCATTGAGCCGCACTACGTCATCTGCTCCGACGAGATGACCGAGTCCACCGACCCGGAGCAGTTTCAGCAACGCCTGTGGAACATGTTCCCGCACGCGTTCGGTAACGTCATGTCGTTGCCACAGCTCGACCGCGTGCGCTGGATCATGTTTCCCGAGGTGCGCGTGCAGGTGCAAGGCGCCTTGTTTGACGACAGCGACGAAGCCGCCGACATGCCCAGCGTCATGCGGGTGATGGACATCCAGCAAGAACAGCTGGCCCGCAGCCTGGGCGACGGGCACCGGGTGATTCACGGTGTGGCCGGCTCGGGCAAGACCATGCTGCTGGGCTACCGCGCCGAACACCTGGCCAAGGCGCACACCGCTGCCAGCAAGCCCATCCTCATGCTTTGCTACAACGAGCCGCTGGCCAAGCAACTCGCCCGCGTAATGACCGCCAAAGGCATTGCCGACCGCGTGCACGCGGTGCACTTCCACAAGTGGTGTCGCGACCAGCTGGTGGCCTTTGGCCAGACCCTGCCCGACCCGCGCATGCCCGTGGGCGTAAAGATGGCCGACATGGTGCAGCGCGTGATCAACGGGGTGGACCGTCAGCAGATCCCCAGCGGGCAATACCAAGCCGTGCTCATTGACGAAGGCCACGACTTCGCACCCGAGTGGCTCAAGCTCATCACGCAGATGGTGGACCCGAGCACCAACAGCCTGCTGGTGCTGTACGACGACGCGCAGAGCATTTACGAGCGCAGCCGCAGCAAGCAGTTCAGCTTCAAGAGCGTGGGCATTCAGGCGCAGGGGCGCACCACCATCCTCAAGATCAACTACCGCAACACGCGGCAGATCCTGCAAACCGCCAGCCTCGTGGCCGCCGATCTGCTGACGGCCGAAGACAAGGACGAAGACGGCATCCCCATGCTCAAGCCCGTGAGCTGCGGACGCGACGGCGAAGCGCCGCTCATCATTCGCCTACCCAGCCTGCGGGCCGAAGCCACGCGGGTGGCCGAGCTATTGGGCTCTGCCCACCAGGAAGGCCACGCCTGGGGCGACATGGCCATCATTTGCCGGCACTACAGCGAGATGGACGAATGCGCCGGCGTGCTGCGCCAGCGGGGCCTGCCGCACCAGGTGCGCAAAGGCGCGGGCAGCTTCGACCCGGCCGCCGACACCATCAAGGTGCTGACCATGCACGCCAGCAAAGGGCTGGAGTTCCCGGTGGTGGCGCTGGTGGGTGCGGGCAACATGCCCGCGAAGGGCGAAGACGAGCGCGAAGAAGCCAAGCTGTTTTATGTGGGGGTTACAAGGGCCACGCACCGGCTCATCGTGGGAATAGGGGGAGCCGGACGGTTTGGCGCGCGCTTCATGACTTGAGTAAGGACTGGGGCTGGAACTCTCTCACTGGAAAGTACTGCTGACGGCCAAATTCGCGGTTTTTCCTCAAAATTTGGCATTCTGATCCTATGATGCGGCTCCACCTTCTGCTTTTATGAGGCTCCGGGCCATGCTGCTCCAATATTCAGTGAAGAACTTTCTATCCTTCAAGGATGAAGTAACTCTTTCTATGCTCGCTACCAAGCGGAAATCTCAGGATCGCACGCTTGATGAAGGCGCAGTGCTGTCCGTGATGTCAGACCTTGACGTACTGAAATGCGCCGTAATTTACGGCGCTAACAACAGCGGTAAGACAAACCTAGTCAAATCTTTGAAGTTTTTGAAGCGCTTGGTGCTAGATTCTTCGAAGGAGTCAAGGGCTAAAACCGAGATAGAAGTAACGCCGTTTTTGCTCAGTCCAGATACTGAAACAGGAGCATCTTCCTTTGAGGTCATTTTTATTCAAGGAAGCTATCTATTTCAATATGGAGTATCTGTGACGCGGGAGCGAATTCAAAAGGAATGCCTAAGTCGACGAGCGCTGAAGAAGGGGGGGGTAACAGTTGAATTGTTTGATCGAGACGTAGACTCTATAAAAGTTGGTAAAGCATTTAAAGAGGGTCGTGGGTTGGAGGCAAGAACCCGCTCTAACGCATTATTTCTGTCCGTTTGCGCTAACTTCGATGGCCCTCTCTCCACAGAGGTGACAGAATGGTTCACGCGACTAAAAATCATATCAGGAGTAAATGACGTCATGCCTTTGGCGTGGACTGCTGGTCGACTGGATAGCCCAGAATATGGTGAGGATATAAAAAATCTTCTCAAGGCGTTTGATCTGGGTATTGATCGTTTTGAGGCGGGTGAAGAAATCCCCGGAATTAAATTTCAAGGCGTAGAGGTTTCTGTTGAAAATGCTGAGGCTTCAGAGCCGGCAGCACAAGCACAAGCTGCAGTTCTAGAATCCCTCTTGAAAGGCGTGCAGAGTGTCCCTAGTAGAAAAATTATTTCTATTCACAAAATGTATGACGCCGAAGGAGAATTTGTTCGTGAGGTATCCTTTGATTTGAAAATGCACGAATCGGAAGGAACAAAGAAATTGGTGGCGCTTGCTGGCCCTCTCGTCGATACGCTGAAATCCGCTCACATTGTTTTTATTGATGAATTTGAGTCGCGACTGCACGCGAATGTCACAAAAGCAATTTTACGTATGTTCAACACCAGCAAGGGTAATCCAAATGGAGCGCAATTGATCGCGGTTACTCACGACACAAATCTGTTGAATGGGGATATCTTGCGGCGCGACCAGATCTGGTTTGCGGGTCGCGATGGACTTGGTCGGAGTTCGTTGCGGTCACTCGTTGAGTTTAAAGTTCGCAATGATGCGAGCTTTGAAAAGAATTATTTAGAGGGAGCATATGGCGGAGTGCCTTATTTGCGCGAAGAGCTATCTGCTGCTCCCAAACGCGCTCGTAAAAACCGTTTGAAGCAACGTGAGATATGAATCTAAAACCTAGAGTTGTCGGGACTAGGCAGCCAATCCGAAAGATCCTGATAGTTTGTGAGGGCGAGCAAACCGAACCCAACTATTTTCGATCATTTAGAGTGGCTAGCCGTGTATGTGATGTACGCGGAACAGGGTGCAACACGGTCTCTCTCGTAAACGACGCGATACGACTAAATGGAGAGGGCAGCTACCGTGAAGTTTGGTGTGTTTTCGACAAGGATTCTTTTACTGCTGCACATGTTGCAAACGCTTTCCAGTTGGCGAAACAGAATAAATTTCATATCGCATTCTCGAATGAATGCTTTGAGTTATGGTATTTGTTGCATTTCCAATATTTAGATACGGGGATAGATCGAACGCGATATGCGCAGTTGCTCAGAAAAAAACTGGGTACATACAAAAAAATGCTGAAAACATGTACCAACTGCTTCTCGATAGACAGGCTGATGCAATTAAGCACGCTAAAAAACTCAAAGCCATTCATGGACCCGCAGCGACTCCTGGAGTATGCAAACCTTACACCACTGTGCACGAGCTTGTTGAGCGGCTGAATAAACTAGCAATCGAAGCGAGTTGATTTCGGCAAAGTGGCTGCAATCTTATTGATACGCATCAATAATTGATTGTTCAGGATTTATCTCGCCCAAGAATCCTTCAATCCCGTAACCCGATTGAAAACCGGCTTCCCCGGCGCATGATCCACCCGATCCGCCACAAAGTACCCAAACCGCTCAAACTGAAACTTCTCATCCGGTTTCGCCGCAGCCAGTGAAGGCTCCACGTAAGCCGTCACCACCTTCAGGCTGTTCGGGTTCAGCGCTTCGATGAAGTCTTTGCCACCCGCGTCGGGCTGGGGGTCGCTGAACAGGCGGTCGTACAGGCGCACTTCGGCGGGCACGCCGTCGGCCACGCTCACCCAGGTGATGGCGGCTTTGGCTTTCACGCTGTCGGCGCCGGGGGTGCCGCTCTTGGTGCCGGGGATCACCTTGGCGTGCACGGCGGTCACGGTGCCGCTCGCATCTTTTTCGCAGCCGGTGCATTCAATGACGTAGCCGCCTTTGAGGCGCACCACGTTGCCGGGGAACAGGCGCTTGTAGCCTTTGGGCGGCACTTCTTCAAAGTCTTCGCGTTCGATCCACACGGCTTTGCCGATCTTGAACACGCGCTCGGGCGGCGGGGTCTGGCCCTCGGGCACGGCGTGGTGGGGCAGGGCGGGCTGGGTGCAGTCTTCGGTGTAGTCGTCGCTGCCAAAGGCTTCGGCCCAGTTGGTGAGTACCAACTTGACGGGGTCGAGCACGGCCATGCCGCGGTGGGCCTTGTTTTCCAGGTCTTCGCGCAGGCAGCCTTCCAGCGTGCTGTAGTCGATCCAGCTGTCGCTCTTGGTCACGCCGATGCGCTCGGCAAACATCTGGATGCTTTCGGGCGTGTAGCCGCGGCGGCGCAGGCCGACGATGGTTGGCATGCGCGGGTCGTCCCAGCCGCTCACCTTGTGGTCGTACACCAGCTGCGCGAGCTTGCGTTTGCTGGTGATCACGTAGGTGAGGTTGAGCCGGGCAAATTCGTACTGGTGGGGCGCGGGGTGCGCCAGCAGGCCGCCTTCGCACAGGCGGTCCATCAGCCAGTCGTAAAACGGGCGCTGGTCTTCAAACTCCAGCGTGCAGATGCTGTGGGTGATCTGCTCCAGTGCGTCCTCAATGGGGTGCGCAAAGGTGTACATGGGGTAGATGCACCAGGTGTCGCCGGTGTTGTGGTGCGTGGCGCGGCGGATGCGGTAGATGGCGGGGTCGCGCAGGTTGATGTTGGGCGAGGCCATGTCGATCTTGGCGCGCAGCACCATGCTGCCGTCTTCGTGCTGGCCATCGCGCATTTCTCTGAACCGCGCCAGGTTTTGCGCGGGCGTGCGGCTTCTGAACGGGCTGTCAATGCCGGGCTTGCCGAAATCACCGCGCGCGGCGCGCATCTGCTCGCTGGTCTGCTCGTCCACATACGCGTAGCCGGCTTCCACCAGGTACTCGGCCGCGCGGTACATGAAGTCAAAGTAGTCGCTGGCCTGAAACAGGTGCTGTTGGCCGTTGGCTTCCCAGTTGAAGCCGAGCCACTGCACGGCATCGATGATGCTGTTGACGTACTCGGTGTCTTCCTTCTCGGGGTTGGTGTCGTCAAAGCGCATGTGGCACACGCCGCCGTAGTCGCGCGCCAGGCCGAAGTTCAGGCAGATGCTCTTGGCGTGGCCGATGTGGAGGTAGCCGTTGGGCTCGGGCGGGAAGCGGGTGCGGATCTTGGCCGGGTCGGGCTGGCCGGCGGCGTGGTGCGCGGCGTCACCGGGGGTGCCGGCCCAGCGGCGCTGGGTGTAGGTGCCTTTGTCCAGATCGTTTTCGATGATCTGGCGCAGGAAGTTGCTGACCTTGTGATCGCCCTCTGCGGGGGCGTTGCCTGGGGTGCTGTTGGGCTTGCTGGGGGGGGTGTTGGAGCTCATCAAGGCATTCTAGGGGCGCGTTGCGTTTCTCCTCGGTGCAAGCGGTCTCTGGCGCGGGCTGAATGGTCGCACCGCACAGCTCGCCCACGCGGCTTTCCGTTATCGTTGCAGCGGAGTCGAGGAAACCCCCCGGGGCACACAACACATGCACAACGAAAACCCTGAAACCATCCCCACAGACGAGCCCTCCACCTGGGAGATCACCCAAGCCGAAGACGTGTTTTTGCCATCGGTGCGCGTGCGCCTGGGCTGGGCCGACATTGAAGCTGCGGTGGAGCGCGGCGCCATCGTGCCGAGCGAAGCCCATGCACTCTGGGCCTCGTGGGCGTCACCGGGGAGCGACCAGCGCTTGACGGCGGCCGAGCTGGCGCCGCCGGCCGCGCAGCCCTTGCCGTCGGGTGTGCCCATGGCGCCCATGCCGCGCGTGGCGCCGGGGCCGAGCTTCTCGTTCACCAACACGCTGTATTACTTCGGCGGCATGCTGGCCATCGGCGCCATGACGCTGTTCATGACGCTGGGCTGGGAGCTGTTTGGTGCCTGGGGCGTGTTTGCGCTGGCCACTGCGTACATGACGGGCGCGCTGCTGGTGGCGCGCAACCTCATGGTGCAGCGCCTGCGCACACCCGCCGGTGTGCTGGCCACGCTGGCGGTGTGCCTGGTGCCGCTGGCGGTGTGGGCGCTGCAGAGCGGGCTGGGTTTCTGGCCCGAAGGCACGCATGACAGTTACCGCGACTACCACCGCTTCATCGACTGGCGCTGGCTCACGCTGGAGCTGGCCACGCTGGCGGCCGCTGTGGTCATGCTGCGGCGCTTCCGCTTGCCGTTCATGGTGATGCCGGTGGCGGTGACCATCTGGTACCTCAGCATGGACGTGGCGCACATGCTCATGCAAAAGCAAGGCTTCGACTGGGAGTTCACGCGCGACGTGTCGCTGGTGTTCGGCCTGGCCACCTGCGCCATGGCGGTGTGGGTCGATCTGCGCACGCTCGCTTCCACGCACCCCCTGAACCGGCAAGACTTCGCGTTCTGGCTTTACCTCTTCGGCGCCATCATGTTCTGGGCGGGCTTGAGCCTGCGAGACAGCGATTCGGAGGTGAACAAGTTCATCTACGCGCTCATCAACGTGGGCCTGGTGTTCCTGGGCGCGGCCATCGGCCGGCGCGTGTTCACCGTGCTCGGTGCCATTGGTGTGGCGAGCTATCTGGGCTATCTGTCGTACCGCGTGTTTGAAGACAGCCTGCTGTTCCCGTTTGCGCTCACGCTGCTGGGCTTGGGCGTGGTGGCGCTGGGCATCTGGTGGCAGCGGCGCGAGGCACAGATCCACGCGCGGCTGGCCGGCTGGCTGCCAGCGGCGTTGAAGCCACTAGCGTCCGTTTCCAGTTGAGACTGAGCCCACTCCCCGTTCGCCCTGAGTGCTCTTCCCGTTCGCCCTGAGCTTGTCGAAGGGTTCACCACCATGTGGGCGTGGGCTTCGACAGGCTCAGCCCGAACGGAGTGGAGTTCCTACTGGCCGAAGCGCGGACCGTCTTTCAGGAACTCGTCTTCCTCCGGCGTGCAGGTGCGCCCCAGCACCGCGTTGCGGTAGGGGAAACGCCCATATTTCGCCACGATGTCGCGGTGCACCACGGCAAAGCGCAGGTTGCTGGAGAGCTTCTCGCGCAGGGGCTCCGGGCTGGCGTCCACCAGCCGCTGGAATCGCGCCACGCATTCCTCTTGCAGTTCCAGGTTTTCGGCGTGCATGAGCGGCATGTAGAGAAACACGCAGCCCGCCGGCGTGAGCGTGGCGTCCATGCCCTCGGCGAGCGAGAGGCGGCTCAGGCGCTGCGCGCGGGCATCACCGTCAAAGGCGCGGCGCTGGCCGCGGTGCACGTTGCGCGAGAGCTGGTCGAGCAGCACGATGAGCGCGAGCCGCGCGCGGGGCTCGGCTTCCCAGTCGGTGAGGCCGCCGTCCAGCGCGGTGTCCACCCGTTCGCCAAAGCGCTGGCGGATGGCGTCGTCTTGCGCCGGGCCGCCGCCAAACCAGCGTTCGTTGCGGTCTTCGGAGGGCCAGTCGAGCTGCAAGCCGTCGCCGAACCAGAAATCGAGCACTTCGAGGACGTCTGCGGGAGTGGAATGTGGGTTCATGGGGTTACGTCTGGCAACGACTTTGACGGGGCATGCGGTACAGCGAAGCGGGTGATTGTCTGTAATGCAGGCACAGGGTAACCAAAACCCTGACATCAGCCCCACGCGAATTCAGGAGCCCGCCATGAAAACCTTGTCTCTCAAAGCCCACTGGGCCCGCACCTCGGCGTTGGCCCGGGGCCTCACACTGGCCGCCCTGGCCGCCAGCGCCTGGGCCATGTCCACCGTCGCCACGCCAGCGCAGGCGCGCGACAACATCTCCTGGTCAATCGGCGTGCACTCGCCGGGCGTGGCCGTGGGTGTGTCCAACTACCCGCCTGTGTACGGCAGCCGTTATCCGGTTTACGAAGAGCGTTACCCGGTCTACGAAGAACGCCGCCCGATCTACCACCGCCCCATCGCGGTTTATCCGCATCCGGTGATGGTGTATCCGCAACCCATCTACGTGCAACCGCGCCCGTATTACCGCTCCAACTGGGGCCACAGCCCGCGTTGGGATGACCGCCGCCATGGCCACGGCCACCGTGGTCATGGTCATCGCGGCCACGACCGTCGCGGTGACCGCGATCACCGCTGAGCGGCCTCACATCGCGCGAAACCGGTCCGCGTAAAGCCGACTCACTCCAAAAGCCTCCGGCCGGGCGCGCAGTCGCAGGCCCAGGCGCCCAGCTTCATTGCGGGTGACGCTCTCGATGGCGTCGGCCCGCACCACGGTGCCCCGGTGGATCTGCCAGAAGAGGGCTGGGTCCAGCTGGGGCATCAGTTCTTTCAGCGGCGTGCGGATGAGCACCTCACCTTGCGCCAGCAACACGCGCACATATTTGTCTGCCGCCTCGAACGCGAGCACCTCGGTGAGCTGCACCATGCGGATGGTTTGCCCCACGCTGGCCGGGATCACCTGCAGGCGTGCCACGGGCGCCTGGGCGCCGGGCAAGGTCATGAGACTGCGCAGTTGCTCCAGCGTGGCGTCCAGCGGGCCAGTGGCGGGCCGCCGCTGCGCCAGCAAGGCTTGCACGCGCTGCACGGTGAGCCGCAGGCGTTCGGGCTGCACGGGTTTGAGCAGGTAGTCCACCGCCTGGGCTTCGAAGGCCTGCACGGCGTAGGCGTCATAGGCGGTGACGAACACCAGTGCGGGAAACGCCTGGTCGTCGGGCCATTCTTCGGCCAGCTCGGCGGCGGCGTCCAGCCCGCTTTGCCCGGGCATGCGGATGTCGAGAAACATCACGTCGGGCCGCAGGGCCAGCGCCTGCGCCACGGCGGTCTCACCGTCGCCCACCACCTTCACCACAGCCAGCGCGGGCCAGGCCTGCGCCAGCTCGGCTTGCAGGGCCTGGGCCAGCAGTGGTTCGTCTTCAGCGATCAGGGCGGTGGCGTTCATGCGGTTTGCAAAGGCAGGGTGAGCAGGGCGCGCGTGCCGCCATCGGGCTGGCTGTGCCAGTCCATGCGGGCCTGGCCAACGGGGTAGGCGGTGGCCAGGCGTTCACGCACCTGTGCGATGCCGAAGCCCGGCGTGGGCGATGGCGCGCAGCCGACGCCGGTGTCGCTCACCTCCAGCTCCAGCCCGGCGGCGCCCAGGCGCGCCACCACGCGAATTTCACCGCCCTGCAGACTGGGCTCCAGCCCGTGGCGTATGCAGTTCTCCACCAGCGGTTGCAGCAGCAGCGGTGGCACCGGCTGCGCGCTCAGCGCTTCGGGCAGCTCCAGCGTGTAGCGCAGGCGCGGGCCCATGCGCACGGCCATCAGCTCGAGGTAGTCGCGCAGGCGGGCGAATTCGTCGGCCAGGGTGTGGCGGCCCGACACTGCGTCGGTGCGCGAGGCGGTGAGGGTGGCGCGCAGGTAGTCGTTGAGCCGGTCGAGCATGGCGGTGGCGCGCGCGGGGTCGGTGCCGATCAGCGCGCGCAGGTTGGCCAGGGTGTTGAACAGCATGTGCGGCTCGAGCTGCGATTCGAGCAGCTTCAGGCGCGCTTCGTTGGCCTGATGACGCGCCTCGGCCATCTTGCGCTGGAGGTAGGCGCCCTTGTTGACGGCGTAGAAGTAGAACGAGCCCACGACCCCGGCCAGCGCGGTGATCAGGATGGAGCTGCGCAGCTCGCTCGTGGTCTGGCCCGTGCCGGGTGGGTACCACTGGAAGTACCGACACACCGCGTCGGCAAGGGTGGTGCCCACGAGGTAGCCGATGACGATGCCGGCCAGCACCAGCGCCAGGCCCGCATAGCCCTTGGGCCAGCCGGTTTCGGCGGCCGAGGGAAACAGATCGCGCCCGAGGTCGATCACGGCCCAGGTGAGGGTGGCGATCAGCAGTGAGTACACCAGGGGCGGCCCGTAGGGGCGTTCGGGCATGAAGGCGTACTGCAGCGTCGCGACCATCAAGGCGAAGGCCATCACTTGCAGGAAGTGCCGCAGCTTGGCAAGCCAGTTGATGGCGGGCGCGGTTCTCAAGGCCTGCCTTGTTGGCGCTGGAGGCGCTCGCGTTCCTGCTGCACCAGGTGCTCGCGCAGGCCGCCACCCGCGCCGATGAGAAAGACGGACAGCCCGTGCAGCGTCAGACCCAGGCCCCAGCCCAGCAGCGGAAACACGGACCAGGGGCGGGTGCCAAAGCCGTTGGCCGACAGGCCCAGCAGCACCAGGTTGACCAGCACGTAGACCGCGGCGTGCGTGTACCAGCCGAGTTTGGCGCCGGCGCGCCGGCGCGCGAGTTTGTCGATTTCTTGCGAAGACAAGGGGGTGTTCATGGTGGTCGATTTCATTCTAGGTGAGAGGGTGTTCATGGGGCGGTGCTCAGGTGGGTGCGGAAAAAGGCGGCTATTCTGCGGTCGACCTCGGGCAGCACGGCGCGGTCGAAGCCCGGCGGGTCGGCCAGCAGGTCGGCCTCCAGGGCGCCCATCACCTCCGGCGGGACCGGCGGCGACAGCAGCGCGCCATGGCCGGCGTCTGGCAGGTGGGCGATGCGCTCGCACGGTGTGCAGGCCTGCGCGATGCGGTCGCTGTGAAAGCGCGGGGTCAGCCACCGGTCGCGCCCGACCGTCACCAGACCCAGCGGGACGCGCGGCGTGGCGAGCGAAGCCGGGTCGAAGTCGGCCGACGCGGGCACACCGGCCACCACCGCCGCCACACGCGGATCGTGGTGGGTGTGCCAGGTCGCGTCGTCGAAGCGCTGGCCGATCACGTTCACCGCTGCCGCCTTCTTCACGCCGTCGAGCACGCCGCCGGTGAGCCGCGTGAACAGGCCCACGCAGGCCGGGAAGTCCTCGGCGATGTGGGCCTCGCAGTGGGCCTTGAAGCGGGCTGGCGACCAGCGACCGCCCGCGAGGCTGAGCGCCGTGTGGCCGCCGGCCGACATGCCGTACATGCCGACCTTGTCCAGCGCGAGCAGGGGGGCGAAGCGCGGGTCGCGCGCGACGGTATCGATGGCGCGCGACACCTCGGCCGGCCGCAGCTTCCAGCTGTCGGGGCCGGGGTTGCGGGTGTTCTTGTAGTTGTCCCCCTGGTGTTCGGGCATGGCCAC
The DNA here is from genome assembly GCF_018780385.1 of Hydrogenophaga sp. GTDB lineage: Bacteria > Pseudomonadota > Gammaproteobacteria > Burkholderiales > Burkholderiaceae_C > Hydrogenophaga. The sequence goes on along the minus strand of NZ_JADMJO010000003.1, from coordinate 723,938 downwards.
CACGAAGCCGGCCTGGACCAGCGTGCGAGCCAGATCGGCATGGACCCAGGGCGCACCGCCCGAGCCGTGCGAGATGACGACCAGGCGGCCGTTGCCACGGGCGGGCACACTGCCGGGCGCGAGCCGCAGGCGAAACGGTCCACGCGAGACGGGCACGTCGTCGGCATCGGTGGGGTAGTACACGGTCACGGGGCCATCACTGCCCTGGCCCGGGAGTTCGGTCAGACCGGTGCCCGCGTGGGCGGTGGCGCTCAGCAACGATGCCAGCAGGCCGGCGAGCAGGGGCGTTGTCTTGCGGGGGTTCATGGTGGCGGTCTCCGGGTCAAGCAGGTTCAGCGAGGCTGGCGTTGCAGGGCGAGGTGTTCGGTCGCCGGTGGCACGGTGGGCTGTGAGGCGTGGTGGGTGGGGATCACGCCCAGCCACTGGTTCCAGACCAACTGGCCGAGGAAGCGCTCGGGCATCAGGGCAAATGCACCGGCGCCGATGCAGCCGCCGATGTAGAGCAAGACCATGGTCAGGCGGTGGCCGCGGATGTTGCCGCGCAGCAGGAAGCGGAACGCGAGGAACAGCATGCCCAGCACCACGGGAATCAACAGGTGGATGGCGGAGAAGCCGGCGATGTTGGGCATCACGGGGTCGCTGATGAAGATGGCCGAGATCGCCGTCACCAGCATGAGGGTGACCCAGGCGTAGCCGGCGGCGCGGTGCAGGCGCGGGCGTTGGCTGCCCGCGACTTGGTGGGCGTGGCCGCGGCGTGCCCAGAGCGCGACCGGGCCGATCACCACCGCGGCGAGGGCGGCGGCCATGTGTATGGCGATGAGGGGGGTGAGTTGCATGGTGCTCTCCGGTGGGTGGGGTGGATCGGACTCTGCCGATGGCCAACCCCCAGGCACAGCGGCTTGAGACGGATCAGGGCCTGGGTGGTGCGAAATGCGGGTTTCGGGGAGCGAAACGCAGCGCTCGTCGCCGTCTTTACCCAAGGGAAACCCGGGCGATACCCGCTGGTGGTGAAGAAATCAGCCCTCGTTCCTACAATGGGGCGATGAAAAAGACGACGTGGATTTCGGGTGCGGTGGTGCTGGCCCTGGTGGCCGGTGGCGCCTGGTGGTGGAACCAGCGCAACGCGCAGTCGGCGGTGCAGTACCGCAGCGCCACGATCGAGCGTGGGCCGCTGCAGGCCAGCGTCTCGGCCAGCGGCACGGTCAACCCGGTCACGCAGGTGTCGGTCGGTACCCAGGTCTCGGGCCAGGTGCGTGCCGTCTATGTGGACTTCAACACCGAGGTCAAGGCCGGCCAGCTCATCGCCGAGATCGACCCACAGACCTTTGAGTACCGCTTGCGCTCCTCGCAGGCCGACGTGGACGCCGCTCGTGCAGCGGTGCAGATCGCGGTGGCCAATTCGGCGTCGAGCCGGGCCAATGTGTCGCGCGCGCAGTCCGATCTGGCTGAAGCGCAGCGCACCCACGAGCGCAACGTGAGCCTGGTCGCGCAGGGCTTCATTGCCCAGAGCGAGGCCGACCGCACGCGCGCCGTGCTCACCTCGGCCCAGGAATCGCTCAAGGCGGTGCAGGCGCTGGTGGGCGTGAGCGAGGCGCAGATCAAGGGCGCGCAGGCCAACGTGGCGCAGCGCGAAGCGGCGCAGGCGCAGGCGCGCATCGACCTTTCGCGCACACGCATCACCTCGCCGGTGGACGGCATCGTGATCAAGCGCACCGTGGAAAAGGGACAGACCGTGGCCGCCAGCCTGCAGGCGCCCGAACTCTTCGTGATCGCGCAGAACCTCTCCGACATGCAGGTGGACGCCAGCATCGACGAGGCCGACGTGGGCCGCATCCAGCCGGGCCTGAAAGCCAGCTTCACGGTGGACGCTTTCCCGGGTCAGACGTTTGAAGGCCAGGTGCGACAGGTGCGCAAGGCCGCCACCAACGTGTCCAACGTGGTGACCTATGTGGCGGTGGTGGGCTTTGCCAACACGTCCGGGCGCCTGCTGCCGGGCATGACGGCCAACGTGCGCGTGGTCACGGAGTCGCGCGAGTCTGTGCTGAAGGTGCCGAACGCGGCGCTGCGCGTGCGCATTGAGGGCGTGGAGCCCGCAGCGGTGCCCGCAGGCCCGGCCGATGCGCCCGCCAGCGCGGGTGCGCCGCAGGCGGCCAACGGCACGGCGAATGGCGCCGCGAACGGTGCTGCCAATCGTGCGCCACGTGTGGCCGGGCAGGGCCGTCCAGGGGGTTCGGGTCGTGGTGCACCGCAGCGCGGACGCATCTACCTGCTTGACCCCCAGGGCCAGCCCAAGGCCTTTGATGTGCGCCTGGGTGTGAGCGACGGCACCGCCACCGAGCTGCTGGTGCGACCCGATTCGCCGAACGCGGCAGAACTGGCTGAAGGCGCCACCGTGGTGACCGGAGTGACGGGCGGCGCTGCTGCCTCGGCCACCACCCCGGCCCGGCAGGCCGGCCCGCGCATGGCGTTCTGACCATGACGACTCAAACCCTCATCGAAGCGCACGACCTGGTCAAGACCTACACCATGGGCGATCAGACAGTGCATGCGCTGGATGGTGTGTCGCTCAGCGTCGAGGTGGGTGAGTTCGTGGCCATCATGGGCGCGTCGGGCTCGGGCAAGTCGACCTTGATGAACATCCTGGGCTGCCTGGACCGCCCCACCAGCGGTCACTACAGCCTGGCAGGTGAGCCGGTCGAATCGCTTGCCCCCGACGATCTCGCCAGCGTGCGCAACCGGCGCATCGGCTTCGTGTTTCAGCAATTCAATCTGCTGCCGCGCACCAGCGCCCGCGAAAACGTGGAGCTGCCCATGGTGTATGCCGGCGTGCCGTCGGCCGAACGCCAGAAGCGCGCGCTGACCGCGCTGCAGCGCGTGGGCCTGGGTGAGCGCAGCGGGCACACGCCGGCCGAGCTCTCGGGCGGGCAGCAGCAGCGCGTGGCGATTGCGCGTGCGCTGGTCAACCAGCCGCAGCTGATCCTGGCCGATGAGCCCACCGGCGCGCTGGACACCCACACCAGCGAAGACATCATGCGGCTGCTCACCGAGCTCAACGAGCAGGGCATCACGGTGGTGCTGGTCACGCACGAGGCCGACATCGCGGCCTGGGCCAAGCGCCGGCTGGTGTTTCGCGACGGCCTGATGGTTGAAGACGTGTGGCAGACCCCCGTGCGCCATTTGGCCCCGGAGGTCGCACCATGAATTTCATGGCCGCCCTGCGCAGCGCCTGGCGCGCCCTGGCATCGAACGCCCTGCGCTCCATGCTCACCATGCTGGGCATCATCATCGGTGTCGCCGCGGTGATCACCATGATCGCGATAGGCGCGGGCGCCACCGAACGCGTGCAGGAACAGATGAAGGGCCTGGGCTCCAACATCATGCTGGTGATCCCCGGCGGCGTCACCTCCGGTGGCGTGCGCCTGGGTGCGCAGACCTTGCAGGGCTTGACGGAAGACGACGCATTGGCCATTGCGCTGGAGGTACCCGAAGTGCAGGTGGCCGCGCCCACGTCGCGCACCAGCGCGCAACTGGTGGCCGGCAACACCAACTGGGCGAGCACGGTGTTTGGCACCAACAACGACTACCTGGTGGCGCGCGATTGGCCGCTGGCCAGCGGGCGGCAGTTTGAGGCGTCCGAAATCCAGGGCTCGGCCAAGGTGGCCATCATCGGGCAGACGGTGGCGCGCGAACTCTTCGGCGACCTCGATCCGGTGGACCAGACCATGCGCATCAAGAACGTGCCGGTGACGGTGGTGGGCCTGCTCGCGCGCAAGGGACAGAACTCGATGGGCCAGGACCAGGACGACACCGTGATCGTGCCCATCTCCACCTACCGCAACCGCATCCAGGGCGGTGGTGGTGGCCGCCTCAAGCGTGTGGGCTCGATCAACGTGAAGGTGATCGAAGGCCAGAGCATGAAGGTGGCCGAGGAGAGCATCAAGGAGCTGCTGCGCCAGCGCAAGCGCGTGCAGCCAGGAGCCGACGACCCTTTCACTGTGCGCAACCTCACCGAGATCCTGCAGGCGCAGGAAGAATCGAGCCGCATCATGACGCTGCTGCTCTCGGCCGTGGCCGGCGTGAGCTTGATCGTGGGCGGCATCGGCATCATGAACATCATGCTGGTGAGCGTGACCGAGCGCACCCGCGAGATCGGCCTGCGCATGGCGGTGGGCGCGCGTGGGCGCGACATCCTCACGCAGTTCCTGATCGAAGCCGTCACGCTGAGCCTGATTGGTGGGGCCGTCGGCGTGCTGCTGGGGGCCATCGCCACCTGGGCTACTGCTCAGTTCGCGGGCTGGCAGGTGAGCATGACGCTCGACTCGATCGTGCTGGCGGCGGGCTTTTCGGCACTGGTGGGCGTGTTCTTCGGGTTCTACCCGGCCAAGCGGGCCTCGGAACTGCTGCCGATCGAGGCCCTGCGCCACGAGTGAGCGCGCCCGGCGCATGCTCGGCCAGCAGGTACGATACCGGCCTGCTCGTCGGGCCCTCGGTGGGCCCGCGCACCACCTGAGAACCCTTTGCCATGGATTTTGTGTTGTTGATCAAGGCCGCCATCATGGGCGTGGTGGAAGGCCTCACCGAGTTCATCCCGGTGTCCTCCACCGGCCACCTCATCCTGGCAGCCTCGCTGCTGAACATGCCGGGCGAGAAGATCAAGCTCTTTGAAGTGGTGATCCAGACCGGCGCGATGATGGCCATCGTCTCGCTTTACGCCGGCAAGTTGTGGGAGACGCTGGTGGGCTTGCCGCGTGAGCAAGCGGCGCAGCGTTTCACGCTCAACGTGCTGGTGGGCTTCTTCCCCGCCGCCTTGCTCGGTTTCCTGTTCATCGGCGTCATCAAGAGCGTGCTGTTCAATCCGCTGGTGGTGGCCATGGGCTTCATCGTGGGCGGGGTGGTGATCCTGTGGGCCGAGCGCCGCCAGGCGCGGGGGGTGGCGCCACGCATCGAGTCGGTGGACGACGTGCGCTGGACCGATGCGCTCAAGGTCGGCCTGGTGCAGTGCGCGGCACTGGTACCCGGCGTGAGCCGCTCGGGCGCCACCATCATCGGCGGCATGCTGCTGGGCTTCAGCCGCAAGGCCGCCACCGAGTTCAGCTTCTTCCTGGCCATTCCCGTGCTCTTTGGCGCTGCCGCCTACGACCTCTACAAGAGCCGGGACCTGCTGAGCACGGCCGACATCCCGCTGTTCGCGGTCGGGCTGTTCTTCTCGTGGCTCTCGGCCTGGGTGTGTGTGCGCTGGTTGCTGCGCTTCGTGGCCAGCCACACCTTTGCGCCGTTCGCCTGGTACCGCATCGCCTTCGGTGTGCTGATCCTGCTGACCGCGGCCATGGGCTGGGTCGACTGGGTGGCCTGAGGCGCGTTGACCACGCGGCCAGCGGTGCGGGCTTGTTGACTACACGGCCAAAGGCGCGTAGAGGCTGAAACAGAAGGTGGCGCCTTTGCCGGGTTCACCGGTGGCGGCCATGCTGCCACCGTGGCGCTGCACGATGCGCAGCGACGTGGCCAGCCCGATGCCCAGGCCCGCGAATTCGTGCGGCATGTGCAGGCGCTGGAACGGCTGGAACAGCTTGCTCGCCCGCGCCATGTCGAAACCCGCGCCGTTGTCGCTCACGCAAAAACGCGTCTGACCTTTTTCCATGTGCGCGTAGACCCGGATGTGGGCCTGGGGCGTCTGCGCGGTGTACTTCCAGGCGTTGTGCAGCAGGTTCTGCAGGAGTGCCTCCACCAGAGGCGGGTCGGCCATGGCGTTGAGACCGGGTGCCACCTCCCAGCGTACCTGGCGTTGCGGATCGGTGCTCGCAAATTCCTCCAGCAAGCGGGTGGCGATGGTGCTCAGGTTGACCGGCTTGCGCTGCAGGTCGCCGCGCGAGAACTGCGAGAGCGTGAGCAGGCCGTCGATGAGCTCGCCCATCTTCTTGCTCGCGCCCATGATCCTTTCCAGGTGGGACAGGCTCTCACCGGTCCATGCCGGGTTGTCCTCGCGCAGCGCCTGCGCGAAGCCGTTGATGATGCGCAGCGGTGAGCGCAGGTCATGGGCCACCGCGTAGGAGTAGCTCTCCAGTTCGTCGTAGGCCGCTTTCAGCGCGCGCGTGCGCTCTTCGATGCGTTGCTCCAGCGAGGCGTTGAGCTGCTGGATCTGCATGTCGTGGTGCTTGCGCTCGGTGATGTCCTGGGTGACGCCCAGGGCGCGCACCGCGCGGCCTTGCGCATCGCGATCGAACTCGGCCCGCACCGAGAACCACCGGTGTTCCCCGCGGATGATCAGGCGGTACTCGATGTCGTAGTCCGCCAGGCCTTTGACCGCCAGTGCCCATTGCTTCAGGACCATGGCGCGGTCGTCGGGGTGCGTGAGGGCCAGCAGTTCGTCGTCCACAAACTCGGCAAACGGCAGATCGAGCACCTCGTGCGATCCAGACAAGGTGCTGAACCGGCGGGTGGCCACGTCGGCCTGCCAGCTGGCCACACCCGCGATCTGATTCGCCTGGCGCAGCAGTTGTTCGCTGGTGCGCAAGGCCAGTTCGGTGGCCTTGGATGCCGTGATGTCCTGCACCACGGCAATCAGGTAGTCGGGTTGCCCATCGGACTTGCGCACCAGCGACAGCGTGAGGTGCACCCAGACCGCGTGGCCCAGCTTGTGGATGTAGCGCTTCTCGATGTTGTAGCTGGAGAGCTCGCCTTCGAGCGTTCGCGCCAGCAGTTCCTGGTCGAGCTGCAGGTCGTCGGGGTGGGTGAAGTCCCGGTAGCTCAGCAACTGGAGCTCCGCCTTGGTGTAGCCGATGAGGTCGCAGTAGGTCTGGTTGACACGCATCCAGCGCCCGTCAATGTGGCTGTGCGCCATGCCGGTGGAGCTGTGTTCGAAGGTGTCTTCCAGCTGTTTGGCCCCGAGTTGAATCTCGGTGGTGGCCTGCCGCAGGCGCTGGTTTTGCTGCTGCATGAAAGCGATGGCACCCACCACGACCAGCTGTGTGATCAGGTGCCACAGGTTGAGCCAGAAGGCCTCCACCGGGTCGTCGAACGCGAAGCTGAAATAGGGTTTGACCAGCAGGTAGTTGATGATCAGCATGCCCACGAAGGTGCTGAACATGCCCACCCGAAAGCCGCCGTACAGGGCGGACAACGCAGCCGCCAGGCCCAGGGTGATGAAGCGACCGCCCGATTCGGCCGGGGCCAGCGCCACGCGGATCCAGGCCGCAAAGGCGGTGATCAGCAGGGCCACCACCAGGCGTGTGGCCATGCTGTGTTGTTCAGGTTGCCAGTTGACGCACCGCCACCAGATCCGCCGCAGCAGCGAGTTCTCGCGTGAGAGAGGTGTCAGGAGCACGGCTGCAATATTGATGTATTGGAATATTTGTGTGCCTTGCAGTTATACCGGAGCTCAAGGCCCAAGATGCTTGGGATCGGCCCTTGGGTGGCGTCAGCGGCGTGTTGGAGCCGACAGCGCGACCAAAACCTGGTCGATGGCGGCGGCTGTGTCCAGCGGCTGCTCCATCGGGAACAGGTGGCTGCCTTCGATCATGGCCATGCGCTCGGGGTGGTCACGGCCGACCAGCCGGTGGGTCATGGCCATGCCGACCTGTTTCATCTCCAGCGAGCGTGTCCCGCCGATGAAGCCGACCGGGCAGGTCAGCGGGTGGCGGCGCAGCAACCGGTCCAGGTTGTGGGGCAGGGTGTTGTAGATCGCGGTTTCCACTTCGCGGGTGAAGTCCAGCGTGCGGTGCTGTGCTCCGTGCGCATCGGTCTCAACGTGTGTGCCGTGCGCGATGTAATCCTGCAGCACCTGCGGCTCCCAGGCAGCAAAGGCCTTTTTGCTGGCGAAATGAGCCAGCGCGGCGTCGGCATCGGGCCAGGTGTGGCGCCGGCGGCGGCTCACCTTGCCGGGAGAAACCGATCCCACCAGCTGGGTGCGTTTGATCAGCTCCAGCGTGCGGGCGCGCCAGCCACCGAGCACGGGCGAGTCGATCAGCAACACACCCCGCACCGCGTGTCCGCCCAGCTGGGGGTGGCGCGCGGCGCACATCAGGCTCAGGAAACCACCCAGCGAATGCCCCACCAGCCAGGCGCCGCCGCCGTGCGCCTCGATCTCGGGCGCGGCGAAGTCGGCGAGCTGCTGCACCAGGTGCGGCCAGTTGCTGGTGACGGGGTACTTCGGATCGTGTCCAAACTTGTCGATCGCCCGCACCGCATGGCCGCGGGCGCGCAGGGACTTGAAGAGGACGCGGTAGGTGCTGGCGGGGAAGCTGTTGGCGTGCGAAAAGATGATCAGTGACATGGATTCAGCGCAGCCATACAGAGGGACCGCCGCCGGGCCGCCCCAAGGCGGGCCAGCCCCCTTGGGGGGCAGCGACCCGCGCAGCGGTGGAGCGTGGGGGCAACTTGTTCAGATCAGCTTTTCCCTGGCATTGCTGATTTTCCTCAGCGGCTGGTTGCGCGCACCAGTGCTCAGCAGCGGCACATCGGTGTGGGCGTCGTCCCAGGTCGGGTCTTCGATGCTGTCGAACACCTCGCGCAGCTTCTGGCCCCAGGTGTTGTGCAGCATGCGGAAGTAAGGGTTGTCGTTGTCGATGCAGGTGATCTTGTCGGACTGCAACTGGTTGGCCTCGTACACCACCAGGTCCAGCGGCAGGCCCACCGACAGGTTGGACTTGAGGGTGGAGTCCATGGACACCAGCACGCACTTGGCGGCCTCGTCCAACGGGGTGTCGGGGGCGATCACGCGGTCGAGCACGGGCTTGCCGTACTTGGACTCACCGACCTGGAAGAACGGCGTCTCGGACGTGGCTTCGATGAAGTTGCCGGCCGAATAGACCTGGAACAGGCGCATGCCTTCGCCCTGGATCTGGCCACCGAAGATCATCGACACGTTGAATTCGACGCCCGCGCGCTGCAACGACTCGCCGTCGCGCTCGTACACATGGCGCACGGCGGCGCCCAGCACGCGCGCCGCGTCAAACATGCTCCTGGCATTCCAGATCGTGATCGGCTCGCCGCCGTCCACGTCTTCCAGCTGCTCGACCTGCAGGATCTCGCGCACCGACTGCGAGACGCTCAGATTGCCCGCCGAGAGCAGGCACATGAAGCGGTCGCCCGGCTTTTCGTACACGATCATTTTGCGGAAGGTGCTGATCTGGTCCAGGCCGGCGTTGGTGCGCGAGTCGGACAGGAAGACCATGCCGGCGTTGAGCTTGACAGCGACGCAGTAAGTCATGATGAAGCGATGAGTTTTTTCAGGATGTAGAGCTGTTCCAGCGCTTCGCGCGGGCTCAGGGTGTCGGGGTCGATGCGCTCCAGTGCGGTCTGCAGCGGGTGGGCGTCGGCCTCCAGTGTCGCAGGTGGTGGCGCAAACAGGTCGACCTGGCTGCGGCTTTCCTCGCTCTGGGCCTCCAGCGCGGCCAGCGCGTGCCGCGCGTGCTGCACCACGCCGGCGGGAACACCGGCCAGCCGCGCCACCTGGATGCCGTAGCTGCGGCTGGCCGGACCGGGCTCGATCTGGTGCAGGAACACGATGCCGCCGGCCTTGCCGCCAGCTTCCACCGCGCTCACATGCACGTTCACCGCCGCATGGTGGCCGGCCGGGAACTCGGTGAGCTCGAAATAGTGCGTGGCAAACAGCGTGAAGGCGCGCGACTTGTCGTGCAGGTGGGTGGCGATGCCGCCGGCCAGCGCCAGACCGTCGAAGGTGGAGGTGCCGCGGCCGATCTCGTCCATCAGCACCAGGCTCTCGGGTGTGGCGGCGTGCAGGATCTGCGCGGCCTCGGTCATCTCCACCATGAAGGTGGACTGCGCGTTGGCCAGGTCGTCGGCCGCGCCGATGCGGGTGTGGATGGCGTCGATCGGGCCGAGCCGGCAGGAGACCGCGGGCACAAAGCTGCCCATGCTGGCGAGCAGCACGATCACGGCCACCTGGCGCATGTAGGTGCTCTTGCCGCCCATGTTGGGGCCGGTGATGACCTGCATGCGCTGTTTGGGTCCGAGCACCGTGTCGTTGGCGATGAAGCTGCCGCCGCTGGTTTCGTTGAGCCGCGCTTCCACCACCGGGTGGCGCCCGCCGCGGATGTCGATGCAAGGCTCGGGCACGAACTGTGGCGCGCACCAATTGAGCGTGAGCGATCGTTCGGCCAGCGCGCACAGCGCATCGAGCGCGGCCATGGCGCGCGCCAGCTGCGTGAGCGGGGCAATCCAGGCCTGCAACTCGTCGAGCAGGTGGTCGTACAGCCACTTTTCGCGCGCCAGCGCCCGGTCCTGCGCGGACAGCGCCTTGTCTTCAAACGCCTTGAGTTCGGGTGTGATGAAACGCTCGGCGTTCTTCAGCGTCTGGCGGCGGCGGTAGTCGTCGGGCACCTTGGACGCCTGGCCCTGCGTGACCTCGATGTAGAAACCGTGCACCTTGTTGAACTGCACGCGCAGGTTGGTGATGCCGGTGCGCGCGCGCTCGCGCTGCTCCAGCTCGATCAGGAAACTGTCGCAGTTGTTCTGGATCGCGCGCAGCTCGTCCAGGTCGGCATCGAAGCCGTCGGCGATCACGCCACCGTCCCGGATCAGGGCGGCCGGCTCCGCGAGCAGGGCGGCGCGCAGCAGCTCCGCGCAACCCTCGGGGGGCGTGAGGTGCTGGCCGATGCCGTGCAGCAGGCCCCCGGCCTCATGCGCCCCCAGCTGATTCGCCAGTTGCTTTGCGCGTTCCAAGGTCTGGCCCAGACCCACCAGCTCGCGTGGCTTCACCTGACGCAGGGCGGTGCGAGCGGTGATGCGCTCCACGTCGCTGGCGCCCTTGAGGGAGGCGCGCAGGCTTTGCCACAGGCCGCCGCGCAGGGTGCCGATGGCCGCCTGCCGGGCGCGCGCCTGCGCGCGGTCGCGCCGGGGCTCCAGCAGCCAGCTGCGCAGCGCGCGGCTGCCCATGCCGGTGCAGCACACATCGAGCAGGGAAAACAGCGTGGGACTGGTCTCGCCGCGCAGGGTCAGCGTGAGTTCGAGGTTGCGGCGGGTGTTCAGCGGCAGGTCGATCAACTCGCCGCTGCGCGCGACCTGCAGGCTCTTCACATGGCTGAGCGCGCGGCCCTGCGTGTGCTCGGCGTAGTTGAGCAGCGCGGAGGCGGCGGCGTGGGCGTCGCCCAGGTCTTGCGCGTCCCAGGCGGCGAGGCTCGCCGCCTGCAACTGCTCCAGCAGCTTGCGCTGGCCCAGGCCCGCGTCAAACGCCCAGGCCGGGCGCAGCACCGCGACCAGGCGTTGCCCGTTGGTCTGGCTGGCCAGGGCCTGCACGGTCTTCTCGAACGCGGTGGACGTGTCGGCGCTGTAGAGCAGTTCACCGGGGTTGACGCGCGCCACCCAGTCGGCGAGTTCGTCACTGGCGCACTGGGCGAGAAACACGATGCCCTGCGTGACCGACATCCAGGCCAGGCCGCAGCCGGTGCGCGCGCCGGGGTGCACGGCCATCAGCACCGCCTCGGTCTTGTCGGACAGCAGCTCGCTGTCGGTCAAGGTGCCGGGCGTGACCACGCGCACCACCTTGCGTTCCACCGGCCCTTTGGCCGTGGCCACGTCGCCCACCTGCTCGCAGATGGCCACCGATTCGCCCAGCTTGATCAGGCGTGCCAGATACGTGTCGACGGAATGAAAGGGTACGCCGGCCATCACCACCGGCTGGCCGCCCGACTGGCCGCGCTGGGTGAGGGTGATGTCGAGCAGGCGCGCGGCCTTCTCGGCGTCGCCGAAGAACACCTCGTAGAAATCACCCATGCGGTAGAACAGCAGCGTGTTCGGATACCCGGCCTTCAGGCCGAAGTACTGCTGCATCATGGGGGTGTGCTGCTCAAGCCCTTGGGCGCTCACAGCGCCTTTGGAAAAATCGTTTTTCATCAATGACTTGCGTCGGTTTCGGACTTGCTTGTGACGTCATGATCTTAGGGGATTGTCGATCCCCACCCTCCCTCTCCCCCGAGTTCGTCCATTTGGACGATGCCAAGCTGTCCCCCGGCCGGCAAGATGGTCCGATAGGGCACTGGTCGGTGCCGACTCGGGATCACGAACATGGCTGGACCTCTTGCGGGACTCAGGATCGTTGAAATGGCGGGCATCGGACCGGGCCCCTTCTGTGCCATGGTGTTGGCGGACCTGGGCGCCGAGGTCGTCCGGGTGGCGCGCCCCGGCACGGCGCACGATCCGAACGACGTGCTCGCGCGCGGTCGCACCGTGCTGCACCTCGACCTGCGCGACCCGGCCTCGGTGCAGCAGGTGCTCGCGCTGGTGGAGCACGCCGACGCGCTGATCGAAGGCTACCGCCCCGGCGTGATGGAGCGCCTTGGCCTGGGGCCGGACGTGTGCCTGGCGCGCCAGCCCCGGCTGGTCTACGGGCGCATGACCGGCTGGGGTCAGCAGGGCCCGCTGTCGCACGCGGCGGGGCACGACATCAACTACATCGCCATCAGCGGCGCGCTGCACGCCATCGGCCGCTCGGGCTCGGCACCCGTGCCACCGCTCAACTACGTGGGCGATTTCGGCGGCGGCGCCATGCTGCTCGCCTTGGGCGTGCTCAGCGCCTTGTTCGAAGCGGCGCGCTCGGGCCGCGGCCAGGTGGTCGACGCCGCCATGACCGATGGAGCGGCCCTCATGTCGGCCATGATGTACGGCATGAAGGCGGCCGGGCAGTGGAACAACCAGCGCGGCGAGAACCTGCTCGACGGTGGCGCCTTCTTCTACGACACCTACGCCTGCGCCGATGGCCGATTTGTGGCCGTGGGCGCGATCGAGCCGCAGTTCTACGCGCTGCTGCGCGAGCGCTGCGGCATCGCCGACGACCCCGCTTTTGACGCCCAGATGGACCGCGATGCCTGGCCCTTGCTCAAGCTGCGCCTGGCCGAGGTCTTCCGCACCCGCACGCGCGACGAGTGGTGCCAGCTGCTGGAAGGCAGCGACGCCTGCTTCGCCCCGGTGCTCGACTGGGACGAAGCGCCGCTGCACCCGCACAACCAGGCGCGCCAGACCTTCTGCGAGCTCGAGGGTGTGCTGCAGCCCGCGCCCGCGCCGCGCTTTGCGCGCACGCCACCGGGCGCACCTGTGAGCAGCAGCACCGCCACAGCCGACGCCGTCTTGCAGCGCTGGGGCCAGCCCGTGTTGGCCCCTGCCTGAGCCCCACATCCACCGAACAGGAACACCATGGCCCTGCAATTCCGCCGCTCCTGGAGCGACCCCGACCTCGACCAGTACCGCGACACCGTGGTGCGCTTCATCGAGGAAGAAATGCAACCCGCCGACGAGGCCGCGCGCCACCGTGGCCACGTGGGCCACGAGCTCTGGCGCAAGGCCGGCCAGACCGGCTTGCTGTGCACCGACATCCCCGAACAATGGGGCGGCGCGGGTGGCGACTTCCGCCACGAGGCGGTGTTCTACGAAGAGATGGCGCGCCGCAGCCTCACCGGCATGAACGCCTCGGTACACACCATCGTGGCGCACTACCTGCTCAACCACGGCACCGACGAGCAGCGCCAGCGCTACCTGCCGCGCATGATCAGCGGCGAGTGCGTGGGCGCGATCGCCATGACCGAACCCGGCACAGGCTCCGACCTGCAGGGTATCCGTGCGCGCGCCGAGCGCAAGGGCGACGGCTACGTCATCAACGGCTCGAAGACCTTCATCTCCAACGGCTTCCTCGCCGGCCTGGTGCTGGTGGTGGTGAAGACCGACCCCACGCAGGGCGCACGCGGCACATCGATCTTCATCGTCGAGACCGCCGACTGCCCCGGCTACCGCGTGGGTCGGGTGCTCGACAAGATGGGCCTGAAGGCGCAGGACACCTCCGAGCTGTTCTTCGACGACGTGGCCGTCGGCCCCGAGCAACTGCTTGGCGGGCGCGAAGGGCAGGGCTTCTTCCAGCTCATGGCCGACCTGCCTTACGAGCGCCTGATCATCGGCGTGACCGCGCTCGCCGCCATGGAAGGCGCCTACCACGCCACGCTGGACTACGTGCGCGAGCGCAAGGCCTTCGGCCAGACCGTGGCCGACTTCCAGAACACCCGTTTCAAGCTGGCCGAGATCGCCACCGAGATCACCGTGGGCCGCGCCTTCGTGGACCGCTGCGTGGAAGACCTGGTGGCCGGCCGGCTCGACACCGCCACCGCGTCCATGGCCAAGCTCTGGGGCTCCGAGGCGCAGGGCCGCGTGGTGGACGCCTGCGTGCAGTTGTTTGGCGGCTACGGTTACATGAACGAATACCTGATCGCGCGCATGTACACCGACGCTCGCATCCAGCGCATCTACGGCGGTACCAGCGAGATCATGAAGGAAGTGATCTCGCGCGCGCTCTGAATTCACCCGAAGGAGTCTCCATGTCGGAAGACAACATCCTGCAGATCGAAGAGGCGGGCGGCATTGCGCGCGTCACGCTCAACCGCCCGCACCGGCTCAACGCCCTCAACCCAGCGCTGGCCACCGCGCTGCGCGAGTACTTCCAGGGCCTGCAGCGCCGCCTTGATGTGCGCGTGGTGATCCTCCAGGCCGCTGGTGCGCAGTTCTGCGCCGGGCTTGATCTGAAAGAGCAGGAGCCCGGTGAAGACATAGGCGCCGAGGCCATGATGGCCGTGCAGCACAGCATCCGCGACATCATGATCGCCATGCGGCGCTGCCCGCAGCCCGTCATCGGCGTGATTCAGGGTGCGGCCAGCGGTGGCGGCTTCGCGCTCGCGCTGGCCTGCGACGTGCGCCTGGCCACGCCCGATGCGCGCATGAACGCCAGCTTCATCCGCATCGGCCTCACCGGCTGCGACATGGGCGTGAGCTACTTCCTGCCGCGCATGGTGGGCAGCTCGGTGGCCGCCGAATACCTGCTCACCGGCCGCTTCATGAACGCGCAGCGCGCGCTCAGCCTGGGCCTGTTCAGCCAGGTCGCGCCGCTGGCCGAGTTGCAGGCCGAGGCGCAGGCGCTCGCCGACGACATGCTGCGCACCACGCCGCTGGGCCTGCGCCTGACCAAGGAAGGCCTGGGCCACGCGATCGACGCCGGCGGCCTGGAGGCAGTGATCGCGATGGAAGACCGCCAGCAGGTGCTGTGCACCCAGAGCGGCGACTTCCGCGAGGGCATGGCAGCCTTCCTCGAAAAACGCGCACCGATCTACCGCAACACCTGAACGACAACCACCACGGAGACAAGCCATGACACTCGACGACCTGATCTACAAACCCGGCCTGCTGAAAGGTGGCCGCATCCTCGTCACCGGTGGTGGCAGCGGCCTGGGCCGCGTCATGAGCGAAGCCCTGCTCATGCTCGGCGCCACGGTCTACATCTGCGGGCGGCGCGGCCCGGTGGTCGAGCAGACCGCAGAAGAGCTGATGGCCGCGCACCCCCAGAGCGGCGGGCGCGTGGTGCCGCTGGTGTGCGACATCCGCGACGACGCGGCCATCCTCGGCATGCTCGACGCCATCTGGGCCGACGGCGGCGCGCTCACCGGCCTGATCAACAACGCGGCGGGCAACTTCGTCAGCCGCACCGAAGACCTGTCGGCGCGCGCCTTCGATGCGATCGCCAACATCGTCTTTCGCGGCAGCTTCTACACCACGCTGGAATGCGGCAAGCGCTGGCTGGCCGAGGGCCGCAAGGCCTCGGTGGTCTCCATCCTCACCACCTGGGTCTGGAACGGCTCGCCCTACACCGTGCCCTCGGCCATGTCCAAGGCCGGCCTGCACGCCATGACGCAGTCGCTCGCGGTGGAATGGGGCGGGCGCGGCATCCGCTTCAACGCCATTGCGCCGGGTCTGTTCCCCACCGAAGGCATGAGCGCGCGCCTGAACCCCGGCGGTGGCGAGCACAAGGTCGAAGGCAATCCGATGGGGCGCAACGGCCAGATGCCCGAGCTCGCCAACCTCGCGGTTTTCCTCATGGGACCGGGCTCCGAGTACCTCACCGGCCAGACCATCGCCATCGACGGTGGCCAATACCAGGCCACGGGCGGCAACTTCGCCAGCCTGGCCAGCTGGACCGACGACGACTGGCAGCGCGCGCGCACGAACATCCAGCGCCGCAACGCCGCCGACAAGCAGCAGCGCGATGTCTGAGCAGCGTTTTGCTGACCGCGTGGCGGTGCGCCTGGGCAGCGACGGCGTGGCCGAGGTCTGCCTCAGCCGTGCCGACAAGATGAACGCGCTCGACGCCGCCATGTTCGACGGTCTGCTGCTCGCCGGTGAACACCTGCGCCAGGCCAGCGACCTGCGCGCCGTGGTGCTGCACGGCGAAGGCCGCGCCTTCTGCGCCGGGCTCGACATGGCCAGCTTCGGCCGCATGGCCCAGGGCCAGAGCGTGGGCGACGACCTGGCCGATCTGGTCACGCGCACGCACGGCCTGGCCAACCGCGCGCAGCAGGTGGCCTGGCAATGGCACGAACTCACGGTGCCGGTGGTGGCCGCGGTGCACGGCGTGGCCTTTGGCGGCGGCCTGCAGCTCGCACTGGGGGCGGACATCCGCTGCGTCGCACCCGATGCGCGCCTCTCCGTGCTGGAGATGCAATGGGGCCTGGTGCCCGACATGGCCGGCATGGCGCTGCTGCGCGAACTGGTGCGCGCCGACGTGGCCCGCGAGCTGATCTACAGCGCACGCGTGCTCGGTGGCGAAGAAGCCTGCCGCATCGGCCTGGCCACTTTGCTGGCGGCCGACCCGCTGGCGCGAGCGCGCGAGTTCGCGCGGGATGTGGCGCAGCGCAACCCCGATGCGGTGCGCGCGGCCAAGCGCCTGCTGAAGGCCTCCCCGGACGCCGATGCGGCAAGCCTGCTGCGCGCCGAATCCGTCGAGCAGCAGGCGCTCATCGGCAGCCCCAACCAGCGCGAGGCCGTGGCCGCCGCGCTGGCCAAACGCCCGCCGGTGTTCAGCCCACCGGCCTGAGCGCCTTCAGGTCACGAGCCCGAGGCGGCGCGCGATGGCCACCGCCTGCGTGCGGCTGTGCGCGCCCAGCTTCATGTTGATGTTGCGCAGGTGGGTGCGCACCGTGCTGTCCGACACGTAGAGCTTCTCGGCCATCGCGCTGTTCGAATAGCCTTCCACCAGCAGTTCCAGCACGCGGATTTCCTTGCGCGTGAGCGGCTCCAGCGCGCCACCGGGCAGATCGCCCGTGGGCTCGGCGTCCGAGGGCAGGGGGCCGAAGGCCTGCAGCAGGCGCTGCAGGTAGTCGCCCATCAGCGGGTCGCGCGCCTGGCCGCTGTCGTGCAGGGCCTGGTAGCGCTGCACCAGCGCGCCGATGGCCGGGCCCTCGTCGAGCACCAGCCGCATGAAGCCCTCCTGGCAGGCGAACTGCAGCGCGCCGCCCACCTGCGCCACCGCGCCCGGTGTGTCGCCGGTGCGCTGCAGGGCGAGCGCGCGCAGCAGGCGCAGCGCGAGCAGGCGGCGGTGCCGCATGCCCTTGGTCGCGGCCTGGATCTGCGCGTCCAGCCGCGGCAGGCAGGCGAGCGCGTCGCCGCAGACGATGTCCCAGCGCAGGCGCGCCAGCGCCATGTATTCGATGTCGTGCGCCAGCAGGCGCTGGTGCTGCTCGCGGTCCCACAGCGTGGGGTCGTCGGCGCGCACCAGTTCGTCGTGCGCCGCCGCGCCGTGGCCCTGCAGCAGCAGCAGGCGCGCGCGTTCGAGCTTGGCCGCGGCCACCACACGCGGCAGCTTGCGCTGGTTGCCCAGGTACTCCAGCTCGGTCAGCGCGAGCGAGGCCGCGTCCACGTCGCCGTTGATGAAGGCAATTCGCGAGCGCATCGCGTGGCTCACGATCATGTGGTCGGGCAGGCCCACGTCGCGCGCCAGCGGCAGGTACACGTTGAGCAGGTGGTCGGCCTGCGCGATCTGGTTGGCCTCGTAGACCACGCTGGTGTAGAACACGCCGGCCCAGGCGTTGCCGTGGGTGTGGTGGTAGTTCACCGCGTGCGTGGCGTCCACCGCGAGGCGGAAACGCGCCGTGGCCTGGCGCAGCCGGCCCTGCTGCAGATCGAGCAGGCCCTCGGTGGATTCGTTGTACATGCGGTTGAAGGTGCTGCCGCCCTGTTCGCGCCGCGCCGCGTCGAGCAGCTGCTGCGCCTCGCGCGGCTGGCCCGCCACCGCGGTGATGTGCGCCATCGCGTTGAGCAGGGTGCTGTCGGCGAAGTGGTTGCCGGTGGGCAGGCGTCGCAGCGATTCGCGGCCGTTGGCCAGCGCCTCTTCGTTGCGGTCCTGCATGGCCAGCAGCATCGGGCGCAGGCCGGCTGCGTGCGCGCGCAGGTGCGGGTCGTCGCTGGCGTCGGCGCCGCTGCGCTCCAGCATGTCCATGGCTTCCCACGGCCCGCGCGTGAAGCAGGTCGCCCACACCGCGATCATCTGCAGCCCCGGGTGCAGGCGCAGCTGGGCTGGGGGCAGGGTGGTGAACCAGCGCGCCAGCAGGCGCATGCGGCCCTGCTCCAGGAAGGCTTCGGCGTTCGCGTCGAGCAGCTCCATGGCGTGCGGGAAATCGCCGCCCTCGATGGCGTGATCGATCGCCGGCACCGGCCGCTCCCGCGACTCGTACCAGCCCGAGGCCGCCAGGTGCAGGCGCGCCACCTCGTCGGGCCGCTCGCGTTCGAGCTGGGCGCGCAGGTAGTCGGCGAACAGGCTGTGGTAGCGCCAGGTGCGCTGCTCGCCCGCCACCGGCGTGAGAAAGAGGTGGTCGGCGTCGAGCTGTTCGAGCAGGGTCGCGCAGTCGGTCCAGGGGTTGAGCGCGGCGCACACCGAGGCGTCGAGCTGGCGCAGCAGGCTGGTGCGCAGCAGAAACTGGCGGATCGGCGCGGGCTGGCGCGCGAGCACCTCTTCGGCCAGGTAGTCGGCCACGGCGCGGTCCGAGCCCGAGAAGCGTTCCACGAAATCGGCCGCGTCGCCGCTGCGGTCCAGTGCCATCGAGGCCAGCCACAGCGCGGCGATCCATCCCTCGGTTTTCTGGTGCAGGCGAAACAGCTGGTCGGCGTTGAGCACGTGGGCGCGGCGCTGGGCGAAGAAGGTGTCTGCGTCCTGCAGCGAGAAGCGCAGGCGCTCGGCGTCGATCTCGATCAGCTGGCCGCGCACGCGCAGCCGCGCCAGGCCCAGCGGCGGCAGGCTGCGCGAGCCAATGATGAGACGGCCCCGGCGCGGCAGGTGTTCGGCGATCTCGCGCACCAGGCCCAGCACGGCGGCTTCGTGCACGGTCTCGAACTCGTCGAGGAAGAGGGCGAACGGCGCCTCGGCCTGCGCCAGCGCCTGCACCGCGTCGCGCCCGCCGGTGTCCTGCGGGTCCAGCAGACCCAAGCGTGCCACCGCTTCGTCGAGCCCGCTCAGGAAGCGCGAGGCGTCGTTGTCGGCGCGGTCCAGCGTGAGCCACACGGTGGCCACGCCCTCGCGCTCCAAGCGCTCGCGTGCCTGCACCATGGCCGTGGTCTTGCCAAAGCCGGCCGGCGCGCGCACCAGCACCAGCTGGCCTGCACCCTGGGCGATCGCGTCGCACAGGCCCTCGCGCGCCACCTGCGAGGCCACTGGTGCGGGCGCTTGGAACTTGGTCTCCAGCGTCACGGCGCCACGCGAGCGCGCACCGGGTGGGGTGGCGGGCGTGGTGGCGGGGCGGTCGGTGGCGGCGTCGGGAGAGGGCATGGGTGGGTGGCGGCAGCAGCAGCAGGGGCGACCGGCGCACGCCGGACTGTGCCAGCAAAGGCGCTGGCGCAACCCGTCTGTTTGGACGATTCGATGAGCCATTCTGCTCCGCACACTCAACGCATCGACCGCCGCGGCTGTCACCTGCTTGTCAGCCGGAATGGAGGCCTGGTTTTCGTCGCTTCGGACGATGTGCGCACCAGGGGCGCTGCCTAGACTGCGTTCACGCTCGGCGCGGTGCCGGTGCATGGGAGGCAGCCAGTGTTTCAAGGTCAAAGTGTGTGGGTGCGTGCGCTCAGTGAGCCCGGTGTGTTCGAGCTGTGTTTCGACCGCCAGGGCGATGCGATCAACAAGCTCGACGCGCGCACCATCACCGAGTTCGGCCAGGCCACGCAGCTGCTGGCCGCGCAGCCTGCGCTGAAAGGCGTGCTGGTGACCAGTGCGAAGGATGTGTTCATCGTCGGCGCCGACATCACCGAGTTCGGCCACAAGTTTCAACTGCCGGCAGAGGCCATCAGCGCCGACGTGCTGCAGAGCAACGCCATCCTCAACGGTTTCGAAGACCTGCCCGTGCCCAGCGTGGTCGCCATCAACGGCTTCGCGCTCGGCGGGGGGCTGGAGCTCACCATGGCCGGCAGCCTGCGCGTGATGTCCAGCGCGGCCAAGATCGGTGTGCCCGAGGTCAAGCTTGGCCTGTTCCCCGGCTTCGGTGGCACGGTGCGGCTCTCGCGCCTGGCCGGCCCCGCCGTGGCCTGCGACTGGGTGGGCGGCGGCCAGCCGCAATCGGCCGACACGGCGCTGGCCGTGGGCGTGGTGAACGAGGTGGCGGCGCCCGAGGCCTTGCGCGACGCCGCGCTGGCCCTGCTGCGCCGCGCCATGGCCGGCGAGGTGGACTGGGCCGCGCAGCAGCAGCGCAAGCGCGAGCCGGTGACGCTTTCGGCCGCCGAGCGCGCACCGGTGTTTGAAGCCGCGCTCGCCAAGGTGGCGCCGCTGACCGCACGCCAGCAGCCCGCCGCGCACAGTGCCATCCAGATGATGTCCGAGGCCGCCGTCCACGACCGAGCGGGCGCGCTCGCGCTCGAAGCGAAAGTGTTTGGCCAGGTGGCGCGCACGCAGGCCGCGGGTGCGCTGGTGCAGGCGTTTCTGAACGACCAGGCGATCAAGAAGGTGTTCAAGCGCCACGCCACAACCGGCACGCCGGTGCGCAGCGCGGCCGTGCTGGGCGCGGGCATCATGGGCGGCGGCATTGCCTACACCAGCGCGTTGCGCGGTGTGCCAGTGCGCATGAAAGACATCGCCCAGCCCGCGCTGGACCTGGGCATGGGCGAGGCCGCCAAGCAGCTCGCGCGGCAGGTGAAGAACGGCAAACTCAAGCAGGAGCGCGCCAACGGCGTGCTCGCGTCCATCACGCCGCAGCTCAACACCACGGGGTTGGACTCGGTGGACTGCGTGATCGAAGCCATTGTGGAAAACCTGGCCGTGAAGCAGAAGGTGCTGGCCGAGCTGGAAGACCAGGTGGCACCCACCACCGTGATCGCGTCCAACACATCGAGCCTGCGCATCGACGACATTGCGCTGCCGCTCAAGCGCCCCGAGAACTTTGTGGGCATGCACTTCTTCAACCCCGTGCACATGATGCCGCTGGTGGAGGTGATCCGCGGCAGCCGCACCAGCGAAGCGGCGGTGTCCACAGCAGTGGGCTACGCCGTGGCCATGGGCAAGACGCCCATCGTCGTGCGCGACTGCCCGGGCTTTCTGGTGAACCGCGTGCTCACCGCCTACATGCGCGGCTTTCTGCTGCTGGTGGCCGACGGCGCCGACTTCGTCCAGGTGGACCGCACCATGGAAGCCTTTGGCTGGCCCATGGGCCCGGCGTATCTGGAAGACGTGGTCGGCATGGACACCGGCAGCCACGTGAGCGACGTGATCTCGGTCGGCTACCCCGAGCGCATGCCGCGCATCGAGCGCGACGCGCTGCGCCTCATGGCAAGCGTTGGCCGCTATGGCCAGAAGAACGGCATCGGTTTCTATCGCTACGAGACGGATGCCCAAGGCAAGCCGCGCCGCTCGCCCGCGCCCGACACGCCCGCGCTGCTGGCGCGCCTGCAGCCCAACGGGCCGCGCAACTTCACCGATGCCGAGATCGTCGACCGCATGATGCTGCCCATGATCTTGGAGGCCGCGCACGCGCTGGAAGAGGGCGTGGTCGGCACACCCGCCGAGCTTGACATGGCGCTGCAACTCGGCCTGGGTTTCCCGGCCTATGCGGGTGGCCCGCTCAAGTACGCCGACTGGCTGGGCCTGGCCGAGGTGGTGGCCCGCTGCGACCGCCTGGCCCGCACGCTGGGCGCGGCCCTGCAGCCCACGGCCCGCATGCGCGCCATGGCCGCGAGCGGCGAGCGCTTCCACGCTGCCTGAACCCCTTTTCCCATTTTTTCTTCTTCTCTGGAGTCTTTGCCATGCAACTCAATTCAAGCGTCTCCGCCGTCGTCACCGGCGGCGCCTCCGGCCTGGGCGCGGCCACCGCGCGCCGCCTCGCCGCGCAGGGCGTGAAGGTCGCGCTGTTCGACCTCAACGCCGCACAGGGCGAAGCCCTGGCCAAAGAACTCGGTGGCATCTTCTGCTCGGTGGACGTGACCAACGAAGAGCAGGTGGATGCCGGCTTCGCCAAGGCCCGCGCCGCCCACGGGCAGGAACGCATTCTGGTGAACTGCGCCGGCACCGGCAACGCGGTGAAGACCGCGAGCCGCGACAAGGCCACCGGCGAGATCAAGCACTTTCCCACCGCCAACTTCGACCGCATCATCCAGATCAATCTGGTGGGCACCTTCCGCTGCATCGCCAAGTCTGCCGCCGGCATGCTCACGCTGGAGCCGCTGCAAGACGGCGAGCGCGGCGCCATCGTCAACACCGCATCGGTGGCCGCACAAGACGGCCAGATGGGCCAGGCCAGCTACGCCGCGAGCAAGGCCGCCATCGTCGGCATGACGCTGCCCATCGCCCGCGACCTCATGGGCGAAGGCATCCGCGTCAACACCATCCTGCCCGGCATCTTCAACACGCCGCTGCTGCAAGGCGCTCCCGACAACGTGAAGGCCGCGCTCGCCGCGTCCGTGCCCTTCCCCAAGCGCCTGGGCGAACCCGACGAATACGCCCACATCGTCGAGACCATGGTGACGAATGGCTATTTCAACGGGGAGAGTGTGCGGCTGGATGGGGCGATACGGATGGCGCCTAGGTGACGAGGGTTCCGTGATCGTTTGAGCGATCCCGGTGTCAGGGGGCCATTCGCAGCGACCGGCTAAGCTTCGGCCGTCCTGGCCCTCGCATTCACTCCATGAAGCTGCCGCTGTATCGGTACCAATGCCCCACCTGCGGAGGTGCGCTTGGCCGCACCGATCTGTACCCCCGGCCTGAGCTCTATGAGTTCCAGTTCCCTTCGTACAAGACGCCGCTGGCCAAGACGATTCTGGCCACCGTGATAGCCGGGTTCGGGCTCGCGTTCGTCAGCCTCTGGCTGGCGACGCTGACAGTCATCGGCGTCGGAGAGCGGCTGCTCAAGCCTTTGGGCCAAGTGACTTCAATGCAGCGATTGCTGCCATCTGCGCTCGCCAGCAAACTACAAGCCTTTGCCACCTTGCAGTCATCCAAGTCCAGACTTTTTCAGTTTTTGAAGGGCAGGTTTTGGAGGCGTTGCCGCCACTGACGTGTGAGGATTCAGGCTTCAGTCGGCAAGACTGTCAACAGCGTCTCTCCAACTGCGACCAGCTTCTCGACCCCGTTCTCGATGGCGAACAGCTCACAACAGGTAAACACCTGCTGCTTGCCTGGTTTGACGACACGGGCTCTCGCAACAAAACGCTGTCCGGACGCTGGGCGCAGACAATTGACTGAGAAGTGGGCAGCCAGCAAGCGCGGACCAACCAGAGTCGCCGCCGCAAACCCGCAGGCGGTGTCAATGAGCGCGCCCACAACCCCTGCATGGAGGAAGCCGGAATACTGACCAACCTCCTTGCGCCAAGGCATTGCCAACTCCACCGCACCAGGTTCGCAGGACACAACTTCAAAGCCGCACCATCGGTTGAACTCGGCCGAGTCATTGATGCGCCGTACAAGCGTGGTCGGATCCTTGTTCATGCCTCAACTCCAAACAGATGTGCTGTCTGGAAAATAGAACATGAAGACTCTCAGTCCTGTCCGTAGCGCGACAGCTGCCTTTTTTAGATTGCGTTCCGCGGCAAATGGCTGACGAACCCACGTTGGTGGGTAGCAGCTCGCGGGCTCGAACGCTGGACTTCAGGAATCGGCCATTTGCGGGCGCTCATCCCTCATAAGTGAATGACAGCCGCACTGATCTCGGACATTCGTCGTCGAGGTACCAAATTGTCAGGACCTTGCCTTCCGGTCATTGCGGCAAGCTGCGCTTGAACGGTAGCAGGCCCTTCCATACCTGTCGTTCCACCGCGTTCGGTGGACTGGCGCTGTCCCAGCAGGGCGAATGCGCGCCGCCGCTTCCCGACAGACTGGGGTGCCCACAAGGAAAAACGCCCCGGTGGGGCCGGGGCGTTCATGTGTCGACAGGTGGGACTCAGCGCGTCGAGTTCCCGTGATGGTCGTTTTCCTCAACCGGCGGCATCTTGAAGTTGCCCTTGCCGCGCTGCCCATTGATGGTCTCGGTATTCATCCCGAACTGAAGCACCGCGTACGCGACTGCATCGCTGTTGACGTCAAGCGCGGTGTCGTTGTTGTTGTTGTAGGTGTCGCAGGCCAGGTGGTAGCACGGGTCGTACTGGTCGCCCGCCGTGCCGCCCCACAAGCCAGCCTCCTCAGGCGTCTTGATGCCCTCGGCGCCGGTGAACAGGCCGCCCGCCGGGATGAGGTTGGCGATGAACGGGCCGTAGTCGGAGCGCCCGCTGAAGTCGGTGCCTTTGAACGGCACGCCACGCTGTTTGAAGAACGCTTCGAACGTCTTTTCGATCTCGGCAGACCCACCCGGGCCGGGGCCTGCGCCTTCGGCGTCGGAGTCGTCACCGTCGTAGATGAAAAACACGTGGTTCGGCGAGCCGACCATGTCGAAGTTGAGGTAAAGCGCGATCTTCGCCTTCTCATCTGCTGTCAGCCCAGCAACGTAGGCGGTGGAGCCCACCAGCCCCGCTTCCTCAGCGCCCCACCATGCGAAGCGAAGCTTGTTGCGTGGCTTGACCTTGGCCATCTGGATCGCTGTTTCGAGGATCGCAGCGCTGCCTGAGCCGTTGTCGTTGATGCCAGGGCCGCGCAACACTGAGTCGAGGTGCGCCCCTGCCATCACGATGTTGTTCGGATCTCCATCGCGCGATTCGGCGATCACGTTGTACTGCATCACCTGCTGTGGTGCGTCGACGCGCACGCGCGCCGTCGCGCCCGCCTGCGCGAGCGCAGTTCCGTCAGCGAACGACGCGCCAACGACCGGAATCGTTACTCCCGAATCAACCCCCAGCGTACCCACGATCAGCGGCTCGCGATCGGGTGTGTTTCCCTGGTTGAAAATGATGACCGCCGTGGCGCCCGCAGCCTGCGCGTTCTGGGCTTTCAGCGCGAATGCGCAGGTGCCGCGTTGTACGAGCGCGATGCTGCCGGCCAAGAAGCCGGCGAAGTCCGCTGCCTCGCAGCCGCTGGTGCTGGCGCGGGGAGGCGCGAGGTTGATGTCGACGGCGAAGACGCTACCGGTCACGTCGCCGAACCCAGTGCCGGTGAAAGCGCCGGACTCGTAGGTGGCGTTCACCGGTGCAAGCTGCTGCAGCAGCGGCAGAGCGACGTAGGTAAACGGAAAAGCGTTCAGCGTCACGGTGTACCCAGCGGCCGTCATCTTCTCCGCGATGTAGGCCACGCTCTGGTCATAGCCAGGCGTGCCAGCGGCGCGCACGCCGCCGTTCGCGTCGGCGATTGCCTGAAGTGCCGCCTGGTGGCTGCGCACGCCCTTGAGCGTGACGCACTCGAGCAGTTTGTCAAAGGTGTTGTTGACCCGGTCACTACAACTTGCCGAATAACGCTGGGCCGTGGCCATGTCCGCGGGGTCGTCACCCCCGCCGCCGCCGCAAGCCACCACCAGCAAGGCAGCGACCGCTGTCGCCGCCAGACGTCCTCGACTCAAGTGTTTGAAGTGTTTGCCCTGTGCGCCAATCGGCTTCATGTTTGTCTCCTGGGATGTAGGTCTTGTAGAACCTCGCCACCGGCTGTTGCCTGGCTATCCCGGTCAACACGTCAACCACGAGGAAGCAGCAGCGTACTCCTCGCTCCGGCCATCCGCAAGTGCCATTCAAAAAGAGTAACCGTTCACCCCCCCCCCCTAAAGTCAAATGACTTCGATGCGGTAGATCTCTGGGCTGTAGGGCGAGAGAAATTCGAACTTGACACCTTGCTTCTTCAGCAGCGCAAGTGCTGGTTAGATGGCAGCAGCTCAGCGATGCGGAACGCTTGGCGGCTTTGGCTGTGCCAAGCAGTGAGGAGTTCAAGGACCTGCCGCCCAGCCAGATCGTGCCCCGCCTGGCTGACAAGGGCCAGTATGTGGCATTCCACCAATTGGGTAAATGCAAAGGCAAGACGGTTGCAGGTTGCCTCTGCAGCCATGAGAATCCTTAGTTAGTTTTTCAACCGGGAAATGGTCATGCCTTTTTCTGGGCGCCACACTCACAAACCTCGGCGGCCATTCGTTCGCCGCCGGGACTGGCGCTCCCATGAAGCCTGCGATCTGACGTAGGCTGCAACCTCTTCACCCATACCCCATCCCCATGAAAATACTCAGCGGCGCACTCCACCCACCACTTTGGGCATCCCTGATCTTTGTCGCCGCATTGACCGCCTGCGGCGGGGGTGGGGGGATTGAATCTGCTTCCACGCAAAGCGTTTTCTCGATCGAAGTAGATTGCACAAACTGCGGAGCAAC
Organism: Hydrogenophaga sp.; assembly: GCF_018780385.1. Classification (GTDB taxonomy): domain Bacteria; phylum Pseudomonadota; class Gammaproteobacteria; order Burkholderiales; family Burkholderiaceae_C; genus Hydrogenophaga. The sequence goes on along the minus strand of NZ_JADMJO010000003.1, from coordinate 697,434 downwards.
CAGTCCCAACATCTTCACGCCAGGCTCAAGTGCGGGCGTCTGGAAGTACGTCAACGTGAGTGGCAGCGAATCAGTCGCCAAAGTGGCCATCTCGGGGCTTGCTGGGCAAGATGTCTTCATGACAATCACCAACCCCACCGACGCCGACATCGCCTTGCCCGTGTCGGGAAACTATCGGACGGGCGGAGCGGTCCTCTCCGTTTCCTCCAGCGTCAAGAGCGCGACCACAAGTTCAAGTGCCAAAAGCGATGAAGCGATGTCAGATTTCAACGCTGCGGGCTTTAGAGGCTACTTGAACAAGAACGTCGCTCAGTCAAAGGGTGGGCTTGCTGTCAAAACAATCCTTAAAGCCACCACCGGCGACACCCGTCGATGGATCGACTGCCTGAACACCGACTTCAGCGTCTGCAACTCCACCGACAACGGGCGAGACACCACCCTGGTCGAGCAGCGCCTTGCCCAAGATGGCCGCACAGTGAACTTTTGGGTTGAGAACAGCGAGCGTGGACCAAGTCGCATTACCGATCCAATGGTCAGTGAACTCATGTCGGCATACGTCAACCCTCTCGGAATTCACAACTCCATCCGATCCCTGGGCGGAGAACCCTGGGGCGCCACTCTGTACCCGGATGAACTGATAGCAGACAACCAGCGAATAGATATCGTCATCGCCAACCTGACCCCAAACTCCAGCCCCAGCGGCGTCCAGGGTTACTACTTCTCCGGAAACAACTTCCTGTCTGCCGTGTTTCCCGCTTCAAACGAAGCGGTGATGATGTTCATTGACTCGGAAGCGGCGTACCTCAATCCGGACCTGACCGCATCAAAGACTGTGTTGGTGCATGAAGCGACACATATGACCAATTTCTTCCGCCGCGCAGCTACCAGGGCGACCCCAGCGGCATTCGCGTTGTGGCTGGAAGAAACCACGGCAATGGTCGCTGAGGACATCACGGCAAACCGCCTCACACCAGGCTTCAATCCCGTGCGCGATCAGCAACTGAGCGACTACCTTTCCACACGCAGTGGAAATTGCAGCCTGACGAATTTTCAATCGACGATCGGCATCTGTTTCAGTTACGACGTCAATGGCGTATTTGGTGGTTACCTCGTTCGTCAATTGGGCGTGGATTTCTACAAGGCGCTGCTCAACAGCACCCACACCGACTCGGTTACGGCATTGGACCAAGCAATCAAAGCTTTCCGCCCCGCGTCAAGCCTTGGGCAAGAACTGAGATCATGGGCACAAGTGACCTTCGCAGGCACGCCCAGCAGTGACCTGCCGGCGGGGTTCGGCTACCCACGCGTAGTAATGGGTCCCAGTGGGTTTGACCTCCCCGGCATTGACCTCGTCACGTATGCCGGCATCAGTCGCTTTTCAAGCAGCTCCCCTGCCTCAGTGAGGTCACGGGCCAGTGTTTCTTGGAAACGTTCGGGCACTGTCGGCACCTTTACTGAAAACGTGATCGTGCCAGCGGGCACCGCGCTCACAATCACGATCAACAATTAGTAATCTGGAAATGATTCAGACCAAAATGACCAGCGATATCTCCCAGGTCAAGATCACCACCGCCTTGCTCGCCTTGGCCTGGCTTCTTTCTGGGTGTGTAGCTCAGGCCAAATCTCACTCGTTCGAGCTTTCTGGACGCATTGGCATCGAGGGTACTACCCAGTTCCAGCAACCGGTGCTGGTGGATGGCCAGGGAAAGAAGTGGATCCTGGACTGCACTAAGGGCAAAGCCAGCGCCCTGCAAGGCCGCCAAGTGCTCGCAGTTGTGACCATCGACCCCTCAGCGCCTGCATCGACCTTGGGCGCGCCCAGGGTCTGTGTACAAACGTTCAAGCCGTAGAACGCGTGCACGCCGAAGTGTTACCAGTGGCGTGAAATCGAAACTGTATCCCGAACGTTTCGCCCCCACCCTTGACATCACATTGAATAATTTCCATGCTCAAGCCGGGCAACGGAAAGACGCACCGGGCCTACCTCTGGGCCCCGAGCAGCAAGCCTCCGCACTGGAAGAAACCTCGGCGTCCATGGAGCAAATGGGTTCTACCGCCAGCCAGAATGCGGACAACGCCCGTCAGGCCAACCAGCTCGCGGCAAGCGCCAGCACGGTGGCCATGCAAGGTGGCGAAGTGGTGAACCAGGTTGTTCTCACCATGAAGGGCATCAACGACAGCAGCAGGAAGATCAGCGACATCATCGGCGTGATCGACGGCATTGCCTTCCATACCAACATCCTGGCCCTGAACGCAGCGGTAGAAGCCGCCCGGGCTGGTGACCTCCATTCAGCGTGTGAGCGATATCGTGAGCGAGATCAGCAGTGCCAGCAGCGAGCAGAGCGCCGGTGTGGGCCAGGTGAGTGAGGCTGTAAGCCAGATGGACCAGGCCACACAGCAAAACGCTGCACTGGTCGAAGAAAGTGCTGCCGCTGCGTCCAGTCTGCAGCAGCAGGCCCAACAGCTGGTGCAAGCGGAATCTCGTTGGCTGTATGTCCAGTTGGTGCGGCAATGCTGACGTTGTAGGCCGCCGTTTGTGCACGCTCAGCTTCTACAAAGATCAGCTGCGATCACGACGTCTTGACACTCGCTTCGCAGCCAGCGCTTCACATCGTTCGGCGTCCAGCGGTTGACCCGCTTCCCGAAAACGCAAGGCTGCTGCGCCAAAGCGCGAAGCCGTCTCATCTCGATGACGTCCTTCGGCGACACCGATATGTCCGCACACTTCCTGGTGGGCTGCGTACCAAGCGGGCAGGCGCATGACCACGTTGGCCAGGTAGGCGCATTGCTCTTCGTGTTTGTGCGCCAGATCAATCTCGTCAGCGCGCGCGGCCGCGATGGCAGCCGGGATCGCGAAGGTAATTCGGCAACCTGGACACGTCTCCAAGGGTCCACGAACCGATTCGCTGGCATCCTCCATCACGTGCAACGCCGCAGCAGGGTCATCGGCATGCAGACTGATTCGGGTGCCGTAGATGCGGTCCAGCAGATGAAAACCGATGTCGGTCTGCCTTGCAACATCGAGTGCTTCATCGATCAAGGCACGGGCTTCATCGCGGCGACCTTCGTGCAAAGACACCTCGGCCAGCCGCTGCAGCGACAGCGCCTCCCCCACCGGCCCGCTGATGGCCCGGTGCAGGCGGGCCCCTTCACGCAGGTGCATCCGGGCAGCGCTCAAATCCCCGGCCAGCCACTCCGCCTCGCCGCGCAGCGTCGTTCCAAAGGCCAGGCCGCGCGCCGCACCGATCCGGCGCGCTTCGGTGCAGAGTGCCTCAGCGAAGGCGATCACCTCGGGATACGGTCGAGCGCCGTACAAAAAACGCTGGGTGATGCACAGGTGGCCGTCGAACACCCGCACCGCCAAGTGGGGCACATGACTGGTCTCCTGCAGGTCGGCCCACACGCTGCGGTGCAGATCACCGCGTGCGTGCGCCGCCGCCGCCTGCGCCCAGGAGGCAATCACCAGTGAACTGGTGTCCCCTGTTTGCAGCGCGAGCTGCCGTGCAATGGCTGCCTTCGCGGTGCCCATCGCCGGATCGGCCGCGCCCAGCGCAGCCGCGCCACTCCAGGCCAGCGCTTCGCACAGGCGACCCTCCACCGACGTGGGGTGAACGCCTTCCAGCGCGAGCAGCGCACCTTTGGGATCGCCCTGCTTCACCTGTGCCAGCGCGGCCTTGGCTCGCAAGTCGTGACTGCCCGGCTCCCCCGCCGCGTTGGCCGCGAGGCGGTACGCAAACAAGGCGGCGGGGTCGCCTTGGGCATCGAGCGCCTCAGCACGCAGCCGCAGTGCCTCTGCATGCTCGCCGTCCACAGCCAGCAGCGGCTCGAGCTGACGCAACGCGTCACCAAACGCCGCCAGGCGCATGGACTCGCGCGCTGCCGCCAACCACCAGACCACCGCTTCACGGGGCAGACCACCGGCTTGCCAATGTGCGGCAATGCGTCCTGGCGAGCCCTCGCACTCGACGAGCGCCTGGGCAATCAACCGGTGCATCTTGACGCGTCGATGCGGTGCGATCTGCGCCAGCAAAGCCTCACGGACCAGCGCGTGCCGGAACAGATAACGCCCGTGGGACACCACCAGAACGCCCGCCTCCAGTGCACCGTCCAGTGCTGAGAAGGCCTGAACCTGAGCCTGCGTGGCCAACGCGGTGACGGTGTCGACATCGAATTCATCGCCGGCCAGCGCCAGCCAGTTGAGCAGCGCCAGGGAAGAAGGCGGTGCATCGCACAGGCGCTCCGTGATCGCGTCCGACGTGCTCGCGGGCAGCCGTTGCAGACCGCCCGAGGCGACGCAGCGCGCGAGCTCGATGGCGACAAAGGGGTTGCCCTCCGCTTTGTCGGCAATGTGTTCCACCAGCTTCTGGTTTGCGGGCGGAGCCATCACGCGCTGCACGAGCCGACACACCTCGTCATGACCCAAGGGGTGCAAGTCCATCATCTGCAACACCCCGACACGCTGCAGCCGAGCCAGCCCGCGCGCCAGTGCAGCGTCTTGAGCCATGGGCCGGACCGTCATCAACAAACACAGCGGGGCACCGGCCATCGCCAGCTGGATCAGCACCTCGGCGTCGGAGTCTTCAGCCAGGTGAGCGTCATCCACCTGCACCAGCAAATCGCCTCCAGCGTAGCCACACACCAGCAGACGTCGCACGGCGCCCACCACCTGGTGCCTGCTGAGCGGGCCGGAGAGCTTTTGAGCGGGCGCGGCCAAAGGGGTGAGTTGTGCCAGCACCGCATGCGCCGGTGCACCCATCCGGTCGAGCACGCTTCGGTCTTGCAGAATCAGGCGCTCGGCCATCGAGATGACCAGACTGTAAGGACGGCCGCTTTCGGTGGCGTCCACACGCAGCACCTGCCAGCCTCGCTGGCGCGCTTCGGCCTCGACCTCCCTGCTCAGTGCACTCTTTCCGATGCCGGCAGGTCCCCTCAGCCCGATGCCTCCGAGTCGCTGATCGGTCGGCACCTGCAACCAGGCAACGATCTGGGCCAGTTCGACGCTGCGGCCCACAAACGCGGGCCCGTCAGCCTGCAGACCCGCAATGCACCGGTCATAAAGGGCGCGCGTCCGCGCATCGGGCGTCACGCCCAGTTCATGCTGCAGCGCCTCACGCAGGTGGGCATACCAATGCAGGGCTGAGGCGCGGTTGCCTTTGTCCAGCGCCTGTTGCATCAGTTCACGGTGCGCAGCCTCGTCTGTGGGCTCCAGCGTGGCAAGCCGTTCCCACTGGGCGCTGGCGCGCAGCAGCGCGAGCAGCCGGGCACGAAGCCGCTCCCGGGTGGCTTCGGTCCACGGTTCGTAGCGCGACCCTGGCAGCACATCGCCCGTGTAGAGCTGCGCGGCGCTTGCGCACGCGGCTGGATCGGCCTGGCGAAGCGCTGCATCTGCCAGTGCTTCGAAGGCATCAACATCAACCTCGGCAACACCATGAGGCCACAACACCAGCTCGCCTCCCGCGATGGTGATGGCGTCATGCCGACCCAGCGCCTGGCGCGCGTGAAACACCGACTTGCGCAGATTGGCCGCGCCCGCTTCAGGCTCCAGCTGCGGCCACAACGCGTCGATGATCAGGTCCTTCGTGGCGCGCCGTCCAGGTTGGAGGCTGAGCAGTTGGACAAGGTGCGAAGCCCGCAGGCTGGGCCAGCGCTCGGCCGGCAACTCAACGCCCTCTGCGACGACTGTGAAGCGGCCCAGCAGACCAATCGAAAGTCGACCGGCGGCGTGGGTTGGGCGCGGGTTGGCGGTGTTCATGGCTGGCAGTGTGGGCCGTCTCGACGGGCTCGACAAGTGCCCCACGCGCCAGGAACGTTTCAGGAACGATCCATGGGAATGATGGGCTCCAGTCGCGCAATCCCGCCCGGCTTGACCACCCAGGAGCAACCCATGAACACCGAACACATTCAGGTTCCCCTGTCCACCCATGGACAGGCCCGGCTCGACCTCCCGACCCCATTGACACATGAACTGCTGACCGTGCTTGAGCAGTCACTGGCCCAAACCCTAGCCCGGCTGCGCCGCAGCCTGTCGGTGGATGCCGTCGATCCTGCGCTCATCGAGTACGCCTCGTGGATGCCGGCCGGTCGGCAGTGAAAAATGCGCCAGCGAAATCTCAGCAAACACCACAACCAGGAGAACCACCATGCAAACCGTTTCTGCAACCACCCTGTATGAACGCCTGGGCAGCCACGACGGCATTGCCCGCATCACCCGCGAGCTGATCAAGAACCACCTGAGCAACCCGCTGGTAAAGACCCGCTACGAAAACATCAAGGACCTCGAACGCGTTGAGCAGCGCGTGGTGGAATTCTTTTGTGCCGGCGCGGGCGGACCTGAGTCCTACAGCGGCCAAGACATGCTGGCAACACACCGTGGCATGAACGTGAGTGAGCAGGAGTTCATCACGGTGATCGATGACGCCATGGACGCTTTGGAGAAGTGCGGTGTCGAGCCGTCCACACGCACCGAAGTGCTGGCCATCCTGTGGTCGCTCAAAAGTGACGTCATTCGCGTTTGAACCTAAACCTGTTCGGGTAAACCTCTTTGAAGGAACCGACTTTTCGCAGTTTCCCGGACAGTTGAGATCTGGATTGGTGCAGTCTCGGGCGCACATCAGATGGTGCGATGCGGGCTTGCTCGACCATGAAGCGCCGATATGCGAAGCCTAACTGACAAAGGGTCACACGAAGGGTGCTGCTTGGCTTAAAAATCCCTCAAGACGAGAGAGTGCAATACCGGATTCCCGATTTCGGTGGCCAACTGCCTGGCTCCGTCGATTGCGCCGGGCTCGCCCAGCCTCCCGCGGTACCAGTGAGAGCGGGCCACCAACTCACGCATGCCTGCACGGGCGGAAATGACCGTCAGCTGGCGCACCCACTCCGGTCCCCGGTCATCGCCATGTGCGAGAGCCATAGAGCACAGCCCATCCATCACATAGCCACCGCCCCAGACATAGGCATCGGGCAGCCGCATGCAGCGCTGAAGCGTATCCAGCAAGATGGCGAGACCCCCCTGAACATCTCCACGCGCGCCGGCGATCAGACCCAGACCACGCCCCGCGATGCCTTCCCAGCAGGGATCGGCCAGTTGGCAGCCCAATGCGAAGGCGTTTTCGAATCGATCCGCCGCTTCGTCGATATGCCCCAGCAGCAGATCCGCCTCGGCGCGAAAGGACTGTGGCCACGGCAGAAAGGCCGTCCACATTCTGCGTGCTTGGTCGATACACCGGTCCAGCACGATAGCTGCCTCGTCGTAACGCCCCGTCAGAACCAGGATTCGGCCGATCATGGATTCGGCGTAAATGCTCAGCTTGCTGTCGGCGGAGTCCAGGGCCCAAGCCTGCGCCTGAAGGAGTTGCTCCAGTGCGGCCCCGTAGTGCGCCGTATCGCTCAATATCGATCCCTTTAGCGTGGCCAGGCGGGCCTGTTCAGCGACTTCATCTCGCACCAGCGGACTGGCCCGGGCCACCCAGTTCAGTGCACGGTCGTAGCGACCGAGAAGAAATTCCACGTAGCCCAACTCGCGACAAGCCGCCGCGACCTGTTGTGGCGCAGCGGCTTCCCCGATCGTGATGGCTTCGTGCAGGGCTGTTGCTCCCTCGGCGTCACGGCCGCGCGCGGCGTGAACCAGCGCGCTGCCAAGTGCCACGCGCGCCTGCGCCCGCAAGGTGGGATCACCTGTGGCGTCGGCGTCAGCAATCGACCTGCGCAGGCACTGCAAGCCCGCATCCAGCGCGCCGGCGCTGATGGCCGCTTCGCCAGCTTCCAGCAGGGCAAGAGCACCCGCCCGCCCTGTGGCCGGACGGGCAACCACGGCCGAGGTGTTGGTGCGCAAGGCATCGCTCAAGGCCGGCCCGGGCGACACACCCAGCTCTCGCTGGAAAAGCTCCCTGCACGCCGCCGCCTGGCGCGCAGCGCCGATGCCATCGCCAGCGCTCGAGAGGCAGCGCACCAACAGCACCTGAGAATTTTCTTCGAGCGGATCCAGCGCCAGGAGTCGACTGGCCAGGTCAAGCGCCTCGGCGATAGAGCCATCCGTCAGGCGGGCCAGGGCTGCCTCGTGCAACACGGCCTGAGCAGTGGCATGCATGCGTCGTCGTTCAGCCTCCAGCCAGACCTCGAACGATGGACTGCTGGCGAAGCTCATCCCTTCAAGCAACTCGCGACCAAGGCCGGGCAATAGGACGCCCTCGGCCGCGCTCCCGCGCCGCAGCACATCAATGTCGATGATCAGGTCCGGATCTCGGCGCAAGACGACTGACCCGCCGCGCAGGCAGTCCGGGCCCAGACCCCGACGAAGTTCGGTGAGATTCCACCGAAGTGCCGCGAGCGGATTTTCAGCATCCTCGAACAACAGCCGCGCCAAATGCTGCCGGCTCGCTACGCCCTCATGGGTCACCAAGTAGGCCAGCAGTCCCCAGGCCTTGTGCCCGCGCAACACCACGGTCGTGCCATCCCGCCCTATGAACTGGGGCACGCCCAAGAGCTGGATGAACATGGCCATGGTGTGAGTGTGGCACCACTCGGCCACGGGCCGACGATCTCAGGCCTCGGCTGTGGTCGGATCGATCATCGTGACAACGCGGGCCACGCAGTCTGCGGGGAATCCCCCGCGGCGAGCGTGCTCTCGAATCAGCTCTTCGCTGGTGGCGTTGTACACGCAGTAGATTTTGTCGCCGGTCACGTAGCTGTGAACCCATTGCACATCAGGACCAAGCTCGTTGAGTACACCGCAAGACTTCTGAGATATCGCCTGCAGATCAGCGGCGCTGGTGGCGCCGACATTGGGGATAACGCGTTCAATGACAAACTTGGGCATGGTCGTTAACTCCTGGAGGGTTGAAGGAGTCTCCAGCTTGACTGTCGATCGTTTGAGCGGGCGTTTGAGCATGCGGCCAAAAGCAATGGGCCAGCCACGATCTGGGGACTGGTGAGCGACCTACAGCAGCCAGTCACAGCCCCGATCTCTGAAAGACCGGTGTCCACTGGTTGACATCACGCGCACTGGCCGGTGTGACCGACTGCTCGCAGTCTGAAGGGACAGCCACCACGCTGTATCCGCAGGCCAGTCATAGCTGCGAGCAGCATGCCAGGCTCGGTGCTCGCCTTGCCGGCGGTGGTCAGTTTGGACAGGACCTAACAATCCGGCACCCCACAAATCAGGCGTGGTTATTGCAAGCACCGGTGCTAGAGTGCCTTCGGCATTCGCGTCCACCATCCACCCGAAAGGACCACCAAGATGTTCGACCTCCCGATGTTCACCCTCATCCATGTCCTCATCAGCGTGCTCGGCATCGTCGCCGGGCTCGTGGTCATCGGGGGCCTCATGGGTGGCGCCCGGCTCGATGGCTGGACGGCGTTCTTCCTGCTCACCACCATCCTCACCAGCGCCACCGGCTTCTTCTTCCCGGCCGACAAGGTCACGCCTGCGCACGCGGTGGGTGCCATCTCGCTGGTGGTGCTGGCGGTCTGCCTGCTCGCGCGCTACGTGAAGCAGCTGGCGGGCACATGGCGCAGCACCTATGTGGTGACGGCGGTGGTGGCGGTGTACCTCAACGTGTTCGTGCTGGTGGTGCAGCTCTTCGTGAAGACGCCGCCGCTGGCGCAGCTCGCGCCCACCCAGGCCGAGCCGCCGTTTGCCGTCACGCAGGGGCTGGTGCTGCTGGTGTTCGTGGTGCTGGGCTGGGCGGCGCTGCGCGGCTTTCGCCAAGCGCGCTGAGCTGGCGGGCCACCACGCGCTGCAGGCGCCACAGGTTCGCGTCCCGGATGCCCAAGCGCTCCATCTGATCCACCGTCTGCATGAGGTATTCGGCACCCGATCCCCAATGACCGACGGCCGAACACAGCACGGTCGCGATCTCGTTGCTCGTCAGGCCCGCGACGAAGTTGGGCCCCTTGCGATCGGCGGCAAACGTGATGGCGCGCACGGCAACGCCGTCGGCCTGCGCGACCACCCACCGCGGCGGTGTGTTCGGCGGCTTCACCGTCATCTCGCGCCGCCACAACTTGCGCAGGCTGGCCATGGCTTCATGGCCTGGAATGCGGAGCAGCGCGCCGCGGCAGCTTCCGCCCGGCACCAGCGACATCATCAGCCCCGGTTGGGCCGGGCTGCCCCGAAATCGCGTGAGGCGGATGCAGAACGCGCGGTGCCAGCCCGGCAGCACCGCGGCCCGCTGTTCGGCCACGTCGAAGGCCGGATTCCAGAGCAGCGAGCCGTAGGCAAACACCCACACGTCCTCGCCAGCCCAGGCGCCCCTGTCGAGCAAGGACTGGAGCGACGCCTCGTAGTCGCTGTCGTTGTGGACGACGACACCGGGCGCCGGTCCTTCGTCCTCGACCTTGCGCGCGATCAGCGCCACCAGCTCCGGTGTCAGGCGCGGTGACTTCACGACACGCGATGGCGGCGCAATCGGCTCGGGGTTCATGGGGTTTTTCCTTCCGATGCGAGGCACCGCCTCAGGGTATGGGGTAGGGCTGCCCGTCCGGGGTGTTGAGCGCGATGCTGCGGTAGTGCGCGTGCCAGGTGTCGGGCGGGTAGCTGGCCGGGTCGCGCGGGGCCAGGTGGCTGACGATGTCGAAGTGGTTGAGCTTGTGGCCCATCGCCACCTCGTCCAGCCGCGCCGTGCCCTGTATGTGCGACATGATCGTGCGGCACAGCAGCGAGTACGACCAGGTGGCCGAGCCAATGCCGTCCAGGCCGACGCCGGGGAAATACAGGTTGCTGGCGTCCAGGCTGCGAAAGATGCAGCCGCAGCGCGCGGCCAGCTCGTCCAGCGTGCGGATCGAGGCGATTTTTTCTGACGCGAAGTACGACAGGTCGATGCCGTAGCCGGTGCCCCAGAGCAGCACATCGGCTTTCACACGCTGTCCGTCCGACAGCGCCACCGTGTCGCCCGCAATGCCTTCCACGCTGGCGCGGTGCCGTTCGATCTCCACATAGTGTTCGAGCATGCCGGGGCGCCCGGGAATGAGCTGGTCGCGCAGCACGTCGAAGGCCTGCGTGGGCATGATGTCGGTGATGCCGAACTTTTCATAGCGGGCGCGCATGTCGGCGCCAATGGTGGCGCTTTGCTGTTCGGCCGTCATGCCGCTGGCCTGCAGGCGGGCAAAGCCGCGCACGCTGCCGGCAATGTGCTTGGGCTTGTGCGTGGGCACAAACCAGCGCGTGCCCCGAAAGGCCCAGACCACGCGCCGCGCGCCCTGCTGAAAACACAGGTCCAGCAGGTCGAAGGCGGAGGCACCCCCGCCCACCACCAGCACGCTGCGGCCCGCGAGCACGCCCGGGTCGCGCAGGGCGCTCGAGTGGAACTCCTGCACCGTGCTGTCGGTGCGCGGGAACGCGGGAATCACCGGCGTGTTGTGCGCGCCGGTGGCCGCCACGAGGTGCCGCGCGTGCACCAGGCCCCTGGGCGTGGACAGTTCCCAGCCCGCTGCGTCCTCGCGGGCGGACTGCACGGGCGTGTTCAGCTGGATGCCGCCGGCCAGGCCGAAGTGGTCGACCCAGGCTTCGATGTTGGCCAGTATGTGGGGCTGGGTGGCGCCCTGCAGCGGCAGCTCGCCCAGCTGCCAGTCGGCGGGGCTGATCTGGATGTCCTGCCACGCCGGGAGATCCCGCCACAGCCCGCCCACGCGGCCCTGGCGCTCCAGCACGGTGGCCGCCAGGCCGGCCCGGCGCGCGTAGGCCAGGGCCACGACACCGGCCAGGCCGCCGCCCACGATGGCCACGTCGAATCGCTTGCCGGTGCTTTCCATGGGGGGCTCCTGCGCGAGGGTGTGGCCGCATCATGGCCCATGCGGGCCGCGCGTGTCCACACGCAGCCCGCTCAGCCCGTCTGCGCGCGCCCGCGCTGCTGCACCGCGTCGCGCCGCCGGGCCAGCGCCTCCGGCGTCTGCGCCACCGCCCATTCGCTGGACCGCCGCGCCTCCAGCGCCATCGCCTCACCCATGGGCAGGTCAAACCCCTCATCGATCAGCCGCTTGTAGGCGCACAGCATGCCGGGCTCGGCGCTGGCCATGTCGGCGGCCAGGGCGAGGGCGGCGGGCAGCAGGGCGTCGGGGCTGAGCACGCGGTTCACCAGGCCCCAGCGCTCGGCGGTGTCGGCGTTGACGAAGTTGCCGCTGAAGGCCAGTTCCTTGGCGCGGGGTAGGCCGATCAGGCGGCTCAACTTTTGTGACAGGCCCCAGCCGGGGATGACGCCGATGCGCGCGTGCGTGTCTGCAAAGCGCGCTTCGGTGGAGGCCAGCAGCATGTCGCAGGCCAGGGCCAGTTCAAAGCCGCCAGTCACGGCCGCGCCGTTCACGGCGGCGATCACCGGTTTGCCGAACGCGGTGAGCGCGCGCACCGGGTCGTTGGCTCCTCCTAGCGTGGGCACGCCTTCGCTGCCGAGCTCGCGCAGGTCCAGCCCGGCGCAGAAGGCCTTGCCGGCGCCGGTGAGCACCACCGCGCGCACGGTGTCGTCGGCGTCCAGGGTGTGCAGCGCCTGCACCAGCGCACCACGCAGCGCGGCCGAGAGCGCGTTGAGCGCCTGCGGGCGGTTGAGCGTGAGCAGTGCGCAGCCGGGCAGGGGGTGGCTGACGAGCAGGGTGGCGGTGTCGGTCATGGCGGGGGCGTCCTCTTGAAAACGGGTGCGCGCAGTGTGCGCCGCCCAGGGCGTTTCAAAAATCGTCCGTTCCGACGACGCCCCTGCCGGGGGGGGCGCCCAGAATGGCCGCAACCCCCATCAACCCGTGAGATGCATCCCCATGTCTGAAGCCTATATCGTCGCCGCCGTCCGCACCGCAGGGGGGCGCCGAGGCGGCCGCCTCGCCGGCTGGCACCCCGTGGAAATGGCCGCCCGCGTGCTCGATGAGCTGGTGGCCCGCACCGGCGCCGACCCGGCCCTGGTGGAAGACGTGATCATGGGCTGCGTGAGCCAGGTGGGCGAGCAGTCGACCAACGTGGCGCGCAACGCGGTGATGGCCTCGTCGCTGCCCGACTCGGTGCCCGGTACCTCGCTGGATCGCCAGTGCGGCTCTTCGCAGCAGGCGGTGCACTTCGCGGCGCAGGCCGTCATGTCGGGCAGCATGGACGTGGTGATTGCCGCGGGCGTCGAGTCCATGACGCGCGTGCCCATGTTCAGCCCTTCGTCGCTGGCGCAGAAGGCCGGCATGGGCTTCTACCAGAGCCCTTCCATCAACCGCCGCTACAACGACGTGGTGTTCAGCCAGTTCGTGGGCGCCGAGATGATGGCGAGCAAATACGGCTTCGTGCGCGAAGACCTCGACCGCTTCGCCCTGCTGAGCCACCAGCGCGCCATCGCCGCCACGCAGGCCGGCGCGTTCGACGCCGAGATTCTGCCGCTGCCGGTGCGCGACGCGAATGGCGTGGACACCGCCGACATGCACACGAAGGACGAAGGCATCCGCTACGAGGCCACGCTGGAATCGATCCAGGGCGTGAAGCTGCTGCAAGAGGGTGGCGTGATCAGCGCGGCCAACGCCAGCCAGATCTGCGACGGCGCCACCGGCGTGATGGTGGTCAACGAGCGCGGCCTGAAGGCGCTGGGCGTGAAGCCGCTGGCGCGCATCCACCACATGACGGTGATCGGCCACGACCCGGTGATCATGCTGGAAGCACCCATCCCCGCGACCGAGCGCGCGCTGAAGAAAGCCGGCATGAACATCGCCGACATCGACCTCTACGAAGTCAACGAGGCTTTTGCCTCGGTGCCGCTGGCCTGGCTCAAGGCGCTGGGCGCGGACGCCGACCGCCTGAACGTGAACGGCGGCGCGATCGCGCTGGGCCACCCGCTGGGTGGCTCGGGCACCAAGCTCATGACGACGCTGGTGCACGCGCTGGGCGCGCGCGGCAAGCGCTACGGCCTGCAGACCATGTGCGAGGGCGGCGGCATGGCCAACGTCACCGTCATCGAACGCTTGTGACGCCCGCCTTGCCATGACCCCCCATAAAAGAGATTCCGGAGACACGACAAACGCCACCCCCCTGCTGCAGGTGCAGGGGGTCACGGTGCGCTTCGGCGGCATCGTGGCGCTCGACGGGGTGTCGTTCGACATCCGCCGGGGCGAGATCTGCGCGCTGATCGGCCCCAACGGCGCGGGCAAGAGCACGCTGTTCAACTGCCTCTCGCGCCTGTACGAGTGCAACGCCGGCAGCATTGCGTTTGACGGCCAGACCATCTCGCGCCTGCCGCGCCACCGCATGGCGGGCATCGGCATCGGCCGCACGTTTCAGAACCTGGCGCTGTTTCGCACGATGACGGTGCGCGACAACGTGCGCGTGGGCTGCCACAGCAAGCACCACGCGGGCATGCTGCGCAACGCCTTCCGGCTGCCGGGTGCGGCGCGCATCGAGGCCGAGGCGCAGGCGCGCGCCGAATCGCTGATTCACTTCCTGCAGCTTGGCGACGTGGCCGAGCGTGTGGTGGCCGACCTGCCGTTCGGCACGCAGAAGCGGGTGGAGCTGGCGCGCGCGCTGGCCTGCGAGCCGCAGCTGCTGCTGCTCGACGAACCCGCCTGCGGCCTGAACCACGAAGAGCTGGAAGGCTTGGGCGCACTCATCCGCGACATCCGCGACCGCCTGGGCGTGACGGTGTTGCTGGTGGAGCACCACATGGGCCTGGTGATGAAGATTTCCGACCGCGTGGTGGCGCTGAACTTCGGCAAGAAGATCGCGCAGGGCACACCGGCCGAGGTGCGCGCCCACCCCGAGGTGATCCGCGCCTACCTGGGCGCCGACGAAGAAGAGGGCGCCACGGCATGAGCAACAACCTGCTGGAAGTGCGCGGCCTGCACGCCCGCTACGGCGCCACCCAGGTGCTGCAGGGCATGGACCTCGACGTGGCCGAGGGCCAGGTCACCGCGCTGCTGGGCGCCAACGGCGCCGGCAAGACCACCACCCTGCGCGCGCTCTGTCGCTTCATGGTGCAGGCCAGCGGCTCGGTGACGCTGGCGGGCGAGCGCATCGACGGCCGCTCGACCGAACAGATCGCCCAGCTCGGCGTGGGCCATGTGCCCGACGGGCGTGGCACCTTCATGGGCCTGAGCACCGAAGAAAACCTGCAGCTCGGTGCCTACTCGCGCCGCACGCGCAGCGGTGTGGCCGACGACATGGAGCGCATCTACGGCTACTTTCCGCGCCTGCGCGAGCGCGCCACGCAGCAGGCCGGCACGCTCTCGGGCGGCGAGCAGCAGATGCTGGCGATCGGCCGCGCGCTCATGGGCCGCCCGCGCCTGCTGCTGCTCGACGAACCCTCGTTTGGTCTCGCGCCGCTGATCGTGAAGGACATCTTCGCGATCATGCGGCGCATCAACCAGGAAGAGAAGGTCTCCATCCTGCTGGTGGAGCAGAACGCCAAGCTCGCGCTCGAGCTGGCCGACACGGCCTACCTGCTGGAAACGGGGCGCGTGGTGCTCAGCGGCCCGTCGGCCGACATGCGCCAGAACGACGCGGTGCGCCGCGCCTACCTCGGTGAATAGGACTTTTTCCCCATGAATGAATTCCTGCACCAGTTGCTCGCCGGCCTGGCCACCGGCGGCATCTACGCCAGCGTGGCGCTCGCGCTCGTGATGATCTACCAGGCCACGCACCACATCAATTTCGCCCAGGGCGAGATGGCGATGTTCTCCACCTTCATCGCCTGGACGCTGATCCAGGCCGGCTTCCCGTACTGGGCCGCCTTCGCCACCACGGTGGTGCTGTCCTTCGTGCTCGCGGCGGCGATCGAGTTCGCGGTGATCCGGCCCATGCACGACGCGCCGGTGCTCTCGGTGGTGGTGGTCTTCATCGGCCTGCTGGTGATCTTCCACAGCCTCGCTGGCTTCCTGTTCGGCTACACCATCAAGCCCTTTCCGAGCCCGTTCCCGGCCGACGCCTGGTATGGCGGCAGCCTGATGTCGGCGCACGAGGTGGGCGCCATCGTGGTGGCGCTGGGCATGGTGGCGCTGCTGTTCATGTTCCTGCGCTACACGCCGCTGGGCCTCGCCATGCGCGCGGCCGCGCAGAACGCGGCCTCGTCGCGGCTGGTGGGCATCAACGTCGGTCGCATGCTCATGCTGGGCTGGGGCCTGGCGGGCGCCATCGGCGCGGTGGCCGGCATGATGGTCGCGCCGGTGGTCTTCCTCGACCCGCACATGATGACCGGCGTGCTGCTCTACGCCTTTGCTGGCGCCCTCATCGGCGGCATCGACAACCCGATCGGCGCGGTGCTCGGCGGCTTCATCGTCGGCGTGCTGGAAAACCTGATCGGCACCTACGTGGTGGGCACCGAGCTCAAGCTCTCGGTGGCACTCGCGCTGATCATCGGCGTGCTCATCGTCAAACCCTCCGGTCTGCTCGGCAAGACCATCGTCACCCGGGTCTGAATCCCCCATGTCCACCACCTCATCCGCCACTCTCGCTGCGGCGCGCCCCGCGCCCGCGACCTCCCGCGCCACGCCTGCGCGCAGCACCTGGCCCTGGGTCTTGCTGCTCGTGCTGCTGGCCGCCGGCCTCACCTGGGTGCTCAAGGGCTACCAGCTGTTCCAGGGCACCATGGTGCTGTGCTACGCCATCGCGCTGCTGGGCCTGAACATCCTCACCGGCTACAACGGCCAGATCTCGCTCGGCCACGGCGCCTTCTTCGCGCTGGGCGCCTACGCCGCCGCCATCGCCATGGAGCACGGCGGCCTGCCGTACTGGGCCGCGGTGCCGGTGGCCGGCTTGGCCTGCCTCTTCATCGGCTACCTGTTCGGCCGGCCGGCGCTCAAGCTCGAAGGGCTCTACCTCGCGCTCGCCACCTTCGCGCTCGGCGTGGCCATGCCGCAGCTGCTGAAATACAAGCACCTGGAGCAGTGGACCGGTGGCGTCGGCGGCATCGTGCTCATGAAGCCCGACGCGCCTTTCGGCCTGCCGCTCACGCAGGACCAGTGGCTGTTCCTGTTCTCGCTGCTGGTTACGGTGGTGATGTTCGTGATCGGGCACAACCTGCTCTCCAGCGGCAGCGGCCGGGCGATGCGCGCGATCCGCGACCACGCGCTGGCCGCCGAGGCCATGGGCGTGGACAACCCGCACTACAAGTCCATGACGTTCGGCATCTCGGCCGCCTTCACCGGCGTGGGCGGCGCGCTGTCGGCGATCGCGGTGCAATTCGTCTCGCCCGACTCGTTCACGCTGTTCCTCTCGATCTCGCTGCTGGTCGGCGTGGTGGTGGGCGGCCTCGGCACGCTCTGGGGCGCGCTCTTCGGCGCGCTGTTCATCATGTTCGTGCCCAGCCTGGCCGAGAGCGTGTCCAAGGCCGCGCCCTGGGCGGCCTACGGCGTGGTGCTGATCGCCATCATGTTTGTCATGCCCGGTGGCGTGGTTGGCCTGCTGCGCAGCGCAAGCGCACGCTGGAAGCGCCGCCCAACGCCATGACGCCATGAGCGAAGAACCCATCCTGGTGAGCGAGCGCCATGGCGCCGTGGTCTTGCTGCGCCTGAACATCCCGGCGCGCATGAACCCGATCACCATGCCGCTGCAGCAGGCGCTGCGCGACGCGCTGGCCGAACTGCGTGAAGACCGCACGGTGCGCGCGCTGCTGCTCACCGGCACCGGCAAGGCCTTCTGCGTGGGCGCCGACCTGGGCTCGATGTCAACACCGGACAACGGCAGCCTGGGTGCGCAGACGGCGGACGCGATGGAAGCGCTGTCGAATCGGCTCATCGAAGACCTGCGCACGCTGCCGTTCCCGTTGGTGAGCGCGGTCAACGGTGCCTGCGCGGGTGCGGGCGTGGGCCTGGCGCTGGCGGCCGACGTGGTGCTGGCCGCGCGCTCGGCCTACTTCTATCTGCCCTTCATGCCGCGGCTGGGCATCGTGCCCGACCTCGGCACCACCTGGTTTCTCGAACGCGCGCTGGGCCGTGCGCGCGCGGTTGCCATGTCGCTGCTCGGCGAGCGCCTGGCCGCCGAGCAGGCCGAGCGGTGGGGCCTGGTGTGGCGATGCGTGGACGACGCCGATCTGCCCACGCAGGCGCTGGCACTCGCACAGCGCATGGCCGCGCTGCCAGCGCATGCCGCGCAGGAGATCCGCGCGGTCTACGAGCTGGCCGGGCAGCAGACGCTGGTGGAGCAGATGCGCAGCGAGGCCGAACGCCAGCGCGAGCTGATCGACCGGCCGACCTTCGCCGAGGGTGTGCAGGCATTTCTGAACAAGCGCGAGCCGGTGTTCCCGCCGCGCTGATGCGCGCGCGACCAATATCGTCAGTTTCGACGATGCCCGCGAGGGGCGCCGTTCCTACGATGGGACCCGAACCGAAGTCACTGCCGTCAGCACAAACGCAGGGCGCGGTTCACGCGGCCACCACCCTTATGGAGACTTTCATGCCCCAGATTCACAACGCCGGTTTGCGCCGGTCCCTCCAGCTCGGTGCCAGCCTCGTGCTGGCCGCCTTGCTGCCCCTGTCGGCCCAGGCCCAGAAGCAGTACGACCCCGGCGCCACCGACAAGGAGATCAAGCTCGGCAACCTGGTGCCGTACTCCGGCCCGGTGTCGGCCTACGGCACCATCGGCAAGGCCATGACGGCCTACTTCGAGAAGGTCAACGCCACGGGTGGCGTCAACGGCCGGCGCATCAACTTCCTCACGCTGGACGACGCCTACAACCCGGCCAAGTCGGTCGAGCAGACGCGCAAGCTGGTCGAGCAGGACGAGGTGCTCGCGCTGGTCGGCTCGCTGGGCACGGCGCACAGCGTGGCGGTGCAGCGTTACCTGAATGCCAAGAAGGTGCCGCAGCTCTTCGTGGCCACCGGCGCCACGCGCTTTGGCGACCCGAAGGGCTTCCCCTGGACCATGGGATGGCAGCCCACCTACCAGGCCGAAGGCAAGGTGTACGCCCTGCACATCCTGCAGAACAACCCGAACGCCAAGATCGCCGTGCTGATGCAGAACGACGACTTCGGCAAGGACTTCTACAAGGGCTTCGTGGACGCCCTGGGCGACAAGGCCAAGACCATGATCGTCTCGCACCAGACCTACGAGGTGAGCGACCCGACCATCGACAGCCAGATGGTGTCGTTCAAGGCCTCGGGCGCCGACGCCTTCTTCAACATCTCCACGCCCAAGTTCGCGGCGCAGGCGATCCGCAAGGCGGCCGAGATCGGCTGGAAGCCGGCGCACTACGTCTCCAGCGTGTCGCAGTCGATGACCGCGGTGCTCAAGCCGGCTGGCCTCGAGAACTCGACGGGCGTCATCACCTCGACCTACCTGCTTGGCGCCGACGACCCGGCGGGCAAGGGCAACAAGGACGTGGACGAGTACCTGGCCGTGATGAAGCAGTACTACCCCGGCGGTGACCCCTACGACACGCTCAACGTGATCGGCTACGCCACGGCCGCCACCGTCACGCAGCTGCTCAAGCAGTCGGGTGACAACCTGACGCGCGAGAACCTGATGAAGCAGGCCGCCAACCTGAACTTCACCCCACCCATGCTCTATCCAGGCATCGACATCAAGACCTCGCCGACCGACTACTATCCGATCGAGAAGAAGACGCTGCAGCGTTTCAACGGCAAGGCCTACGAGTCCTTCGGCCCTATCTTCGGCGGCTGAAGCCGGTACCCCGCACCCGCAGCGGTCGCACTGGTGCACCCACCAGGCCGGTCGCTGCGGGTGATCTGTTTTTCCTTGGAGACAATCCCATGCATGGTTTGATGCAAGACCGCCCCCTGTTGATCTCGTCGCTGATCGAGCACGCGGCCACCTTCCACCCCCACACCGAAATCGTCTCTCGCCTGCCCGAGGGCACCGTGCACCGCACCACTTGGTTGGGTGTCTGCCACCGCGCGCGCCAGGTGGCCCACGCGCTGCAGACGCTGGGCATCCAGCCGGGGGAGCGCGTCGGCACACTGGCCTGGAACTCATACCGCCACCTTGCGCTGTACTACGGCGTGTCGGGCAGCGGCGCGGTGCTGCACACCGTGAACCCGCGCCTGTTTCCCGAGCAGATCGACTACATCGTCAACCACGCCGAAGACCAGGTGCTGTTCTTCGACATCAGCTTCGCGCCGCTGGTGGAGCAGCTCGCGCCGCGCCTGACATCCGTCAAGGCCTTCATCGCCATGACCGACCGCGCGCACATGCCGGCCATCAACGTGCCGAACCTGATGTGCTTCGACGACCTGATGGACGCGCAGAGCACCGACTACACTTGGCCCGAGTTCGACGAGAAGAGTGCATCCTCGCTCTGCTACACCTCGGGCACCACCGGCAACCCCAAGGGTGTGCTGTACTCACACCGCTCCACGCTGCTGCACACGCTGATGGAGCTCGCACCCGACACCTTCGGCATCAGCTCGGCCGAGACGCTGATGCTCATCGTGCCCATGTTCCACGCCAACGCCTGGGGCGCGCCCTACGCGGCGGCCATGGTGGGCGCCAAGCTGGTGCTGCCCGGCCCGCATCTCGATGGCGAGAGCGTCTACAACCTCATGCGCGACGAGAAGGTGAGCTTTTCGCAGGGCGTGCCCACGGTCTGGATGATGCTGTTCCAGTACCTCGACAAGAACCCGCAGATCGATCCGCGAAAGCTCGGCGTCAAGCGCATCGGCATCGGTGGTGCGGCGGTGTCGCGCGCGGTGCTCGAGCGCTTCGAGAACCAGTTCGGCGCCGAGGTGGTGCAGGGCTGGGGCATGACGGAGACCAGCCCGATCGGCGTGATCAGCAAGCTGCTGCCCAAGCACGCGGGTATCGACAAGGAAGACCTGCTCAAGGTCAAGCTCAAGCAGGGCCGTGGTGTGTGGGGCGTGGACCTGAAGATCGTCGACGCCGACGGCAAGGCCTTGCCCTGGGACGGCGTGGCCTTCGGCAACCTGCTGGTGCGCGGCCCCTGGATCGCCAGCGGCTACTACCGCGGCGAGGGTGGCTCCGTGCTGGACGAGGAGGGCTTCTTCCCCACCGGCGACGTGGCCACCATCGACCCTGATGGCTATTTGCAACTGGTGGACCGTGCCAAGGACGTGATCAAGTCGGGTGGCGAATGGATTTCGTCGATCGACGTGGAGAACGCGGCCGCCTCGCACCCGGGCGTGGCCGAGTCGGCGGTGATCGGTGTCTCGCACCCCAAGTGGCAGGAGCGCCCGCTGCTGCTGGTGGTGCGCCGGCCCGGTGCCAGCGTGGAGCC
This sequence comes from Hydrogenophaga sp., assembly GCF_018780385.1. GTDB lineage: Bacteria > Pseudomonadota > Gammaproteobacteria > Burkholderiales > Burkholderiaceae_C > Hydrogenophaga. The sequence continues at coordinate 676,306 of NZ_JADMJO010000003.1, read as the reverse complement.
GCAGGATCTGCTCGACCACCTGGGCACGCGCATCGCCAAATGGTGGTTGCCCGACGAAGTGCTGTTCGTCGACGGCCTGCCGCACACCGCCACCGGCAAGCTGCTCAAGACGAAACTGCGTGAGCAGTACCGCGACCACAAGCTGCCGACGGCCTGAGCACGCGGGCCAGGGTGGTTGGTGCTCAGGCGCCGACCACCGCCGAAGCGCCGCCGTCCACCGGGAGGAGGACGCCGGTGATGTGCTGTCCGGCATCGGAGGCGAGCAGCAGCACCGCGCCCTTGAGGCCCTCGTCGTCGCCGATGCGGCGCAGCGGCACGCTCGCGACGATGGGTGCCAGCACGGCCGGCTCCAGCATGTGCTGCGCCATCTTGCTCGGGAACACGCCCGGCAGGATGGCGTTGACCGTGATGCCGTGCGGACCCCATTCGCAGGCCAGCGCGCGCGTGAGGCTGGCCACCGCGCCCTTGCTCGCGTGGTAGGCCGCTGCCTGCATGGAGCGCGCCGTGCCGCCGAGTGCGGCCACCGAGGCGATGTTGACGATGCGGCCCTCGCCGCGCGGCAGCATGCAGCGCCGCGCCACCTCGCGCGTGAGCAGGAAGACGCTGCGCGCGTTCAAGTCCATCACCTTGTCCCAGGCGTCCATCGGGTGGTCTTCGGCCGGCGCGCCCCAGGTGGCGCCGGCGTTGTTCACCAGGATGTCGATCTGGCCCAGCGTGGCCAGCGCGTGATCGACCAGCGCAAGCACTTGCGTGTCGTCGCGGCCGTCGGCGGCGAACACGTCCACCGTGTGGCCGGCGGCGCGCAGCTCGGCAGCGGCTTCCTCCAGGTCTTGCGCCTTGCGCGAACTGATCAGCAGGCGCGCGCCGGCCTCGCCCAGCGCGTGCGCCAGCTGCAGGCCCAGTCCGCGCGAGCCGCCGGTGATGAGCGCGGTGCGGCCGCGCAGGTCGTGAAGTTGTTGAACGGTGCGGTGGGTGGTGCTCACGGATGTCTCCTGTGGGGTGGTCGAAGCCAGGCAGCGCTTCGCCAGCGGAGCGCGCTGAAGCCAGACTAATTCTGTTGCCTCCGGTCCCACATCGTCGGATCGGACGAATGCAGCGAGGCGGGTTTCCCGCACCATCGCTGGCGTGGTGACCAGCTCGGGCACCAGTCTCGTCCTGCGATGCCATGCCGTTTTCCACCGACACCCCGACTTCGACCTTTCCCGCATTCGCCCCGGCGCTGGAGGCCTTCCTGCGCGCACAACTGCCCGCGCTCGCCGGCCCCATGCGGCTGCAGAAGATCGGTGGTGGCCAGTCCAACCCGACCTTCTTCGTCGACTTCGACAACCGCCGCATGGTGCTGCGCAAGAAGCCCGAGGGCGAGGTGCTGCCCTCGGCGCACGCGGTGGACCGCGAGTACCGTGTGATGCGCGCGCTCGCCGACAGTGCGCTGCCGGTGCCGCCCACCGTGCTCTACCACGCGGGTGACGAGGTGATCGGCACGCCCTTCTACCTGATGGACCGGGTACCGGGCCGCGTGTTCGCCGACAACGCGCTGCCGGGCATGGAGCCGGCCGAGCGGCGCGCGATCTACCTGGCAATGGCCGAGACCATGGCGCGGCTGCACCAGGTGGACTGGCGCGCGGCTGGCCTGGGCGACTTCGGCAAGCCGGGGCAGTTCTTCCAGCGCCAGCTGCGCCGCTGGACGCAGCAGTGGGCGCTGTCCAAAACGCGCGAGAACCCGGCCATCGACCAGCTCATCGCATGGCTGGGCGCGCACATGCCCGACGACGACACCACCACGATCGCGCACGGCGACTTCAAGCTCAACAACCTGATGTTCCACCCCATCGAGCCGCGCGTGGTCGCGGTGCTCGACTGGGAACTCTCCACCCTGGGCCACCCGCTGGCCGACGTGGCCTTCAACACCGTGCCCTGGCGCACGCTCCCCACCGAGTTCGGCGGCATCCGCGGGCTGGACCTGGCCGCACTGGGTATTCCCGCCGAGCAGGAATACCTGGCGCACTACCAGCGCGCCATCGGCGGTGGCGCCTTGCCCGAACCGTTTCACTGGGCCTTCGCGTTCATGCGCTGGGCCGTCATCTTCGAGGGCATCGCGGCGCGCGCGCAGCGCGGCAACGCGGTGGCCGATAACGCGGCCGAGGTCGGCGCACTCAGCGTCGCCATGGCGCGGCGCGGTCTCGAAGCCATCGACACACCCGTCCTCACATCCTGATCAGGAGCACCCCTTGGACTTCCAGTATTCCGCAGACAACCAGCAGATGCAGCGCACGCTGCGCCAGTTCATGGACAGGCACGTGCTGCCGCAGAACCGCGAGTGGCAGCGCCTGGCCGACAGCGGCACCTACCCCTCGGCCGTGATCGAGCCGCTGAAGGTGCTGGCGAAGGAGGCCGGCCTGTGGAACCTGTTCCTGCCCGGCCTGCGCGAGGGCGAGCCCGGCACGCGCCTGTCCAACATGGAATACGCACCGTTGGCCGAGATCATGGGCCGCATCCCATGGGCTTCGGAGGTGTTCAACTGCAACGCGCCCGACACCGGCAACATGGAGATGCTGCATCTCTTCGCCACGCCCGAGCAGCACGAGCGCTGGCTCAAGCCGCTGATGGAAGGCGAGATCCGTTCGTGTTTTTCGATGACCGAGCCGGACGTGGCCTCGTCGGACGCGACCAACATCCAGACCACGATCCGCCGCGAAGGCGATGAGTACGTGATCAATGGCCGCAAGTGGTTCAGCACTGGCGCCATGCACCCGCTGTGCCGCTTCACCATCGTGATGGGGGTCTCCGACGAGAGCCCCGACGCGAGCCCGCACAACCGGCATTCCATGGTCATCGTGCCGCTGGACACACCCGGTTTCAAGATCGTGCGCAACGTGGCCATCATGCACCACCACACCCCCGAGGGGCATTGCGAAGTCACCTTCGACAACGTGCGCGTGCCGGTGACCAGCCTGCTGGGCCAGGAGGGTGCGGGCTTTGCGCTGGCGCAGGCCCGCCTGGGCCCGGGCCGGGTGCACCACTGCATGCGCTCGATCGGCCAGTGTGAGCTGGCCATGGAGCTGATGTGCGAGCGCGCCCTCACGCGCAAGGCCTTCGGCAAGCACCTGAGCGATTTCGCCAACGTGCAGGACTGGATCGCCCACTCGCGTGTGGAGATCGACCAGGCCCGCCTGCTGGTGCTGCGCGCCGCCTGGCTGATGGACACGCAGGGCAACAAGGCCGCCCGCATCGATGTGTCGGCGATCAAGCTGGTCGCCGCGCTGTTGCAGACCCGCGTGCTCGACCGCGCGATGCAGGTCTTCGGCGCCATGGGCATCACGCCCGACACGCCGCTCTCGTACCTGTGGACCTGGGGCCGCGCGATGCGCTTCTTCGACGGCCCGGACGAGGTGCACCTGCGTGCCATCGCACGCCATGAGCTGAGCCGGGCGCGCGAGAACCTCGGTTCAACCGCGGCCTACTACAACCTCGCCTGAGGAGCACCGCATGGCCTACCCCGACCGGGAGAATGACACGGCTGCCAGCGTGCTGTGCTGGCGCGAGGGCACGGTGGCACAACTGCGCTTCAACCGGCCGAAAGCGCTCAACGCCATCGACGTACCCATGGCACAGGGCTTCCACGCCGCCTGTGCGGCCATCGCGGCCGACCCTCTGGTGCGCGCGGTGCACATCTCGGCCGAGGGCGCCGCCTTCATGGCTGGTGGCGACCTCGCGGCCATGCGCGCCGACCCGGTGCCGGTGGCACGCGAACTGATTGCCGGCATGCACGGCGGCTTGCTGCTGCTGGCCAACCTGCGCGCGCCCGTGGTGGCCAGCGTGCAAGGCGCGGTGTTCGGCGGCGGCCTGGGTCTGGTGCTGGGCTGCGACCTGGTGGTGGCCGCCGAGGGCACGCGCTTGGGCATCGCCTACCCCCTCATCGGTGCCAGCAGCGACTGTTCGACCTCCTGGGGCCTGGTGCAGGTCCTGGGCCTGCGCAAGGCGATGGAGCTGGCCCTGCTGGCCGATGTGGTCGACGCAGCCGAGGCCCTGCGCCTGGGCCTGGTGAACCGCGTGGTGCCGGTCGATGTGCTGCATGCCGAGGGCGAGCGGTTGGCACAGCGCCTGGCCGCGGGACCGACGCAGGCCCTGGGGCAACTCAAGCGCCTGTTGCGCGCTGCTGCACAGAACGATCTTTCCACCCACCTCGACGCCGAGGCCCAGGCCTTTCTTGCCTGCGCGCAGACCGCCGACTTCACCGAAGGCGTGGGCGCCTTCCTCGACAAACGCAAACCGCTTTTCAAAGGTCATTGAATGAAAACCCGAATCACCGAACTGCTGGGCATCCGCTACCCCATCATCCAGGGGGGCATGCAATGGGTGGGCACGGCCGAGCTCGCTTCCGCCGTCTCCAACGCTGGCGGTCTGGGCATCCTGACCGCGCTCACCCAACCCACGCCAGAGGCACTTTTGCGCGAGATTCACCGCTGCCGCGGCATGACCGACCAGCCCTTCGGCGTGAACCTGACCATCCTGCCGTCGGTCAAGCCACCGCCGTATGCCGAGTACCTCGACGTGGTGATCGAGTGCGGCGTGAAGGTGATCGAGACGGCGGGCAACAGCCCCAAGGACTTCATCGAAAAGCTCAAGCGCCACGGCGTGCGGATCATGCACAAGTGCACCAGCGTGCGCCACGCACTCTCGGCCGAACGCAACGGCGTGGACGCGGTGAGCATCGACGGCTTCGAATGCGCCGGTCATCCCGGCGAGGACGACATCCCCGGGTTGATCCTGATCCCGCTGGCCACGCGCGTGCTGCGCATTCCGGTGATCGCCTCCGGTGGCATTGCCGACGGCCGCGGCATGGCCGCGGCCATGGCGCTGGGCGCCGAGGGCGTGAACATGGGCACACGTTTCTGCGCCACGGTGGAAGCGCCTATCCATGAGCAGATCAAGCAGGCGCTGGTGAAGGCCAGCGAGCGCGACACGCAACTGATCTTCCGCACCCTGCGCAACACCGGACGCGTGCTCAAGAACGCGGTGTCCGACGAGGTGGTGGCCACCGAGCGGCGCCCTGGCGGCTGCGAGTTCAGCGACATTCAACCGCTGGTGGCGGGCGCGCGCGGTCGCAGTGCGCTGCAGTCCGGTGAGGTCGATGCCGGCTTGGTGTGGGCCGGCCAGGTGGTGGGACTGATCGACGACATCCCCACTTGTGGGGAACTGGTGCAGCGCATGGTGGCGCAGTGCCGCGAGAGTCTGGGGCGCGCCAGTGCCTGGGCCGATGCCCGCGACGAGCAGGTGTCGCATGCCGATTGATGTCTGAGGCGCGATGGCCACGCGGCTGGAGAGCCATTTGGGGGTGTGCGCAGGTGCGTCCAGCCTTTGAACAGAGCGATATCTCATGGGATGGCCATGGCGCAGCAGCCGTTCGGCCCATGCTTGAACCGATGACTGTCAAGCCACTGCAATCAAATCTGTTCAGACTTTGACCTGCGGCTGTCTGTGGTCCGGGAGCCGTCGATCACAGTGTTCGGCCGACACCCACAGTCATGCCACAGGTATCTGAATGAACATCTTCAACAATCGTCTGGCGCATCTGGAGATGCTGCATCCGCCCGCCGGGGACTACTTCATGGGCACGCTCAGCGTTTGCCCGGGACAGCGGCCGATCGACGCCCTGCTGGGGGTTGAGCCTGGCATCTGGCTCCTGGAGTCGCCCACGCTGGATGGGGGTTTGCTGGGACGCGTCACCCTGAGCGGTCGGCGCGAAATCATGTTCTCTGATCGAGCTCAGCCGTAACCGGCAGGTGCCCCGCCACCGGGTCACCCACTCCCACATCGTGTTGTTTGACCCGCCCCGCGCTTTGACGCGAGGTGGGTCTACACGCCTGCGCGCATCCATGGCCGCACTGAACACAAGCACGCGCGCGGCTCATCGTCAAGCCAGCGGGAAAGTTCAACCGGGTGGGAACCCGTGATCCGTTCGGACCAGTAAACCCGGCGTGGGGGATCGCAATCCCGTGATCGACGCTCTGCATGATCCAACGCACATCGGCGTTGCATTGCTCGCCTCCGAATTCTCCCAACGAAACAATGCTCATGACCACTTCGCGCACGACCACCCCCCGCCTGTCGCTGGCTCCCCAGCGTCTTTCTGCCTGCCTGGTGGCCTTGGGCGTGTTGTCGGCATTGCCTGCCTGGGCGGACTCGGTTCCGCAAACCCTTCCGTTTTCCCAGGACTGGAGCAACGCCGGTCTCATTTCGGCGAGTGACGACTGGGCGGGCGTTGCAGGCATCGTTGGATACCGCGGAGACGGCATGGCGAGCGGCACGGGCGCCGATCCCCAGACGGTTGTCGGGGCCGGCACTCTCCTGGTCGACGTCAACGCCAATCAGAGCAATCCCAACACCTTCACCACCGGCGGTGTGACGGAGTTCGCCATCGCCAAGCCGACGCTGGCGCTCGCAGGCTCGGGCACGGCCAAGGCCCCTCACATCGTCATCCACCTCAACACGAGCGGACAGCAGGCCGTGCAGGTGAGCTACGTGCTGCGCGATGTGGACGGCGCCGCCGACAACGCGATCCAGCCCGTGGCACTGCAATACCGGGTTGGCAACAGCGGCAACTTCATCAACCTGCCGGCCGGCTTCGTGGCCGATGCCAGCCAGGGCCCCAGCCTGACGGGTGCGATCTTCCCTGTGTCCGTGGTCCTGCCGGCCGCTGCCGACAACCAGGCCGAAGTCCAGGTTCGCATCATCACGACCGATGCGGCTGGCGCTGACGAATGGATCGGCATCGACGACATCACCATCACGGGCTCGCCGCTGGGGGGCGGTGTCAACCTGCCGATCACCGCCACTTGCCCGGCCCCTGCGGTGTTCGACGCAGGTGTGGGTGGTGTGGTCAATCTGAGCGCCACCGACGCCGACAGCGTGGTCAATGGCGCGAGCCTGACCAGCACCGCAGTGGCCGGCATCGCCATGGGCGCGCTGAACTCGGCCACCAGCGATGGCGGTCAGGCGACAACGTCCGTGCAGGTCAACGGCAGCGTGCCCGTGGGCACCTATCCGGTGCAGATCACTTTCACCAACAACGAGCTGCAGTCGGTCGCCTGTGACTTCACCGTCACGGTCAATGGGGTCGTGAGCATCCCCCAGATTCAGGGCAACGGCGACCTCAGTCCGCGTGTGGGGCAGACCGTGGCGACGCAAGGCGTGGTCATCAAGCTGCTCAACAACGGTTTCTACATGCAGGACCCGCAGGGCGACGGCGATGCCACCACTTCCGATGGCATCTTCGTGTTCACGAACGTCGCGCCCACGGTGGCGGTGGGCCAGGATGTGCGCGTGAGCGGCACGGTGGGTGAATTTGCACCCACCGGCGTCAACACCGCCTACAAGCCCGTGACGCAACTCACCTCGCCCGTGATCAGCGTGGTCTCCAGCGGCAACGCCATCTCCCCCACCGTCATCACGCTGCCCGAGGTGGTCGAAGGTGAACTCGAACGCTACGAGGGCATGCTGCTCTACATACAGACGCCCCTGACAGCGGCGCAGAACTTCTTCCAGGGTCGATACGGGCAGGTGACGCTGGGCGCTGACGGTCGCCTCATCAAGCCCACGAACGTGCACCCGGCTGGCTCGGTCGAAGCGATCGCCCTGGCCGACGAGAACGCTCGCCGCCGCATCATCCTGGACGACGGCACCAGCCTGCAGAACCCCAACCCCACGCCCTACATGGGCGCCGACAACACACTGCGCGCCGGCGACACCTTGCCAGGCGGCATCACCGGCGTCATCGACTACGGCTTGGCGACCAACAACGTCGACGGCCTGAGCGACTACAAGATCCACCCGACCGAGCCGATCGTGTTCACCCGCGCCAATCCGCGCCTGGCAGCACCGCCCGCGGTGGGCGGCAATGTGCGTGTGGGCAGCTTCAACGTGTTGAACTACTTCACGACCATCGACCAGTCCGGTGCCAGCTGCTACCCCACCGGCACCCGGTCCGACTGCCGCGGTGCCGACAGCACGGCCGAGTTCCAGCGCCAGCGCAACAAGATCATTCCCGCCATCCTCGGCCTCAATGCCGACGTGGTGGGTCTGATGGAAATCGAGAACAACGGCAACACGGCCGCGCAGGACCTGGTCAACGGCTTGAACGCCGTGGCCGGCGCGGGCGCCTATGCCACCGTCGCCCTGCCTGTGGGCGGTGCCGGCACTGACGCGATCCGCGTGGCCATGATCTACAAGCCCGGCCGTCTGAGTCTGGTGGGCCAGGCCCGCAGCGACACCGACCCGGTGCACAACCGTCCGCCGCTGGCGCAGACCTTTGCCGCTGCCAACGGCGAACGGTTCTCCGTCGTGGTCAACCACTTCAAGTCCAAGAATTGCGCAGCCGGTTCGGACGCTGCCGATCTCGACGCGGGCGATGGCCAGGGGTGTTTCAACGCCACCCGCGTGGATCAGGCCCGTGCCCTGGGCAACTTCATCGAGACCTTGAAGGCAACCGACCCCGATGTGGTGGTGGTGGGTGACCTCAACGCCTACGGCAAGGAAGACCCGATCCTCGAACTGGCGGCCCAGGGCCTGGTGGACGAAATTGCCCGGCGCGGTGCCGACAGTTACTCGTATGTGTTCGACGGCGAAGCGGGTTACCTCGACCACGGTCTGACCACCACCAGCCTGAGCCCCCTGGTCACGGGCGCGGTGCACTGGCACATCAATGCCGACGAGCCGTCGATCATTGACTACAACCTCGAGTTCAAGCAGCCCGCCTGCGCCACTTGCGGCCCCGACTACTACACGCCCACGGTCTACCGCTCTTCCGATCACGACGCCGTGCTGCTGGGCTTGTCGCTGGTCAAGTCCTTGCAGGGAACAACGGGTCGCGACACGCTGGTGGGCACAGCCGGCGATGACCACATCACCGGTGGCGCTGGCGCCGACGTGATCACCGGCAACGCCGGAGCCGACACCTTCATCTACACCAGCACCCGCGATGCCGCCGACCGCATCACCGACTTCGCGCCGGCCACCGATCGCATCGACATCAGCGCGCTGCTGCAGGGCATTGGCTACACCGGCAGCAACGCCATCGCCGACGGCATCGTGCGGCTGGTCGACAGCGCCGCAGGGCTGGTTGTGCAGATCGACACCGATGGCAACGCCGGCCCGGCCGTGAGCCGGCCATTGGTCACGCTCAGCAACGTGTCGGCCGCCCAGATCGTGCCGACACGCGACCTCGGCCTGTGACCCGACCGCACCCGTTCCAACTCACCTGAACACCAACCCGGAGCCTCCCACTCATGAAAACAACCCGCAGCCCTCTGCGCCGCAGCGCCTGCACCCTCGCGGTCTCGCTCGCCCTGGCCACCGGCTTCAACGCCGCCTGGGCCGAAACCCTGACCGTGCTGCACATTGGTGACCAGGAGTCGTGGTTGTTGTCGGCGCAGGGCAACCTGCGCAATGACGCCGCGCAGGCGATCTCGTTCTATGGCGGCATCGACCGCCTGGCCAGTGTGGTTGCAGCCCGCAAGGCCGCTGCCGCCACCGCTGGCAGCACCGTGATCACGCTCAACGCCGGCGACTCGTTCCTGCCCGGCCCGCGCCTGACCGCCAGCTTCACCAACCTCGCCACGGCGGCGGCCGACGGTGGCCAGGACTTCTACGACGCCATCGCCAACCGCGCCATCGGCATCGACGCAACCACCTTCGGCAACCACGAATTCGACCTCGACAACACCGGCCCGGTGGCAGCGCGCTTCGCGGAGGTCTCGGGCACCACCTACCTGTCGGTGAACCTCGACTTCAGCGTCACCCCCGCGCTGGCCAATCTGGCCGCCCAGCAAAAGGTGCGCCCCTCCAAGATCCTCACCACCGCGGCGGGCAAGAAGGTGGGCGTGATCGGCGTGACCACGCCCCTGCTGCCCAGCATTTCATCGCCACCGGCCGGCATCATGAAAAACTGGAGCGCCAGCAACAGCGAGTTGCAGAACATCCAGGCCCTGTTGCCGTTGGTGCAGGCCGAGATCGATGACCTCAGGAACAACCAGGGAGTGACCGCCATCATCGTGATGAGCCACCTGCAGAATGCCGCCAACGAACTCAATGTGATGATCCCGGCCCTGAGCGGTGTGGACATGGTCATCTCGGGCGGTGGCCACGAACTGATGGTCGACTCGGACGACCTGCTGATCAACGGCGGCGTGGCACCGTCCTACAGCACCCATCCCACCTACCGCAACGACGCCACCGGCAAACCCGTGCCCATGGTCACCGGTCACTTTGGCAACCGTTACGTGGGTGAAGTCCAACTCGACATCCATGACACCACCGGCGCGGTGACCGCCGTGCTCGCCACCCGCATGATCCGAGTTTCGGGTGCTGCCGCCGATGCCGACCGCGTCAGCGGCGACCCCGCCCTGCAGGCTTCGGTGATCACACCGGTCTCCAACTTCATTGCGGCTCTCAACGCCGAGATCATCGGCACGACCGCCACCAAGCTCAACGGTCCCACCCATGTGGCCTGCACGCCGCTGCCCTGCGAATACACCGAGGGCGTGCGCAACGCCGACACCGGCCTGGGCAACCTCGTGGCCGACGCGATGCGCTTTGCCGGTGGCGCCGAAGTGGGCATTCAGAACGGCGGCGGGATCCGCACCAGCATTGCCGGCCCGGGCAACGTCACCACCGGTGACACCTTCAACGTGCTGCCCTTCACCAACCTGGTGAAAACCGCACCGGCCATGAATGCGGCTCAGCTCAAGGATCTGATGGAGCACTCCGTGGCCGCGTCCACGCCCGGTGGCTCGGCACAGGGCCGCTTCGCGCAGATTTCCGGCATGCAGGTGACGTACGACACCACCCGCACGGCCCGATCCACGCTGGGCACGGGCGAGCGCATCCGCAAGATCAGGCTCGACGACGGCACCTTGCTGGTCGACAACGGTGTGGTCGTGTCGCCGCGTGTCTTCTCCTTCGCGACCATCGACTTCACCGCCAACGGTGGCGACGGTTACCCCTTCGCGGCCAACAACGTGGTGTTCAACAACACGGTCAACACCATCACCTACCAGGAAGCACTGGCGAACTTCATCAAGGCGCCAAAAGCAACAGGTGGCCTGCAGCGCGTGAGCCTGGCCGATGGCGACGAAATCACCGTGAACATGTACGGCGAAGAAAACGCGTTCGACTCACATGGCCGCTTGATCGATGCTGCCGTCGCCAAGGCCACGCCCGGTGTCACGCGCGCCGGTACCACCAGCCGCGACACCTTGGTGGGCACCGCAGGGGACGACATCATCATCGGCGGCGCCGGTGCCGACATGCTCACGGGTGGGGCTGGTGGTGACGTCTTCCGCTTCACCAGCACCCGCGATGCCGGCGACACCATCACCGACTTCACGCCCTATGCCGACAAGCTCGACCTCACCCCGCTGCTGGGCAGCCTGGGCGTGGCGGGCAACGGTGTGGCCAGCGGACATGTGACGTTCTTCGACGTGATCGGTGGCGTGCAGTTGTCCATTGACACCGACGGCTCCACCGGCCCCGCCGTGGCGCGTCCCTTCGTCCTGCTCAAAGGTCTGACCGCTGCGCAGATGGCGCCTGGTCGTGATCTGGTGGCCCCCGTCGTTCCCTGAAATCCTGATCCTTCTTCATTCAACAAAGGCCTCCCATGACATCGATCCCTCGCAGCCTGGCTGCCACCGCCGTGTTTGCACTGGCCAGCGCTTCGGCCATGGCCCAGAGCACCACGTTTCAGAACGGCAGTTTCGAATCCGGCTTGACCAACTGGTCGACCGATGGTGATGTGCTCGTCACCACCAGCGGTCGCAAGATCGGCATCCTGTCCACCGCCTCGCTCGACTATGAGGACGACGCTCCCCTGGGCGCCGGCTTCAACAACAATTCGGGCACCGCAGCGGTTGATTTCTCTTTCAACAACAACCTCGCCGGTGTGGCCGTGGGCTCACTGGACATCGGTGGCTTCGCATACGAAGGCTCCGCCCTGCGCCAGAGTTTCATGGCCACCGCCGGACAGCAGATCACCGTCAAGTTCGACTGGGCTTTCCTGTCGTCCGACACGGCCAATGCCGACTTCGGCTTCATCGCCATCAACGACACCGTGGTCAGTTTCGTGAACACCGCCAGCAGCCCTCTGGTGAGCAGTTTCACCGGGAATTTCGGTGACTTCGGCGCGGCCAGCTGGGTGTTCACCGAGAACAGCTACACCTACACCGCTGCCAGCGACGGCGCGGTGTCGCTCGTCATTGGCGTCGCCGACATTGGTGACTACCTGGGCACCAGCGAGCTGCGCATCGACAACGTGAGCGTGAGTGCCGTGCCCGAACCCGAAACCTATGCGCTGATGCTGGCCGGTCTCGGACTCATGGGGGGCTACATCCGCCGCCGGCAGAACAAGGGCGGCGTGACGGCGGTCTGACCAGACCGGCCGCCCGCGCACCATCTCAAACAGCCAACGTGCCCATGCGCTTCAAACGACGCCGTGCACCTGCTGCGACCAGGCCCAGGCCGGCCAGCAGCATGCCCAGCATCTCGGGTTCCGGCACCGCCGAAATCGACACACGGATCACCATGTCGTCGAAATCGATGTCGCCCGAGTACATGTCGTTGAACAGGATGAGCGCGCTCTGGCCGTCGTTGGACATCACCAGGCCCGTGCGCGAGCTGCCATTGGCGAACAGCGTGCCGCTTCCGTTGGACAGGAAACCGAAGTCCAGCGGGGAAGCCGTGACGTGGTTGAAGCTCAACGAGGTGCCGAGCCGGGGTGTCGAGCCGCTGCGGTTGGTCAGTTGTTCAGTGCCCGACACGAAAGCGTTGTTGAAGCCGGCTTCAAACCCCATCAGCGTGTATGTGACGTTGGCGGGCTGCGTCAGCAGCAGGGAAGCGCCCATGAGCATCGAGCTCAGGTCGAAGCTGCTGGCGCTGCGGCTGGCAAATGACGATGCGTCGTCGAACCAATTGGGGTTGAACGACACAGCGGAAGCGAGCAGATCGGTGGACGTGCCGCCGAGGGCGGACAGGGGAGTGGCCGCAGAGCCAGCGCCCGCCGTGAGGATCAGGCCGGTGGCCAGGCACACGGCCCGGCAGAGGGATTTCAAACGGAACATGGTGATCACCTTTCATCGCCCCGGGATTGCAGCGGGACGGTGCCAACAAATGAAAGACTGACACGCGATAGCAAAGTCACACCAGCCTGGGTATGGTCACCACGTGAGTCAGCCACGAGCTTCCGATTTTGCGGGGAGGCTGACGTGGTTGTTCGTTCGTTTCACGTTGGGTAGGGGTGCTGGCATGGTCCGATTGGATGGTGGTGCGCGCAGGTTGACTGCCGGTCGACGGGCGGAGCGTGCCCGTGCCTCCCGCGCATGGCTGCGGCGAAGCGTTTGCGCCTGCGTTGGCATGGCCATGGGCCTCGCCCATGCGCTCACCGGTGGCGCTGGTCCCAGCGAGGAGCCGGCGGACCCGGCCTGGGCCGCCGTGGGCAGCCTGGACGTGGGCGGACGGCTGTTCAGTGCCACCTTGATCGGCCGGCAGCATGTGATCACGGCAGCTCATGTGGTGGCCGGCGCCAATCCGGCGCACATCCGCTTTCGCAGCGCGGCCGCCGAGGGATTTACAAGTGCGGGCACCTCGGTGCAGGTGCACCCGGGCTACACCGGCAGCAGCGCCAACAACAGCCCGGGCGATCCCTCCGTGCATGCGGACCTGGCCATCGTGCGGCTGGCCACACCCGCACCGTCGAAGATGCCGGTCGCGCGCCTGTTCACCGGGCCTGTGCTGGGGCGCGTCCTCACCCTCGTGAGCCACGGCGGCAGCACCACGCTGTTTACAACCGGGGAAAACCGCGCCGACCTGGTGTTTCCCGACTTCCTCGGGCGCCCCGCGACCTACCTGTTCGACTTCGATGGCCCCGACCTCGCCACCAACCGCCTGGGACCCGCGGTGCCCGCCAACGGCACCCTGGGGCTTGATCGAGAGGCGACCCTGGCCAACGGCGACTCGGGCAGTGCGGCCTTTGTGCACGTGGATGGTCGGTGGTATCTCGCTGGCGTCAACACCTTCAACATCTCCTTCGGTGCCACCACCGCAAGTCCACGGGCGTCGGGCACGGGTGGCGGGGGCGTGGTGCTGGGCGAACACGCCGTCTGGCTGCGAGAGGTGTTGAGTGAACCTGCACCGGCGACTGGAACCGCCGATGTGCCGGCGCGTTTGATCGTCAAGCCCCGGAAGCCGTGACATCTTTCATGTCACGCCTGCTGCAATCCAGTGCTGGTTGATTTCATCAAAGCGTGGCAGCAGATGGCGTGGCAAGACCAGCACGATGTAGAAATCTCCGAACGACTCCAGGGCCCGAACTCCCCGCGGTGAACCCTTCAGGGATTCGTCAAATCTCTGCATGGCTTGTGGGGGCGCAGTTCGATCATTGAACGTCGATGTCTGGATCAGAGAGACTTCGTCTGCGCTGAGAAATGCAGCGACTATTTCTGCGATGTCCTTTGGATGCTCCCTCCAATCGACGGTGCCCCCACAAGTCCGGGAGACATGTTCAACGAACAAGGCTTCACATTCGTCGTCTGTGGCTTCGCGCATGGCGTGAAGTGCGTCAGCGGTGAAGTCGAGAAGCTCGGCAGAGCTCACCAGATGTGCCTTGGTTCCCTCGCGGACCCGACCCATGCTGCGCGAAAACCAGGATTGAATGCTCATGCCAACCTTTCTGTCATGCAGACGGTTTTACCAGCCAAACAACGCGATGATTTTTTTGGCCCAGTCACCTTCGGTGGGCAATGAGGGCAAGGGATGGGCGAAGAAGCGCGGATCGCAGACGCGTTTGAACATGTCGCGAACGCCCTGGGTGAAGCCCAGCGGCCCGGGTTCTGCCACCACCGCCCACTGTGAGTCGGCCAGCAGCTCCACCACGCCCGATTCGTGGTTGAGCACCACGCCTTGCCGGCGGTACAGCGCTTCAATGGCGGGCAATCCGTAGCCCTGACATGCGGGCATCAGGAACACGTGGGATCGCTGGTACAGGTGGGTCAAGGCATCGTCCGAGACGAAGCCATGGAAGCGCACGCGCTCTCCCAGTCCGAGCGCCTGGCTCATCAACTTCAATGCAGCTTCTTCGGGTCCTGCGCCCACCACATGCAACACAAAATCGGGCTCTCCCTCGGGTCGTCGAACGATCTCCGCCAGGCTCTGCAGGATCCAGTCCACCCGCTTGTTTTTCTGCAGCCGCGAAACGCTCAACAACTCGATGGGTTGGCTGGCGCGCGCCGGCAGTTGTGCCAGCGGCTGTTGGCCGAAGCCGCCGAGGTACACCACCTCGGCCCTTCGACCATACAAGGCATGCATCTCGTTGGCCAGCGCAAGGGTGTTGGTGGCAAAGCCTCGTGCTGAGCGGATGCCGTGGCGTGTGAGCCAGTGCCTTGCAGAGAGCCGTTCCGTCCTTCCGGGCCCACCCGTGGCGGTGGTCTCGTAGTTCAGCAGGCTGTAGGTGTCGGGAATGCGCAGGAAGTAGGGGGAGTGGCTCCGCAGGTTGGCCATGCCTGCGTGCAAGGCCGACTGGATGCTGAACAGCACGGGTGTCGGATCGCCCCGTGCATGCAGCCGCGCCAACGCGGCCCGAAGTGCCATGGCTTTGACCCATCCGCCGCCCGACGGTTTGAGTTCAAACACCGGCAGCGGAAGGTGCGC
Organism: Hydrogenophaga sp.; assembly: GCF_018780385.1. Classification (GTDB taxonomy): domain Bacteria; phylum Pseudomonadota; class Gammaproteobacteria; order Burkholderiales; family Burkholderiaceae_C; genus Hydrogenophaga. The sequence continues at coordinate 660,613 of NZ_JADMJO010000003.1, read as the reverse complement.
GTGCCGCGCCAGGCCAATGTGGTCGTGGTAACAAAGCACGCTGTGAGCCTTGCCTTGCGCATGCAGACCGGCGGACAGCGACAGGATCACGCGTTCTTCACCGCCGAACTCCTCGAACTCTGGTTGAAAGATGACGATGTCGCCGGCCGATGGAAACGGATGGGTTGCGGTGCTTGTGTTCATGGGCTTGTCTGAATCTGTGGGGCGTGTGCCTGCATGCGGCGCACCAGCAGATCGAGCACACCGTCGCGTGCCAGGTGCAGCATCGCGTGTTCTCTGGCCTGCGCACCCAGCGCGCGGCGCTGTACAGGGTCGGCCAGCAACTCGCACAAGGCCTGAGCCAGCGCGGCAGCATCACCCGGGGGCACGACGCGGCCGAACTGACCGACCACGGTGGCCAGTTCCGTGTCGGCCCGGCAGGTGGCCAGCACGGGTCGACCGCTGGCGAGCATGCCGGTGAGCTTGGAGGGCAGCACCAGGTCTTCGGCTTCCTGGCTTTGTGGCAACAGATGGACGTCGGCCAGGCCGAGCAGCTCACCCAGGCGCTCCAGTGGCTGAAGCGGCAGCAAGCGCAGGTTGGGCAGCTCGCGCGCCGCGCGCTCGAGTTCGGGCAGCATCGCCCCGCCGCCGCAGATCACGAACAGCACATCGTGCCGGTGCACCAGCAGGCGCGCTGCCTGCGGGATCACCAGCAGGCCCTGCTTCGCGCTGAGTGTTCCCGAGAACAGGGCGACGTAGGTGGTGGGGGACAGGCCCAGCTCGGCACGGTAAGTGCTCGGCTGGGTCAGGGGCTTGATGCTCTCCACATTGGCCCAGTTCACGAAGAGGTGCGTGCGTTCAGGCGCCACGCCCTTGCGCAGCAGGTGCTCGCACATGCGCCCCGAGATCGTGGAGACCACGTCGAAGCGCTTCAGCAACGCGGATTCCACTGCGCGAACGGCGCGGGCCAGGTGCTCGCCCTTGAGCAGCCCCATCTGCAGCGCCACGTCGACTTCGAAGTCCTGCACATGCAGCCACGCCTGGGCACCGCTCAGGCGTGCGGTGAGCCAACCTGCGGGGGCGCACACCAGCGCCGGTGCCACGGTGAGCACCACGTCGGGACGCCAGAACACCTGCCGCAGCATCACCGGCATGGAAGACAGAGCGAAGGTGCTCAGGTGCAGCACCCGTTTGAGGCCCCCTGGTTTGCGCGGCACCCACAGAGGCGCGCGCCACACACGCACGCCGCGCCAGATCTCGTGGCGCCAGGGTGGCCAGCGGTAGGCTTCGTCGAGCTTCCAGGCCGGGTAGTAGGGCGGGGCCGCCACGACACGCACCTCATGGCCCTGCGCGGCCAGCCACTCGGCCATCTCGCCCGAGTATTTGCCGATGCCGGTGGGCTCGGGTGCGAAGTTGGCGCTGTGGATCAGGATCTTCATGGTTGTTGGAGCAGCACCGGCGCCGACGTCTCCGACAACTGCTGTTCACGTTCCTCCACCTTGAGAACGATCATGTATTCGTAGATCGACTGCAGGATGGCATAGCGCAGGCCGGCCCGGCCGTCGAGGAAGCCCCGCTTGACCACGTACAGCAGCAGGAATTTCACCAGCGGGCGCAGCGGCAGGCGGTAGAACAGTTCCTTCTGGTGGTAGCGCCGCTCGTGGAAGTCCTTTTCGGTCAAGGCCTTGATGACCGAGAAACCTTCGCCGCGCCGGCGGTTGGCGACGATCTGTTCGGCCTCGAACCGGCTGTAGCTGTTGTGGCGGTCGAACCAATGGCCCAGTCCTTTGCTGAACGGAAAGTGGTCGAGATAGCCGGCGATCTCGCCCACGGGTCCGTCTGCCAGAGACACCGGATTGACCAGGCGCTCGTAGCGCATCTTCTCCGGGCGGAACAGGCGCATGTAAAACGATGACGTCTGCACATGCCTCAGCCAGGTATCCATGAAAAAATCGCGCCGCTCGAGACGAAAAGCCACGCTGTCGCCGGGGGCCGTTACCGCCGTTTGAACGGACTGCACGAGCTCCGGGGTCATGCGCTCGTCGGCATCGATGTAGAACACCCACGGATGCTTGAACGCGATGTTCTGCAAGCCCCAGTTCTGGTGGCTGGCCCAGTTGTCGAACGGTCGCTGGGTGATCCTCGCGCCCGCCGCTTGTGCGATTTCCACGGTGCGATCGCTGCTCATGGAGTCGTAGACGTGCACGTCGTCTGACCACGCGACGCTGGCCAGGCAACCTGGCAGGTCCTGCTGTTCGTTCTTGGTCAGGATCAACACGGAAATTGGAATCATGGTTGGCTCCCTTGTCGACGCTGCCGCTTGCGCTCGGCCGGATGGCCTGCCCACACCGTCCACGGTTCGTTGATGTCCTTCAAAACCAGGGATCGGGCACCGACCACACATCCTGGCGCGATCCGCACTCCCAGCGCGACGAAGGCGTCGGCGCAGATCCAGACCTGGTCGCCCAGGACGATGGGACGCGCCACCAGCTGGAAGTTGGGCGAGTCGACATCGTGCGAGCCGCCGCACAGGTGTGCGCCTTGCGAGATCACGCAGTCGTTTCCCACGGTCAGGTGCGCCATGTTGTAGAGCATGGCGCCGTCGGCCACGCCGACGCGGGTGCCCAATGTGAGTTGCCAGGGCGCCCAGATGCGCACGCTGGGGTAGATGTGCACGTCCTGCCCGATAACCGCGCCGAACGAGCGAAGCAGAAAACACCGCCATGCGTGCATGGGGCGCGGGCTGGTGCGAAACAGCAGCAGCCACACGCCGCCCCACGCCAGGCGACCCAGCCGGTTGCGCAGGGAAAAGGAGGGCTGGGTGAATGGGTCGTTGTGTTCGATGATCACGGCTGCGCCTCGGGCTTTTTGCGCAGCACGAAGCGCCACTTGTCACCGAGCAGCTCTTCCACGCTGTAGTCGTCCAGTTCCTCCCGCACGTCTTCGGTCAGAAAAGTGCGGCCGAGGCCCGCCTGGAGGTTGTGCACGGCCTCCACGCTGAAATGGCGCTCGAACAGGCGCTGGTATTCGTACAGCCGCATCTCGTTGAGAAAACAATCGGGCGCGAAGCGCCGCTGCCGCAGGTGTTCCCACGGCTCCGATCGGCGATCGATGTCGCGGTCCAGCGTGTGGGGGTACCACTCGACCAGGTGACCGCCGCCGATCCCGGTGAACACGGAGGGGGAGATCACGGCCACCCCTTGAGGCGCGAGCGCTCGAGCCAGACTGGCACACACCCGGTCCAGCGCTTCGCGCGGTATGTGTTCAAACACGTCTTCAGAGTAGATGAAGTCCAGCGATGCCGGGGTCAATGCCACGTCGGAGACGTCCCCCACCAGAAATCGATCGGGCTGCACGCGAAGCCGCGCACCCCGGCGAGCCAAGGCACGGTCCAGCGCGTGGCGCTCGTGGGCATCGAACACCGTCGCTCGCACCGTGCTCTTGATGAAGCGCTGCCATCCGTTGGTCTTGAGGATGCGCAGCAGCTCGTGAACGGAGCCCTGGAGCATGGGCGCATCCAGGTCAATGCCTCGCGCGTTCAGGCCCATGGAGATGAGCGCCAGCAGGCGCAGCGGCCGGGCGCCGTAACCCACTTCAAACATCGAGGCTTGCTGAAACGGGCGTTCCGTCAGGGATTCGTAGAGCGACCGGTAGCCGTCAAGCTCGACCAGCAGCTTGGTCAGATCGGCCTCTTTGTCTTGCAGGCCGCGCAACCGCATGCGCAGGAACTGCAGGTTCTCCCAACCCCAGTCCAGTGCGGAGCCGATGTGGCCCACCGAATGGCTTGCCTTGTTCATGGGACGGCCTTTGAGGCTTGCTGGTTGATCACGCGCAACAGGCTTTCGGCCATGGCGCTCACCGTGAACCGGTTGCTGAACAGTTGACTGGCGGCCCGCGACATGTCCGCGCGCGCCGCCGGCCCCAGTGCCAGCCAGCGGGTCAGCAGCGAGCGCGTGCCATCAACGGTGTCATCCGCCACCAGGCCGGCGCCAGCGGTTTCGATTTCGCGCCAGATGTTCACCTTGTTGGAGATCAGCACCGGCAGGCCGCAGCCCAGGGCCTCGGCCACGGCGATGCCGAAATTCTCCTGGTGCGAGGGCAGCACGAAGGCCTCGGCCGCGTGGAACGCGCCCCACTTGATGTCCCCCTGCAGCATGCCGGGCCAGTGAATGCGATCGGCCACGCCGAGTTGCGTGGCCTGGGTCTTCAAGGCAGTCATCCAGCCGCTCTGGTCGGGGCCGGCCATCACGAGATGCAGGTCCGGTGTTTGCGCGGCCACGTCGGCGAAGGCGCTGATCAGCAGGTCGCAGCCCTTCTTTTCCTGGATACGGCTCAGGAAGAGCAGCACCCGCTTGCCCTGCAGTCCGGGGTATTCGGCGAGGAAGCGCGCGGCCAGCGCAGCCTTGTCGACGGGCGGCGGGCGTGTGCCGTAGGTCACCACCTGCTCGCGCGCCCGGTAGAGCCAGAACGAATCGCGAGCCAGTACGCGTTCGTCTTCGCAGGTGAACAAAACCGCCGAGGCGTCGCGCAGAACCCGGTACTCCGCCCACGGCCAGTACAGCCACTTTTTCAGATGCTTGAGCGGGTAGGCGCGCTTGAACCAGGGATCGAGCATGCCGTGCGTGAACACCGCATAGGGACGTTTGAGACGTGTCAGCGCGCGCCAGGTGGCAAAGCTGTGGTACTGCCAGATGCCGTTGACGATGACGAAGTCATAGTGCGCGGCATGCAACCTGAGCCATGGCAGCAGGCGCCGGTTCAGGCCGTAACCGGTACGCACCGGGCCCAGCGCGTGCACGGGTTGCGGCGCGTTTTCCAGCCAGCGCTCGGCGGGGTCGTCCATCGTCACCAGCTCGGTGGTGTGGCCCAGTTCCAGCATGCGCTGCCCTAGGTTGCGCACACCTTCGATGGGGCCACCGCCCGCCGGGTTGGCTGACGAGATCACGTGCAGGATTTTCATGTGGAAGCCCGGGCCAGAGCCCGATCGATGGGGGTGAGGTGGCTGGTGAGCACGCGTTGGTAGACCTGCAGGTACTGATCGATGACGAGGTTTGCCTCGAAGCGCCGGGACCAGGCCACGCAGGCCGCAGCCCGCTCCGCGGCCGCCTGTGCCGGCTCGCACAGCAGGGTGTTCAGCGCGGTCGCGCCCTGGGCAGCCCACGCCCGCCGGTCGTCATCGGGGCCGAGCAGGGGGAGGTACACCGCGTTCGGGCCGCCGATCTCGTTCATGGGCGAGTCGTCGGTGGTGATCACCGGACAACCACAGGCCTGGGCCTCCACGATCGGCCAGCCGAACCCTTCGGCCAGGCTGGGAAACAGGAAGGCCCTGGCCAGCGAGTACGCGGCCTGCAGAAGGGCGTGGTCGATGCCGTAGAGAAAGTGCACCTTGCCTTGAGGCGGCACGGCGGCCAGCGCGGCGCGCACCGCGTCGGTTTGCGGAACACCCACCAGCCACAACGGCAGGGGATGGGCCTGACCGGCGGCATAACGCGCGTAGATGTGCAGGATGCCGATCACGTTTTTGTACCACTGGTTGCCGCTCACATGCAGCAGCAGGCCGTCGTCAGGCACAGGCAGGCCGGCCACTCGCAGCAAGGACCTCGCCGTGGCAGAGGGTGTGCGCGCAAAGCGCTGGTTGAGTCCGTTGTAGACCACCTCGGCGGTGTCCGGCGCCACGCCGCCCACTCGCTGCAGGTCGCTGCGGGTGCGCTGTGAGGTGCAGATGAAATGGCGCGCTTGAGCAAAGCCCCAACGGATGTAGCGCTGGTAGAGGCGTCCGGTGAATCCGGTGGGGTTCTGCGGCACTTCGCCCAGCGCCGAGCGCAGGGCCAGCAGGTCGTGCACATGCACCACCAACGCCCGGTGCTTGACCCGTGGAACCCAAGGCCCGAGGGCCTGATCGGCCATCACGAACAGGGTGTCTGCCGGTTGTTTTGCCACCTCACGACGCACCCGCAGCGGGAACAGCAGGTATTGGTCGATGTAGCCTGCCCACTTGGACCAGCGCCCGGCCGGCACCCAGCGGTGTACCAGCGGTTGGGGTGCCCACAGGTGCACCTCGTGGCCGCGCTCCTGGTATGCCTGCTGCAGCATGCGCGCAAAGCGCGGCATGCTTTGAGAAGCCATGAACGGTGGGTGGGTGAACAGCACGATGCGCATGGCTCAACTCGAGGTGTGCAGGCCGGTGGCCCGGTGCAGAGGACCGCGCTCGCCGCGTGAACCCCCGCCGAAAAACATGCCGAGGCTGCGGGCCACCGCCGCCACCAGCAAGAACAACACGATGTTCTGCGGGATGGTGCGCAGCATGCCGCTGACCCAGGCCTGAAGTGATTCCGAGGTGACGCCGTACTGGAACAGCCGCCACACGGCCAGCATGCCCACGGCCGACAGCACCACCTGCCCGCTGCGGTTGCGGAACGAGAGCAGGTCCATCATGGTGAATGCGACCAGGCAAAAGGCGATGTAGAGCACGGCAAAGCCGACACCCAGCAGCGCCACGCCCTGCGCCAGCATGGAGCCGGTGCGGCGGCTGCCCAGAGGCGCGCCCTGGCTGAGGTGGCTCAGGTAGTCGCCCATGGAGAACTCCAGTGACTTCTTGTCGATGTTCACACCCAGGCGCTTGATGACCGGGTCGGGCAGGATGGCCCAGAACAGGTCCACCGTCGTCTCTGTCAGCAGATCGGCGTCGCTCTGGGTGAAGGTGGAGACGAAGTACAGCGAGTTGTCGTGGAACTTGGTCTCGACGAGCCGCGCCAGCAACGGGTTCTCGAAGTAGTACTCGTCGTATTTGCCCAGCGTGGCGTTGCGTTGATCCTCGTTCTGCTCGGCCAGCGCCTCGGGCCGCTGGAAGTAATAGAGCGTCTCCTGAACCATCTGCACCGCCGACACGTTGCTGCGCACCTTGCGTGCCACCACCATGGCGGTGGCGAGATCGCTCAGCGGGATCGCCAGGCCCGCGAGCACCAGGCCCAGAACGCCGAGCTTGAGCACCCGCTTTCCAGACACCTTGTTGGTGCTGCGCATCGCGCCCAGCAGCGCAAACAGCGCGATGGTGACGAAGCCGGAGAGCATCACCTGCCGCGCGTTGGCCGCCAGCCCCAACAGCACCACCAGACCGGCAAAGACCGCCAGGTAGGGCCACTGCCGGCGAAAGCTGCTGTAGGCATCGCCAAACTGGATCAGGTACATGGGGATGAGGAACGGCGCCCAGGTGATGAACGCCAACCCGTGCATGGCCTTGCCAAAGGTGCCTTCGCGGCCCGAGCCCAACAGGAACGCCAGCAACCCGACATAGCCCATGAACCACAGCACACCCGTGCTCGGTGTGTTGTACAGACCCGCCTTGTGCAGGAGTTGGCGCGGCAGCGAACCGCGCTGCGCTTCGGGCGCAGGCATCAGCCAGCGGTGGCCCGTGTGGGCGACCATGGCCAGCGCCTGAAATGCGGCGAGCAGGGCGAACGTGGCGATGGGCTGGCGCAGGTTGTCGGCCAGTGGTGTCCAGTACAGGGTCTGACCCAGCAAGGCGCCGAACTGGGAGGTGACGCAGAAGCCGAACACCGCGAAGGTGGACAGCGGGTGTGTCTGGAGCGCGGGTGTCCACAGGAGGTACAGCAGCATGGCGGTCGTCGAGGCAAAGACGATGCTGGCTGATGCGACGTTTTCGGATGTGAAGGCAATGCCCATCTGCGCGAGCAGGGCGAGCAATGCCAGTCCCATCAACCCCAACAGGATCAGACGGCCGTTGCTCAGGTAGGCTGCTTGTTGCGTCAAGGGCCGATGATTCCCGGCGCGGTCTGGAACGTCGTTGGCGTTCATGAGTGCACCAAGGCTTGGTAGGTGCTCAAGGCACGTTGGCCATAGTCTCGCCACCCACCCATGCGTTTGACGCGCTCCAGCGCTTGTGCACTCATGCGCATGCGCAAGTCCGGTTCATCTGCAAGGCGTTGCAGCCGTTCGGTGAGCGCCTGTGGGTTGCGGACGGGGACGATGAACCCTTCCTGTCCGTCGTCAAACAGGTCGCGTGCACCGGTGTTTTCGCTGGCTATCACGGGGCAACCACAGGCCATGGCCTGGGCCATGACCATGGCAAGCCCTTCCTGAACGCTGGGCAGAACAAGAACGTGGCTTTGGCTCATGACTTGTTTGAGTTCGGCCTGCGGCACGTGGCCCAGCACACGGATGTCATCCGACCACAGGCCACGCACCTTCATGAGTGCGATGAGTTGTGGCGCGACGGCCCCGGCGAACGTGAGTGACTTTCCGGAGTGTCGAACCCGTTTGAAAGCCTGCAACAGGTAAGGAACACCCTTCTGCAGACTCATCGCGCCAACGAACAACAGATCAAAACGCGCTGGATCAGGGGTGCCGCAAGGCGCAAAGCGGGACAGGTTGACGCCGTACGGCAGCAAGCGCATCTTTTCGGACGCAACGCCTTGATCCACGAACGACCGGTACGCGAATCCGGACGGCACCGTGATGCAGTCCGCCAACGCGTATTCCGCCTCTTCGCGCTCAATGGCGCGATGGTCGATGCCTTCAAACGGCAGCCCCCACTCCGTGTGCTCTTCGCGGAGCAAGGTGTCCTGCACTTTGATATGAGAAGAACCCCGGTCGCAGACATAGCGTCCACCCCGAGCCTGTTGCATCTGCCCCGCCTTGAATCCACTGCCTGAAAGACCCACATACACGTCGCACTCAGGCAGCGCGTGTGCCGTCCAACGCCCGAAGGTGGTGGCAGCCAGGTTTTCCCATTCCCTGATCAAGCCACGAGGCATTCGCGACTTGATCGGGTTGGCCATGTAGGGGGCTTGTACCCAGGGGAAGGTGCGGATCGAGGCGTCGGGCAAGCGCTCCGCGCGCAGTTTGAAGCGCGGATACCCAGTGAGCACGACCGCCAGCGCCCCATGCGCGTGCAGTTCACGTGCCAGATCAAAAGTGTGGAACTTCCCGATCACCGACAACGCAACTTTCATGGCATCACCGTCGACGCCAAACCGCGATGTCCCAGTGCGCGCAGAGCCAGCACGACGCAAGCTCCGGCAACCAGCAATTCGCTCAACAGCATGGCGCAACCCACACCGTTCAAGCCCCTGGAAGGTGCAAGCCAGGCGGTGAGGGTCACGCACATGGCGCTGGCCAGCACGGTCCACAAGGCCAGAGCGCCATGCTGGTTGGTCGACATCAGCAGCACGCGAGGCACGTGCCAGAGACCCCCGACAGCCGCATAGGCGGTCAGCAGCCCCATGACCGCGGGGTCGAATGCAATCTTGCCGTGTGTCCAGGCTTGCAACAGCAATGGCGAGGCGAGATACAGCCCACCACACAGCACCACCACCTGGGCTGCGCTCAGCCAGCCACCGCGCTCGGCCAGTTTCCTGAGTTCGGTCAGTGAGCCCTGCCCGAACAAGCGGGAGAACTCCGGCCACAGGGAGTGACTGAACATGGCAGTCACCTGCACCGCTGTGCGTGCCAGGGTGCGGTAGGTGCTGAACACCGCGACCGCCACGGGTCCCAACATGGCGCCCACCAGCAGGGTCACGCCCTGAAAGCTCAACGCGTTGGCCAAGGGGAAGGCCATGAACGCCGCGGCGGGCCGGATCATCTGTCGCACGGTATCGCGGGTCGCGCCGCGCAGGCCCCAACGCATGCCATGGGCGTCGTGGCTGGCCACAGCCATGGTCAGCAGGGTCCCGACCACACGCAAGGTCAAACCGCCCACCGCCACCGCGCTGAAGGAGCCGAACATCAACAAGCCGATCATCCAGCCCGCCCACTCCCCGAGGCGGGTCAGGTTGCCCAGGAGGGTGCCCAGTGCATACCGGTGGGAGGCCTTGAAGACCTGCTCGGAAAGCCCGCCGGCAAACGACACCAGCACGCTGGCCGTCAGGGCCACCAAGGCGATGCGCTGGTCCACCGTGGCATCTGCTGGCCAGGGTGACCACCAGATCACGGGCAAGACCAGTGCGCCCAGGGTCGCACAGACGATGAGCATGAACACCTGTGCGCTCTGGAAAATCCGGTTGGCCAGCGCGTTGTCGCCTGCACCCATTGCCATCGTCATGCGGTTGCCAGCCGCTGTGACCATGCCCGCATCCGCCATCGCCAGGTAGGCGGGCAGGGCCGAGATGAGCAGCCACATGCCGTATGCAGCGGTGTCCCAGACGGCCAGAAACAGGGGCAGCGAGGCGAGCTGGATACCGACCGTGATGGCCATGCCCATCGAGTGGGCGCCCATGGCGGCGAGCACGCGCTGGTGCATGGCTCGGCTCATTGGGCCACCGCTTCCACCGCTTCCAGCAGCAAGCGCATCACCGCTTCGTTGCGGTGGTCGCTTTGCTTGAAGCGCTCATGGCCGGCCTGGGCGATTCGGACACGGCGCGGCTCGTCGCCAAGCACTTGCAGGCAAGTGGCAGCGCACTCTTCAGCGTTGCTCCAGAAAAGAGCTTCCACGCCTTCTTCATACATGGCCATGTGCTCATGCGTTCGCTCGGCGCACAGCAGCCCACCCAGCGACGGAATTTCCAGTGAACGGGTCGTGTGCTGGTCGCGGTTTTCTCGCGAGAGCAGTCCCAGGTTGACCCGCGAGCACTGAATGGCCATCGCGTATTGGTCGCCTCCAATGGCCCCTCCGGCCCAATGCGGTTTCAGCTCGGACCATTCGGGAGCCTTGTGCCAGTTCGGACCACGAATCGTCAGCGGCACACCCAACCGGATCAAGTCACGCAGAAACGGGCCGCGCTCCGGGAACCAGCTGCCCAGAAACAATACCTCGGACATCCATGCCAGGCGTTGGCTGACCGTGAGTGTGCGCGGTGCGTGATTGACTTCGTCGGCGCTGCGGTACACGCGCACGGCGTTGTGCGCACCGAGCGCTTCCAGTTCGGGCAGGTTGTCTTCGCGCACCACGGCCAGCAAGTCGTACAAACCGACCGACTGCCGGTAGGCGGTGAAGCGTGCGCCGTCGCGTGGCCCGGTGGGGTCGTCGATGTTGTAGTTCACGACACGTTCGGCGTGATCACGCAATATTTTCAGCACGGTGGGCGTAACCCACTCGCCGCCGTCCACATGGCACAAGTCGAACCGCTTGTGTTCCAACGTGCGCACCAGACCCTTGGCAACGAGTGCCGAAAACCAGTGGCCACCCACATGCCACGCCCAGCGGTCTACCCACCGGTGCTGGGGCAGCAGGCTGCGCAGGTCGATGTGTTCCACCGTGCAGCCGATGCGGCGCAGGGCGTTGGCGCGGTCCAGACAGGTCCCGCTCTTGGGGCCCAGGTACAGAACCGTGTGTCCGAGTGCGCTCACCGGCGGCCTCGTGTGTGGGCGAGCCGGGTGTTCATGCGGGGCTGGCCTGCGCGCACGCGTAGGGCGCGTCCGCGAGTGTGCGGCGCAGGCCTTCCCGCAGGGAGACGCTGGCCTGGAAGCCCAGCGCGTTGAGGCAGGACACATCCATCAGCTTGCGCGGCGTGCCGTCGGGCTTGCTGCGGTCGTAGACGATCTCGCCCTGGTAGCCGGTGACCTCACGCACGGTCTCGGCCAGTTCGCGGATGCTGATGTCATGGCCCACGCCGACGTTGATGAGCGGGGGCTCGAATCGGCCGGTGATGGCTTCGTCACTGCCGAGCAGTGCGTCGAAGGTGGTTTCGGGCAGGTTCATGAGGAAGACACAGGCGCCGGCCATGTCGTCGCTGTGCATGAACTCGCGGCGCGGCTCACCGCTGCCCCACACCGTGACGCTGGAGCGACCGAGCACCCGCGCCTCGTGAAACTTGCGCAGCAGCGCCGGGATGACGTGGCTGTTGTCAAGGTCGTGGTTGTCACCCGGGCCGTAGAGGTTGGTGGGCATGGCCGCCAGGAAACGCGTGCCGTGCTGGCGGTTGTAGCTCCAGCACATCTCGATGCCCGCGATCTTGGCCAGGGCGTAGGGCCGGTTGGTCGGCTCCAGTGGCCCGGTGAGCAGATCACTCTCCTGCATGGGCTGCGGTGCCAGGCGCGGGTAGATGCAGCTCGATCCGAGGAACAGCAGGCGCTGCACACCGGCGCGCCAGGCCTCGTGGATCACGTTGGTCTGGATCAGCAGGTTGTCCCGCACGAAGTCGGCAGGGTAGCGCTGGTTGGCCTGGATGCCACCCACGCGGGCGGCCGCGAGGAACACGCACTCGGGTCGCTCTTGCGCGAAAAAATCGCGCGTGGCGTTCCCGTCGGTCAGGTCCAGTTCGGCATGGGTGCGCAGCAGCAGGTTGTCGTGGCCGGCAGCGCGCAGCTGGCGAACGATGGCAGAGCCCACCAGGCCGCGGTGACCCGCCACGTAAATCCGGGTGTCGGTGTGCATGGCGCGGCTCACTCGTGAAACTCGAAAGCCGGAAAGCCGGCCAGCTTGACCATGGCGTCGCGCCGGGCCATGCGGTAGTCGGACTGCACCATCTCCTGCACCAGCTGGGGCAGGGTGATCTTGGGCGTCCAGCCGAGCTGGGTGCGCGCCTTGCTCGCATCGCCCAGCAGGGTATCCACTTCGGTGGGGCGGTAGTAGCGTGGGTCCACCCGAACCACCACGTCGCCCACCTGCACGCGCAAATCTTTGCGGTGCACGGCCGCCACCACACCGGCTTCGTCGCTGCCTTCACCGATCCAGTCCAGTGTGAAGCCGAGTTCGAGCGCGGCGAGTTCCACGAACTGGCGCACGCTGTACTGCACGCCGGTGGCGATCACGTAGTCTTCCGGCTTGTCCTGTTGCAGCATGAGCCACTGCATTTCCACGTAGTCCTTGGCGTGGCCCCAGTCGCGCAGCGCGCTCATGTTGCCGAGGTACAGGCATTTCTGCAGGCCCAGCGCAATGCGCGAGATGGCGCGAGTGATCTTGCGGGTGACGAAGGTTTCGCCGCGCTGCGGGCTTTCGTGGTTGAACAGGATGCCGTTGCAGGCGTACATGCCGTAGGCCTCGCGGTAGTTCACCGTGATCCAGTAGGCGTAGAGCTTGGCCACCGCGTAGGGGCTGCGCGGGTAGAACGGCGTGGTTTCCTTCTGCGGTGTTTCCTGTACCAGTCCATACAGTTCGCTGGTGGAGGCCTGGTAGAAGCGGCAGGTTTTCTGCATGCCGAGCAACCGGATGGCTTCGAGCAGGCGCAGCGTGCCGGTGGCGTCCACGTCGGCGGTGTATTCGGGGCTCTCGAAGCTCACCGCCACGTGGCTCATGGCGCCGAGGTTGTAGAGCTCGTCCGGCTTCACCTGCCCGATGATGCGGATCAGGTTGCTGCTGTCGGTGAGGTCGCCGTAGTGCAGCACCAGTCGCCGGTCGGACTCGTGCGGGTCCTGGTAGAGGTGGTCGATGCGGTCGGTGTTGAACGACGAGGAGCGGCGTTTGATGCCGTGCACCTCGTAGCCTTTGTCGAGCAGCAGTTCGGCCAGGTACGAGCCGTCCTGACCGGTGATGCCGGTGATGAGTGCGGTCTTTTTCTTCATGGTGCGGTGGTGGCGCGAGCGCCGCTGGTGGGACTGACGCCGGCGAATCGGGCGCGGTTTTCAGGGGCAATGGCCGCCACCATGGCGGCGGCAAACTCGGCCTGGATGCGGTGGGCTCGGGAGCTGTCCCGGTCGATCGACGACACACGAACCAACATGCCGTCGGGCACCCGTCCGCGCAGGCCGTAGCGCATCTCGGTGAGCTTCTTGTCGATACCGGTCGTGGTGATGTGATCTCCCACCACCGTCCAGTAGGTCACGGGCTCGAAGCGTTGCCCCAGGTGGGTTTCCAGGCGGGTGGTGGCGATGGACTGATCGAGCAGGTTGAGCGGCACGCGTTCGACTTTCTCCAGCTTGAAGCCCTGCGCCGGGTAGCAGACCTCGGGTTTGTGCAGCTGAAGGTTGTCGCTCTGGTTCTTGCCGTAGGCAATGGAGAGCATCACGCGGTAGCCGTCGCTGTGGACGTAGTTGCGCGTGAGGGTCTGCGTGTAGATCTCCTCGATGGTGGCCTGCTGCTCCGGGTCCACGATCTGCACGGCCACGTTGAACTGTTCCCTCCAGCCTCCAAACGCGCCGGGCACCATGGCGGCGAGATCGATGGTGGGTCGTTCGTCGGCCAGGCTCGCGGTCGGGCGGATGGCCGCGGCCAGTGCGGCAGAGGCCACCATGAGGGCCAGCAGCAGGAGGTTCTTGAGCGGGAAGACCATGGGTTTCAGGCCTCGTGGGGTTGGGTGCTGGTCCGCTTGCGCAGGCCTTCGAAGAACTGGAGCGCGGTGTCGGTGCAGATGATCAACAGCAGCGCGCTGAGGAAGAGCACCATGCCGGCAAAGCCGTGCAGGAAGCCCTGGCCCGCTTCATTGCCGAAGTGGTAGGTGATCAGGCTGAGTGCCATCACGCGGATCACGTTGGCGGTGAAGGAGATCGGCACGATCAGGATGGCGAGCGCAACGTTGCGAAACAGCGAGTCGCGCCGCACCAGATTGAGGTAGAGCAGACCGAGCGCTTCGAGCGTGAGCAAGGTGTGCAGGCCGGCACAGGCGTCGGCCACCAGCAGCATGTACTGGCCGATCTGCAGCACCACCCCGTTGCGTCCGATCGGGTAGCCCGCGAGGTACAGCACGTTCTCCGCCACGTAGGACACCGCCATCTTCATGGGCATGGTCACCAGATCAACCACCTGCGCGGGCAAAGGCACCATGAACAGCATGAAAAACAGCGCGAACCACTGGGCCTTGAGCGCGGTGGTGCCGCGCAGCAGCAGCAACAGCCCGGCGAGCAGCCAGATCACCGATCCCACCTCGAAGATGCCGATGCCCTGCGAGCGGCCCAGCGCATACAGCACCAGAGCGATCGCCACCAGCGGCCAGCCCCAGGCACTGGGCTGTTCGCCGCGCGAGACCACCTCCATGGCGGCCCAGTTGCGCTGCAGCAGCCAGAGCGAAATGGCCAGCACGATCGGGCCATGGAACTGTTCGTCCTGAGCCCAGATGCCGGTGAAGAGGTCGTACAGGCTGGGTAGATACAACAGGGCCAGGCCCACCATAATCGGCAGGTACGGCATCAGGCGCATCACCATCGATGGGCTGGTCGCTTCAGGAACAGGGGTGGTGGCGGTCATGGTTTTCTCACTGGGGCGCGTTCAGCGCATTGCGCGTTGGCTGGCCGTGCTGCTGGCCTTGAGCATCCCGCTGGCGCTGTGGGTGGGCGGCGCACAACCCTTTGCGGTCGGTCTGGTGCCGGCCCCCTGGGACAAGTTGGCCCACATGGCCGTGTATGCGGTGCTGTCGTGTGCCATCGGTTTCGCCAGCCGCCGCCACGGTCCGTCCGCCATGCTGTTCGGCTTTGCGGGTGCCTTGCTGGTGGGCCTGGTTGATGAAGCCAGCCAGATGCGGCTGCCGGGGCGCACCGCCGAGATCGACGATCTGGTGGCGGACGCGGCGGGTGCGGCGCTGGGCACGGTCGTGCTCGCGGTTCGCATGCAGCTCAGGGCATGGGTGGCTGCACATGTGGAGGTCGAGCGCCATTGACGCTCAGTGGTGGTTGAGGATGGAGCCGACCACGGCCACGCCGGTGTCCTGCAAACGGCGGGCGAGTTCGCTCACACCGCGCATGGGGCTGCGGTTCTTGCGCGCCACCACCAGTGCGGCGCCGGCACGCGCGGCGATGATCTCCGCGTCGGCGTATTGCTCGCAAGGCGGGGTGTCGATCAGCACCACATCGAACTGCTGGCTCACTGTCTGCAGCAATTCCCCGAAGCTCGCCATGCCCACCAGTTCCTGAGGATTGGGCGGCGTTGCGCCGGCCGGCAGCACGCGCAGGCCCGGCAGGCCGGGCACGGCTTCGATCACCTCCAGCCCGGCGCGGCCCGCGAGGATGCCCGCCAGACCGGCGCTGTGGCCGGTGTGGAACAACTGGTCCTGGCGCGGCTGGCGCAGGTTGGCATCGATCAGCAGCGTGCGTTGGCCTTGCTGCGAGAACACGACCGCCAGGTTGGCCGCGATGAAGCTGCGGCCGTCCTGCGGCCGCTGGCTGACCACGCAGAGCACGCGGCGGCGGCGGTCGTCGTTGAGCCAGCGCAGCATGATCTGGCCACGAAGCGCCCGCATTTCTTCGGCCGCTCTGGAAAACGGCTTGAAGGCGGTGACCAGTTCGCGGCTGAGATGGGTGTCGCCGTCGAGCAAGTAGCCGTAGTTGAATTGCGTCGACAGGGCTGCGTCGAGATCGCTGCGCTGCAGCAGGTTCAGTGCAATGGCCGCTTCGCCAAAGGGCTCGTTGTGCGCATGCTGGCGTTCGATGATGCGGTTGATGTGCTCGGGCTGCAGCACGCCACGCGCCACCAGCAGGTCGCCAATGGTGCCGTGGGGTTTCAGGCGGTCCGGCGCGTTCATGCACGGCCTCCGGTGGCCGGCTTCATCATGCCGCCGGCCGGGCTGATGGCGCCGAGCAGGATGACGTCGCGCAGCTCGTGCAGGTCGTCCATCGAACGCACGCGCCGGTTGGTGAACTCCAGCGACAACGCCAGCATCACCCCGAGCAGGCCGCCCAGGAACATGGCGATGGCGATGTTGAGCTTGACCCGGGGTCCTGACGGAAACATGGGCGCCACAGCGGGGTTGAGCACCGCGATGTTGGTCTGGCTGGTCTGGCTCTCCAGACTGCTTTGTGAGGCGCGCAGGCTGACCGAGTCGAACACGCGTTGGGCCGACTCGATGTCGCCGCGCAGCACGCGGATTTCATCGCGTTGCTGGTTGAGCAACAGCACGCGCGACTTCTGCGCGGCCAGGGCGGCTTGCAGCTGGCCTTCGCGCTGGCGGTTCACCTCGTAGGTGGTGTTGATGGAGCTGGTGATCTGCCGGGTCTCGGATTCGAGTTGCGACTTCAATGCGGCCAGTTCGGACTCGGCGCGCTGCGTCTGTGGATGGTTCTTGCCCAGGTTCACGCCGCTTTCGATCAGCTTGGCTTCCAGCCGCGCGATGTCCGACTTCAGTCCGTTGATCAAGGGGCTTTGCATCACCTCGGCCACGGTGTTGCCGTCGGCGCGCGCGCGTTTGCTGCGGCTGTCGGTGGTGGCGGCCTGGATCGAGGTCAGCTGGCTGCTGGTCTCGTTGAGCTTGGCGGTCTCGTAGTCCACGCGCTCGTCGTTGGACGTGATGCCGTTGGCCTGCTGGAAGTCGGACAGCGCTTTCTGCGCGGTCTCCAGGCGCGAACGCGCTGCCTTGGTCTGCTCATCGAAGAAGCCGGCGTACTGGCGCGCGGGGTCCACCCGAAGTTCGAGGTTGACGTCCACATAGGCTTTTGCGAATGCATTGGCCACGGCGGCAGCGAAGTCGGGGTCGGCACCCACGTACTCGATGTTGATCACGTTGCTTTCGCGCGAGGGCTTCACATCGAGGTTGCCCTTGAGCAGGCCGGCCAGCCAGTCGATGAGCTGGCCCCGGCCGCCCGTGGCTTCGCGCCATTGCGATTGCACCGAGAGGTTGCTGTCCATGCGCAGATTGCTCACCACGCGCTTGGCCACACGGTCGCTCTTGATGATGTCGACCTGGGTGGCCAGGTAGCCGGTGGCCACCATGCCGCCCATGGTGCCGCTCACCGGATCGGGCTTGACGTCGAGCACCACCGATGCGGTGGCGGTGTATTGCTTGTCGGAGAGCAGGGACACGGCGGCGGTGCTGGCGGCAACCAGCACGAAGGTGACGAACACCACGAGCCAGCGCGCACGCAGGATGATCAGAAGTTGGTGGGGTGTCATGGTGGGGAGGTCTCAGGCACCGGACTTCAGAAGAGGCTCTCGCGGACGTAGAGCACATCGTTGGGCATCACCAGGTCGTTCATCTGGGGTGCGAGTAGCCTCACGCTGCCGTCGTCCTGCTGGCGGTGCAGTTGCAATCGGTCGCGCGAGCCGCGCGCGGTCGGACCGCCCGCCAGGGCCAGTGCCTGCATGACGGTCATGGATCGCTCGATGCGAAACGAGCCCGGCCGCTGGGCTTCGCCATACACGTAGAAGACGGGTGCGCGGTGCACGTAGACGACATCGCCGCCCTGCAGCACGATGTCGTCTTCGCTGCGCTCCCGCAGGAAGAGGGCCGGCAGATCGACCAGCTTGCGAAACGGCTTGCCCGCGCGTTGACCACTCACGATCACCACGTCGTCACCACCCGGGGCGGTGCCGCCCGCGTTGGCCAGCATGTCGCTCAGGCGGGTGCTGGCGGTCTCCAGCGGAAACCGGCCCGGCCTGCCCACCTGACCCAGCACCGACACCTGACTCCCGCGGATCTGGGTCAGCAGCAGCGTGACCTGCGGGTTTTGCAGGAAGCCTCCGCTCTTGAGCGCGTCGGCGATCTTCTTCTCTGCCGCGCTGACCGGCAGCCCGCCCAGGCGGATCGATCCGATGAGGGGAAAGGAAATGGTGCCGCTTTCGGTGATGCGGGTTTCCAGCGTGAGGTCGGGGTTCTGGAACACCTGCACCCGCACCGTGTCACCGGCGGCGAGCGGATAGTCCACCGGCCCGGTCTGCGCCTGTGCACCGAACGACAGAAACGCCGAGGCCACCAGCAACAAGAGGGACCGCAGCCTGCTCGGCAGGCTCATGAGCGCCGGGTTCACTTCAGGCCCTGCAGACCACGCTCGATGGCGCTTTGCTCGGGGCTGGCGGCGGGCTTGTCGCCATTGGCCGGCGGCACCACCAACGAGGGCGCTGTTGCACCGGCATCGCCCGGGCCTTGTGGCCCGGTGGAGGGTTTGGCCGCGGCACGTTCAAAGTCGCCGAGGTAGGTGATGGTGGTGGTCTCACGCAGGCGTTTGATCTCGCTGGTGACCGCCTCGGTGTTGCGCCGGTTTCCCAGGAACTGGGTGATGCCGGGCGTGGCCACGGCTTCACTCACTGGCACCTGCTGCGAGGAGGCAATGCGCAGGAAGGTCACGCTGTCGCCCGCCTGGACCACGGTGCTCTGGCCGTCCTTGAGGGCATGCACGCGGGGCAGCAGTTCCAGTGGAATCTGCTCTGCGGAGCGGGTGGCGCTGCCGCCGCCGAACTGCACGTTGCGCGTGCGCAGGAAGCCTGCCACCTCTTCGATGGGGCGGGCCTTCTCGGCGAGCTTGACCAGGTCGTCGACCACGCCGGTGGCCTTGGGCACGCGGATTTCCTGCAGGTTGAAGATGCGCCGCTCGGCAAACAGCGCCGGGTTGGCGGTGTAGTACTGCGTCACGTCTTCAGCGGTGGGCTTGGCCACGGTGGCGGTGAGTTGTTGAAGGAAGGCGCGGGCCAGCACCTCACGGCGCGCCGCTTCCAGCTGGGCCACCACGTCGGGCGAGCGGTGCAGCTTGCTTTCGGTGGCCTGGTCCACCGCCAGCTGCTGGTCGATCAGGCGTTCGAGCACCTGGCGGCTGGCCGCCTGGACCTCGTCCTTGGATGCATTGCCCACGGGCGTTCGGCTGAGAACCTGGTTGATCTGGTGCACCGAGATTTCGCTGGAGCCCACCTTGGCAGCCACCTGCGTGGCCTTGGTGCCGTCTTCCTGGCTGCCGCAGGCGCTCAGGCCAACGGACAGTGACAAGGCCAGCACGGTCGTCTGCAACAGGGTGACCATGGGGGTGCGTTTGAAGTGATTCATGTCGAGCTCTAAGAAAGAAAGGGACGCGCGGGGCGCTGGACTATTTGTAGGCAACAGACTTGCCTGAGGGATCCCGCACCCGGGCCCACAGCGACTCGACCGAATCCACCACGGACTTGGGCAGGGCCGCGTAGCCCAGATCGGTCGTCATGGTTTCTCCCTTGGTCATGCCCCAGTGGAAGAAGCGCAGGGCCTGAGCGGCGTGGGCCACGTTGTCGGGCTTCGCATACATCAGCACGAAGGTGGCGCCGGTGATGGGCCAGGCCTCGGCGGCGGGTTGCTGGGTCAGCATGTGTGAATGGGATGTGGTCCAGTCCACGCCGGTGCTGGCGGCCCGGAACGCAACGGTGCCCGGTGCCACGAAGGCGCCCGATGCGTTTTGCAGCAGGGCGTAATTCAGCTTGGCCTGCTTCACGTAGGCGTACTCCACGTAGCCGATCGCGTTGGGGGTGCGCGAGACGACGGCGGCCACGCCCACGTTGCCACGACCGCCGGTGCCCGTGGGCCAACCCACCTGGGTGCCTTCACCGATGCGCGTTTTCCACTCGGCGTTCACCTTGCCGAGGTAGTTGGTGAAGATGAAGGAAGTGCCGGAGCCGTCCGAGCGAAACACCGGCGTGATGGTGGTGTCGGGCAGGGGGAGTTGCGGGTTGAGGGCCTGGATGGCGGGGTCGCTCCAGCGGGTGACTTTGCCGAGGTAGATGTCACCGAGGATGGCGCCGGTGAGGCGAAGCTGACCGGGGTTGATGCCCCGCAGGTTCACCACCGGAACCACGCCACCGATGAGGGTTGGAAACTGGATCTGACCTTTGCGGGCGAGTTCGTCGTCCTTCAACGGCGCGTCCGTGGCACCGAAGTCCACGGTGCGTCCATCGATCTGTCGAATGCCGCCACTGGAGCCGATGGCCTGGTAGTTCACCTTGACCTCGGCAGCGCCTTTGTAGGCGTCGGCCCACTTGGCATACGCCGGTGCGGGAAAGGTGGCGCCTGCGCCGGTGATGTCCTGAGCGATGGCGCTCAGCGAGACCATCGCCATGCCCGTCGCGACCAAAAGGCAGTTGAAGTTGAGGAGCTTCATGTGACGCGAACACCGGATGAATGAGAAGACCGCGAGTCTAGGGAGCAAGTACGTCAGATGTGTGACTGGGCAAAGTCCAAAGCGCGCGGAGCTGCAATCAAACCGTCACTGCGTGCTACTAGGATGTAAGCAATTAATTGATGGATGAAACATGGCCGCTCAAATTCTTGTCGTCGAAGACGAGCCGCACATACAGGAGCTCATCGCCATCAACCTCACACGCGCCGGGCACTTCGTGCGCTGCGCACCGGATGCCGAGCAGGCCCGCGAGATGATGCAGCGCTCGTTGCCCGACCTGCTGTTGCTGGACTGGATGTTGCCGGGCATGTCGGGCGTGGAACTCACACGCATGCTGCGCTCGGAGACCCGCACGCGGGACATCCCCATCATCATGTTGTCCGCCCGCATTGAAGAGCGCGACAAGATTTCCGGTCTGGAGGTGGGCGCCGACGACTACATCACCAAGCCGTTCTCGCCGCGCGAGCTCATTGCGCGCGTGGCCGTGATCCTGCGCCGCCGGGTGCCGCAAGTCACGGTGGACGTGGTGCGCATCGGCGGTCTGGTGCTGGACCCCGCAGCGAAGACCGTGATCGCAAAAGGTTTGCCGTTGGCGCTGGGCAGCACCGAGTTCCGCTTGCTCCACTTCCTCATCACGCACACCGACCGCGTGTACAGCCGAAGCCAGCTGCTCGATCACGTGTGGGGCGCGGACTTCGTGGGTGACGACCGGACGGTCGACGTTCACATCAGTCGCTTGCGCAACGCGCTGTTGCCCGCTGGTCTGGACCAGGTGATACGCACGGTGCGGGGCAGCGGGTACAGCCTGACCGTGTCCTGACCGTGTCCTGATCGCGAGCCTGGCGAACTGTTTCAACTTTGCTGTGGATGGTTTCACTTTGTATGGTCCGTTTGGATCAAAAAGAGGTAAGGCCATCGAATTCAGGTATCCCAACGTCCCGGTGTAACCCGCCCTTCACATGGCCTTCCTAAAGTCGTGTGACCGCAAGGCCCCTTGCAAGCATCACTGTCGCGGAGTTCTCCTCATGTTTCGAAAACCTGCCCACCGCATCCCGCGGTCGCGTGGATTCACGCTGCTTGAATTGCTGGTCGTCATGGTCATCATCGGCCTGCTCGCGGGCTTTGTCGGCCCCCGGTTTTTTGCGCAGATCGGAAAGTCCGAAGTCAAGACGGCGCGCGCCCAGATCGATGCACTGGGCAAGGCGCTTGACCAGTACCGGATCGACATGGGCCGGTATCCGACCAGCGAGGAAGGCCTGGCGGTGCTGAACGAGCGTCCTGCCGATGCCGGCAAGTGGTCGGGTCCTTACCTTCAGAAGGGTGTGCCGGTGGATCCCTGGGGTCTGGCCTACATCTACCGTTCGCCGGGAGAGCAGGGCGAGTACGACCTGTCGTCCTATGGCAAGGACCGTCAGCCCGGTGGCACCGGCGAAGCCGAAGACCTGGTGAGCTGGTAGCCATGCGCTACCGCGTCAAGGCCTTGCAGGCCGACTTGTCCGTGACCGTGAGCAGCATCGAGGCGCCCACGCTGGACGACGCGCGCCGTCAGGTGCAGGCACTGGGCCAGTCGGTGGTCTCCCTGACCCGTGAGACCCGGCTGGGAACGGGTGGAGGACGCAGCGAGTTCCCCCTGTTGCTGTTCAGTCAGGAGCTGCTGTCCCTGCTGAGTTCGGGCGTGAGCATCGTGGAAGCGGTGGAGACGCTGGCGGAAAAGGAGAACCGCCTGCCTGTGCGCGCGGTGTTGCAGCGACTGTTGACGAGTCTGCGCGAAGGCCACACCTTCTCCAGTTCGTTGCAGGCCATGCCGCAAACTTTCCCACCGCTCTTCATTGCCACGGTGCGCGCCAGTGAGCGCACCAGCGATCTGGGCGAGGCGCTCGCGCGCTACATCGCCTACGGCAACCAGCTCGAAACCTTGCGCGGCAAGCTGGTGAGTGCCGCCATCTACCCCGCCATGCTGATCGGTGTGAGCTCCCTCGTGATCCTGTTCCTCATGGGTTATGTGGTGCCGCGCTTCTCGCACATCTATGAAGACATGGGCGACAAGCTGCCCTTCATGTCGCGGCTCATGCTGCAGTGGGGTCAGGCGGTCGAGCAACACTGGCCCGTGCTGCTGGGTCTCATGGCGGCGTTGGTGGCCGCACTCGCCATGGGCGGTGGCCGCTGGCTCGGCCTGCGCCTGATGGGGCAGCTCTGGCGCATTCCCGCGGTGGGTGAGCGCATGCGTGTGTTCCAGCTGGCCCGTCTGTACCGCACGCTGGGCATGCTGTTGCGCGGCGGCATTGCCATCGTTCCTGCGCTCGACATGGTGAGTGGTCTTCTGTCGCCCGCGCTGCAGCCCCGGTTGACGGCGGCCACCAGCCGCATCCGCGAAGGGCAGCCCATGTCGCAGGCCTTCGAGGCCCAGGGCCTGAGCACGGCCGTCTCGTTGCGCATGCTTCGGGTGGGTGAACGCACCGGCAACATGGGCGAGATGATGGAGCGAGCCGCCGCCTTCCACGACGAAGAGCTGTCTCGCTGGGCCGACTGGGCCACGCGCTTGCTGGGGCCGGCGCTGATGTTGATCATGGGCCTGGTGATTGGCGCGATCGTGGTGCTCATGTACTTGCCCATCTTCCAGCTCGCGGAGAGCGTGCAATGAACGCGCCGCGCGAAATGCAGCATCTGGCGCAGGCGTTTTCGGTGGCCGAGCTGCAACAGGCGCGCGCCGCCGCGCTGACCGAAGGTTTGAGTCTGATCGCCTGGCTGGAGGGCCATGAGGGCCAGCAGGGTCTGCCCGGCGGCTGGCTCGCCCGGCTCGCCGCGACCGCCGGCGTACCCGCGCTGGGCATGGACGAACTGCACGCGCTGCAGCCCGCCTTTGACCTGTTGCCCTATGGCGATGCCTTGCAGCGCGAATGCCTGCTCATGCGCGCAGAGCCCGCGGCCGATGGCACCGAGGGGGATCTGGTGCTGGTGATGGCCGACCCCTTCAACACCGATCTGCTGGCCTGGGCCGAAGAGCGCGTGCGCCAACCCAAGCAGTTGCGACTGGCTCACCGCGCCGACATCGCGGCCTACCTGGCGCGCCACGAGGACAGCCTTCGCGCGATGGACAGCCTGGCCCCGATGCAGCAGGCCGCGGGCGCCACCGAGGGCGAAGACATTTCCTTGCGCAGCATCAGCGAGGACGCGAGCCCGGTCGTGCGGCTGGTCAACTCCACGCTGTACGACGCGCTCAAGTCGGGGGCGAGCGACATCCACCTGGAGACCGCCGGTGGTGGCATCTACATCAAGTACCGCATCGACGGCGTGCTGGCCAGCGTGGGTGGCATCCACGGCAGCGAGAACGCCGAGCAGGTGATCTCGCGCATCAAGGTGATGGCCGAGCTCGACATCGCCGAGCGCCGCGTGCCCCAGGATGGCCGCTTCAAGGTGGCCGCCCTCGGCAGGGACATCGACATCCGCGTCTCCATCATGCCCAGCATCCACGGCGAGGACGCCGTGTTGCGCGTGCTCGACAAGGAGCGCCTGTCGGACCAGGTGACGGGCTTGCGGCTGGAGGCGCTCGGCTTCGATCCACAAACCATGCGTGCCTTGCGGGCGCTGTGTCAGGAGCCCTACGGCATGTTGCTGGCCACCGGCCCCACCGGCAGCGGAAAGACCACCACCCTGTACGCCGCGATCAACGAGATCAACCATGGGCACGACAAGATCGTCACCATCGAAGACCCGGTTGAATACCAGCTCACGGGCGTGCTGCAGATTCCGGTCAACGAGAAGAAGGGCCTCACGTTCGCGCGCGGCCTGCGCTCGATCCTGCGCCACGACCCCGACAAGATCATGGTGGGCGAGATCCGCGACGGCGAGACCGCGCAGATCGCGGTGCAGGCCGCGCTCACCGGACACCTGGTGCTCACCACCGTGCACGCCAACAACGTGTTCGACGTGCTGGGCCGCTTCACCCACATGGGGGTGGATCCCTACAGCCTGGTCGCCGCTCTCAATGGCATCGTGGCGCAGCGTCTGGTGCGGGTGAACTGCCCCGATTGCGCGGTGCACGACACGCCCTCGGCCGAGCTGCTGGCCGAGAGTGGGCTGGGCGAGGTGAGCGGTTTCCGCTTCATGGCCGGACGGGGCTGCGCGAGCTGTCGCGGCACCGGCTTCAAGGGGCGCAAGGCGGTGGCCGAGGTGCTGATGCTGGACGACGAGCTGCGCGAAATGATCGTCACCAAGGAACCTGTTCGCCGGATCAAGGAGGCCGCCCACCGCAAGGGCACGCGCGTGTTGCGCGACGTTGGCCTGGACCTGGTGCGTCAGGGCGAAACCACTCTGCAGGAGCTCAACCGTGTTGTTCGCTGAACGTACGCAGCTGCAGGTGGCCCTGCTGGAAAACTGTCTGGTGATCGGCGGCGCTGACGGACGCCGCAGCAAGGCCGGGCTCAAGGCCGAGGTGCTGAACCTGCCGCTGGCCGCGCCTCAGGCGCCGGCCTGGCAGCCCGCTGTGGCCGCGCTGTCTGGCTGGCTGCGAGAACGGGGTTTGCAGCGTGCCCACCTGCGTGTGTTTCTGAGCAGCCAGCTGGTGCGCTGGCAACTGCTCGAGTGGCAGCCGCAGCTGACGCGACCGCAGGAGCTGGAGGCCTATGTGCATCTTCGTTTCCGCGCCACCTTCGGCGCGGCGGCTGACAGCTGGCGCGTGGTCCACACCGAGCCTCTGCCCGGGCGTGCGCTGCCCGCCTGCGCGATCGACGAAGCCCTGCTGGCGGAGCTGCAGGCCTTGGGCAGCATTGGCCAGACCAAGGTGTCGAGCGTGGTGCCTTACTTTTCTGCGGCCTTTGACCGTTGGCGCGGCAGCCTGGGCCATCAGGTGGCCTGGTTTGGCGTGATCGAACCCGGCAGCCTGACGCTGGGCCTGCTGCACCGTGGTGTCTGGCGGGGACTTCGATCGGCGCGTCACGCCCAGCCCTCCGCGTCCGGCTGGCGCAGCTTGCTGCCGGCGTTGCAGGCCCAGATCCAGCTGGCCAGCGGCATCGAGCTCGACAAGGCTCCTCCGGTGTACCTGGTGGGCTGCGGTGGTGGAGCAGGCGATCGCCGCGAGGCGGGCGTGGTGTGGCTCGCGGCCGAAGGTGGCGGGCCCTCGGGGGTCGAGCGCATGGCCTGGGGAATCTAGACATGCAAGCTCTGCGCATTGACTTTCTGAGGCGCCGTCCACCGGCTTCCCTGTTGGGCTGGGCGCTCATGCTGGTGGGCGTGGTCGGCATGGCGCTGGCGGCGCTGGATTACGCGCAGGCGCGCGAAGAACTGCAGTCCACGCTGGACCGGGCCGAGCGCCAGGCGCGCAGCGCCAAGACAAGACCCCGCAGCACCGCACCGGCGCCGGCCTCTGGCGTGCTGACGGCCAGCGCGCGCGTGGGCGCCGCGGTCGCCCCGCCCTGGGGACGCCTGCTCAGGGAACTGGAACAACTGGCCGATCCGGGCATTGCCCTGCTGGGCATCGAAGCGCAGGGCGCTTCGCGCCAGTTGCGCATCACCGGGGAGGCCAGGACCATGCCCGAGGTGATCGCCTATCTCGAGAGCCTGCGCCGCTCGCCATTGAGCAGTTCGGTCGTGCTGGGCTCGCACGAAGTGATCCTGCAAGACGGTGTGCCGGTGATCCGCTTTTCGCTGGACATGGCCTGGGGAGGGGCCTCGTGAAAGCCTCACCCATGAGCCACCTGTTGTTCTTGCTGCACCGCCACGGCTGGCCCGCGTTGCTGGGGCTGCTGCTGATGGCGCTCACCTGGCCGCTCGCCCACTTCGGCGCCGATGGTGCCCGTGCGCAGACGCGCGCCCTGCAACAGTCGCAGGCCGAGCAGCGCGAGCGCCAGGCCCGCCAGCCCGACCCTCAGGCCGACCAGGCCACCCGACTGGCCGAGTTCGAGGCCCGCTTGCCGCAGGCACCGGCCGCGCTTCAAGCGGTGCGGCACATGCACCGCAGCGCGGCCGAACACGGTGTGGTGCTGGCCAGCGGCGAGTACCGTCTGGTGCCCGAGTCCGGTGGCCGCCTGCAGCGTTACCAGATCACCCTGCCGGCCGATGGCAGTTACCCCGATCTGCGGGCCTGGATGGCCGATGTGCTCAACGAGTTGCCATCGATGGCACTCGACGAAATCAGCCTCAAGCGCAATGCCGTGGGTGAGACCCAGGTGCAGGCGCGGGTGCGCTGGTCCTTCTACCTCAGGGTGCCCTGATGGCCAGCCGCCGATCACTCATGCTGGGCGGGGCGCTGGTGCTCACACTGGTGGCCACCTGGTACGCCGCGAGCGTTGACGAGGCCGCAGACGAGATGTTGGCCGCGCCACAACGCGCCGCTCCATCGGGTCGGACGGCCGCACCGGGCGGGGCTGCCGCACCGAACACAGCGTTGGATGTCGCCGTGGGCCGCGAGCCCGCGGAACGCGACGCCAACGAACCTCAACGCATGGCGCGCGACGGCGGCAACCTCTTTGCCGCACAAAGCTGGAAGCCGCCCCCACCACCGCCCGCGGTGGCGGCTCCGGCGCCCCCACCGCGCGCCCCCGAGTTGCCTTACCGCTACCTGGGACGCATGGAAGAAGACGGCCGCGTGATCGCGTTTCTGGCCGAGGGAGCCCAACAGCAACCGCGCGTGGTGCGCCAGGGCGACCTGCTGTCCAACTACCGCGTTGATGAAATCACCCCGCTGGGCATGCGCCTGACCTACCTGCCCTTGAACGAAACACAGCGCCTGCTGTTTGGAAGCAATCCTTGAATCCCCTGTTCATCTCCAGCCGCATGGCGGCCATGCTGATCCTGTGCGTGTGCGCGGGCTGCGCCACCCACCCCGCCATCCGCGAGAGCCAGGCGCTGCTGGATGCGGGGCGGCTCGATGAAAGCGTGCAGCGCCTGGAAGCGGGTGTGCGCGAATCGGCCAACAACACCGAGCTGCGCGCCCTGTATTTCCGCCAGCGCGACCGGGTGTCGGCCCAGCTCGTGGCCCTGGCCGAGACCGAGCGACTGCAGAGCCGACTGGACGAGGCACAGACGCTCTACGAGCGCGCCAACAGGCTCGATGGCAACAACCCGCGCGTGCGCGACGGCATGATCGCGCTGGAGAACGAGCGCCGCGTGGCTGCCCGAATGACCCAGGCCCGCGGCCTGCTCGCCAAGGGCGACAGCGCGGCCGCCGAACGTGTGTTGCGCGAGGTGTTGTCGGTGGCGCCCACCCAGGCCGAAGCGCGCCGCCTGCTGGCCCGCCTGCGCGCCGATGCACCACGCCCCGACGCACCGCCGAACGCCCTGACCGCCGCGCTGTCCAAGCCCATCACGCTGGACTTTCGCGAGGTGCAGATCAAGTCGGTGTTCGACGTGATCGCCCGCACCTCGGGCGTGAACTTCGTGTTCGACAAGGACGTGCGCTCCGACACCCGCGTCACCATCTTCGTGCGCGATGCCAGCATTGAAGAAGTCATCGAGCTGGTGCTCACCACCAACCAGCTCGAACGCAAGCTGCTCAATGACAACACCTTGATGATCTATCCCAACACGCCAGCCAAGGCGCGGGACTACAAGGAGCTGGTCACCCGCAGCTTCTTTCTCGCCAATGCCGACGTGAAGCAGGCGCAGGCGATGATCCGCACGCTGGTGAAGACCAAGGACATCTTCATCGACGAGAAGCTCAACCTGGTGATCATCAAGGACACCGCCGACGCGGTGCGGCTGGCGGAGAAACTGATCGAATCGCTCGACATGGCCGAGCCCGAGGTGATGCTGGACGTCGAAGTGCTCGAAGTCACCCGCAGCCGTTTGCAGGAGCTCGGCCTTCGCTTCCCCGACCAGATCGGCTACGGCCGGTTGCAGCCCGATCTGAACACCACCATCGTCAACAACGGCGTGACGCAGAGCAACACCACGCTGGGCGGCACACTGGCCCAGGGCTTTGTTGACCTGCGCAACCGCAACGGCCTCACGTCGTTCGTGTCGAACCCGGCGCTGACGCTGAACCTGCGGAGCGAAGCGGGCGACGGCAACACCCTGGCCAACCCGCGCATCCGCGTGAAGAACCGCGAGAAAGCCAAGATCCACATCGGCGACAAGCTGCCGGTCTTTACCACCACCTCCACCGCCAACGTGGGCGTGTCGGCTTCGGTGTCCTATCTGGATGTGGGTCTGAAGCTGGACGTGGAGCCCAACGTGTACCTGGACGATGAGGTCGGCATCAAAGTGCAGATGGAAGTGAGCTCCGTGACCCGCGAAGTCACCGGCCCCGCTGGCTCCCTGGCCTACCAGATCGGCACCCGCAGCGCGGCCACGGTGCTGCGCCTGCGCGACGGCGAGACCCAAGTGCTGGCGGGGTTGATCAGCGACGAAGAGCGCAGCAGCGCCAACCGCCTGCCCGGGCTGGGCGACATCCCGACCTTGGGACGGCTGTTCTCCAGCACCCGGGACAACAACAGCAAAACCGAGATCGTTCTGCTGATCACACCGCGCATCGTGCGCAACGTGGCCCGGCCCGACGCCAACGCCTTCAACGAGCCCGCCGGTTCCGAAGCCGACGTGGGCGCGCCGCCGATACAGCTCAAGCGCACCGTGCCGCGCAGCCTGTCGATGTCCAGCGGCGGCGCGGGCGCGCGTCCGTTGCCGCGCCCGCCCGGTGCCTTGCCCGCGGCCCGGTCTCCCGACACCCCCGTCGCACCCGATGCCACGCCCGACGCGCCAGCCGAAGTCAATCCTGCGCCCGGCGCGGACGGTGCTGCAGCCGTGCCCGCCGCGCAGCCGCCCACGGTGCCGGCGGCACCGGCGGCGGCCGGTGCGCCAGCGTCGTCGGTCACGCTCACACCGGTTGCGCCACTGGCGCCCGCCCGCCCGGCAGGTCAGGCGCCATGAAGCACCAGGCCCGTGGCTTCACGCTCATTGAACTGGTGGTCACGGTGGCCATCGTGGCCATCCTGGCCTCGGTGGCGGTGCCGCTGGTGGAGCTGAGCGTGCAGCGGGCCAAAGAACACGAGCTGCGCACCGCACTGCGCCAGATCCGCGGTGCACTCGATGCGCACAAACGCGCCACCGACGAGGGCCGGGTGTTGGCCCGCACGGGGGGCAGTGGTTACCCGCGCACCCTCGGCGAGCTGGTTGAGGGGGTGCCCGATGCCAAGAGTCCCACGACCGCGCGCATCTATTTCCTGCGCCGCCTGCCGCGCGATCCGTTCAACGCCGACCGCAACCTGAACGCGGCCGACACCTGGGGCCTGCGCGCCTACAGCAGCCCGCCCGATGCGCCCGCCGAAGGTGAAGACGTGTACGACGTGTACTCGCGCTCCGGGCGCACCGGCCTCAACGGCGAACCCTACCGGCAATGGTGACCATGAGACGGCTGCGCGGATTCACCCTCATCGAGCTCATGGTGGTCATGGCCATCGTGGCCACGCTGTTGACCATCGTCACGCCACGCTACTTCGCCCACCTGGAGCACGCCAGGGAAACCGCGTTGCGCCAGACGCTGGCCGTCACGCGAGACGCCATCGACAAGTACCACGCCGACAACGACCGCTACCCCGCCACGCTGGAGGAGCTGGTGGACAAGCGCTACCTGCGCAGCCTGCCCACCGATCCGATCACCGACCGCAACGACACCTGGGCCCTGCTGCCGCCGCCCAGCCGCCTGCAGGGGGATTCCACCGAGGTCACCAGCGGCGTGTGGGACTTGCGCAGCGGCGCGCAAGAGGAGGGCAAGACCTATGACCAGTGGTGATCGCCCGCCTGTTGGCCGTCGCCAGCAGCAGGGCTTCGGGTACCTCATGGTGCTGTTTGCCCTGGCGGCCATGGGCATCTCGCTGGCCAGCGCGGGCCAGGTGTGGCACACCGCGGCCCAGCGCGAGAAAGAGGCGCAGTTGCTCTTCGTGGGCCACCAGTTCCGACTGGCCCTGGCCTCGTACCGCGACCGCAGCCCCGAGGGTTCGCCCAACACACCCGCCACGCTCGATGACCTGCTGCAGGACAAGCGCTTTCCCAAGCCCGTGCCGCACCTGCGCCGCCTCTGGCGCGACCCCATGACCAACAGCACCGACTGGGTGCTGGTCAAACCCGGTGGGCGCATCACCGGCGTGCACACCCGCCACGAGGGCGAGCCGCTGCGCCATGTGCACGAGCCGCGCGACGCGAGCTTGAGCGGCACCACCGCCTACAGCCAGTGGGTGTTCGTGGCCGAGCCGCCCGCCACCGCCCCTTCCGACATCTCACCCGTCACAGCAGGATCCCCATGAACACCACCTCATCGTTTGTTCGACTGAACGCCAGCGATCTGGAGCACTTGCTCATGACCATGGAGCGGGCGCTGGAAGTCCAGACCCGTTCGCAATTCTTTCTGTGGGCCCAGGGGGCGCTGCAGGGCTTCATCGCACACGAAGCCCTGTGGTGTGCCCACGGCGACATCGAGCGCATGCGGTTCCGGGTGGAGTCGTTCTCCAACGGCGTCACCAGTGAACGCATCGAGGCCCAGGTGACCGATGCCACCGATGGCCTGTTGCCGCGTCTGGTGGACGACTGGATCCGCGGTGGACGCATGCCGCGCCTGCTCAGCAGCGAAGGGGGTGACCAGGTCGGCCGGCGCCAGCTCATCAGCGAGCTCAAGCACTGCGGCTTCAACCATGTGGCGGTGCACGGCGTGCGCGAGTTGCAGGGTGAACACGGCAGCTTCTTCGTGTTCGCCGGCATGGACCACGTGCCCAACCAGCGCGATGCCTACCTGCTGGAGTTGCTCATGCCCCACCTGCACCTGGCCTTGCACCGCATGCGCATGCGCGAGAGCGGCGGCAGCTGCGCCGACATGACGCCGGTCACCCTGTTGTCCAAGCGCGAGATTCAGGTGTTGCACTGGGTGAAGAACGGCAAGACCAACATGGAGATCGGCCAGATCCTGGGCATCAGCCCACCCACGGTGAAGAACCACCTGCAGAAGGTGATGCGCAAGCTCAACGTGAACAACCGCGCCCAAGCGGTGGGCAAGAGCGCCACGCTGCGCCTGATGGCGCACAGCGATCTGAACTGAGGCGAGGAAGCAAGGAAGCAAGCAGGGGGAAGGGCGCAGGGCCCGAATCCGTTTCGTGACGGATTTCACTACCTGAACGGACTACGCGGACCCGGGAACTGCCCCAACGCGGTGCAACGTTGGATTTCTACAGTTCCTTCTGTGCAGCCGATGGCTTGGAGCTGCAACCGGCGAAAAGTTCCCCCCTTCCTTGTTACTTCACTTCAGATTGGAATCACTCATGAAACTCAAATTCATCGCCCTGGCCGCCATGATGGCCGCTTCCGGCGCTGCTAACGCAGCGATCGCCGACAGCAACGACAACACCGCTACCTCTGGCGACCTTTTTGGCAGCTTCTACAGCGCCGCCAGCTCTGCCTCCTTCACGGTCGACCTGGGCCTGCGCTTGGACCAGTTCTACGCTGCCGTGGCCCCTTCGGCCCTGGGCATCAAGCTGGTGTGGGACCTGGACGGTGCCGGCAGCTTCACCGACCTGAGCACGACCCTGACCGGCCTGGCCGCTCAGGTGCAAGCCATCAACTACGGCGGCATCTTCAACATGTTCGAAACGCCGGCCGTGGCTTCGGCTTCCGACCTGGTGTTCGACGTCAAGGCCATGGATGGCTTCCCGCTGAGCTTTGCTGGTGCAGGTGCCAATCGTTACCTTTCGACCTCGTCTGCCGCTTCGCTTACAGCATCGAATGGCCAAGTATTTGCCATGGACAACGTTGACGCGTACACGACCGCCGCCAATGCCGATGCCACCAACAGCACGCACGGCTCTGCCGCTGCGGGCGCCAACATGTACGACGCCGGTGACGCAACGAACGTGAGCTTCCAGAACGGCAGTGGTGACAAC
The DNA here is from genome assembly GCF_018780385.1 of Hydrogenophaga sp. Classification (GTDB taxonomy): domain Bacteria; phylum Pseudomonadota; class Gammaproteobacteria; order Burkholderiales; family Burkholderiaceae_C; genus Hydrogenophaga. The sequence continues at coordinate 628,109 of NZ_JADMJO010000003.1, read as the reverse complement.
TGGAAGGGTGCCGTGTCCTTCACCAGCCCTGGCTCCGCCTCCAACCCGCTGAACTTCTTCTACCTGTCCAACACCAGCTCGACCGCCGCCAACGCCGCCACCGTGACCAAGTACGCCGGCAGCTGGTCGTTCGACACGCTGCAGAACCAGCTGATCTATTCGTCCGCCGCTCCGGTGCCGGAACCCGAGACCTACGCCCTGCTGCTGGCCGGTCTGGGCCTCATGGGCACCATCGCCCGCCGCCGCCGCCAGGCCTGAGCCGGACGCATCTCCTTTCATCTACTGGAATTCACCACCATGAAACTCAGCAACATCTCCTTTGCCGTGGCCGCCGTCGCCGCCCTGGCTTCCGCGCCCGCTTCGGCCAGCCTGCTGTCGCAGTTCGGCGTGCCCGTGGCCAACACCATGTTCATGTCGGGCGCTTCCGCCCTGACCGGTTCCCTCACCGCCGTGATGGCCAAGCTGTGCACCGGTGGCGCCGCCAACGTGCGCACCCTCACCATCGGTGGCGGCACGTCCGACGGCCGCGTGTTCGTCTGCACCACCAGTGGTGTGGCGGGTGCCCAGTTCGCTGGCCCGTTTGCCCTGGTCAAGCGCGACACCGACGGCTCCTTTGCCGGCGTGGGTCCCGTCATCAGCCAGACCAACCTGCTGCGCTGGGCCAACATCAACAGCTGCAACGCGACCGACTGCACGCTGGACACGACCACCCCGATCAAGCCCAATGCCGGCCTGACCGATGTGGACACCAACGTGTGGGTCGGTTCGGCCAGCACCGGCGCCCTGAGCATTCCCGTGCCCCCTTTGGGCTCCACCCAGGCTTTCGGCGGTTTTGCCGGCCAGGGTTTTGGCGTGATGGTGAGCGAAGAGCTGTACAAGGCCATGCAGACCAAGCAGAAGACCGAAGGTCGCCTGGCCAGCACCGTGGTCGTGGGTGACTACACCCCCGGCGCGGCGCAGCCCAGCATCACCAAGGAAGAGTACACCGCCATCATCGACGGCAACAATTTTGCCTACGTGAACAACGGCGCCCTCACCGGCGATGCCAACCCGGTCAACCTGTGCCGCCGCGTGGAAACCTCGGGCACCCAGGCCGTGTCGAACGCGTTCTTCCTGAACAACCCCTGCGCCTCGGCGAACCCGACCAACGGCTTCGTTGCACCCAAGCGGGTTGATCTGGCGAACCCAACAGCTGTGGTGTTTGCCTCACCAGCCAACGCCGTCACCGGCAACTACGACGACTTCGGTGGCGCCTTCGCCCTGTTCGAAGGCTCCGGCACGGGCGACGCACGCAACTGCGTGATCCGTCGCAACGCTGGCAACAACCCGAACAACGTGGCCGATGCGGCCCTGGGCAAGTACGCCATCGGCTGGATCTCGCTGGAGAACGCACCAGCTGCTGGCTGGAAGTACATCAAGATCGACGGCGTGTCGCCGAACGCCTACCAGACCGCCGTCGGTAGCGCCGAAGACGTGGCCAGTGGTGGTGCAGCCGACGGTTGGGTTCAGGATGCCAACCAGCGCATCAGCACGATCCGTGGCCAGTACCCCGTGTCGCCTGAGCTGCAGATGCTGTGGCCCAACGGTTCGGCCTTCAACACCTTCTTCACGAAGCTGAAGGACACCTTCTCCGACCCGACCGCCCTGAACACCCGCGGCATCTTCCAGGCCAACAACCCGGCTCTGGGTTCGACCTTCGCCGCCTTCCCGACGCAAGTGCACAAGGGCACGCGCAACGGCAACTTCTGCGCACCGCAGGTTCTGGCCGAGTAATGACCGTCACACCCGGACTGGCAGGGGCCAGCCGGGTTGGGATCTTCGTCCATCCACCCCCTTTCAACAGGGGGTGGTTTTTCGTTTTCATGAAGCCCTGTGTGTGGCTGTGGCGAGACCTCTTGAAATGATGAAGCGCTTTGCAATGGATGGGTGTGTGTCGCGTTGGGTGGTGGCGCTGCTGGTGTGTGTGGGTTGTGGTGCACACGCCCAGGAGACGCAGTTCGACATCTTCGAATACCGCGTGGAAGGCACCACGCTGATTCCCGCGCTGGCGGTGGAGAAGGCGGTCTATCCCCATCTTGGCGAAAAGAAGAGCCTGGCCGACGTGGAGAAAGCGCGCGAGGCGCTGGAGAAGGCCTACCACGGTGTGGGCTACCTCACCGTGCTGGTGACGATTCCGCAGCAGCGGGTGAACGAAGGCGTGGTGCGCCTGGCCGTGACCGAAGCGCCGGTGGACCGCCTGCGGGTGGTGGAGTCGCGCTACTTCGACCAGGGCGCCATCCGCGCCGGTGCGCCCGAGCTGGCCGAGGGCAATGTGCCCAACTTTCAAGACATGCAGACCGAGTTGACCGCGCTCAACCGCAACGCCGACCGGCGCGTCACGCCCGTGCTGCGCCCGGGCAAGACACCCGGCACGGTGGAGGTGGACCTGAAGGTGCAGGACAAGCTGCCGCTGCATGGCAGTGTGGAGCTGAACGACCGTTACAGCCCCGACACGTCGCGCACCCGGCTCAACGCCAGCGTGCGCTACGACAACCTCTGGGGCAAACAACACAGCATTGGCCTGAGCCTGCAAACCGCGCCCAGCAACCCCAGCGAGAGCCAGGTGTTTTCGGTCAACTACACCATTCCGCTGGCGGGGGGTGAGTTTCTCGCGCTCTATGGCGTCAAGTCCGACTCCGACGTGTCGGCCGTGGGCACGCTCAACGTGGTCGGCCGCGGCACCATCCTGGGCGCGCGCTACATCGTGCCCTTGCCGGGCAGCGATTCGTTCTTCCACAGCGCTTCGTTCGGCGTGGACGTCAAGGACTTCGACCAGTCGGTCAACCTCATCGGCAGCGGTGGCTTCAACACGCCGATCAAGTACACGCCATTCACCGTCGGCTGGGACAGCACCTGGCTCGCCGAGCAGCGCACTTCGCGCCTGGGTATTTCGTTCAACTTCAACGTGCAGGGCCTGGGCAGCGACGAGCAGGAATTTGCCGACAAACGCTTCAAGGGCCGGCCGTCCTATGCCTACCTGCGTGGCAATGCTTCGCAGGAACGCACGCTGACCAACAACTACGGCGTGGCAGTGCGAACCACCTGGCAAGTGGCCGGGCAGCCGCTCATCTCCAACGAGCAGTTCGCCATCGGCGGTGTGGACACGGTGCGTGGCTACCTGGAGTCGGCCGCGTTGGGCGAGACCGGTCTGGCGGTGTCGCTGGAGGGCAAGTCGCCCAACTTCAAGGGCCGCTTCCCCTCACTGGGTGAAGCGGTGACCGACCTGCACGCCATTGCCTTTGTGGACGCGGGCACCGTGCGCGTGCTCGAACCCATCACGGCCACCAGCCGCTTCACCCTGGCCAGTCTGGGCCTGGGCTTGCGCCTCAAAGGCTTCAACGGTCTCGATGCCGCCCTGCAATGGGCGTACCCCCTCAAAGCCGTGGGCAACACCGCCCGCGGTGACCACCGCTTCCATTTCAGCGTCGCCTACGAGTGGTGATGCAGCGCAGGAGAACCCCATGAACCGTCAACGCTACCGCCTCGTCTTCAGCCCGAGCCTGGGGGGGCTGGTGCCCGTCGCCGAGAGCGCGCGCGGGCGCGGCAAGTCGGCCAGCGGCGCGCGCAGCGCCGGCGTGTTGCTGGGCAGTTTGCTGCTGGCGGCGCCCGCACTGGCCGAGCTGCCCGTGCCCCAGGGTGCGAATGCGGGGTACAGCGTCATTGGCAACCGGGCGTTCGTCAACCAGGTGGGCAACAAGGCCATCCACAACTGGCAGACCTTCAACGTGGGTGCCGGCAAGACGGTGCAGTTCGGTCAGGTCAACGATCTGATCAACAACCAGTTCGTGCCAGGTGCCAGCTTCACCACCCTCAACCGCATCTGGGACATCAACCCCAGTGTGATCGCGGGCAGCATCACGCAGGCGGCCGGCCAGAAGGCCAACGTGATCATGGTGAACACCAACGGCATCGCCTTCATGGGTGGTTCGCAGGTGAACCTCAACAGCTTCACGGCGTCCAGCCTGGACATCGCCGACCGCTTCATCAACGAGTCCCTGTTTCCAGGCGATCGCACGCCCCAGTTTGTCGGCACGGGTGGATTCATCAAGGTGTTCGAAGGCGCCGAGATCACGGCGGGCAATTTCGGGCGTGTGATGCTGCTCGCGCCCACGGTGATCAACCGGGGCAAGGTCACGGCGCCCGACGGGCAGGTGATCGCAGCCGCCGCTTCCAAGGTGTACCTGACCGCCGCAGGTGGCGAGGACACGAATGTGCGCGGGCTGCTGGTGGAGATCGATTCGCCTGCGAGCCTGAACGATTTCGACACCACCAACACCGGCATCCGGGACGGCGTGTTGAACGGCCAGGCGGTTGCGCTCACCAATGCCAGCGACGACAAGCTCGGCCATGTGAGCAACTTCGGCCAGCTCTCGGCCGCGAGGGGCAACGTGACCATGGTGGGTTATGCCGTCAACCAGATGGGCCTTGCCAGCGCAACCACGTCGGTGGTGGCCAATGGTTCGGTGTACCTGCAAGCCAAGGACCGTGCGATCAGCAGCACCTCCGGAACACTGGACCCCGCTGGCGCGCAGCGCGGCGGCCGTGTGGTGATGGGTGCCGGCAGCGTGACCCAGGTCTTGCCCGAGCTCACCGACACCACCGGGTCGGTCGATGGCACGCGGGCGGACGGCCTTGAAAAGCGTTCGCAGATCCAGGTGCTGGGCCAGGACATTCGCATGGCGGGCGGTGCCTTGATCAAGGCGCCGTCGGGTCAGGTGAGCATCACGGCGGTGGATGCACCGGGCTCGGTGGACTCGCTCTACACCGGCAACAGCCCGGTGTCCAGCCAGGCGCGCGTGCACATTGCCAGCGGAGCGCGCATCGACGTGGCCGGTGTCGAAGAGGTTCAGGTGTCTGCTGCCCGCAATACGGTGGAGGTGGAGCTGCGTGGCGACGAACTCAAGGACTCCCCGATCAACCGCAACGGCCCGCTGCGTGGCCAGAAGGCTTATGTCGATGTGGCGCGCGCCCTGGCGAAGGCCAAGTCCGGTGAATCGACCCTGATCGCCAGGGACAGCCTGGAGAGCTACCAGGCACGCATGGAGCGCACGGTGGCCGAGCGCTCCACCAGTGGCGGCAGCGTGAGCATCGCCTCACAGGGTGCCACCATCATCGAATCCGGCGTGCAGGTGGACCTCTCGGGTGGTCGTGTGCGGTACGACTCGGCATTGGTGAAGTCCACCTTGCTGAGCTCGGCGGGCGGCTATGTGGATCTGGCCGAGGCGGACGCCCAGACGCGCTACACCGGCATCGCAACGCGTTACACCATCGATTACGGCCGCTGGAACGTCAAGGAGACGATCGACCTGGGCGAGAACATGCGTTTCGACCCGGGCTATGTCGAGGGCAAGGACGCCGGCAGCATGAGCGTGTTCGGCATCGGCGGCACCTACATGCGGGCCGACGTGCAAGGCCGCACGACCGTGGGTGAACTGCAGCGGGATTCGGGAACCCAACCCCAGGGGGCTCGGTTGACGGTGGGCTACGACGACGTGGTGTCCAACCGGAACGCGGTGGATCTGGCGGTGCGCACACGCGACTACAAGATCAACCAGGCGGTTTCCATCTCGAACGCCACCATGTCATTGCCGGGCGGATTCGGCTTCGGGGACGCGCTGCCCGCCGAGCTGGCCGCCATGCTGACGCTGGACGCGCAGCTGCTGGGCAAAGACAAAGTGGCGGAGCTCGAGGTGTTCAGCAACCAGGCGGTGGCGGTGCGGGATGCGCTGCGCGCCGCGCCGGGCGGGCGCGTCTCCATCATTGGCAGTGGCGTGGACGTGGCGGCCAACATTGCCGCGGACGGTGGCCGCATCAGTCTGGCCGCGCGCAACACCGTGGCCACCGTGCCACCCGCGCTGACGGGCAATCTGGCGGACCCCCGCGTGAACATCGCCGACGGAGTGCAACTCTCGGCCCGTGGTGCGTGGATCAACGAGTCGGTGGGCCAGGCGCCAGGCACGGGTGCAGCGCTGATCAACGGTGGGCGCATCGCTCTGTCTGCAGAGTCGCAGACCAGTGGCACCGACGTGGTGTCTCGCGGCGTGGTGTCGCTGGGGCAGGGCGCCGTGCTCGATGTCACCGGGGGTGCCCGCCTGAATGCTCAAGGCGAACTGGCGCTGGGTGACGGCGGCGACATCGGCGTGTCGGGTTTCGAGGTGAACGGCGTGGACCGCAATCTGCGCGCCCATGGCACGGAGAAGGGCGGCACGCTGACCCTCGGCAGCAACGACATCCGCATCGGCGGCACGCCGGACGCCACGGCCGGCGTGCTCAACCTGGACGAAGGATTCTTTCAGACCGGTGGCTTTGCCCAGGTCAATCTCAATGCGTTGAATCGGCTCAGCGTGGAGGCCGGCGCCGTGATCCGACCCACCGTGCAAAGCCTGGAACTGCAGGGCAACCACCCTGTGGTGGTCACGGGGACACCGATCGAGCAGATCGCCAACGTGGTGCGGCGCGACGACCTGCAGCGCCAGACCACCCAGCTCACCCTCACTGCTCAGCAAAGCGCACGGGGCACTGGCGAGGTGGTGGTGGGCGAGGGCGCGCGCATCGAAACCGATCCGCTGAGCAGCGTTGCATTTGCAGCGCGCAACAAGATCGAAATCCTGGGAACGGTGAAGGCCGCAGGCGGCAGCATCACGGCCACGCTGGATCGCACGCAGGGACAGGTGAACGGCGCGACCAATGTGAATGCGATCTACCTGGGCAGTTCTGCGGTGCTCGACGTGGCGGGCCGGGCCCTCACCACGGTCGATGACCGGGGACTTACGCAAGGCCAGGTGGTGAACGGCGGAATCGTCGAACTCAATGCCCGCAGTGGCTATGTGATCACCCAGGCCGGATCGCGCATCGATGTGTCCGGCGCGGCACCGGTGGTGCTGGGTATGACCAACGACGCTGGTGGCCTGGGCCGCCCGGTGGGCAGTGACGCCGGCACGGTGAAGATGTTCGTCGAGCAGGGTGCATTGCTGGATGGGGAAATCCGTGCCGCGGGTGGCAGCGCCAGCCAGCGGGGCGGCGACTTTGACCTGACGCTCAGCCAATACGTTGCGCCCGGGCTGGGCCAACCGCCGCAACCCGACATCACGCTGAGTCTGGCAGCCAGTGTGGGCCCCCAGGCCACCGGCTTGACGGCCGATTCGGCCGTGCCCAATGCGGATGTGGAACGCGTCAAGCTCGGCGCACAAGCGTTGGAGGCGGCCGGTTTCGACCGCATTCGCCTGGTCAGCCGCGATGCGATCGAGATCAAGGACGGCGTGGCGCTGGGTGCCGGCCCGGCCCAGGCGTTGCGGGAAGTCACACTCGACGCGGCGCTGATCCGCACCGAGGGTGGCAATGCATCGATCCAGGCCGAAACCCTGCGCGTGGGCAACCAGGACCCGTCTCGCGTGAGCAACCGCGGCGCCATCACGGGCACCGGCACGCTCACGCTGCAGGCGCAACAACTCGAGCTCGCCGGCAAACTGCGCCTGGAAGGCATGCAGAGCGCGCAGCTGCAGGGCACCGAGCAGATCGCGCTGGCGGGTGTGAGCGCGGGCACCACCCGCCCGATCGGTGAACTCCGCACCACGGCCGACCTGAGCTTCAGCGGTGCGGTGGTGTCTCCCACCACTTACAGCGACTACACGGTGGTGGCCAGCGGACGCGATGTCACGTTCAGCCGCAACACCGACGCGCCGGTACAACCGATGTCGGCCCTGGGCGCACTCACGGTGCAGGCTGCCAACATCACCCAGGGCGGCAACCTGTGGGCGCCGTTCGGGCGCATCGACCTGCAGGCCACCGACACGGTGACCCTGACGGCCGGTAGCACCACCGCGGTGTCTGCCCTGCCGGGCTCCGTGCTGCCTTTCGGCAAGGTGCTCAACGGCCGCACCTGGGTGTATGACGTGGATGCCGACCGGGTGCCGGCGGGTCAACTCGAACAGACCGCACTGGGCGAAAAGTCCATTCGAACCAGCGGCCGCGTGGTCAATCTGCAGGCTGGCGCCAAGGTCGATCTGGCCGGCGGTGGCGACCTGCAGGCCTACGAATGGACCGTGGGGCCGGGCGGTCTGCGCGACATCCTCGCGCTGCCCGACACCTACGCCATCCTGCCTGGCTACAAAGGCGGCATCGCACCGAGCGAGGTTCAGGAGGGGCAGGGTTTCGACCGCAAGGCCGGCGACGCGGTGTACCTCTCGGGCGTGCCGGGCCTGGCCGATGGGGTCTACACCCTGCTGCCAGCCCACTACGCGCTGCTGCCCGGTGCCATGGCGGTGCAGGTCAACATGGGTGTGCAAGACCTGATGCCTGGGCAGGCCTACACCGCTCAGGACGGCGTGCGTGTGGCCGCCGGGTACCTGACCGACAGCCGCGGTGGCGCCCCGCGCGATGCGCGCTGGCAAGGTGTGCAGGTGCTCACCGGCGACCAGGTGAGGGAGCGTTCGGAGTTCACGCTCTCCACAGCCTCGAACTTTTTCGCCGGCACCAAGCACCGCCCGCAAGACGCGGGCCTGCTGTCGGTGGCGACCACCGGCGCGGGCAGTGAAAGCCTGAAGCTGGACGCCAGCTTCAATCTCGCAGCAGGCCAGGGTGGGCGGGCCGCGGCGGTGGACATCAGCGCCACCAACCTGGCTGTGACCAGCGGCACACCGAGCGGCATTCCATCCACCACCACGGTGATCGATGTGGACAAGCTCAATGCCCTGGGCGCGGGCAGTCTGCTGATTGGTGGCACGCGCTCGGTGGGGAACGACGCCACGGTGATCACCGTGGGCGCCGACAACGTGATCCTCGCGAACGATGCCGGCCATGCGCTGGCGGCGCCCGAGGTGATCCTGGCGGCCAAGGACACGTTGACGCTCAGGAAAGGCAGCGTGATCGATGCCCAGGGCGACGCGGGCGACGCGGGCACCTACACCACGGCGGGCAATGGTGCCCTGGTGCGTGCCGCGTCCACCTCGGCGCGCTTCCAGCGCACCGGCAGCCCGGACCGTTCTCAGGGAACGCTCATTGGCGAGGCCGACGTGATCGACAGCAATGGCAAGGTCGTCGAAACCGGCAGCTTGGTGCGCGCGGCGGGCGCGATCACCATCGACGCCACGCGCAACAACGCCTTCAAGGGCAACACCGAGTTCCGCAAGAACGGCGTGGAGGTGGCGGCCGACCTGTCGGTGGGCGCCACCCGGATCAATTTCGGCGCGGCACCCGCGGCCGCCGAGGGCATCACCTACAGCGAGGACGATCTGAAGGCGTTGACCAACACCAGAAATCTGGTGCTCACCAGCTACAGCACCTTCGATCTGTACGGTGATGTGGAGGTCGGTGGCGTGGGCAGCGATGGCAAAGCCACCCTGCAAAGCCTGACCCTGCAAGGCGCCGGGCTGGCCGGCGTCGACAACACCGGTGCCACCGCCACCGTGCGGGCCCGGGAGCTCACGCTGAACAACACATCGCCGGTCGACTTCGTCGCTGGCGGTGTGTTGGGCAACGGCACGCTGAATGTGGTGACCGACAAACTCAAGCTGGGCGCCGGCGACAAGGACATCCAGGGCTTCGGACAGGTCAATGTGACCAGCAACGAGGTGGTGGCCACAGCCGGCAAGGGCAAGACCCGCTTCAGCGCACCCACCACCTTCAACGTAGCCCGGTTCAGCGGCGAGAGCCTGTCGAGCCAGGAAATTGCCAGCACGGGAGCCCTGGTGGCCAACCCCATCGCGGCCACGGCCGCGCTGGCCGACGTGACCGCGCTCGGCGCCAAGCTCGCGTTCTCTGGCGCATCGGTTGACTTCAACACGCTGGCCACGTTGCCCTCGGGTTCGGTGAGCCTGAAAGCCACTGGCGGCGACCTCACCGTTGGCGCGAACGCGGTGGTGGACGTGGCCGGGCGCACGGTCCGCTTCTTCGATGCCAGCGAGGCTGCCCAGGCGGGCCAGATCACGCTGGACAGCACCGCCGGCAACGTGACCGTGGAGAGCGGTGCGCGCCTGGACGTGTCATCGGCGGCCGGCGGTGATGCGGGCGCACTGGTCGTTCGTGCCGTCAACGGCACGGTCGGTCTGGCCGATGGCACGGTGCGCGGGGCGGCGGTGGCCGATGCATCGGGCCAGCGTGGCGATGGCGCCCGGGTCGACATCGACATCGGCACCCTGGCCAGCTACAGCGACCTCAACCGGGCGCTGAACCAGGGCGGTGTCGAGAGCAGCGGCAGCTTCACGGCCGGCTTCGACGGCGAGCGCACCCTGCGCGTGCGCCAGGGCAGTGTGGACATTGCCGCGGGCGACACCACGAAAGCGAAGGACATCCGAGTGTCGGTGGATGACGGTGCACTGACCTTGGCCGGCCAGCTCGATGCTTCGGGTGGTGATGCGGGCCGCGTCGAGCTGTTTGCCAAGAACGACGTGACGGTGGAAGCCGGCGCGCGCATGGTCGCGGTGTCCAGCGGCAAAGGCCAGGACGGCGGCGACGTGGTGATCGGCACCCGCGATGGCACCGTCCGCTTGAATGGCGGAACCATTCAGGTGGGTGGCGGCGTGGGCGGCCAGGGCGGTACCGTGCTGCTGCGCGCACCGCGCATTGCCGGGTACACCGATGTGGCGGTGACGGCAGAGCCGGGCGCGCTCGACAGTGCGATGAGCAGCGCGCGCTCGGTGTCGGTGGAGGCGGTGCGGGTGTACGACAAGATCAACACCCTGACGAAGACGGGCAGCGGCGTGGCCAATACGCTGTCGCTGGACACGATCCGTGCCGACAACGGCAACGCCGCCGGCACCACCGGTTTCGCCCAGTACCACGCAGCCATCAAGACCAAGCTGGGCCAGACCGGACAGGCCGGATTCCACGTGCTCAGCGGTGTGGAGGTGCGCACCGATGGGGGCGTTGGCCGAGACCTGACCCTGGCCGAGGACTGGAACCTGGACCCGGCGCGCGCCGCGGGCGAGCCGGGTGTGTTGACCTTGCGTGCGCAGGGCGATCTCAAGCTCAACAACAACCTCTCCGACGGTTTCAGCACCGCCACGGCGTGCACCACGACCCCGTGCAATGCCACCACGCCTTCCCCGGCTGCCCTGCGGGCGGGCAACTCGTGGTCGTACCGCCTGGTGGCCGGCGCCGATTCGGCTGCGGCTGATCCACTGGCGGTCGTCCGGGACGCGGGCAACGTGACACTGGCTGGCGGCAAACTGGTGCGCACGGGCACCGGTGACATCCAGGTCGCTGCGGGCGGCAACATCGTGCTGGAGAGCAACAAATCGGTGATCTACACGGCCGGCCGTGTGGCCGACGCGGTGGCGGGTTTCACCACGCCACAGACGAACCTGAACCCGGTGTTTGCTCAGGGTGGGGGTGATGTCGATTTGCGGGCGCTTGGCAGCATCGAGGGCAAGCCGTCGGCGCAGCTGTACTCGCAGTGGCTGTTTCGCCAGGGCGCGCTCAACAGCACGACCGGTGCTTACACCCGCCAGCCCGCCTGGTGGGTGCGTTACGACCAGTTCGAGCAAGGCGTGGGCGCGCTCGGCGGCGGTGATGTGACGCTTCGCGCAGGACTGGACATCAAGGACGTGTCGGCCAGCACGCCGACGCAGGGCAGGGTGTCGGGCACGAATCCGCAGACCGCCCAGCTCACTGAAACCGGTGGCGGTGACCTGCGCGTGGAAGCGGGCGGTGATGTGCTCGGTGGCCAGTACTACGCGGCGCGTGACGAACTGGTGGTCAAGGCGCAGGGCAAGGTCGGCACCAGCGACCAGACGGTGAACAGCGTCTCGCAGCCCTTGGCGCCCCTGATCGCGCTGGGCAATGCCCAAGCCCGCGTGGTGGCGAATGGCGATGTCATCGTGAGCAATCTGCTCAATCCGCACCTGCTGGTGCAGACGCAGCGCAACCTCCTCCCGGGCGTAGGCGTTCAGCCTGCTCGCAGTCTGTTTTCGACCTATGGCGATGCCAGCGCGGTCTCGATGTCGAGCCTGACCGGCCAGGTGGTGTTGCGCGAGAACGAGGAAGATCTGACCACGGCCTTCGGCACCACGTTGTTGCAAACGTCCGAAGGCAAACGCGACGGACTCTTCAACCTCGCCTTCCTGCTGCCATCCAGTCTGTCGACCACGGCGTTCCAGGGCAGTGTCTCGATCGGCACCAACACCCGCAACCTGACCATGAGTCCATCGGCGACCGGTCAGCTGTCGGTGCTTGCCGCCCAATCGGTCCAGGTGAATTCCACGCTCACGATGGGCGATCAGGACCCGGCGCTGGTGCCTTCGCCACTGCGTCCGGCCAACACGGTGAACCCGACCACGAGCGAGTTGCTGATCCCCGGTTTGATCGTGAACCCCGAGGATCCGGCTGCCATCGACCATGCATCCGTGCCGGTGCACACCGGCGACACCACCCCTGCGCGCTTGTACGCCGTGCAGGGTGATGTGAGCGGCTTCTACGACAGCCGGTCCGAGCATCTCTATGGTGGTGTGACGGCGCCCAAGGCCACGCTGGTGCGCGCCGGGCGCGACGTGAAGGACTTCAATCTGGTGGTGCAGCACAGCAGCGCTTCCGAAGTGAGCCGCGTCGAGGCCGGTCGGGACGTGAAGTTCTCCGGTGTGAACCGGCGCGACAACTCGAAGATCTGGATCGGTGGCCAGGGTCGGCTGGAGGTGAATGCCGGGCGCAACATCGACCTGGGCACGTCGGGTGGGGTGGTCAGCCGGGGCGACCTGGACAACAACAACCTGGCCGCCTCGGGCGCCGATCTGCAACTGTTGGCCGGCAGCGGCCCGGCGGGTGTGGACTACACCGCTGCGGTCAACCGCCTGGCGGCGCGTCTTCAAGCCGAGCCCGGCTCAACGACCCACCTGTGGCTGGCGCGCTGGCTGGCGGGTGACGACACGCTGTCCGCCAGCGCTGCGCCCGGCGCCGTGCAGGCGGTGGCAGCCCTCACACCCGAAGCCCAGCGCGAGCGCGTGCGCAGCATGGTGTTCACCGCGCTGCGCACCACCGGGCGCGACTCCAACCAGGTCAGCAGCGGGTTTGCGGGCGACTACGGCCGGGGCTACGCGGCTCTGGAGGTGTTGTTCCCGGGCGTTTCCGACACCACCGCGGGCGGTGCGGGTGCCGCCTACGTTGGCAACATCGATCTGTTCGCCAGCCGCATCAAGACCGAGCGCAACGGCAACATCGAGTTCCTCATCCCCGGCGGCAATCTGATCGTCGGCCTGGCCAACACGCCCGCAGACCTGGTGAAGACCGGCAGCAACGTGCTGGGCATCGTGGCGGCGGCTGAAGGCACCGTGCGGGGCTTCGCGCGCGACGACATGCTGGTCAACCAGTCGCGCATTCTCACCGTGGGTGGTGGCGACGTGTTGCTGTGGTCCAGCGAAGGCGACATCGACGCCGGCAAGGGCAAGAAGACGGCCACGGCCGTGCCCCCGCCGCTGATCTCGGTGGACGACGAGGGCAACGTCACGCAGGTGCTTCAAGGTGCCGTGTCGGGCAGCGGCATCGGTGCACTGTCGTCCGGCGGCGTGGTCGCTGGCGACGTCGACCTGATCGCACCCAAAGGCACGGTCAACGCCGGCGACGCCGGCATCCGTGCCGGCAACCTCAACATCGCCGCGCTGGTGGTGCTGGGCGCCGACAACATATCGGTCTCGGGCACCTCGGCGGGTACGCCGATCGCCGACACCAGTGCTGTCACGGCAGCCTCGTCGGGCGCCACCTCGGGTGGTGACGACACCGGCAAGGTGGTCGAAGCGCTCAACCAGGCGGCGGCCGAATCGGCCAAGGCGGCGCAAGAGATGGCTTCGGCGATGCGTCCATCGGTGGTGCGGGTCGACGTGCTGGGCTTTGGCGAGTAGTCCGAACGGATGGTCTTCCCACTTTTGTAACGCCACCGCCATCGTTCCTTCGTACCTTTCGTGCATGACCCGCGCCGCGGGCAGCACGCCATCTTTTCTGTCTTCCCATGAAACGCTTTTTTGCTCTCGCCCTTTGCGTGTTGATGTTGCCGCTCTCCGCCCACGCCTGGTGGGACGAGGGCTGGACGATCCGCAAGAAGATCACGCTGGACACGCAGGCCGCCGGCATCACGGCCGAGGCCACGGGCGTGCCCGTGCTGGTGCGCTTGTCCACCGGCAACTTCGACTTCCTCGCCTCCAACGAAAACGGCTCCGACCTGCGTTTCGTGGCCGAGGACGACAAGACGGTGCTCGCGCACCACATCGAGCGCTTCGACAGCACGAATGAACTGGCCTTCGTGTGGGTGCAGGTGCCGCGCGTGGCGGGCAGCAGCGCCGTGCAGCACGTGTGGCTGTACTACGGCAACGAATCGGCGCAACCCGTGCCGGCATCGGGCCTGTACGACGCCGCGCAGTGGGCCGTGTACCACCTCGGTGACGCCAGCGGCCTGCCGCAAGACGCCACCGCCGCAGGCCATCACATGTCGGGTGGCACCGCCACCTTCGTGCCCAGCGGCCTGATCGGTGGATCGGCGCGGCTCAATGCCGACGGCGGTTTGCAGGTCGGCGACGCCACATTGCAGGCGGCCACCGGCTTCACGTTTTCGGCCTGGATCAAGCCGGAGCGGGTCGACGGCGAGTTGCTGGCCTTTGGCGGCCTGACGCTGTCGCTTCGGGGCGGTGTTCCGGTGCTGAGCGCGGGCGGCACGGTGGCCCAGGGCGGGGCGCCACTGGCGCTGAATGCCTGGCGCCATGTGGCCGTGAGCTCTGGAACCAATGCCGTGCTGTACGTCGACGGCAAAGCCGTCGCCAATGTCGCCACCGCCTTTGCACCCGCGGGCGCCCTGCGCGTGGGCGCAGGCCTGGTGGGCGAGATTGACGAGGTGCAGATCTCCACCGAACAGCGCCCCGAGGCCTGGATCGCCGCGCAGGCCGACAGCCAGGGCCAGTCGGGCAAGTTGGTGCGCATGGGTGAGGAAGAGACCACCAAGCAGGGCGCACAGACCGGTTACTTCATGGCCACCATGAACAACCTCACCGTTGACGGCTGGGTGGTGGTGGTGATCTGCGTGTTCATGTTCTTCATCGCGATCTACATCATGTGGGCCAAGGCGGTGCTGCTGACGCGCCAGGACCGCAGCAATCCCCGCTTCACCGAGGCCTTTGACCAGCTCGCCACCCGCCTGCGCACGCTCGAAGGTGGCCCGTCCCTGCACGCCAGCCAGCTCGACCAGCTTGCCTCGCAGGGCGATCAATACAAAGACTCGCCGCTGCACCGCATCTTCCAGGTCGGTGCGCGCGAACTCAAGTCGCGCTTTCATGCCGACGGCGCCACGGTGGAACACGACGGCGTGGTGGCACCTTCGGTGGGCGAGCGCGCCATGCTCGCGGTGCGCTCCAGCCTGGACGCGCAGCTCACGCGCGAACGCCAGCGCCTGGACAAGGGCATGGTGATGCTCACCATTGCCATCTCGGGCGGCCCGTTCCTGGGCCTGCTGGGCACGGTGGTGGGCGTGATGATCACCTTCGCCGCCATTGCCGCGGCGGGCGACGTGAACGTGAACGCGATTGCGCCCGGCATTGCCGCCGCGCTGGTGGCCACGGTGGCCGGCCTGGGCGTGGCGATCCCCGCGCTGTTTGGCTACAACTACCTGCAGACGCGCATCAAGTCGATCTCCAACGACATGAATGTGTTCGTGGACGAGTTCGTGACCAAGATGGCCGAAACCTACGGCGACTGAGGAACACGAACATGTCCAAAGCCCAGGAAGACGGCGCGATCTACGACGACATCAACATCACCCCGATGTTGGACCTGTCGTATGTGCTGCTGGTCATTTTCATTCTCATGACGACAGCCTCGGTGCAGGGCATCAAGGTGAACCTGCCCAAGGCCAGCGACACCCCCAGCCTCGCCAAGCCGGCCACGCGCGCCATCACCATCACCGAGACCGGTGCGCTGTACCTCGACGCCTACCCGATGGCCACGCTGGCCGATCTGGAGGCGCGCCTGCTGCAGTTCAAGGCGGGCACGCCCGAGTTCCCCATCGTGGTCAAAGGCGACTCCGCTGTGCAGTACGAAAAGGTGGTCGAGGTGCTCGATCTTCTCGGGCGGCTCGAACTCAACCAGATCGGTCTCGTCACGCAGCGGCTGGTCAAGTGAAACCGGACGATTCGTTCCTGCGGCGCCATGGCCGCGCGGTGGCGCTGGTGCTGCTAGTGGCCCTGTTGATCGCAGGTGCCGTGTGGCTCTATGGCGTGATGTCCAAACCCACCGAGCCGACGAAGAAGCGCACGGTGCAGGAGATCTCGCTGCTCAAGCCGCCGCCGCCACCACCCCCGCCCAAGACACCGCCGCCTCCGCCCCCACCCGAGCAGAAGCAGGAAAAGATCGACGTGCCCAAGCCGGAAGCCGCACCCGACCAGCCTTCAGAGGCGCCGCCCCCGGGTCCCAACCTGGGCGTGGATGCCGCCGGCAGCGGTGGTGGCGACAACTTCGGCCTGGTGGGCAAACCGGGCGGTGGCGACCTGATCGGCAGCGGTGGTGGCGGGGGTGGTGGCAACCGCTTCGCCTGGTACGGCGCGCTCGTGAAGGACCGCATCAGTGACGCCGTGCAGCGCGACAAGAAGTTGCGCGAAGCCGCCGAGTACCAGCGCGTGGTCAATGTGTGGGTCAACAGCAGCGGTCTGGTCACCCGGGTCGAGCTGGTGGGCGCCGGCGACAAACCCGAACTCGACGAGGCGCTGCGCGTTGCCCTGCGCAACCTCCCACCCGTGCGCGAGGGCGCGCCGGGCGACATGCCGCAACCCATTCGACTGCGCATCTCCACCCGCTCCTGACACACGCGGTCCTGAGTTCCATTCAAACACCGCCCCTTGCGAGACATCCCATGAAACGACCTTTGCACCACGCCATGCGCCAAGTGACCCTGGCTGCCTTGATCACCGTTGGCCTCGGTGCCGCCCAGGCCGACGAGCGAGAAGATCTCGAGACGCTCAAGCAGACCACGATCAACCTCATCCAGGCACTGGTGCAGCAAGGTGTGTTGCCGGCCGACAAGGCCGATGCGCTGGTCAAACAAGCCGAGGCCAAGGCCAAGGCCTCGGTGGCCGAGGCCAAGAAGACCGAGCAGTCCACCGTGCGCGTGCAATTTGTGCCCGAGTCCGTGCGCAAGCAGATCGCTGACGAGGTGCGCGAAGAGGTGGTGGCCCAGGCCAAGGCCGAGCGCTGGGGCGACGTGAACGCCGTGCCGGAGTGGGTGGACCGGTTCAAGTTCGAGGGCGACCTGCGCTTGGGTCTGCAGCGCGACATGTTCTCCCAATCCAATGCGCCCGAGGTGTTCTTCCAGGTGCAAGGCCAGGACATCGACAACACCCTTGAAGACCGCGACCGCGCCCGCCTGCGTGCCCGCTTCGGCTTC
Organism: Hydrogenophaga sp.; assembly: GCF_018780385.1. Classification (GTDB taxonomy): domain Bacteria; phylum Pseudomonadota; class Gammaproteobacteria; order Burkholderiales; family Burkholderiaceae_C; genus Hydrogenophaga. The sequence continues at coordinate 610,723 of NZ_JADMJO010000003.1, read as the reverse complement.
ACCGCGCGCGTCACCCCCGACATCACGGCCGGCTTGCGCCTGGCCACCGGCAGCCAGTTCGAACCGGTGTCGACCAACCAGACACTGGGCAACTTCAACAACAAGTCCAACTTCTCGCTCGATCGCGCTTTCCTCAAAGGCCGCTCACAGGACTTCCTGCCGTGGCTGACCACCACGGCCGGGCGCATGCCCAATCCGTTTTTCAGCACCGACCTGGTGTGGGACGACGACCTGAACCTGGACGGTCTGGCGCTGCAGTACGAAGACCCCACGGCGTCGGCCCGGGTATGGCGACCGTTCGCCACCTTGGGCCTGTTTCCGCTGCAGGAGGTGCAGCGCTCGCTCAGCAACGAGGCCAAGAGCAAGTGGCTGATCGGTGCGCAGGGCGGTGTGGAATGGGTGCCGAGCAACGACCTGCGTGCCAAGGTGGGTCTGGGCGTGTACGACTACCGCAACATCAGCGGTGTGCGCAATGCCTTCAACAGCACCACCACCAACGAGACCGCGCCCGACTACCGGCAGAAGGGCAACACGCTCTTCAACATCGACAACGACGGCAATCCCAACACCAATCTGTACGGGCTGGCTGCCGACTACCAGGTGCTCAACCTCACCGGCGCGGTGGACTTCAACCTCTACAACCCGGTTCACCTGATCGTCAGTGGCGACTATGTGCGCAACATCGGCTTCAGCAGCAGCAAGGCGCTCGCGCGCTCCGGCCTGACTGTGACGCCGCAGACCACCGGCTACATGGTGCGGGTCGCGGTGGGCATGCCCGCCATGCTGCTCAAGAACGACTGGCAGCTCTCGCTGGCCTACCGCTACCTGGAAGCCGATGCCACGCTGGATGCCTTCAACGATTCCGACTTCCACCTGGGTGGCACCAACAACAAGGGCTTCATCGTGGGTGCGCAGTACGGTCTGAGCCGCAACACCTGGATCAACGCACGCTGGCTTTCCAGCCGCGAGATCAGGGGTCTGCCGTTGTCGATCAACACCTTGCAGGTGTACCTCAATGCGAAGTTCTGACCTGGTGACCCACGTCGGGCGGGCATGGCTTGTCGGCGCGGTGTGTGTCGCTCTGGTGGGCTGCGCGCGGCACGCGCCCGATCAGCTCGCGCTGCGCGATCGCATCGAGCAGGGCGCCCTCACGCCCGAAGACAGCGAGCGTTACCCAACCTCCGAGCGGCAGCGGCAGGCGGCCGTGGCCAGCGCCAACGACCCCATGGTCCGTCTGGCCAGCGGGATCGACCAGCAACTCATCGGCGCAGCCGGTCGGGCCGACGTGGTGGCCTTGCGCCAGCTCATCAAGGACGGCGCGCAGGTGAATGCGGTGGACGAATGGGGCAACACCGCCTTGCTGCTGGCCGCGCGTGAAGGGGATGTGGAGACCGCGCGTGCGCTGCTGCGCGCGGGCGCCGATGTGGACGGACGCGGTGGACCACTCACGCCGCTGGGTCAAGCGGCGCTGCGCGGCCACACGCACATGGCGCGTCTGCTGCTGCGATCCGGTGCGCGGGTGGACGCGAGTGGGCTGAACGAACACACGCCCCTGATGAACGCGGCCAAGCTCAACCACCCCGAGGTGGTCGGCCTGCTGCTCAAAGCGGGCGCGAACACGCGGGTGAAGGACCGCACCGGTGCCGGCCTGCTGCTGGTGACCATCAACGACAACCTGCCCGAGGTGCTGGCGGTGTTGCTCCGCCATGGGCTGGATCCGAACCAACCCGATGCCGATGGCCTCACGCCTTTGTATTGGGCCCACCAGCTCAAACGCGAAACGCTGGCCCAGCAGCTCGTGCAGGCAGGCGCCCAAGGCGATCGGCCGCGCGTGGTTTTGCGTGCCAGCCGTCCCTATCCCAAGGAGGATTTCTGATGTTGCCCACCGTCATGCGTGCCCTGCTGTTCGCGCTGCTTTCCACCAGTCTGGCGTTGCCCGCGATGGCGCAGGAAGACAAACGGGCCAGCCGCGAGCGTGAGGCTTTGCGCCGCGCCCAGCAGCAGGTGCAGAAATCCACTCAAGACCTGAGCGCGCTGCAGCAGAAATTTGACGCGGCCGAACTGGAGCGCACCAAACTGACCGAGGAGGTGGGTGGCGCACAGAGCCGCGCCCAAAACGAATCGGCGAGAGCCCAGCGCTTGCAACGCGACCTGAAGACCGCGACCAGCGAACGCGATGCGCTGCAGGCGCGCAACGCCGAGCAGGAGCGCAAGCTGCAGGAACTCACCGCCAAGCTCGCGCAACTGGATCGCGACCTGGCCAGCGCACGGCAACGCGGCCAGCAGCTCGACACCCAGGGTGCCGGGCTTCGCGAGCAGGTGGCGGCCTGCGAGGTTCGCAACACGCAGCTGTACGCCACGGGCCGCTCGCTGATCGAACAATGCCGCGACCGCAGCGCCAAGGACACCGTTCTGCGCCTGGAGCCCTTCACCGGCATGAGCCGCGTGGGCATCGAGAACATGCTGGAGACGCACCGCGACAAGCTCGACGAGCACAAGACGCCGGCCGCCAGCCGCGCGGCCCCCTGAGACCTGCAGGCCCATGCATGGCACACCCGCTTCCCTGATGCGCGTGGGGTGCCTGCGGTGGGTGTCCGCCGTGGCACTCACCCTGCTGGCCGGTTGTGCGTCGTTGCCGAACGACAATTCGGACGAAGCCGACGACGCCGCGCAACACGCCTTGCGAGAGGCTGAGGCCGCCGAACTGGCCGGGTCGGCCTGGGCCAGAGCCAGCCAGAGCCTGGGCAACGAGACCACGGGCACCTGGGTGCATCGGCGCTACGGCAATCACAGGCCGACCCGCTACCAATCCACCGTGCACGAGGGGCGCGTGGCGGTGCATGCGAGCAGCGACGCCGGCAACAGCACCTTGCGCCTTCGCCTGCCCGCTGATGGCCAGCCCGCACCTGCTCGCCTGGCGTTCTCGTGGTTCGTGCCCGCGCTCAACGAAAAGGCCGACCTGCGGGACCAGGACATCGACGACGCGGTGGTGCGGGTGATCGTCACCTTCGACGGCGACCGTGATCGCCTGAGCATGCGGGACAACATGCTGTCGGAGCTGGCGAACCTGGTCACGGGCGAGCCTCTGCCGTTCGCCACGCTCATGTACGTGTGGGACCACCGCTACCCCGTGGGCAGCGTGATTCCCAACCCACACACCCAGCGCATCCGCAAGCTGGTGATCGACTCGGGGCCGGGGCGGCTCAACCAGTGGGTCGACCACGAACGCGACATCGAGGCCGACTACCGTCTGGTGTTCGGCGAACTGCCCGGCCCCGTGACGGCCGTGGGGGTGATGACCGACTCCAACAACACCGGTGAGCGGGTCAGTGCATGGTTCGGTCCGTTGGTGCTGTCGCCGCTTCGTTCTGACGCAGGGGTGGCAGCTCGACGGGACTGAATGGAACTCACCGGGCCCACAGGTTCAGGCGCTGTGAAGTTCCGCAGCATGCACCGACAGATCCAGCAACCGACCTTTGCTGCTGTAGTAGCGGTCCAGTCGCCACTCCGACAGAATTTCAAGCGCCAGTTCGAACTGCGAGTAGTTCAAGGTGTAGAGCTGGTTCAGGGGAAATGCCTGGTTGGATTCCAGCGCAATCACCAGCGCAGACAGCACTTTGGCACTGGGGCTCTCGGGGTTGGTTTGAATGAGTTTGCGGACTTTCTTGACAGCAAGCATGGGGACTCCTCTGAGAACAAGGGGGATGCATTGTGCGGAGCGGGGCTCCTGTCTCCCGTTTGTATGCTAACAGGGTAAACCCTTATCTGTACCCGCTCACGCCGACCGGTTCTTGCGGCGGCGTGCGACAGCCCCCATCAAGCCCAGACCGGCCAACAGCATGGCGTAGGTTTCTGGCTCGGCCTAACAAACAGGAAGACGGGAAGACATGGTCTTGCTTGTAAGTTTGCTTACGTTTTGTTGCGTGGGTGCTTGCATGCGCCCGGCACCGAATTGATCCGTTTGGAGGGGCCCGAGGCCGCGCTGTCGTCACTGGTTCGTGAAGACACTCACACCCACCACCGCCTGCGTGCTCGAAAACGCCAGCCCGGGCCGGTTGCTGCGGCGTTGCGTGTGCTGCACCGAGGCGTTGAGTGCGACGTTGCGGGTGGCGTTCCAGCGCAGGCCCAGCGACGCGTCGCGGGTGGTGTCGCGCTGAGGGTCGGGGCGCTGCCCGGGAGGCGGGCCCAGGAACCGGCGGCGCGATTCGCTCACGCTGGCTTGCAGGCTGGTTCGTGCCGCGATCTGCCAGACGTGGGAAGCGGTGATGCGGTCGGTGCGTGCGTGGCTGGCGTTGGTGGTCTGGTAGCTGGAGAGATCGGAAGCCCACTGCAGCGTCCACTGGGTCTTGGCGGTGGCGGCCCAGCGCAGCGAGAGCGCCGAGTTGGTGCCGCTGTAGTCGCGGGTGGCCAGGCGTGCGTGTGTGCGATCGATTCGCACCAGGCTGAGGTCGGCGGTGGCCTTCTCGGTTAGCAGCCACCGGACGTCGAGCACCTGCTCGCGTTGATTGAAATCCGGATCGCTCAGCGGGGCGGGAAGCGCCGCGCCCGTGGTGGTGTTGCCGCTGCCGTTTCGCAACCTCGCGGTGACCGAGCTGCCCGAGCGCGCGTCAAAGCGCAGCCCCACGTCGGCCGATCTGGACACGTAGCTGTCTTCCCCGACCAGGGGTTGCTCGTTCTGGTGGCGAGTGCTCTGGACGCCCGCGACCAGCCGCCAGACGCCGTCCAGCTCGTAGAGCGCATCGAAGCCTTCATGGCGGCGAACGCGTTGGTTGCCGCGCGTGAGGACGCTGGTGTCATCAAAGCTGTTGACGCTTTCATCGCGTTCGGCGGTCAGGGTCCCGCGAAAGCGCGGCGTGAGGGCCCAGCGCCAGGTGACGTCGTAGTTGGTGGCGAGCAGGTTCAGGCGGCTGTAGGTGCGGTAACGGTAGTCCATCAGGCTGACATCCAGTTCCAGTCGCTGAAGGCTGTAGTTGTGCGCATAGCTCATGCCCAGCGTGCTGATGCCGACGCTTTCGGCCGCGCTGGGGCGTCCCAGCACGGTCTGCGGATCCACCCCGTCGGGCAAGCGAAAGAGGTTGTCGTCGCGCTGCAGCGAATAGCCCGCCCGAAGGGTCAGGCCGTCGGTTTCCTGGGCGGTGGCCGTGCCCAGGGCGCCGCAGGCCAGCAGTGCGGGTACCCAGATGGTCCGGCAGACACCGAGCGGCCGGAGGCGATGCGTGGGGTGTTTCATTCAATAAGCCTGCTGGTCGCGGAACACCAGGCGGATGGTCTTGAGGATGATCAACACGTCGAGCTTGAGCGACCAGTTGCGCAGGTAGTCGAGGTCGCGCTCGATGCGCCCCTCCATCTTTTCCAGGGTGTCGGTCTCGCCGCGAAAGCCGTTGACCTGGGCCCAGCCGGTGATGCCCGGCCTGACCTTGTGACGCACCATGTAACCCTTGATGAGCTTGCGGTAGAGCTCGTTGTGCGCCACGGCGTGCGGGCGCGGCCCCACGATGCTCATGCGCCCCTGCAGCACGTTGATGAACTGGGGCAGTTCGTCGAGCGAGGTCTTGCGCAGGACAGCGCCCAGGGCGGTGATGCGCTTGTCGTCGCGTTGCGCCTGGCGGACTTCGGGGCCGTCTTCGGCCACCGTCATCGAGCGGAACTTGTAGACAACGATCTCTTCACCGTCCTGGCCGTAGCGGCGCTGCTTGAAGATCACGGGCCCGGGCGAGCCGAGCTTGACCGCGGTTGCGATCGCCAGCAGCACCGGCGCCAGTGCCAGCAGGATGAACGACGAGAGCACCACATCGCTGCCTCGTTTGAGCGCGCCGTTGATGCCGTGAAAGGGTGTGTCGCAGACCGAGATGACGGGGACACCACACAGCACGGTGGGCTTGCTCTGAATGAGGTCAGTCACGAACATGTCGGGCACGAAATAGATCGACGCCGTGGTGTCCTTGAGGTCATCGAGAATCTTCAGGATGCGTGGCTGCGAGGCCATGGGCAGCGAGATGTAGATCAGGCTGATGCGTTGGCTGTTGATCACTTCGACCAGGTGATCGAAGCGGCCCAGCAGGGTGAACCGGTCGCCCGCTTCCAACCGCTCGCGACTGCGGTCGTCCACGAAGCCGACCACCTCGATGTTGTTGAATCGGGTGGCCGCGAGGTTGCTGGCGAGTGCCAGACCCTGGTGGTTCATCCCCACCACGAGTGCACGCTCCGCAGGACCCTGCAGGCGCACCAGCGTCGGTGCTGTCCAGCGCAGCAGCATCCAGGCCGCGAAGTCGACCACGGGCGTGACAGCCAGCCAGGTGAGGATCACGTCCAGCGGGAAGATGCGCACATAGCCGGTCACCCAGCCCGCGGCAAACAGCAGGCCCATCGTCGTGATCCAGCTGAGCAGCAGGTCGACAAACGTGGCCTGTGCCGACAGGTTGAGGCGCGATGGTCCTGGATAGGTGAGCGCGAACACCGCCAAGCCGAGCAGGAAGTACTCCGTGTGGATGCCCCCGTCCATGCCCATGGCCAGCGCCCACAGGCAGCTCACGCCCATCAGGGGGCTCAGTGATGTCTCGAGTGCGTGCAACAGGCTGCCCCGGCTGGACGCGCCTTGTGCGCCGCGTGCAATGGTGCCGGAGGGGGGGGCTGAGGAAGTTGTGTGGTTCAAGGGCGCTCCCTCGGTACAGCGGACGTTCGCAACGGACGGGAATCCAGGTCTCTGTCGTCAACGACGGCAGAATCCGAGCAGGCAGTTTGAAGGCCGTATGTGACACCTTGAATTCGGTCGCGCGACATGCGGGCTGGTCCAAACGGCCCATGCCGCTGTGGACGCCCTTGTCATCAAGCACACACGCGGAGGTCCTAGATTGGCGGATTTCGACGGATCTCCCCATGACCTCCATTTCTGTCTTGCCCGTGGTGCTCTCGGGTGGCTCCGGGACCCGCCTGTGGCCGCTGTCCCGCGACCAGTTTCCAAAGCAGCTGCTGTCCCTCATCGGCACCGATTCGCTGTTGCAGGCCACGCTGCGGCGGGTGGACGATCTGCCGCGCATGAACGTGGCCCCCGCGCTGATCGTCTGCGGTGAGGACTACCGTTTCGTGATCGCCGAACAGCTGTTGCAGATGAAGCGACCGGGCCGGATCGTGCTGGAACCCATGGGGCGCAACACCGCGCCCGCCATGGCCCTGGCGGCACTCCAGGCAATGGAGGATCACGAAGACCCCGTGCTTCTGGTGATGCCGGCCGACCACATCGTGCAGGACACCGCGGCCTTCTGCCGAGCCATCCAGATGGCTGTTCCGATGGCCATGTCTGGCGCCATGGTGACCTTTGGTGTCCATCCGACTTCCGCTGAAACGGCTTACGGCTACATCCAGTGTGGGGAGGCGCTGACCGCCTCGGAACAGGGGGAGGCCGGGATCGCCTGGACGATCCAACGATTCACCGAGAAGCCCGACAGTGCGACAGCCGAGCGGCTGCTGCGCTCAGGCGATCATTTGTGGAACGCCGGCTTGTTCATGGTGCGCGCTTCGGTGTGGTTGTCCGCGCTGCGCATCTGCCGGCCCGACATGGCCTCGGCGGTGCAGGCCGCATGGAGCGCGCGCAGCGCCGACCAGGATTTCGTGCGTGTGCCCGCCGCGCTCTTTGCCGCCTGCCCGAGCGACTCCATCGACTACGCGGTGATGGAGCGTTTGGCGGGTGACGGCCCTCGTGACCCGGCACTGCCCGCCGGCGTGGTGGTCAGGCTGGATGCCGGCTGGTCCGATGTGGGGGCGTGGAACGCGGTCTGGCAGGCCATGGCCAAGGACGCACAAGGCAATGCGGTGGCGGGTGACGTGCTCATGGTGGATTCGCACAATTCACTGGTGTTGTCGCAGCGTCGCCTGGTCAGTTGCTGCGGCGTGGACGATCTGGTGGTGGTGGAAACCGCCGATGCGGTCCTGGTGATGCACAAGGACCGCGCGCAGGACGTCAAGCAGGTGGTGGACCGCCTCAAGCGCGAGGGCCGGGGCGAATGGCAGACCCATCGCAAGGTTCACCGTCCCTGGGGCTGGTACGACAGCGTGGATGCGGGAGCGCGTTTCCAGGTCAAACGCATCCTGGTGAAGCCCGGTGCGTCCTTGTCGCTGCAAATGCACCACCACCGTGCTGAACACTGGATCGTGGTGAAGGGGACCGCCCAGGTCACCTGTGGTGAGCGGCAGTTCCTGCTCACCGAGAACGAGTCCACCTACATTCCCCTGGGCAAGGTGCACCGGCTGGAGAACCCGGGCCGCTTCGATCTGGAGATGATCGAAGTCCAGTCGGGTTCGTACCTGGGCGAAGACGACATCGTGCGGTTCGAAGACGTGTACGGACGCAGCCCGGTGGTTTGACATGGGCCGTTCGGCCCATGGCCACCATCCGTTTGGACCATGGCGCTGCCGCGGTCTTCGAGCGGGTGTCACATCGGCGGAGCAGCATTCAGCCACCGCTCGCTTGTGAGCTCCCACCCGATCCGCACCATGAACTTTTCTTCCTTCCATTGCAGAACGCGGTGGGCCGCGCTCTGCGGCGCTGCACTGGCCTGCGCGTCCCTTCTCATGGCGGCGCCCGCCACGGCACAGACCGTTGCGCCAGACACCCAGGCGCTCTCCGCCATCGTCGAGCGCCTGGTGGGCGCCAAGGTGGAGTCGATCGCGCCGTCCCCGGTGGCGGGACTTTTTGAAGTCATCGTCAAGGGCAACATCCTCTACATCGACTCCACCGGCACCCACCTCGTGGACGGGCAGGTGCTGGAGGTGGCCACCCGAACATCGGTGACAGCCAGGCGCAAGCAAGAGCATGAAATTGCGACCACACCGGTGATGGACATCGCCCAACTCAACCTGGCCGATGCCATCAAGACCGTCAAGGGCCGCGAGATGCCGGGGCGTGTGCTGGTCACGTTTGAAGATCCGCGCTGCGGGTTCTGCAAGCGGCTGCATCAAACGCTCAGTGACGTTCCCGATCTGGTGCTCTACACCTTTCCGGTCTCGTTCCTGGGGCCCCAATCGCGTGCGATGAACGAAGCGATCTGGTGCGCGTCGGACCGCAGCAAAGCCTGGAACGACGTGATGAGGGACATACCTCCTTCGCTGGATGGGTCCAAGTGCGACCTGCACGCGCTGGATCGCAACAGCGAACTGGCCAGCAAATACCGCGTGGCCGGCACACCCACGCTCTTCACCGCCGGTGGCGTTCGGATTGACGGTGCTGTGGGTGCGCCAGCGATCGAACAGGCGCTCAACGCCAGCGTCCGTTGAGCACGTGAGGGGCGCTTCAGCATGAGCCGATCGGCTCATGCAGTGTGAAATCCTGTTAAAGAGCGGGTCCAAACGACATCGGGCATGTCACTGCGGTTTCAACACGCCACATCAAGCTTGTGGCTGTTTTCAACCCACAGAAAGAGTCAGTCCCATGTCCGACCAAACACCCGAACTCTCCCGCCGCCATCTGCTGATCGGCGGAGGCGCTGCGGCCATCACCGCAGCGTTCACCGGTCCCGTCACCGCGATGGCCAGCACCATCGACCAAGGCTACAACACCAACTGCGCGCCGGCCGATGCTTCCTCACTGATGACCAGCCCCTACGGCCCCACGGCGCCAGTGAAAGACCTGACCACCGGCCTGCCCCTGATCGAGCTGCCCGCTGGCTTCACCTACAAGAGCTACGGCTGGCGCGGCGACATCATGAGCGACGGCTTGCCAACGCCGGGTGCGCACGACGGCATGGGTGTGGTGGTGTCGCGCCGTGTGGGTCGCAGCAACGAGATCATCCTCGTGCGCAACCACGAGCAGTCGCTGTCCACCAACGTGAACAACATCATCGGCAACGGCCGCGCCAACGTGGCCAAGTACGACACCGGCCTCACGGGCGGCAGCTACCAGATCGGTGGCAACACCAACCTGGTGTTCCGCGACGGCAACTGGGTGGAGAGCTACGCATCTTTCGGTGGCATCTACCGCCCCTGCGCAGGGGGTTCGTCGAGCTGGGGCAGCTGGCTCAGCAACGAGGAAATCGGCAGCAACAGCATCAGCTCCACCGGCAAGAAGCACGGCTACATCTTTGAAATTCCGGCCGACACCAGCGAGAACGCGGCCAACGTGAACCCCATCATTGCCATGGGCCGCATGGCGCACGAGGCCAGCGCGCTCGACCTCGACACCGGCTACTGGTACCTCACCGAAGATCAAGGCAGCGCGAACACCCTGTACCGCTTCTTGCCCAACAACATCGAGGGTGGTCTGGGCTCGCTGCACGAAGGCGGCCGCATGCAAGGTCTGGCCGTGACCGGTCAGCCAGGTGCCGATCTGCGCTATCCCACGCTGTGCCAGGAATTCCAGTGCGAATGGGTTGAAGTGGCCGATCCCGATGCGGACCGCGCTTCCATCAGCACCACCATCGGATCGGTGACGGGCAGCGGCCCTTTCCGTGGCGCCTATGCCAACGGAGGCGCCATCTTCGGCGCCAACGAAGGTTGCTGGGTTGCCAACGGCGTGGTGTTCTTCACCGACAAGGCCACCAGCTCCGCCACCGCCACCGCCCCTGCCCGCGCCGGCGTGATCTGGTCGCTGGACCTGGCCACCATGGTGCTCAAGGCCATCTTCGTGAGCCGCGATCGTGTCGTGGGCAACTCGCCCGACAACATCTGCATCAGCCCACGCGGTGGCTTGCTGTTCAACGAAGACGGTGGCGACGGCAGCCCCACCAGCGCCCCCATCGCCTCGCAACACCTCAAGGTGCTGGCGCCCAACGGCCGCAGCTACATCTTCGCCAAGAACAACTACAACTTCACGCGCGCCCAGCTCGACGCGGTGGGCAAGACGGGTGCCAGCAGTGGCAACCAGCTCAACACCGAATGGGCCGGCAGCGTGTTCAGCCCCGATGGCCGTGTGCTGTTCGTGAACATCTACACCGGCGTCACGCTGGCCATCACCGGCCCGTGGACCAAGGGCACCCTTTGAACCCTCTCACCAGAAAAACGAACACCATGAACAAACACCTTCTCGCCCTGGTTGCGGCGGCCTCGCTGGCTGGTCTTGCTCCCGCCCAAGCTGCCACCTTTACCGGTGTTGTCGGCAGCACCTCAGCCGACGTTGCCGACTTCAGCACCGATGGCCTGATCTCCTTCGACATCGACTTCTCCTCGCTCACCTCGGCCACGCTGGGCTACACGATCGACGACGCCGATGTGCTGGGCGGCCTGTCCTTCAACGCTGTGCTGCGCAACTACACGGGCGGGGGCATCGGCCGCTACACGTTCGGCCTGAGCTCGGGCAGCTTCGGCGACCTGGGCACCGTGACGCGCCAGTTCGGTTACAGCAGCAGCATTGCGTTCAATGGCGCAGATGCCATCGTGACGTTTTCGCCACTGGAGTTTCTGGACGTTGAGATCGGTGACCCGCTGGGCCATGGTGGTGTGAACTGGACCATTGCGGGTCTGAATGTGGGCGACACCCTGAACATCACCGTGACGTCGGCCGTGCCGGAGCCCGAGACCCTGGCCATGCTGCTCAGCGGCCTGGGCATGGTGGGCTGGATCACGCGCCGCCGCCGCAAGGCCTGAGTTCAAACACGGAGCACGGGTGCCTCGCGCGTTCGCGGCTCGTTGGCCCCTTCTCCGGGTCTCCGGTCGTTGTCCATTCGGACCATGCCGGTGAGGGAACCTTGTCAAACCGCCGTTGCACACCCTGCTTAGCCTAAGGGGGTCAAGCACGGCGGTTTTTCGCCATTTCATTTCATCCCATCCCCCCAGCAAAGGCCCCCATGTCGCTGCGTTCCGCACTCTCCCTGTCCACCGTGTTTTCTGCGCTTGTCCTGACGGCCACCGCCGCCACCGCCCAGGTCCGCATCACCGAAGTCGCGCCCTGGAGCAGCGGCAACTCCGTGGTCTCCGCTGACTGGTTCGAGTTGACCAACTTTGGCAATGCCGCCGTCAACATCGCGGGCTGGAAGGTGGACGACAGCTCCAACGCGTTTGCCTCGGCCATCAACCTCTCCGGCGTGTCCACCATCGGCGCTGGTCAGTCGGTGATCTTCATTGAAGGTTCCGCAGCCACCGCCAGCAGCTTCCGGAGCAACTGGTTCGGCTCCCCGTCCTTCGCGGGCGTGGTGGTGGGCACCTACAGCGGCGCGGGCATCGGCCTGGGCACGGGTGGTGACTCGCTGAACATCTTCAACGCCGCGGGCGCACTGCAGGCCCGTGTGGACTTTGGCGCCTCCGACGCCTCGTCACCTTTCCAGACCTTCGACAACTCGGCAGGCCTGAACAATGTGTTGCTCGGCACGCTCAGCACGGCTGGCACCAACGGCGCATTCGTGATCGCTTCCGGCCTGGAGATCGGCTCACCCTCGCTGGTACCCGAGCCCGAGACCTATGCGATGTTGTTGGCAGGCCTGGGTCTGATCGGTGCGGCCACCCGCCGCCGCAAGGCTTGAACGTCACCTGGAACACCCATGAAACTCGTCTCCATCCTGCTGACCGCCACGTGCGCGCTCGGCTTCAATGCTTTCGCGGCCAGCAGCATCAATCTGTCGGCTTATCAGGTCACGGGCAACTACACGCTTGACGCCAATCCGGGCAACGGGGTCTCTGGCCTTGAGGCTTCTGCCGTCACGTTCGCGCGCGACCGTGGCACGAACGGAACCCTGTTCTTCGTGGGTGATGAAGGCACCGGTGTGGTCGAAATATCGCTCACCGGCCAGACGTTGAGCAGCATGTCGTTCAGTGGTGGCACCAACCTCGGCTGGCCCACCACCAGCAGCAACCGGGATTCTGAAGGCCTGACGTACCTGGGCAACGGTGTTCTGGTGGTGGCCGAAGAGCGCTTGCAGGACGCTTTCAGGTTCGGCTATGTGGCGGGCGGCAGCATCAACCTGGCCACCGCGCCGTCGGCCTCGATCGGCAGCGGCAGCGTGGGCAACAACGGCCTCGAAGGCCTTTCGTACGACCCCCGCAACGGCAGCTTCGTGTCGGTGAAGCAGGCTGTACCCCAAGGCGTGTTGGGCGGCACGCTGAACTTCGCCACGGGTGCGTCCACCATGGGTGCCTTGTTCGATCCGGCGCTGCTGGGCGTGGTCAGCCTGTCCGACGTGCAGACGCTCTCACCCGTCACGGCGCTGGCCGGCACCGACGGTGCCGACAACCTGCTGATCCTGAGCCTGGACTCGCGCAAGCTGCTTGAGGTGACCCGCAGCGGTCAGGTGCTCAGCAGCCTGGACTTGTCGGGCATCACCTCGCAGGCCATTGAAGGCGTGACCGTGGACGATCTGGGCAACCTGTATCTGGTCGCTGAAGACTCGGGAACCGGGAATTCGCGGCTGTTCGTGCTGGCGGCGCCCGTGCCGGAGCCAGAGACCTACGCCATGTTGCTGGCCGGTCTGGTCTTGATGGGGGCCACCGCACAGCGGCGTCGCCGCAAGTGAGCGGGTCGCCCGGGTGAGCCATGGCGCACCCGGGCGTCCGACGCCCCCGTGTTTACGAAGGCATCCTTGTCATCCCAAGGTGCAGCCGCATCCGAGGGGCGTGGCCAAGCGCATCGGTCACCGCAAGGGTGGCGCCTGCACCGTCTTCTTCACCAGCAAGACGACAAGGGGTCTGAAGATCACCACGCAGGTGAAGGCGACCGGGAATGCAACCGCGTAGGCATGAAGCACACGTGAGAAGAACCCCGCGGCCACGCCCGTGTTGATGGCCGTCAGCACAGCACTCATCACGAAGGCAATGATCCCGGCCATGTAGGCGGCGAACGCGATGCCGGTGAGCTTGTGGGGCAGTTTCATGGGGTTACATCGTAGTGGCTGGGGATTCTGGCGATTGTAAAAACCCGCCGCGTGCCGGCTCGTTCAGAAAAATTTGCGGCAAAGGGAAGGGCCGACGCCAGGGCTCGCCCCCGGTGCTCGGACCTCACCGGGAGGGTGATCAGGCACACGGCTTGCCACCGAGCCGTGCGCCAGGTTGCAACACGACCGACGCAAATCACCCGATTCCCTTACCCCCACCACACACACCGATCCAGGAGATCCCAATGGCCACCATTCGCCAAGAAGCAGACGCATGCACCTTGCTCGATTCCGACCACAAGGCGGTCAAGAAAATGTTCAAAGCCTATGAAGAACTCGTGGGCTCCAAGGCCCGCGGCGTGGACCAGAAGAAGCTCGATCTGGCGCACCAGATCTGCCATGAGCTGACCGTTCACGCCACCATCGAGGAAGAAATTTTCTATCCCGCCTTGCGCGCGGCGCTCAAAGACACCGACCTGCTGGCCGAGGCCGAGGTGGAGCACGCCAGCGCCAAAGACCTCATCGCGCAGATCGGGTCCATGGAGCAAGCCGACGAGATGTTTGACGCCAAGGTCAAGGTGCTCGGTGAATACATCGACCACCACGTCAAGGAAGAGCGCAACGAGATGTTCCCCAAGGCGAGGGCTGCACGTGAACTCGACCTGGTGGCCATGCGAGAGGAACTGATGGCACGCAAGGAAGCGCTCATGGGCGTGGAAGTGGCCTGACGGCCTGTCGATAGACCCCATTTCAGGAGCCTCACCGTGCCCAGATCCAGCAACACCGATTCCCGTGGCGACTCCAAGGGCGCCAACAGTGCCGCCAAAGCCGCCACCCGCAACACCGACAGTGCACCTTCCAAGGTCGAGGCAGCGGGCGATCAGGCGTCTGCCAAAGCCGTGCAGACCGGACACCTTGCCGAATCCATGCCCTTCAACCCGAACAAGGCTGGGGAGCATGGTTTCCAGAATGGTGTCTCGCCCGCGCCTGGCGCCACTGTGGAGCCGGAATCGCGACTCCCCTCGGGCAGCACGCTGTCTGAGGAGAATCACTCCGAGAAGACGGGTGGTGTGGCGACCGAAGGCGTGAACTGGACCATCGAATCGCTCGACCGCGTGCGGGTGGATTCTTCCGGGCAGATGCTCACGACCAACCAGGGCGTGCCCATCGCTGACAACCAGAACTCGCTGAAATACGGCGTGCGGGGTCCGGTGCTGCTGGAAGACTTCATCCTGCGCGAGAAGCTCACGCACTTTGACCACGAGCGCATCCCGGAGCGCATCGTGCATGCACGCGGCTCGGGTGCGCACGGTTTCTTCGAGTGCTACGAACCGCTGACCGACATCACCAAGGCTGCGCCCTTCAAGGAAGCGGGCAAGGTCACGCCGGTGTTCGTGCGGTTTTCCACCGTGCAGGGCGAGCGGGGCTCGAAGGATACCGCGCGCGATGTGCGGGGCTTTGCGGTGAAGTTCTACACCGACGAGGGCAACTGGGATCTGGTGGGCAACAACATGCCGGTGTTCTTCATCCAGGACGCCATGAAGTTCCCGGACCTGGTGCACGCGGTGAAGCCCGAGCCGCATCACCAGATGCCTCAGGCCGCCAGCGCTCACGACACCTTCTGGGACTTCGTCTCGCTCATGCCCGAGTCGACGCACATGCTGATGTGGGCGATGTCCGATCGCGGGATTCCGCGCAGCTATGCCACCATGCAGGGGTTTGGCGTGCACACCTTCCGCATGGTCAACGAGGCGGGTGATTCCGTTTTCGTGAAGTTCCACTGGAACCCGATCTACGGCACGCACTCGCTGGTGTGGGACGAGGCGGTGAAGATCTCCGGTGCCGATCCGGATTACCACCGTCGCGACCTCTGGGAGCGCATTGAATCCGGCGCATTCCCCGAGTGGGAACTGGGCCTTCAGGTGTTCACCGAAGAACAGGCCGACGAGTTCAGCTTCGACATCCTGGACGCAACCAAGATCATTCCCGAAGAACTGGTCCCTGTGCGGCCGGTGGGGCGCATGGTGCTCAACCGCAACCCCGACAACTTCTTTGCCGAGACCGAGCAGGTGGCGTTCTGCACGGCGCACATCGTGCCCGGGCTGGATTTCTCGAACGATCCCTTGTTGGCGGGGCGCATCCATTCCTATGTCGACACGCAGATCACCCGGCTCGGTGGTCCCAACTTCCACGAGATTCCCATCAACTCCCCCCTGGCGCCGGTGCACAACAACCAGCGCGACGGCATGCACCGTCAAGCCATTCACCGGGGCCGCGCCAACTACGAACCCAATTCGCTGGGAGGTGGTTGCCCGTTCCAGGCCGGCGCCCAGCAAGGCTTCGTGTCGGTTCCAGCGCGCATCCAAGCCAAGGAAGAGCAGGGGAAGGTGCGCGCCAAGCCCGAGAAGTTTGCCGACCACTACACCCAGGCCACGCTCTTCTTCGAGAGCCAGAGCGCGGTGGAGCAGGCGCACATCGCTGCCGCCTTCCGCTTCGAGCTGTCCAAGGTGACGGTGCCTGCCATTCGGGAGCGCATGATCTCTTCACTGCGCAATGCCTCCGAGAAGTTGGCGGCCCAAGTGGCCGAGGGCCTGGGCATGGCGCAGATGCCACCGCCCATGCCCCGGGCGCTGGACAACCCGGCCAAGCCCGAAGTGAGCAAGTCGCCCACGCTGTCGCTGCTGGCCCGTCCGGGCGATGGTTCGATCAAAGCCAGGAAGGTGGCGATTCTGGTGGCCGACGGGGTCGAAGGCCAAAGCGTCATGAACGTGCACGCGGCGCTCTTCGCACAAGGTGCCGTGCCGCGCTTCGTGGCCCCACGCATCGGGCCCGTGACCACCAGTGACGGCGTGGCCATCGACGCCGACGCGTCCCTGGAAAACGAGCCGGGCTTCCTGTTCGACTCGCTGGTGCTGCCGGACGGAGATGCTGGGGTTGCCGCTTTGGCGCGCGACGGCCATACGATGGAGTTCATCCGCGATCAGCACCGCCACTGCAAGGCCATCATGGTGATGCCTGCGTCGATGAGCTTGCTCGATGCGGCGGGCGTGGCT
Organism: Hydrogenophaga sp.; assembly: GCF_018780385.1. GTDB lineage: Bacteria > Pseudomonadota > Gammaproteobacteria > Burkholderiales > Burkholderiaceae_C > Hydrogenophaga. The sequence continues at coordinate 593,880 of NZ_JADMJO010000003.1, read as the reverse complement.
GTGGTGTTGCCGTCGGGGGACCCCGATCCGGGCATCGTGACGGACGCCGGCGTGGATGCCTTCATTCAGGCCATGGCGAAACACCGCCACCCCGAACGCGAAACCGACCCGCCGGCGGTGTAAGGCACCAAGCCGCAATCAGCTGTTCCAAGGAGACGAACATGCAGCAAATGAAAGACGTGATGAGTCGCGACGTTCAGGTGATCAGCCCGGACGCGACGCTGCGGGATGCCGCCGCGATGATGCGCGACGAAGGCTTCGGGATGCTCCCCGTGAGCGAGAACGACCGGATGATCGGCGCGGTGACGGACCGCGACATCGCGGTGCGTGCCGTCGCCGAGGGCATGGGCTGCGACACCCTGGTTCGTGAAGTGATGTCCAAAGAGGTGGTCTGGGCCTACGAGGACGAACCCGTGGATGAAGGCGCCAAAAAGATGAGCATGTGCCAGATCCGGCGATTGCCGGTGGTGAATGCCGACAAGCGCCTGGTCGGGATCGTGTCGCTCGGGGACTTTGCCGTGGAGGTGAATGACCTCGAGGTGACGGCCAAGGCGCTGGTGGGCATTTCGAGGCCGTAGCGGAGCACGCGAGGTGGGCATGGGCGTGTCGTGTGACAGGCACCTGAATTGCCCGCCTCGTGTTTCCAACGCTGTTGTTGGGCAACCAGGAGGACTCTCTATGCACGCCACTGCCACTTTCAGAGCTTGTCTTTGCGCGGTGCTGGTCGCGGCATCCGGATCACTGCTGACCGCGTGCGACCGCAACCCCTCGGACCCACCGAGGCCCACCACCGGGGATGACACCGTTCGTCCGCCCGCTGCCACCCCGATGCCGCCGGCGAGCTCGCCGGACGGAACCGCTACCCCGCCTCGAAGCGGCACGGGAACGCAGTGACGAACGGGTAAGGAGGGTCGCAAACCCGGGCTCGCCGTTTGCCCCGCAAGGGCATGGCCCCCACACTCCGGCGAACACACGCCAAGCCCTCCCAGCCGCTGCAATCGCAGGAGCTGCTGCAGCCCTACACGTCCAAGCGCAACTTCTCCGTCACACCCGAGCCTGCGGGTGAGGCGGTCACGGCGTCCGACGCCTTGGGCTTTGTGGTGCAGAAGCACTGGGCCAGTCACCTGCATTACGACTTCCGCCTGGAGCTCGATGGCGTGATGAAGAGTTGGGCCGTGCCCAAGGGACCGAGCCTGGATCCGTCGGTCAAGCGCATGGCCGTGGAGGTGGAAGACCATCCGGTCGCCTATGCCGCCTTCGAAGGCACCATTCCTGCCGGTCAATACGGCGCGGGCCGCGTCATCGTGTGGGACAAGGGCCTGTGGCAGCCGCTGGGCGATCCGATGGAGGGGCTTCGCAAGGGAAGTCTGAAGTTCGATCTCGTGGGCCACAAACTACAAGGGCGCTGGGCATTGGTGCGCATGAAGGGCAACGAGGCCAAGCCCGCCTGGCTTCTGTTGAAAGAGCGTGATGCGTTTGCCCGGGACGAGCGGGAATACAGCGTTGTCGAGGCTGCGCCGGACAGCGTGTCTTCCGCAGCGGCCACCACCCCTGCCGTGAAGCCGAAAAAGAGCAAGGCCGGCAATGCCTCCGCTCAGCCGACCTTGCCCTCAAAGGCTGTGGCCAGCGAACTGCCAGACAAGTTGTCGCCCCAACTGGCCACCCGGGTCGAGCGGCCGCCGACCGACGACGCCGACTGGATGTACGAGATCAAGTTCGACGGCTACCGCATGCTGGCCCGCATCGACGGCGGGGCGGTGAAGCTGTTCACCCGAAACGGACACGACTGGACCTCGCGCCTGAAGCCCTTGCACGACGCCTTGGTGGGCATGGCTTTGCCCAATGGGTGGTACGACGGCGAAATCGTGGTTCCCGGCGCCAAAGGCCTGCCCGATTTCGGCGCCCTGCAGCAGTCGTTCGACAACGGACGCACGTCCGACGTGGTGTTTTATCTGTTTGATCTGCCTTTTGTGGATGGACACGATCTCAGGGCTGCTCCTTTGGTTGAGCGTCGGGAAGTTCTGGAGCGTGTGCTGGCACGCTCGCCGGTGCGTGAGGTGCAGTTCAGCGCCGCGTTTGACGGAGCGGCGGACACGGTGTTGCTCTCGGCCTGCCGACTCGGGCTTGAAGGGGTGATCGCCAAGCGCAAGGGCTCTACCTACCGCACCACGCGCAGCACCGACTGGCTGAAGCTCAAGTGCGGCCAGCGTCAGGAGTTCGTGATCGGTGGCTACACCGAAGGCAAGGGTGCCCGCACCGGCTTTGGCGCATTGCTGCTGGGCGTTTTCAATGAGCAGGGTGAGTTGCGCCACGTGGGCAACGTGGGCACCGGCTTCAGCACCAAGACACTCACCAGCCTGCGTCGCCGCATGGAGCCTCTCACCCGGCCGTCCAGCCCTTTCGCCACGCGACCGACCTTGGTCGGCAAGGCGCACTGGATCGAGCCCACGCTGGTGGCAGAAGTCACTTTTTCCGATTGGACCCACGACGGGCACGTTCGCCATGGTGTGTTTGTGGGGTTGCGCGAAGACAAACCCGCCCACACCGTGGAACGGGAGTTGCCGCAACCGGCAGATCCCCCTGCGCCAACCCCCAGACCCGACAAAGCTCCCGTGCCTGCCAAAGCCCCCACCTCATCGCGCCCGGTGCGCATCAGCCACCCTGAACGCGTCATCGACGCCACCACCGGCGCGACCAAACTCGATCTGTTCCAGCACTACGAAGCGGTGGCCGCCTTGATGATCGAGCACGTCAAGCAGCGCCCGGTTGCGCTGCTGCGGGCGCCCGAGGGCATCGATGGTGAGATGTTCTTCCAGAAGCACCTCACCAACCCGCTGCCCGGCATCACGCAACTCGAGCTCACGTCGTCACCCGGCAAGGCACCCTGGATCGCCGTGGACCAACGTGAAGGGCTGTTGTCGGCCGCGCAATGGAATGTGGTCGAGTTCCATACCCAGAACGCGGTGGTCAAGAGCTTCGAGAAACCCAATCGCCTGGTGTTCGATCTGGACCCGGGGGAGGGTGTTGGCTGGGAGCAAGTGCAGGAGGCGGCGCTGCTCACGCAATCGCTCCTTGAGCAGTTGGGCCTGACGTGTTTTTTGAAGACCAGCGGCGGCAAGGGCCTGCACGTGGTCGTGCCCATTCGTCTGCAACACACCTGGGACGAGGCCAAGGGTTTCTCGCAGGCGGTGGTGCAACACATGAGCCAGGTCATTCCGCAGCGATTCGTCGCCAGGAGCGGTCCGAAGAACCGGGTGGGCAAGATTTTTGTTGACTACCTGCGCAACGGTCGCGGCGCCACCACGGTGAGTGCCTGGTCTGCGCGAGCGCGGGCTGGGCTGGGCGTCTCGGTGCCGGTGGAGTGGGGCGAGCTGGCCTCGCTGCGCGGTGGGGACCACTGGAACATCCGCAGCGTGCAGGAGCGTCTGCCCACGGGCAATGCGCCGTGGAGCGGTTACGCCCGCTCGGCGCGCGCCCTCACATCCGCCATGAAAAAATTGGGGTACACACCATGAGTCCACGCGTGATCTGGAAAGGCGCCATCAGCTTTGGACTCGTCCATGTGCCGGTGGCGGTGTACCCGGCGTCGCAAGACGCCGGCATCGACTTCGACTGGCTCGACCGGCGCTCGATGGACCCGGTGGGCTACCAGCGCATCAACAAGCGCACCGGCAAGCCCATCACCGGCGACGATGTGGTCAAGGGCATCCAGCAGGACGATGGCGAGTACGTGCTCATCAGCGACGAGCAGATCAAGGCCGCGCTCCCCAACTCCACCCAAACCATCGAGATCGAGGCCTTCGTCACCGCGGCCGAGATTCCTTTCCTGCTGCTGGAGAAGCCGTATTACCTGGAGCCGATCGGCAAGGGCGAGAAGGTTTACGCGCTGCTGCGCGAAGCCATGTTCGAAGCCGGGGTGATCGGCATTTCGCGCGTGGTGATGCACACCAAGGAACACCTGGCGGCGCTGATTCCCATGGGGTCTGCGTTGGTGCTCAACACCATCCGCTGGGCCAGCGAGATCCGCCCGGTGGACCAGCTGAAGCTGCCGCCCGCGGGCAAGACCGCGGCGGGCGTGAAGGCGGCCGAACTGAAGCTGGCCACCCAGTTGATCAGCGACATGATCCAGCCCTGGGACGCGCAGCAGTACGAGAACCGGTTCGTCAACGCCGTGCAGGCGTTGGTGGACCAGAAGCTGGCGTCAGGCGACACGAAATCCGTCACGCCCGTGGAAGACGCGCCGCAAAATGCCGCGCCGTCCAATGTCGTCGACCTCACCCAACTGCTGGCGCGCAGCCTGGCGCAGCGCAAGGAGAAACCCGAACCACCCAGTGCAGCTGCGACGCCGAAACGCCGCGCCGCAACCAAGGCCGCCAACAAGCGGCGCGCTTGAGTGGGTGGATGGGAGACGCTAAGCGGCGACCTCCAGGCACTGCTGGCAAGCTGCCATCGGCAGCAGGCGCTGGTATTCGTCGCGCAGCAGGGCGTAGCACTCACAGGCTTGTTCTTCCAGGCCTTCCCGGTCGAGCACTTCGACATGACCGCGGGCATATCGAATCAGACCGAGCTTCTGAAGCGTCCCCGCACCCTCCGTGACGCCTTCGCGCCGCACGCCCAGTCGAGCGGCGATCTGCTCCTGCGTCATGAGCACCTCGGCGCTGGTGGTGCGGTCGGCCTGTTGCAGCAGGCAGACCGCAACCTGCTGCGTGATCAGGTGGTGCCGCGTGCAAATCGCACGCTGCGACGTCTGTGTGAGCAATGCCTGGGTGTAGTGCAGCAGGATGCGCATGGTCGAGCCGGCCAGATTGAACTCATGCTTGAGCACGCCTGCCGGCAGACGCCAGGCCTCGCCCGCGGTCATCACCAGGGCGCTGCCGCAGGTGGATCCACCACTCATGAAGAGGCACACGCCCAGCATGCCGTCATTGCCCACCAGCGCTGATTCTGCGCAGGCACCGCTTTCTGTCACGTGCATCATGGAAACGATGGCCGTGGTGGGGAAATAGGCGTGTGACATGGTTTCGCCCGGCGCATACAAAGGTTGATGTCGATGGAGCTCCACACGTTCCACATAGGGCTGCAAGCGCAACCATTCAACCTTCCCGAGGGCGGCAAGCAGGCGGTTGTCGAAGGGGCTGGAGTGTTGTGACATATGGGTTTCCTGTGGGGTAGGGAGATGCCCTTGTTTGACTTTTCGCGAGGGGCTCCTGCGTGTGGCAATCGAGGTGCCAACAGCGGCGACCTTTCAGCGGATCGTGCGCGGGCACGCAAGTTGCCGCGATATGGGCCCCCTCCCCAACTCAACCGCGTGCCCGTGGACATCTCCGTGTTCGTGGTCACTGGAGAACACCATGACCATCGGGTTTTTGCACGCCCAGCGCGTGCCCGGTTCACCGACGGACCAGGAAGCGATGTTCTTCCCCGCGCGAATGGACCATTCACCAGACGTGCCGTCACCCACTCCCGGTGTTCCTTCTCCCACACCACCTTTTCCCGAGGCACCGCCAGAGCTGCCGACGGAGTTGCCTCCCGATGTGAACGATCCACCGGTGTCACCCGAACATGCACCCGTTCAGGAGCCACCCAGCACACCTGGGCAAATCATCGTGGGAATGGCCCGATGGACTTGAAAAACTGTCGGTAATATTTGCCGCCCCCTCCTTCAAACGTCTGGGTTGGTGCGCTGGCGCACATCAGCCAGTGCCGGCTCGCCCTATCATCAAAGAGCTCGTTGCCGCGCTCTGAGGATTCAGAAATCGTGCGGAAAGTGGCATCATGTCGCTTCGCTTGAAGGGCGGTAGGGTCGGGGCCAACGGAACAGTCTGCAAGCTGCGGCTTGCGCGCCCGTCCACTTTGCCGCCGGCTGTGCGGCGGGTCGCCTTGAAAACTTCCAGATTGGTGAATGCATGACTCACGCCTTGATCGTCGAGGACGATGTGGATTCGGCCGCGTCGCTCAAGGCGTTGATCGCCAGCGAAGGCCTCACGGTGTCCACCGCCTCCAACTTGTTGGATGCGCGCAAACAGCTCGCGCTTCAACAGCCCGACATCGTGCTGCTCGATCTGCGCCTGCCCGACGGGAGCGGCATGGACCTGTTCAAGGATCCTGAGCTCCTGTCCAATTCCGAGGTGGTGCTCATCACCGGCCACGCGAGTCTGGAAACGTCCATTCTTGCGCTGCGTCTGGGTGCGGTGGACTACATCGTCAAACCCATCAACCTCAAGCATCTGCAAGGCGTGCTCTCGCGCGTGACGAAGCCTGCCGTGCTTCAGGCCGAAGTGGCAGATTTGACGGAAAAACTTGCCAGCGACGGGCATTTCGGGCAGCTCTGGGGGCGCGCTCCCAACATGAGACGCGTGTATGAGCAGATTTCCCGTGTGGCGGGCACCGGCGTCACCGTGTTCATCACGGGGGAAAGTGGAACCGGCAAGGAAGTGGTTGCCCAGACCATTCACGAGCTGAGCCGCCGGCGCAAGATGCCGTTCCTGGCGGTCAACTGCGGAGCGATCTCGCCCAACCTGATCGAAAGTGAAATCTTTGGCCACGAGAAGGGCAGCTTCACGGGCGCCGAGCGCCAACACCAGGGCTTCTTCGAACGTGCCGCGGGCGGCACCCTGTTTCTGGATGAAATAACGGAAATGCCCCTGGACCTGCAGGTGAAGCTCTTGCGTGTGCTGGAGACCGGGCGTTTCATGCGGGTGGGCGCCACCCAGACCCAGGAGACCGACGTGCGCATCGTCGCCGCCACCAACCGACCTCCGGCACAAGCGGTGGCCAACGGGCGCCTGCGCGAAGACCTGATGTATCGACTCAATGTGTTTCCCATCGAGTTGCCGCCGCTGCGTGAGCGACTCTCGGACGTGGGTCTGCTGGCAGAGCACTTTCTGCGCATGGTCAGCACGCAGGAGGGCAAGAGCAAGACCTTCACACCCGAGGCGCTCGAGCAACTCGCCCGCTACCCATGGCCAGGCAATGTGAGGGAGCTGCGCAACGCGGTGTACCGGGCTTACGTGATGTCGCTGGACTCACACATTGACGCACAGTGGCTGCCCCGGCAGGTGGACGATCATGCCCATGTCCCGGCCGCCACACCGGTGCCCGTGGAGGTGAGCACGCGCGAGCCCGAGCCCGCACCCGCCGAGCCGCGCGCGCAGGGCGATTCGATCGTCATCTCGATGGGGGTGACGCTCGCCGAGGCGGAGCAGACCATCATTCTGGCCACGCTTCGCCACTACCGGCATCAAAAGGAGCGCACGGCGGCGGCATTGGGGATCAGTTTGAAGACGCTTTACAACCGTCTCAAACAGTACACGGCCGACAAAGGTACCGAGGGCGGCGAAGGCTGAGATTTCCTCGATCGGGGCTTGGTCCCGGCATGCCGATTGCCGTGACAAAGGGTCTCCGGGGATGGCCCAAGCGCCGCCCCCGCGAGATTCTTTTCCTTCACGTCCTTTTAGGAGACCGCAATGGCTGACAGCACAACTCGCCCCACCCCGATGGGCTCATCAGATTTCTCCCGGCCCGCTGGACAAACCTCAGTGGAAGGCCAGGGCAAGGACATCCTGAACCGTGTGACCGATAGTGCACACAGCGCTGTGGATCGCTTCGCAGACAAGGCCGGCCCGGCAGTGCAGAAACTGGAGTCGGGCGTTGCCCACGCAAGCGAAGCCTTGCATGAACAGGCACAACATTTGCGCGAACGCGGCGATGAGTGGACGCAGAGCGTGCGCGAGACGGTGCGTCAGCATCCGTTGTCGTCTGTTCTGCTGGCCTTCGCTGTCGGTGCGCTTGTGGCGCGCGTGACCCGTTGAGATGACCGAGAAGAAACTCAGCGCTCTGGAGTGCGCCAGTGTGGAAGAAGTGGTGTGCCAGGCCACCCGCAAAGATCAGCCTGGTTCGGAGTCCCCGCCCTGCGCGCTGCTGGATCCTCACGCCCCTCTGGCCACCGTGCCACCCTCCCCGGTTGTTCCCGAGGAGGGTGGCACGGCGCTCCCAAGTCCGGGGGTGGAAGACGAATCGGCCGACCCGGTGGGCGATGGCCACAGCGATGCGGAACTGGCCGCCGAACAGCCGAAGCGGGAACGACCACCTCAACCCCGCGAAGGCCCTTCACGGCGTTGAGAGGGTGAAACCGGCCAAGGCCGGCAAGATCGGTCAGTGGCTGCTCTCGCGCGCACGGTTGCGCAAGTTGCGCATCTGATCGTGGTTTTCCTTGACCCCCTGGTACTGGCGCTCCACCACGGCGCGAACGTCCGAAGGCAGGTCCTCATCACGCAGGGCATCGCGGTACGCGTCCAATGCAGCGTCTTCGCCGCGCTCTGCTTCTTCCAGCATTTTCAGATCGGAATAGCCCGCCAAGGTGCCTTTGACCGCGACCCAGCCGCGGTGCAGAGAGCCTGCCGTGGAGCCTTCGGTTTCCGCCTTGCCACCGTACTGGATCACCAGGGTTTGAAGTTCCGAGGCAGCCCGGGCGCAGCTGCCAGCCCTCGTCAGAAAGAGCTCCTTGATCTGACTGGTTTGAGCGTGCTCGGCGCAGAGTCGAAAACCATACTCACCATCTTTCGAAGTTTCGATCAGTGAGTTCAGTGTTTTGATCACGTCTTTGTTGTCCATGACATTCCTTTGAAGGTTGGGGTAGAAACCGGGCCTGTCAGCCGGCTGTCTGGTCGTGTTCGACCCTCCTTCAATGGGCACATGGCGTTCCCGAAACAACGCGTCAGGGAGGTGTGCATCCCTCACGCTGCAAAGCCATCGCCTTCTCAAGCGCAGCCACCAGGGCCTCAGGCGTGCACGGCTTCTGGATGAAAGGGAAGTCCAGGTCCTCGGCGTTGCCCCGGTGGCCGCTGATCAACACCACCGGCAACGCAGGCATGAGTTCGCGCACTTGTTTGGCCAGGGCGACGCCATCCATGGGGCCGGGCATGAGCACGTCGGTGAGCACCACGTCGATGCTTCCGTTGTTCTGCAGGATGCGCAGTGCCTCCTGGGGCGATGGGCTGGAAATCACTTCACAGCCGAAGGTGGCCAGCAGCGCTGCGGTGACACCGCGAAGTTCCTCGTTGTCGTCCACCAGCAGCACACGGGCGCCGATGATGGATGGGCGGGCACCGGTGGGGGGAACAGCGGGCTCGCTGGCACCGGACGCCGGCAAAACCATGCTCACCGTGGTGCCCAGCCCCGGCGTGCTGTTGATCCGGACGGTGCCCCCCGACTGGTGGCAGAAGCCGTACACTTGGCTGAGCCCCAGCCCAGTGGCCTGCAGGTGGTCCTTGGTGGAGAAGAAGGGCTCGAACACCCGCTTGATGATGTCCTCGCCCATACCGTGTCCGTCATCGGTGACGGACACGACCACGCAGTCTTCCTGATCCAGCTCCGCACAGTCGTCGGGCTCGGCCCGCAAGGTCCGAAGCTCGACATGGCCACGTTCGGCGATGGCGTCGCGGGCATTGAGCGCCAGGTTGATCAGGGCAAGTTCAAGCTCGTTGGGATCGGCGAACAACGTCGGCATCGACGGGTCGATCACCACCGTGAGCTTGATATGGCGACCCATCAACGCGCGAATCAGATCGGCGGCTTCGGGCAGAAAGATCGCCAGGTGGATGACGCAAGGACGTACTGGTTGGCGTCCGGCGAACCGGGACAGGTGCTGGGTCAGGCGGCTCCCGGCGCCCACCGCCCGCAGGGAGGCCTCCAGTGCCGAGATGAACTCCGGGTCGCTTGTCATTCTCAGCATCAGGTGCGCGCTGTTGCTGATCACGCCCAGCAGGTTGTTGAAGTCGTGTGCCACGCCACCCGTGAGCCGGCCCAGGGCCTCAAGCCGGTGGCTGTGCGACATCCGCTGTTCGGCGTTGCGGGTGAGGGCGACGGCCTCAGCCACGCGCTGCTCCAACTCGACCTGAGCACCTCGAATCGATACGCTGGCCCGCTCCAGGGCCTGGGCCACGTCGTCGCACTCGGTGATGCCGGTGGCATCCGCGTGCACGGCTCCCCCGTCCCGCATGCCCAGTGCGAGTTGCTTGATGGCGTGGATCGGGCGCACGATGCTGCGCGAAACCCCCAGGGCAGCGGCGATGGCCAGCGTCAGCATCAGCAAGGTGGCGAGCGCCGCGTTGCGCACGTCCTCCGGCACCACACCTTCGAAGCGCGCCGTGGGCATGCCGGTGACGTACGTCCAGCCTTGTGCGGACGTGCTGAAGAAGATGGTGATGTCGTTGCCCTCGAGCGACTTCGTGTGCAGGAGGCCTTCCCGTTCGGTGGACAAACGCTGGCGCAGTTCCTCGGTCGCATAGCGTCCGGCATGCGCCGCACCGCCGGGGTGCCGCGCCACAAGACGGCCTTCGCTGTCAAGGATCGCCGCCACCCACTGTTCGTTGATCTTTTGCTGGTCGATGATGCGCTGGAATTCATGCGGCATCACGGTCAAGGTGAGATTGAGCACGGCGCGACCTTCGCGCAGCACCGGTTGCACCAGCGCAGCGTGGTAGATCCCGAGTTGCTCGCTTTCCCGCAACGGCAGGATCTGGGGGGTGTCGACCAACGGCACCAAGGCCCCTGTCGCCAGGGAGCGAGGCAGTTCGCCGGGAGTCAAGCGGGTATTGATGAACACGCGATCGGCGCTGCGCATCTCCAGCCAGCCCTCCAGGCCGGTGAGCGTGCGACGCGCCTGTTCGTCGAATGCGCGCAGCGTGCCGGGGGCAATGTTGGGTGCGGCATCCAGCATGCGTGAGAGCGCCAGGCCACGCACCACCCCCGATCGTTTCGCGAGTTCGAGGTCCAGCACCATCGACAGCGCACGCGCGGTGTCTTCAAGATGGCGCTCGTTGGTGTCGCGCGCCAGCCTGAAGGTGAGACCCACCACCCACAACCCGGCCACGAGGGACGGCAAAAGGATGGCCAGCACCAACAGAATCAGGCGCGATCGGATCGACTGGGGCTTCAAGCGCAAACGCATCCACTGTTTCATGTCGTCATGGTCCTTGTGTCCCGCATTCGAACATCAGGGCACGCGGCTTGCCCTGAAAGTCGACTGCGCCAGTCTTTACGCAGTTTTCATCAACCTACTTCAGGACTGCACCATGAATCGTTCAATCCATTCCTCAAGAACATGGCCGTTGGCAGCACTTGTTTTGGCATGTGCGGGTGCTGGCCATGCCCAGACCATGCAGGGCTCCACAGTACCCGGCGCGTCCAGCAGCGACGCGACGATGGCGCAGGCTACTACGTCGAATTCCACTGGTCAACGACGTATGTACGACTCGTCCACAGGCTCCTATTCGGTCATTCCGTACGCGACCAATGGCTACATCGGTCTGAATGTCGGCAAACCTGACTGGGACACGCCTTGCGGTGGTGGCGGGTTTGCATGCTCGGAGAGCAACACCTCGTACAACATCTACACCGGCGGCATGTTCAACGAGCACTTCGGCGCCGAGCTGGGCTATGTGGACTTCGGTCGTTCCGACCGCGGCGGTGGTCGTACGCACGCGCACGGCGTGAACATCAGCCTGGTGGGCCACTTGCCTCTGGGAGGTCTCAATCTGTTTGCCAAAGTGGGCACGCTCTACGGTCGTACCAAGGTGAACGCCAGTCCGTTGGCGGGCATAGGCTCCGGCAGCGACAGCGGATGGGAAGGCTCGTACGGTGTGGGCGTGGGCTTCAACCTGTCGCCAAGATCGTCCGTGGTTCTGGAATGGAATCGTTACGACCTGAACTTTGTCGGGGTCGGACGACGCGACATCACCACCACCAGCCTGGGTTACGTGCATCGCTTTTGAACGTGGCCTGAGCGACAAGCGAAGAGAGGTGGCCGTCCTGTGTGCCACCTCTGCCGTCTTCTTGCTGGACAGGACAGCGTTACAGGCTCAGTTGGCGGGCCGAACGACGATGTTGTTTTGCACATTGCGCACGTCGGGCACCGCGCGGGCAATGGAACCGGCCTTGTCTTTTTCGACTTGTGTGGTGGCAAAGCCGGAGAGCTGTACCGTGCCATTGAGCGTCTCGACGCCGATGCGCATGGCACTCACCTGCTTGTCTTCGGCGAATCGGGCCTTCACCCGGGTCGTGATGGTGGTGTCGTCGACAAACTGGCCCACGCTGCTCTGGCCGCTGGTCACGGAGCAACCGGTCGACACGAGAGATCCGATGGCGACAGCCACGGCTAGAAGAAGGGATTTCATGAGGGCCTCCAGAGGGGTGATGGAAAAACCAGTGTGGCAATCGGCATGCCTGGGTCCATACAGCTCGACTACGTCCATACCTTCCCGTGAGCGCCGTGCTTGAATGCGGCAGCGTAACTTTTCGACATCCTCTTGATTTCATCCCCTTCCGTCTCCCCCATGCCCGCCCCCCATTCGCCTTCACCTTGGCTGTCCACGGACGGTGGCCCGCTGCGGGTGTTGATCGCAGACGACCACGCTGACGCCGTGGAAACCCTGGCCATGCTGATAAGCCTGGAAGGCCATGCCGTCGAAGTTGCGCGCAATGGCCTTGAAGCACTGGACCAGGTGGCGCGCTTCCATCCCCACGTCAGCATTCTGGACATCGGTATGCCGGGACTGGATGGGCACGCGGTCGCCCGGCGCATCCGCCAGTCCGCGGACGGTTTGCACATGCTGATCCTCGCGCTGACCGGTCGCAGCGAGGCAGAGGACAAGCTGCGCGCGCACGCGGCGGGCTTCGATGAGCATTTCACCAAACCGGTGGACCCTGCCCGATTGCTCCAGCACATCGCGTCCTGGCAACATGCCAGGACGTCATCCCCCAACAACACCTAGAAGTCCATTCGCGAAAGGGTCGTCCATGCCAGTACTCGAGATCATCGGAGCCACGCTGCGTGCCGAGTTTTCCGATCTGCTGCAGGTGGAGCAGGTCACCCGGGTGACCGCGCGCATGACGGTGGCCCTGTTGCTGGGGGCGGTGATCGGCTGGGACCGCGAGCGCCGCGATGCCGACGCGGGTCTGCGCACCCACATGCTGGTCTCGCTGGGAGCCGCGCTCTTCGTGCTGGTGCCTGCCGAAGCCGGCATGAGCCCCGATGCGTTGAGCCGCGTCGTTCAGGGCCTCGTGTCCGGAATCGGTTTCCTGGGTGCTGGCGCCGTGCTCAAGATGGGCAACGAAGGGCGTATTCATGGGCTGACCACGGCTGCGACCATCTGGGCGACCGCCGCCGTGGGCATGTCGGCCGGACTGGGACGTGAAGGCACGGCCATGCTGGCCACCGCGTTCATTCTCCTGGTGCTCGTGTGGCTCAGGCGCCTGCAAGTGCGCAAGGCGCGCACCCACAGTGTTGTGATCACTCCGTCAGATCGCCCGGAGCCTGCGCAGCGCGATGCCGAATGATCAACGGCATCCCGGGAGACAGCGTCCGGGCAAATAATCGCGGCTCAGACGAGTCAAGCCGTGCAGAATTGATAACTTCGTTTGCCGAAAGTAACCGATGCCGTCGCTCGATTCAGGACTTCCCGCACTGGCCGACCACATGGCTTTGCGCCGCGATCTCATCGTGGGAGCGTGGCGCGCTTCGGTGGAAGCCGACGTCACACTGACCACGGGCAACTCCTTGCCACGTGCCCAGTTGGTCGACCACATTCCGTCGTTGCTGGAGGGTTTCGAAACCCAGCTGCGTGAGCCCGATGCCGACGTTTCCCACCTGGGCGACGCCGCCGCGCACGGCTTGCACCGATGGCAGCAAGGGTTCGGGTTGGCCGAAGTCTCGCGCGAACTCGGCCATCTCAACGAATGCGTGGTGAGGGAGCTCGACGCTTGCGCCCTTTTGAAGCCTGCTCCCATGCCCGAGGACCTGGCCCGCGCACGGCAGCTGTGGGCCTCCATTTTCAGCGTGGCCGTGAGTGGCAGCACGTCCCAGTACTTCAAACTGCAACAGATGGAGGCGGCCAGCTATGTGAGCGAACTCGAGGCCGCGTTGAACGACCTGCGCAGCCTGGAACGGCAGCGCGCATTGCTCTGGCAACAAGCCGCCCACGACCTGCGAGGCAACCTGGGCGTGGTGGCCAACGTCACGGCAGGACTGGGGTATCCCAACCTGGATGGGTCGGGGCGCGAGAACTTCGTGCGCATGCTTGAACGCAACGTCCATTCGCTGCACAAGCTGCTGGACGACATCACCTGCCTGGCTCGGCTGCAAGGTGGACAGGAGCCGCGGCGGCTGGGGACGGTAGATGTTGCAGCACTTTTGACCGATCTGGGCGAGAACCTTCGACCACTCGCCGCAGCGCAGGGACTGTCCCTGGAACTGTCCGGGGAACCCGTGTTCTGGGTCGAGAGCGACATGGTCAAACTCCATCGCATCGTGCAGAACCTTGTGCTCAACGCCATCCGGTACACCCCGGTGGGGGGTGTGAGGGTGTCGTGGGGGAATGCGGGTCCCAATGATCGTGCGCGCTGGTCGCTGCAGGTGGAAGACACGGGGCCGGGCCTGGGGCCCAGCCCGGCGTCCGACGTGCTGGATGCACTGGAAGTCGCCACCGACAACGCACGCGACATGGCCCGGGCCGCGCGCAGTGGTGATGTGGCCCATGTGTCGTCCGAAGATGCAGGCTTGTCTGCGTCCAATGCCGAGGATGGCCACGACACCAGTGCGCCGTCCGGCCATGGCGAAGGCATCGGCCTGGCCATCGTCAAGCGGTTGTGTGAGCTGCTGGATGCCACCATCCAGGTTGAGTCCGGGCGTGCAGGCACGCGCTTTCAGATCCTGTTGCCCAAACAGTACTTGTCCCACCCCGCCACCACCAACGATGGTGCGCCCGCGGTGGCTGGACAGGGCCCAGGTGAGGCTCACTCGGGCGCCTGATCGTGGTGATGTCGGGAAGCGTCATGCCATGTATCCCTCACCGGCGTTCCACCGCGCATCTGCCGCGTCGATGATGCGGTGCACCAGATGCAGCTTTCGGACGGCGGGTGCCGAGAGCACGAACGGGTAGAAGTCGGGAACGCCCATGCTGCGCGAGAGCTCGTTGAGCACACCGGTGAGCTGCATCCACTGGTTGAGCAGGCGCAGGAATTCGGCACTGTCGGCACCGGTGTCGTCGAACGCTTCGGCGGTGAAGGGCTCATAGGTCAGTTCCAGCCGCTCCCCATCGATGCCGAAGCTCTGGGCCGTGTCCAGCGTGTCGGTCATGTGGAGGTAGTTGGCCCATGTTTCGGCCCAGTCCTCCCAGGGATGGCAGCTCGCATAGGCGCTGACGTGGTGCAGGCTCCAGTCGGTGCGTGGCCCCTGCGCGTAGTGTCTTTGAAGCGCGCCCCGGTAGTCTTCGCGCTCGTCGCCGAACTCAAGCCTGAAAGCCGGGAGCCACTCGGTGTGCTCCACCAGGCGGTGCCAGTAGTAGTGCCCGGCCTCGTGCCGCAGGTGTCCGAGCAAGGTGCGGTACGGCTCCAGCAACTGGGTGCGGCGCAGTTCACGGGTGGGGTCGTCCGCTTCCTGGGCATCCAGCGTGATCACACCGTTCTCGTGGCCCGTGATGACGGGCATGCCATTGGTGGACGTGAGGATGTCGAACGCCAGGCCCTGCTGGGGGTCGTCGGCCAGCGGGACCACGGGCAGATGCATGCCCAGCATCGACGACAGCATCCGCCTTTTGGCGGTCTCGATGCGACCCCACCACACCGCGTTGCTGGCGATGCCGAGATCGGGCAGCCGGCGCGTGAGCCGGCAGCACAGACACAGGTCTTGCTCCACCGATGTGGCATCACCGAGCGGGATCAGCCAGTTGCAGGCAGCGGCCGAGTTGAGGTTGCGACAGCGTGCGTACCGCCCCTCGTGCTGCGAGGGTTCGGCGCTCTGCCAAAGCTCCGTGTCCCCTGCCTCATCGGGCAGGGGACTCAGTGGAATCAACACACCGCGCTGCGGGTCGTAGCCCAGCGGAGCCATGCAGGCCAGGCAGATGCTGTTGCGAAAGAACACGGGGTGCCCGCAACGGCAGGTGAACGAACGGTTCACGTTGATTCGGTCGGACGCGTGAGGCTGTGGTGTGGGAGAGGCGGGCGAGGAGCGCGCAGGGGTGGACAGGGTGGACATGGCAGCCAGAGGGCAAGGCAGATGCCCGTGACAGGCACGCAGAGTGCTCAGGCGCGTTCCTGCACTGGCAAAGCCGCAGGCTTGGGTGAAGCCGGCTTTCTGCGTTGCGCGAACACCCAGGTGAACTCCGCCCCGAGCAGAAACACCTGCGCCGAGTAGTACACCCACAGCAGCAGCACCACGAGGGACGACGCTGCCCCGAACACCGAGGCCACGCCGCTGCGGCCGATGTACAAGCCGATCAAGGTCTTGCCCACCGTGAACAGCAAGGCCGTGATGAACGCGCCGAACCACACATCGCGCCAGGCCACGGATGTTCTGGGCATCCACTTGTAGATCATGGCGAACACCGCGGTGATGAACGCCAGTGTCACTGCAAAGTTGACCATGTCGGCGATGACGGCCAGTTCTCCAAACCAGGGCGCCCACCATTTGCCCAGGGCTGCCAGTGAAGCACTGAGCACCAGCGAGACCAGAAGCAAAAATCCGATGCCCAGCACCAGACCGAGCGAGAGCAGGCGCACCCGAAAGAAGTCCAGAATACCGCTCGAGCCCGGGCGCGCGGGTACCTGCCAGATGCGGTCCATCGCGTTCTGCAGTTCGGCAAACACGGTGGTGGCGCCCACCAGCATCGTGACCAGGCCGATCAAGGTGCCCACCACGCTGGCGGCAGGCCGGTCCAGGCTCTCCAGCAGGGTGTGCACCGTTCGGGCACTGTCGTCGCCCACCAGGTGGGAAATCTGCGCAAAGATCTCCGTGCGCGCGGCAGCTTCACCAAAGAACAGGCCCGCCACCGAGATCACGATCAGCAGCAGTGGCGCTACGGAAAAGAGCGTGTAGAACGCCAGTGCAGCACCCATGCTGGGCGCGAAGTCGTCAAGCCACGCGTTCACCGTCGAGGTGAGGAGACCCCAGATCATCAACCGCTTGCCGAGCCGTGTTGCGCCTCAGGAAGCGCCGGCACCGACACCTCCACTGGCATCCGACAGACCATTGCGCGTCGGTTGCGCGGGTTCGGAAATGTCGGCCAACATGTAGCCTGCCACGGCAGGGTCGGATTTGGCCGCCATGTCACCCAGCGAGAGCATGCCCACGAGCCGCTCCACGTCGTCCAGCACCGGGAGACGACGAATCTGTGACTCCTGCATTTTGGCGATCACCTCGTCGAGCCCTTCATCTTCGAATACGCATTGCACCTGCTGCGTCATCACCTCGCTGATCGGGGTCGTGGCCATCGGCATTTCCAGCGCCACACCCCGCACCACGATGTCGCGGTCGGTGATCACACCGATCACGCGTGGACCCTCACACACCGGCAGCGCGCCCACGTTGAGTGCCTCCATGGCCCTTGCTGCTTCCAGCAGGGAGTCGTGCGGCGACATTGAGCGAACGTCCCGCGTCATCACATCCTTGACCTGTTTCATGATGGGCTCCTTGATGCAGGGGCTGCGGCAAACGGCGCTCCCACATCCCGTGAAATGATGCCAACCCCGTCAGGCCCGCGCGCGCAAACCTTCGGCAATTTTTTCCACTCGCCGGTCATCCCTGGTTTCGGTTGCCGGCACGCCCCATGCCAAGGGTGAAGTCTCTTCTCATTTCCCTTGCAAGGAGCTCACCATGACGGACCCCACCAGCACCATTGAAGACGAGGCCGTACAGACCAGCCCGCGTCCAGAGCCCACCCACATGCCGAGCCAGCATCTCTCCGACGGGGAGCAGGAAGCCGATCTGGAGCTCAAGCCCCGGTTCATGGCGCCCGACTACAAGGGCAGCCAGAAGCTGCTGGGCCGGGTGGCATTGATTTCCGGAGGTGACTCCGGCATCGGCCGCGCGGTGGCCGTGTTGTTCGCGCGCGAAGGCGCCGATGTGGCGATCGCCTATCTCTCTTCCACCGAAGACGCCGAGGAAACACGGCGCCATGTGGAAGAGGAGGGGCAGCGCTGCCTGTTGCTGCAAGGCGATGTGAAAGACAAGGCATGGTGCGAGGAGGCGGTGGAGCAGACCGTGCAGACCCTCGGGGGCCTGGACATTCTGATCAACAACGCCGCTGTGCAAAAGCATGCCGACTCCATCGACGAGATCGACGACGAACGCCTGCGCGATACTTGGGAAACCAACCTGGGCGGTTACTTCCGGCTCACGCGCGCCGCGTTGCCGCATTTGAAGCCGGGCGCGTGCATCATCAACACCGGGTCGGTGACAGGCCTCAAGGGCAGTGCCCATTTGCTCGACTACGCTTCCACCAAAGGCGCCATCCATGCGTTCACCAAATCATTGGCGAGCAACCTGCTGGAGCGGGGAATCCGGGTCAACGCGGTGGCACCGGGCCCCGTGTGGACACCGCTCAATCCCGCCGATCTGCCGGCGGAGAAGGTCGCCGAATTCGGCCAAAAGACCGACATGAAAAGGCCCGCGCAGCCCGAAGAACTGTCTCCAGCCTATGTGTTCCTGGCCGCACCATCCTGCTCGGGGTACATCACCGGTGTCGTGCTCCCGATCACGGGAAGTGTCGAAGCCATCTAGGTCAATGCCTCGTGATGCGGCGGCGCCTGAGGTGCTGAAAGACCAGGCCACTCGCGAGCAGGGTGCCAGCGGCGTAGAGGGCGGACTTCAGGGGGGCGGCGCGGACCGCGTCAGCCGCCATGTCCACCGCATGCGGCCTGGCCAGTTCGACGCGTCGACGCGTCATCCGCACACCCAGTTCATTCAGACGCTCGGCTCCCAGCAGTTCTTCGGCTGCCGGCAGCAGCAGCGTCTCCTCCAGGTGCACGTGTTGAAGCATCTGCGTGATCAGCGCATGCAGCGCGGCGGTTTGTTCTGCGGCATGTTCATCCAGCTGGCGCACCCGTTCCATCTGACGCCGCATGTCCGCATGTACCGTCTGGCTGTGGTCAAGCGAGGGCAGATGGGTGGTGAGTTCTCGCAGGGCGGGATAGAAAAGTTCTTCCTCCAGCTGCGTGTGCAGCTCCAGGGCCGTGCAGATCCTGCGGCAGATGGCAGCCCGTGCAGCAGCGGGTGTGTCAGCGCGCAGCTTGTGGAAATCCGCCAGCACGTGCGCATGGTCCATGCGCAGGATGCGGGTGGCGGCGGGTGAGGAGGGGGGGAGAAAGCGCTGAGCCATGGTCATGGGCCCTCGTGAAACGGCAGTCACAAGGGGCGGCAACCCATGTGCCCAGCCGTTGCGCAGGCGGGTGCTGCGCATGCTGGCATGCCGTTTGCCACCGTCAGGTCTCTTCACCCCGGGGCCCTTGCCTCATGTTTCAACCTTAGGAGAACTCGCATGATCAACCTCATCATCTGGCTTGTCGTGGGCGGTGTCATTGGCTGGCTGGCCAGCCTGGCCATGAAGACGGACGGGCAGCAAGGCGTCTTTCTCAACATCGTGGTCGGCATCGTGGGAGCTGCGCTGGGTGGCTTGCTCATTTCGCCCTTGGTGGGCGTGGGCACGATCAACCAGGATGCGTTCAGCCTGGGCGCACTGTTCGTCTCGTTCCTGGGCGCGGTCATTCTCCTGGCGGTCGTCAACCTGTTCCGTCGAGGCACCGTGCGCTGATCCCGTTGCGCCGAGTCAACTTCCGCTCAACAAGGAGTTCCCATGAACCAGGAATCGTCGGAGTACTTCAGAGTTCCCAATCCGGGGGACTTCGCTGGTCTGGCCAGCCCCGACCGGGCTTCAGCGCGCCATGCGGAGTTGGCCGACCACGAGAACGCAGTTCCTGAGTGGGTGACGCAAGCACGTCGGTCCATTCGAGACAACCCGCTGGGTGCGGTCGCGACGGCACTGGCGGCAGGTGTCCTGTTTTCGCGCCTCATGCGGTGAGGCCATGAGCAGGGCCGCGCCAACGTCCTTCAAGGAACCGGGTGAAACGCCCGACTCCTTGATGGACACCTTGAGGAGCCTCTGGCATGACATTCCCCGCTTGTTCAGTGATCGCGTGGAATTGCTCTCGCTGGAGTTGCACCGCGCGGGCCTGGCGTTGTTGCAGATCGTGGTGCTGGGCATCGGCCTGGCGGTGGTGGGCATCACGGCCTGGCTGATCCTGTGGAGCCTGATCATCACGGGACTCACCCTGGTCGGCCTTCACTGGATGGGCGCCTTTGCCCTGGCGCTCGCGGTGCACGTGATGATCGGCACATGGCTGGTGCTGCGGGTGAAGACACTGCTGCCCAAACTGCGCCTGCCAGCCACGCGGCGGCACCTGATGTTTTCATCTTCTCCCGGTCCGGTCACCCCTACACCGCGCACCCACGACGGCCTCCCAACAGAGCGCAGCGATCATGACCGAGTCTTCATCCCGTGAAATCCGGGTTTCGGACAAGGCGACGCCCCCGCTGACAGAGCGCGGGCTGTCCGAACTGGATCAGCAGATCCTGGACGTCGAGCACCGTCTGATCGCGCGGGAAGAGGGCCTGCACCGGCGCATGGTGAGTTTGCGCCAGCGTGCGGAGGTGGAGTCGCGGCGACTCGTCGGCCCGGCATCGGTGGGACTGGCCGCGCTGGTCGGTCTGTTCTGGATGATGCGTTCGCGTCGTCGTTCCACCCCGGTTCAAGCACGCACCGCTTCATCCAAGCCTGGTTCATCCTGGATGCGCTATGTCGGCCTGGCGTTGCCGTTGTTGCCCGCCCAGTGGCGATCGCGCATTCATCCCACCGCAGCCTTGGCAGTCGCAGGCTTGCTCGCACCGGCACTGGAGCGCGTGGTCGGTGGTCGCCAGGTGCTCCCACCTCTGACCACGGCACCCATGGTGGATCTGGACCGTTACGCTGGCGTCTGGTATGAGGTGGCCCGTCTCCCCGCGCCATTTGAAGGTGCGTGCAAGGGACAACCCACGGCCGAGTACCGCCGACGCCGTGGGGAGGCGCCGGGCAGGCTGCGCATGGATGTGGTCAACCGGTGCACGGACCGTTCGGGGCGGGTGCGGCAGGCCCGGGGGGTGGCGGTGCCCATGCTGGGTGGCGGAGGCGCGCGGCTCAAGGTGAGTCTGTGGCCCGCGTGGTTGCGCTGGTTGCCACTGGCCTGGGCGGACTACTGGATCCTGCATGTGGACGGGGACTACACCGAGGCGCTGGTCGGTGAGCCCGGGCGGCGTTTCATGTGGGTGCTGTCTCGCCAGCCCACGATGCCGCAGGACCGCCTCCAGGCTCTGCTCGCGCAGGCCCACCAGCAAGGCTTTGACATCACGCGTGCGATTTACCCGCAGCGCTGAACCCGAAACAGCAGGGTAGGCGTGCCTCGTTTCGGCATCTTTTACGGCAAACGGCCGCCGATCGGTGAAGAGATGCCTCATTCGCATCTGAATGAAACACCACGTGGCTGGCGAATCTTGTGCCCCTCGCACTCCACGCCCGTGAGCGTCGGCAGTTGTTTGAATTTGTGTCAACACGGCCTTTCCGGCATGGTGGTTGCAAGCGTGCTGATTTCTTGGCCTGCCAGCGGACCAAAACAACACCAACAACGAGGAGGTACCTGTGATCCACATGGACGTTCGCGCCGACCAGCGCCAAAGCCAGACGCTGTCTCCCCGGTTGCAGCATGCAGTTCGCCTGTTGCAGATGTCTTCTCTCGACTTCGGTCAGGTGGTGCGAGACACCCTGGGCCGCAACCCGTTTCTGGAAGTTGAAGAGGGCGCCGACGACCCCGAAGAGTTCGACGCGTCCGATGCGGAGGTGTCCGCAGAGCAGGACCGATCGGACCAGGATGACGAGTACACCCGGGTGGAGAGTGAATCTTCGGATGCCGGCCTGGAGAGCGATCGTGATCTGTGGCATGCCGATGCAGGCTCGGGTTCCCGCCAGTCGTCAGACGGCGACACCTCCGCGCTGGATCTGATGACGGCCGACAGCTCACTCAGCATGCACCTGACCAGCCAGCTCAACACCATGCCCTTGTGTGAGCGCGACCTGAGCCTGGCCCGCGTGATTGTCGAATCTCTGGACGACGATGGATACCTCAGGACGCCGTTGGCTGATCTGCTGGACGTGGTGACCACGGACCCGCCTGCGGAGTTGGCGGACATGCAGATCGCGCTGAAGATGGTTCAGTCGCTGGAGCCCGCGGGCGTCGGCGCGCGCAGCGTGGCCGAATGCCTGGAGCTTCAGTTGCACGAGATCGAGTGCGTGGAGATGAGGGCGGTGGCCCACACCATCGTTGCCGCTCATCTCAGCGCGCTCGCCGCCAGAGACGTTCAGGGCCTGGCGCGCCAGCTGGGCAAGACGCCCGCGTTCATCGAAAGTGTCTGTGACCGCATTCGCCGGCTCGATCCCCGCCCGGGGTGGCGCTGGGGTTCGTCGCACATCGCGTACGTGGTGCCCGATGTGATCGTGAAAAAGATCCGTGGCGAATGGAATGTGCAGTTGAATCCGGCCATCGTGCCGCGGGTGAGGCTGAACCAGATGTACGCCGATCTCTACCAGCGCCACCACACGGCCGAAACGTCGGAGATGGGCGCGCACCTGCAGGAAGCGAAGTGGACCCTGCGCAATGTCGAGCAGCGCTTCTCCACCATTCTGGACGTGGCCCGGGCCATCGTGAAACGACAGCGCCATTTTCTGGAGTTCGGACCCATGGCCATGAAGCCGCTGGGCTTGCGGGAAATCGCCGAGGAGATCGGCAGTCACGAGTCCACCGTATCGCGCGTGACCAACAACAAGTACATGGCCACACCCCTGGGCGTGTTCGAGCTCAAGCACTTTTTCTCGCGTGCCATGGTAAGTGCCAGCGGAAAGGCTTGCTCGGGCACGGCCATCCGTGGGTTGATACAGGATCTCATCACGGAAGAGGCGACCGACAAGCCCCTGTCTGATGCGGAGATCAAGCGCCAGTTGGCTCAGCAAGGTTTGGTGGTGGCCCGGCGCACCGTCACCAAATACCGGCAGATGCTTCGCATCGAAGCGGTGGGCCGCCGCCGCCGGCACGACGCCTGACGATTCGGCAGCGTCACTTCTTCGTGTCCTTCTCCCGCCGGTTGGCTTCGCGGGAGTTGAGGGTGTCATCAACGCTTTGATCGGTGCTTCCCTGCTCGAAGCGTTCTCTCCTGCCCGTGCGTCCGCTCCAGTCTCCAGCGCCGCGTGCGCGGTAGGACGGGTGGTCGGACTCATAACCATAGTTGCTCTCGTGTTGCGCACGTTGACGAGCCGCGTTGTCGTGTTCAGACATGTCCTGTGTCCTTTCAATGGATCGGTTCAGGCATGCAGGCACCAGTCCTGGCGGGAGCCGCATCACCTGTCGAACCGAGGCAAGCCCCGTTCCCGATGCCTGCCCTTCAGAAGCGAGAACGTGACGCATGGGCGCGGCGATTGCCATGTGTTCATCGATCTCCATCGAGGTCATAGCGATACCGATCCACACACTGAAACAGGAGCAATCATGGCCACCGACAACAGATATCTGACAGGCATTTTTCCCGACCGCGAGAGCGCCGAGATCGCATACCAGGGCGTCCTCGATCGGGGCTACGACAAGGACGAAGTGAACCTCGTGATGTCGGAGGAGACGCGAGAGCGCCATTTCGCCAACGATGACGGTCGTGAAACCGAACTCGGCAACAAGGCGTCCGAGGGCGCGGGCATCGGCGCGGGCATTGGCGGCGTCATCGGCGCGGTGGGTGCTGCCATCGCGGCCGTGGGCACCAGCATCGCCATCCCGGGTTTGGGACTGGTGATCGCCGGGCCCATTGCAGCAGCCTTGGCTGGCGCAGGCGCAGGAGGCGCCGCCGGTGGTCTGGTGGGAGCGCTCGTGGGTTGGGGCATTCCGGAGGAGCGCATCAAGAAATACGACGCCGGGATTCGCGAGGGGGGCATCCTGATGGGCGTTCGCCCACGCAACGATGACGATGCCACGCACCTCGAGGGCCACTGGCGCGGCGCTCGTGGCGCTGACATCTACCGCTAAGGGCCGCGAAGCTTTTTAACGAAAGCTTCCGGGGAGCGCTGCATGCCGGGTATCCGGGTTACTGGATACCTGGCCTGCGCTGTCGGTTAACGCGCCGGCTCGAACGCAACCTTGAGTTCCCGTGCGGTCTGCAGGTGGTCGCGCACCGTGGGCAGATGCCTTGTGGCGAAGGCCTTCACGTCAGGGTCTCGAGCCTCGCGGGCTGCTTCTTCAAACAGTTGAACCGTCGTCTCATTCGTCACAACGCCCATCTGATGGACGTAGCGCCGATCGAAGTGGTCCTCGCTGAGGCCGCCTACCAGCATTTCCTTGCCCTTCTGCAGCATCGAAGGTTCCCGGGGCGGTGTGTAGTTTTTTGACGCGGCGAGGGTGCGCAATTCCTCCACCACACGGGCGTTGTCGTCGATCATGCGTTGGGCCAATGCACGCACCCGCGCGTCGCGCGTCTTCGTCAGCGCCAGGCGGCTGGCCGATTGTTCGGCGTGCCCATGCTGCGCTGCTTGCTCAAGGAACACTTGATCGCGGGGCGCCAGGTTGTCTGCAAACGCTGCACCTGCGATCAGCACGGCAAGAACCTGCACGCCTCGCCTCAGGGTTCGACTGCTCATGGCGCTACTCCTGAAATCGTGATGGCCATAACGGGCAAGCGGCGTTCCTGCCCAAGGCCTCATTTCATGCGATAGCGGTACACGCCGTCCGCACCCACCTCGCGCGCGGCCTCGCCGCGCACCAGCAGGTGGTTCAGGTGGGCCACGCCTTCGCCAGTGGCCATGCCCAGCAGCTCGCCGTTGGCGTCGATCGAGCGGGCGAACAGCGCCCCGAACACGTCGACCGTGCGCTTGGGCGATTCGGCCAGGCTGCGCCGCAGGCGTTGCAGGCCGCGCTCGTGGCCGTGGGCCAGGCGGTCCAGCCGCGCGTGCAGACCGCGGAAGGGCTCGCCGTGCGCCGGCAGCACCAGCAGGTGATCGCCCAGCGTGGCGCGCAGGTGCTCGATGCTGTGGATCCAGTCGGCCAGCGGGTCGGCGTCGGGTTCGGTGGGGAAGACGCTCACGTTCGACGAGATGCGCGGCAGCACCTGGTCGCCCGAGACCATCACGCCCAGCTCGTCGTTCACCAGGCAGGCGTGTTCGGGCGAATGGCCACGCCCGACGATCACGCGCCAGTCGTGCGCGCCGATGCGCACCGTCTCGCCATCGGTGAGGCGGCGAAAGCTGTCGGGCAGCGCGTGCATGTACTTGCCGTAGCCGCCGAAGCGGGTGCGGTAGATGTCCAGCGACTCCTCGTTCCAGCCCATCTGCCGGTAGAAGCTGATGGCCTCTTCCGGCGCCTCGCGACCGGTGTCGGCCACCAGGGTGCGGCAGGTGAGGTATTCGAGCCGTGTCATCCACAGCCGGCACTGGAACTTGCGCGTGAGCCAGCCGGCCATGCCCACGTGGTCGGGGTGCATGTGGGTGCAGAAGATGCGCGTGATGCGCGCGCCCTGGGGCGTGGCGGCCAGCGGGCCCTCGGGTGAGATCAGCTGGCGCCAGGCGCTCAGCGCCTCGGGTGTCTTGGTGCCGGTGTCGATGACGGCCCAGCCCGGGCCCTGTTCATCCTCGTCGGCCACGGCCCAGAGGTTGATGTGATTGAGCGCGAACGGCAAGGGCATGCGCAGCCACAGCACGCCAGGCGCGACTTCGCGCACCTCACCAGGTGCCGGTGGTTCGCCACAGGGGTATTGCAGCGCGTAGGGTGTGTCGGGAGCAGCGGCCGGATCGTCCGGTCGGCCGTCGGGAGTGGGGGTGTCGGTCATGCGGGGATTGTTCCAGATGGGCGAGCTGATCGGGTCACGCACGTGCGAGCGCTGGAACCAGGAGTCGTCAAGGGGCATCAACGATGCGAACTGAGCTTGCCGGCTGCGTCCTCAAAGGGATGTATGCTTACAATCTGAAACGTTTTGTCACATGCACCGCTTCTGAATCACCTACCTATGGCTGGGCACCCCAGCTCGATGAATCCATGACCATTGGAACCCTGACCGGCCGCTACCGTTACCGTCACCACAAGACACTGCTCCGCTCACCCGTTGTCGTGCTCCAGCATGAGTGGCACGTCAAGGGTCATGAGATGGCAGACGATCCTTTCGGCGCAGCCATGCACCAGGTCGAGCGTACCGAATGGCGCGATGCGCGCATCGAGGATGTGACGGCCACCAAAGACCCCGTCCCGTGAACCCGGGCCCCTTCGCGGGCTGTCGAAGAACTTGACAGGCCGATGGGGTCCGGCGTCGGTGGCCATCGCGAAGGTGTTGATCGGCAACGGAGTTGTTGAACTGGCGCATTCCATGCTTGACTTTTGCTCGCCACGCGATCGCGCGTCGGCCAACCACTGTTGGGGAGCTTTCCGCCATGTCCAAGTTGCACAACTGCCTCATCGCCCTCGGTTTGCTGGTCGGCGCCTCGGCCGTGCAAGCGGGCATCGTCTTCTCGGCCCAGCTCAGCGGCAGCCAGGAGTCGATCCCGAATGCATCGACGGCCTACGGCACGGGCAGCTTTGTCCTCAACGACGCTCAGAATGCGCTGACTTTCAGCTTCACCATCTACGGTCTGGACTTCACGGGGGGGCAGACTCCCGGCATTACGGATAACCTCCTCGCGGCTCATCTGCATGCTGCGGCGCCTCCCGGGTCGAACGCCGGGGTGGTGTTCGGCTTCTTCGGTGCGCCGTTCAACGACACCATTCCCAACGATATCGTTGTCACGCCCTTCGCCAGCGACGTCGGCGGCACGATCACCGGTAAATGGGACGCCCTTGAAGGCAACGGCACGACGCTGACCGCGCAGCTGCCCAGCTTGCTGGCCGGCCTGGTTTACGCCAATTTCCACACCGCAGGATTCCCCGCCGGCGAGATTCGCGGCCAGATCCTGCCCGTGCCGGAACCCGGCACCCTCGCCCTGCTGGGGGTGGGCATGGCCGGGCTCGGCCTCTTGCGCCGGCAGCCCCGGCGCTGAGCCCGCGCTGGCTGGGGAGAGCCTGAGCGCCTCCCTCAATCATGAGGAAACAGTGCGTCACCCTGGTGCTGATCACGGTCTGAGCGGTCGCTTTACACGTTCGTAACGTGCCAGACAACGCTGGCGCCGCGTTGTCTGGAAGAATCAACGCCATGACGCCCTCTGCACTTGCCCTGAACCGCTTCGGCCTCGGGGCGCGGCCTGACGACGCGCCACCGGCCAACCCGCAGCGCTGGCTGTTTTCGCAGTTGGAGAACTATGAGCCACTGCCGGCGGCCTGGAAGCCGCTGCCACGCACGGCCGCGCTCGTGGAGGTATGGAACAACATGCAGCGCTCGGTGCGGCAGGCGCCCGAGGGTCAGCGCAGCGGTATCCGCGAGGAGTACCTGCGCGAGGGCAGCCGGGTTTACCAGGCGGCGGTCGGTGCGCGCACCGTCAGCGCGCTGCAGACCTCCACCCCCTTCGTCGAACGCCTGGTGCACTTCTGGGCCAACCACTTCGCGGTGTCCGTCGACAAGCTGCTGATCGTGGGCCTGGCGGGATGTTTCGAGGCCGATGCGATCCGCCCGAATGTGCTGGGCCGGTTCGAGGATCTGCTGTTGGCGGTTGTGCGGCACCCGGCCATGCTGCTGTACCTGGACCAGGCGCAATCGACCGGTCCCGGCAGCATGATGGGCTCGCGCGGCCGGGGCCTGAACGAGAACCTCGCGCGCGAAATCCTGGAGCTGCACACGCTGGGCGTGCGCAGCGGCTACACGCAGGAAGACGTGAAGGAGTTCGCGCGCGCGCTCACCGGCTGGACCTTGCCCGGCGATGGCGGAACCAGCGGCGGCGCCACTTTCCGCTTTGCACCTGCGCTGCACGAGCCCGGCACGCGCACCCTCCTCGGCAAGGCGTATGCCGACGACGGAGAAGGGCAGGCGCGCGCCGTGATCCACGAGCTGGTCTCAGCACCAGCCACCGCGCTTCACATCGCGCGCAAGCTCGCACGACACTTCGTCGCGGACGATCCCCCACAAGCGCTGGTGCAGCGCCTGGCCGACACTTTCGGGCGCACAGGCGGTGATCTGGCGAGTGTCTACCGCGAATTGATCGCATCGCAAGAAGTCTGGCAATCGGTCGCCACCAAGTTCAAGTCTCCCTGGGACTGGTCGATCTCCAGCCTGCGAGCACTTGACCGCCGCACGGTGGCGCCGGCGCAGGCCGCGAGTCTGCTGACCCAACTGGGCCAGCCGGTATGGCGACCTGGCTCGCCTGCGGGCTACAACGATGCCGCCGCAACCTGGGCCGCGCCCGATGCGTTGATGCGCCGCGTGGAGGTCGCACAACGGCTCGCGCAGGAAGCGGGCGACACGGTGGACGCACGCGGTCTTGCGCCGCGTGTGCTGCCCGGTGTGCTGAGCGATGCCACTGCAGGCGCCATCGCGCGCGCAGAGAGTGGTGGCACGGCGATCGCACTGCTGCTGGTTTCTCCGGAATTTTTGAGGAGATAGGGATGGATCTGGACCGACGCAGCTTTCTGGGAGCGGCCTCGTTGCTCGCTGCACCGCAGATGCTTTTCGCGCAGGCCGCCACCGAGCGACGCTTCGTTTTCATCATCCAGCGTGGTGCGGCGGACGGTTTGAACATCGTCATCCCCTACGCGGAGCCGGCCTATGCCAAGCTGCGCGGCAAGCTGGCCATCGACCCGGATGCCGCCCTCAAGCTGGACGGCACGTTTGCACTGCACCCGGCACTGACGCGGCTGCGTGAACTCTATGCGGGGGGCGAGGCCACGTTTCTCCACGCGGTCGCGTCGCCGTACCGTGACCGCTCCCATTTCGATGGCCAGAACGTGCTGGAAACCGGAGGCGAGGCGCCCTACCAGTTGAAGGACGGCTGGATGAACAGGCTTCTGGGCCTGCTGCCACGCAGCGGCAAGGATGCGATCGCGTTCTCACCCGCCGTACCCCTGGCGTTGCAGGGTGCGGTCGATGTCACGACCTATGCACCGTCCACATTGCCCGAGGCCAACGAAGACCTGCTCATGCGGGTGGAGCAGCTTTATGCACCTGACAGGCAACTGCGGCCCCTGTGGACGTCGGCCCTCGAAGCGCGCGGCATGGCGGGCGGAAGAATGGGCGGTGGCGGAAACCGACAGGATGCGGCGGCGCTCGGACGTATCGCAGCGGGGTTCCTGGCCCGTGCGGACGGGCCGCGTGTTGCGATGATCGAAACCAGAGGCTGGGACACGCACAGTGGGCAGGACGCCCGCCTCGCCACGCAGCTGCGCGGACTGGACGGACTGGTTGGCGCGCTGCGCGACGGCATGGGCGCGGCCTGGTCGCAAACGGTGGTTCTGGTCGCGACCGAGTTCGGACGCACTGTCGCGGTCAACGGCACCGGCGGCACCGACCACGGCACCGCGGCTGCGGCCATGGTGATCGGTGGCGCCGTGCAGGGTGGGCGGATCGTCACCGACTGGCCGGGCCTCGCGCCGGGAAACCTGTTCGAAGGCCGCGACCTCCAGCCGACCCTCGCGCTGGACTCGCTGATCGCAGCGGCATGCGCCCAGGCGTTCCGGTTGGACCCGGAGCACACGGCGCGAGTGCTGTTCCCGGAGGCGGGGCGAAGCAAGCCGGTGCCACAGCTGATGCGTACCTGGACGTCTCTACCCGTTGAGCGAACTGCCGCGGCGCCGAGAGTGGTTCCGGGATGAACAGCCTCGTTGGAAACCAACTCGACAGAAGCCCTGGAAGCTAAAGGTCTGGCAGCAGCTTTACCAAGTCTTGGATCTTGAATGGCTTGAGAAGGACATGATCAAAGACCTTGTGGAGTGCGGCAAGTTTTGCCAGACCCATGTGTCCCGTGACAGCGATGAGGAGCGGGGTGGCAGCGCCCAGCGCGCTCCTGATTCTTTTGGCCGCCGTGAACCCATCCATCCTGGGCATTTCGATATCGGTGACGATGACATCAGGATGTGTGCCGATTCCTGTCGCTGCCGCCAACAACTCGACACCATCAAAGACGATCGTGACCTGGCGCGATTCGGCAAGCAGGAGCAGCTCCGCCAAAGTTTCGGCCGAGTCGCGGTCATCATCGGCAAGCAGTACGTGCACCAGTTGAACTCCAGGAACCTCCACTGCGGGGCAATGGGTGTGCCCAGGGGGCTTGGCTCCGAACCACATGGGCGATGCACTGAGGAGGTGCGAGACGCGGGCACACCGTTTGCCCCGCGCTGCGAGTGTCTTGACACCTCCCTCCATCTTCCTGGACCTTTGCATGTCTCCCCTTCACGATGCTTCAAGATCAGAACCCCGACAGCGGACAGCGGACTGGGCGCCCTTCGCTGGAACCCATTCTTCGCTTCATCCTGAATTGCTCTCCCCGAGCTTGAACCCCATGCCGATCGTCGCGTCGCGAACGCACGACGAAGCAACAACGATAGCCGCGCTGGTGGAACTGGGCCGGGAACTGATGCGGCAGAACTACTCCTGGGTCTGTCCCTCGATAGAAACCCAGACCTTGGTCAACGGACGTTTCACCAACCGCCGCGCGCTCGGTCTCACCGACCTCTTCGGCTGGAACCGTGTCGGCACGTTCGACACATTGGCGCGCCAGTTGCCAGCGGGGCTGATCGAGTCTCTGTGCGAAGCCGGCGTGTTGCAGATCACCGATGGCGAAAGCGTGCGCAGTCGCGTGCGCTTCTCCAGCTTTGCCGATACCTTGCTCGCGCACTCGGCCTTGCCGGCCCATGCGGATCAGGATGTGGTTGTCGGACCCGATACGCAGCGATTCGGGTCATTTGTCGCGCGTGAGTTGCTGGGTCCGTCCGCGCCTTCGGCCTCGCCCACACGACCCTTCACGCTGGTGGACCTGGGCTGCGGCAGCGGCGCTGCAGGCATCCTTGCGGCGCGCATGTGGGCGGCCATGGCTGGCGAGCGTCCGACACGGGTGTTGTTGATCGACCAGAATCCTCGCGCGCTGCGTTTTTCTGAAGTGAACGCCCGGCTCGCGAACCTGTCTCACTTCGAATGTCGTCGATCGGATTTGCTGGGCGCTGTGACCGAACCACCCCTGTTGGTGCTCGCGAATCCGCCGGGATTGATCAATAGACAGCGGCGCACTTCACAGCACGGCGGCGGTGAACTCGGCACCGGGCCTGCCGTGCGAATTGTGGACGAATGCCTTGACCGACTATTGCCCGGAGGTACGCTGATGATGTGTGCGGTGGCGCCCATCGTACGGGGGGTGGACATTCTGCTGCGCAGCGTCGAGCCGCGGATCATGCGCACACGTGCAGCCCGCCCGGCCACCCTGCGCTACCAGGTGCTCGAGGTCGACGTTTCTGCACACCAACTGGCCCTGCCCGAGTACGCCGAGGTCGATCGACTTGCGTTGGTCGGTCTCACTGTCCACGTGAAAGCGGCGAACTGAAGCATTGGCAAGAAGCTGTTTTCAAGGCAGGCGCCAGAGCGCAGCCCCTCGAACAAGCGTCTCAAGAACAACGGAGCGAATTCGATGGTGAATCTCTCACGGCTTCTAAAAATGGAGTTATTGCGGGCCCGCACCGATGAGCGCCCGAGCATCGATTTTTTGTACGCAGACAGTCAGTCAAAACAGCTTGGCAGGGGATGGCACATGAGCAGGGCGGAACGGGGGCAGATCAAGGTCTTCATCGTTGATGACAATGAGGACGCGGCGAACCTGCTTGGTGAAGCCATGGAGTACTACGGCTATCAGACCCTGGTGGCTTTCGATGGCGCGGAGGCGCTCGACGCTATCGGCATGGCGAAGCCTGACGTTGCAGTTCTCGATCTTGGAATGCCCGGAATGTCGGGCGTCGAGTTGGCTCAACGCTTGCGCGAGACGCGTGCAAGCGGCGACTTGTTGTTGATAGCTCTCACTGGCTGGGGACAGCAAGAGGCCGGAGAAGCCTCAAAGTCGGCCGGTTTTGATTTCCACTTCGTCAAACCGGCCGATCCCGGCACGCTGAGTGCGTTGATCGATGAGGAAGCCTTTCGTCGCCGCGTGGCAGGGCGCATCTGACAACGACCCGCGATCTCAGGCGCGGGCAACGCGACTCACTCCAGTTTTGAGGCGGTTCGCGGCACGATGCCGGGGTTTCGTCGCAGCGCCATGTCCATGAGCGGTCGCGCCATGCACAGTGCGGCCTCGGCCTTCCCCTCAATCCATCTCCTCTGGGAAACCCCATGCTGCTGCAACTCGTTGTGAATCATCCCGAAGCCTTGGTACCGATCGTGCGCAGTACGCCGATATGGGTGTGGGGCCTGCTCGCTGGTCTGCTCGCGCTGGGCATCAGCCAGCTGCGCGAGCGCACAGCCAGCCTGGCGCGTGTGTCGCTGCTGCCCTTGTTGATGACCATCGTCTCGGTGTCGGGCACGATCTCGGCCTTGGGCGGAACGCCCCATTGGGCCATTTCCATCGCGGCTTGGCTCGTCGCCGCAGCTCTTGCGCTCGCCCTGCTCGCGCGTGGCCGCAACGCCGCGCGTTACGACCCGGCGCGGGGGTTGTATCTCCTGCCGGGCAGCGTCGTCCCCCTGTTGCTGATCGTGGGGATCTTTCTGGTGAAGTATGTGGTCGGGGTGGATCTCGCCATGGAGCCGCAACTGGTCCAGGAAACACCGTACGTGCTGTGCGTTGCTGCACTGTACGGTGCATTCACCGGCGTCTTCGTTGGCCGCGCCTCGCGCCTGTGGCGCCTTCCGCTGCGTCCTGCCGCGGCCAGCATCCAGGCTCCCGGCCCCAACGGGATTTGAATCAACCCTCACCCAGGCGGCTCCGCCCGCACCGCCCGCCGCTGCCAGCTGGCTCAGGCGGACTGCGCGTCCAGCTGCAGGCGCAGCGCAGTCACTTCTTCGCGCAGCGCGGTGTTGTCTGCCTGCAGCTCAACCACCTGCAGGCGCAGGGCCGCGAGTTCATCGGAGGGTGAGAGCGACGCTGCCTCGTCGCCGGTTTCCGGCGGCTTGCGGCGGGATTCGCGCGCGCGTTTGGCCGCCAGCTTGAGTTCGTCCTTGCCGGCCAGGGCTGCGGCTTTCTGCTCGTCCACCGGCAGGCCGGCCACGGCGGCTGCGGCGTTGAGCGAAATCGCGCCCGCCTTGAGCGCCTCCACCAGTTCGGGCGCGGCCTGCTTCTGGATCTTTTCGATCTGCACCACCTGGCTGCTGCTCAGCCGCGCGGCCTTGGCAATGTCTTCGCGGCTGTGCAGCGGCCTGGGCGCAGGCGCCACCGGGTAGTCTGGTGGCGGGGTGGGCATCGTCTCGTCGGCCGCCACGTCGTCGGGCGCCGGGGCCGCCGCCAGAAAACGCGAGCGCCGTTCGGCCATGATTTCGCGCTTGCGCAGCGCCAGCACGCCGCGCTGGAAGTCCGAGACGCTGCGCCGCCCCAGGTGCTGGTCGATCATCCACAGGTGCACGTCTTCCATTGACTGGAAGTGGGTGTTCTGCACGGTCTGAAACGGCAGGCCGTGTTGCTGGCAGATGCCGTAGCGGTTGTGCCCGTCGATCAGCACGTCGCCCCACAGCACCAGCGCATCGCGGCAGCCCTCGCTCAGGATGCTGCGCTCCAGCGCTTCGAATTCGTCTGGCGTCAGGGGGTCTATGTAGGCTTTGAGGTCCGGGTTGACGGTGATGTGCATGGGTCGGGGTTCGGGGGGAAGGGGGCGCGAATTGTAGATGGACCGCGATGGGTCTCCGGGCGCTCAACGCAGTGCCGGCTGCGTGCGGGGAGTCGAACTTTTCGCAAATGAGAATCGTTCGTATATGATGCGTGCTTCCCAGCCAGCCAGCACCCGGGCACAGCATCCGCGGTCGTGACGCCAGCCTTGTCCTCCAACCTTGGATCCAGGTGCCGTCGTGACCCTCACCCGCTTTGCCGTTCCCCGCTTCGCTGTTCCCACCTCTCCTTTTGCTTTCAGCCCGCTCGCCGTGGCCTGCGCCGTGCTCATGGCCGGGCCTGCACAGGCGCAAAGCGCACCCGATGCTGCCACCACCACCGTTGCACAAGCCGGCCACGCCAGCGCCCTGCGCGAGGTCGTGATCAGTGGCGCGCGCAGCGAGCGCGTGCTGGACGAAGTGCCCGCCGCCATCGACGTGCTCGATGGTGAAGACCTGGACCCCGCGCGAGTACAGAACATCCGCGATCTGGTGCAGGAGCTGCCCAACGTGAGTGTGAAGCGCGCCCCGGTGCGTTTCGGCGGTGTCACCGGCAACGTCGGGCGCGACGGCAATGCGGGCTTCAACATCCGCGGGCTGGAGGGCAACCGCGTGCTGCTCACCATCGACGGCATCCGCGTGCCGCGCGAACTCAGCAGTGGCGTCTTCGGCCCGGCGGCGTTCGGTCGCGACTACTACGACCTCGGCCTGATCTCGCGCGTGGAAATCTTGCGCGGCGCGAGCTCGGCGCTGTATGGCTCCGACGGTCTGGCCGGTATGGTCGCCATGTTCACCACCGAGCCCAAGGACCTGCTCAAACCAGGCCAGACGCTGGGTGGGCGCGTCGGTCTGACCTACGACGGGGAGGACGACACGCGCCGCCTCGGGCTCACCCTGGCCGGTGTGGCCAGCGACAGCCTGCAGTGGCTGGGCAGCGTGCAGGTGGGGCGCAGCGAAGCACTGGACAACCAGGGCCGCAACTTCGCGCCCAACAACACCCGCACCGCACCCAATCCGCAGAAAGACAAAAACACCTCGCTCATGGGCAAGCTGGTGTTCACGCCGGGCGGCGGCCAGCGCCACGTGTTCACCGCCGAGCACGTGGACAAGAGCAGCGATGTGGAGGCCTACACCGGGCGCGCGCCCGTCGTCTCGGCGCCCGCCCATGTGGGCGATCTGGACGGCACCTCCGACATGACGCGCACCCGGGTGAGTTGGGATGGCCGTTTCCCGGTGGTCTCGGCCTGGGCCGACGACATCCGCGCCATGGTGGGCTTGCAGTCCTCCGAATCGCAGGAGACCACGCACGAGTTCCGCCCGCTGCAGCCCGCGGCCACCCGGAACCGGGTGCGCGACGTGACCTACAGCGAGCGCATCGTGCAAGCCGTGCTGCAGGCCGAAAAGCTGCGCCCGCTCGGCGGCGACTGGTCGCAGAAACTGGTGTACGGGGTCGACCTCTCGCGTGCCAGCCTGGACAACCTCGTCACCGGCGTCAACGGTCCGGCGTATGAGTCCTACCCGCTGCAGCGCTTTCCCGAAACCATCGAGACCACCTCGGCGCTGTTCGTGCAGAGCGAGTACGCCAGCGGCCGCTGGAGCGTGATTCCAGCCTTGCGCTACGACCGCGTGTCGCTGGACGCGCGCACCAGCCCGCTCTATCCGTTGCAGCCGGCCTCGTTGTCCAGCGATGCGGTCACCCCCAAGCTGGGCGTGATCTTTCGCGGCAGCGATCAATGGAGCCTGTTCGGCAACTTTGCAGCGGGCTTCAAGTCGCCCAGCCCGCTGCAACTCAACAACTACTTCCAGAACCCGATTGGCAATTACGAGACCATCCCCAACCCCAACCTGCGCCCGGAGAAGAGCCGCACGCTGGAGCTGGGCACGCGCGGGCTGGTCGGTGGTTTTGACTGGGAGGCGGTGGCCTTCACTGGGCGCTACAAGGACTTCATCGAAGACCTGGTGACGGTGCAGACCACGCCAAGGATCCAGTTCCAGTCGGTCAACCGCCAGGCGGTCACCTTGCGCGGTTTCGAACTCAAGGGCTCGGCCCGCGTCACTGCCAGTACCACACTGCGCGCGGCCTACGGGCAGACCACGGGCACCGACACGGCGCGCGGCCTGCCGCTGAACTCGGTCAACCCCGCCAAGCTGGTGCTGGGCGTGGATCACCGCATGGGCGACTGGTCGGTGGGCGCTTCGCTGGCGCACAGCGCGAAGAAGGCGGCCAGCGACATCGACACCACCGGCGCGGCCAACCAGTTCGCCTCGCCGGCCTACACCACGCTGGACCTGCGCGCGAGCTGGCAGCTCAGCCGGGCCACGCGCCTGAGCGCCGCGGTCCACAACCTGACCGACCGCAAGTACTGGGAGTGGACCAACGTGCGCGGCATCTCCGCCAACGACATCGCGCTCGACAGCTACACCGCACCCGGTCGCAGCCTGTCGGTGGCGCTGGTCACGACTTTCTGACCCACTTTTCCATCACCGAGGAACCCACCATGAGCATCCAGGACATCCGCACCGCTTTCCAGACCGCACGCAACCGGGGCTTGCGGGCCAGGGAAGCGGCCGAAGCCATCGGCGTGAGCGAAGGCGCTGCCATCGCCGCGCACCAGGGCGCTGTCAACGCGCCCCTGCACGCCGCCGCGCTCAAGCCCGACTGGCTGGGTCTGCTGCAGTCGCTCGAAGCCTGTGGTCCGCTGATGGCGCTCACGCGCAACGAAACCGTGGTGCACGAGAAGACCGGCGTGTATCAGAAGGTCTCGGCCAGCGGCCATGTGGGCCTGGCGCTGGGTGAACACATCGACCTGCGCCTGTTCTTCCACCAGTGGCATGCGGGCTTCGCGGTCACCGAGGCGCTGAAGTCCGGCTTGGGCACGGCGCCGCCCAGCTTGCAGTTCTTCGACCGCCACGGCGTGGCGGTACACAAGATCTTCGTGCGCGAGCAGACCGACCTGGTCGCCTGGCTGCAGGTCATAGCGCAGCAGACCGACACGCAGGCCGCGCGCGACTTCGTGCCGCGCACCACGCCCGCCGTGGCCGCGCCTCAGCCAGCGCCCGATGCTGCGGCGTTTGCCGCCGCGTGGGGTGCGATGACCGACACGCACCAGTTCTTTCCGCTGCTCAAACAGTTCGGTATCGAGCGCCAGCAAGGCTTTCACCTAGTGGAGGGCCGCTACACGCACCGCGTGCAGACCAGCGCCGTGCGCGGCCTGCTCATGGAGGCCGCCTTCGACGGCACGCCCATCATGGTGTTCGTCGGCAGCCCGGGGTGCATCCAGATTCACACCGGCCCGGTCCTGCGCATCGAGCCCATGGAAATGCAGGGCAAGACCTGGCTCAACGTGCTCGACCCCGGCTTCAACCTGCACCTGCGCGAAGACCTGATCCAGGACGTGTGGGTGGTGGAGAAACCCACCAGCGATGGCGTGGTGACCTCGGTGGAAGCCTTCGATGCCCAGGGCGAACTCATGGCCATGTTTTTCGGTGCGCGCAAACCCGGCCAGAGCGAACTCGCCGCGTGGCGCCACATCGTGAGCCACCTGCAGGCCACAGGCCAGCCACACGACACGGTGGCCGCATGAGCGCGCTCAAGGCCGTCGAGCTCAAGGCTTTCGTGCCGGCGAAAGACTTCGCACTGTCACAGCGCTTTTATGCCGACCTCGGCTTCACCCAGCGCTCGCAGGGCGGTGGCGTGGCGTACTTCTGTGTCGAGGGATGTGCCTTCCTGCTGCAGGACTTTTACGACCAGGCGCTCGCAGAAAACCTGGTCATGCACCTGCTGGTGCCCGACGTGCAGGTGTGGCGAGCACACGTCGACGCGCAAGACCTCGCCGGGCGCTACGGCGTGCGCATCACGCCCTTGGAGGCGCAGCCCTGGGGCATCACCGAGTTCGTGGTGATCGACCCGTCGGGTGTGTGCTGGCACATCGGACAGAACACGCCCGGCTTCGAGCCTGTGGGCCGCCTGCCCTGAACGGCCCTCCCCATGAACCTCACCAGAACACCCCATGAAGCACCTGTCGCCATCCTCAACATTCGCGAACACCTCGCGCAGAAGCGCGCTGCGCGCCTTGTCGAGCGCCGCACTGGCTGGCTCGGCAGCGGCAACCGCTGGATGGCCATCGCTGTTGATGGCTGCGCCTGCGGCTGCGAACAGCCCGAGCGGCGCCGCGCCCGGCGCTGAACGCAAAGCGCTGCCCCGCCTGGTCACCGTGGGCGGTGGCATCACCGAGGTGGTCTATGCGCTGGGCGCGCAAGACCAGCTGGTGGGCACGGACACCACCAGCCTCTACCCGCCCGCGGCGCAGGCCACACCCAAGGTGGGCTACATGCGCCAGCTCTCGGCCGAAGGCCTGCTCGCGCTGCGGCCCGACGCCTTGATTGCCGGAACCGACGCCGGCCCGCCGGTGGTCATCGACCAGCTGCGCAGCGCTGGCGTGCGCGTGGAGCTGGTGAACTCGGACCACAGCTGGGACGAGGTGCGGCGCAAGGTGGCGGCGGTGGGCCGTGCCTCGGGCCGTGAGGCGGCGGCACGCGAGTTGCAGGCGCGGCTGGATGCGCGCTGGCAGGCCGTGATCGCGCGTGTGCAGGCCGCGAAGAATCCCGGGCCACGCGTGTTGTTCGTGCTCTCGCACAGTGGCAGTCCCATGGTCGCGGGTGAGCAGACCGCTGCCGATGCGCTGATCCGTTTCATCGGTGCGCGCAATCCGCTGGCGGGTTTCAAGGGTTACCGGCCCATGACGGCCGAAGCCATGGCCCAGGCCGCGCCTGACATCATCCTGACCACCACGCAAGGCATTGAAGCCATCGGCGGAGAGGCGAAGTTCTGGCAACGGCCCGAACTCGCGCTCACGCCCGCCCACGCCCGCCGCGCCATGGTGCACCTGGACGCGCTGGAACTGTTGGGCTTCGGCCCGCGACTGCCCGATGTGGTGGAGCGCCTGCACGAGCGCATGGTGAAAGCATGACCACCGTCAACCTGCGCACCCCGGATTTGCAGCGCGCCCTGGCCGACTACACGCAGGTGCTGGGTTTCGATGGCCAGCAGCACGTGCCGGGTGTGTTCGCGCGCCTGCTGCACGGGCCGCTGTGCGTGCAGCTCTGGGCCTTCGGCGCCACGCCCGGGCGCTGGGAACAGCCCACGCCCGGTGAGACCACGTTCGCGCCCCAACACCACCGGGTCGAGGTGGTCGGCCTCCACGCCTTGCACGCCAGCCTGCGCTGCGCCTTGCTGCGACCCTGCCGCACGCGTCTGGCCGGTCGCACGCTGCTGCACGCGCAGCGCCTGGGTTCCGACTCACCGCAATGGATGGACTGGTGTGCCTGGGAGAGCACCTTGCTCGACATCGACGGCCATGTGCTGCACCTGATCGATCGGGCACCGTGGCGCCCCGGCGCACCTGCCCGCCACCCGCCCGGCACGGAGGTGACCGAATGAACACGTCAGAGACCGAGGTCACCGCATGGCAGCAGCGCACGCCCCGCCGCCTCAGGGGCCCAGGCCTGCTGGCCTTGCTCGGCCTGCTGTTGCTCGCCACGCTGTTGTGGGCAGCCGGGCAGGGAGCCTACAGCCTGCCGCTGAGCGCCTTGCCTGGCGTGTTGCTCGGCGTTGACGGCGCGGAGCGCGGCGCCGAGCTGGTGTTTTTCAACATCCGCCTGCCGCGCCTGGTGCTGGGCCTGGCCGCCGGCGCCGGGCTGGGTCTGGCCGGCGCGCTCATGCAGGGTCTGTTCCGCAATCCGCTGGCCGACCCGGGGCTCATCGGTGTGAGCAGTGGCGCGGCGCTGGCCGCCGGCGTGAGCATCGTCATGGGCAGCCTGTGGTTCCCCGATTTGCCGCGCGCGCTGGGCAGCTGGACGCTGGTGCTCATGGCCTTTGCCGGCGGCCTGTCGGTCACTGTGCTGATCTACCTGCTTTCGCGAGGCGAGGGCGGCACTCGTGTGGGGCTGATGCTGCTGGCCGGCATCGCGGTCAACGCACTGGCCG
This sequence comes from Hydrogenophaga sp., assembly GCF_018780385.1. Lineage (GTDB taxonomy): Bacteria > Pseudomonadota > Gammaproteobacteria > Burkholderiales > Burkholderiaceae_C > Hydrogenophaga. The sequence continues at coordinate 554,326 of NZ_JADMJO010000003.1, read as the reverse complement.
GCGCCGGCCTGGGCCTGCTCAGCTTCCTCGCGACGGACGAGCAATTGCGCAATCTGCAGTTCTGGCTGCTCGGCAGCCTGGGCGGCGCGCGCTGGAGTGCGGTCGCGCTGGTGGGCGCCATTACGCTGATCGCCGGTGGCGCCGGCCTGGGTCTGGCGCGCGCGCTCAACGCACTCGCGCTGGGCGAAGCGCAGGCGGTGCTGCTGGGCGTGCCGGTGGAGCGTGTGAAGTTGATCGCCATCGTGGTCACCGCGCTGGTGGTGGGCGCCGTCACGGCCACCACCGGCATCATCGGTTTCGTGGGTCTGGTTGCGCCGCACATGGTGCGCCTGCTGGGTGGGCCCGACCACCGCTGGGTGCTGCCGGGATCGGCGCTGCTGGGCGCGGTGCTGGTGCTGTTGGCCGACGCGGTCGCGCGCACCGTGCTGCAGCCAGCCGAGTTGCCACTGGGCGTGATCACCGCCATGGTCGGCGTGCCCTTTTTCCTGCTGTTGCTGCGCGGTGCGCACGGGAGGCGGCTGTGAACGCGCGCCTGCTCGACGCGGACTGGCGCAGCGCCTGCGACGGGCTGCCCGCCGGCGAACGCCCACTCTGGCTGGACGACGACGAGCAAGACAGCCCCGCCGGGCGTGGCGGCATTGCGGGTCTGTGGGCCAGTGGCGTGGGTGTGCGTGCCGACACGAGCACCCTGCTTGAAGGCGTGCACCTGCGGCTTGCGGCGGGTGAGGTGGGCGCGATCCTCGGCCCCAACGGCGCGGGCAAGTCGACCCTGTTGTCCGTGCTGGCCGGCTTGCGTGCGCCAGATACGGGCGCGGTCTGGATCAATGGTCAGCTCGTGAATTCGGCCCTGGCGCACCGCATGGCGCGCCAGCGCGCCGTGTTGCCGCAGGAGACCGCCGTGGCCTTCGACTTTCGCGTGCATGAGGTGGTGGCGCTGGGCCGCTACCCACACCGCCAGCAGCCCTCTCGCGACGAGGCGGGGATTGTGGAGGCGGCGATGCAGACCACCGGCGTGGCCATGATGGCCGAGCGCACCGTCGCCAGCCTCAGCGGTGGCGAGCGAGCGCGCGTGCAGCTGGCGCGTGTGATGGCGCAGATCTGGGACACGGATGCCGAGGGCGCGCCGCGCTGGCTGCTGTTGGACGAACCCACGGCAGCCCTCGACCTGCACCACCAGCACGAAACGCTGCGCACCGTGCAGCGTTGGGCGCGCGAACGGGGCGTGGGTGTGGTTGCGGTGCTGCACGACCTCAACCTGGCGCTGCGCTACGCCGATCGCGTCTGGGTGCTGGATGGTGGTGTGCTGCAAGCGAGCGGGCATCCGGCACGTGTGCTGACGCCCGCGCTGGTGCGGCAGGTGTGGCGGGTGCAGGCGGCCACGGTGCGCGCGCCCGATGGACTGGCTCAACTGCTGATTTCGGGCAACGACGCCCCTTGACGCAGGCCGCGCAGGGGCGCGGTTCTCGCTGAGTCACCCAGATTGCAACCCGGGCAGCCTTGTGCGCATCCGCGACCGGGCGCTGTCCGCCGCCTGCGTGGAGGCGTACATTAGGGTGGCAGCGTGCTCCACGGGCGCGTCGGATGTCGGATGCCCGGGGTTGCCGCCTGACAATGGTCACCCAGCTATCGTGCTGGACACCGGTACCCGTTGACTCACACCACAGAGCACGCATGTCCGAAGCTGCCTCAGATCCTGCCTCCAACGAGCAGGTCGTCCAACTGTCGGCTCCCGCGTCGGCCGGGGCTTCCGTCCTCCCATTCGATGCCATTTTCATGGCCGCACCGCTGCCGGCGTCGGTGTCCCGTTGGCACGACGGCCGGCTGCTGGCGGTCAACGAGGCCTGGCTGAACATCACCGGCTTGTCACGGGAAGAGGCCATCGGGCGCACCACGATCGAGCTCGGTCACTGGCGGGACACGGCCCACCGAGACCGGTATCTGCGCGATCTGCCCGGCCCGGACGAGGTGCAGGTGCTGCATCTCAAAGGGGGACTGGCGCACCGGGTGCGGATGCATGCCACCGCGCTGGAAACCGGCTCCGACAAGTTGCTGCTGGTCTATTTCACCGAAACCACGCGCGAGCTTGAAGCCGAGGCAGCGCTCGTCAAAACGAACGAAGCTCTCAAACTGGCGAACGTGGCTTTGCAGCAGCGGGTGGAACTCCATGCCGCGATCGAGAAGATGGCCCGAGTGGGCCACTGGACCAACGCCGAGAACCAAGACGAGGTGATCTGGTCTCTCGGGCTGTACGAGATCGCCGGGCTGCAGCCGAGCGACCGCATCGGGCGGATGGAGGGGCGTTCCGGCATCCACCCGGACGACCAGCCCGCCTGGTCAGCCGCCCGCGCCGCGATGGATGGGCGCGAGGTGGAGTTCCGCTGGTTGCGTCCGGATGGCCGGCAACGCTGGTTTCGCACCCGCATTGGACAGACCATGGTGGCGGGCAATCCCCAGACCGATTTTGGCGTGGTGCAGGACATCACGCCCGAGCGCGAGGCCACCCAAGGGCTCGCCGAGCAGCTCAATCTGCTGCAGGGCGTTGCCGCTCGCGTGCCCGGCATGATGTACCGGGCCCGTCTGACACCGGGCGGCAAGAGCACGGTCTCGTATGTGAACGACGCGGTCCGCGACATGCTCGAGGTGGAGCCCGAAGAATTGTTGCGCAATGCGCGCATCCTGTTTGATCGGGTGCACCCCGACGACCGGCCCACCGTGGTGGCATCGTTGAATGCCGCATCCCTCGATCTGGTCCTGTGGCGACAGACCTACCGGGTGGTGCTTCCCCGGCGCGGAACGCGCTGGTACAGCGTGGAAGCGGTGCCCCAGCTGGAGCCCGATGGCTCGGTGGTCTGGCACGGATTCACCACCGACGTGACCGAGGCACGCACGGCCGCGCAGCGCGTGGAGCGGCAACAGCGCATGCTGGAGGCGGTGCGCGGGGCGCAGGCGGTGTTCATTGAAACTGAAGACAAACGCGAGGCTTTCCAGGGCTTGCTGGACGCGTTCCTGCAGCTCACGAACAGTGGCTACGGATTCGTGGGCGAGGTGCTGTACGACGTCAACGACAACCCCTATCTGAAGACCCACGCGATCACCGACATCTCCTGGGACGCCGAATCCAGGCGCATGTACACCGACCAGCTCGATGCCGGCATGATCTTCAGCAATCTCAAGACCTTGTTCGGGCACGCGATGACGAGCGGGCAGCCGGTGATTGCCAACGATCCCTCCAGCGATCGGCGGGCCGCCGGCATGCCCTCCGGGCATCCACCCATGGACGCGTTCCTGGGCATTCCGCTGGCCGTTGGCGATCGCCTGGTGGCGATGGTCGGGCTGGCCAATCAGCCCGACGGCTACAGCGAAGCCGACATCGAATTCCTGCAGCCTCTGCTGGGCGCCGTGCGTCAGCTGGTGCTGGCCTGGCGCGGCTTCGTGGAGCGCACGCGCACGCGCAGCCAGTTGGAGGCCACCAGCGCCTTGCTGGCAGAAAAGAGCGCAGCCTTGCAGGCCACGCTGGACAGCATCACCCAGGGATTGACCAAGATCGATGCCCAGGGTCGGGTGCTGTTCTACAACCGGCGAGTGCTGGAGCTGCTGGATTTGCCCGATGAGTTGCTGGCCCGGCGACCCACGCACGAGGAGGTGGTGCAGTTCCAGCGCGATCGGGGCGATTTCGGCGCACAGCTGCAGCTGGTGGATCCCCTGGCGCGTCGCTACCTGGGAGAGCCCGATCCGATCCACATGCCCGATCACTACTGGCGCAAGATGAGGGACGGGCGCACATTGGAGATCCGGTCCCGTGCCTTGCCCGATGGGGGTGTGGTCCGTACCTTCACCGACGTGACGTCTTACATCTCGACCCAGGAAGCGCTGCGGGAGGAGCGCCAGCGGCTGGCCTGGGTGCTCGACGCCACACGCCCCGGCATCTGGGAAACCAACCTCACCAACTCGACGTTGACCATCAACGAGCGCTGGGCCGAAATGCTGGGATACACGCTGCAGGAACTTGAGCCGATCGACTATGAGACCTGGCGCAGTCGCGTGCACCCCGACGATCTGGTGAAAGCCAATGTGGTGCGCGAGAAGCACCTGAGCGGCGAACTGCCTTTCTATGATTGCGACCTGCGGATGCGCCACAAGGACGGTCACTGGGTCTGGATCAACACACGAGGTCGAGTGCACCAGCTCGACAACGACGAACGCGCGCTTTACATGTCGGGCACGCACCTGGACATCAGCGAGCGCGTTGCCGCGCAGGAGCAGATCCATGCGCTCAATGCCAGCCTGGAGCAGCGGGTGCAGGCACGCACGGCCGAGCTGGAACGATCGATGCGGGACATGGAAGCGATCTCGTATTCGATTGCCCACGACCTGCGCGCGCCCCTGCGTTCGGTCAATGGTTTTGCGCAGGTGATCGCCGAAGAGGAGGGCGAGGGGCTGAGCGAGAACGGGCGCCAGATGTTCGAGCGCATCGCGCGCTCGTCACGCAACATGGGCCAGATGATCACCGACATGCTGGAGCTGCTGCGCGTAGTGCAGGTCGAGCTCGTGGCCCAACCGGTGCCCATGGCGTCGCTGGCCAGCACGGTGGCCGATGCGCTGGCACCGCAGGTGCCCAATACCCGCATCGATGTGGGCGACCTGCCTGATGCTTTGGGAGACGCCACACTGCTGCGGCAAGTGCTGAGCAACCTGCTCGACAACGCCTTGAAGTATTCGCGCCACCAGACCGAGCCGGTGGTGAGCGTGGGCTTTGATGCCGAAGCAGGGGCCTATTTCGTGCGCGACAACGGCATGGGCTTCGACATGGCCCGGGCCAACAAGCTGTTCGGCTTGTTCCAGCGCCTGCACGCCGGCACCGATGTTCCGGGCATGGGGGTGGGGCTGGCGATCGTGGCCCGCATCATCGAGCGCCACAACGGCACCATCTGGGCCGAGTCGGCACCCGGGCAGGGCGCCTGCTTCTGGTTTCGTGTGCCGCGGGCCTGAGTTTCAGAACGGCGCGTCGCCTTGGGGGGCGGCGTCGGGCGACGGAGCTTCGGTCGCCGCTGCATCGGCGGCGGGTGTGCCCAATGTGCGTGCCTGGCGCACCGAGGCCTTGTCGCCGGCGCTCGCGAACTTGCTGTATTTGCCGGTCACGCTGACCAGTTGGCCGTAGATCTTGGGGTTGGCGGCCAGGCATTCCTTCTGCTCCAGGAAATCCGCTTCACCGGTGAAGTTGCCCACCAGGCCACCGGCCTCGGTCACCAGCAGCGCACCCGCGGCCACGTCCCAGGGCGAGAGGCCCATTTCAAAGAATCCGTCGGTGAAGCCCGCGGCCACGTAGGCCAGGTCGAGCGCGGCCGAACCGGGGCGACGCACGCCGGCCACACGGGGCATCACGTCTCCGAGCATCTGCAGGTAGGTCTGAAAGGCGTCCCCCGGGCGGAACGGAAAACCGGTGGACATGAGGCACTCGCGCAGCGTGGTGCGCTTGGCCACGCGGATGCGGCGGTCGTTCATGTACGCACCGCGCCCGCGCGTGGCGCAGAAGAGGTCGTTGCGGGTCGGGTCGTAGATCACGGCTTGTTCGAGCTTGTTGCCCACCATGAGCGCGATGCTCACGCAGTAAACCGGGAAGCCGTGAATGAAGTTGGTGGTGCCGTCCAGCGGGTCGATGATCCAGACGTGGTCTGCGCCGCCATGCCGCCCTTCGCGTTTGCCCGATTCCTCGGCCCAGATCGCGTGGTCGGGGTAGGCGGTGAGCAAGGTGTCGATGATCGCGGCCTCGGCGGCCTGATCGACTTCGGTCACAAAATCGTTGGTCTGCTTGACCGAAACGCGGACCGATTCCACATCCAGGGCAGCGCGGTTGATGATGGTGCCTGCAAGGCGCGCGGCCTTGATGGCCACGTTGAGCATGGGGTGGAGCGTGGACGACATGAATTGTGAACCTCGGCGCGACACGGGTAGCGGCGCGCGGCAGTGGAAGAGCAGACAGAAACGCCCCGGCGATGCGGGGCGGCGACAATACCCGTGATTTTACCGCCCCCCACCCACCCCAGCATGCGCACCCGTTTTATCCTGATCCAGACCAGCCACGCCGGCAACGTCGGCGGCGTGGCCCGCGCCATGAAAGTGATGGGCTTTGACGACCTCGTGCTGGTGCAGCCGCGCTGGGCCAACGTGCTTCGCCGCGAGGAAACCATCCAGCGCGCGAGCGGCGCCAACGACGTGCTGGCGAACACGCGCGTGGTCGACACGCTCGATGAGGCCCTGGACGGCATGACCCACCTGTGTGCCACCGCCATGACGCCGCGCGACTTCGGTCCGCCCACGCTGGCGCCACGCGAACATTTCCAGACCCTGCTGGATACGCCCGAGCCGCCCGAAGGCGTGGCCTTTTTGTTTGGCTCCGAGCGCTTCGGCATGCGCAACGAAGACGTGTACCGCTGCCACGCGGCGCTCAGCATTCCCACCGCACCCGATTTCGGCTCGCTCAACCTGGCCGCTGCGGTGCAGCTGATTGCCTACGACTGGCGCCAGGCGCTCGGCGGTTTCGCCCCGCTGCCGAGCGCGCCGCCGCGCCAGCATGCCGACGCCCAGGCCATCGGCGGCATGCTGACGCACCTGGAACAGGCACTGGTGGCGGTGGATTTTCTCGACCCCGCCGCACCCAAGAAGCTGATGCCGCGCCTGAACCAGCTTTTCAACCGCGCTGCACCCAGCGAGGAAGAAATCCACATCCTGCGAGGTGTTGCCAAGGCGATGCTGCAGGTGGCCGACAAGGCCAGGCGCTAGACTGCCGCCATGTTTGCCCGCATCCGCTCCGACATCCAGTGCGTTCTTGACCGCGACCCCGCTGCGCGCAGCGTCTGGGAAGTCGTCACCTGCTACCCCGGCCTGCACGCGGTCTGGCTGCACCGCCCCGCGCACTGGTGCTGGACGCACGGGCTCAAATGGCTTGGCCGTTTCATCTCGCACATCGCGCGCTTCTTCACCGGCATCGAGATCCATCCCGGTGCCAAGGTGGGTGAGCGTGTGTTCTTCGACCACGCCATGGGCGTGGTGGTGGGCGAAACGGCCGAGATCGGCGACGGCTGCACGATTTACCAGGGGGTGACGCTGGGTGGCACCTCGCTCTACAAGGGCACCAAGCGCCACCCCACCCTGGGCAAGGACGTGGTGGTGAGCGCGGGCGCCAAGGTGCTGGGCGGCTTCCTGGTGGGCGATGGCGCCAAGATCGGCAGCAACGCGGTGGTGATCAAACCGGTGCCGGCTGGTGCGACTGCCGTGGGCATCCCGGCCCGCATCATCCCGAGCAAGACCGGCGAGAGCGCCGACGTGACCGACCCCAAATTTCAGGCCTACGGCATCACGCAGGAAGACGACCCGCTGTCACAGGCCATGCGCGGCTTGATCGACAACGCCGCAGGCCAGGAACACCAGATCGCGCTGCTCTGGCAGGCGATCGAGACCCTGGCTGAAACGAAGAAGCGCGATTGCGTGCCGCAGGACGCGGCGCGTGAAGAAAACTTCGAGGCCGAGAAGCTCAATCAACTCATCGGTAAGTGAGTTCCACCATTTCCGACTGAACCTCTAGCCGTTCGGGCTGAGCTTGTCGAAGCCCTCACGCGATGCACCGCACGAGCCCTTCGACAGGCTCAGGGCGAACGGAGATCGCGATCAGTGATGATGTCCGTGCGCACCGTGAGCGTGGCCGTGTGAAATCTCCTCGGCCGAAGCCGCTTTCACATCCACCACCTTCACCGCAAACTTCAGCGTTTGCCCGGCCATCGGGTGGTTGCCGTCCAGGTGCACCGTGTCGCCCTTGATCTTCATGACGGTGAACACGTGCTGCTGGCCCTTGTCGTCGCTGCCTTCGAGCTGACCACCCACCTTCACGCCCGGCGGAAAGTCGCGCTTGGGCATGGTGGTCACCAGGCTTTCGTCGCGCACGCCAAACGCGTCTTCGGGCGGCAACACCAGGGTGGCGGCGAAGCCGGGTTCCTGGCCTTCCAGGGCTTTCTCGATGCCCGGCAGCGTGTTGCCGTAGCCGCCGTGCAGGTAGGCGCGTGGCTCCTTGCCGTCTTCAAGCACCTTGCCTTGGGCATCGGTGGCGCGGAAGGTGAGGGTGACGATGGTGTCTTTGGTGATCTTCATGGGGTGTCTCTTGGAGATGTCAGCGCGCGGGGCGCACGGCGGATTTGGGGCGGAAGGCCTTGCAGACCTCGTCGTTCGTTTCCAGGTAGGGCCCGCCGATGAGGTCGATGCAGTAGGGCACGGCGGCAAAGATGCCGTTGACCTTCTGCGTGCCGTCGGCATTCTTCAGGCCTTCGAGCGTTTCGGCAATCGCCTTGGGCTGGCCCGGCAAATTGATGATGAGGCTCTGATCGCGGATCACGGCCACCTGGCGCGAGAGGATGGCGGTGGGCACAAACGTCAGGCTGATCTGGCGCATCTGCTCGCCAAAGCCTGGCATGGTCTTGTGCGCCACGGCCAGCGTGGCCTCGGGCGTCACGTCACGCAGCGCGGGGCCGGTGCCGCCGGTGGTGAGCACCAGCGAGCAGCCCGCGTCCACCAGTTCGATCAGCGTGGCACTGATGCGCTCCACTTCGTCCGGGATCAGGCGGGGCTCGAAGGTGATGGGATTCTTGAGCGCCCGCGTGAGCCACTCCTGCAGCGCGGGCAGGCCCTTGTCTTCGTACACGCCGGTGCTGGCGCGGTCGCTGATGGACACGATGCCGATGCGCACCGGGTCTTCAGGCAAACGGGTTTTTTCGTTCATGCGGGATCTTCCTCAACGGGCGCGTCGGGTTCGTCCGAGCCCTGATTCAGCGCGGTCTTGACCAATTGGAAGATCTCGCGGTAAGCCTTGCCGTGGCGCACGGCCTCGCCCGGTCGTTCCTGGGCCTCGTTGGCCTGTGCGTCCTTGCGGGCCTGGCGGATCAGGGCGCGCAACTGCTGCACGTCGGTGTCCGGCACCTGCTCCAGCCAGCGCGTGAGGGCGTCATCGTTGGCGATCAACTGGTCGCGCCACTGCTCGGCCAGATGCAAGGACAGCGTGCCTTTGGCAGAGCCCTTGTTCTGTTCGTCGAGCGCGGCTTCCACCTCGGCCAGCGTCGCCTCGTTGACGCCGCGCATGAGCTTGCCGATGTACTGCATCTGGCGGCGGCGGCCTTCGAAGTTGGTGATCTTCTTGCAGTCGTTGACCGCATCCACCAGTTTTTCGGACAGGTCGAGCCGCTTCATCAGATCAGCGCGCAGCGTGAGCAGGCTCTCGCCGAGCTCCTGCAGGCGGTCGCTGTACTTCTTGAGGTCGGTCTTGCTCATGTCGTCCGAACCTTTGAGCTCGCGCTTGAGTTCCAGGTCCAGTTCGCTGCCGAGGGCAACGAACTGGCCACGGACGAAATAGCCTTTGGTGGGTTTGCGGGACATGTGGGTACTCGAAAGGGGAGGGCTGCACGCTCGGCAGCATGGGCATCTGCGCGCGATGCAGCGCCCGGGTAGGGCGGCCAGTATCATAGCCGTCGATATGAAAAATGCCCCCCACACCCCGGCCCAGCCCACCCCTTCGGTCTCGGCCAACGCCCCGCTCCCCGGTTTCCAGTACGCCCGCAGCCAGTTTGAAGAGCTGGTTGATCTGGCGCTTTCCCATGCGAAACAGCTCGGCGCGGCCGATGCAGCGGCCGAGGTGTCCGAGGGCGCGGGCCTGAGCGTGTCGGTGCGCAAGGGCGAGCTGGAGAATGTGGAGCGCAACCGCGACAAGTCGCTCGGCGTGACCGTGTACCTGGGCCAGAAGCGCGGCAACGCGTCCACCTCCGATTTTTCTGCCGCCGCCGTGCGCCAGACGGTGCAAGCAGCCTATGACATTGCCCGTTTCACCGCCGATGACCCCATGGCCGGCCTGCCCGACGCCGCCGACGTGGCCGACAGCTACCTCGATCTCGACCTCTTTCACCCCTGGGTGCTGAACTCCGAAGAGGCCATGCGTATCGCGCTGGAATGCGAAGCCGCGGCCTTTGCCACCAGCAAAAAGATCAACAACAGCGAAGGCGCCGGCGTGTCGGCCCAGCAGTCGCATTTCTTCACCGCCCACATGCGCGAAGGCGCACGCTCGGGTGCTGGCATCTTCAGCGGTGGTTACGCCAGTTCGCGCCACAGCCTGTCGGTGGCGCCCATCGCCGGCCGGGGTGCCAACATGCAGCGCGATTACTGGTACAGCTCGCAGCGCTCGCCGCAAGACCTGGCCACGCCCCAGGCCGTGGGCCGCTACGCCGCCGAACGCACGCTTGCGCGCCTGAACGGCCGCAAGATCGCCACCACCGAATGCCCGGTGCTGTTCGAGTCGCCCATGGCTGCTGGCCTGTTGGGCGCCTATGTGCAGGCCACCAGCGGCGGTGCGCTCTACCGCAACACCACCTTCCTGCCCAACAGCCTGGGCAAGCGCGTGCTGGCCAGGCACATCGACATCCTGGAAGACCCGCACGTGCGCAACGGCAAGGGCAGCTCACCGTTTGACGACGAAGGTGTGCGCACCGCCAAGCGCAAGGTGGTCTCTGCCGGCAAGGTGCTGGGGTATTTCCTGTCCACGTACTCGGCGCGCAAGCTGGGCATGCGCACCACCGGCAACGCCGGCGGCTCGCACAACCTCACACTCACCAGCCGCCTCACCCAACCCGGCGACGACCTGCGCGCCATGCTCAAGAAGCTTGGCCGCGGCCTGATGGTCACCGAGCTCATGGGCCAGGGCGTGAACTACGTGACCGGTGACTACTCGCGCGGCGCCTCGGGCTACTGGGTGGAAAACGGCGAGATCGCCTACCCGGTGCACGAGATCACCATCGCCGGCAACCTCAAGGACATGTTCCAGGGGATCGATGCCGTGGGCGCGGATGCGTACAACTTCGGCGCCAAGACGGTCGGCTCGATCCTCGTCAACAGGATGAAAATCGCTGGCAGTTGATGAATTTCCGCCCGGAAGCGCTTGCGCTGCTCGCCGCAGCCTGCTGGGCGGTCTCCAGTCTTTTTTCTGCAGGTCCTGCCCAACGCCTGGGTGCTTTTGCTTTCAGCCGCTGGCGCATGTTGTTCGCCAGCCTGCTGCTGTGGGCGCTGGCCTTGGCGGGTGGTGGCTGGCGCAGCCTGGATGCCTCTGCCATCGGCCTGCTGGCGCTCTCGGGCGTGATCGGCATTTTCATCGGCGACACCGCGCTCTTCGCCTGCATGAACCGCCTGGGGCCCCGTCGCTCGGGTGTGCTGTTTGCGTGCCACGCGCTGTTCTCGGCGGTGCTCGCCTGGGCCTTTCTGGGCGAGGTGCTCTGGGGCTGGGCGCTGCTTGGTAGCGGGTTGCTGGTCGGTGGCGTGATGCTGGCCATCGTGTTGGGACGGCGCAGAGACGAGTTTCATGGCTGGGAACAGACACATGGCCCGTTGATCATCGGTGTGGGTCTGGGGTTGGCGGCCGCGCTGTGCCAGTCGGTGGCCACGCTCATGCTCAAACCCCTCATGACCACTGGCGTGGATGCGGTGGCGGCCAGCGCGGCGCGCATGAGCATGGCTCTGCTGGCCCACACCGTGCTGCTGGCCAGCGGATGGCCGGGCGCACGCGCCAAGGCGCCCTTGCAGTGGAAAGACGCCGGGCTGACCTTCCTGAGCGCCGCCGTGGCCATGGCCCTGGGCATGACGCTGATCCTCGCCGCCATGCGGCTCGGTCAGGCCGGTCTCGTGGCCGTGCTGTCCTCGGTCTCGCCGATCCTGATCCTGCCGCTGCTGTGGCTGGTTTATCGGCGCCGGCCGGCGGCAGGAGCCTGGCTGGGCGCGGTTTTGGCGGTGCTGGGCACCGCACTGATCCTTTGAATCAGCGCGCCGCGGTCTGAACGCAACGTTGTTGGTAGCGATCCTGAAACAGCGCAAGGTCCCGAGTCTCACCTTCGCTCAAGGAGGGCCGTTGCTTGCGTTGCTGGAGGGATCGGCGCATTTCCGCGCACTGTTCGAGCAGCTTTTGACCGGCCTCAACCACTTCAACTTCATGCTGCTTCTCGGTCTTGAGCCTCTCGTCAGCCAGTTGGCGGCTGTCGCGCTTTTCGCGCGACAGCTGTTGCTGCGCCCGTCGCCGCTCGTCCTGGCATTCCAATTCAAAGTTCCGTCGCAGTTCCCGGATGGTCAAGGCATCGATGCCCCGAGCCGGGGCTGTGCGTACTGCTTCCTGCATTGACGCACAACGGGACCCCATGTACGCCAGCTCTTCTCCAGCCCGAGGCACTGAGGGTGCAGCAGGGCTTCCGTAATGTGGTCGTGCCGTCTTGGGTCCGTGGTAGGTAAAGGGAGGGGGTTTGGATCCCTTCGGACAAGGATTCCTCGACTGGTATCGGGTGCCGTTGGATGTGGTGCACGAGTAAACCTGAGCCCATGTGGGCGTTGACCATACGGTCATAAGGCCCAGCATGAGCAGCACGCGTACCTTGGCTTGCCCGTTCAATGCTGGCATTTTGTTTCCCCCTGATTGCATGTTGTTGCGAACTGTCTGCTTCAAAGCATTCATCTTGCAACAATTCAATCAGCCCGCAAGCACAGCCTTCACGGCAGCCGACACCATGCCCATGTCCGCCTTGCCGGCCAGGCGTGTTTTCACCGCGCCCATGACCTTGCCCATGTCACCAGGGCCTGTGGCGCCCAGCTCGGCCACGATGGCTTTGACTTCGGCGGTCACTTCATCGGCCGACAGGCGTGCGGGCAGGTAGGCTTGCAACACCTTCAATTCAGCGCTTTCCTTGTCGGCCAGGTCCATCCGATCGGCCTTGGTGAAGGCCTCGATGCTGTCCTTGCGCTGCTTGATCAGCTTGTCGACGATGGCCACCACCATGGTGTCGTCGAGCTCCACGCGGTCATCCACTTCCTTCTGCTTCATGGCTGCGGTCAGCAGGCGGATGGTGCCCAGGCGCTCGCTGTCCTTGGCGCGCATGGCATTTTTCATGTCTTCGATGATCTGGTCCTTGAGGCTCATGGGGGGCTCCTGTGGGCGGTGAAACGGGGGTTCAGGCAAATTCAGACAACAAAAAAGCCCGCCTGAACGTCTTCCAGCGGGCTTTTGGGCAACCGGGCGAACCCGGCGGCACAGGCTCAGTACAGCTTCTTGGGCAACTGCATCGAGCGCACACGCTTGTAGTGGCGCTTGACGGCGGCAGCCTTCTTGCGCTTGCGCTCGGCGGTGGGCTTTTCGTAGAACTCACGGGCGCGCAGGTCGGTCAGCAAACCGAGCTTTTCGATGGTGCGCTTGAAACGGCGCAGGGCGACGTCAAAGGGTTCGTTGTCTTTTACACGGATGGTCGTCATGGGCGAGAGATGTCCAGAATGCGCGGAAAGAGGATGTTCGGGAAGATCGGGCCCAAGCGTCGTTTCCGCAAAATGTCCCGTCGTTAACTAGTATTGGCAGACGGGTATTTGCCAGCAAAGCCTTGGATTATAGCCACTTCGGTACCTCGGGCAAGCCAGCGGTCCTGGTGTGAAAGGCCCGGGCATCGGTTGGTGCCTGTTCTCGCGCGTTCAGGCCGTAGTCGCGTTGCACCAGGGCCACGCGCAATCGGTAATCCGAGAACACGCCGGCACGGCCGGCTGCCTGGGCCTGGCGATGGGATGGGAGGGTGCGCCAGAGCGCGACGGCGGCCTCGTCCCGCCAGAACGACAACGAAAGCAGCTTTCCGGGCTGACTCAGGCTCTCGAAGCGCTCCACGGAGACGAAACCGTCTATCCCCTCCAGTTCGGCGCGCAGCGCGGCGGCCATGTCCAGGTAGGCCTGTCTGCCGGCTTCGCTGGGGATGACTTCGAAGATCACGGCGATCATGACGCCGCCTTGCGGTCATATGTGCCCGCCACCAGCTCGGTGAAGGTGCGTTCCTCGCGCAGGATGAAGCGCCGCTGGCGCGCCATCTCGAAGTTCGCCCGTCCCTCGTCGTCGGCGCGCAGGCGTGCGCGGTAGGCCTCGTAGGCGGCCAGGCTGTCGAAGCCGATCAGTCCCCAGGCTTCGTCGTTGGTGCCTTCGCTGGGCAGGAAGTAGCCCACCAGGTGCCCGCCACAACGCGGGATGATGCGGCCCCAGTTTTCGGCGTAGGTGCGGAAGGCCTCGACCTGGAAGGGATCGAGCTGGTAGCGGATGAAGCAGGTGATGGTCATGCGAGGTCTTTGATGGGTTGGAAGCCGCCATGCTGCCGCGCTTGTGCTCATGCATGCTTCGCTGTGGAGCGAAGCATGTTGAAGGGCGTTTGCCGCACACTCGCCGCATGAACACCAACCGCATCGCACACGTGGCCGCGCTTGTCGGTGAGCCCGCCCGCACGGCCATGCTGCTGGCTTTGATGGACGGGCGCGCGCTGACCGCACGCGAACTCGCCGATGCGGCCCGCGTCACGCCCGCCACCGCCAGCCGCCACCTGGGCCTGCTGGTGGAAGCCGCGCTGCTGCGCGTGGAGCGCCAAGGGCGCCACCGATACCACCGCCTGGCCTCGCCCGAGGTGGCGCGCGTGCTCGAAGGCTTGATGCAGCTGGCGGTGTCACCCCAGGCGCCGCTGGCGCCGCGGCGTGTGGTCGTGGGCCCGCGCGATGCCGCGCTGCGCGCCGCCCGCACCTGTTACGACCACCTGGCTGGTCGCCTCGGTGTGGCCATTGCGGATCATCTGGTGGTGTCGGGGGCTGTGGTGTTTGACGACGAAGCCGGCGCGGGCCATGTGACCGACCGCGTCGCGGATGTTTTGCGGGGCCTGGGGCTGGATGCCGATGCAGCGGTGGCGGGTCGCGCGAGCGGGCGTCCTCACTGCCGCCCGTGTCTGGACTGGAGCGAGCGGCGCATGCACCTGGCCGGCCGGCTGGGAGCGCTGATCTGCCACCACTGCCTGGAGCAGGGTTGGCTTTTGCGCGGCCAGGGTACACGCGCCCTCACCATCACGCCGCCGGGTGCCCTGGCACTGCGCGACTGGCTGGGCACTGCACGCTGGCGCGACCTCGTGGGTGGCTAGGGGCTTGGCAGAGCCAGCGCACACGCGTGCGCGCTGGCCCAGGCCCACTGGAAGTTGTAGCCGCCCAGCCAACCGGTCACGTCCACCACTTCGCCAATGAAATACAGCCCCGGCTGCTTCGATTCCAGGCTTTGTGACGACAGCTCGCGCGTGTCCACGCCCCCCAGTGTCACCTCGGCCTTCTTGTAGCCCTCGGTGCCGGTGGGGGTGATGTCCCAGCGCGACAGGCGCTCGGCCAGCCGGGCCAGCGCCTTGTCGGACGCCTCGGCCACGGGGCGTTGCCAGTCGGCGTCCTGCTGCACCCAGGCGTCGGCCAGGCGGCTGGGCACCAGGCTGGCGAGCTCGTTGGTGATCAGCTTGCGCGAGGTGGCCTTGGCGCGTGCGAGCGCGGCCGGCAGATCGACCTCGGGCGCCAGGTTGAGGCGGATCGGGGTGTTGTCGTGCCAGTAGCTGGAGATCTGCAGGACGGCCGGGCCGGATAGGCCGCGGTGGGTGAAGAGCAGGTCTTCGTTGAACGCCATGCGAGCCTTCTTGTCGCCGGTTTCGATGCGCACCGGCAGCGCCAGCCCGGACAGCCCGGCATAGGGCGCCCAGCCCTCGCCGTCGAAGGTCATGGGCACGAGGCCCGGGCGGGGCTCGACCATGCGCAGGCCGAACTGCCTGGCCACGCGGTAGCCGAAGTCGGTGGCACCGATCTTGGGGATGGACAGGCCCCCGGTGGCGACCACCACCGCAGGGCTGCGCACCGGGCCGCGGTCGGTGTCGAGTTCGTACACCCCGTCGCCATCCACCCGGATGGCCTTCACGCCGCACGGCTGCCAGCGCTGCACGCCGCCGGCATCGCACTCGCGCAGCAGCATCTGGATCAGGTCTTCCGCCGAGCGATCGCAGAACAGCTGGCCCTTGTGCTTTTCGTGAAAGGCAATGCCATGGCGCTGCAGGAGCTCGATGAAATCCGTCGGCGTGTAGCGCGAGAGCGCGGAGCGGCAGAAGTTGGGGTTGCCGCTGATGAAGTGCTTGTGCGGTGCGTGGGGGTCGAGATCGCGGTTGGTGAAGTTGGCGCGGCTGCCTCCCGAGATGCGGATCTTCTCGGCCACCTTGTCGCTGTGGTCGAGCAGCAGCACACGCAGGCCGCGTTGGCCGGCGATGCCAGCGCAGAAGAGGCCGGCGGCGCCAGCGCCGATGACGATGGCGTCGAAGTTTTGCATGGCGCGCAGTGTAGGCGCAGCGCCGTTCAGCCGTTGCTTCTGCTTCGCTCCGCGAGCACCGCGGCCTTTCTGGTGAGCCTGTCGATTTCGCCGGTGATGTCCGACAGGACATTGGCGACCACCGCGAATTCACGGCCGTGCTGTCCGGCCCGCGCGGCCATCACTTGCGCGTTGAAGCTCACCACCTTGGCTTCCTTGGCCACGCTCTGGATGTCGTCGACGATGCCTGCCAGCTCTTTCATCATGGCGTCGGAGCGCAGCCTGGCGACATCGTCGAAGGCGGTGGTGGCAGTGTTGAGGGCTTCGAGGATTCGGTCGGTGTGGCCAACCAGCTCGGCAGCTGACGCACTCGCGCGCGGACTGGCGGCTTCGATCTGATCGAGTGCGCTGCGCACGAGCTGCATGAATGCCTGCACCACGGTGCCGACGCCGCGCGTGCCCTGGTAGGTGTCGGTGATCTTGCGGGCGCTGGCGGGCTCCAGGTGCGCGGCGGTGGTCAGCAGGTGCTGCTGGCTTTCGGTGAACATCTGCAAGCTGCGTTGCGCGGCCGCTAGCCGCCCGGTGTCACCGTGAGCGGCCAGCACGGTCTGCAGGATCATGCGTTGCGACAGCATGCGCTGACGCGCCGCGAGGTTGACCAGCGAGAGACCCGCGATGTGGGCCGGTGTGTCATTGCGATGGAGGGCGGTGGAGTGAGCGGTGAGTGATGTCATGCAGGACACCAAGCAATCGCCGGGCCACCGCAGTTCGTGGGCTGCCGACGTCGTGCGCACCAACGTGGCTCGCTCAGCCTGCCCCGCAGCGCGGTGCGCGAGAGCGCGGAATCAGGCGGTGCGAACGACCTGATGGGGCATGTCGAGTGCGGCGATTCCGCTGACCACATCGCCCACCACGATCACGGCCGGGCTGCCCAGTCCCTCGCGCTCGATGGTGGCGCGCAATTGCCCCAGCGTGGTGACGGCGTGCCGTTGCTGGGGCAGGCTGGCGTGCTGGATCACGGCCACCGGCGTGTGGGCCGGCAGACCGGTGAGCAGCTCGGTCTGGATCTGCTCCGAGCCGCTCACACCCATGTAGATCACCAGCGTGAGCTTGGCGTCGCGCGCGGTGGCGGCCAGGGCAGGCCAGTCGGTGCCTTTGTCGCCGGGCTTGGCATGGCCGGTGACGAACACCACGCCGTGGGCATGCTCGCGGTGGGTGAGCGGCACACCCAATGAGGTGAGACCGGCCAGGCCCGCCGTGATGCCGTTGATGACCTGCACCTCGATGCCGGCAGCGCGCAGGTGCTCCACCTCTTCACCACCGCGCCCGAAGATGAACGGGTCGCCCCCTTTGAGACGCACCACCACCTCGCCCTCGCTCGCGGCCATGACCATGAGCTTTTCGATGAAGGCCTGTGGCGTGCTCTTGCAGCCACCGCGCTTGCCCACGTGCACGATGCGCGCACTGGGGCGAGCGTGGGCCAGCACCGCATCGCTCACCAGATCGTCGACCAGCAGCACGGTGGCCGCGCTGATCGCCTTGACGGCTTTGAGCGTGAGCAACTCCGGGTCTCCCGGGCCCGCGCCCACGAGTGCGACGGTGCCGGGCAGGAACTCAGATGGCGTGTGCATGGGCTGGGGAATCATGGTGTTGAACCGCTCGCAAGATGTGTTCCACCTGCAATGCGATCGGTGTGGGAATTGGTAACGAACCGTTGAGCACGGCGCGGATGTAATGCGCTGTGTTCGATGCGTCCACTGGAGGCAGCGAAGGCAGCTTCGCCAGCGGTCCGTCTTGTTGCGGCTGCACCTCGGTGCGTTCGCCATCTTGAAAGATTTCCATGCGCGGTGTGCGACGTGCATCGGCCACCGGTTCACCTTCGGTGCCGCGCAGCAGCAGGGCGTGCGCGCCGGTGAGGGCCCAGGTGGCGGCCATGGAGCTGGCGTATTCGGGGTGGGTGTAGCTGCCCACGATGAAGGCTTTGCCTTCGCACGGATTCATGAGCTTGACCAGGCTGTGCGCCGGGTTGCGCAGGCCGACCGCGCGGCGCACGTCGAGCAGGCGCTTGAGGCCGGGGGACAGCACCTCGGTGGGCACGAAGGCCACTTCGCCAGTCGCGAGTGCAGTCATGCGGGTGGCAGGCAACACGCCCAGTTCGGCGAACACGCTGGCCGCGAACACACGCTTGTCTTCGGTGGCCGTGCCGTGCACCAGCACCGCCGCGCCGCGGCGCGCCAGCAGCAAGGCCAGCAGCGGCGTGAGCACCGGCAGCTTGCGTGCACCGTTGTAGCTGGGCAGCACCACGGTGGTGTGGTCGTTGTCGGGCAGCTTGTGCAGACGGGCGTGCGTCGCATCCAGGAAGCCGGCCATCTCGTCCGCGGTTTCGCCCTTGATGCGCATGGCCAGGCAGAAACCACCGACCTCCAGATCGGTCACCGTGCCGTCGAGCACCTGGCCGAGCAGGTCCGTGGCCTGGACGCGCGTGAGCGAACGCGCACCGTCCTTGCCGCGGCCGATTTCCTTGATGTATTGGCTGATCCCCATGGCGCGCGATTGTCCGGCAAGTTTGATGACTCGGCGTTATATGGCCAAAGCGAGGGTTCAGGCGGCCAGCAACGCCGGGGTGGCGCGCACGAGGCGTTTGAGTTCGGGCACGCAGGAGCCGCAGTTGGTCCCGCAACGCAGGCTGGCCTGCAGGGTGGCCAGGCGCTCGTCCTCGCTGCCCTCGCAGGTGGTGAGCCGCTCGGTGATGGCCAGGTCGGTCACGTTGAAACAAGTGCAGATCTGCCGGCCTTTGGCCTCGATGGCCACCGGCGGCTTGGCACCCGGCATCAGCAGGCGGCGACCGTAGGCGTCGGCGGGCAGTTCGTCCTGCAGCAGCGGCTTGAGCCAGGCCTCGGCGCGCGTGTCGCCAGCGAGCATGAAACCGTCGAGCTGCGTGACCTCACCCACCCGCACCAGCCGTGCGGCGCGGCGTTGGCCCAGGCGCTTGTCGGCGTAGCGCAGGGCATCCGGTGTGTTCAGGCCCAGCAGATCCTCGATGCGCTCCATGAGGGCTGTGTCGGGCGCATCGTGCGCAGCCGCGCGGAACAGCACACCGGTGCGGTCTCTGCCGAACGGCACGCACGAGGCAAACGGAAACTGCGCCATGAGTTCGCGCAGGCCTTGCAGGGCGCTTAAAGCGCCGGCCTCGGGCAGCCAGGCCATGGCCAGCAGTGTCCAGGGCAGCTCGGCCTTGAGCACTTTCACCGCCGCGTGCTTGAGCTCAGGCTGCTTGGACGAGGGGCAGTAGGCCGAGGTGGTGAGCGCGTTCACGCCCGCCAGCGCCGTGCCGGTGCTGCTGAGACCACTGAGGTATTCGGCGCCCCAGTGCATGGCGATGAAAGCCTGCGACAGGCCGATGTCGGCCGAGCCGTGCAACGGCACCAGGATGGATCCGCGCTTGCTGGTCACGTGCACCAGATCGCCTTCTTTCAAGCCGCGGCGGACCATGTCTTGCGGGTTGAGTTGTACCGCCGGCTCGGCCACGTGGCCGAACAGGCGGCCCAGCGTGCCGGTGCGCGTCATGCCGTGCCACTGGTCGCGCAGGCGGCCGGTGGTGAGCGAGAAGGGGTAGCGCGATTCGCGCGGCTCGGCCAGCGGCACGAAGGGCAGGGCGGCAAAACGGGCGCGTCCGTCGGGCGTGGGGAAGATGCCGTCTTCGTACAGGCGTTCCCGGCCCACGGTCTCACCGGTGCGCATCGGCCATTGTTGCGGGCCTTGTTGTTCCAGCATGGCGTAGCTCAGGCCAGTGATGTCGAGGTCGCGCCCGCGGGTGGATTCGCGGTGTTCGTTCCAGATGGGCTCGGGTGACGGGTAGGGAAACAGCGTGGCCTCGTTGGGCCGCAAGCGGGCTTCGAGCCGCTGCGCGAAGTCGACCACGATGCGCCAGTCGTGGCGGGACTCACCTGGCGCGGTCACGGCCGGGCGCACGCGGCTGATGCGGCGCTCGCTGTTGGTCACGGTGCCGTCCTTCTCGCCCCAGGTGGTGGCGGGCAGCAGCAGGTCGGCGAAGTCGCAGGTGGCGGCCGTGGCATAGGCCTCCTGCACCACCACGAACTCGGCGCGCTGCAGCGCGCGGCGCACGGTGGCTTGGTCGGGCATGGACTGGGCCGGGTTGGTGCAGGCGATCCACAGCGCCTTGATCTCGCCGTCGGCCGCGGCCTGGAACATCTCCACCGCGCTCTTGCCCGGCTTCTCGGGCACCGAGGGCACGCCCCAGAGCGCGGCCACTTCGGCGCGGTGCTGCGGGTTGGCCAGGTCGCGGTGGGCGCTGAGCAGGTTGGCCAGGCCACCCACTTCGCGCCCGCCCATGGCGTTGGGCTGGCCGGTCAGGCTGAAGGGGCCGGCGCCGGGCTTGCCGATCTGGCCGGTGGCCAGGTGCAGGTTGATCAAGGTGGCGTTCTTCGCGGTGCCGCTGCTGCTCTGGTTCAGGCCCTGGCAGTAGAGACTGAGCGTGGCAGGCGACTGCGCAAACCATTGCGCGGCTGTGAACAGGTCTTCCTTCGGCACGCCGCAGGCCTGCGCCACGTGCTCGGGCGTGTACTCGCGCACCAGCGCCTTGAGTGCATCGAACCCGGTGGTGTGCGCGGCGATGTAGGCCGCATCCAGCCAGCCTTCCCACAGCATGATGTGCAGCAGGCCGTGGAACAGCATCACGTCGCTGCCGGGTTGCAGCGGCAGGTAGAGGTCGGCGAAGCCGGCGGTGTCGGTGCGGCGCGGGTCGGCCACGATCACCTTCATGGCCGGGTTGGCCTTCTTCGCTTCTTCGATGCGGCGGAACAGCACCGGGTGCGCAAAGGCCGCGTTGCTGCCGACGATGAACAGGCAACTGGCGTGGTTCACGTCGTCGTAGCAGGCAGGCGGCGCGTCGGCGCCCAGCGTGAGCTTGTAGCCGGCCACCGCACTGCTCATGCACAGGCGTGAGTTGGTGTCGACGTTGTTGGTGCCGATCAGGCCCTTGGCCAGTTTGTTGAAGACGTAGTAGTCCTCGGTGAGCAACTGGCCGCTGATGTAGAAGCCCACCGCATCGGGGCCATGGCTTTCGATGACCGACGCAAAGCGCTCGGTGGCGAGGTCGAGCGCGGCGTCCCAGGCCAGGGGCTGCGCGGGTGCGCCGCGTTGCAGGCGCTGCATGGGTTGCAGCAGCCGTGTCTGCAGCGCGATCGCGGGCGACGCGGTGAGGTGCAGCGTCTGGCCCTTGGTGCAGAGCTTGCCGAAGTTGGCCGGGTGATCGGGATCGCCGCGCACGTCGGTGATCTGGCTGCCCACACTGTCGATCAGCACCCCGCAGCCCACGCCGCAGTAGGGGCAGGTTGAGCGGGTGGTGGTCGGGTTCATGCGGTGACGGTTCGGCGTGCCGGGCCGGCGATCGGGCGGGTCAGATCGGTGGCCTGGGTGGCCAGTTCGTTCGCATCCAGGAACACCTGGCCATCTTCCACCTTCACCGCGAATTTCGGCGTGCAGCCTTCGTCGGGCGCGGCGGCCTGGCCGGTGCACAGGCCGATGGTCCAGTTGTGCAGTGGGCAGGCCACGCTGGTGCCGAACACGATGCCTTGCGAGAGCGGGCCGCCCTTGTGCGGGCAGCGGTCGAGCAGGGCGAACACCTCGTTCTGGTCGTTGCGGAACACGGCCACGTCCAGGCCTTGCTCGCGCGCCACACGGCGCGAACCCAGCACGGGGATGTCGTCGACGCGGCAGATGGGCTTCCATTGACTCATGATGCTTCCAGTCCTCAGGTTTTGATGGCGGCGTACAGACCGGTGACCCGGTCCATGACGCTGAGCAGGTTTTCACTCGTCACGAACACGTCGGACAGCGTTTTGGCGGCGGCGCCAGCGGTTTGCATGCGCTGCAGCGCCTGGTCGAAAAAGAACCACTGGCCATCGGCCAGTTGCAGTTCCGAGCGGATGCGTTCGGTGGCCTCGGGGGCGTTGCGCAGCAGCTCCATGGCGCTCAGGAATTCGGTGCGCGCCTTGCCGATTTCAGCCGTGGCGGTGGGCACGTCGATGGGCAGCGTGGCGGCGAAGTAGAACTTGGCCATGCGCTGCGAGAGCATGCGCTGGCGCCCGGCCACGTTGACCAGCTTGCCCACCGGGCGACCCGAGGCCGCTTCGTACTGCAGCGTGCCCTGGTGGGCCAGCGCCAGCACCCGCGCATCGGCCTGCAGCACGGCGGCCGCGCCCGGCTTGCCCGGCGTGGCGCCCACGAGCGCGGTCTTGTAGTCGCTCCAGGCCGCTTCGAGCTTGACGTAGGTGTCGCGGATGTCGGTCGAGGGCGCGAAGGCCTTGAGCTCGACGAGCTGGCGGTCGAACAAGGCCATCGACTTGTCGAGCACCGCCTGAGCGCTGCCGCTTTCGGTCTTGTGCACCAGCGCCAGCCAGCCCTTGCCCATGCGTTGCGACAGCATGCGTTGGCGGCCGGCCTTGTTGATGGCGTCGTTGAGGTCCAGCACCTGGGCCCGCGCGTTCAACAGCGGGAGCCCCGCGGCGGCGGCGATGATGGTTCTGCGACTGATGTTCACGAGAGGGTGCTCACGGGTTCGAACTGGCGTGTGTCCACCGCGGCTTCCTTGAAGTCGAACCACGGGTCTGGCTCGCCGTCCAGCGCAAACTGCAGCTGCTCCCAGAGGGCCTTGCGGCCTTCGTGGTCTTCCAGAATGCGCTTCTTCACGTAGTCCAGGCCGACGCGGTTCACGTAGTGCACCGTGCGCTCCAGGTACCAGCCCTCCTGGCGGTAGAGCTCGCAGAATGCGCCGGTGTACTCCAGCACCTCGGCCGCCGTCTTCACCTTGACGAAGAAGTGCGCCACCTCGGTCTTGATGCCGCCGTTGCCGGCGATGTACATCTCCCAGCCGGAGTCGACACCGATGACGCCCACGTCCTTGATGCCGGCCTCGGCGCAGTTGCGCGGGCAGCCCGAGACGGCGAACTTCACCTTGTGCGGCGCGTACATGCGCCACATGGCGCGCTCCAGGTCCTTGCCCATCTGGGTGCTGTCCTGGGTGCCCATGCGGCACCACTCGGAGCCCACGCAGGTTTTCACCGTTCGCAGGGCCTTGGCGTACGCGTGACCCGACGGCATGCCGATGTCTTTCCAGACATTGACCAGGTCTTCCTTCTTCACGCCCAACAGGTCGATGCGCTGGCCGCCCGTGACCTTCACGGTGGGGATCTTGTACTTGTCCACCGCGTCGGCGATGCGGCGCAGCTCGTCGGCCGTGGTCTCACCGCCCCACATGCGCGGGATCACCGAATACGTGCCGTCTTTCTGGATGTTGGCGTGCGAGCGCTCGTTGATGTAGCGCGATTGCGGATCGTCCTTGGCCTCCTTGGGCCAGGTGCTGATCAGGTAGTAGTTGATGGCGGGGCGGCAGCTCGCGCAGCCGTTGGGCGTCTTCCAGTTCAGGTGGGCAAACACCTGGGCCGTGGTCAGCAGCTTGCCCCCGTCGGGCAGCGGCGTGCGGATGGCTTCGCGCACCGCTGCGTGGCCGTGTTCGGTGCAGCCGCACATGGCTTTCATCTTCGGCGTGGCCGAGTAGTCGCCACCCGCGGTGAACATCAGGATCTGCTCGACCAGACCGGTGCACGAGCCGCAGGAGGCGCTGGCCTTGGTCTGCTTGCGCACTTCTTCGAGCGTGAACAGGCCCTTGTCCTTGATGGCCTTGCAGATCGCACCTTTGGTCACGCCATTGCAGCCGCACACCTCGTCGGAATCGCCCATGGCCGAGGCCTTGCTCTGGCCCTGGTGGCCCACGTCGCCGATGTTGGATTCGCCGAACATCAGCTTGTCGCGGATGTCGGCCACGCTGCGGCCGTCGCGCAGTAGCTTGAAGTACCAGGAGCCGTCCACCGTGTCGCCGTACAGGCAGGCGCCCACCAGCTTGTCGCCCTGGATCACCAGTTTCTTGTAAACGCCGCCCGAAGGATCGCTCATCACGATCTCTTCGGTGTCGGCGCCGCCGGTGAAGTTGCCGGCGGAGAACAGGTCGATGCCGGTGACCTTGAGCTTGGTCGAGGTGAGCGAGCCGGTGTAGCGGCCAATGCCGAACTCGGCCAGGTGCGTGGCCAGCACTTTGCCCTGCTCGAACAGCGGCGCCACCAGGCCGTAGGCGATGCCGCGGTGCGCCGCGCATTCGCCCACCGCGTAGATGCGCGGGTCGGTCACGGTCTGCAGCGTGTCGCTGACCACGATGCCCTTGTTCACGTGCAGGCGCATGCTCTCGGCCAGCGCGGTGTTGGGGCGGATGCCCACGGCCATCACCACCAGGTCGGCGGGCAGCTCGGTGCCGTCCTTGAAGCGGATCGCCTTCACGCGGCCTTCTTCGTTGCCCACCAGCTCCTGCGTCTGCGCGCCGATCAGGAATTTCATGCCGCGCGTCTCCAGCGACTGCTGCAGCAGCTTGCCCGCCACGTCGTCGAGCTGGCGCTCCATGAGCCAGGGCGCCACGTGCACCACGCTCACCGTCATGCCGCGCTTCATCAGCCCGTTGGCCGCTTCCAGGCCGAGCAGGCCGCCGCCGATGACGACCGCGTGTTTGTATTTGGTGGCTGCGTCGATCATGGCCTGCGTGTCGGCGATGTCGCGGTAGGCCAGCACGCCTTGCAGATCCTTGCCGGGCAGCGGCAGCATGAAGGGGTTGGAGCCGGTGGCCATGATGAGGCGGTCGTACGGTGCCTCGATCACGCTGCCGTCCGCATCCGTGGCGCGCACGATGCGCTTGATGCGGTCCACCTCGGTCACGGTCTTGCCTGCGTGCAGCGTGACGCCGTTCTCGGTGTACCAGGCCCAGTCGTTGAGCACGATCTCGTCCAGCGTCTGCTCACCCGCGAGCACCGGCGAGAGCAGGATGCGGTTGTAGTTGGGGTGGGGCTCTGCGCCGAACACCGTGATGTCGTAAAAGTCGGGCGCGATCTTGAGCAGCTCCTCAATCGTGCGCACACCGGCCATGCCGTTGCCCACCATCACCAGTTTTGATTTCTTCATCGCGGCTACTCCAGTTGTGATTCGCTAGGGGTCAGGTGCATACCCCGTGCCAGTGACCGGTGCGCGCACGCGCGCCGTGAGCCGGGTCACCAGAAAAAAGACAGGGATATTCGGTTGTTCCGGCCGAGAAGCCGGGCTGAGGCGCGCCACATGGCGGGCCCCGTTGTCTCGCTGCGCACGTCGTTGTGAGCAGTCCCGCGACACTGCGGTCGGGGTCAGACGCTTCGTCACGTCTGAGGTGAACCATGCAAAACGTGTGCCATATCATCGAAACCCGTGTGGCGGCGCGCGCGCGGCGCTCCGCGACCCGGCACGCGGCATGCAACCGCCGCTGGAGCCGGACCCGGTTTTCACTCTCAAGCTCTTGATTCATATGACATCTGTGCTGGTTTTTCGGAGCGGTCCCCACACCACGCTGCCCCTCGCAGTCGACCTGGAGGCCATGGGCATCGATGTCCTGGCGCAGGAAGAGGGCTGCAGCAAACTGGTGCAGGGCGTCGTGCGCCATGCACCAGATCTGGTGATCGGTGAGGTGTCGGCGCCCGCGGATGCACTGTTCAAGGCCACGCAGGCGCTGGCCGACACCGCACCCTGCCCGGTGATCGTGTTCACCACCGACAGCGATGCCGGCCACATCGAACAGGCCATGGCCGCCGGCATCCACGCTTATGTGGTCAACGGTTACGGAGCGCAGCGCCTGCGCCCGCTCATCCACCTCGCGCAGGCGCGCTTTCGGCGCGAGCAGGCGCTGCAGGAGCAACTGCGCGATGTGTCCCAGCGTTTCGAGGACCGCAAGATGGTGGAGCGCGCCAAGGGCATCCTGATGCGCGCGCGGCAGGTGTCCGACGACGACGCCTTCCAGATCCTGCGCACCGCCTCCATGCACAGCAACCAGCGCTTGGGCCAGGTGTCGCAGCACATCATCCAGTCGGCCCATTTCGCCGAAGGGGTGAACCGGGCCGGGCAGTTGCGCATGCTCTCGCAGCGCCTGGTCAAGCTGTACCTGTTGCGTCTGGCCGAGGTGCAGACGCGCCAGCAGCAGGCGCTGCTGGACGATTCGATCCAGCGCATCGACGCCAACATCGCGCTCTTGGGCAAGACACTCTCGGCCCCCACCTTCGGCGACCTGCTGGCCCAGGTGGAAGCCACCTGGCAACGCCTCAAGCCAGCCCTCAAGGGCAAGCCCGCCGCAGCGCAGGTGCTGCCGGTGGACGAACTCGCCGAGCGCCTGCTGCAGGAAGCCGAGCGCCTGACGGCGAGCCTGGAGAGCGCGGGCTCGGCCCCGCCGCTGAAGCTGCTCAACATCGCCGGGCGCCAGCGCATGCTGTCCCAGCGTTTTGCCAAGTGCGCGCTGATGGAGCTGGTGGAGGCCGATGCGCGCGCGCCGGGCAGTGACGCTGCCCTGGTCGGGGCGCAGCGGGAATTCGAGTCGGGTCTGGCCTTGCTCAACGGCCTGCCCCTGTCCACACCCGAGATCCGCCGCACGCTCGACGCCGCGGCCCTGGAATGGGAGCAGGTGCTCGCCGGTGCCGCCCACATCCAGCGCCCCGCGGGTCGCGACCGGCTGCTGCGGCTCGAAGGCCTGGCGGCGGCCAGCGAAAGCCTGCTTGAAGCCTTCGAGCAGCTCTCGGCCGAATACGAACGCAGCATGCAGATGCTGATGGGGTGACGCCGCATGGCCTTTGACATCGACATCGGCTTTGTGTGTCTGGCGGGCCGCAAGGAGAACAACGAAGACTTCTGCGCCGCCATGCTGCCGCCCGAGGGACAAGAGGACATGGGCTCCATCGTGGCCATTGCCGACGGAGTGAGCACCGGCGGCATGGGGCGGGAAGCGGCCCAGACCACGGTGACCAGCCTGGTGCGCGACTACCACAGCACGCCCGAAACCTGGGACACCACGGTGGCGCTGGACCGCATCATCGGCGCGCAGAACGCCTGGCTGGCCGGGCTCAACCGAAGCCGCCAGCCCGCCATGGGCCTGACCACGCTCACCGCGCTGGTGCTGCGCGGTCAGTCCTACACGCTGGCCCACGTGGGCGATTCGCGTTGCTACTTGCTGCGCGAGGGCCAGACGCTGCGCCTCACGCACGACCACGTGGTCAACCACCCCGACCTGCGGCACCAGCTGCTGCGCGCGGTGGGCCTGGAAGACCACCTCGTGGTCGACTATGTGCAGGGCGACCTGCAGGTGGGCGACATTTTCGTGCTGCTCACCGACGGCGTCCATGGCAAGTTGCCGGAGCGCCGTCTCGCCGACTGCGCCGACCCTTCCGTGCGAGCGCAGGTCGCTTGCGAACGGTTGGTGGAGGCGGCGCTGGCCGCGGGCAGCGACGACAACCTCACCGCCATGGTGGTGCGTGTGCTGGGCCTGCTCGACCCCAACCTGGAGGACGCCAGCCGCCTGGCCCACGCCCTGCCCATGGCGCCGCGCCTGAAGGTGGGCGACCTGATCGACGGCTTCGTCGTCACTGCGCCGGTGGCCGACAACGGCATCAACCTGCTCTACCAGGTGCGCGATCCCGCCACGCAGACGCTGTATGCGCTCAAAACCCTGCACCCCGCGCGCGCGCACGACCAGGACGAGCGCGCCATGCTCGCGCACGAGGCCTGGCTCTCGCGGCGCATGCAGTCTTCGCGCGCGGCCGACAACCTGGTGTGTCTGCACCAGAGCCTGCCCACGCAGCGGCCGCGCAGCGCCTACTACCTGTTGTACGACTGGCACAGCGGCGAGACCCTGCAGCAGATGCTGGACCGGTCACAGCGCTTCGCGCCCGGCCAGGCGGTGCAGATTGCCATGCAGACCCTGCGGGTGCTCGGCCGCATGCACCGCCAGGGTGTGATTCACCGCGACATCAAGCCCGCCAATCTGCACCAGGGCGAGGACGGCGTGCTGCGCGTGCTCGATCTCGGTGTGGCCCTGAGCGGGCGCGAGCCCGAGAGCATGCGACGGCTGCACGCCGGCACGCCGAGCTATGTGAACCCCGAGCAGTGGGGCTACAACACGCGGCAGGCAACCGGTGCCTCCGACGCCGAGACGAAGGAGCTGCCCGATGCCCGGAGCGATCTTTTCGCGCTGGGCGTGACGCTCTATCAGTTGCTCACCGCCCGCTTGCCCTATGGCCAGGTGCTGCCCTACCAGGTGGGCCGCTACTACCGCGACCCGACGCCGCCCAGCCGCCACAACCCCGAGGTGCCGATCTGGCTGGACCATGTGGTGCAGAAGGCCGTGGCGCGCGACCAGTCGCTGCGCTTCGAGACCGCGGAAGAGTTTTTGCTGGCGCTGGAGCGCGGTGCGTCCCGACCGCTGACCATGCCGCCGGCATCGGCGCTGCTGCAGCGGGATCCGACGATGCTGTGGAAGCTGCTGCTGGGTCTCAGCGCCTTGTTCAATGTGTTGTTGATCTACTGGCTGCTGTTTCTGCCGAAGTAAGGCAATCTCACACGCTGCGCGCGCGGCCACCTTTCTCTGCCCAGGTGCGCGTCCATCGCATCTGCATCGAGCGCATCATCAGCAACACCAGCAGCGCGAGCACCGCAAACAGCGCGAAGCCCCAGAAGTAGGTGCCGGCGTACTGGCGCGACAGGCCCATGGCGTTGGGCACCAAGCCCCCACCGAGGGCACCGATCTCGCCGATCATGGAGCCGGCCACGGCGGTGGACAGCGGCCAGCGCAGGGGCACCAGCTGGAACAGCGCGCCGTTGCCCGCGCCCAGTGCCGCGAAACACAACATCATCAGCAGCGTGGTGATCACCAGAGAACCACCGGCCAGGCCGCAGGCCAGCAGCGAGACCGAGATGATGACGAGCACCGTCGTCAAGGTGTTGATGCCGCCCCAGTGGTCGGAGATCCAGCCGCCGAAGATGCGCAGCGCCGCGCCCATGAAGGCCGCCAGCATGGTGAGCTGACCGGCCTGCACCTTGCTCACGCCGAACTGGTCGTAGTAGTAGCTCGGCAGGAAGGTGGCCAGGCCGATGAAACCGCCGAATGTGACGGCGTAGATGACGCTGAAGGCCCAGCCGTCCTTCTCGAACAGGCAGGCGACGTGTTCGCGCAGGCCAGCATGTTTGTCCACGTCATCGGGTTCCTTGGCCAGGAAGATCATCACCAGCACCGGCACCATGAGGCCCAGCGCGGCGATGCCGTACACGGCCTTCCAGCCATAGGCTTGCGCCAGTTGCGGCGCCAGCAGGGCCGACAGCGAGGTGCCCACGTTGCCCGCACCCACCAGACCCATGGCCAGGCCCTTGTAGCGCGCCGGGAACGAACCCGAGCCCAGCGAGAGCGCGACACCGAAGCTGGCGCCGGCAATGCCCAGCAGCACGCCCATGGCGATCAGGTGGTTGAAGGTCTCCACGTAGAAGTAGCCGAACAGCAGCGCGAGTGCGATGCCGCCCATTTCCACCAGTGTGGCGTTCTTGCGGCCGATGTACTGCGCGAGGATGCCCAGCGGAAACCGCATCAGGGCGCCCGCAAAGATCGGCACCGAGAGCATGACGCCGAGCTGGGCCGGACTCAGGTTGAGCGAGTCCTTGATGAACGGGGCCATGGCCCCGTTGGTGACCCAGACGCCACAGCAGTAGGTGAAGTAGATGAAGGAGGCCAGCAGCGTGGGGCTGTGGCCTGCTTTCAGGAACGTACGGAAACCCGCCATGGCGTGGACCTTTGTGAGAGGGATGTGGGGAAGAGATCGAACCCACGCCGCAGACCTCCGGATCGCAATGCCGGGTGCGGTGCATGGGGCGCACCAGACCGCCGGAACCGGCAGCCTGTTGCAACTGAAAGGCCGTCGTTAGCCTTGACGTTTCACCACGCAAATTCCATGCCGGGAGTCACGCCCCCTTTTGGGGCTCAGGCGACTTTTTCGACGTGCGCCTGGCGTGTGTAGAGGAAGTCGATCACCGCCTTGCGGCATTGCTGGTAGCGCGGTTCGTCGGCCAGGGCCACGCGGTTGCGCGGGCGCGGCAGGTCCACGGTGAGCACTTCGCCGATGGTGGCGGCCGGTCCGTTGGTGAGCATCACGATGCGGTCGGACAGCAGCACGGCTTCGTCCACGTCGTGCGTGACCATGACCACTGTGCTGTGCGTGCGCGCCACGATCTCGAGCAGCTCGTCCTGCAGTTTGGCGCGGGTAAGGGCGTCGAGCGCGCCGAAGGGCTCGTCCATCAGCAAGACCTTGGGTTCCATCGACAGGGCGCGGGCGATGCCCACGCGCTGCTTCATGCCGCCAGAGATTTCACCGGGCCGTTTCTGGGCGGCGGGCGTGAGGCCCACCATGGCCAGCGCGGCCTCGGTGCGGGCCTTGAGCTGTGCCTTGGTCTCGGTGGTCGAGAACACGCGTTCGACCGCCAGATAGACGTTTTCGAAGCAGGTGAGCCACGGTAGCAGTGAGTGGTTCTGGAACACCACCGCGCGCTCTGGGCCGGGCCCGACAATCTCCTTGTCGGCGCAGATCAACACGCCGCTGGTGGGCACGGTCAGGCCGGCGATGAGGTTGAGCAAGGTGGACTTGCCGCAGCCCGAGTGGCCGATCAGCGTGACGAACTCGCCTTTGGCCACCGCCAGGTTGATGTCGCGCAGCGCAGGAAAATTGCCCTTCTTGGTCTTGAAGGTCTGTTCGACGCCCTGAATCTCGATGTATTTGGATGCATGACTCATGATTTGACTTCCTCAAACGTGAACAGGGTGGCCAGCTTGATGAGGCCGAATTCGAGCACCAGGCCCACGATGCCGATCACGAAGATCGCGATGATGATGCTGGCCACATTGAGGTTGTTCCACTCGTCCCAGATCCAGAAACCGATGCCCACGCCGCCGGTCAGCATCTCGGCGGCCACGATCACCAGCCAGGCCGTGCCCACCGCCAGGCGCACGCCGGTCAGCAGGTAGGGCAGCACGGCGGGGAACAGGATCTTGGTGAAGATCTTCCATTCGCTCAGATTGAGCACCCGCGCCACGTTCATGTAGTCCTGCGGCACGCGCTGTACGCCCACCGCGGTGTTGATGATCATGGGCCAGATGGAGCAGATGAAGATGGTCCAGATGGCCGCCGGGTTGGCGCCCTTGAAGACCAGCAGACCGATCGGCAGCCAGGCCAGTGGGGACACCGGGCGCAGCAGGCTGATGAGCGGATTGAACATGCGGCTCAAGAACTCGAAGCGGCCGATGGCAAAGCCCGCGGGGATGCCCACCGCTGCGGCCAGGCCGAAGCCGATGGCCACGCGCTGCAGCGACATGAGCACGTTCCAGCCCACGCCCTGGTCGTTCGGGCCCACCTGGTAGAACGGATCGGAGAACACCTCGATCGCCTGTTTCCAGGTCTCCAGCGGTGTGGGAATGCCGCTCGCACCGGTGCCAGCCACCACCGCCCACACGGCGATGAGGAAGACCAGGCCCAGCACGGGTGGCAAGACGTTGGTCCAGAGGAAGCGCAGGTCCCGGCCGCGCTTGACCTGCGCCACCGGTGCAGGCGCCGGCCGGGGCACCGCCGCAGCGGTGGTCGTCGGCTCGGTCTTGGTGGAGGCGAGCCCCTCCAGAGGCGAATGAAAGACGGCGCTGACCATGGTGTTTCTCCGGTGCTGCAGGCCTGATCAGGCCGCGTTGATCTTGAAGCTGTCGGCGTATTTCGCCGGGTCCTTGCCGTCCCACACCACGCCGTCGATGAACTTGGCGCTGCGCATTTCGGACTTGGGCAACGAGGTCTTGCTGGCCGCTGCGGCCTGCTTGAAGATGTCGATGCGGTTGACCTGTTTGGCCACGGCCAGGTAGTCGGGGTGCGACTTGAGCAAGCCCCAGCGCTTGTGCTGCGTGAGGAACCACATGCCGTCGCTCAGGTAGGGGAAGTTCGCCAGGCCGTCGTTGAAGAACTTCATGTGGTTGGGGTCGTCCCAGGTCTTGCCCATGCCGTTCTGGTAGCGGCCCAGGATGCGCTGGTTGATCGCGTCCACGCCGGTGTTCACATAGGCGCGCTGGGCGATCGTCTCGGCCATCTTGTTCTTGTTCTGCAGACCGGCGTCGATCCACTTGCCGGCTTCCAGGATGGCGGCCGTCACGGCGCGCGCCGTGTTGGGGTTCTTGGCCACGAAGTCGGCCGTCGTGCCCAGCACCTTCTCGGGGTGGTCCTTCCAGATGTCCTGGGTGGTGTTGGCGGTGATGCCGATGCCGTCCATGATGGCGCGGTGGTTCCAGGGCTCGCCCACGCAGAAGCCGTCCATGTTGCCCACGCGCATGTTGGCCACCATCTGCGGCGGCGGCACCACGATGGCGCGCGCGTCCTTCATCGGATCGATGCCGGCGGCGGCCAGCCAGTAGTAGAGCCACATGGCGTGGGTGCCGGTGGGGAAGGTCTGGGCGAAGGTGTATTCGCGCTTCTCGCTGGCCATCAATTTGGCGAGCGAGGGGCCGTCCACAGCGCCTTTTTCGGCGAGCTTCTTCGACAGCGTGATGGCCTGGCCGTTCTGCTGCAGGTTCATCAGGATCGCCATGTCCTTCTTGGGGCCAGCGGTGCCCAGCTGCAGGCCGTAGATCAGGCCGTAGAGCACGTGCGCCATGTCGAGTTCGCCATTGACCAGTTTGTCGCGCACACCGGCCCAACTGGCTTCCTTGGTCGGCACGATCTTCACGCCGTACTTCTTGTCGATGCCGAGCTCAGCGGCCATCACCACGCTGGCGCAGTCGGTCAGCGGGATGAAGCCAATCTTGACTTCGGTCTTTTCGGGAGCATCGGAG
Organism: Hydrogenophaga sp.; assembly: GCF_018780385.1. GTDB lineage: Bacteria > Pseudomonadota > Gammaproteobacteria > Burkholderiales > Burkholderiaceae_C > Hydrogenophaga. Next base: position 521,399 of record NZ_JADMJO010000003.1, on the reverse strand, counting down.
CCGGCCGCCCACACGCCACTGTGACCCAGCGTGGAGAAGAAGGCGGCGCCGCCGATGGCGGTGCTTTTCTTGATGAAGTCGCGCCGCGAAGCCGCTGCGGTGTCGGTGGTCGTGTCGGTCGCGGCGTGGGGAACGGTTGCGCCGGTGGTGTCTGCGTTCATGTCCAACTCCTTGCTGATTAAAAAATCGGTGCCCCAAAACACAACGGCGCCCATTTCCGTGGCTGTGCTTCGCAAGCCGGAAATGGACGCCGTTGTCCTCGTGTCGGGGAGACTGTCGAAACCCGGGCCGCCGTTGGCTCGAATCGCTTTGTCTTGCTTACAGCAGTTTGTGTGCCAGCATCAGGGTCGACCCGGGAAGCGGTTGCAAGAGGCTTGATTTCAAAACAGAAATCGACAGGATCGCCGTCGCCTCAGAGGCCAGACGGCGGTCTGGCCATGGTCGCAGCGCGCCTCAATCTGGTGCGCGATGCTGCCTTGGCACGGTATTTGTGCGCTGCAGCAACACGCCGTGCGCTCAGCGTTGCCGATCGGGCAGCACGTCGGCCATGGCCAGCACGGCCTCGGCCACCTCGATCAGCCGGCGGTTCTGGTTCATGGCCATCTGGCGGATGGTCTTGTGGGCGTCTTCCTCGCTGAGGTGGCGGTGTGCCATCAGCAGACCCTTGGCGCGCTCGATCAGCTTGCGCTCGTTGAGGCTGGCCCGCACGGTGTCGAGCTCCTCGCTCATGGTCTGCAGGCGCCGCGCCTGCTCCTGCACCAGTTCCAGGATCGAGCGCTCCAGGTGAAGGCCGTAACTCTGGGTGCCGGTGCCGAAACCGCTGCTGTCCCGAGCGTTCGGCGCCCGGAAGAACGACAGAACGTCCGCCTCGGTGGCGGGGGCTGTTTGCAGCGCGTGAAAACTGTTCAGCTCGGCATGGGCCGCGACGATCTTCTGCTCGCAGGCTTGCAACAAGTCCAGCGCCAGACGCTCCTCCACCGTTTTCATGCGGTCAATGCGCCGGCTGCAGCAGTCGAACCACGCCTGGCTCATCTGGGCATTGAGCGGTGAGCCGTGGGCGGCGGTGCACAGCACGCGGCGCAGCCGTTCCAGCTCGGCCAGTGTGGCGCTGGCCTGGGTGGCATGCCACAGCTCCACCGCCTGGGCTTTCGAAAACTCGATGAACACCTCCAGGCAGCGTTCCTGCGACTCGATCAGGTGCAGCAGACGCTGCTGGTCGCCCGCCTCGGCGCGCCCCCCGGCGAACAGCGCCGACCCGGCCGCACGCTCCTGGCCGGCGAACTCCTTGCCTTGCATGAAGTTGAACAAGGCCACCAGCAAGCGTGAGATCTCGGGATCGCTGGCGGTGTCCGCCGCTTCGAACACCACGGCCAGCAGGCCCGAGATCAGCCGCACATAGGCTTCGGTGGCCTGCTGGGTCGTCCATTGCAGCGCCTGCACGCACGAGCGCAAACCGTCGAGCGCATCCAGCCCGTGCAGCACGTAGGCGATGCGACTGAACAGGCGAGCGCCGTTGCCCACCAGGGCCGACTCGGTGTCCAGCTCGTCAAAGCAGGCGCGCAGTTCAGTTTCAATCTGCCGGGATTCCCTGATCTGGTTCGTGCGCATCTCGCCAAACTGATGGCCCTGTGAGCCGAGAAACAGGTTGGACAGGCCTCGCTCGCGCTGCAGGGCATGCACCAGACGCCCGGTCACATTCACCAACGCACTGGTGAGCGCGAGCTGCTGCAGCTCGGCGATTTCGCAGCGTTTGGCCGCCACCAGAAAGTTCAGGCCCGATTTCATGTTCGAGAGAGTTGTGCACACATGCGCCTAGTGTGAGCAACAAACATGCCGCCCGTACACTTGGGCGATGCTGATTTTGGGAATCGAGTCGTCTTGCGACGAAACCGGCGTGGCCTTGGTCGACGCCAGTGGCGGTCACACGCCGCGGCTGCTGGGCGATGCGCTGCACAGCCAGATCGAGATGCACCGTGCCTATGGCGGTGTGGTGCCCGAATTGGCCAGCCGCGACCACATCCGCCGCGTGCTGCCGCTCACCGACGCGGTGCTGGCCCAGGCCGGCCTGCCGCTGTCGGCGGTGGACGCGGTGGCCTACACCCGCGGTCCTGGCCTGGCCGGTGCGCTGCTGGTGGGCTCGGGCGTGGCCTGCGCGCTGGGCTTTGCACTGGGCAAACCGGTGATCGGCGTGCACCACCTGGAAGGCCACCTGCTGTCGCCATTCCTGAGTGCCGATCCACCCGAGTTTCCTTTTGTGGCGCTGCTGGTGTCGGGCGGCCACAGCCAGCTGATGCGGGTGGACGGGGTGGGGCGCTACACGTTGCTCGGCGAAACCATCGACGACGCGGCCGGCGAGGCCTTCGACAAGTCGGCCAAGCTGCTCGGCCTGGGTTACCCGGGCGGACCGGCTCTGGCCCGCCTGGCGCTGCAGGGCGACGCCCAGGCCTACAAGTTTCCCCGCCCGCTGCTGCACAGCGGTGACCTCGATTTTTCGTTTGCCGGACTCAAGACGGCGGTGCTGACCCAGGTGAAGAGGCTGGCCCACGCCAGCCTGGACGGCCCGGCCACGCTGCACCTGGCCGATCCGCTGACGCCGCAGCAAAAGGCCGATGTGGCCGCCAGCGTGCAGGCCGCGATCGTCGAGGTGCTGGTGAAGAAGTCCATGGCGGCGGTGCGCCAGACCGGTTTGCGCCGCCTGGTGGTGGCCGGCGGTGTGGGAGCCAACACCCTGTTGCGCGAGCAACTGGGTGCCGCGTGCGCCAAGGCAGGCATTCGCGTGCACTATCCCGAGCTGCACCTGTGCACCGACAACGGCGCCATGATCGCGCTGGCCGGCGGCATGCGCGTGCAGGCCGGACTGGTCAGCCTGGACCTGGCCGCCGGAGCCGATGGCAACGGATACAGCTTCGATGTGAAGCCGCGCTGGCCGCTGTCGGAACTCGGGCCGGCCGTGCCGGTCGGCGCCAGCTGACATTGATCCATTCGAGTTCCGGCGCTGGCGCCAAGATGCCAGAAAGACCGAGCGTCCGCGTTCGGATACCCATGAACAACACTCCCCCATGAAACACCTGCTTGATTCCGTTTTTTCCCAGCGCCGCCGCGCTCTGGCGGGCCTGTTGATCGGCGCTTTCTCGGCCACCGTCTCGCTGGCCCAGGTGCCTGCGCCGATCCGCATCGGCATGATCGAAGGTCTGTCCGGCCCGATTGCCAACACCGGCGAGGCCGTCTACCGCAACCTGGTCTGGGCGACCGAGCGGGTGAATGCCCGCGGTGGCGTGAAGCTGCCCGGAGGCAACCGCCCGCTGCTGATCGAACGTTTCGACAGCAAGGGCCAGACCGAAGAGGCGCTGTCGGCGCTGCGTTCGGCGGTGGACCGCGACATCACCTTCGTCACGCAGGGCAACTCGTCGGCCGTGGCCAGCGCCCTGATCGAGGCCATCAACAAGCACAACGAGCGCGAGCCGGCGCGCCAGATGCTGTTTCTCAACTACTCGGCGGTGGACCCGGCTCTGACCAACGAGAAGTGCAGCTACTGGCATTTCCGTTTTGACGCCCACGCCGACATGCGAATGACCGCGCTCATGAGCGTGCTGCGGGAAGACCAGCAGCTCAAAAGCATCTATCTGATCGGCCAGGACTACAGCTTTGGCCAGGCCGTGCTGCGCGAGGGCCGCAGCCAGCTGGCCGCGCAGCGGCCTGACGTGAAGATCGTGGGCGAAGAGCTGCATCCCATGGCGCGTGTGAAGGACTTCCTCCCTTACGCCGCCAAGATCAAGGCCAGTGGGGCACAGGCGGTGCTCACCGGCAACTGGGGCAACGACCTCACGCTGCTGGTGAAGGCCGCGCGCGAGGTCGGTTTCGAGGGCGCGTTCTACACCTTCTACGGCAACGCGCTGGGTGCACCGGCGGCCATGGGCGAGGCCGGCATCGGCAAGGTGATCGCGGTGGCCGACTGGTTCCCCAACGTGCCCACGCGCGAGTCCGAAGCTTTCTATCAATCGTTCCGCCAACGCTTCCCCAACCCCGCCGACGACTACGTGCACATGCGCATGCAGCTCATGATCGAGTCGCTCACGCAGGCGATCGAACGCGCCGGCGCTGCGGGCTCGGTCAATGCGGCTACCATCGCCGCCCAGCTGGAGAAAGCCGAAGTCACCCTTGCCGGCCAGACCGCCCGCATGCGCGCCGCCGACCACCAGTTCCAGCAACCGCTGGCGGTGGCCGTGATGGACCGTCAGGGTGCGCCTGGCGCGAAATTCGACGTCGAAGGCTCGGGCTACGGCTTTCGCGTCATCCGCAACCTGGCTCCCCAACAAGCCGAACAGCCTCACCGCTGCAACATGATCCGACCCTGATGTCCCCACACGCTCCCTTCATGCGCCCCGTCGTTGAAAACCTTGAAGCCTCCCGCATCCGCGAGGTGGCCAACGAAGGCCTGGGCCGCGACAACGTGCTCAAGTTCTGGTTTGGCGAGAGCGACGAAGTCACGCCCGACTTCATTCGCGAAGCCGCCATGGCCTCGCTGCAGGCCGGCGAGACCTTCTACGCGCACAACCTCGGCCTGCCCGAGTTGCGCGAAGCGCTCGCGGTGTACACCGACGGCCTGCACCCGGGCCGGGGTGTTGCGCACTGGCTGGACCGGCTGGCCGTCACCTCGGGTGGTGTCAACGGGCTGATGCTGGCGTCGCAGGCGCTGGTGGAGGCGGGCGACGAGGTGGTGGTGGTCACGCCGGCCTGGCCCAACCTCGTGGCGCAGCCGCTGATCATGGGCGCGAACGTGAAAAGCGTGCCGCTGCGCGTGCTCAGCACCGGCCCGCGCGCTGGCGCCTGGGCGCTGGACATGGACGCCTTGCTGTCGGCCATCACGCCGGCCACGCGCCTGCTCATCGTCAACGCGCCCAACAACCCCACGGGCTGGACCCTGACCCGCGACGAGCAGGCCACCATCCTGGCGCACTGCCGCCGCACAGGTACCTGGATCCTGGCCGACGAGGTCTACGAGCGCCTGTATTACGCCGGCGACACCGCCAACGGCGCGGCCAGCAGCTTTCTCGACGTGGCCGAGCCGGACGACCGGGTCGTCGTCGCCCACAGTTTTTCCAAGAGTTTCCTCATGACCGGCTGGCGCCTGGGCTGGCTGGTGCTGCCCGCTGCGCTCACGCCAGCGATGGGCAAGCTGATCGAGTTCAACACCTCGTGCGCACCGGTGTTCGTGCAGCGCGGGGCCACGGTGGCGCTGCAGCGCGGCGCCGAGGTCACACCTGCTCTGGTGGCCCACCTGAAAACCTGCCGAGACACCCTGGTGCCCCTGCTGCGCGCCGTGCCGGGCGTGACGCTGGCCGAGCCGCTGGGCGGCATGTACGCCTTTTTCAAGCTGCAAGGGCAGGACGATTGCCTGGCCGTGGCCAAGCGGCTGGTGCGCGAGGCCGGCATTGGCTTGGCGCCTGGCAGCGCCTTCAGCCTGGAAGCGGCCGGCTGGTTGCGCTGGTGCTTTGCCAGCCGCGACACCCACCGACTGGAAGAGGGCGTCCTGCGCCTGCGCCGGTGGATCGCCGCCCAGCCGGGTGGCGGCGTCTGACACCTTCTGCCCTATAATCTGCGGTTGCCGTTCGAAAGGACAGCATACCCACGCCCGATGCGGCGGCCGGCTCTGGAGCAACTCCAGAGGCCGACCTGCTGCGCCGGGACGCATGTAACCCCAAGGAAATTTCCATGATTGCCCAATCCATCAAAGCCGAAGTCGTCGCGGCCAACGCCCGCGCCGCCAATGACACCGGCAGCCCAGAAGTGCAGGTCGCCATCCTGACCGCACGCATCAACGAACTGACTCCCCACTTCAAGACGCACGCCAAAGACCACCACGGTCGTCGCGGCCTGCTTCGCATGGTGAGCCGCCGTCGCAAGTTGCTGGACTACCTGAAGTCCAAGGACGCCCAGCGTTACGTCGCGCTGATCGCGAAACTGGGTCTGCGCAAGTAATTGAGCCCGGGTTGACACACAAAACGCCTGAGTTGGTTCGCTGGCTCGGGCGTTTTTTGCTTGTTGATCCCCATTTTTGATTCCGGAGCATTGATTACAGAGCGAAGCTGTGTCATTCCAAGCGGGTTGAGCGCCATCAGCGGGCCACTCAATCCATCTGGAATGGCATCGTGTTCTGGGTTGTGTTTCCGGGTTTTGTGCGGGTTTGCCGCACGCTGTGTTTTCTGCCGAGTGGCGGAAAAAATTCCAGGAGATAAACCATGAGCATGTTCAACAAAGTCACCAAGACCTTCCAGTGGGGCCCCCACACGGTCACCATGGAAACCGGCGAAATGGCACGCCAGGCCACCGGCGCCGTGCTGGTCAACATCGACGACACCGTGGTGCTCGCCACCGTGGTCGCCAAGACCGAAGCCAAGGCCGGCCAGGACTTCTTCCCCCTCACCGTCGACTACACCGAAAAGTCGTACGCCGCCGGCAAGATCCCCGGCAGCTTTTTCAAGCGCGAAGGCCGCCCGAGCGAACTCGAGACGCTCACCTGCCGCCTGATCGACCGCCCGATCCGCCCGCTGTTCCCCGAAGGCTTCTACAACGAAGTCCAGGTGATCGTGCACGTGGTGAGCCTGAACCCTGAAGTGCAGGCCGACATCGCCGCCATGATCGCGACCTCCGCCGCGCTGTCCGTCAGCGGCATCCCGTTTAACGGCCCGATCGGTGCTGCCCGCGTGGGTTATATCAATGGCCAGTACGTGCTCAACCCGGGCCAGACCCAGTTGAAGGACAGCCAGCTCGACCTCGTGGTCGCCGGCACCGAGTCCGCCGTGCTGATGGTGGAGTCCGAAGCCGATCAGCTGTCCGAAGAGATCATGCTGGGCGCCGTGGTGTTCGGCCATGAGCAGGGCAACATTGCGATTGCTGCCATCAATGAACTGGTGCGCGACGCCGGCAAGCCGTCCTGGGACTGGCAGGCGCCCGCCAAGGACGAGCCGCTGATCGCCAAGATCGACGAGCTGGCCAAAGCCAAGCTCGAAGCCGCTTACCAGATCCGCAACAAACAGGCCCGCACGCAAGCTTGCCGCTCTGCCTACGCCGACGTGTTCGCTGCCCTGAAAGCCGAAGGCGTGGCCTTCGACAGCGTGGCCATCGAAGCCCTGCTGTTCGAGATCGAAGCGAAGATCGTGCGTGGCCAGATCCTGGCCGGCGAGCCCCGCATCGACGGCCGCGACACGCGCACCGTGCGCGCCATCGAAATCCGCAACGGCGTGTTGCCCCGCACCCACGGCTCGGCCCTGTTCACCCGGGGTGAAACCCAGGCGCTGGTCGTGGCCACGCTCGGCACCGACCGCGACGCGCAGCGCATCGACGCGCTGGCTGGCGAGTTCGAAGACCGCTTCATGCTGCACTACAACATGCCTCCCTTCGCCACCGGCGAAGCCGGCCGCTTCGGCACGCCCAAGCGCCGCGAGATCGGCCACGGCCGTCTGGCCAAGCGCGCGCTGATCGCAGCGCTCCCGAGCAAGGAAGACTTCCCCTACACCATGCGTGTGGTGTCCGAAATCACCGAATCCAACGGTTCTTCGTCGATGGCTTCCGTCTGCGGCGGCTGCTTGGCGCTGATGGACGCCGGCGTGCCGATGAAAGCCCACGTGGCCGGTATCGCCATGGGCCTGATCAAGGACGGCAACCGCTTCGCGGTGCTGACCGACATCCTGGGTGACGAAGATCATCTGGGTGACATGGACTTCAAGGTCGCCGGCACCACCAACGGTATCTCGGCGCTGCAGATGGACATCAAGATCCAGGGCATCACCAAGGAAATCATGCAGGTGGCACTGGCCCAGGCCAAGGAAGCCCGCATGCACATTCTGGGCAAGATGCAGGAAGCCATGGGCGAAGCCAAGACCGAGGTGTCCAACTTCGCGCCCAAACTCTTCACCATGAAGATCAATCCCGAGAAGATCCGCGACGTGATCGGCAAGGGCGGCGCCGTCATCCGCGCGCTGACCGAAGAGACCGGCACGCAGATCAACATCGATGAAGACGGCACCATCACCATCGCCTCGACCGACGCGGCCAAGGCCGATGAGGCCAAGCGCCGTATCGAGCAGATCACCGCCGAAGTGGAAGTGGGCAAGGTCTACGAAGGCCCGGTCACCAAGATCCTGGACTTCGGTGCCCTGATCAACCTGCTGCCCGGCAAGGACGGCCTGCTGCACATCAGCCAGATCGCGCACGAGCGCGTCGAGCGCGTCACCGACTACCTGACCGAAGGCCAGATCGTTCGCGTGAAGGTGCTCGAGACCGACGAAAAAGGCCGCGTCAAGCTGTCCATGAAGGCGCTGGCCGATCGCAGTGCGGTCGAGCCGCAGCAGCAGCCCCAGTCGTGATCCCGTCGGTGATGCAAGCGGTCGAGATCAGCAGCTTCGGTGCGCCCGAGGTGCTGCGTCTGGGTGAACGCCCGGTGCCGGTGGCGGCCGAGGGCGAGGTGCTGATCCGCGTCAGCGCGTCGGGCGTGAATCGCCCTGACGTGCTGCAGCGCACCGGCAACTACCCCGTGCCGCCCGGCGCGTCCGACATTCCCGGCCTCGAAGTGGCGGGTGTGATCGCCTCGGGTGACGCAGCGGCCATGGCCGCCGCCGGCCTGAAGGTGGGTGACCGCGTGTGCGCCCTGGTGGCGGGTGGCGGTTACGCCCAGTGGTGCGTGGCACCCGTGGGCCAGTGCCTGCCGGTGCCCGAAGGGCTGGACGACATCGCCGCTGCATCGCTGCCCGAGACCTTCTTCACCGTCTGGAGCAATGTGTTCGACCGTGCGCGTCTGCAAGCGGGCGAGACCCTGTTGATCCAGGGTGGCACCAGCGGCATCGGTGTGACCGCGATCCAGATGGCGAAAGCGCTGGGCGCTCGCGTGATCGCCACCGCGGGCAGCGACGACAAATGCGCGGCCTGCCTGGCACTGGGTGCGGATCACGCCATCAACTACAAGACGCAGGACTTTGTTGCCACTGTTGCCGACCTCACGGGCGGAAAGGGTGTCAATGTGGTGCTCGACATGGTGGCTGGTGCCTACGTGGCGCGTGAAGTCGACTGTCTGGCCGAAGATGGCCGCCTGGTCATCATCGCGGTGCAGGGTGGTGTGAAGGCCGAGTTCAACGCCGGCATGGTGCTGCGCAAACGCCTCACCATCACCGGCTCGACCCTGCGCCCGCGTCCGATTGCATTCAAGGCCGCGATCGCGCAAGCGCTGCGCGAACGTGTCTGGCCGTTGTTGGCTCAAGGGCACATCAAGCCGGTGATCCACCAGGTGTTTCCCGCCAACGAGGCTGCGGCTGCACACACGCTCATGGAATCCAATCGCCACATCGGCAAGCTCGTCCTGACCTGGGCATGACGGCTCCACAGACATGAAACCACTGATCGCAGGCAACTGGAAAATGAACGGCTCGCTGGCGTCCAACGAGGCGCTGGTGAAAGCCATGCTCGATGGCCTGGGCGGGCAGGCGCCGGGTGCCGACATGGCCCTGTGCGTGCCAGCGCCCTTTCTGGCTCAACTGCAATCGCTGTTGACAGGCAGTCCGATCGCCTGGGGTGCGCAGGACGTGTCCAGTCATGAGCAGGGGGCCTACACCGGTGAGGTGTCTGCGACCATGCTCAACGACTTCGCCTGCCGCTACGCGATCGTGGGTCATTCAGAGAGACGCCAGTACCACGGCGAGTCCGACCTGTTGGTGGCCGACAAGGCCAAGGTGGCGTTGGCCCACGGCATCACGCCCATCGTGTGCGTGGGTGAGACCCTGGCCGAACGCGAGGCCGGGCACACCGAGACGGTGGTCAAGCGCCAGTTGGCAGCGGTCATCCATGCGGTGGCGCATTGCACCAGTGAGATCGTGGTGGCCTATGAGCCTGTCTGGGCCATCGGCACCGGCAAGACCGCGTCGCCCGAACAGGCGCAGCAAGTGCATGCGGTGCTTCGCGCCCAGATTGCCGCGGCCACGCAGCATCCCGAGCGCGTGCACATCCTCTATGGCGGCAGCATGAACGCGGCGAATGCCGCCAGCCTGCTGGCCCAGCCCGACATCGACGGCGGCCTCATCGGCGGCGCGTCACTCAAGGCGGCCGACTTCCTTCAGATCGTGGCCTTGGCCCATTGACCTTTTTCGTGCCTTCATCGGCACATCGATAACTGTGATTCCGGAGTAAAAAATGAACGTTGTGTTGACCATCCTGCTGGCCGTGCAGATTCTTTCGGCGCTGGCCATGATCGGCCTGATCCTCATGCAGCACGGCAAGGGTGCCGATGCAGGCGCTGCCTTCGGCGGCGGCGGTGCGGGTTCTGCGAGCCTGTTCGGTGCATCGGGAGGTGCCAACTTCCTGTCGCGCTCCACCGCTGTGCTGGCGGCGATTTTCCTGAGCTGCACTTTGGGCCTGGCTTACTTCGGCAACCTGCGCACTGTTGCGCCGAGTTCGGGCAGTGTGCTCGAAGGCGTGGTGACGCCCGCGCAGCCTGCCGATGCTTCGCAACAGATTCCCGGCGCAGCTCCTGCAACGGGCACCGCTCCGGCGCCCGCTGCCGCCACACCAGCCCCCACGGGCCCGGCGCAAATCCCGGTGAAATGATCATGGCGGCGTGCGAGCTTCATGTGCACGCCGATTCATCTTCCATTCGAGTTGAAAAAGGCCCGCTGCCCCTCAAAAGAGGGGTGGTTTCAGGGTAAACTCCAATGCTTGTCAGCAAGGCTCACACAGACCTCGTGAGCCGGCAATGCAGACCAGCCGACGTGGTGAAATTGGTAGACACGCTATCTTGAGGGGGTAGTGGCGAAAGCTGTGCGAGTTCGAGTCTCGCCGTCGGCACCAATCTTTGGACAAACACGGCCCCACGCCGTGTCAGTGGAACAGACCAAGATGAGTCTCGAACAATACCTACCTGTGCTCCTGTTCATCTTGGTGGGTATTTCCATCGGGATCATCCCGCAGGTCCTGGGTTACATCCTTGGTCCAAACCTCCCGGACGCCGAGAAAAACTCCCCGTACGAGTGCGGCTTCGAAGCCTTCGAAGACGCCCGCATGAAGTTCGACGTGCGCTACTACCTCGTGGCCATTCTCTTCATCCTGTTCGACCTCGAAATCGCTTTCCTCATTCCTTGGGCCGTGGCCTTCTCCGACATCGGCATGACGGGCTTCCTCGCCGGCGTCGTGTTCCTTGTCATTCTCACCGTGGGTTTTGCCTACGAGTGGAAGAAGGGCGCGCTGGACTGGGAATGAGCGACACAACGACACACGAATGCACCGGAGCGGTTCATGATTGAAGGCGTATTCAAGGAAGGTTTTGTCACCACGAGCTACGACTCGGTGGTGAACTGGGCCAAGACAGGCTCGCTCTGGCCGATGACCTTCGGTCTGGCCTGTTGCGCGGTGGAAATGATGCATGCGGCCGCCGCGCGCTACGACATCGGCCGCTTCGGCTCCGAGGTGTTTCGCGCCAGCCCGCGCCAGTCCGATCTGATGATCGTGGCCGGTACGCTGTGCAACAAGATGGCACCCGCTTTGCGCAAGGTCTACGACCAGATGGCCGAGCCGCGTTGGGTGCTCTCCATGGGTTCTTGCGCCAACGGCGGCGGTTACTACCACTACAGCTATTCGGTGGTGCGCGGTTGTGACCGCATCGTGCCGGTGGATGTGTACGTACCCGGCTGCCCGCCCACGGCCGAGGCCTTGCTGTACGGAATCATCCAGCTGCAACAGAAGATCCGCCGCACCCAGACCATTGCCCGCGCCTGAGCGCTCGCTGCACAACGGCGAACCGAGTCCCACGAGACGCATCCATGACCGACACCTCAACGACCCACTACGCCGTTGCGCCGGAAGCCCTGAAATTTTCCCTGGCCGAGTTGCTGGGGGACCGCGTGGCCTCGCTTGAAGTGGTCCGCGAAGAGCTCACGCTGACCGTTGCGGCCGCCCACTATTTCGACGTCATGCAAACCCTGCGTGACGCGCCTCAAGCTGCTTTTGAGCAGCTCATCGACCTCTGTGGCATGGACTACCAGACATACGGCGACGGTCGTTGGGAAGGCCAACGCTTCGCTGCTGTGGTGCACCTGCTGTCGGTGAGCCACAACCACCGCGTTCGCGTGCGTGTGTTCTGCCCCGAGGACGACTTCCCCGTGCTGGCTTCGGTCACGCCACTGTGGGCTGCGGCCAACTGGTATGAGCGCGAAGCGTTCGACCTGTTCGGCATCGTTTTCGAAGGTCATGACGACCTGCGCCGCATCCTCACCGACTACGGTTTCATCGGCCACCCGTTCCGCAAGGACTTCCCGCTGTCGGGGCATGTCGAGATGCGCTACGACGCCGAGCGCCAGCGTGTGATCTACGAACCGGTGAGCATCGAGCCCCGCGAAATCACGCCGCGCATCATCCGCGAAGACAACTACGGCGGATTGCACTGATATGGCTGAAATCAAGAACTACACCCTCAACTTCGGTCCACAGCATCCGGCCGCGCACGGCGTGTTGCGCCTGGTACTCGAGCTCGACGGCGAAGTCGTGCAACGCGCCGACCCACACATCGGGCTGCTGCACCGCGCCACCGAAAAGCTTGCCGAGCACAAGACCTACATCCAGTCGCTGCCCTACATGGACCGGCTCGACTATGTGTCGATGATGTGCAACGAGCACGCTTACTGCCTGGCCATCGAGAAGTTGCTCGGCATCGAAGTGCCGATCCGTGCGCAGTACATCCGCGTGATGTTCAGCGAGATCACGCGCCTGCTCAACCACCTCATGTGGCTGGGTTCGCATGGCAACGACTGCGGCAGTTCCACCATCCTGATCTACGCGTTCCGCGAGCGCGAAGACCTGTTTGACATGTACGAGGCGGTGTCGGGTGCGCGCATGCACGCGGCTTATTTCCGCCCGGGTGGCGTCTACCGCGACCTGCCCGAAACCATGCCGCAGTACCGGCACAGCAAGATCCGCAACGCACGCGCTCTTGCAGAGATGAACACCAACCGCCAGGGTTCGCTGCTCGATTTCATCGACGACTTCACGAAGCGCTTCCCCACGTATCTGGCGGAATACCACACGCTGCTGACCGACAACCGCATCTGGAAGCAGCGCACCGTGGGCATCGGCGTGGTCACGCCCGAGCGCGCGCTCAACCTCGGCATGACCGGCCCCATGTTGCGCGGCTCCGGCATCGCATGGGACCTGCGCAAGAAACAGCCGTACGACGTGTACGACCAGATGGATTTCGACATTCCCGTGGGCAAGACCGGTGACTGCTACGACCGCTACCTCGTTCGCATGGAAGAGATGAAGCAGTCCAATCGCATCATCGAGCAGTGCTCGAAGTGGTTGCGCGCCAACCCCGGCCCCGTGATCACCGACAACCACAAGGTGGCAGCGCCCGCCCGTGAGGCCATGAAGGCCAACATGGAAGAGCTGATTCACCACTTCAAGCTGTTCACTGAAGGCTTCCATGTGCCTGAGGGCGAAGCCTATGCGGCGGTCGAGCACCCCAAGGGCGAGTTCGGCATCTACCTCGTGAGCGATGGCGCCAACAAGCCCTACCGCCTGAAGATCCGCGCGCCCGGTTTTGCGCACCTCGCCACGATGGACGAGATGGCGCGCGGCCACATGCTGGCCGACGCCGTGGCCATCATCGGCACCATGGACATTGTTTTCGGGGAGATCGACCGATGAGCACCGGCCACCCAGTTGCCGCTGTGGAATTCAGCGGCGCCACCCAGCAGCGCTTCGCGCGCGAAGTCGCCAAGTACCCGGCCGACCAGGCGCAGTCGGCTGTGATGGCGTGTCTCGCGATCATCCAGCAGGAGATGGGCTTCGTGAGCACCGGGGCCGAAGAGTCGTTGGCCGCCTACCTGGGCATGGCACCGATCGCCGTGCACGAGGTGACGACCTTCTACAACATGTACAACCAGCAGCCGACGGGCAAGTTCAAGCTCAACGTCTGCACCAACCTGCCGTGCCAACTGCGCGACGGCCAGAGTGCGTTGCACCATCTGGAGCACAAACTCGGTATCAGCATGGGGCAGACCACAGCCGACGGATTGTTCACCCTGCAACAGAGCGAATGCCTGGGCGCTTGCGCCGACTCGCCCGTGATGCTGGTCAACGACCGCCACATGTGCAGCTTCATGAGCAACGACAAGCTCGATCAGCTGATCGACGGCTTGCGTGCTTCGGAAGGACAGCCATGAACGCCGAACAGATCCTCTCGCAGTTCCGCGCCAACGGCGTGCAGACCTGCTTCCACGGCCGCCACATCAACCCCCAGATCTATGCCGACCTCGACGGTGGCAACTGGTCGCTCAAGGACTACGTGGCGCGCGGGGGTTACCAGGCTTTGCGCAAGGTGCTTGGCAAGGACGGCGCCGAACCGGCGGGGGATCCACCGGTGGTCGGCATGACGCAGGACCAGGTGATTGCCACCCTGAAGGAATCGGCGCTGCGCGGTCGCGGCGGTGCGGGTTTCCCCACCGGGTTGAAGTGGAGCTTCATGCCGCGTCAGTTCCCTGGCCAGAAGTACCTGGTGTGCAACTCCGATGAAGGCGAACCGGGCACCTGCAAGGACCGCGACATCCTGATGTACAACCCGCACATCGTGATCGAAGGCATGGCCATCGCCGCCTTCGCGATGGGCATCAGCGTGGGCTACAACTACATCCACGGCGAGATCTTCGAGGCCTACGACCGCTTCGAAGCCGCGCTGGAAGAAGCCCGCGCCGCAGGCCTTCTGGGCGACAACATCCTGGACAGCGGATTCAGTTTCCAATTGCACGCCTTCCACGGCTTCGGCGCCTACATCTGCGGCGAAGAGACCGCGCTGCTCGAATCACTCGAAGGCAAAAAAGGGCAACCGCGTTTCAAGCCGCCGTTCCCCGCCAGCTTCGGCCTGTATGGCAAGCCCACCACCATCAACAACACCGAAACCTTCGCGGCGGTGCCCTGGATCATTCGCAACGGTGGCGCGGCCTACCTCGCTTGCGGCAAGCCCAACAACGGCGGCACCAAGATCTTTTCGGTGAGTGGTGATGTGGAGATGCCCGGCAACTACGAAGTGCCCATGGGCACGCCTTTCAGCAAGTTGCTCGAACTCGCCGGTGGCGTGCGCAAGGGCCGCACGCTCAAAGCCGTGATCCCCGGTGGTTCGTCCGCACCCGTCCTGCCCGCGTCCATCATGATGGACTGCACCATGGACTACGACTCGATCTCCAAGGCTGGCTCCATGCTGGGCTCGGGCGCCGTGATCGTGATGGACGACAGCCGTTGCATGGTCGAGTCGCTCAAGCGCCTCTCGTATTTCTACATGCACGAATCGTGTGGCCAGTGCACGCCGTGCCGCGAAGGCACGGGTTGGCTCTGGCGCATGGTCAGCCGCATCGACCAGGGCGAGGGCCGCCCCGCCGACATGGCGCTGCTCGACAACGTGGCCGAGAACATCATGGGCCGCACCATCTGCGCCCTGGGCGATGCAGCAGCCATGCCGGTGCGCGCCATGATCAAACACTTCCGGCACGAGTTCGAGGCCAAGATCGCCTCGGCCAACGCACCGGCCGTCTGAAGACAAGAACACCATGATCGAAATCGAACTCGACGGCAAAAAGGTGGAAGTGCCCCCGGGCAGCATGGTCATGCATGCAGCCGAAAAGGCCGGCACCTACATCCCGCACTTCTGCTATCACAAGAAGCTCTCCATCGCGGCCAACTGCCGCATGTGCCTGGTCGATGTGGAGAAGGCGCCCAAACCCATGCCGGCCTGCGCCACGCCCGTCACGCAGGGCATGATCGTTCGCACCAAGAGCGACAAGGCGATCAAGGCGCAGCAGTCGGTGATGGAGTTTCTGCTCATCAACCACCCGCTGGATTGCCCCATCTGCGACCAAGGAGGCGAATGCCAGCTGCAGGATCTGGCCGTGGGCTATGGCAGCTCGGGTTCGCGGTACGAAGAAGAGAAACGCGTCGTCTTTCACAAGGACGTGGGCCCGCTCATTTCCATGGCGGAGATGAGCCGCTGCATCCATTGCACCCGCTGCGTGCGCTTTGGCCAGGAAGTGGCCGGCGTGATGGAGCTGGGCATGATCCACCGCGGCGAGCATTCCGAGATCACCACGGTGCTCGGCGACACGGTCGACTCCGAACTCTCGGGCAACATGATCGACATCTGCCCGGTCGGCGCGCTCACCAGCAAGCCGTTCCGCTACAGCGCCCGCACCTGGGAGCTCTCGCGCCGCAAGAGCGTGAGCCCGCACGATTCCACCGGCGCCAACCTGATCGTTCAGGTCAAGAACCACAAGGTCATGCGCGTGGTGCCGCTGGAGAACGAGGCCGTCAACGAATGCTGGATCGCCGACCGCGACCGCTTCTCGTACGAAGCCGTCAACAGCGAAGACCGCCTGACCGCGCCCATGCTCAAGCAGGGCGGCGAATGGCACACGGTTGACTGGCAAACCGCTCTCGAATACGTTGCCAATGGCCTCAAGCAGGTCAAGGCCGAACACGGCGCCGCTGCCATCGGTCTGCTGGCCAGCCCGCACAGCACGCTCGAAGAGCTGGCCTTGGCCGGCGCCCTGGTGCGCGGCCTGGGCAGTCAGAACATCGACAGCCGTTTGCGTCACGCTGATTTCGCCAACGCTGCGCCCGCGGGTTCGGCGCGCTGGCTGGGTCTGCCGATCGCGTCGCTCTCCACCCTGCAACGCGTGCTGGTGGTGGGCGCCAACCTGCGCAAGGACCACCCGCTGTTCGCGCAACGCATTCGTCAGGCTGCTCGCAAGGGTTGCCAGGTGAATGTGCTCGGCGCCGAGCGGCAGGACTGGGCCATGCCTGTGAAAAACACCGTGCTGAACGACAGCGCGAACTGGGTGTCCGCACTGGCCGGCATCGCCGCGGCCATTGCTGCCGATACCGGAGTGAGCGCACCGGTGCATGCTGACGTGACCGACGCACACCGCGCCGTGGCCAAGTCGCTTCTGGGCGGTGAGCACAAGGCCATCCTGCTCGGCAACGGCGCCGCACACCACGAGAAAGCGGCCAGCCTGCTGTCGCTGGCCAGCTGGATTGCGCAACAAACCGGCGCTTCCGTGGGTTACCTGAGCGAAGCCGCCAACACCGTGGGTGCGCAGCTCGTCAACGCCGTGCCAGGGCAGGGCGGTTTGAACGCTGGTCAGATGCTGTGTGGCGCGCTGAAGGCACTGGTCTTGCTCAACACCGAACCCGCGCACGACAGCGCGGCGGGCGCCCGAGGCCTGGCCTCGGCCGGCATGGTCGTCACGCTCAGCCCGTTCAAGACCAACCTGGATATCAGTGACGTGCTGCTGCCGATCGCGCCGTTCACCGAAACCTCGGGCTCTTTCGTGAACGCCGAAGGCCGCCTGCAGAGCTTCCATGCCGTTGTTCGCCCCCTGGGTGACACGCGTCCTGCCTGGAAGGTGATCCGTGTGCTGGGCAACCTGCTCGGTCTGGCCGGCTTCGACGCCGATTCTTCCCAGGCCGTGCTGGCCAGCGCGCTGCCCGGCGTGGCCAGCGGTGCCGTGGTGGATGCAGCCCGTCTCAACAACACCAGCGTTGCATCGATCGACATGGCGCCCGCCAGCACTGAGCCCTGCGTGGCCAGCATCTACCAACTCGATGGCCTCGTGCGCCGTGCCCCGGCGCTGCAAGTGACGGCCGATGCGCGCGTGCGCCGCATTGCTGACGAGGTGCACGCATGATCGACGCGATGTACAACGGCGGCCTGGGTCTGATCGCCGCACCCTGGTGGACCACCGCGGCCTGGCCGGTCGTCTGGAACCTGATCAAGATCGTGGCCGTGCTGGCGCCCCTGATGGGCGCCGTGGCTTACCTGACGCTGTGGGAGCGCAAGCTGCTCGGCTGGATCCAGGTGCGCCACGGACCCAACCGCGTGGGCCCCTTCGGTCTGCTGCAGCCGATCGCCGATGCGCTCAAGCTGCTGACCAAGGAACTGATCCGCCCGAGCGCTGCGAGCAACGGCCTGTTCCGCCTCGGTCCGATCATGGCCATCATGCCGGCGCTGGCCGCCTGGGTGTGCGTGCCTTTCGGTCCTGAAGCCGTGCTCGCCAACGTGAACGCCGGCCTGCTGGTGATCCTGGCGATCACCTCGATCGAGGTCTACGGCGTGATCATCGCGGGATGGGCTTCCAACTCGAAGTACGCCTTCCTCGGTGCACTGCGCGCGTCGGCCCAGATGGTGAGCTACGAGATCGCCATCGGCTTTTGCTTCCTGGTGGTTGTCATGGTCTCGGGCAGCCTGAATCTGGTCGACATCGTGAACTCGCAGGGACGCGGCATGGCGGCGTCCGAAGGCCTGAACTTCCTGTCGTGGAACTGGCTGCCGCTGCTGCCCATCTTCTTCGTCTACCTGATCTCCGGCGTGGCCGAAACCAACCGCCATCCGTTCGACGTGGTCGAGGGTGAGGCCGAGATCGTGGCCGGCCACATGGTCGAGTACTCGGGCATGGGCTTCGCCATCTTCTTCCTGGCCGAGTACGCCAGCATGTGGCTGATTTCGATCCTGGCGGTGCTGATGTTCCTGGGCGGCTGGTTGTCGCCCATCGACAGCGTGCTGTTCAACTGGATCCCAGGCTGGATCTGGCTGGGCCTGAAAACTTTTGTCGTGGTGTCCATGTTCATCTGGATCCGCGCCACCTTCCCGCGCTTCCGCTACGACCAGATCATGCGTCTGGGCTGGAAGATCTTCATTCCCGTCACGCTCATCTACCTGCTGCTCGTCGGCGGCTTGATGCAGACGTCGTGGAACCTCTGGAAATAAGAGGGCGATTGACCATGTCCACCATCACCGCCAATCCCGTCGCATCCCCCGTGGTTGTGGCGCCGTTTTCATTCCGTGACTTCCTCAACAGCTTCCTGCTGGTGGAGTTGTTCAAGGGCATGGCCCTGACCGGTCGCTACGCCTTCAAGCGCAAGATCACGGTGCAGTTTCCCGAAGAAAAGACGCCGCTGTCACCACGTTTCCGAGGTCTGCACGCCCTGCGTCGCTATGAGAACGGTGAAGAGCGCTGTATTGCCTGCAAGCTGTGCGAAGCGGTGTGCCCGGCCCTGGCGATCACCATCGAGTCCGACGTTCGCGAGGACGGCTCGCGCCGCACGACCCGTTACGACATCGACCTGACCAAGTGCATCTTCTGCGGCTTCTGCGAAGAGAGTTGCCCGGTCGACTCCATCGTCGAAACACACATCTTCGAATACCACGGCGAGAAGCGCGGCGACTTGTACTTCACCAAGGAAATGCTGCTGGCCGTGGGCGACCGCTACGAAACCGAGATTGCCGCTGCCCGGGCCGCTGACGCCCCTTATCGCTGATCCGTTCTGATCCCGGAGCCCGACCGGAACAGACGACACAAGAACAACGCCATGGATTACCAGACCGGCTTTTTTTATCTCTTCGCCGCAGTGCTGCTGTTTGCAGCCTTCCGCGTCGTCACTGCGCGCAACCCGGTGCATGCCGTGCTGTTCCTGATGCTGGCGTTCTCCCAGGCGTCTGCGCTGTGGCTGTTGCTCAAGGCGGAATTTCTCGGCATCACGTTGGTGCTGGTCTACCTGGGCGCGGTGATGGTGCTGTTCCTGTTCGTGGTGATGATGCTCGACATCAACATGGACGGCGTGCGCAAGGGTTTCTGGAAACACTTCCCGCTTGCCGCCATCCTGGGTGGTTTTGTGGCGGCTGAACTGATTGCCGTGCTGTTCGCCGGCTTCCCGAGCCTGGCCGCCAACCCCGACGCGACCGGTGCCGGCATCAACGCGGCCAACTACTCCAACACCCGTGAACTCGGCTTGCTGCTCTACACCGAGTACCTCTATCCGATTGAGGTGGCGGCTGTGATCTTGCTGGTGGCGATGGTCGCTGCCATTGCGCTCACTCTGCGCCAGCGCAAGGACAGCAAGGCGATCAACCCGGGTCTGCAGGTGCACGTGCGCGCCCGGGACCGGCTGGTGGTGCTGCCAATGAACGCCACGCAGAAAGCCGCACCCGCGGTCGTTGCGGAGACCGCCGAAGAGGGCAAACCATCATGAACGTGACCCTGGGCCATTTCCTCGCCGTGGGCGCGATCCTTTTCGCGATCTCGGTCGTCGGCATCTTCCTGAACCGCAAGAACCTGATCGTGCTGCTCATGGCCATCGAGCTGATGCTCCTGGCCGTGAACATGAACTTCGTGGCCTTCTCGCATTTTCTGGGTGACATGCACGGCCAGGTGTTCGTGTTCTTCATCCTGACCGTGGCCGCCGCCGAATCTGCGATCGGTCTGGCCATTCTCGTGCTGTTGTTCCGCAACAAGAATTCGATCAGCGTCGAAGAGCTCAACACGCTCAAAGGCTGAGTCCCAGCCCCAAGACAAGAACATCATGAGCACAACCCTTTCTGCCAGCACCCTGCTCGCCGTCCCCATGGCGCCGCTGATCGGCGCGGCCCTGGCCGGCATTCTGGGCACGACCTTCGGTGGCAATGTCATCGGTCGCCGTGCTTCGCACACGCTCACCATCCTGGGTGTGTTGATCGCGTTCATCCTGTCGGCCATGACGCTCAAGAGCGTGGCCATGGACGGCGCCCGCTTCAACGAAACCCTCTACACCTGGATGGTGGTCGGTGGTCTGAAGATGGAGATCGGTTTCCTGGTCGACGGCCTCACCGCCATGATGATGGTGGTGGTCACCTTCGTCTCGCTCATGGTGCACCTCTACACCATCGGCTACATGGAAGAGGACGACGGCTACAACCGCTTCTTCGCCTACATCTCGCTGTTCACCTTCTCCATGCTCATGCTGGTCATGAGCAACAACCTGCTGCAGCTGTTCTTCGGCTGGGAAGCCGTGGGCCTGGTGTCCTACCTGCTGATCGGTTTCTGGTTCAACAAGCCCACGGCGATCTTCGCCAACATGAAGGCCTTCCTGGTCAACCGGGTGGGCGACTTCGGCTTCATCCTCGGCATCGGCTTGATCGTGGCCTATGCCGGCACGCTCAACTACGCCGAGGTGTTCGCCAAGGCGCCCGAGCTCGGCGCGCTGGGCTTTCCAGGCACCGACTGGCTGCTGATCACCGTCATCTGCATCTGCCTCTTCATTGGCGCCATGGGCAAGAGCGCGCAGTTCCCGCTGCATGTGTGGTTGCCCGATTCGATGGAAGGCCCAACGCCCATCTCGGCGCTGATCCACGCCGCCACCATGGTCACGGCCGGCATCTTCATGGTGGCGCGCATGTCGCCGCTGTTTGAGTTGTCCGACACGGCGCTGAACTTCATCATGGTGATCGGCGCCATCACCGCGCTGTTCATGGGCTTCCTGGGCGTCATCCAGAACGACATCAAGCGCATCGTCGCGTACTCCACGCTGTCGCAACTGGGCTACATGACGGTGGCGCTCGGTGCTTCCGCCTACTCGGTGGCGGTGTTCCACCTCATGACCCACGCCTTCTTCAAGGCGCTGCTGTTCCTGGCCGCGGGCTCGGTCATCATGGGCCTGCACCACAACCAGGACATCCGCTGGATGGGCGCCGTGCGCAAGTACATGCCCATCACCTGGATCACCTCGCTGCTGGGCACGCTGGCGCTGATCGGCACGCCGCTGTTCTCGGGCTTCTACTCCAAGGACAGCATCATCGAGGCGGTGCACTTCAGCAACCTGCCGGCCTCCGGCTTCGCTTATTTCGCGGTGCTTGCCGGTGTGTTTGTCACCTCGTTCTATTCGTTCCGTCTGTACTTCCTGGTGTTCCACGGCAAGGAACGCTACGACCAGAATCCCGATGCTCATCACGACGACCATGGTCACCACGATGACCACGGACATGGCGACGGCAAGCCGCACGAATCGCCCTGGGTCGTCACCGTGCCGCTGGTGCTGCTGGCCATTCCCTCGGTGGTGATCGGCTTCATGACGATCCAGCCGATGCTGTTTGGTGATTTCCTGAAGGACGCCATCGCCATCAACGCAGCCGCCCACCCGGCCATGGCCAAGTTCGCGGAGATCTTCCATGGCCCGCTGTCGATGGCGGCTCACGCCTTGTCCACGCCGCCGCTGTACCTGGCCCTGGCCGGTGCCTTGAGCGCCTGGTACATGTACCTGATCAACCCGGCCGTGCCGGTCGCCATCGGCCGCGCGCTGCGTCCGCTGGTGGTGATCCTCGAGAACAAGTACTACATGGACTGGTTCAACGAGAACGTGCTGGCCAAAGGCGCACGCGGCTTGGGTATCGGTCTCTGGAAGGGTGGTGACCGCGGTGTCATCGAAGGCGGCGTGGTCAATGCCAGCTGGAAGCTCGTGGGCGTGGTCTCAGGCGTGGTGCGCCGTGCGCAGACCGGATACCTGTACCACTACGCGCTGATGATGATCGTGGGTGTGCTGCTGTTCATGACGTACTTCGTCTGGCTCGCCAAATAAAACAAGAGGAAGAAGAACATCATGGGTTTGCTGAGCCTTGCCATCTGGACGCCCATCTTTTTTGGCGTCGTGCTGCTGGCCTTGGGCCGTGTCGACCAGGCACCGATGGTGCGCTGGATCGCATTGGTGGGTTCGCTGGCGGGTCTGGCGGTCACCGTGCCCCTTTACACCGGGTTCAAGCTCGGCACAGCCGCGCTGCAGTTTGTTGAAAAAAGCCCCTGGATCGAAAACTTCAACATCCACTACCACCTCGGCGTGGACGGCATTTCGTTGTGGCTGATTCTGCTCACCGCCTTCATCAACGTGGTGGTGGTCGTGGCCAGCTGGGAGTCGATCACGACGCGCGTCAACCAGTACATGGGCGCCTTCCTGATCCTCTCGGGTCTGATGATCGGTGTGTTCAGCGCGCAAGACGCGATGCTGTTCTACGTGTTTTTCGAAGCCACACTGATTCCGATGTATCTCATCATCGGCATCTGGGGCGGCCCGAACAAGATCTACGCGGCCTTCAAGTTCTTCCTGTACACGCTGCTGGGCTCGCTGCTCATGCTGGTCGCGCTGATCTACCTGTACACCGTGTCGGGTGGCAGTTTCGCGCTGGCCGACTGGTACAAGCTGCCTCTGAGCGGCACCGCGCAGACCTTGCTGTTCTTCGCGTTCTTCGCGGCCTTCGCGGTGAAGGTGCCGATGTGGCCGGTGCACACCTGGCTGCCCGACGTGCACGTGGAAGCGCCCACCGGCGGCTCCGCCGTGCTGGCGGCCATCATGCTCAAGCTCGGTGCTTACGGCTTCCTGCGTTTCTCGCTGCCCATCCTGCCCGACGCCTCGCACGAATGGGCCTGGCTCATGATCGCGCTCTCGCTGATCGCAGTGATCTACGTCGGTCTGGTGGCCATGGTGCAGCAGGACATGAAGAAGCTGGTGGCGTATTCGTCGGTCGCCCACATGGGCTTCGTCACGCTGGGCTTCTTCGTCTTCAGCGACCTCGGTGTGTCGGGTGGCATTGTGCAGATGATTGCCCACGGCTTTGTGTCGGCCGCCATGTTCCTGGGCATCGGCGTGTTGTACGACCGCGTGCATTCGCGCGAGATTGCCGATTACGGCGGTGTGGTGAACACCATGCCGAAGTTCGCGGCTTTTGCGCTGCTGTTCACCATGGCCAACTGCGGCCTGCCGGGCACGGCCGGTTTCGTGGGCGAATGGATGGTGATCCTGGCTGCGGTGAAGGCCAACTTCTGGATAGGTCTGCTCGCTGCATCGGCGCTGATTTTCGGCGCGGCCTATTCGCTGTGGATGTACAAGCGCGTGTACCTGGGCGCCGTGGGCAACGACAACGTGAAGGCCCTGATCGACCTCAACCCGCGCGAATTCCTAGTGATGGCGGTGTTGGCTGTGGCGGTGCTTTTCATGGGCGTGTACCCCAAGCCTTTCACCGACGTGATGGACGCCTCCGTGGCGGAGTTGCTGCGCCACGTGGCCGTCTCCAAGCTGCCCCAATGAGCCCGGCCCGCCACACGACACAAGAGAACGAACAATGATTGACAAGCTCAGCTGGGTCGCGGCCTACCCTGAAATCCTCCTGCTGACGATGGCCTGCGTGATCGCGCTGGCCGATCTGACGGTGAAGACGCCCCAACGCGGCGCCACCTACGTTCTCACGTTGCTGTCGCTGGGCTCGGTTGCCTCGTTGCTCGGCATGGCGGCCGTCTCGGGCACCACCACCCCGGGCTTCGGCGGCATGATCGTCAGCGACCCCATGGGCAACTGGCTCAAGTGTTTTGCCACCATCGCCATGATGGTCACGCTGGTCTATGGCCGCGACTACGCCAGCCAACGCGACATGCTGCGCGGCGGTGAGATGTTCACGCTGTCCATGTTTGCGCTGCTGGGCATGTTTGTCATGATCTCGGGCCACAACTTCCTGGTGATCTACCTCGGCCTGGAGCTGCTCACGCTGTCCAGCTATGCGCTGGTGGCATTGCGCCGCGACGACGTGCAGGCGACCGAGGCGGCCATGAAGTATTTCGTGCTGGGCGCGCTGGCCAGCGGTTTTCTGCTCTATGGCCTGTCCATGGTGTACGGTGCCACGGGTTCGCTGGACCTGTCCGAGGTGATGAAGTCCATCGCCGGCGGCGAGGCCACGCTCAAGGGTTCGGCCCAGGTGCTCACGCTCGGTCTGGTGTTCGTGGTCGCCGGTCTGGCCTTCAAGCTCGGCGTGGTGCCCTTCCACATGTGGGTGCCCGACGTGTACCACGGTGCACCCACCGCCGTCACGCTCATGATCGGTGGCGCGCCCAAGCTGGCGGCCTTCGCCATTGTCATCCGCCTGCTGGTTGAAGGTCTGCAGCCGCTGGCCTTCAACTGGCAACAAATGCTCGCGGTGCTGGCCGTGATGTCGCTGCTGGTCGGCAACTTCGCAGCCATCGCGCAGACCAACCTCAAACGCATGCTGGCGTTCTCCACCATCGCACAGATGGGCTTCATGCTGCTCGGCTTGCTGGCTGGCGTGGTGAACGGCGACACGGGCAACATGGCCAACGCCTACAGCTCGTCCATGTTCTACGTCATCACCTATGTGCTGACCACGCTGGGCACCTTCGGCGTGATCCTGCTGCTGTCGCGCAGCGGTTTTGAGTCCGAGAACATCAGCGATCTGGCTGGCCTGAACCAGCGCAGCCCGTTGTACGCCGGCGTCATGGCCATCTGCATGTTCTCGCTGGCTGGTATCCCGCCGCTGGTGGGCTTCTACGCCAAGCTCTCGGTGCTGCAGGCGCTGCTGGCCTCCGGCGGGCCTTTCTACGTAGGCCTTGCCGTGTTCGCGGTCATCATGTCGCTGATCGGCGCCTTCTACTACCTGCGCCTGGTGAAGTTGATGTACTTTGACGCGCCCACGCAGACCGCCGACATCGAGGCTGGCATGGATGCTCGCTCGGTGCTCTCCATCAACGGTGCGCTGGTGCTGCTGCTGGGCATCGTGCCTGGCGGCCTCATGAGTCTTTGCGCCCAAGCGGTGGCGGCACTGTTCGTCTGAAGCCTGCAGGCCGTCTCCGGTGAACTTGGCCGGCGTGGCTGGCTCATACCCTTCCCCATGAACCACAGTTTTTCCGTCTGGCTGGTGTTGATCGCTGCGCTGGTGGCCGCCAACCTGCCCTTCATCAATGAGCGGTGGCTGGCGGTGATTCCGCGCAACCTGCCCAAGACCTTGTGGATGCGGTTGACCGAGATGGTGCTGCTGTATTTCCTCGTGGGAGCCCTCGGTCTTGTGCTGGAGCAGAGCGCCGGGCAGATTGCACCCCAGGGCTGGGAGTTCTATGCCACCACCGGTGCGCTGTTCATCACGCTCGCCTTCCCCGGCTTCGTGTACCGCTATCTCTATCGCCATCGGCACTGACATGGCCGACGATCTTCACCTGATCGAAACACCGCTGTCACGCACCGAGCTGTTGCGTGGCAACTTCCTGCACGTGGTGCGCGACACGGTGCGCCTTCCCGGCGGTGCCGAGGCCACGCGCGAGTACGTGCTGCATCCGGGTGCGGTCATGGTCATCGGATTGCTGGACGATGGGCAGGTGGTGCTGGAGCGTCAGTTCCGCCACCCCATGCAGGCTGTGATGATCGAATTTCCGGCCGGCAAGCTCGACGAAGGCGAAGACAGCCTGGCGTGTGCCCAGCGGGAATTGTTCGAGGAAACCGGTTACAGCGCGCGCGAGTGGGCGTTCGCCGGGCGGCTGGCGCCCACGGTGGCGTATTCCGACGAGACCATCGACATCTGGTTCGCACGCGGCCTCACGCTCGGGGAGCGGCAGCTCGACGACGGTGAGTTCCTCGACGTGTTCACCGCCACACCCGCCCAGCTGCGGGCCTGGTGTTTCAGCGGCGAGGTGATCGACTGCAAGACCCTGGTCGGCTCGATGTGGTTGCAGAACGTGCAGGCCGGCGAATGGACACTGGACTGGAAGCGAGACGCTGCAGCACCTTTGGCAGGACAATCCCTGCCATGAAGGTCCTCAACCTGCAATGTGCCCACCAGCACGACTTCGAAGGCTGGTTCGGTTCGGAAGACGATTTCGTGAGCCAGCTTGCCCGCGGGTTGCTCACGTGTCCGATGTGCGGCGACGCCCACATCCACAAGACGCTCTCGGCTCCGCGCCTGAACCTGCGCAGCGGGCGCAATGACACAGACGCCCCCGACTTCGCGGCGCCCGCCGGTGCGGTGGTGGCGATGAGCAACCACGCGATGCATCCCGAACTGGCCGCCTTGCAGGCCCGCGTTCTCAAGGCGCTGCGCGAGGTGGTGGCGCAGACCGAAGATGTGGGTGAGCGCTTCGCGGACGAGGCGCGCGCCATGCACAGCGGCGAGGCCGAACACCGCAACATTCGCGGCCAAGCCAGCCCTCAGGAGGCCCTGGCGATGCTGGAAGAGGGCATCGAGGTGATCGCTCTGCCGATGCTTCCGGCGGTCAAGGAAACCTTGCAGTAGCGCGATCCCCGGCGCCTGCAAAACCCCGTTTGGCGGGGTTTTTTTCATGCACGGTTGGGCGGCGGGAGCGCATCATGCGCTTTACGCATGAAGGCATGGCATGGGTCCATGCAATCCTTGTCTGGGGCTGTTGTGCGCGCTTTGGCACTCCTAGAATCGCGCACATCTCTCCCCCGCCAACCACTCTCCTTGACCGGATGCCGACCATGAACCCGAGCTTTCAGGACCTGTATTTCGCTGCCGCCGACCCCGAGGAAATGCGCAACCGCGACCCCGCCCTGCTCAAGACCATGGCCGCCGCGCACCAGGCCATGCTGAGCGCATCGGCGCCGGGTGAAGTCATCGTGCAGGTCCTGGACCTGCCCACGGATCCGACGCAGGACCGTGGCACACACGTGCTGCAGATCGTGCACCCCGACATGCCCTTTCTGGTGGACTCGGTCGGCATGGCCGTCAACCGGACGGGGCGCACCCTGCATTGGATCGTCCATCCCCTGGTGCGCGTCAAACGCGATGCTGCCGGCCATGTGGTCGAGATTCTTGGTGCCGCGCAACAAGGCGCAGGCGACGGGCAGGTCGTTTCGTGCATCCTGGTCGAGTGCGACCGGCTGGCCTCCGACCCCGAGGGCGAAATGCTGCGCCGCGTGATCGAGGACACCTTGCAGGACGTGCGCCTGGCCGTCCAGGACTGGCGCGCCATGCTCTCGCGCGTGCAGGTGCTCAACGCCAGCTTCACCGCGCTGGACGCGTCCGTCGCCGACGAAGCCAAGGCCTTCCTGACCTGGCTCGAACAAGGCCACTTCACCTTCCTGGCGGCCGAAGACTACGCACTCAAGGGCAAGGTGCTGGTGCCCGTGCCGGGCACCGCGCTGGGCCTGCTCAAGGCGCCGGGTACCCGGGTGCTGCCGGCCCAGCCCGCGGAACAGTTCGCGTCCAACCCCGACCTGGTGCTGTCCACCAAGGCCATGAGCCGCTCCACCGTGCACCGCCCGGCCTGGATGGACGCCATCAGCGTCAAACGGCTGGACGCCGCCGGCAAACTGGTGGGCGAAAGCCGGTTCCTCGGGCTGTACACGTCGGCAGCCTACGCCGCCTCGGTGGAACAGATCCCGGTGGTGCGCCAGCATGTGGCGCAGGTCATGGCCAATGCCGGTGTGGTCACGGGCAGCCATGCCCACAAGGCCTTGCAGGCGATCCTTGAGACCTACCCGCGCGACGAGATGCTGCAGATCGATGCCGCCACGCTGGAGCAGCATGCCATGGGCATCCTGCGGCTGCAGGAGCGCCAGCGCGTGCGCCTGTTCGTGCGCCGTGGCGCCTACGGCAGCCTGGCATCCCTGCTGGTGTATGTGCCGCGCGATGTCTACACCACCGAGCTGCGCGTGAAGCTCGGCGCCCTGTTCACCGAGGCGTTCGATGCGGCATCGATCGAGTTCACGCCCATGCTCACCGACAGCGCGCTCGCGCGCATCCACTACATCGTGCGCGCCAAGGACAAGCTGCCCGCGCAGGTGGACCTCGCCCAGCTCGAGGCCCGCGTGGCCCAGGCCTGCAAGCGCTGGGTCGACGGCGTGAACGCCGTGTTGCTGGGCCAGAACGGCCGCAGTGCCAGCGGCCTGGAGGCCCTGGTGGCGGCGTTCCCGACCGCCTACCGCGAGCACTTCGACGCCGACACCGCCGCCAGCGACGCGGCCGTGCTCAGCGGCCTGGGTGAGCAGCGGCCGCTTGCGCTCAAGCTCTACAACCGCCAGGGACAGGTGCGCTTCAAGACCTACGCCACGCAGAAGATCACCCTGTCGGACGCCATGCCGGTGATGGAGTCGATGGGCGCGCGGGTGCTCGACGAGCACCCCTACCACCTGGCCGCACCGGGCTACTGGATCCACGACTGGGGCCTGCAGTTTGCCCAGCCGCTGGATGTGGAGCGCCTCAAGTTCCGCTTCGAGGAACTGTTCCAGGCGGTCTGGCGCCAGGAGGTGGAAAGCGACGCGCTCAACCGCCTGGTGCTCTCTACGGAGCTCGATGCCCGCGCCATTGCCGTGCTGCGCGCCTACGTGCGCTACTTCAAACAGCTCGGCTTCGCCTTCAGCCAGAGCTACATCGAAGACACCCTCAACAAGAACCCCACCATCGCGCAGGGCCTGGCCGAGCTGTTCGCGATCCGCTTCGACCCGGCGAAAGCGGACCGCCGTGCGGAGCGCATTGAAGCCCAGGCGCAGGCCCTGGAAGCCCTGCTGGCCGACGTGGCCAGCCTGGAGGAAGACCGCGTGCTGCGCCAGTTCCTCAGCACCATCCAGGCCACGCTGCGCACCAATGCCTACCAGCGCGGACATGACTACATGAGCTTCAAGCTCAGCCCGCGCGACATCCCCAACGTGCCCGAACCCAAGCCCCTGTTCGAGATCTGGGTCTATTCGCCGCGCGTCGAAGGCCTGCACCTGCGCGGTGGCAAGGTCGCGCGCGGTGGCCTGCGCTGGTCCGATCGGCGCGAAGATTTCCGCACCGAGATCCTCGGCCTGGTGAAGGCGCAGATGGTGAAGAACACGGTGATCGTACCGGTGGGTTCCAAGGGCGGTTTCGTGCTGAAGAAGGCCCCGCCGGCGAGCGAGCGCGAAGCCTACCTGGCCGAAGGTGTGGCCTGCTACAAGACCTTCCTGTCAGGCCTGCTCGACATCACCGACAACCTGGTCAAGGGCGCGGTGGTGCCTCCGTCCGACGTGGTGCGCCACGACGAGGACGACCCCTACCTGGTGGTCGCCGCCGACAAGGGCACGGCCACCTTCAGCGACATCGCCAACAGCGTGAGCGCGGCTTACGGCTTCTGGCTGGGCGACGCGTTCGCCTCCGGCGGCTCGGTCGGCTACGACCACAAGAAGATGGGCATCACCGCGCGCGGCGCCTGGGAATCGGTCAAGCGCCATTTCCGCGGCCTGGGTGTGGACACGCAGACCCAGCCGTTCACCGTGGCAGGCATCGGCGACATGTCGGGCGACGTGTTCGGCAATGGCATGCTGCTGTCCACGCAGATCCGGCTGGTGCTGGCGTTCGACCACCGCCACATCTTCATCGACCCCAATCCCGATCTCGCTGCCAGCTACGCCGAGCGCGATCGGCTGTTCAAGCTGCCACGCTCCAGCTGGGACGACTACGACAAGGGCCTCATCAGCGAAGGCGGCGGCGTGTTCCCGCGCAGTGCCAAGTCCATCCCGTTGAGCGAGCAGGCGCGCGCCGTGATCGGCACCGAGGCCACCCAGATGGCGCCCAACGAACTGCTCAACGCCATCCTCAAGGCCCCGGTGGACTTGCTCTACAACGGTGGCATCGGCACCTATGTGAAGGCCAGCTACGAGAGCCACGCGCAGGTGGGCGACAAGGCGGGCGACGCCTTCCGCGTCAACGGCAACGAGCTGCGCTGCAAGGTGTTCGGCGAAGGCGGCAACCTCGGCTGCACGCAGAACGGCCGCATCGAGTTCGCCCAGGCCGGTGGCCTGATCTACACCGACGCGATCGACAACTCCGCCGGCGTGGACTGCTCCGACCACGAGGTCAACATCAAGATCCTGCTGGGTGCTGTGCAGGAAGCCGGCGGGCTCACGCTGGAGAGCCGCAACGACCTGCTCGCGAGCATGACCGACGAGGTCGGCCTGCTTGTGCTGCAGGACAACTACTACCAGACGCAGCAGATCGAACTGGCCGCCACCCGGCCGGTCTACCTGCTGGACGGACAGCAAAACCTGATGCGATGGCTGGAGCAGATCGGCCTGCTCAAACGCCCCATCGAATTCCTGCCCAGCGACGAAGAGCTGGGCAAACGCAAGCGCGAAGGCCGGGGACTCACCCGCCCCGAAAACGCCGTGCTGCTGGCCTACGCCAAGATGAACCTCTTCGACGAGCTGTGCGCCAGCAGCCTGCCCGACGATCCGTTCTACGCGCGTGTGCTCAAGATGTATTTCCCGGTGGTGCTGGGTGAACGCCATGGCGACTTCATCGAGCGGCATCCGCTCAAGCGCGAGATCATCGCGACCTTCATGACCAACACGGTCGCCAACCGCGTCGGCGCGACCTTCGTCAACTATCTGGCCAACGAAGCCTCGTGCACGGCGGCCGATGTGGTCAGCGCCTACACGCTGGCGCGCGAGGTGTTTGCGTTGGAGCCGATCTGGGACCAGATCGATGCGCTGGACAACAAGGTGACCACCGAGCTGCAGCTGAGCCTGCTCACCCAGCTGGCCACCATTGCGCAGCGCGCCAGCCGCTGGATGCTGCGCCACCGTGGCCAGGGCGACCTGCCCACGCTGATCGCCAAGTACCGCCCGGCGGCCCGCACGCTGCGCCAGCACGTCGAACAATGGCTGCCCGCCACGGCTCTGGAGCAGTGGAAAGCGGCCAGCGCCCGCCTGGTGGAGGCGGGCGTGGATGCGCAGCTCGCCGATGACCTCACCGTGCTCGACCACCTGTACCCGGTGCTCGATCTCGTCGACGTGGCGGCCAAGGCCGGCAGCACGCTGGAACAGGCCGCGCGCACCTACTACGCGATCGAGAACACGCTGGGTCTGGGCCACTGGCGCCAGCACATCGGCAAGCTGCCGACGGACTCGCTGTGGCAGACCCAGGCTCGAGCCAGCGCGCGCGACGACGTGTATTCCATCGCCGGGCAACTCGTGCTGTCGCTGCTGAGCAGCCAGCAGACGCTGGCCGAGTGGCAGGACCAGCATGCCAAGGCGATCGAACGCGTCAACGCCATGCACGAGAGCATCGCCAACCTGGCGCCGGATCTCGCCCCCGTGTCAGTGGCGCTGCGCGAACTGCGCCAGCTGGCCTAGCTCACCGGTCAAACCTGAAACTGCAAGGCCGCAAGGCCGGCGTACACGCCGCCATGGGTCACCAGCTCGGCATGCGTGCCTTGCTCCACCAGCTTGCCGTGGTCCAGCACCACGATCAGGTCGGCTTGCTGCACGGTGGCCAGCCGGTGGGCAATCACCAGGGTGGTGCGGTCTTTCATGGCCGACTCGAGCGCCGCCTGCACCATGCGTTCGCTCTGCGCGTCCAGCGCGCTGGTGGCTTCATCCAGCAGCAGCAGCGGCGGGTTCTTGAGCATGGCGCGCGCGATCGCGATGCGCTGGCGTTGACCGCCTGAGAGCCGCACACCGCGCTCGCCCAGGAAGGTGTTGTAGCCCTCGGGCAACTGGTCGATGAACTCGTCGGCAAACGCCGCGGCAGCTGCTGCGCGCACTTCGGCGTCACTCGCACCCGGCTTGCCGTAGCGGATGTTTTCCATCGCGCTGCTGGAGAAGATCACCGGGTCCTGGGGCACGATGCCCACGCGGTTGCGCAGGTCGTGCAGGCTCATCTGGTGGATCGGCACGCCGTCCAGCCGGATCGTGCCCAGCGCCGGGTCGTAGTAGCGCAGCAGCAGGCCGAAGACGGTCGTCTTGCCCGCGCCGCTCGGTCCCACCAGCGCCACCGTCTGGCCGGGTTCAATCGCCAGGTTGAAGCCCGTGAGGGCGGCCTGCGCGGGGCGCGAGGGGTAGTGGAAGGTGATGTCGTCGAACACCAGCGCACTGCCGCCTTGTGGGGACGCGGCCTTCAGCGGTTGCGCCGGTGACTGCACCGGCGAGGCGCTGGCCAGCAACTCCATCAGGCGTTCGCTCGCACCCGCGGCGCGCAACAAGTCACCGTACACCTCACCGAGCACGGCGACCGCACCGGCCAGGATGATGATGTAGAGCACCGTCTGCCCCAGGTGGCCGGGCGTGATCGTGCCGGCCAGCACGGCCTGCGTTCCCTGGTACAGACCCCACAGCAGCAGGCCGGCCGTGCTGATGATGATGAAGGCCACCAGCACCGAGCGTGCGCGTGTGCGCCGGATCGCGGTCTCGAAGGCGAACTGGGTGGACTCGTCGAAGCGCGCCGCCTCGCGGTCTTCGGCCGTGTAGCTCTGCACCACGGGAATCGCATTGAGCACCTCGGCCGCAATGGCGCTGGAGTCGGCCACGCGGTCCTGGCTGGCGCGCGAGAGTTTGCGCACGCGCCGCCCGAACCACATGCTCGGCAGCACCACCAGCACGATGATCAGCAGCACCTGCAGCATCACATAGGGGTTGGTCCACACCAGCATGATCAGTGCGCCGATGCCCATGACGGCATTGCGCAGGCCCATGGAGAGCGACGAGCCCACCACCGTCTGCACCAGCGTGGTGTCGGTGGTCAGGCGCGAGAGCACCTCACCGGTCTGCGTGGTCTCGAAGAACTGCGGGCTCTGCCGCAGCACATGGCTGTAGACCGCGTTGCGCAGGTCGGCGGTGACGCGTTCACCAAGCCAGCTCACGAGGTAGAAGCGCATCGCGGAAAAAATGCCGAGCGCCACCGCCACGCCGAACAGGGCGGCGAAGTGGCCGCGCAACGCGAGCGCCTGCTCGCCGCGCCCGGCCGGGGCCAGACCACTGTCGACAAGGAAGCGCAATGCCAGCGGAAACACCAGCGTGGCGGCTGCGGCGAGCACCAGAAACAGGATCGCCAGACCGATCTGCAAACGGTAAGGCCGCAGAAACGGCAGCAGGCCGCTGAGCGATGTGGGGGTGGTGGCTTTGGGACGGTCGGTGGGGGAGGGGGAGCTCATGCAGGGGAGTGTGCCGGGTTTTGAGCGCGCCCGTTTTGAACCGCAGTTCGCAGTGCTCACGCTCGGCAGCAGTAGGTCATTGGTACAAATTTTTGATGCTAGGATCGCGACCAAATTTTCAACAACCAGGAGGGATGGGGATGGCACAGCAACATGATTTTGAGGCGACGGAATTCTTGTCTGACACGCGTTCCCCCGTGAGCGAACCGACGCAGACGCTTGACATCCGCTTCACCGGTTCGGGCAGCGAGTACTTCCGCATCTGGATCGTCAACCTCCTGCTGACGCTGATCACCCTCACGCTCTATTGGCCGTTTGCCCGGGCCCGGCGCCTGGCCTATTTCCAGAACAACACCCTGGTGGGAAAAGACCCGCTGGGTTTTCATGGCGACCCCTGGAAGATGTTCCGCGGCTACCTGCTCATGCTGCTGTTCGGTGTCTCTTACTGGGTTGTGTCCAACTTCGCGCCGGCCTTGTCGTGGATTCCCCTGCTGGTGCTGGCGGGGCTGTGGCCCGCGTTGTGGCGCGCATCGCTGCAGTTTCGACTGCGCAACACCAGCTGGCGTGGCGTGCGCATGTCGTTCGAAGGCGACCTGAAGGGCGCCTATCTGTGCATGCTGCCCTTCTTCATTCCGGTGCTGGCGTTCGGGCTGGTGGTCGCACTGATCGTGCCTGACCTGCAGGCTTCCAAGGATGGCGCGGCAGGCGCCATGATCGCCTCGGCGATGAGCCTGCTGGTCATGGCGATGGTCGCGATGTCACCCTGGCTGATGGCGCGCGTCAAGCAGTACCAGCATGGTGGCTATGTGTTCGCACAGGAACATGCGCAACTGAAGGCCGGCGCCGGTGCTTTCTACGGTTTCTCGTTCCGGGTGGCTGGTGTGTCCCTGCTGTGCACGGCGGTGCTCGCTGGCGTGGGTGGCATCGTGGTCTTGATGCTCGGCAGCTCCACGGGCGCGACCATGGTTGTGCTGCCGCTCCTGCTGGCCCTGGGCTACCTGGTGTTCCCGCTGGTGCTCGTGCCGTACACCACGTCGCGCTTGCAAAACCTCCTGTGGTCCAACACCCGCAGCGCACGCATCCACTTTGACAGCCAGTTGAAATTCGCCCCCTTGATGAGTCTGACGGCGAAGAACTGGCTGTTGATTGCGCTCACGCTGGGTCTCTACTGGCCGTTTGCCAAAGTACACACCGCACGCCTGCGGCTGGAGGCCATGGAGATCGCGGTGAGGGGTGACGTGAACGCCTGGCTCGCGCAGGCACAAGGCGGCGACAAAGGCCTCCTGGGTGATGCGGCGGGCGACTTTTTCGGCATCGACATGGGCCTGTGATGAGCGAAGCGCCCCGGCTGCTCAGCATCTGGTTTGACGGCCACAGCCCGCGCGCGCAGGTCTGCGAGCTGTGCATCGAGGGTGATGAACTCGTGCTCACGCTGGTGGGCAGCGAGCGCCGCTACCCGGTGCGGCGGGTGCGCTGGGCCGAACGCCGTTCGCACGGCCAGCGCCAGAGTGAGTTGCCCGACGGCAGCCTGATCCAGCACGCCGACGCCGGTGAGTGGGACGCCTGGCGGCAGGCCAGCGGCCAGCGCGACGGTGCGGTGGTGGGCTGGATGCAGAGCTGGCGCGCCACGCTGGTGGCCATGGGCGCCACGGTGCTGTTTCTGGGTGCGGCCTGGACCTGGGGCGTGCCCTGGCTGAGCCAGATCCTGGCGCACCAGGTGCCACGGTCACTGGAGGCCCGCCTGGGCGAGCAAGGCATGCAGCAGCTGGACCGCGTGTTCCTGCAGCCCAGCGCGCTGCCCGCGCAGCAACAGGAAACGCTGCGCGCCCGATTCAAGTCGGTGGTGGAGCGCGCCCATCCGCAGGGCGATGCACCGGTCTGGCAGCTTTCGTTTCACCGGTCCAAGGCCCTGGGTGCCAACGCGTTTGCCCTGCCTGGTGGCTACATCGTGATCACGGACGATCTGGTGAAAATGCTGCTCGACCAGCCCGACGCCATCGTGGGTGTGCTGGCGCATGAACTCGGTCACGTGCACCACCGCCATGGGCTTGACCTGATGGTGCGCGCGAGTCTGGTCAGTGCGCTGGTGGGCGTGGTGCTGGGCGATGCCAGCGGCTTCCTGGCCACGGTGCCCGCCATGCTGGCCACGCAGGCCTATTCACGCGATGCCGAGCGCGAGGCCGATGCCTTCGCGGCACGACTGCTTGATGAAAGCGGTGTCTCTCCGTCGGTGATGGTCGCGTTCTTCGAGCGCATCCAGCGAGAGGAAGCCGGCCCGGACGACGATGGCCAGGGCAACGCCCGATTGCCGATCGCCATCTCCAGCCACCCCGACCACGGCGAGCGCATCCGCTTCTTCCGCGAATGGCAGGCCGATCCCACGCCCCCCTGAAAGCGCCCGTTGGTCTATGTCCGTCAACGTACCGACGCGCGTCCGGGGCTTGCTTAAGCTTTGTTCACACCACCCTTTCGGTGGATGAAACAAAGGAATCACCATGAACCATTCAAAACTGCTGTTGGCTGGCGCGCTGTCGCTCGCGCTCGCCGGTTGCATTTCGGCACCCATGGGCCCAGCGGGTCCCCCCGGAGCCACCGGTGCCACTGGTGCCACGGGCTACACCGGTGACACGGGTGCCACAGGTGGTGCTGGCGCAACGGGCGCCACTGGCAGCACGGGCTACACCGGTGCTACAGGCGCCACCGGCAGCACTGGCTACACGGGCGCCACGGGTGCCACTGGCAGCACCACGGTGCCCCAAGGCGGCACGGTCATCGTCGTTCCGCAACGATGATCCGCCGCGCAGCGGCTCACAACACCAGCCGTTGCGCGTACCCCGTCATCTCCAGATAGCCACGCCCCACGCGCAGGCCGTTGCTGTCAAACAGGTCCGACAGGCCCTCCCAGTACACCGTCCCGGTGCCCTGACGGCTGTCGAGTTCCTGTGGATCGATCACCGCTTTGACGGTATAGAAATCGGCCGGTGTGCGGATCAGCCATTCCACCGGGTACTTCGCCCGGGTGAGTGGGCTGGTCCAGAACCTCTGCGGTTTGAAGTCGACTTCGCCTGGCCGGAAGTGGTCAATGTCGGTAGGGCTTTGTGCGCTGCCCGCAGCCCGAAACGAACCACCCGCCCAGAGCTTGCTGCCGTCCGCGCGGCGCAGCTGAAACGCGGTCACGCTGTGGCCGTCAAACAGGTTCATGCCGATCCAGTCCCAGCCCACGGCCTCGGGGTGCAGCAGCGCTTCGCTCCATTCGTGGTCGAGCCAGGCGGTGCCCTGCACTTCAAACCGTTGTCTGCCGATGCCCAGCGTGCCTTGTACCGCCAGGTGCGGCTGAGACACGTAGAAGCTCGCTTGTGAGGCGTCTGGACCCTTGCGAGAAAACCCTTCGTCGCCCTGCAGCAACCAGGCCTGCAGCGGCTGCGCGGTGAGGTCGATGCTCAGCGCGCCGCCGTCGATGCGCGTGTTGTAGCGGCCGTCCGGTGTGCGCTCGATGTGCCAGTCGCGCAGCACCACGCGGGTGTCGGCCTCGCTGGCGAACACGCCGCGCTCGGCGTGGATGGGCGGCTCGCCGTTCCAGCGTGCGATGCGCTGGTCGTGCAGCAGCTTGCCGCCCTGCACGTCGGTGATGGCGGCGTGAGCGAACAGCAGGTGTCTGGCCGCCAGGCGGCTGGGCAGGCTTTGTGTGCCGTCGACGCGGCTGCGGAAGAACGTGACCTGGAAACCGAACTCGCGACCCTTCTCGTCCTTGGCGTGGCCCGTCAGGTACCACCACTCGGTGCGGGTGTCGTTGTGCGTGCCGTGGTCGCGCGGGAACACGAGCGGGCGCGGTTGGAGTGCGTCGCCCGGGCGGTGCGGTGTCTGTGCATGGGAAGCGGGGAAGGCGAGGGCGCCAGCGGTTGCAAGCAGCAAGCTGCGTCGTGTGAGGGCTTCGACAGGCTCAGCCCGAACGGAGGTGGGCACAGCTTGAACGGGTGGGTTTGCTTTTGTCATGTTCACCAGTCCTCCTTCACCGCGCGCACCGCGTCGCGGCTCGCCGCCGCCTGCCCGGCCAGCCACGCGGTGAGCGTGCCCGCCACCACCACGGCCGCGCACAGCGCGAGCAGCCGCGCCCAGGGCAGCACCAGGTCCATGGTCCAGTGAAAGCTCTGCGGGTTCACCACGTGCACCAGCACCAGGCTCACCGCCAGGCCCAGCGCCAGGCCGGCGAGGGCGCCGAGCAGCGTCCAGGCCAGGCCTTCGAGCGCGACCACGCCCAGGATCTGCTGGCGCGTGAGGCCCAGGTGCGCCAGCAGGCCGAACTCGCGCCGTCGCGCCAGCACCTGCGCACTGAAGCTCGCTGCCACGCCGAACAGGCCGATGCCGATGGCCACCGCCTGCAGCCACACGGTGACGGCAAAGCTTCGATCAAAGATGCGCAGCGACACCGCGCGGATCTGGCCCGACGAAGCGAATTCGATCAGGCCGCCCGCGCCCTCGCTGGAGGCCAGGGCGCGGACGCGCTCGCGCACCGCGTTCTCGTCCGCGCCTGCGGTCAAGTGCAACGCGAGGTCGTTCACGCGCGCATCCCCCGTGAGTCGCACGAAGTCGTCGCGGTCCATCGCCACGCTGCCGTGCTGGCGCGCGTAGTCGCGCCACACGCCCGCCACGAAGAAGCGAACCCCGCGCACCTTCGACCCTGCAAAAGCCTGCGCCAGACCCGGCAGCCAGCCGCCAGGTTGCGCGCCGTAGAGGTCCACCATGGCTTCACTCACATACACGGTGATGACGCTTTCTCCCTCGGCCGCCGGCGGGGCGGGCAGCGGATTCCCCACCAGCGGCAAGCTCAACGCCGAGCCGGGCACCATGTTGAGCGGGCGCGAGAGCAGCACCACGGCCGGGCGCACCGGGTCCAGCTGCACCGGCGTGGCGCGCAGCGTGTCCATGCGCTCCACGCCGTCCACGCGTGCCACCGCGGCCACAAAATTCGACGGCAGATGGGCCGTGTCGTTGCCGGTGCTCCCGCTGCTGCGCACATACAGCTGGGCGGGCAGCACCGCGTCGAGCCACTGCGTGACCGAGTCGCGGAAGCTCGCCACCATCACCGTGAGCGCCACCGACAAGGCCAGGCTGGCCACCACCCCGCTGGTGGCCACGGCGGCGGTCTCGCGCAGGCGGCGCGCGCGCTCCACCGCCAGCACCGGCAGCGCGTGCCTGGCGATGTGCGGTGCGATGCGGTCGAGCAGCCAACCGACGGCCAGCGGCAGCGCCGCAATGCCGCCCACCAGCAGCAACCCCACCGAGAGATAGGCGGCCAGTGGAATGCCCCCCACCGGAGGCGCCCAGGCCAGGGCCGCCGCGAGCACCACCAGCGCCAAGGCCAACGTGTGCCGGCGCGCGCCCGGGCGCACCGGCGCACCCAGGCCTTTCAAGGCCAGCGCAGGCGCCATGCGGGCTGTGGCTCGCGCCGGCCACCAGCCACCCACCACCGAGGCCACCACACCCAGGCCACCGTACACGAGGGCGGCCCAGGCGTTCCATTGCAGGGGCGGCGTCACGCCGGAGAAATAACCACCGCCCAGATCACCACCGAGGAGTCTCAGGGCGAGCGCCGCCAGCGCCGTGCCCAGAACAACGCCGAGGGCACTGCCCAGCAGGCCCAGCAGCGCCGACTCGGCCAGCACCAGGCGCAGGCGCTCGTTGCCCGAGAGCCCCAGCACGCCGAGCAAAGCGAACTGCGGCTGGCGCCGCGCCACCGAGAGCGACAGCACCGAGAACACGAGGAAGGCACCGGTGAACAACGCCACCAGCGCCAGCACGGTGAGATTGACCCGGTAGGCGCGCGACAGGTTGTCTACCCGCTCGCCCGACTGCTCGGGTCGCTGAGCGATCACCGAGGCGGGCAGGGCGAGCGAGGCCAGCACCGCGTCGGCTTGCGCACCGGGTGCCAGCCGCATGTCGATTCTGCTGAGCTGTCCCGCGCGGTCCATCAAGACCTGAGCGGCCGCCACGTCCATCACCAACAGCGGTGCGCCCGGTGCGTTCACCCGCCCGGCCACACGCACGCTGCGCAGGGAAAGGCCGCTTTGCAACTGCAGCGTGTGGGCGCTGCCCAGCGCTTGCTGCGCGGCGGCGTTGAGAAACACCGCATCGGGTGCGAACAGATCGAAGCGCCGTCCTGCGGTGTCTTGTGGGGTGGTCTCGGGCACCGGCATGAGCGCGGGCGAGAGGCCCGCCACCACCAGCGCGTCCACGCCCAGCAGCTTGACGGCCACGCGTTCGCCACCGGGCAGCACGGCCTGGGTGGGCAGCTCCAGCACCGGGCTGGCCAGCGCTACCTCGGGATGGGCGGCCACCTGGTCCAGCAGGGTGTCGGGCAGCAGACCCTGGCGGGCGCGCAGCTCCACGTCGGGTTGACCGTTGATCGAACTCACCGCGCTGGAGAACTCCGCGAGTGCCGAGGCGTTGATGAGGTGCACCGCGAACGCCAGTGCCACGCCCAGCATCACCGCCACCACGGCCGTGGCGTTGCGCCAGGGGTGGTGGCGCAACTCTTGCAAGGAGAACGTGGAGAGCAGCGCGCGCATGGCGTTCAAGCTTACGCGGAAGCCCTTGCCCGGCAGCGAGGCGGGGCAAGGTGTTATGGCGCACAGACGCCACCGGTTCGGGCGCGTAGCATCAAGCGACGTTTTTTTCACCGTCCCACAGGCCTCAGGCCCGTCCACTCTTTTCTTCACGGTGATTCCATGGTTCGCATCCACCTCGCCATCGACCTGCAATACGAGGTCAACCAGCCCAGCGGCGATTTCATCTTCAACGTGCAGGCCGCGCATTCGCCGCAGCAGACCGTGGTCTGGGAAGAGCTGCAAGTCAGTCAGCCCGTGCCCATGGTCATGCACACCGATCCCGCGACCCGCACGCGCATCCTGCGCCTGACCGCGAGCCCCGGCCCGCTGCAACTGCGCTACCGCGCCACGCTGGACATCGTGCACCACGTGGCCCAGCCCGACAGCGTGTTCGAAACGCCCATCAGCCAACTGCCGGCCGAGGTGCTGACCTACATCTACCCCAGCCGCTACTGCCAGTCGGACTGCGTCACCGCCATGGCCAACGACCTGTTTGGCCAGATGCCGCCGGGATACCGCCGCGTGGAAGCGATCCGGGACTGGGTGCAGAGCCAGGTGAAGTTCGAGTCGAACACCAGCAACTCCATGACCTCGGCGCTGGACACGCTCAACGACCACAAAGGGGTGTGCAGAGACTTTGCCCACCTCATGATCACCTTCTGCCGCGCGCTCAACATCCCGGCGCGCTTCACCACCGCGATCGACTTTGGAGCCGACCCGGCCCTGGGTCCGACGGACTTTCACGCCTATGTGGAGGCCTACCTCGGCCACCGCTGGTACCTGTTCGATCCCTCGGGCACCGCCATCCCCATGGGTTTCGTGCGCATCGGTACCGGGCGCGACGCGGCCGACGCGTCATTTGCCACCATCTTCGGCCCGGTCACGGCCCACGCCCCACGCATCGACATTTCGGCACAGACCCACCCCGGCCATGGCTGGCAGATGCCGGTGCGCCGCCCCGAGGCCTTGTCCACCGACTCCGCCTTCACCTGGAACGCGGTCGACGCCACCTGACGCCTGCGGAGCCTTGTGGCCTAATAGCGCATTCCGTCACTTTTGCAACTTTCTCAGGATCCAGTCATGGGCAACAAAATCGTCACCGAAGCCGACCGCAAAGCCACCCCCCGCCCCACGCCCGTCGCAGGCGTGTCCCTGACCTCCCCTGGCCGTGGTCAGCGCGTGAGCCTGGAGCGTGGCGTGGCAACCCGCAGCAAGAAAAACCCCGGCAAGCGCTCCAAGAAGGGCGGCTGATCGGGCCGGCCCAGGCGGCCGACCTCGCTGAAATGCAAAAAGCCCGCACTGCGGGCTTTTTGCATTTCGGCGCCGCTTCAGCGCACGAAGCTCAGGAACCGTCCCTTGTAGGCCGTGCCGTCCTCCAGCTGCCGATCAGCCGCCTGCATGGTCATCTCGAAGCCCAGCATGCCCATGTCGCGACCAAAGGCGGCGCGGTTGCCCCGGTCGGGGTCGACGATCACGATCTGCGCGCCCACGGCCGCGTGACGGTGGATGAAGGCGGCCAGCTGCGCCGGCTGCTGGCGCTCGTACAGCAGGTCGCTGCCCACGATCAGGTCGAACAGACCCAATGCCGGGTTGTCGGTGGCCGCCACGCTCTCCCAGTTGCCTGCCTGGTAGGGCAGGGGTCCCAGGCTGTTGAGGGCGAGGTTGTGCTGGAGGAATTCTTCGGTCAGCGGGTGCCAGTCGCTCACGGTCACGTTGGCACCGCGCCGGTGCATCACCAGGCTGGCCAGTGCCAGGCCCGCACCGATCTCCAGCACGCGCAGTCCCGCCAGGGGTTGCGTGAGCATGGCGAGCGCGAGCACGCGCGAAGAAGGCCACACCTGACCGAAGTGCGACCAGCCGGCCGAGGGCAGGCCGATGTCGGCGGCGGCGTGGTGGGTGTCGCTGTACTGCTGGTCGTCGACGAGCCGACGGATGTGCCAGTCTTCGCCGCCGAGGCGAAGCGTCTCGGTTCGGACCTGGTAGCCTGGCATGGGAGGCTTTCGTTGGGATTGTGGGGCACGGTACCACGCGCCCGACATCACTGGCGACGCGCAAACTCCGGAATCCGAAAACGCTTGCGGTAGGCGCCCGGCGCCAGCCCGGTCGTGCGCTTGAACAGGCGCCGGAAGAAGGCCGAATCCTCGTAGCCGACGCGCCAGCTGATGTCGTCCACCGAGGCGTCGGTGCGTTCGAGCCGGCGCTTGGCATCCTCGATGCGCAGGCGCTGCACATACGAGATCGGGGCAAGCCCGGTGGCCCCGGTGAAACGGCGCTTGAACGTGCGTTCCGCCAGCTTCGATTGTTTGATCATCTCCTCGACCGGGTTGGCGGTCGAGAAGTGTTTCGCCAACCACTGCTGCGCGCTCTGGATCTCGGCGTCGCCGTGGTCGCTCTTGCCTTCGAACACCATGAACGGCGTGAGTCCATCCTGGTGCCACTGCAGCGCAAACATGCGCGCGACCTCTTGCGCATCGGTGGCGCCCAGGTAGCGGGCGATCAGGTACAGCACCATGTCGTGCCAGGTGGTTGATGCCCCCGAGCTCACCAGATCGTCGTGCAGACCCGAGATCACGAGCACCCGCTCCGGGTGCACCGAAACGGCCGGAAAGGCCGCTGTGAACGCGGGCGCATAGCCGTAGTGCACCGTGGCGTCCTTGCCGTCGAAGAGGCCCGTCTCGGCCAGCAGGAAGATGCCCGAGCAGGCCGAGCCCAGCAGCGCGCCACGGTCATTCATGCGGTGCAGCCAGGCGACCAGAGCGGGATAACGGTCCTTGTGCCAGCCGTCTGCCTTCAGCAGGATGGACGGGACGATGACGATGTCGGTGGTCTCGACGTCGGCAACCGAGCGTTGCACCGTGATGGGAACGCCACTGGCCAGTGCCAGGGGCCCCGCGGCTTCGCCCACGATCTCCACCTGAAACGGCGGGCGCTTGCCTTCGCTGGACATGCGCATCAGCGTGAAGGCGTTCATCACATCGAAGATGCCGAAGAGCGTGGAGGCCACCGCATCGGGCACGGCCACGAGGCTGACGTGAATCGGACCCAGTCCGGCGTGGGTCTTGGGCTTGGCCAACATGGTTCGAAGTCCTCCTGAAGTGGCATGAACGACCCGTTCCCGAGCGGTTCCGGCTCTGTTCCCTGCGCGCCCGCACTTTGATCATAAGCGTGTGAATCCTCACCGTGCGCCGCTCCCCGCGAGCGGCGCTGCGCTTCTGACACCACACAGGGAATTCAACATGTCCATCTCTCACACGCACACCGCACATTCAGCCACGCTTGCCCAGCGCGCCGCGCCTCGCCTCATGGTCGAGGAGGGGCAATCTCTCTTGCGCCTGGCCGCGCCCATCATGTTGATCGCGTTGGTCAACATGGGCATGAGCATCACCGACACCGCGATGGTCTCTGCGCTCTTCGGTGCGCAGGCGCTGGCCGCGGTGGCTGTCGGCAGCGACCTCTACTCCATCCTCTTCTACCTGGGCGCTGGCGTGCTCGGTGGCCTCGTGCCTTTCTACACCGCGGCCGTGGTGCGGGTCGACCTGATCGAGCGGCTGCGCGTCGAGCGCATCGGCCGCATGGTCGTGCTGGGGCTGGGCGTGCTGCTCGTGCCGCTGGTCTGGACTTCGCCCGACTGGCTCTCGTTGCTCGGGCTTGACCCCGCGCTGCTGCACGAAGGCCGTGGCTACACGCGCGCCATGGCCCTGACCCTGCTGCCGATGCTGGGGGTGATGCTCTACCGCACGATCCTGACCGCGGCGGAGAAGCCCAAGGTGTTCCTGAAGGTCACGCTCGCCATGCTGCCGCTGAACGCCGCGTTGAACTGGGTGCTGATGGTGGGTGCGGGCCCGATCCCGGCCTTCGGGCCGGCAGGAGCGGGCTACTCCACGCTCATCGTGGCGACTGCCAGCCTGGTGATTC
This sequence comes from Hydrogenophaga sp., assembly GCF_018780385.1. Classification (GTDB taxonomy): domain Bacteria; phylum Pseudomonadota; class Gammaproteobacteria; order Burkholderiales; family Burkholderiaceae_C; genus Hydrogenophaga. The sequence continues at coordinate 477,373 of NZ_JADMJO010000003.1, read as the reverse complement.
TTGTGCTGGTCGCACGCAACGCCACCGGGCGATACAGCCTGCTTTCGTCGAGCCCATGGGTCGACTGGGCCGGCATGGCGGCCGTGCTGCGCGTCGGCTTGCCCATCGGCATCGCAACGGTGGCCGAGGTGGGCATCTTCCTGGGCGCAACGATCTATGCAGCGACGCTGAGCGCAGCGGACGTGGCAGCCCACACGCTGACGCTGAGGACAGCGGGCGTGGCCTATGCCGTGCCGGCGGCGCTGCTGCAGGCCTCGATGGTGCGCATGGCGCGGGCGCACACGCTGGGCGACCTGGCCATGCAGCGCGCCGTCACCTTGAGCAGCCTCGTGCTGTCGCTTGGCTTCGGCCTTGTCATCTGCCTCGCGTTGGTGATCGGTGCCGGGCCGTTGGCGCACGGCTTCTTCGACAGCAGCGCGGCGGGGATCGCCGCGGCCGGTCTTGCTGCGGGGCTGCTGATCCTGCTGGGCGTCATGGAGCTCATCGTCGGGCCCGGCTCGGCCGCGGCGGGCCTGCTGCGCGGACGCAAGCTCACCCGCGCCCCGATGGTGTACGGGCTGATCGGGCACTGGGCCGTGGGCGCGCCCATCGCCATCTACCTCTGCGAGGTCCAGGGCCTGGGGATCACCGGGGTCTGGATCGGCCTCAGCGCGGGCACCTTGCTCACCACCGTGTTGACCCTCTGGAGGTTGTTCGCAGGTCGCGTACTCGTTGCCGCAGCGAATGCCCGAACTGGCACGAACAGCCCTTTCCTGGGTGATTCCGGCTCTGTTCCCAACACCGCCGCAAATCGATCATGAACCCCTCACCAACAACGCATCTTCACTGGAGAAACACCATGTCCCACCCCTCCCGGTTCCACGCAGCAAGCTGGCTCACGGCGACCGCTTTCGCCACGCTGGCTGCGACCTCACAGGCCGCCGAACCCGCCAAGACCTGGTGCGCCGACCGTTGCGATCAGATCGTCATTGACTGGAACCAGCAGACCCACCAGGTCATCAAGGCAGCCACCGGCTACCAGGACCCCGTGGCTGCCTCGCGCATCCTGGCGATGGTGCACCTCGCAATGCACGACGCGGTGAACGCCACGCAGCCGCGCTACCGCGCCTACGCCTACCAGCCCCGGACGCCCGCAGGCAAGACCCCGGCTGACGCGGCCGTGGCCGCCGCCGTGGCCGCACACGACGTGCTCGCCGCCCTGTTCCCCAAGCAGAAGGAGATGCTGCGCGCCACGCTCGACGCCTCGCTGCACGACGCGGGCATCGGTGCCGCCGTCGGTGAAGGCAAGAGGCTGGGCGCCGAAGCCGCGGCCGCGATGCTCGTCCGGCGCGCCGACGACGGCAGCCAGGCCGACGAAGCCTACCGGCCGGGCACGCGCCCCGGCGAATACCGGTTTGTGCCCGGCTTCGATTTTGTGGCGGCACCGCATTGGCGCGCCGTCAAACCTTTCACGATGCGCTCGCCGCAACAGTTCCGCGTGGCCGCACCACCGGCCTTGGCCAGCGCGGCCTACGCCACCGATTTCAACGAAGTGAAGGCCACCGGCAGCAAGGCCGCCAATGCCCGGCGCAGCACCGATCAGACGCAGTACGCCGCCTACTGGTACGAGTTCTCCGACAGCGGCTGGAACCGCATTGCCCGCGCTGTGGCCCGTGACAAACCGCAGGATCTGTGGCAGCGCGCACGCACCTTCGCGCTGCTCAACGCCGTGATGGCCGATGCCTACATCGCGGGATGGGACTCCAAGATGCACTACAACCTGTGGCGCCCGGTCACGGCGATCCAGCAGGCGGACGCCGACGGCAACCCGGCCACCACCGCCGCCGCCCACTGGGTGCCCATGCTGACCACGCCACCGGTCCAGGACCATCCGTCCACGCACAGCGCGCTCGGTGCGGCGGCCGCCGTGGCGCTGGCGCACGCGTTTGGAGGAGACCGTGTGACGTTCACGATGGCTTCACCCAGCGCGCTGCCCGATGCCCCCGCGCGCACATTCGCGAGCTTCAGCGAGGCCGCGAAGGAAAACGCTGACTCGCGGGTGCGTGCCGGCCTGCATTTCCGTTTCGCCACCACCGCGGGGCTGCAGCTGGGCGAGCAGATCGGCCAGCAGGCGGCTCGGGACATGCTCGGCCCGGTGGGAGCCGCTCGATGAGCGCCGCGTCGCACGCGCACCTGCCGACGAAAGCCATGGACACACCCGTGATCGATTCAGTGAAGCTCGAAGCCTTCTTCATGCGCGCCGTCGGCGACCTGTCGGCTGGCTACGCCGGTGTGATGGTCAGCCTGGGCACCAGGCTCGGCCTGTACAAGGCCATGGCCGGGGCAGGCCCGATCAGCCCCAAGGAACTGGCGGCGCGCGCCGGTTGTGCCGAGCGCTACGTGCGTGAGTGGCTGAATGCGCAAGCCGCGGGCGGCTACGTTGAATACCACGCCAGGAGCGAAACCTACGAGCTCACGCCCGAGCAGGCGATGGTGCTGGCCGACGAGGACAGCCCTGCCTACATCCCCTACGCGTGGAACGTGCCGGCATCGATGTGGGCTGACGAGAACAAGGCCATCCACGCTTTTCGCACCGGCGAGGGTGTTGCCTGGGGCGATCACGCCGAGCGCATGGTTTGCGGCGTGGCGGCTTTCTACCGCAACGGCTACCGGGCCAGCCTTGTGCCGGAGTGGCTGCCCGCTCTGGACGGCGTGGTGGCCAGGCTCGAGGCCGGCATCGAGGTCGCCGACGTGGGCTGTGGCCACGGTCACTCGACGGTGCTGATGGCACAGGCTTTTCCCAAGTCGCGTTTTCACGGCATCGACACGCATGCGTTGTCGATCGCCGAGGCCAGGCGCCACGTGACGGAGGCTGGCCTGTCGCAGCAAGTGAGCTTTGACGTGGCGAGTGCCGTCAACTACCCGGACAGGCAGTACGGCCTCATCTGCTTCTTCGACACGCTGCACGACATGGGGGACCCGGTCGCGGCGGCGCGGCATGCGGCCGAGGTGCTGGCACCCGACGGCACGGTGATGCTGATCGAGCCGCTCGCCAGCGACCGGGTGGAGGACAACATCTCGCCGGTGGGGCGCCTCTACTACGCCGCTTCCTCGGTGCTGTGCTGCGCCCACGCCATCTCCGAGGGCGGCAAGCTCGTGCTCGGGGCACAAGCTGGCGAATCGCGTCTGGCGGAGGTGTTTCGCCGGGCGGGGTTCACGCGCTTTCGGCGTGCCGCCGAGACACCCTTCAACATGGTTCTGGAAGTGAGGCGCTGATGCACACCCGCAGGAACCCTTCCAGAGCCGCCCGTTTCGAACTGCTGGCAACAGCCCTGGGCCTGAACATTGCCCTGGCGGGCATGGTTGTCATGACGGCATCGGCATTCGGCGAGTGGGATGCGCGGTTCCTGTGGTTGTGCTGGCCCGTCGTTGCCGGTCTGATGTCGTGCTTGTCGCTGCGGCGCCTGAGCCATGCGCTTGCTCCCCTGTTCTGGAGTTGCACACCGTCGCGCGGGGCAGCAGGCACAATGCCCGGGCACCCGCCGGGCGGTGCGTCAGCGGGAGTGTTCACATGGGCTGGTTCTCCAAAGCGAAAGACGGCTTCTTCCTCAGCACCACCACGCCCGAGGGCATTGAGCGCTCGCAGTACGTGGGCGTGGTCAATGGCGAAGCGATCATCGGTGCCAACATTTTTCGAGACATGTTCTCGTCCGTGCGCGACGTGGTGGGCGGGCGTGCTGGTGGCTACGAGCGGGCACTCTCGGGTGCGCGCGACGCGGCGGTGGAAGACCTCATCGAAGCCGCCCGCGAGATGGGCGCCAACGGCGTGATCGGCATCGACTTCGATTACGAAGTGCTTGGCGAGACCAACGGGATGATGATGGTTGCCGTGAGCGGCACAGCGGTGAGGTTGTGAGCACCCCCGCCGCGCTGCGCGCGTCCCCCCTCAAGGGGGGCGCTCTCTACGGCCCGGCGAAGCCGGTTCCGTGAGTGCTCTGGTCGAAGGCGCTTCGCTCCGGGGGCGTTGTTCGGCGGTAGGGCGTCACGCCTGAATTTGCATCGAGGGGCGCGCCTGCACCTTTTGCAGCCAGGCCAGCGTCGTCGGGTGCGCAGCCACCGGCGCGCCGATGTAGGCGCTGTAGCCGATCACCGAGCCCACGATCAGGTCCACCAGCGAGTACGCTTCGCCCAGCATCCAGGGCTGCTGGCTCAGGCGGGCATCGAGCAGGGCCAGCAGTTCATCAAGGCTCTTGCGCGCCGCGGTGCCGTGGGCATCGTCGGGTGTGCCCAGGTCGCTCGCGGCCTGTAGGCGCACGAGCTGTGCGCCGTAGGTCACGTATGACCAGGTGCTCCACGAGACCGCCTGCAGGTGTGCGGGCGTGCCGGTTGCCGGCCACAGGCCACTCTTCACGCCGTACTGCTCGCCCAGCCAGATCTCGATCGCCAGCGCCTCGAACATCGGCGCGCCGTCCACCGTCAGCGTGGGCACCTTGCCGTTGGGGTTGAGCGCGAGGAAGTCGGGCCGGCGCTGTTCGCCGGTGGTGATGTCGACCTTGACGCGTTCGTGCGGTACGCCGAGTTCGGCGAGGGCGCAGGCGACGGGTGTGGCGCTGGACATGGGGTGCCAGTAGAGAACGATGCTGGACATGAGGGGCTCCTTGAAAGGGTTGAAGGCCGGTTCGACACCGCGTCGATCCCGTGTCTGCAATGTCGCGCTCATTGCGGACACATTCTGCCCTCGACAAGGGGTAGAGTCCGACCATGCTTTCTTCATCTTCACGCTTGCTGCGGGTGCTGTCGCTGCTGCAGACCCGCAGCCATTGGGCGGGCCCCGAACTGGCCGAGCGGCTGGAGGTGCACCCACGCACCCTGCGCCGCGACATCGACCGGCTGCGCCAACTCGGCTACCCGGTTCACGCGAGCAGTGGCGTGGCGGGGGGCTACGCGTTCCGCGCGGGGCAATCGTTGCCGCCTCTGATGCTCGACGACGAAGAGGCGCTGGCGGTGGCCATCGCGTTGCAAATTGCGGCCGCAGGCACCGTGAGCGGAGTCGAAGAAAGCTCGCTGCGCGCGCTGGTGAAGCTCGAACAGGTGATGCCCACCCGCTTGCGCCGCCGCACCCATGCGCTGCGCTCGGCCATCCTGCCGATGCAGCGCATGGGGCCCACCATCGACGCCGGTGTGCTGGCCACGCTGGCCACGGCCTGCCGCGACCAGTTGCAGGTGGGCTTTGCCTACCGCGACATGCACGGCCAGAGCTCGGTGCGCACGGTGGAGCCGCAGGGTCTGGTGCACACCGGCAGCCGCTGGTACCTCGTGGCCTGGGACCCGGCGCGCGACGACTGGCGCACTTTTCGCATCGACCGCGTGGAGGGCGCGCCGAGCAACGGTGCGCATTTCGCACCGCGCGCCGCGCCGGCGGGTGACCTGCGCGCCTACGTCTCGCGTTCGGTCCTGGGCGTGCCGGGTGAGCAGGCGCGGGTGGTGCTGCACCGGCCACACGCCGAGATGGCGCGCAGCATCGCGCACTCGGCCGCCACGCTTGAACCCATCGACGACACGCGCTGCCTCATGCTGTGCGGTGCCCACCAGTTGGACGCCTTGGTCTACTGGCTCATGGCGTTGGACGTGGACTTCGATGTGCTGGAGCCGCCCGCGCTCAAGGAACGGATGCGCGCGGCGAACGTTCGCCTGGCCCGCAACCTGGCGCGCGCCGATGGCGGCGGGGCCTGAACCTCAACCGCCGCGCAAGGCCTTCAGCAGCTTCTGCCCCGCGCGCCCGCTGGCCTCGTGGCCCAGTCGTTCCTGCTCGGCGCGGATCGCCACGCGGCTCTTGTCGCCGAGCATGCCGTCCACCGCGCCGATGTCGTGGCCGCGCGCGATCAGCAGGGTCTGCACCTCGCGGCGCTCGGCGCGTGAGATGCCCGGGTCGTCGGTGGGCCACGGTGTGGCGAAGGGGCCGCCACCACGCAGCCGGTCCGACAGGTGCGCGATGGCCAGGCCGTAGCTTTCTGCGGCGTTGTAACCGTAGATCGCGTCGAAGTTGCGCAGCACCAGGAAGGCCGGGCCTTGCGGGCCGGCGGGGGTCATGAGGCCGGCGCTGCCCGTGGCGGGCAGGGGCGATCCGTCAACCCGTTTGAGGCCGCGCGCGGCCCATTCGCTCATGCCGCGTTTGGTGCGGCGGCCTTCGCCCGCGGCGCTGAAGCCCTCGGGCAGCTTCACTTCAAAACCCCAGGGCTGGCCGGTCTGCCAGCCCGCCTTGGCCAGGAAGTTCGCGGTCGAGGCCAGCGCGTCGCTCGTGCTGTCCATCAGATCGGCCTTGCCGTCGCCGTCGAAGTCCACCGCCAGCCGCTCGAAGGTGCTGGGCATGAACTGCGTGTGGCCAAAGGCGCCGGCCCACGAACCGACAAAACGCTCGGGCGCAATGTGGCCGGCCTGCAGGATGCGCAACGCCGAAAACAGCTCGGTGCGGAAATAGGCCTGCCGCCGCCCGAAGCACGAGAGCGTGCCCAGCGATTGCACCAGCGGCGATTTGCCAAAGGTCTGGCCGAAGTTGCTCTCCACGCCCCAGACCGCCACCACCGTGGCCGGATCCACGCCGTACTTGTCGCTGACCCGCGCCAGTGTCTCGGCGTGGCGCTCCAGCAGGGCACGGCCTTCTGCCACACGTTCTTCGTCCACCAGGCCGGCCAGGTAGTCCCAGATGGCCGTGCGGAACTCGGGCTGGAAGTTGAGTTTGTCGATGACGCTCATGTCGGGCGCGAGGTTCTGCGTGTGCATCGCAAAGGTCTCGTCGCGCACGCCGGCCGCGCGCGCCGGTGCGCGCAGCGTGTTCAGGCAGTTGTCGAATTCGGGGTTGGGGGCCGATGTGGGGGCGGGTGGGGGCGACTGGGCCCATGCGGGTGCGGCCAGCAAGGCTGCGCACAGGAGCAGGGAGGTTTGAGGTTTCATCGGTGTGGGAGTGGTGAAGATCGGCCGCGTTCCCTCGGCCGTGTGTGCGGGTGTTTCAGGCCGCCAGGTGCTGGTGCTTCGAGCCGGTGACGGTAACGGCACCGCCGATAAATCGGATGTGAACGCTCATGCGAGCCATCTTACGCCGCACCTCGGCGCACCTCGGGCGAGCGCACCGTCACCGCCGCAGACCGGGGGGAGTACCGACCCTGACCCCATGCGTGAATGCAGATCCGATACCTTTTTGGAGTCTTGTCATGAAACACATCATTGTTTGCCTGTCTCTGTTCCTGCTCACCAGTGCGCTTGCCCAGGACCGCGTCATCGGACACGTGGGCCACCAACCCGTGCTGGAGAGCCAATTGAAAGGAACGGACGATAAGACGCGGGCCGCCCACCTCCACGACCTCGTCGTGGTTCCCGCCGTCAGGGCCCACTTGCAGCCACATCAGCAGCGCCTGAAGCCGACCAAGCAGGAGATCCAGCGGTTCATGCAGATTGACCGCGAGTACCGCAAGTGCCGGGGGGAGGCCGACGAACCAGAAGACCCGTCGTTTGCAGAATGGATGGTGTCGAACCTCAAGCTGCAGCGTCACATCTACGAGCAGCACGGTGGCGGTCGGTTGCGCTTTCAACAGATGGGCACAGAGGCCTTCGACGCGATGCGAGTGATGATTCTTGAACTTGAACGTCAAGGGGCATTCGCGATCCACAGCCCCCAACTGCGCCAGCTGGCCCTGAGCTACTGGCTTGAGCTGAACGGGCCGTTGATGCCCGATCCAGGCGCCGACAAGGCCTTCAAGATCGAACATGCGCTCAACGCATGCCCGAGCCGCTGACGTTGCTCAGGCCAGTGCTGCGTTCAGCAGAAGCATGAAGATGAAGCCCGCCAGCAAGGTGCCGGTGGCCATGGTCTCGAAGCCGTTGCGGTGCGTCTCGGGAATGATCTCGTGGCTTACCACGAACAGCATGGCACCGGCCGCCAGAGCCAGGCCGAGCGGGAAGAACACCGGCACGCTGCCCAGCACCGCAAGGCCCACGATGGCGCCCAGCGGCTCGGCCAGGCCGGTGAGCGCGGCCACGCCCCAGGCCTGCGCCGCGCTGCGTCCCAGCGTGCGCAGTGCCATCGCGACGATCAGGCCCTCGGGCATGTTCTGCAGGCCGATGGCCAGGGCCACCGAGGCGCCCGCTTGCGCCCCCGTTGCGTCCTGCGGCCCTGCATAGGCCGCGCCCACCGCCAGGCCTTCGGGCACGTTGTGGATCAGGATGGCGAGCACCATCAGCTTCGCGCCCTGCACTGCGCTGGCGGTGTGGGCAACGGCGTGGCCTGGCGCGGCGGGTGGGAGCACGGCGTTTTCGTGCGGCGTGAAGCGGTCCACAGCCAGCATGAGCCCCATGCCCAGCGCCAGGCCCACCCCGCTGAGCGCAGCGGCGCTGGTGCCTCCACCGAACAGCGCCTGCCCCGCGTCGAGCGAGGGCAGCAAGAGCGCGAAGATCGCAGCGGCCAGCATGATGCCGGCCGAGAACGACATCAGCGCTGCCTCTTGCAACTTGCTCACGCGCTGCACCAGGAAAACCGGCAAGGCACCCACGGCCGTGGCCACGGCCGCCAGCAGCGAGGCCTGCACACCTGCTGCCATGGCGCTGCCGTGTTCGGCGGCATCCCACCAGGCGCGTGTGGGCGCCCAGAAGGTGCTGAGCGAGGCCAGGCCCGCCATCAACAACAAACCCGTGCCCAGGGCGAGCAGGGCGTTGCGCAAGGCGTGCGGCGGCACCGGCAGCTCCAGTTGCTGCACCTGGGCCCAGACGGGGCGGACTTGGCGGATCAGTTCGGCCATGGAGGGCTCCTGCTGGAATCGAAAGGAGTTGGCAGTTTGGCGAAAACTATCAAGCAAGACCAATCGATGTTGGCAATGATCGAGATAGCGGGGGGACCCAAAGCCTTGTACAAGCTCGGTATCGTTCTGCTCAGTCTGGAGGTCCCCATGGACGAGGATCTTGAATCCCGGTCGCGCGACCAACTTGTTGCAGAGGTCAAAAAACTGCGCGGCGCCATTCGATCCCATCGAGACGCCAGCGGCCATGATCTGTGTTGGCACCATCCCGATCTGTGGGCGCTGTTGCCGGAGGAAGTGGCTCCGTCGCTGGAAGTCCCGGCCTGGCCGCAGTTCATGAGAGGCTGTATCAAGTACCGCCAATCTCTGGACGAGCAGCTTCCGAATGCGCAGCGAAGCGATCAAGAATTCAAAGGTTGACGCGCCGTGCCCATTCGCTGGTCCGAATCACTTGAAGCGCCGTCCCTTCACCCCAATGAAAAAAGCGACGCCCCAGCGTCGCTTTTTTCTTGGAGCGGGCTTCAGATCAACTGAAGAACGACTTCGCCTTCTCGAACCACCCCTTGTCGTTCGGGCTGTGCTTGTGACCACCCTTCTTGAACGACTCGTCGAGTTCCTTGAGCAGCTTGCGCTGGTGCTCGGTGAGCTTGATGGGGGTTTCCACCGCCACGTGGCAGTACAGGTCGCCGGGGTAGCTGCTGCGCACGCCCTTGACACCCTTGCCGCGCAGGCGGAAGGTCTTGCCGCTTTGTGTGCCTTCGGGCAGGTCGATGGTGGCCTTGCCCGCGAGCGTGGGCACGTCGATCTCGCCGCCCAGGGCGGCCACCGTCATGCTCACCGGCACCTGGCAGTGCAGGTCGTCGCCTTCGCGTTCGAAGATGTCGTGCTTGCGCAGCCGCACTTCAATGTAGAGGTCGCCTGAGGGGCCGCCGTTCTGACCGGGCTCACCGTTGCCGGTGCTGCGGATGCGCTGACCGTCGTCGATGCCGGCGGGGATCTTGATCTCCAGCGTTTTCTGCTTCTTGATCTTGCCCTGGCCGTGGCAGGTGGGGCAGGGCTCGGGAATGATCTTGCCGGTACCGCTGCACTGCGGACAGGTCTGCTGTACGCTGAAGAAACCCTGGCGCATCTGCACCGAGCCTTGGCCGTGGCAGGTGCTGCAGGTCTTCACGCTGGTGCCGGGCTTGGCGCCGGTGCCGGTGCAGGTTTCGCAGTCGTCCCAGCTCGGAATGCGGATCTGCGTTTCCTTGCCGCCGGCAGCCTCTTCGAGCGAGATTTCCATGGCGTACGACAGATCGGCGCCGCGGTAGACCTGGCGGCCGCTGCGCTGGCCGCGCGCACCACCGAAGATGTCGCCAAAGATGTCGCCGAACGACTCCGAGAAGCCACCGAAGCCCTCGGCGCCGGCCGCGCCACCGCGCAGGTTGGGGTCCACGCCGGCGTGGCCATACTGGTCGTAAGCCGCTTTTTTCTGCGGGTCCGACAGCATCTCGTAGGCTTCTTTGGCCTCCTTGAACCGCTCTTCCGCCGCCTTGGATGCATCGCCCTGGTTGCGGTCGGGGTGGTGCTTCATCGCAAGCTTGCGATACGCCTTTTTGATTTCTTCGTCTGCGGCGTTCTTGGGCACGCCCAGCACTTCGTAAAAATCGCGTTTAGCCATGGTCTTTAGGGAACAGCCCCTGGGGGTTCGGTTGGAACACAAACGCCGCGACAGGCTTCCCTGACGCGGCGGATGATCGAAGCTTCAGCGAATCAGGACTTCTTCACTTCCTTGACTTCGGCGTCGACGACATCGTCGTCGTTCGCCTTGCTGTTGCCTTGCGGCGCGCTCTCGGCGGTGGCCGCCTGCTCGGCTTGCGAGGCGGCGTACACCTTCTCGCCGAGCTTCTGGCTGGCGGTCATCAGCGCTTCGGTCTTGGCCTCGATGGCTTCCTTGTCCTCGCCTTTGGCCGCTTCTTCCGCGTCCTTCAGGGCCGTCTCGATGGCTTCCTTCTCGGCGGCGTCGAGCTTGTCCCCGTGTTCGCCCAGGCTCTTCTTCACGCTGTGCACCATGGCCTCGGCCTGGTTGCGCGCCTGCACGAGTTCGACCTTCTTCTTGTCGTCGGCGGCGTTGAGCTCGGCGTCCTTCACCATCTGCTGGATCTCGGCTTCGGAGAGGCCGGTGTTCGCCTTGATGGTGATCTTGTTTTCCTTGCCGGTGCCCTTGTCCTTGGCGCCCACGTGCAGGATGCCGTTGGCGTCGATGTCGAACGACACCTCGATCTGAGGCATGCCGCGCGGCGAAGCAGGGATGCCTTCGAGGTTGAACTCGCCCAGCAGCTTGTTGCCGGAGGCGATCTCACGCTCGCCCTGGAACACCTTGATGGTCACGGCCGGCTGGTTGTCTTCGGCGGTCGAGAAGGTCTGAGCGAACTTCGTCGGGATCGTGGTGTTCTTCTGGATCATCTTGGTCATGACGCCGCCCATGGTCTCGATGCCCAGGGACAGCGGGGTCACGTCGAGCAGCAGCACGTCCTTGCGGTCACCCGAGAGCACCTGGCCCTGGATGGCGGCGCCCACGGCCACGGCTTCGTCGGGGTTCACGTCCTTGCGCGGCTCCTTGCCGAAGAACTCCTTGACCTTCTCCTGCACCTTGGGCATGCGGGTCATGCCGCCGACCAGGATCACGTCGTGGATGTCGGAGACGCTGATGCCGGCGTCCTTGATGGCCATGCGGCAAGGCGCGATGGTGCGTTCGATCAGCTCTTCCACCAGGGCTTCGAGCTTGGCGCGCGTGAGCTTGATGTTCAGGTGCTTGGGGCCCGAGGCATCGGCGGTGATGTAGGGCAGGTTCAGGTCGGTCGCGGCCGAGCTGGAGAGCTCGATCTTGGCCTTTTCCGCGGCTTCTTTCAGGCGCTGCAGCGCGAGCACGTCTTTCGACAGATCGACGCCCTGGTCCTTTTTGAACTCGCCAATGATGTAGTCGATGATGCGCTGGTCGAAGTCTTCGCCGCCCAGGAAGGTGTCGCCGTTGGTGGACAGCACTTCAAACTGCTTCTCGCCATCGACGTCGGCGATCTCGATGATGGACACGTCGAACGTGCCACCACCCAGGTCATACACAGCAATCTTGCGGTCGCCCTTTTCCTGCTTGTCCAGGCCGAAGGCCAGGGCCGCGGCGGTGGGCTCGTTGATGATGCGCTTCACATCGAGGCCGGCGATGCGGCCAGCGTCTTTCGTGGCCTGGCGCTGCGCGTCGTTGAAGTACGCGGGCACGGTGATCACGGCTTCAGTGACCGGCTCGCCCAGGTAGTCCTCGGCGGTCTTCTTCATCTTGCGCAGGATGTCCGCGCTGACCTGCTGGGCCGAGATCTGCTTGCCGCGCACTTCCACCCAGGCGTCGCCGTTGTCGGCCGCCACGATGGAATAGGGCATCAGGTTGATGTCCTTCTGCACTTCCTTTTCGGTGAACTTGCGGCCGATCAGGCGCTTGATCGCGTACAGCGTGTTGCGCGGGTTGGTCACGGCCTGGCGCTTGGCGGAGGCGCCCACCAGCACTTCACCGTCTTCCTGGTAAGCCACGATCGAGGGCGTGGTGCGTGCACCTTCCGAGTTCTCGATCACCTTGGTGGTGTTGCCTTCCATGATGGACACGCAAGAGTTGGTGGTGCCCAGGTCAATGCCGATGATTCGTCCCATGTTGTGACTCCGTCTAGAAAAAATTGTTGAAAACGATGTGGATGAGGTGTGGATAAGTCGGGCTCTTTTCAAGAGCGCGACCGCACCGGATGCTTATTTGGGCGCGGTGACCGTGACCAGGGCCGGGCGCAGCACGCGGTCGGCAATGGAGTAGCCCTTTTGCAGGACGCTCACCACGGTGTTGGGCTCCTGCTCGGCCGGCACCATGCTGATGGCCTGGTGCTGGTGCGGGTCGAACTTCGTCGAACCCGCCGGGTTGATCTCCATCACGCGGTGGCGCTCCAGCGCGCTCTTGAGCTGCTTGAGCGTGGCCTCGGAGCCCTCGCGCAGCTGCTCGCGCGTGGCCTCGGAGATCGCCAGCCCGGCTTCCAGGCTGTCTGCCACGGGCAGCAGGCTCTCGGCGAAGCTTTCGACCGCGAACTTGCGCGATTTGCTGATTTCTTCTTCAGCGCGGCGGCGGGTGTTCTCGGCCTCGGCCTTGGCGCGCAGGAACTGCTCGGCCAGGTCGGCGTTCTGCGCCTTGAGTGTGGACACCTCCTGGGTCAGAGCGGTCAGGGCATCGGCCTCGTTGGCCGAGGCGGCTGCCATCGCTTCTTCGGCGCTCACAGGCGCACTGGGGTCCGGGAAGGCGTTGTCAGCGGGCTGGTTGTCGTGGCTCATGGAAGTGAATGGAAAAGTTTCTGAAAAAGGGTGGGCAACGCTGGCCGCAGGCAGGCACATGGGGGCACGTGGCCCGGTTTCAAGGAGGCGACAGGCGTTTGACGGGGTCGGGGGTCACAATCGGCCCCTTTCCAACAGACGACTCAACAGGTTGAACCCATGAAACTCTTTCGCCATGGACCCGCGGGTGCCGAAAAACCCGGTCTGATCGATGCAAGCGGTACGCTGCGCGATCTCTCGGGGGTGGTGGCCGACATCCATCCAGCCACCCTGGGGCGTGATTCTATGGCCCGGCTGGCCGCGCTCGATCCGACCGGTCTGCCCGCTGTGCCGCCCGGCACCCGTTTCGGCCCTTGCGTGGGTGGTGTGGGCAACGTGATCGGCATCGGCCTGAACTACGCCGACCACGCGGCCGAGGCCGGCCTGAAGCCGCCGGGCCAGCCCATCGTGTTCAACAAACACAGCGGCGCAGTCTGTGGTCCCAACGACGACGTGTGGCTGCCGCCGGGCGCGCAGAAGCTCGACTGGGAAGTGGAGCTGGGCATCGTGATCGGCCGCCGGGCCTTCCATGTGAGTGAAAACGAGGCCATGGACTTCGTGGCTGGCTTCTGCCTGGTCAACGACGTGTCCGAGCGCGCCTACCAGATGGAATACGAAGGCCAGTGGGCCAAGGGCAAGAGCTACCCCACCCACTGCCCCCTGGGCCCGTGGCTGGTGACACCGGACGAGCTGGGCGACCCGCAGGACGTGGATCTCTGGCTGGATGTGAACAGCGAGCGCCGCCAGACCGGGAACACGCGCACCATGATCTTCGGCGTGAAGACCATCGTGAGTTATCTGAGCCGCTTCATGGCGCTGCAGCCCGGTGATGTGATTCCCACCGGCACGCCACCGGGCGTGGGCATGGGCCACAAGCCGCCGCAGTACCTGAAGGCCGGGGATGTGATGACGCTTGGTGCGAGAGGGCTTGGCGAGCAGCGCCAGACCGTCGTAACCAGCCCCGCCGCCTGATCAGGCGCCCTGCTGGTGCAGCGTGGCGCTGGCCGCGACCCGCGCCTGCTGGTGCGACCACTTGGTGGCGAACTGCTGCACATCGCTCAGACGGCGAGCCAGTTCAGCGCCCTGCGTGGTGAGGCGGTAGCCGTGGCCGCTGTGGTCCACCAGCCGCGCCGCTCGCAGTTCCTTGATGCGGGTGTTCAGGGTGTTGGGCGTCACGCCGCCCACGCTGTCCTGCAGCAGGCGGAAGGTCTGGGGGTGGCCGTCGGAGAGGGCCCAGATCACCCGCATGGCGTAGCGTGATTCGAGCAGGTCGAAGAGCTGGATCACGGCAGCGTTGTCTTTGGCACTCATGCGGATTCTCCTGGGAGGCCTGGCGAAAGCCCGAATGAGAACTATAGACACGAAGCCGGGGTGCTACCAGTTTGCTAGCTGCGTGCGGCGCAAATGTGGCGCAAAGGCCCACGCTACGGATTTACCCTGATTGCCAGGGTCTAGCGGCGGTAGACCTTGCGCAGCAGGGCGGTCAGGGTCTGCAGTTCGGCCGCGCTCAGGGCGTGTGTGGCTTCCTGTTCCAGGTTGGTCGCCGTGGTCTTGGCCTGGGCGTGCAGGCGCTGCCCGGCCGGGGTGAGGTGCAGGCCCTGGGCACGCCGGTCGGTGGGGTGGGGCTGGCGTTCGATCAGGCCGCGCTTGTGCAGCGCCTTGACCATGCCCACCAGGTTGGGCGGCAGGATGTCGAGAGCCGCGCAGATCTGGCGCGAGGTCACGCCGGGGTTGTGCGCCACCACGGTCAGCACCGAGAAGTCCACGGGTCGCAGGTCGTAGGGCTCCATGCGGCGCAGGAAGAGCGCAATGATGGTGAGCGCCGCGCGCCGGGCGTTGTAGCCCAGCAGGGTCTCCAGGTACGAGGTGTCGACCTCGGGCGCATCGCCCGTTGCATTGTTGCCTGCTCCGGCGTCGAGTTGCAGGCTGTCGCCCGCGGCGTTTTTGCGCGGCCCGCGGGGGCGGCGCATGGCGTTGGCGGTGGAGGTTTCAGGCATCGTCAGAGCATAGCCGGGCGTTGCTGCCCGACCGACAAGGTGGTGTTCATCATGGCCATGCGCATGTCGAACTCGGGCCACACCCAGCGCCAGAAGGCCGCATGGGCGGTGGCATCCACGTCGGGTGCGGCGGCCAGGCGGTCCCAGGCCCAGGCCATGAGCAGCAAGGCCAGGGCGCGCAGGAAATCGTCGGCCAGCCAGAACGGCTGGTCGGGCGCTGTGTCACCCGCGCTGGTGTGCGGCACGACCTGCTCGCGCACGAAGGCGCTGAAGGCTTGCAGCGCCTGCCGGGTGCGGGGGCTTTGCGCGCTGTCTGCCGCCAGTTCGCCCCGCAGTGCCTGCAGCGCGGCGGCCCCGTCGGGCAGGGTCTTGCGCACCAGCAGGTCGATCGCCTGGATCTCGTTCGTGCCCTCGTAGATCATGGCCACGCGCGCGTCGCGCACATGCTGCTCGATGCCCCACTCGCGCACATAGCCGTGACCGCCGAACACTTGCAGACAGGCGCTCGCGCCCACAAAGGCCTGGTCGGTCCAGGCCGACTTGAGCACCGGTGTGACCAGGCTGCACCAGCGCGCAGCGGCTTCGCGGCGGGTGGCATCGGGGTGGTGTTTCTGGGTGTCGATTTCGAGCGCGGTGCGGTAGGCGATCACGCGCCCGGCGTCAATCCAGGCGCGCTGGGTGCCCAGGATGCGCTGGATGGCGGGGTGCAGCGCGATCAAGTCGGCAGCACCGGCCTTGCTGGTGCTGCCGGGTGCGCGCATCTGGCGGCGCTCCTGCGCATAGGCATTGGCCTTCTGCCACGCCGCGTCGAGCAGGCCGATGCCTTGCAGGCCCACCAGCAGCCGCGCCGCGTTCATCATCACGAACATGGCGTTCAAGCCCTTGCCAGGCTCGCCGACGATCGAGGCCGCGGCCTGGTCGAAACGCATCACGCAAGTGGGACTGGCGTGGATGCCCATCTTCTCTTCGATGCGCTCGCAATGAACCGCACTGCGCTCGCCGTCTTCGTGAAACTTGGGCACCAGGAACAGCGACAAACCCTTGGGGCCAGGCGGTGCATCGGGCAGGCGGGCCAACACCAGGTGCACGATGTTGTCGCTCAGATCGTGTTCACCGCCGGAGATGAAGATCTTGGTGCCTGACAGCGCAAAACGCCCATCGGCCAGCGGCACGCCCTTGGTCTGCACCAGGCCCAGGTCGCTGCCGGCGTGGGGTTCGGTCAGGCACATGGTGGCCAGCCACTCGCCCGTGGCCAGCTTCTCCAGGTAGCGCGCCTTCAGCTCAACGCTGCCGTGGTGGCGGATGCATTCGTAGGCGCCGTGCAGCAGGCCGGGCGCCATGGTCCAGCCGTGGTTGGCGGCGTTCAGCATTTCGTGCAGCACGGCCTCCACCACCGTGGGCAAGCCCTGGCCACCATCGTCCACCGCGCACGCCAGCGACGGCCAGCCCGCCTGCCAGAAGGCCTGGTAGGCATCTCGGAACCCCGGCGGCATGGTGACGACGCCGGCCTTCCACTGCGCGCCGGTCTCGTCGCCGCTGCGGTTGAGGGGCGCCACCACCTCGCCAACGAACTTGCCGGCTTCGTCGATCACCTGGGTGAGCAAGGCGGTGTCGGCGTGCTCCGCCATCGCCGGCAGTTCTGCCAGGCGCTCATGCGCGCGCAGCACGTCGAACAGCACGAAGGCGTGGTCGGCGGCGTGGGGCTGGTAGGCATTCATTCGGAAACCTTCGTGCTTCGCACCGCGGTGCGAGCTGGCTTGGGGCGGCCCGGCGCGGCGCTCATACGGTTGTAGCCTTGCGCGCACTTCCCAGGTAGGTCTCGATCACGCGTGGATCGCTGGCGAGTTCGCGGGCCGGGCCCTGCGCGCTGAGTTCGCCCATCTCCAGCACATAGCCGTGGTCGGCCACCTGCAGCGCGGCGCGGGCGTTCTGCTCCACCAGCACGATGGTCACGCCGGTCTGGCGCAGCCGTTCGATGATGGTGAAGATCTCGCGCACGATCAGCGGCGCCAGGCCCAGGCTGGGCTCGTCGAGCATGAGCAGGTCGGGGCTGGACATGAGGGCGCGCCCCACCGCGAGCATCTGGCGCTCACCGCCCGAAAGCGTGCCGGCCAGCTGGGTGCGGCGCTCCTGCAGGCGCGGGAAGATGGTGTAGACGTCGTCGAGCTTGCTGCGCCATTTCGCGTTGCCCAGGCGCATCTGGCGGAAACCACCGAGCAGCAGGTTGTCTTCCACCGGCATGGTGCCGAAGAGTTCGCGTTTCTCGGGCACCAGCGCCATGCCGTTCATCACGCGCTCTTCGAGGGTGAGCGTGGTGATGTCCTGGCCGCGGAATTCGATCTTTCCCTGGCCGGGCAGGATGCCCATGAGGGTGTTGAGCAGCGTGGACTTGCCCGCGCCGTTGGGGCCGATGACGGTGATCACGCCGCCGGGCTGGGCCTGGATGTCGATGCCGTGCAGCACCTCGGCGCGGCCGTAGCCGGCGCGCAGGCCCTTGACTTGAAGAATGGGGGTTGTCGTGCTCATGTCAATGCTCCGTGCCGAGGTAGGCCGCCCGCACTTTCGGGTCTTGCTGGATCTGCTCGGGCGGTCCTTGCGTGAGCAGCGTGCCGAACTCCATCACCACCAGGTGGTCGCAGATCTGCATCACCAGATCCATGTCGTGTTCCACCAGCAGGATGCTCATGCCTTCACCCTTGAGCTGGCGCAACACGCCGCCCAGGGCCTGCTTCTCCTGGTGGCGCAGGCCGGCGGCGGGCTCGTCGAGCAGCAGCAGGGTGGGGTCTGCGCAGAGCGCGCGCGCGATCTCCATCAGCCGCTGCGGACCCATGGCCAGGTTGCCGGCCTGCTCGTGCAGATACGCGCCCATGCCGATCCGCTCCAGCTGGCGTTGCGCTTCGCGGAAGAGTTGTTTCTCTTCGGTGCGGTTGGCGCGCAGCATGGCCGGCAACACGCCTTTGCGACCCCGCGTGTGCGCGCCCAGCGCCACGTTTTCCAGCACCGTCATGTCCGGGATCATCTTCACGTGCTGGAAGGTGCGCGCCATGCCCAGTTGCGCGATCTCGCGCGAGGGCTTGCCAATCACGTTGCCGCCCTGGAACAGCACCTCGCCGCTGGTGGCCGGCAGCACGCCGGTGATGAGGTTGAAGGTGGTGGACTTGCCCGCGCCGTTGGGGCCGATCAGGCCCACGATCTGGCCAGCGTGGATCTGGAAGCTGATGTCGTTCACGGCCACCAGGCCGCCGAACTGCATGCGCGCTTTCTGCACGTCGAGCACCAGTGCACCGGTGGCGGGCCTGGCGCGTTCGGGCAGGGCGGCGGCATCGGCCCAATCCACCTTGCGCGGTGGCTTGGGCAGGTTGCGCCCGACCAGCGACCACAGACCGTCGGGCAGGTACTTGAGCACCACCACCAGCGCGATGCCGAACACGATCACCTCGTAGCTGCCGCTGGTGCCGATGAGCTTGGGCAGCAGCACCTGCAACTGGTCCTCGAGCACGCGGATGAGGCCGGCGCCGACGATGGCGCCCCACACGTGGCCCACGCCCCCGATCACCGCCATGAACAGGTACTCGATGCCCATCTTCAGGCCAAACGCAGACGGATTCACCGTGCGCTGGAAGTGCGCGAGCAGCCAGCCGGCGACGGAGGCGAACAGCGCGGCCAGCACGAAGATGGTGACCTTGTAGCGGAAGGTGCTGATGCCCATGGCCTCGGCCATCTGCGAACCACCTTTGAGCGAACGGATGGCGCGACCCGGGCGCGAGTCCAGCAGGTGGAGCAGGGCGGCGGCAAAGGCCAGCAGGATGACCCAGGTCAGCACGAAGAAGGCGCGCCCCTGACCGATGTCGAAACCGGCGATGGAGAGGCTCTGGATGCCGAGCAGCCCGTCGTACTTGCCCAGCGCGTCCAGGTTGCCCATGAGGTAGTAGAGCGACAGGCCCCAAGCAATGGTGGCCAGCGGCAGGTAGTGACCCGACATGCGCAGCGTGATCAGCCCGACCAGCAGCGCGCTGCCGGCGGTGAGGCCCATGCCGATGAACAGCGTGACCCAGGGCGACAGACCGGTGTTGAGCGTGAGCCAGGCGGTGGTATAGGCGCCGATGCCGACGAACGCCGCCTGTCCGAAGGAGGTGAGGCCTCCCACGCCGGTGAGCAGGATCAGACCAAGCACCGTCATGCTGTACATGCCGATGTAGTTGAGTTGCGCGATCCAGAAGTCGGGCAGGGGCAGTGCGACGATCAGCGGGATCGCGAGGGCCAGGATCAGCAGGCCGATGTTTTGCAGCTTCGGCATCTCAATGGTCCTCGTCGGAATGTTTGCTGCGCAGGGATCTGAACAACAACACGGGAAGGATCAGGGTGAACACGATCACTTCCTTGAACGCGCTGGCCCAGAACGAGCCGAAGGCCTCGATCACGCCGACGAACAGCGCGGCGATCAGCGCACCGGGGTAGCTGGCCAGGCCCGCGGCCACAGCAGCCACGAAGCCCTTCAGGCCGATCAGGAAACCCGAGTCGTAGAACACGGTGGTGGTCGGGCCGATCAGCAGGCCCGAGAGCGCGCCGATGAAGGCCGCCATGGTGAAGGTGAGCTGGCCCGAGGCCTGCGACGAAATGCCCATCAGGCGCGCGCCGGTGCGGTTGACGGCGGTGGCGCGCAGCGCCTTGCCGCGCAGCGAGCGCTCGAAGTACAGCCACAGCAGCACGATCAGCGCCACCGTGGCCAGCGCGGTGATGATGGCCTGACCCGAGAGCATGACCGGGCCGAGGGTGAAACGCACGTCCCAGAACGCCGGGTTGCGGAAGCCCTCGGCGCCGAAGAACAGCAAGCCCAGACCGGTCATGGCGAAGTGCACGCCGACCGAGACGATCAGCAACACCAGCGGCGTGGCGCTCTCCAGCGACTGGTAGGCCACGCGGTAGACCAGCGGTCCGTACACGGTGACGATGGCCACGCTGAGCGCGGCCTGCACGGCGAGCGGAAACTGCTGCGGTGCGGCCCAGATGGCCACGGCCGAGACCACGATGGGTGCGATCAACATGCGGCCCGCGGCCTTGGCGGCCACCAGCGCATTGCGGTGGTGCTGCCAGCGGCCCGACAGCTCCATGAGCGCGGCCACACCGGCGAGGATCAGCAGCAGCCACACGGTGCCGGGCACCTTGCCGGTTTGAAAGATGGCCAGGGTGAGCGCGCCGTACGCGACGAACTCGCCCTGGGGAATGAAGATGACCCGCGTGACGGTGAACACCAGCACGGTGGCCAGGCCCAAGAGCGCGTACACCGCGCCGTTGGTGAGACCGTCCAGCAAAAGAATGCTGGCAATCGAAAAGTCCATAAAACCCTCAACGATAAAAAGAAGCGCCCTCGGAGCGCGACGCGCCAAAGCCAGGGACACCAAGGGTCCGGCTCCGCCGGCCCGAGGTGTCGCCCCCCTCCCGCCGAAGGCGAGAGAGGGGGGAGGCGCCGAAGGCGACGCGGGGGGTGCTTACTCCACTCGGAACTTGCCGTCGACAACCTTGAGCATCACACCGGTTTCGTTGGTGAAGCCCCAGTGGTCCGATGGCGTCCAGTTCATCACGCCGTGCGAGAAGATGGTGCGGCCCATGGTCTCCATGCTGTCGCGCAGCGCGGCGCGGAACTCAGGGGTTCCAGGCTTGCCCTTCTTCAACGCCATCGGGATCACCTTCTCGAGCACGATCTGTGCGTCGTAGGCGTGGCCGGCGAACTGGTTGCGCAGGCCGGCACCGACCGACTTCTCATACTTCTGCACGAAGTCGATTGCGACCGCTTTGGACGGGTGGCTGTCGGGCAACTGCTCGGCGATCACGGCCGGGCCGGAGACCACGAACGCGCCTTCAACAGACTTGCCGCCCACGCGCATCAGGTCTTGCGTGGCTGCAGCGTGTGTCTGGTAGATCTTGCCCTTGTAGCCGCGCTCGATCATGGCCATGTGCGGCATGGCCGCGCCACTGCCGGAGGCCACGATGAGCACCGCGTCGGGGTTGGCGGAGGTGATCTTGAGCGCCTGCGGGGTCACGCCGGTGTCGGTGCGCGCGAAGCGTTCGGTGGCCACCACCTTGATGCCGGCTTTCTCCAGCAGCGGCGCGCTTTCCTTCAGCCACTGCTCGCCGTAGGCGTCGGTGTAGCCGAGGAAGCCGATGGTCTTGATGCCCTGCTTCTTCATGTGCTCGACCACGGCGTGGCCCATCACGGTGTTGGACTGCGGCAGGCGGAACACCCACTTGTCCTTGCCCGGAGGCAGGCCGACCGGCGAGCCGGTGAGCTGCACCGTGCCAGCTTCGGTCGCGATGTCGCTCATGGCGGCGGCCACGGCCGTGATGCACGAGCCGATGATCATGTCGACCTTGTCTTCGGTCACGAAGCGGCGCGCGTTGGCCGCGCCCTTGCCCGGGTCGGTCGCGTCGTCCAGGATGATCAGGTTGACCTTCTCACCGCCGATGGTTTGCGGGAACAGCTTGAACTGGTTCTGCATCGGGATGCCCAGGCCGGAGCCGGGTCCGGTGAGCGCCAGGCTCACACCGATGTTGATGTCGGCCAGGGCGGCGGTGCTGCTCAGGGCCGTGATGGCCAGGGCAACGAGGGTTTTGACGGCTTTCATGTGTTGTCTCCTTCTGGGGTGGTGGTGAGTTGGGGAACGGGATCAGGAACAGAGGGCCTTGATGTCCTCGGGCACGGGAATGGCCTTGATGCGCTCGGGCGCTTCGGGCGGGTGGATCACGAAGGCGCGCGTCTCGGTGCCTTCGCACAGCAGGTCGTCGCCGCGTTTCACCACGTGTTTGTGCATGAACACCTTCTCGCGCCACTCGGTCACGCTGGTGTGGATCTGCAGGCGTTCGCCGTAGGTGGCGGGGCGCATGAACTTGGTGTGGATCTCCAGCAGCGGCGTACCGACAATGCCGCGCGTCTTCACCAGTTCGCGCCAGGGCGGCACGCCGCACTTGACGAAGAAGTTCAGCGAGGACGCGTCCATCCACTTCGAGAAGTTGGGGAAGAAGACGATGCCGGCCGGGTCGCAGTCGCCGAACATCACTTCCACTTCGTAAACGACAACTTTGCTCATCGGGGCGCCATCCGCAGGGCACCGTCCAGGCGGATCACTTCGCCATTCAGGTGTGTGTTGGTGACGATGTGCGCGGCAAGCGCGGCGAACTCCTCGGGCTTGCCCAGGCGCGGTGGGAACGGGATGCTGGCCGCGAGCGACGCCTGCACCGGCTCGGGCAGGGTGCGCATGAGCGGTGTGGAAAACAGGCCCGGTGCGATGGTGCAGACGCGAATGCCGTGCTGCGCGAGGTCTCGTGCCATCGGCAGCGTCATGCCCACCAGGCCACCCTTGGAGGCGCTGTAGGCCTGCTGTCCCACCTGGCCGTCAAACGCCGCCACGCTGGCGGTGAACACCATCACGCCGCGCTCGCCGTCTTCGAGTGGATCGAGCTTGGCGCAGGCGGCGGCAAACAGGCGACTCGCGTTGTAGGTGCCGATCAGGTTGACCGTGACCACCTTGGCGAAATCTTCCAGCGGGGCGGCCGTGCCGTCCTTGCCGACCACGCGTTTGGCGCTGCCGATGCCGGCAATGTTCATGAGAATGCGCGCCGGGCCGTGGGCGGCGGCTGCCGCGTCCATGGCGGATTGCAGGCTCTCGGTGTTGGTGATGTCGCAGTGGTACGCGATGCCGTTGATCTCGCCGGCCACGCGCTTGGCGTTGTCCAGGTTCACATCGAGCACCGCAACCTTGGCGCCCAGGCGCGCGAGTTCGCGCGCCGTGGCTTCGCCGAGGCCCGAGCCACCACCGGTGACGAGGGCGGCGTGTCCTTGAATGTTCATGGTGTTGTCCTTCTGTTTCAGGCTGTTGTGTTTTCAATCAGCAGGGCCATGCCCTGGCCGCCGCCCACGCAGGCGCTGGCGATGCCGTAGCGTTGGCCGCTGCGCTGCAGTTCGCGCGCCAGCGTGAGCGTGAGGCGCACGCCGGTGGCGGCCAGCGGGTGGCCGAGTGCGATGGCGCCGCCGTTGACGTTAAGGCGGTCCAGGTCCATGCCCAGTTCACGCGCCACGGCGAGTGTTTGTGCGCCCTGCGCTTCGTTCACTTCAAAGCGGGCGATGTCGGCCAGCGTCAGGCTGGTGCGCTCCAGCAGCAGGCGGATGGCGGGCGCGGGGCCGATGCCCATGGTCTCGGGTGGCACGCCCACGGCCGAGGCAGCCACCACACGGGCCAGCGGCTGCTTGCCGTTCGCCTTGGCCCATCCTTTCGAATACGTGCCTGAGGCGACCACGCAGGCCGCGGCCGCGTCCACCAGCGCCGAGCTGTTGCCACCGGTCTGCACGCCGCCTTCAAACACCGCGCGCAGCTTGGCCAGCACCTCCACCGGCGAGATGCGCGGGTGGGTGTCGGTGGTCACCTCGGTGGCTTTGCCCTGCAGCTTGATGCCACGCGCCTTGTAGCCGGCGAGTTCGAACTTTTCGCTGATCACGGACACGATCTCGCCAGCGAGGAAACCGCTTTCCTGCGCGGCCACGGCCCTGGAGAACGAGGCGGAGGCAAACGCATCCACCTCTTCGCGCGTGATGCCGTATTGCTTCGCCAGGTTCTCGGCGGTCTGGATCATGTTGATGCCGGCCGCCGGGTCCTTCAGCGCCTCCCACATGTAATCCTTGAAGCCCACCGGCGCGCCGAGCTTGAAGCCGGTGCGGTGGTCGAAGGCGGCAATGGGGTTGCGCGTCATGTTCTCGGTGCCCACCACCAGCGCGGCATCACACGCGCCGCCCTGGATGTGTTCGCCGGCCTGGCGGAACAGCTCGAAGCCGGTGCCGCAGATGCGCTGCGCCATGATGGCCGGCACCTCCACGGGAACGCCCGCGTACAGGCCGATGTGGCGCGGCAGGAAGAACTGGTCGAAGTCGCCGGGCGCCATGTTGCCCGTGACCACCGAACCGATGTGCTCGCCCGGCACGCCGGCGCGGGCCAGCGCTTCTCGCGCGGCCTTGATGCCGAGGTCGGTCGGCGAGATGTGGCCGAGCGCGCCACAGTAGTCGACCATGGGCGTGCGCACGCCGGCCAGCAGCCAGACGTCGTCGAAGGCGTTGAAGAATCCGCGGGATGCCATGTCTTGTCTTTACTGGGGTTTCAGGATCGCGTGCAGCGTGTCCGCGTGCAGGCGTTCAACGGTCTCGGCGCGGTGGGCCAGCACGGCGCGCTGGTTGATCGAGCCCTTGTCGGTGACTTCGCCACGGTCGATGGTGGGTGGGTCGGCCAGCAGGCACAGGCGCGCGATGCGGCTGGCGCTGCCGGTGGATGTCTTGGCGAGTTCGGTCACCACGCGTTGGAAGTGCGCCAGCACCGGTGCGCTGTTGAGCACGTCGTGCATCGGCGCTTCTGCCGGCAGGCCGGCGAGTGTGCGCACCAACGGCGTGGGGAACACCATGGCGCCAACTTCCTTCATGTCCAGACCGGTGATCACCACGTCCTGGATGTAGGGCGCGCCGGCCGCGATGATCTTCGCGCGCAGCGGGCCCACGCTCACGAAGGTGCCGGTGGCGAGCTTGAAGTCTTCGGCGATGCGGCCGTCGAACTTCAGGCCCAGGTGGATGTCGGTCTCGTCGATCCACTTCACCGCGTCGCCGGTCTTGAAGAAGCCTTCTTCGTCGAATGCCTCGGCGGTCTCGGCCGGCATGCGCCAGTAGCCAGGCGTGATGTTGGGGCCCTTGTAGCGCACCTCGGTCTTGCCGCCGGCATCCACCAGCTTGAGTTCCAGGCCCGGTGTGGGCAGGCCAAGGTCGCCGGCCTTCACGTTGGGGCTGGTCACGAAGATGCCGAAGGGGCCGGACTCGGTCATGCCCAGACCCGTGCCCATGACGATGCGCTCGCCGATCTCGCTTTCCTGCGCGGCGTGCAGTGCGTCCCACACCGGTTGCGCCAGCGAGGCGCCGGCGTAGAAGAACATCCGCACGCGCGAGAGCAGCATCTTGCGCAATGCGTCGTCGGTCTTCATGGCGTTGGCGATCGCCTCGAAGCCGGTGGGCACGTTGAAGTACACCGTGGGCGCGATTTCGCGCAGGTTGCGCAGCGTCTCGCCCATCAGCGCGGGCGTGGGCTTGCCGTCGTCGATGTAGAGCGTGCCGCCGTGGTACATCACCATGCCGAAGTTGTGGTTGCCGCCGAAGGTGTGGTTCCAGGGCAGCCAGTCCACCAGCACCAGCGGGCTCTCGGCCAGCACCGGCATCGACGCCATCATCTGCTGTTGGTTGGCGCACCACATGCGCTGCGTGTTGATCACGGCCTTGGGCATCTTGGTCGAGCCCGAGGTGAAGAGGAACTTGGTGATCGTGTCCGGGCCGGTGGCGGCCATCGCTGCGTCCACGGCCGGCGTGGCCTCGGTGGCGAGCAGCGAAGCAAAAGACGTGGTGGCGCGGCCGGGCACGGTGCCCTCGGTCGTCACCAGCTCCACGCCTTCACCCAGCGTGGCCAGCATGGCGCGGCTGTATCGCTGCGCGTCGCTGGCGAACACCAGGCCGGGTGTGAGCGTCTTCACCACGTGGTGCAGCTTGTCGAAGTCCTGGCTCACCAGCGAGTAGGCGGGCGAGGTGGGGCAATACGCGATGCCGGCGTACACACAGCCCAGCGCGAGCAGCGCGTGTTCAATGTCGTTCTCGCTCAGGATCAGCACCGGGCGCTCGGTCGAGAGGCCACGGTTCAGCAGGCCCTGGCCGATGCGGCGCGCGGCGTCGAGTGCCTGCGCAAACGTGATGTGGCGCCAGTCGCCGGTGCTGCCGTCGGTGTTCTTCTCGCGGCGGGCAAACACGGTCTGGTCGGGGCGCGTTTTTGCCCAGTGCACCAGCCGGTCGGTGATGCGCTCGGGGAAAGGAGGCAGGTCCTGGTCGGCGCGCAGGTAGTGCGTGCCTTGCGCGCCGTCGCGCAAGGTGGCGCGCGTGACGCCGAAGGTGAGGGGGCGGTAGCGGGCCGTGGTCGGGTTCTGGCTCATGGCGCTCTCACTCTTTGTTCACTTTGGCCGCGCGGCCTTCCAGGAAAGCGCGCACGCGCGATTTGGCCTCGGGGTCGCTCTGTGCAATGGCGGCCATCATGGCTTCGGTGAGGTAGCCCTGGTCGGCCGGTTGTTCGGCGATGCGCGGCAGCGCGTGCATCAGCGCGTAGTTGGTCAATGGCGCGTTCTGCGCGATGCGAGCGGCCAGCTCCATGGCCTTCTCCAGCGCCGTGCCCTGCGGTACGAGGTACTGTGTGAGGCCGATGCGCTCGGCCTCGGGCGCCTTGTAGACGCGGCCGGTGAACATCATGTCGGCCATGCGCGCGGCGCCGATCAGGCGCGGGATGCGCACCGAGCCACCACCCCCCACGAAGATGCCGCGCGAGCCCTCGGGCAGCGCGAAGAAGGCGGACTCGTCGGCCACGCGGATGTGGCAGGTGCTGGCCAGCTCCAGGCCACCACCGACCACCGCGCCGTGCAGCGCGGCCACCACCGGCACCGGGCCGTACTGCACGCACTCCAGCGCGCTGTGCCACATGCGCGAGTGGTGCAGGCCCTGGCCGGCGTCGCGTTCGCTGAGTTCGGAGAGGTCCAGGCCGGCGCAGAAATGGTCGCCACTGCCGTGGATGACCGCGGCACGCACGCCGTGCGGCATGGCCTGAAAGATGTCGCGCAGCGCGAGGATCAGTCCATCATTGAGAGCGTTGCGCTTGGCCGGGCGGTTGAGCGTGATGACGGCGATTTCTGACGAAGCGCCTTGCAGGCTGAGGCTGATGTCGGTGGAATGGATGGGCATGTCGGGTGTCGGCGTCGGCCGTCTGTTCGGGGTTTTTGCGCTTGAATCGAAGGTCGATTATGGTTATAAACAATAACCAAAACAAGCCAAACCCGTCCGACCAACCCCCGTGTTTTCCCTAGGTCTGACCCACCATCGAGAGACAACCATGGACCACAAAAACCTCATCGCCATCGACATCCACACGCACGCCGAAGTGAGCTGTCGCAACCCCTTCGACAACTACGGCGAGGAGTACGACCGCGCAGCCGACAAGTTCTTCGGCAGCAACCGCCGACCCACCATCGCCGAGACGGTGACCTACTACCGCGAGCAGAAGATCGGCCTGGTGATGTTCACCGTGGACAGCGAGTCGCAACTGGGCCGCCGGCGCATTCCGAACGAAGAGATTGCACAGGCCGCGCGCGAGAACAGCGACATGATGATTGCCTTCGCCAGCATCGACCCGCACAAGGGCAAGATGGGCGCGCGCGAGGCCGAGCGGCTGATCAAGGAAGAGGGCATCAAGGGCTTCAAGTTCCACCCCACGGTGCAGGGCTACCACCCCTACGACAAGATGGCCTGGCCGATCTACGAGGTGATCAACGCCCACAAACTCCCGGCCATCTTCCACACCGGCCACAGCGGCATCGGCTCGGGCATGCGCTGCGGCGGTGGCCTGCGGCTGGAGTACAGCAACCCCATGCACCTGGACGACGTGGCGATCGATTTCCCCGACATGCAGATCGTCATGGCGCACCCGAGCTTTCCGTGGCAGGACGAGGCGCTGAGTGTGGCAACGCACAAGCCCAATGTGTGGATCGACCTCAGCGGCTGGAGCCCGAAGTACTTTCCGAAGCAACTCGTGCAGTACGCGAACACGCTGCTCAAGGACCGCATCCTGTTCGGCAGCGACTACCCGCTGATCACGCCCGAGCGCTGGATGAAGGACTTTGAGGTCGCGGGCTTCAAACCCGAGGTGATGCCCGGCATCTTGAAAGGCAACGCGGTGCGTCTTCTAGGTCTGGCATGAAGGCGTTTGCAACACTTGCGGACATTCAAGTGTTGGAGCGTGCGCCGCTGGCAACGGTGGCACCGCACCGAAGCCCTTACGCGCTCATCCGCGCTACCGCTGAGCGTTTCCCCGAGCGCGAGGCTTTCACTTTTCTGCCCGACGCGTCGCTGGACACACCGCCGAAGCGCGTCACCTACCGCGAGTTGCTGGCCAACATCCACCGCGCGGCCAACGCCTTTCGTGCGCTCGGTGTGCACGAAGCCGATGCCGTGGCCATGCTCGCGCCCAACACGCCAGAGGCACACGCCGTGCTCTGGGGCGCGCAACTGGCGGGCCGCGTGTGCCCGATCAACTTCCTGCTGCAGCCCGATCACATCGCCGCGTTGCTGCAGGCCTCGAACGCCAAGGTGCTGGTGGCCCTGGGGCCGAACGCGGAGCTGGCGGTGTGGCCCACGGCACTGGCTGTGCAGGCGCTGCACGCCACCGTGCTCGTGCCCATCGAGGTGGATGCGGCGGTGGCCAACAGACCATCGATGCAGGACCTCATGGCCGCGCAGCCAGAGGTGCTCACCTTCGAGCCCGACCTGCACCCCGACCGTGTGGTGGCGCTGTTCCACACCGGCGGCACCACCGGCGCGCCCAAGCTCGCGCAGCACACCGCTGGCAACGAAGCGCACACCGCCTGGTTCGCGCATGCGTTCTACGACATGGACGAGACGTCGGTGGAGGTCAACGGTTTTCCGCTGTTCCACGTGGCCGGTGCCTTTGTGTATGGCCTGGCCCTGCTGGCCATCGGCGCGCGCCAGGTATTGCCCACGCTCGGCGGCATGCGCAACACCGGCTTCGTGCAGCGCTACTGGCAATTCTGCGAACGCGAGCGCGTGACGCACCTGGCCTGCGTGCCCACCGTGCTGGCCAGCCTGCTGGGCGTGCCGCTGAACGCGACCATCTCGAGCGTGCGCGCGGCCTTCACCGGCGGCTCACCGCTGCCGGCCGAGCTGGCCCAGCGCTTTGAAGCCACCACCGGCATCCCCGTGCGCAACATCCTGGGCATGACCGAATGCGCCGGGCTGGTGAGCATCGAGCCGCTTCTCGGGCCACGCACGCCCGGCTCAGCCGGTCTGCGCCTGCCCTTCACCGAGGTGCATGCCGTGCCCTGGCGCGATGGCGAGACCCAACTGGAAGAGCGCTGTGCCGCGGGCGAGACCGGCGTGCTCGTGCTGCGCGGGCCGCACGTGAGCCCGGGCTACCTGAACGCGAAGCGCAATGCAGGCATGTTCGAGCAGGGCTGGATCGTCACCGGTGACCTTGGCCATCTCGACGAGGCCGGCCGCGTCCACATCACCGGCCGCGCCAAGGACGTGATCATCCGTGGCTCGCACAACATCGACCCCGGCCTGGTGGAAGACGCCTTCATGGCGCACCCAGCCGTGCTGCAGTGCGCGGTGGTGGCCGAGCCCGATGCCTACGCGGGCGAAGTGCCGGTGGCTTTTGTGGTGCTGCGCGCCGGTGTGGGCCTGGACGCCGAGGTGCTCTTGCGCGAAGTGGCGCCGCACGTGTACGAGCGGCCCGCCTGCCCGAAGCGCGTGGTGCTGGTCGAGGCCTTGCCGCTCACCGCCATCGGCAAGGTGTTCAAACCCACGCTGCGACTGCGGGCCATCGAGATCCGCCTGAGCGAGATCGCGCAGGAGCTGGCG
Source organism: Hydrogenophaga sp. (assembly GCF_018780385.1). Lineage (GTDB taxonomy): Bacteria > Pseudomonadota > Gammaproteobacteria > Burkholderiales > Burkholderiaceae_C > Hydrogenophaga. The sequence continues at coordinate 447,749 of NZ_JADMJO010000003.1, read as the reverse complement.
CCCGATCGTGCGGCGCGCGTCGAGGCCCGCGACGAGGGTGGCCGCCAGCGCGCGCTGATCACGCTCGGTGGTGCTCCCGATGAGGGCTTGTCGCAGCGGTTGCGCGCGGCACTGGCCGCCATCGCGGTCCCGGTCGATATCCGCTTCGGCTGAAGCTCACCAGCCACCGCGCTGTAGCCAGCGGTGAATCTGCTCGAACTTGTCGATGCCCCAGAAGGGCTCGCCGTCCACCACCACCGTGGGCGAGCCGAACACGCCAGCCTGCAACGCGGCGTCGACCTCGGCGCGCAGCAGTGCTGCGGCCTCGTCGCTGGCGGCAGCTTGGGCAAGCTCTTCGCCCACCACGGGGATCAGTGAGGCGGGGGTGGACAGGTCCAGCCCCTGGCCCCAGTAGGCACCGTAGATGGCGTGCGCCACCTCGGCCGCGCGCTGCGGCTGGTGGCGGTTCACCCAGGCCATGGCACGTCCGCTGGCCAGCGGGTTCATCACCGTGTCGTTCGGGTGCCGCTGCAATGGGACGCTGTGCTCACGCGCGTAGCGCAGCACATCGCGCTCGGTGTACGGGCCCTTGAGCGGTGTCTCCATCAAGGGCTTGATGCCCATCACCTTCAGCACCGACACGCCCAGCAGCATGGGATGCCACTCCACACCTCGCCCGTGCCGCGCGGCGAGGTCTTCGATGCGCAGCGAAGCGAAGTAGCCGAAGGGCGAGATGAAGTCGAAGTGGAACTTCAGGGGTGCCTTCAAACAGAACCCCAGACCTCATTCGCCGTTTCCACCACCAGCGCCAGCTTCTTGCGCTGATCTTCCATGGCGATGTTGTTGCCGTGCACCGTGCTGGAGAAGCCGCACTGCGGCGAGAGGCACATCTGGTCCAGCGGCGCGTATTTCGCGGCTTCTTCGATGCGGCGCTTGAGCGCGTCCTTGGTCTCCAGCTGGCCGAACTTGGTGGTCACCAGTCCCAGCACCACGATCTTGTCCTTCGACAGATAGCGCAGAGGGCGGAAGTCGCCCGAGCGCTCGTCGTCGTATTCGAGGAAGAAGGCGTCCAGCTTCATCTCGGAGAGCAGGGCTTCGGCCACCGGCTCGTAGTTGCCGGCCGCCGCGTGCGTGCTCTTGAAGTTGCCGCGGCACAGATGCATGGCCAGCGTCATGCCGGCGGGCTTGTGCGCCACCACCTTGTTGATGAACTGGGCGTAGCGGTGCGGCAGTTCGTTCGGGTCGTCACCACGGCTGCGCGCGGCTTCGCGCATGCGCTCGTCGCACAGGTACGCCATGTTGGTGTCGTCCATCTGCACATAGGTGCAGCCGGCGTCGGCCAGGCTTTGCAGCTCTTCGCCGTAGGCCTTGGCCACGTCGTCGTAGAACACCGGGTCCAGCTCTGGGTAAGCCTCTTTGCTGATGCCGGCGCGACCGCCGCGAAAGTGCAGCATGGTTGGCGAAGGAATCGTCACCTTCGGCGTGAGGCCCGGTTGGCCCAGCGCTTCCACCTGCGCCTTGAGGTACTGGAAGTCTGCGAGCTGGATGTTCTTGGCGTGGCGCACCTTGTCGATCACGCGGATCACCGGTGGCGCGAGTTCCTCGGTGCCGTCGGGTTTGACGATGGTGACCGGGATGTCGGTCTTCACGCCACCGAGTTGTTCCAGGAAGTCGATGTGGAAGTAGGTGCGGCGGAATTCACCATCGGTGATCGAGGAGAGGCCCACGTCGGCCTGGAACTTCACGATCTCGGTGATGGCGCGGTCTTCCACCTTGCGCAGTTGCTCGGCGGTGATGCTTTTCTGGTTGAAGAACTGGTCGCGCGCTTCGAGCAGGTAGGCCGGGCGCAAAAAGCTGCCGACGTGGTCGGCGCGGAAGGGAGGGTGGCTGCGCGATGTCATGTGTCGTCCTCGTTTTTGGGGTGGAGCGGTGACTTTACAGCGAATACGACCAGCCTCATTGAATACATCAATCGGGAAAAGTGCCCTGTAGTGAGATTTTTCTTCCGAAAATCGCTTGTTCTGTATACATTGCGTATCCATGAACACTGAAAAGTCCCATTTCCCATTGAACGCTTGGTACGCCGCCGCTTATGACGTCGAGGTCGGGCGCAACCTGCTCGCGCGCACCCTCTGCAACCAGAAACTGGTGCTTTACCGCCAGACCACGGGCGTGGCGGCCGCGCTCGAAGACGCCTGCTGGCACCGCCTGCTGCCCCTGTCCATGGGTCGGCTGGAAGGCGACGAGGTGGTGTGTGGTTACCACGGCCTCGTCTACAACGCCGAAGGCCGCTGCACCCACATGCCCAGCCAGGAAACGCTCAACCCCTCGGCCTGCGTGCGCTCGTACCCGGTGGTGGAGAAGCACCGCTTCGTGTGGGTGTGGCCAGGGGACCCCGCGCTCGCCGACCCGGCGCTCGTGCCCGACCTTCAGTGGAACGACGACCCCGCGTGGGCTGGCGACGGCAAGATGATCCGCGTGCAGTGCGACTACCGCCTGGTGGTCGACAACCTGATGGACCTCACGCACGAGACCTTCGTGCACGGCAGCAGCATCGGCAACCGCGCGGTGGCCGAAGCCCCGTTCGTGGCCACGCACGGCGAGCGCTTTGCCACCGTGACACGCTGGATGGAGAACATCGAAGCGCCACCGTTTTGGGCCGGTCAGATCAAGGACGCGCGCGGCTATGAAGGCTTGGTGGACCGCTGGCAGATCGTGCGCTTCGAGGCACCGTGCACCGTGACCATCGACGTGGGCGTGGCGCCTGCGGGCAGCGGCGCGCTTCCCCAGGACGGGGGTGACCGCAGCAAAGGCGTGAACGGCTATGTGCTCAACACGATCACGCCCGAGACCGACGGCACCTGCCTGTACTTCTGGGCCTTCGCTCGCAACTACTCATTGGGCGAGCAACGCCTCACGCACCAGCTGCGCGAAGGCGTGGCCAACATCTTCCGAGAGGACGAGTTCGTGCTTGAAGCCCAGCAAAAGGCCATTGAAGAGCACCCGGACCACAAGTTCTACAACCTCAACATCGACGCAGGTGCGATGTGGGCGCGGCGCTTGATCGACCGCATGGTGGATGCGGAGCGGGGTGGTTCCACTGTCATTCCGATTCGGCGGGCGGGTTGATGGGCCCCAAGGTCTCAGGCCTGCCTGAGTGCGCCAAGGGTTTGGGGCGCGCCGTTGGCAATTGGCGTGCTGGCGTGCCAGAAGCCTCACTCGTCAGGGGTGGGTGTGCGGCTGAGGCACCGAGCACCGCAGGGGACCCCTCGCACAGCGAGGGGCGCTGCAGTGAAGCCGCCTCAGCCGCACACCCACCGCTGACACACCAGACCAAGCAGGCAATCAATGACTTCAAACGTGACCCTTGAACCCGCAACCGAAAGCGCCCAGGTCCGCGCGCTGCTGCAGATGCGCGAACTCATCCTCTCGGGCGAATTGCCGGGTGGCTCGCGCATCGCCGAACTCGCCATCGTGGAGCGCCTCGGTGTTTCACGCACGCCGATTCGCGCTGCCTTGATGCGCCTGGAACAGGAGGGCTTGCTGCAGGCGCTGCCCAACGGCGGCTACGTGGTGCAGACGTTTTCCGAACGCGACATTGCGGACGCCATCGAGTTGCGTGGCACGCTCGAAGGCCTGCTCGCCAGGCTGGCCGCCGAACGCGGTGCCCCGGGCGTGGTGCTGGCCGAGGCCAAACAGTGCCTGGACCGCATCGACGCCGTGCTCGCCGCCTCCGCCCTCAACGAAGAAGGCTTTGCGGACTACGTGGCGCTCAACAGCCATTTCCACACCCTCGTGTACGAACTCGCCGACAGCCCCACCATCGCCCGCCAGCTCGAGCGCGTGACCAGCCTGCCGTTTGCCTCGCCCTCGGGCTTCGTGGTGATGCAGGCGCATTCGCCGCAGGCGCGCGACATGCTGGTGGTGGCGCAGGACCAGCACCGCCAGGTGCTCGACGCCATCGAACGCCGCGAAGGCGCGCGGGCCGAAGCCATCATGCGCGAGCACTCCCGCCTGGCCCAGCGCAACCTGCGCGAGGTGCTGGCCGGCCATGCCCTGGGCCACACGCCTGCCTCCATGCCTGCGATCAAACTCATCCGACGACGCTGAACGACCATCCATGAAAAGCAACCCCAACTGGCAGACCGCCCGCATCGCGGCCCTGCGCGACGTGACCCCCACCGTGCGCGAATTCATCATCACCCCGGCTGCAGGGTCGGCCGAGCGCTGGGCGCCGGGAGCCCACCTGATGGTCCAGGTGAACGTGGCGGGCCAACCGCAGACGCGGTCGTATTCGCTGGTCGGGCTGCCCGAGGACGCAGCGGGCTACCGCATCGCCGTGAAGTGTCTGATGGACGGCCACGGTGGCTCGCGTGCCATGTGGCAACTGGCGGTGGGCGACAGCATCGAAGTGAGTGCGCCACAAAACCATTTCCCGTTGGCCTATCTGGCGCCGGCCACGCTGCTGGTGGCCGGCGGCATCGGCATCACGCCCATGGTCTCCATGGCGCATGCCCTGGTCAAACGCGGTCTGCCGGTCAAGCTGCTGTATGCCGCCCGGTCCACCGCCGAGCTGGCGTTCGCCGAAGCGCTGCGCAGCCTGCTGGGCGATGCCCTGGTTACCTGCGTCTCGGAGCAGGGCGAAGTGCTCGACCTGGGGCGGGCCATCGATGAACTGCCGTTGGGCGCTCAGGTGTACGTGTGCGGTCCCTCGCGCCTGCTCGACGCCGTGCGCCGGCGCTGGCTCGACGCCGGGCGAGCGGAACCCAGCCTGCGCTTCGAGACCTTCGGCAGCGGTGGTCAACTGCCCCCCGCCGGGTTCGACGTTGCCGTGCCGCGCCACCAGACCGAACTGCATGTGGCACCCGACCAGTCGCTCATCGAGGTGCTGGAGGCCGCCGGCATCGAAGTGATGAACGACTGCCGCCGGGGCGAATGTGGCCTGTGCGCGCTGGACGTGCTGGCACTGGACGGCGAGATCGACCACCGCGATGTGTTCCTCAGTGCCCACGAGAAGCAGGAAAACAAGCGCATCTGCGTCTGTGTGTCACGCGTGGTGGGGCGGATCACGCTCGACACGGCCTGGCGAGAGGAGGTCGTTTCATAAAATAACGGCATAACTGAAAGTCTCTTCACACACTGGCGTTAACACTCTGGCCCATGCACAGTCCGGGTGTTCGAATACAGAAGCGATCCGGGGCCGGGGACTTCTCACCCATGTTCTGCCGTCACCCGGGCTCAACCATCCCATCAGCTGGAGACAAACCATGACCTCTTTCAAACGCCGCACCACCCTGCTGGCCCTGGGCGCGATCGCCGCTGCCACCTTGGCCGGCTCGGCCATGGCCCAGACCGTGACCCTGCGCCTGCACCAGATGCTGCCGCAGCAAGCCACCATTCCCGCCAAGGCGCTGATCCCCTGGGCCCAGAAGGTCGAGGCCGAGTCGGGTGGCAAGATCAAGGTGCAGCTGTTCCATGCCATGCAACTGGGCGGCGCGCCGCCGCAACTGTTTGACCAGGCCCGCGACGGCGTGGTGGACCTGACTTGGACGGTGCTGGGCTACACCCCGGGCCGCTTCAACAAGACCGAGGTGTTCGAGCTGCCCTTCATGAGCGGTTCGGCCGAACAATCTTCGCGCGCGCTGCAGGAATACGTGGAGAAGTTCGCCGCCGACGAATTCAAGGACGTCAAGCTGATTGCGGTGCACACCCATGGCCCAGGACTGTTCCACACCAAGACGCCGGTGACCGGCCTGGAGAGCCTGCGCGGCATGAAGGTGCGCGGCGGCTCGCGCATCATCAGCAACATGTTGACCAAGCTGGGTGCCACACCCGTGGGCATGCCCGTGCCGGCGGTGACTGATGCGCTCTCCAAGGGCACGATCGACGGCACGACCATTCCGTGGGAAGTGACGCCGGCCCTCAAGGTGAGTGAGCTGGTGAAGAACCACACCACCTTCGCCGGTGCTCAGGGCCTGTACACGCAGACCTTCGCGTTCTCGATGAACAAGGCATCGTACGACAAGCTGCCACCCGACCTCAAGGCGGTGATCGACAAAAACTCGGGGGTCGAGACGGCTGCCATGTTCGGCCGTGCCATGGACGACGGCGACAAGGCCGGCCGCGCCATCGCCGAGAAAGCCGGCAACAACATCGTGGCGCTCGACCTGGCCGAAACCCAGCGCTGGAGGCGCACCGCCGCCACGGTGGAGACCGACTGGATCAACGAGATGAAGGCCAAGAACATCGACGGCGCCAAGCTGGTGTCCGAAGCCCGCGCCCTGATCGCCAAAAACCAGAAGTAACGGACGGCGATAATTCCGGCCGGCCCGAACCCGGGCCCGCATGACCGGCTTTCCATTGCCGATGCAGGCGGATGGCGGCCGGTTTCTTTTTTGTTGAAGGTGAAAAATTGAAGCTACTGTCCTTGCTGGCCCGGGCCAGCGCGATTCTGGCGGGCATTCTGCTGACCGTGATCACCCTGATCACCTGCGTGAGTCTGATCGGGCGAAACACCATCGGCGTCACGCTGGTCGGTGACTACGAGCTCACCGCCGTGACGGCGGGCGCGGCCATCGCCATGTTCCTGCCGTGGTGCCAGCTCAAGCGCGAGAACATCATTGTGGATTTCTTCACCTCCAGGTTGTCTGACAGCACGAACGCCCAGCTGGACCGCTTCGGCAGCTTCCTGCTGGGTGGCGCCATGCTGCTGCTGGCCTGGCGCACCGCCGTGGGTGGTCTGAGCGCCTACACCGCACAAACCACCACGATGATGTTGGCCTTTCCCGAGTGGATCGTCTACGCCCTCATGGTGCCCCCCCTCATCCTGACCGGCGTGATTGCCTGGACACAAACCATCTTTGGCAATTTTTCGGAGCAGGGCGCATGAGTTCTTTGTCACTGGCGGGGATGATCTTCGCCTCCATGCTGGCCTTGATGGCCATCCGTGTGCCGATCGCCATCGCCATGTTCTGCGCCGGTTGTTTCGGCTACATCTTCCAGGTCGGTTGGCCGCCGTTCTTCAACAACCTCAACGGTGCGACCTTCGCGCGCTTCGCCAGTTACGACCTCTCGGTCATACCGCTGTTCATCCTGATGGGCAACTTCGCCACCCAGGGCGGCATCTCCAAGGCCCTGTTTCAGTTCGCCAGTGTGGTCATGGGCCGGTTCAAGGGCGGTCTGGCCATGGCGGCGGTGCTGGCCAGTGCGGGCTTCGGCGCCATCTGCGGCTCGTCTGTGGCCACGGCCGCCACCATCACCTCGGTGGCGCTGCCCGAGATGAAGCGCCACGGTTACTCCGGTCGCCTCTCCACGGGCACACTGGCCGCGGGCGGCACGTTGGGCATCCTGATTCCACCCTCGGTGCCGCTGGTGATCTACGCCATCCTGACCGAGCAGAACATCGCCAAGCTGTTCGCCGCGGCCATGGTGCCCGGCATCATCGCGATGATCGGCTACATGATCGCCATCGCGGTCTACGTGCGCGTTGTTCCGGGCCATGCGCCCGAGCACGATGACCATCCCCGCATGACCCTGGCTGCAATCATTGCCGTGGCGCCCATCGCCATCGTGTTCCTGATCGTGTTCGGCGGCATCTACGGCGGTTTGTTCACTCCCACCGAAGGCGCGGGTGTCGGTGCTGCGGCGACCTTCATCGCCGCGCTGTTCAAGCGCGAACTGACGCTGGCCAAGGTGCGGCAGTGTTTCTATTCCACCGCCGCGGCCAGCGCCATGATCTTCCTGATCTTCATCGGCGCGGACATGATGAACACCTCGCTGGCGCTCACCCAGGTACCGGCACAGCTGGCCGAGGTGGTGCAGGGCCTGGACGTCTCGCCAGTGATGGTGGTGGCCGGGATCATGCTGTTCTACGTGGTGCTCGGTGCCGTGATGGACGAGCTCTCCATGATCCTGCTCACCATTCCTATCTTCTTCCCCGTGGTCATCGGGCTGGACTTCGGCATGTCGCAGGAATCGGTGGCGATCTGGTTCGGCATCATGGTGCTCATGACGGTGGGCTTCGGTTTGCTGGCACCGCCTGTGGGCCTGAACGTGTATGTGGTCAACGGCATGGCCAGGGACGTGCCGATCAGTGAGAGCTACAAGGGCGTGATGCCCTTCCTGATCAGCGATGTGTTCCGCACGCTCCTGCTGCTGAGTTTTCCGGGAATTTCCCTGTGGTTGGTCCAATTTGTGGGGTAGACAAACGATGAACATTCGAAACCTGAATCGCCGCACCCTGCTGGGTGTCGCCCTGTCCCTGGCCGCTCTGGCGGCCGGGCCCGTTCACGCCCAAGCCGCTTTCCCGTCGAAGACGCTGCGTATCGTCGTGCCCTTTGCCGCCGGTGGCGTGGGCGACCTCACCGCGCGCATCGTGGCGCAGAAGCTCTCGGAGCTGCTCGCGCAGTCGGTGGTGATCGACAACCGGCCTGGCGCTGGTGGCGTGGTGGCGGCCGATACGGTGGCGCGCTCCGAACCCGACGGTCACACCATGTTCCTCATGTCCAACGGCACGGCGGTCACCGCCGGTCTGTTCAAGAGCCTGCCGTTCGACACGGTCAAGGACTTCACGCCCGTCTCCACACTCGGCTATTTCGACATTGTCGTGGTCGTGCCCTCGGACTCACCGTTCAAGAACCTCGGTGAACTGGTCGCCCATGCCAAGGCCAACCCGGGCAAGCTCAACGTCGGCAGCATCAACATCGGCAGCACGCAGAACCTGGCGGCCGAGCTGTTCAAGAGCACCGCCGACATCAACGTGCAGGTCGTGCCCTTCAACGGCTCGCCGGCGCTGATCGGCGCGATCCGCGGCAAGCAGGTCGATGTGGCGGTCGAGATCCTGGCTCCGGTGCTGACGCAGATCAAGAGCGGCGCGGTGCGTGCCCTGGCCGTGACCGGCGAGAAGCGCTCCATCGTGTTGCCCGAGGTGCCCACCGCGGTGGAGTCCGGCGTGAAGGACTTCGTCGCCTCCTCATGGAACGCATTGGCCGTGCCCTCCAAGACTCCGCGCCCGGTGGTTGACCGCCTGCAGCGCGAGATTGCCACGGCCCTGGCCGACCCGGCCGTGCGCGAGAAATTGCGTGGCCTGAACATCGACGCGCGTTCATCCACCCCCGAGCAGACCGCTGCGCTGCTGGCCTCCGACATCCGCCGTTGGGGTGCCGTGATCGATCGCGCGGGTATCCCGAAGCAATGAGCGCTGCCGCAGCGCGGGGGGGGGGGGCCCTCAGCGCGCGTTCAGTGCCTCCAGCGTCTGGCGGATCAGCTCCAGCGTCTTTTGCTGCGTGAGCGTGGCCGGGCGCTGCGAACTGGTGGCCAGGCACAGCCGCGTTTTCAGGGGTGGGTTGACGGTCCGGATGCGGTAGGCCGAGGGGCGGATCGAGCTGGCCACGGCGTTGCGCGAGAGCAGGGCAGCACCCGCGCCATCGGCCACCAGATCAAGGATGGCGGACACACCGTCAATCTCCAATGCCACCGTGGGGCGGCAGCCGATGTTGGCCATCTCGGTTTCCACCTGCATGCGAATCGCGTTGGGCCGGCTCGGAATCACCAGCGGCATGTCGGCCACCTCGCGCAGGCTGATGGCGGTGGGCGGGTCTTCGCTCAGGCCCGGTGGGCGGGGCTCGACCAGCAGCAACTCTTCGTCGCGCAGCGGGTGGATCTCGATCTCGGCGGCGGGCTGTGCGTTGTAGAGCACCGCGATGTCCAGCCTTCCGGTGGTCAGCCATTCCTGCATGGTGACCGACAGGCCTTCGCTGATGGACAGGCTGGCCTCGGGCAGTTGCGCGCGGAAAGCGCGCGTGAGTGGCACGGTGAGCACCCGTGCAAGGCTGGGTGGCAGGCCGATGGCCACGCGCCCGGCGAGCGCGCCGCGCACCCGGCCCAGCTCTTCGCGCGCGCGCTCCACCTGGTGCAGGATGCCGCGGCCGTGCGCCAGCAGCAGCTTGCCCGCTTCCGTGGGCGTGGCGCCCCGGCCGTTGCGCACCAGCAGGTTCTGCCGCAGCTCCACCTCGAGCAGACGCACCTGGCGCGACAGCGCGGGCTGCGCCACGTTCAGCGCCATCGAGGCCCGGGTGAAGCTCCCGAGCTCGGCCACGCGGACAAAGTATTCGAGTTGCTTGAGGTCCATGTGCTGGCGTGGGAACGAAAGGTGGAGACAGGTGTTGATCATAGTTATGTAATTTCGTTCTAGCTGCTAGCTGGTCGATGACTTTTCTCGCGCAGAGGCACGGTTCACAATCCATCGACTCTCTTCCAAGCCCATGCCGAACACCTCCGCCACCACCTCGATCAACGCCCGCCTCAAAGGCATCTCGTCCATGGCGACGCGCCAGGTGCTGGCCGAGCTGGTGACGGGCTTCGAGGCAGTCAGCGGCGTGTCGGTGGTGATCGAATCGGTGGGGGGTGTGGACGCTGCGAAGCGGGTGCAGGCCGGCGAAGCCTTCGACGTGGTGATCCTGTCGCTGGATGCGATCGACAAGCTGATCGCCAGCGGGCACCTGCTTCCCGGCAGCCGGGTGGACCTGGTGCGCTCGGGGGTGGCCGCGGCCGTGCGCGAAGGCGCACCGGTGCCCGACCTGGGATCGGAAGACGCGGTGCGCAGCGCCGTGCTGGCCGCGCGCAGCATCAGCTATTCCACCGGACCCAGCGGCGTGGCGCTGATCAAGCTCTTCGAACGCTGGGGCATCGCCGAGCAGATCCAGGGGCGCATCGTCCAAGCCCCACCCGGCGTGCCGGTGGCTTCACTGGTGGCCAGCGGCGAAGTGGAACTGGGCTTTCAGCAGCTCAGCGAACTGCTGGGCGTGGCCGGCATCACCATCGCCGGCCCTTTGCCCCCGGCCATCCAGATCATCACCACCTTTTCCGCCGGCATCCCCGTGCAGGCTGCCCAGGCCGATGCGGTGCGCGCGATGCTCGCCCACATGACCGCGCCGCAGGCCATCGAGGCCAAGCGACGACAGGGCATGGAGCCTGCGTGAGCCCTTTCACACCACAACAAGAAACCCAGGAGACAACATGAGCCTCATCATCGACTGCCACGGTCACTACACCACGGCGCCCAAGGCGCTGGAGACCTGGCGCAACCAGCAGATCGCCGGCATCCAGGACGCGTCGGTGATGCCCAAAGTGGCGGACCTCAAGATCAGCGACGACGAGTTGCGCGAGTCCATCGAGACCAACCAGCTCAAGCTGATGAAGGAGCGCGGCAGCGACATCACGCTGTTCAGCCCTCGCGCAAGTTTCATGGCGCACCACATCGGCGACTTCAACGTGTCAAGCACCTGGGCGGCGATCTGCAACGAGCTCTGCTTTCGCGTGAGCGAACTGTTCCCGGACCACTTCGTGCCCGTGGCCATGCTGCCGCAGAGCCCAGGTGTCGACCCGAAGACCTGCATCCCCGAGCTGGAGAAATGCGTCAAGGAATACGGCGCGGTCGGTATCAACCTCAACCCCGATCCTTCGGGCGGGCACTGGACCAGCCCACCGCTGACCGACAAACACTGGTACCCCATCTACGAGAAGATGGTGGAGCACGACCTGCCGGCCATGATCCACGTGAGCACCAGCTGCAACGCCTGTTTCCACACCACCGGCGCGCACTACCTCAACGCCGACACCACGGCTTTCATGCAGCTCATCCAGGGTGATCTGTTCAAGGACTTCCCGACGTTGAAGTTCCTGATTCCACACGGCGGCGGCGCTGTGCCCTACCACTGGGGCCGTTTCCGTGGCCTGGCGCAGGAGATGAAGAAGCCGCTGCTGGACACGCACGTGATGAACAACGTGTTCTTCGACACCTGCGTCTACCACCAGCCCGGCATCGACCTGCTCAACACGGTGATCCCGGTGAAGAACGTGCTGTTTGCCAGCGAGATGATTGGCGCGGTGCGCGGCATCGACCCGACCACGGGCAATTATTACGACGACACCAAGCGCTACATCGAAGGCTCGAAGATCCTGAGTGCGCAGGACAAGCACCAGATCTATGAAGGCAATGTGCGACGGGTGTTTTCACGGCTCGATTCACGCCTGAAGGCGAAGGGGATCTGACATGTACGAACTCGGCGTTGTTTACCGCAACATCCAGCGCGCCGACCGCGCGGCCGCCGACGGCCTGGCCGCGCTGGGCTCGGCCACGGTGCACGAGGCCATGGGCCGCGTGGGTCTGCTCAAGCCTTACATGCGCCCGATCTATGCGGGTCAGCAGGTCAGCGGCACCGCCGTCACCGTGTTGCTGCACCCGGGCGACAACTGGATGCTGCACGTGGCCGCCGAACAGATCCAACCCGGCGACATCGTGGTGGCGGCCATCACGGCCGAATGCACCGATGGCTACTTTGGCGACCTGTTGGCCACCAGCTTTCAGGCGCGTGGCGCGCGCGCTCTCATCATCGACGCCGGTGTGCGCGACGTGAAGGAGCTGCAGAAGATGGGCTTTCCTGTGTGGAGCAAGGCCATCAGCAGCAAGGGCTGCATCAAGGCCACCATCGGCTCGGTGAACATTCCGGTGGTGTGTGCCGGCATGCTGGTGACGCCGGGGGATGTGATCGTGGCCGACGACGATGGCGTGGTGTGTGTGCCCGTCGCGCGTGCGGTGACCACGCTGGAGGCTGCGCAGCACCGCGAGAGCTTTGAGGGCGAGAAGCGCGCCAAACTGGCCAGCGGGGTGCTGGGGCTGGACATGTACAAGATGCGTGAACCGCTTGAGAAGGCCGGACTGCGCTACATCGATTGACCCAACCACCTCCGTTCGGGCTGAGCCTGTCGAAGCCCTCACCCACATGTTGGTGAACCCTTCGACAAGCTCAGGGTGAACGGGCTTTGTAGAGAACTCACCCATGAATTTCGAAAAATCCCCTGGCTGGCTCGACTGGTACGCGGGCCCGAGCAAGCCGCGCTTCCAACTGCCTGCTGGCAGCGTGGACGCGCACTGCCACGTGTTCGGCCCCGGCGCCGAATTTCCCTACGCCCCGGAGCGCAAGTACACGCCCTGCGACGCGAGCAAGGCGCAGCTGTTTGCACTGCGCGACCATCTCGGCTTCGCGCGCAACGTGGTGGTGCAGGCCACTTGCCATGGCGCCGACAACCGGGCCCTGGTCGATGCGCTGGTGCACAGCGACGGCAAGGCGCGCGGTGTGGCCACCGTCAAGCGCAGCGTCACCGACGACGAGCTGCAGGCCCTGCATGCCGCCGGTGTGCGTGGCGTGCGCTTCAACTTCGTCAAGCGCCTGGTGGACTTCACGCCCAAGGACGAACTGATGGAAATTGCCGCGCGCATCCAGAAGCTGGGTTGGCACGTGGTCATCTATTTCGAGGCGGTGGACCTGCCCGAGCTGTGGGACTTCTTCACGGCGCTGCCGACCACCGTGGTGGTGGACCACATGGGCCGGCCTGATGTGAGCAAACCGGTCGACGGCCCCGAGTTCGAGCTGTTCCTCAAATTCATGCGCCAGCACCCCAATGTGTGGAGCAAGGTGAGCTGCCCCGAGCGCTTGAGCGTCACCGGCCCCAAGGCCTTGAACGGTGAGCAGGCCGCGTACCAGGACGTGGTGCCGTTCGCGCGCCGTGTGGTGGACGAGTTCCCCGACCGCGTGCTCTGGGGCACCGACTGGCCGCACCCCAACCTGAAGGACCACATGCCCGACGACGGCCTGCTGGTGGACTTCATTCCGCAGATTGCGCCGACGGCCGAAGTGCAGAAGAAGCTGCTGGTGACCAACCCCATGCGTTTGTATTGGCCCGAGGAGACAGCATGAACACAACCACCCTGCTGCTGCTCGCAGCCGCCGCCGCAGTCGCTGGTTGCAGCCAGGCACCGCTGCGCCCCGACAACGCAGCCGCCGGCTGCGCCGCGCTGACCGGTCCTGTGGCCGCCGCGGCCATCGGCCTGGCCACGGGTGGAGCCACCATCACCTCGGCCAAGCTGATGCCCGCCGCGCCGCTGGCGGTGGCCGAGCGCGGCCCCACGCCCGCAGCCACCATCACGCCGGCCACGCCCGAGCACTGCCAGGTGCTGGGCCGCATCGCACCGCTGGACCCGGCGGCGCCGGCCATCCAGTTTCAGGTCAACCTGCCCACGCAGTGGAACGGCCGCTCCCTGCAGTACGGCGGCGGTGGTTTCAACGGCGTGTTGATCACCGGTGTGGGCTTGCTGCCCGCCGCCCGCTTCGAGCAGCCGGCGCCGTTGGCCCAGGGTTTCGTGACCGTGGGCACCGACTCCGGCCACCAGAACCAGCCCGGTGTGCCGCCCCAGGCCTTTGCGCTCAACGACGAAGCGCTGGTCAATTTCGCCCACGCTTCCTACAAGAAGGTGCGCGATGTGTCGGTGGTGCTGATGCAGCGTGCCTACGGCCGCCAGCCCGACAAGCTGTACTTTGCAGGCAGCTCCGAAGGCGGCCGCGAAGGCGTGACGATGGCGCAGCGCTACCCGACCGATTTCGACGGCATCTTCAGCCGCGTGCCCGTGCTGCATTGGACCGGGCTGCAACACGCCGGCCTGCGCGACGGCCTGGCCCTGGTGGGCGACGGCTGGATTCCACCCGCCAAGGTGCAGCTGGTGCACCGCGCCGTGCTGGCCGCCTGCGACGCCGCCGACGGTCTGGCAGACCAGTTGGTGTCCGACCCCGTGGGCTGCCGGCAGCGTTTTGACATGGGTCGCCTGCAATGCGCGGGTGCCGACACACCGGAGTGCCTGACCCCGCCGCAGGTGAACGCCGTGCGCACGTTGCACAGCCCGCTGCAGCTCGACGTGGGCCTGGCCAACGGCTTGCGCGAGTACCCTGGCCGCGGCCCCAGCGGCGAGGGCCTGGCATCCTCCGGCCCAACCGGCGGCTGGCAGTCCTGGTGGACCGGCACGGCTGCACCGGCCTTCCCGGCGGTGCCCACCAACGGCATCGCCTGGCTCTACGGTGGCGGCGCCATCCAGTACTTCTACGCGAAGAACCCCAACGCCGACCTGAAGACCTACCGGCCGCAGGACCACCTGACGCGGATCCGCGAAGTCTCCGCGCTGATGGACAGCACCAACCCCGACCTGTCGGCCTTTGCTGCACGTGGCGGCAAGCTGATCCTGTTGGAGAACATGGGCGACTACGCGCAAAGCCCGTACGCCGGCATCCAGTACTTCGAATCGGTGCAGCGCCGCCTGGGCGTCGATCGCACGGCCGGCTTTGCGCGCTTGTACACGGCGCCAGGGGTGGACCATGTCGGCACCGGCGGCCCGGCCAATGCCGATTTTCTGGGTGCTCTGGTGGCCTGGGTCGAACAAGGTCGTTCCCCCGCCGGCCTGCAACTCGTCGAACAGTCCGCCAAGCCCCCGTTTGCCGTGACCCGTGCCCGTCCGTTGTGCGAGTGGCCGCTGTGGCCGCGCTACAAGGGTGGCGACGCGGCCGCGGCCGCCAGTTTTGAATGCAGCCGTTAAGGAGCGCGCAATGTCTCTGGACAAACCCTACCTGGACGTGCCCGGCACGACCATCTTTGACGCCGAGCAGAGCCGCAAAGGCTACTGGCTCAACCAGTTCTGCATGAGCCTCATGAAAGCCGAGAACCGCGAACGCTTCAAGAAGGACGAGCGCGCCTACCTCGACGAGTGGGCCATGACGGAAGAGCAGAAGCAGGCCGTGCTTGCGCGCGACCTCAACTGGTGCATCCGCCTGGGCGGCAACATCTACTTCCTGGCCAAGATCGGCGCCACCGACGGCAAGAGCTTCCAGCAGATGGCGGGCTCCATGACCGGCATGACCGAAGAGGAGTACCGCAACATGATGATTGGTGGCGGCCGATCGGTAGAGGGCAACCGCGTGGTCGGCGAAGACGGCAGCGCCCAGGCACACCGCCAACCGCAAGGCTCCGCTGGCCAGAAAGTGAACTGACATGGCACGCATCACCGCATCCGTTTACACCTCCCACGTGCCCGCGATCGGCGCGGCGCTCGACCTGGGCAAGACCCACGAGCCTTACTGGCAGCCGGTCTTCCAGGGCTATGAGTTCGGCCAGCAGTGGTTGAAGGACAACAAGCCCGACGTGATCTTTCTGGTCTTCAACGACCACGCCACGGCCTTCAGCCTGGACATGATTCCGACCTTCGCCATCGGCACCGCAGCCGAGTACCAGCCTGCCGACGAGGGCTGGGGTCCGCGCCCGGTGCCCAAGGTCATCGGCCACCCGGAGCTGTCGGCGCACATCGCGCAGTCGGTGATCCAGCAGGACTTCGACCTCACCATCGTCAACAAGATGGACGTGGACCACGGCCTGACCGTGCCGCTCTCACTGATGTGTGGTCAGCAGGACCCGGTCCAGGGGGCCTGGCCCTGCCCGGTGATCCCGTTCGCGGTCAACGTGGTGCAGTACCCGGTGCCCAGTGGCAGGCGCTGCTACAACCTGGGCAAGGCGATTGCCAAGGCGGTGGCGAGCTTTGACGAAGACCTCAACGTGCAGATCTGGGGCACGGGTGGCATGAGCCACCAGTTGCAGGGTCCGCGCGCGGGCCTGATCAACAAGGACTTCGACAACGCCTTCCTCGACAGGCTCATCAACGACCCCGATGCCGCCGCCGACATCTCGCACATCGACTACGTGCGCGAGGCCGGCAGCGAAGGCATCGAACTCGTGATGTGGCTGATCGCCCGTGGCGCCATGGCCGATGCGGCTGGCGGTGCCAAGCCGAAAGCGGTGCGCCGCTTCTACCATGTGCCTGCGTCGAACACGGCCGTGGGCCACCTGATTCTGGAGAACACCTGACATGAGCAAAACCATCAAAGTCGCCCTCGCGGGTGCCGGCGCCTTCGGCATCAAGCACCTGGACGGCATCAAGAACATCGACGGCGTGGAAGTGATCTCGTTGATCAGCCGCGACCTCGACAAGACGAAGGAAGTGGCGGCCAAATACGGCATCGGCCACGTTACCACCGAGCTGTCCGAATCGCTCGCGCTCAAGGAGCTGGACGCCGTCATCCTCTGCACGCCCACGCAGATGCACGCCGAGCAGACCCTGGCCTGCCTCAGGGCGGGCAAGCACGTGCAGGTGGAAATTCCGCTGGCCGACAGCCTGGCAGGCGCGCGGGCCGTGGTGGAAGAGCAGAAGAAGACCGGGCTGGTGGCCATGTGTGGCCACACGCGCCGCTTCAACCCCAGCCACCAGTACGTGCACAACGAGATCACGGCCGGCCGGTTCAACATCCAGCAGATGGATGTGCAGACCTATTTCTTCCGCCGCACCAACACCAACGCGCTGGGCCAGGCGCGCAGCTGGACCGACCACCTGCTGTGGCACCACGCCGCGCACACGGTCGATTTGTTCGCCTACCAGTGCGGCAGCCCGATCGTGCAGGCCAACGCCATCCAGGGCCCGATCCACCCGGCGCTCGGTATCGCCATGGACATGAGCATCCAGCTCAAGGCGGCCAACGGCGCGATCTGCACGTTGAGCCTGAGCTTCAACAACGACGGTCCGCTCGGCACCTACTTCCGGTACATCGGTGACACCGCGACTTACCTCGCGCGCTACGACGACCTGTTCACCGGCAAGGAAGAAAAGATCGACGTGTCGACGGTGGCGGTGAGCATGAACGGCATTGAGCTGCAGGACCGCGAGTTTTTCGCTGCGATCAAAGAGGGCCGTGAGCCCAATTCGAGCGTGGCCAAGGTGTTCGCCTGCTACGAAGTCCTTCACAAACTTGAACAGCAGTTGAACGCCAACGGCTGAATCCATGCAACAACGCCAACTCGGTCCCTTCAAGGTCTCGGCCCTCGGCCTGGGCTGCATGAACATCTGCCACGCCTATGGTGCTGCCGTGTCGAAGGAGCAGGCCGAGCGGGTGCTGCTCTCCGCGCTGGACCAGGGCGTGACCCATTTCGACACCGCGGCACTGTATGGTTTTGGCGCCAGCGAGACCCATGTGGGCAACGTGCTCGCCCGGCACCGCAGCCGCTTCACGCTGGCCAGCAAGGGCGGCATGGCCGGCGTGCAGTTCGACGACGGCATCAAGCGCGTGATCGACGGTCGGCCAGAGTCCATCCGCACGAACTGCGAAGACAGCCTGCGTCGCCTGAAGACCGACGTGATCGATCTCTACTACCTGCACCGCTGGGACAAGCAGGTTGCTATCGAGGAGAGCGTGGGCGCGCTCAGCGATCTGGTGCGCGCGGGCAAGATCCAGACCATCGGTTTGAGTGAAGTGTCCGCCACCACACTGCGCAAGGCACACGCGGTGCACCCGATCACCGCGCTGCAGACCGAGTACTCGCTGTGGACGCGCAATCCCGAGATCGCAGTGCTTGAGGCTTGCCGCGAACTGGGCGTGGCCTTTGTGGCCTTCAGTCCGGTGGCGCGCGGCTTCCTCTGCGGCGAGATCGATGTGGGCACACTGGACGCCAAGGACATCCGCCGCAGCATGCCCCGTTTTTCCGCTGACAACTACTCGATCAACCTGAAGCTGCTGGCGCCGTTCCAGGCCATCGCGCGGGACGTGGGTTGCAGTCCGGCCCAACTGGCCATCGCCTGGCTGCTGCACCTGGGCAACGACATCCTGCCGATTCCAGGCACGGCGCGCGAAGACCATCTGCGCGACAACCTGGGCGCGGCGGACGTGAAGCTGGATGCAGCCACGATGGCGAAGCTGGAAGCGCTGATCAACCAGCAGACCGTGCGCGGCAACCGCTACAACGAGCAGGCCAACCGGGAAGTCGATACGGAAGCGTATTGAAGGCTCATTTGGGCTGGCGCACGCAGCTCAAGTCGCCTTCCTTGCAGTCCAGAAACCGCTGCAGTTCAGCGGTGCGCTCGCGTGTCATGCGCGCCTGGCACTGCCAGGTGATCATCGGCGCGGCGCTGCCGCCTTCGACGCCGCTTTTCTCGAATTCACAGGCTTTCACACGGTACTGGATCCACTCCGTCTGCACCTGGCGCAACAACTGGCGCTGCTTGTTGCCCACGCTCTGCGAGAGCGTCCTGTAGGTCGCGCTGTAGGCGGCGGTGGCGTTCTCGAAGTCCTGGTAGGCGCAGGCGTTGAGCGTCGACTGCGTCTGTGGCACCTGAGAGCAATCGACTGCTTCGGTTTTGGTGCCAGTGGCTGTGGCCAACGACAGCAGGCAGTGGCTCGTCAGGCCCAGGATGAACAGACTTTTCAGCAAGGGGGCATGCATGTAGGGGCTCCGCTGCGCCGGGGGGGCGTGGTGGTCGGATTGTGCAGTGGCCCCGTCTGAAATGAAACGAAACAAACCGAAACCGCCGCGAGACGACGGGAGGGGAGCAGGCCGGCACCATCACGGTCATGTTCAACCCATCCTCCAAAAGGACCCCGTCATGAAACCCTGGATCAAACGCTCCCTCATTGCCCTGACCGGCGTCACCATTGCTGTGGGCGGCCTCACCGCCTGCGGCACGCAAGGTCACCACGAACGCGGCCCGATGAGCGCCGAGCGCATGACGGAAATGCGCGGCAAGGTCATCGAGCGCGTGACCAAGAAGCTTGACCTCAACGCCGAGCAGCAGCAGAAGCTCGGCGTACTGGCCGACAAACTGCAGGCCCAGCGCACCGCTTTCATCGGCCAGACCACCGACCCGCGCGCCGAGGTGCGCGCGCTCGTGGCGGGTGACAAGTTCGACCGCGCACGCGCCCTGAGCCTGCTGGATGAGAAAACCCGCGTGGTGCAGGTGAGCAGCCCCGAGGTGATCAACGCCATGGCCGATTTCTACGACAGCCTCAACCCGACGCAGCAGGCCGAGGTGCGCGAGCGCATGCAGAAGCGCAAGGGTTGGTTCTCGCGCGGTTGAACCGGGTGAGCGCCATGTCGCCCGCGTTGCAAACGATCGCCCAGCGGCTGCGCGACCACGGTCCGGCGCTGCTGGCCGGCGTGGAAGACCCGCACGATGAGTTGCTGGCCCTGGTCTGGGGTCCGCGTTTCGACCGCGAGCACGCGCTCGGCCTGTGGGCCAGCCTGTCGCGGCGTCAGCCCCACGAGGCGGTGCTCACGCTGCCGGCCATCCTCTCGGTGGCGGACCGCTTCGACGGGTTGGACAACGGCGCGCAGCAACGTCTGCGCCGCCTCATCGTGCGCCACCGCGCGCTGAGCGCAATGTGACAATGCCTCATGCACCGCGTATTGTTGATTGACGACGACGAACAGCTCGGCCCACCGCTGGCGACGTACTTCCTGCGGTTCGAGCTCGAACTCACCCATGCGCTCAAGCCCAGCGAGGGTCTGGCGCGTTTGCGCAGCGGCGTGTTCGACGCGGCCATCCTCGATGTGATGCTCCCCGAGATGGACGGTTTCGAGCTCTGTCGCACCATCCGCAAGGAAAGCGACATTCCCATCGTGATGCTCACCGCACGCGGCGACGTGATGGACCGCGTGGTTGGCCTCGAACTTGGCGCCGACGCCTACCTGCCCAAGCCCTTCGAGCCGCGCGAACTGGTGGCGCACATTCAGACCATGCTGCGGCGTCGAAACGGTCACAACGGGCCGGCCAGCGGCGCCCCGGCGCCGGACTTGCTGGCCTTCGAGGGCCTCACCATCGACCCGGCGCGCCGCAGCGTGACGCGCCAGGGAATTGCGGTGGAACTCACCGGCACCGAGTTCGAACTGCTGCACCTGCTGGCACGCGAGAGCGGTCGCGTGTTCACCCGAGACGACATCCTGAACCAGCTGCGTGGGCACGAAGCCGATCTCTACACCCGTGCGGTGGACATCGTGGTGAGCCGCCTGCGCAAGAAGCTCGAGCCTCTGGACTGCATCAAAACCCTGCGCAACGCCGGCTACTCGCTGGCACTGCGCAAGCTGACGCCATGAAAGTCCCCGCCGCCGCCGCACAGCGTCAGCCCTGGTTCCGCCGCGCGCTCAGCGCCCTGCGTTGTTCCCTGAAACTGCGCTTGATGATGGTGTTCATGTTGCTCGCGCTGGGCGTCGCGTTCGCTTTCATCGGCGGTGCACAGAAGGCGTTTTCGGTGGGCTGGCGCGACGCGGCGCGCCCATTGCTCATGGACTACGTGGACCGACTGGCCGCCGACATTGCTCCCGCCGGCAGTGCGCCCAGCACCGAGCGCGCCCAGGCGATCATTCAGCGCCTTCCCCTCACCATCGACATCTCCGGCCCGGTGGTGAACTGGCGTTCCCATCCAGAGCAATCCCGGATGGACTGGCGGCGGCACGGACCGCCCCGGGCGAAGGGCCGAGATCCTGAAGACTGGGGCGACGACAAGGACTGGCAGCAGTTGTTGCAACGAACCACTGCCGACGGGCACCGCCTCGAATTCGGCTTGAACGAAGCGGCGTTCGAGCGCCGCCCGCGCCTGTTTGGCTTCACGCTTGCGGTGTTGCTGCTGCTCACGCTGCTGGCATTTCTGTACGTGCGCCGCCTGCTGCGTCCGCTGGACGACATCCGCCAGGGCGCACTGCGTTTTGGCGCCGGTGAGTTCGGGCAACCGATCCCGGTGCGCCATCCCAAAGGACCCGACGAACTGGGTGAACTCGCCGCCACGATCAACACCATGGGTCACGACATCCACCAGATGCTGGAGGCCCAGCGCTCGTTGCTGCTGGCCATCAGCCACGAACTGCGCAGCCCGCTCACCCGCGCGCGCCTCAACACCGAACTGTTGCCCGACACCGCAGACGTCACGCCGCAGCGCGATGCCCTGCTGCGCGATCTGGCGGAAATGGCCCGGCTCATCAGTGATCTACTGGAAAGCGAGCGCCTGGCCGGTCGCCACAAGGCCTTGCACCGGGAGCCCACCGACGTGGCAGTGCTCGCTCGCGAGCTGATTGACGAACTCGCCAGCACCCAGCCCGCGGCCATCCACATCCACTTGCACGCCGCGCCGCACCTGCCCACCTTGCCACTGGACCGCATCCGCATCCGGTTGCTGCTGCGCAACCTGCTCGACAACGCATTGCGCCACAGCGCCGGCGCCCCGCTGCCGCCCGAACTGCACATCCGCCGCATGGGCGAAGCAGGGCAGGGCATCGAGGTGGAAGTGCGCGACCATGGCCCCGGCGTGCCGGACGATCAGTTGCCGCATCTGGCCCAGGCATTCTTTCGGCCCGACACCGCCCGCACGCGCAACGCCGGCGGTGTGGGCCTGGGCCTCTACCTGTGCCGGTTGGTGGCGCAGGCCCACGGCGGCACATTTGCGGTGCGCAATGCAAGGCCGGGGCTGTCTGTCACGGTGACATTGCCGCAGGCGTGATCGCCGCACCCGAACGACAGACAAAAAAGAAGGGAGCCACTCGGGCTCCCTCTCATGTACCGGCTCAAGGCCAGTGGAGTCAGATCGCCTGGTTCTTCTGGCGGCGACGAGCAGCCATCAAACCAAAGGCACCCATCGCCATGAGAGCGAGCGAGCCGGGCTCGGGCACTCCGCCACCGGGAGGAGCGCACAGGGCGCCGCAGTACGTGCCGGCGAGCGACAGGACCTTGAATGCATCGGTGCTGCTGCCGTTGCTGGATCCGTACGCGCTCACGAGCCAGTAGCTCGAAAAGACGGGGGTGGCAACACCTTGGGTGTTTCCGGTTTTTGTGCCGACGTTGAGATAGTCACCAATCAACACCCAGCCGGCAACAGACGATGCATAACTCGTTGGCGTGGCGGATGCACCAGTCCACGCATAGATGGACACGTCGGAATCGTTGTAGTGACTGGTGGCGTTGTCAGAGCCGTTCCATCCCAGTGTGAGGCTGGTGAGGGACACTGACTCGGTGAACTTGAAGATCAGTGCGTCCAAGCCGTTGTAATTGTCCAGGGCGTGCGGGCCATTCGTGTTGGATTCGTTTTGGTTTTGAACACCCAGTCCGCCGCCCCAGGCCCTCACGGTGGCGTCAGTGACGCTGCCGCCGATTACCGAGGTGGCGCGCACGTCCACCCCACTGCCGCCGCAGGTGCCGAAACTGCCGGCCGCAGCCACAATGTTGCCGCTGTCACCGCACCCGCTGTACGAGGCCGTCCAGTTCGTGGCGGCTTGCGCAGACGCTCCTGCGGTCAGCAGACAAGCCGCAGCCAAGGCGCGAAAGGGGGAGGGAAAAGCAATTTGTTGTTTCATGTCAAAGACCTTTTGCAGACTCAAGGAGTACTTTGGATTTGATAAAGCATTAATCGGGCCAGACAAACAAGTACAAGGACAATCAAACAGTTACATCGTCTTGCAAGATTTTTCTACGAGTAGCTGTAAAAAAACCCGACGTCAGTTCAGGGTCTTCAGCAACTGCTCCGCTTCCTTGGAGCCTTCGAAGGGTCGCCCGGTTTTCATCGCCTCACGCAGTTCGTCCTGGGCCTCGGACTGTCGACCGGTCTGCGCCAGCACCTTGGCCAGGTGGTAGCGGATCTCCGGGTTGGCAGGCTCCCTCAGGCGGGCGTCGCGCAGCAAGCTCAATGCCTTGTCCTGCTGGCCAAAATGGTGATGCGCCCATCCCAACGTGTCGATCACCAGGGCGTTGGCGGGCGCCAGGCCATGGGCCTTTTCGGCGGTTTGCAAGGCGCTCTTGTCACCCTGCTTCAGCTGGACGTTGGCCAGGTTGTTGAGTGCTGCCACGTCCTGTGGCTGCTGGAGCAGCAGTGCCTCGTAGGTTCTCCCCGCATCGGCGTACCGCCCAGCCCGCGCATGCAGATTGGCCAAGGCGTTGAGAACGACCGTGTCTTTGGGCGCCTGACGGAGCCTCTGTGCGGCGGCTTCTTGTGCACCCTTGTCGCCGCCCTGCGTTTCCAGCGCCTGCATGAGCCGCAGGGTAGTGCCGCTCGAAGGCTCCACGGCATGTGCCTTGCGAAACGCCTCCAGTGCGGGGCCTGGGCGGGTCTGGGCCATGGCGAGATCGCCCATCAGCGTGTGGCCGATGGCGCGACGCGGGTACTTTTGCACGATGCTGCGCGCGCGCTGCTCGGCCTTGGCCACCTCGCCCCGTTGGAACTCCACCCGCGCCATGAGCACTTGCGCGGGCATCGAGTCGGGTTGACCTGTGAGTGCCTTGTCCAGGCTGTAGTACGCGCCATCGAGATTCTGAGCCGCGAGTTGCTGGGACGCGATCTCTACCTGCAGATCGGCGTCAAAGTCGGCCAGGCGGGTGGCTCTGCTGAGGGTGCCTCGCGCGCCTTGTGCGTCACCCATGGCCAACTGTGCGCGGCTGTAGAACAGCAGGCCCGTGATGTTGTCGGACGATTTTCCTTGCGCAATCTTGGCTTCGGCCAGCGCCTGCTCAGGCCGGCCGGCGCGCAGGTGTAGGTCCACCAGTGCCAGGTTCCAGCGAAGTTCGCGCGGGCCGGAGTTGTCCCGAGCCTTCTCCAGCCAGGTCTGCGCTTCGGTGGCCTTGCCGCGCAGATCGGCCACTCTGGCCATGGAAGCCAGGGCGTCGGTGTTGCGCGGGTTGGTCTTGAGCAGGTTGGTGAGTCGCTGTTCTGCCGCATCAAGTGCGCGGGCGTCCAGGTCGAGCCGCACCAGGTTGAGCTGGGCCTGGATCAAGTCCGGCGACAGTTGGGCGGCTTTTTCGAAAGAGACGCGCGCGGCCGTGGCCTCGCCATTCTGAGCCTGGGCCAGGCCGAGCAGGTTGTGCAAGCCGGCGTTGGCGGGCTGCTGCTTCACCAGGGTCTGGATCAAAGCCAGCCCCCTGGCCTGCTGGCCCTCGCGCAGGTAGAGCTGCGACAACACAATGGCTGCGGCCAGCTGTTTGGGGTCCTTCTTGTAGGCGGCTTCCAGTTCGGTCAGAGCCCCGGCGGTCTGTCCCGAGCCCAGCAGACCCATGCCGAGGGTGGTCCGGTACTCGGGCAAATCCTGCGACTTGAGGGTGTGCTGCATGAGGGTGGCCGCCCGTGCGTGTTTGCCCTGTGCGATGTACACCGAACCCAGCAGGTTGCTGGCCAGACCGTCGCCAGGCTGGTTTTTCAGGTAGTTCTCCAGCAGGTTGGCCGCTTCGGTCACGCTCCCCGTGCTCAGGTAAATGCGCGCCAGCAGTCGGGTGACCGGGCTGTTGGGCTGGGTGCGCAGGTACGCCTCGAGGTACTGCCGGGCCTTTTCGGGTTCGTTGAGCCCGTGGTGGGACAGGCCGTTGAGCATGAGCAGCTGAGAGCGGTACCGCATGAAGGACATGGGGACCGGATCGAGCAGTGAGGTCACTTCTCGCAAAGCCGTCTGTGCCTCCGGTACCCGACCCTGTCGTTCGGCGAGCAAGGCTTTGAAGTAGGAGCCGCGGGGATCCTTGGGTGCCACACGCTGCAAGGTGACCACATCCCGTGCCGCGTCGTCCAACCGGTTGGCATCCAGTTGGAGGCCGATCTGTGCAATCAGCGCTTCGGCATGGTTGGCATCCAGCTGCAGCGCCCGGGTGTAGGAAGCCGTCGCACCGGTCAGGTCGCCCTGCACATGCAGGATCGAGCCCTTCTGATAGTGGGCCTCGGCCATGTTGGGTGCGATGCTCAGCGCGTGATTCACCGCCTCCAGGGCTTCGGTGAACTTCTTGCTGCGGATGCGGATGGGCACTTCGGCCAGCCACACCTCGGGCGAGCGACTGTCCAGCCTTCGTGCTTCATCGATGGACTTCAGGGCGGGCGCGATTTGTCCCAAGTCGGCCTGAGCGCCTGCGCGCAGCACGTGCATCTGGAGTTGAAGTCCGTTGGACAGTCCGGCTGGTTGCAAGGCTGGGTGGGCGAGCATGTCCAGCTGCTTGCCCTGGGCAACCATCGACCGGCCCAGTCGCTCCACCACCTCGGCCCGGTTGACGCCCAGCCTCAGGGCCTCGTTGAACGCAACTTCGGCCGCCACCACATCGCCGTTTTCGAGCAGGGCTTTGCCCAGCAGCAGTTGCACCGGCAAGTTGTTCGGGTTGTCCTTCACCGCGTTCTTGAGCTGGATGATGGAGCCGGCGTAGTCCTTTTTCTCGAAACGTTGCAGCGCGTCTTCGTAAAAGCGTGACGCCGCGGTGTTGCCCTGGGCAAATACCAAGCCATTGGTGGCACACAGCACCGCCGCGAGCACCAGTGAATGGAGACCGCAGGAGTGGGCGATTGAGCGCTGAGTCTGTTGTTTCATGTAGGCATTTTCACTGAAAGTGGTGAGTCATTGGCGCTCGTTGGATGCCCCCAGTGGGATTTGGATCACGGTGCAGGTTGGCATCTTTTGTTGATGGCGGGCGTTGGCCGTCGTGATGCACCCAGCAAAAAGGGGAGCCGCTGGCTCCCCTTTTTGTTGTTTGTCTGACGCGCCTTACAGCGTGTCGATGAAGCTGCGCAGCTTGTCCGAGCGGCTCGGATGCTTGAGCTTGCGCACCGCCTTGCTTTCGATCTGGCGGATGCGTTCGCGGGTCACGTCGAACTGTTTGCCGACTTCTTCCAGTGTGTGGTCGGTGGACATCTCGATGCCGAAGCGCATGCGCAGCACCTTGGCTTCGCGCGGCGTGAGGCTGTCGAGGATTTCCTTGACCACTTCGCGCAGGCCGGCCTGCATCGCGGCCTCGATGGGCGCGGTGTTGGCCTGGTCTTCGATGAAGTCGCCCAGGTGCGAATCGTCGTCGTCGCCGATGGGGGTTTCCATCGAGATCGGCTCTTTCGCGATCTTCATGATCTTGCGGATCTTGTCTTCGGGCATCTCCATCTTCTCGGCCAGGATGGACGCATCGGGCTCGAAACCAAACTCTTGCAAGTGCTGACGGCTGATGCGGTTCATCTTGTTGATGGTTTCGATCATGTGCACCGGGATGCGGATGGTGCGCGCCTGGTCGGCGATCGAGCGGGTGATGGCCTGGCGGATCCACCAGGTGGCGTAGGTCGAGAACTTGTAGCCGCGGCGGTATTCGAACTTGTCCACCGCCTTCATCAGGCCGATGTTGCCTTCCTGGATCAGATCCAGGAACTGCAGACCGCGGTTGGTGTACTTCTTGGCGATCGAGATCACGAGGCGCAGGTTGGCCTCGATCATCTCCTTCTTCGCGTCGCGCGAGGTGGATTCACCCGAGTTCATCCGCTTGTGGATGTCCTTGAGATGGGCCAGGGGCACGACCACGCTGCTCTGGATGTTCATCAAACCGGTCTGCAGTTCCTGCACCGGCGGGATGTTGCGTTCCATCACCACGCTCCAGGGCTTGCCGGCGGCGGCTTGCTTCTCCACCCATTTCAGGTTGAGCAGGTTGGCCGGGAAGTCGGCGATGAACTTCTCCTGCGGCATGCCGCACTTGTCCACGATGATCCGGCGCAGCTCGCGCTCTTTCTTGCGCACGTCGTCGACCTGGCTGCGCATGGTGCTGGACAGCTTCTCGATGGCCTTGGCGGTGAAGCGGATCGACATCAGCGTCTCGGTGATGGACTTCTGCGTCTTGAGGTAGCTCGGCGTGCCGTAGCCTTCCTTGTCGTAGGTCTTGTGCAGCTTCTCGAACAGCGCGCGCATGGTGTCGAAGCGGGTGAGGGCTTCGCGCTTGAGTTCTTCGAGCTTGCGGGTCAGCGCCTTGGAGCCGCCTTTGCCATCGTCGTCATCGGCTTCGTCGTAATCGTCGAAGTCTTCTTCGGCCACGTAGTCATCGGCGGCGTCGGCGTCGGCAAAGCCGTCGACCACGGTGGAGATGACAACCTTGCCGCTGCGGATGTCTTCGGCCATCACCAGGATCTCGGCGATGGTGGCCGGGCTCTCGCTGATGGCGGCCATCATGTCGTTCAGGCCGCCTTCGATGCGCTTGGCGATTTCGATTTCGCCTTCACGCGTGAGCAGCTCCACCGTACCCATCTCGCGCATGTACATGCGAACCGGGTCGGTGGTGCGGCCGAACTCGCTGTCCACGGTGGACAGGGCGGCTTCGGCTTCTTCTTCGGCTTCTTCTTCGGTGGCGGCGGTGGGACCGGTGTTGTTCAGCAGCAGAGTCTCGGCGTCGGGTGTCTGTTCGTAGACGGCCACACCCATGTCGTTGAGCAGCGAGACCACCACTTCCAGCGTCTCGGCCTCGACCAGCTTGTCGGGAAGGTGGTCGTTGATTTCGCCGTGCGTGAGGTAGCCGCGGGTCTTGCCCAGCTTGATCAGGGTCTTGAGGCGTTCGCGGCGGTTGCGCGCTTCCTCTTCGGAGAGGACGGTCTCGTCCAGGCCGAATTCCTTCATCAGCGCGCGCTCTTTCGCCTTGCTGATCTTCATGCGCAGCGGCTTGACCTTCTCGGTCGTGGTCGACGAGGTGTCGACCGCTTCGACTTCGACTTCACCCGTCAGGTCGTCTTCGATGTCGCTCAGGTCGGCGTCGTCGATGTCGCTGCTGGACGACTTGCCCTTGGCATCGACCTTGGGCTTGCGGCCGCGTTTGGCGGCGGGCTTGTCGTCGCCTGCGGCGGCCTTGGCCGGGCGACCGGCCTTCTTTTTCGCTGGCGCGTCGTCCAGCAACTCGGTGTCGAGTGCCTTGGCAACGGTCTTTTTGGCGGGCGCGGCCTTGGCGGCGGCTTTGGCGGGGGTCTTGTCGGTCACAGCAGGAGCTTTCTTCGGGGGCAAAGCCGGGGCGGTGGCGCGAGCAACGGCCTTTTGGGCGGGTTTTGTGCTGGACGAGACGGGCGTGCTGGATTTCTTCGCGGGCATGAGGACCTCAGAAAAATGTCGAACTGGAACCGGCAGAACACACAAAAAACGCCTGAAGGCCGCGCAACGCGGTCCACCCCGGTGATTTTGTTGGGCACAACGCCCGCCTTTCGCCGGAAAGGGCGGGCCTGCAAGCTGTTGGGGCGAACATTTGGTGTGCAGTCCTTGCGGGGTTCCGTCAGGCCCGGGTCGGGTCGCTGAGGTGGCCAGGAGAAGTGTCCATGTAGCCCTTGTCGAAGGGCCGGGCCGATGCCGGAGGTGCTGCTGTCGCGCTTGCGGTGCAAAACCGTGGATTATACCGCGCTGCCCGTATTTCGCCAGTCTCAGGCGCTGGCTTTCAGGGCAGCCAGCTGTGTGCTCACGCGCTTGTAGTCTTCCAGGGCGCTTGGGTCGCCTGCGGCCACACGGTCGGCCAACTGGCGTGCCTGCGCTTCCAGACCGTCCCGGCGCAGGCGGTTCATCACATCGGTCAGCTCGGAGAGTTCAGAGGCAGGATCGTCGCTGGGCGGGACCTGTTCCACCTGCGTGCAGCCAAACGCCTCGTGCTCGTGTCCCCGCAGGGCTTCGCGCAGGGCGGCCCAGGGCTGCGGGCCGTGCTCGTGCAGTTGTGCCTCCAGCCAGGCGAAAAGCGCGCCGTGGGGAGCGGGCAGGTGGGCCAGCAGACTGTGGTCGTCCGCAGAGAGGCCGTCCCAAGCCTGGGCATTGGCCAGCAGCAAGCCCACGGCGCGGTCAGCTCGACTGCCACCTGCGCGGCGTGTGCCCAGCATGCGTGGCGGCGGGGGAGGGCCCTTGCGCCACTTGCTGTAGCCCTTCTTGCCGTAGGTGCTGCCGCTGTCGCTGCGGAAGCTGCTGCCTCCACTGGACTCGTATGCGTTTCCAGATGATTCGTATGCCGCGCCGCCGTCGTAACCCGGGTCGCGCGACTGTTGCGCTGGCGCATGTCCAGACGCGCGAGGCGCACGCGAGCCGCCTCCGGTTTGCTGCCAGAGCTGCAGCAGGTCCGCACTGCCGATGCCGATGCCGGTGGACAGCTCGCCGATCAACTGGCGCTTCAGGGCGCCGTCGGGCAGGGCTCCCCAGAGCGGGCGGGCCTGGCTGGCCATGCGCGCGCGGCCTTCAGCCGTGGAGAGGTCGCAGTCGGCGCCGGCGGCTTCGATCAGGAAGCGCGAGAGCGGCACGGCTTCTTTCACGCACTGGGCGAACGCCGCCTCGCCGTTGGCGCGGATGAAGCTGTCGGGGTCGTGCTCGGCGGGCAGGAACAGAAACTTGACGCTGCGCGTGTCGGTGGCCAGGGGCAGGGCGGCGTCGAGCGCCTTGCGCGCGGCGCGCCGTCCGGCGCCGTCGCCGTCGAAGCTGAAGACCACCGAGTCGGTGAAGCGGAAGAGCTTTTGCACGTGATCGGCCGTGCACGCCGTACCCAACGTGGCCACGGCGTTGGCAAAGCCGAGTTGCGCCAGGGCGACCACATCCATGTAGCCCTCGGTGACGAGGGCGTAGCCGGCCACGCGGATGGCGGTTCGGCCTTCGAACAGGCCGTAGAGTTCGCGGCCCTTGCTGAACACAGGCGTTTCGGGTGAGTTCAGGTACTTGGGTTCGCCCTTGTCGAGCACGCGCCCGCCAAAGCCGATGCACTCGCCCTTGACGTTGCGGATCGGGAACATGATGCGGTCGCGGAAGCGGTCGTAGCGTTTGGACTGCCCGTCAGCTCCTCTTTCATCCTCGTGCTCGATCACCATGCCGGACTCGACCAGCAGCGGATCCTGGTAATCCGGGAGCACGCTGGCGAGTGCCCGCCAGCCTTCGGGCGCGTAGCCCAGGCCGAAGGTCTTGGCGATCTGGCCCGACAGTCCCCGGCCTTTGAGGTAGTCCACTGCGCGCGGCGCGGCCTTGAGGTGTTTGGCGTAGGCCTGCGCGGCTTTTTCCAGCACGTCGGTCAGCGTGACTTGTTTCTGGCGCTGTTGGGCTGCGCGTTCGCGGTCCTGCGGCGACGCGTCATCTTCAGGGATCTGCATGCCGGTTTGCTGGGCCAGGTCTTTCACCGCCTCAATGAAGCTCATGCCGGCGTGCTCCATCAGGAAGCCGATGGCGTTGCCGTTGGCTCCGCAGCCGAAGCAGTGATAGAACTGTTTGGTGGGGCTGACGCTGAACGACGGCGACTTCTCGCCATGGAACGGGCACAGGCCCATCAGGTTCGCGCCGCCCTTCTTGAGCTGCACATAGCGACCCACCACGTCGACCACGTCCACGCGGTTGAGCAGTTCCTGGATGAAGGTCTGGGGGATGGCCACGGGGGTATTCTCTCGCAAGGCCCCAGAACACCAGGAGACAACCGCCATGACCAGCATCTTTGACGAGGACCTCCCGCGCACCGCGGCCAACTTCGCGCCTTTTTCTCCGCTTTCGTTCATCGAGCGCACGGCCGAGGTCTACCCGCAGCGGCTGGCCGTCGTGCATGGTGAGCTGCGCCAGACTTGGGGTGAGACCTACGCCCGCTGCCGGCGCCTGGCCAGCGCCTTGCAGCGCGCCGGTATCGGCAAGAACGACACCGTGGCCGTGATGTTGCCCAACACCCCGCCCATGGTGGAGGCGCATTTCGGGGTGCCCATGGCGGGTGCGGTGCTCAACGCGCTCAACACGCGGTTGGACCCGGAGGCCATTGCCTTCATGCTCGACCACGGCGAGGCCAAGGCGGTGATCGTGGATCCCGAGTTCTCGCTCACGCTGCAGAAGGCGCTGGCGATGCGCCAGGCGACCACGCCCTTGCTGGTGATCGACGTGGAGGATGTGCTCTTCAACGGCGCAGCAGAGCGCATCGGCAGCAGCACCTATGAAGCCTTCCTCGCCAGCGGCGACCCGGCGTTTGCCTGGAGTCTGCCGGCCGATGAGTGGGATGCCATCGCGCTCAACTACACCAGCGGCACCACCGGCAACCCCAAGGGCGTGGTCTACCACCACCGGGGTGCTGCCATGAACGCCGTGTCCAACGTGATGGAGTGGGACATGCCCAAGCACGCGGTGTACCTGTGGACATTGCCCATGTTTCACTGCAACGGCTGGTGCTTTCCGTGGACGGTGGCCGCGCGCGCAGGCGTCAACGTGTGCCTGCGCCGCGTGGAAGCGCAGGCGATCTTCGATGCCATGCGCAACCACGGGGTGACGCACTACTGCGGCGCGCCCATCGTGCACGGCATGTTGGTCAATTCGCCAGCCGCGATGAAGGTGGGGCTGCCGGCTGGCGTGAAGGCCATGGTGGCGGGCGCGGCGCCCCCGGCCTCGATGATCGAAGGCATGGAGCAGATGGGCTTTGACCTCACCCATGTGTACGGTCTGACCGAGGTCTATGGCCCGGCCACGGTGTGTGCGAAGCACGAGAGCTGGGATGCGCTGGAGATCGGCGAGCGTGCGCGGCTCAACGCGCGCCAGGGTGTGCGCTACCACCTGCAGCGCGACGTGCGCGTGCTCGATCCCGAGACCTTGCAGCCTGTGCCGCAGGACGGCGAGACCATGGGGGAAATCATGTTCAAGGGCAACATCGCGATGAAGGGTTACCTCAAGAACCCCAAGGCCACCGCGGAGGCCTTTGAGGGCGGCTGGTTCCACAGCGGCGACCTGGCGGTGCAATACGCCGACGGTTACTTCAAGATCAAGGACCGCAGCAAGGACATCATCATCTCGGGCGGTGAGAACATCTCGTCGATCGAGGTGGAAGACGTGCTCTACCGCCATCCCGCGGTGCTGGCAGCCGCGGTGGTGGCCAAGGCCGACGCCAAGTGGGGCGAGACACCGTGCGCCTTCATCG
The DNA here is from genome assembly GCF_018780385.1 of Hydrogenophaga sp. Lineage (GTDB taxonomy): Bacteria > Pseudomonadota > Gammaproteobacteria > Burkholderiales > Burkholderiaceae_C > Hydrogenophaga. Next base: position 415,450 of record NZ_JADMJO010000003.1, on the reverse strand, counting down.
AGCTGAAGGCCGGTGCAGACACCACGGCCGAGGCCATCGTGGCGCACTGCAAGCAACACCTGGCCGGCTTCAAGGTGCCGCGTGCGGTGGTGTTCGGAGAACTGCCCAAGACCAGCACGGGCAAGATTCAGAAGTTCGAGTTGCGCAAGCTGGCGGGCTCGGCCGCCGCGATTGACATCTAGTCACCCGCCACGATGCCCTCGCGCCGCGGATCGGCGCCACCCAGCCACGCGCGCTGGCCCCGCTGGATGGCCTGCAGACCGCTCGTCATCTCCACTTCCTGCACGGTGTGGCCGCGGTCGCGCAGCGCCTGCACGCTGAGGGCGGGGAATCGATTCTGCTCGAGCAGCAGCGGACCGCCGGTGGTGCCGAAATTGGGCAGGTTGATGGCGGCCTGCGGCGACAGCCCCCACTGCAGCACGCCATGCAACACCTTGGCCGTGTAGTGAATGATGAGGGCGCCGCCCGGGCTGCCGGTGCTCATGAGCAACTCACCAGAAGCCTTGTCGAACACCAGTGTGGGCGACATGGACGAGCGCGGCCGCTTGCCGGGCTCGACCCGGTTGGCCACGGGTTGGCCCTGGGCATCGCGCGGCGCAAAGCTGAAGTCGGTGAGTTCGTTGTTGAGCAGGAAGCCGCCCGATCGCTTCGGGTCGGTGGTGACCATCAGGCGCGAGCCGAACGCCGACTCGATGGTTGTGGTCATGGCCAGTGCGTTGCCGAATGAGTCGACGATGCTGATGTGGCTGGTGCCGTCTTCGGGTTGGTCCACCATGGGTGCCCAGGCAACCTGCGCGCCGCCTGGTTGGCCAGCTGGCGCCTGTGGCATGCGGGCCGGGGTGATGAGGCGGGCGCGTTCGTCGAGGTAGCGCGCGTCGAGCAAGCTGCTCCAGCGAGCGCCGGGCGCGGCCACGAAATCGGGGTCGGCCACGTACTGTGCACGGTCGGCAAAGGTCAGCCGGGATGCCTCGGCATAGCTGTGCAGCCAGTTGGCCGAGGGCACTGGGTCGGCGCCATTGAGCTGCACCAGAGGCTCTTGCGCCTGCGGTGTGCGCGCGAGCAGCCCGAGGATCTGGCCCACCGCGATCGCGCCCGAACTTGGTGGGGGAAAGCCGCAGATGCGCAAGGCGCGCCGCGCGGCCGTGTGCTCGTGGCACAGGGCTTCGCGCTCGCGCGGCTGGTAGCGCTTGAGATCGTCGAGGCCGAGGCGGCCGGGTCGCAGGGGATGCTGCTGCACCTTGTCGACGATGGCGCGGGCCACGGGTCCGTCGTGCAGCGCGCTCGGCCCTTGCGCGGCAATGTTGCGCAGCACCTGCGCGAGCTCGGGGTTGCGCAACACGTGCCCTATCGGATGCGGCTGGCCGTCTGGCCGGTAGAAGTAGGCGGCGGCCACTGGATCGGACTTGAGCGCGGTTTCGGTCAGGAGCAGGGTGTGCAGGCGCGGGCTGATGCCGAAGCCTTGCTCGGCCAGTGCGATGGCGGGCTCGAACAGGCGCGCCCAGGGCAGCTTGCCGTGTTGGCGGTGGGCCTGCGCGAGCATCATCACCGCGCCCGGTACGCCCACCGAGCGGCCGCTCGTCACGGCGTCCAGGAAGGGCATGGGCTTGCCCTGTGCGTCGAGGAACAACTGTTCACCGGCCTCGGCGGGCGCGGTTTCGCGGCCGTCGAAGGCCTGGATGCGTTTGCCGTCGTGGTGCAGCAAGAATGCGCCCCCGCCGATGCCGCTGGACTGTGGCTCCACCAGCGTGAGCACCATCTGCACCGCGATCGCCGCGTCGACCGCGCTGCCACCAGCGCGCAGGATACGCGCACCGGTCTCAGCTGCCAGCGGATTGGCAGCGGCCACGGCCTGGCGCTGGAAGGTCCAGCCCGGTTTGGCGGTGAGGCCCGAAGCGCCTTCGGGTTGTTGCACTGAGGGAGGCGCAGCGCAAGCGCTCAACAGTGCCAAGGCGAGGATCCATGCAAGACGTTTCATGTCAAGTCCCCATCCATGTCAACGAAGGGAAGTCCACCCAGAACCCCGTGGAACTGGCTTGCCAGGCCGCAGGTGTTTGTCCCCTTGGGGGGCGACGCGCCGCAGGTGCGGCGCGCGGGAGCTCATTTTGGCGCCAGCCGGATCGCCCCGTCCAGTCGAATCACTTCGCCATTGAGCATGTCGTTCTCGATGATGTGCTTGGCCAGCTTGGCGTAGTCGGCCGGCGTGCCCAGGCGGCTGGGGAAGGGCACACTGGCGGCGAGCGCGTCCTGCACCTCTTGCGGCATGCCGAACAACATGGGTGTGCCGAAGATGCCGGGCGCAATCGTCATGTTGCGGATGCCGTTGCGCGAGAGGTCGCGCGCGATCGGCAGCGTCATGCCGACGATGCCACCCTTGCTGGCCGCATAGGCCGCCTGGCCGATCTGCCCGTCGTACGCCGCCACGCTGGCGGTGCTGATCATCACGCCGCGCTCACCCGTGGCTTCGGGTTCGTTCTTGCACATGGCGTCGGCCGCGAGGCGGATCATGTTGAAGCTGCCCACCAGGTTGACCATGATGGTCTTGGTGTAGACGCCCAGGTTGTGCGGGCCCTTCTTGCCCACGGTCTTCTCAGCGGGGGCAATACCCGCGCAGTTCACCAGGCCCATGAGCTTGCCCATCGACAACGCCTGGGCCACCACAGCCTGGCCGTCGGTTTCGCTGCTCACGTCGCATTTCACGAAGGTGCCACCGATTTCCTTGGCCACGGCTTCGCCTTTTTCAGCCTGCATGTCGGCAATCACGACCCGTCCGCCGTTGGCCGCCAGCATGCGCGCCGTGCCTTCGCCCAGGCCCGATGCGCCGCCGGTGACGATGAATACCTTGCCTTGAATGTCCATGTTGTGCTCCTGTGTCGTTGAGGGTGTTTGACGTTGACGTAAACGTCAATCAGGTGGCGATTATGCGGCAGGCTGTTGTCACGGCATTGTCATCGGGTAGATCTAGTCTGGACATCTTTTGCCACGAATGGAGTCCCCATGTTCGACAGCCAGGAAGAGCTGCTGCGCCGCATCCACACCGACTTGATGGACGGCTACGACGAAGAGCTGGAAATGGAGATGGAGGACCGGGTGGAGGAACCGCAGGATGCCGAGGCTCTGATGCAGCACAAAGCGGCCCGGCAACAGTACTTTCGTGAGCTGTTCCGGCTGCAGGCCGAGCTGGTGAAGCTGCAAGACTGGGTGGTGGCCACCGGGCACAAGGTGGTGATCATCTTCGAGGGGCGTGACGCGGCGGGCAAGGGCGGCGTGATCAAACGCATCACCCAGCGCCTGAATCCGCGCGTGTGCCGCGTGGCCGCGCTGCCCGCGCCCAACGACCGCGAGCGCACGCAGTGGTATTTCCAGCGCTACGCGGCCCACCTGCCGGCCGCCGGTGAGATGGTGCTGTTCGATCGCAGCTGGTACAACCGCGCCGGCGTTGAGCGTGTCATGGGCTTTTGCAACGACGAGCAGTACGAAGAGTTTTTCCGCTCGGTGCCCGAGTTCGAAAAGATGCTGGTGCGTTCGGGCATCCAGCTCATCAAGTACTGGTTTTCCATCTCCGACGAAGAGCAACATCTTCGTTTTCTGGGTCGCATACACGATCCGCTCAAGCAATGGAAGCTCAGCCCCATGGACCTGGAAAGCCGCCGTCGCTGGGAGCTTTACACCAAGGCCAAAGAGGTGATGCTGGAGCGCACCCACATTCCGGAATCACCTTGGTGGGTGGTGCAGGCCGACGACAAGAAGAAGGCGCGCCTGAACTGCATTCACCATCTGCTGGAGCAGATGCCCTATGGCGAGGTGGAGCGCGCCACGATCACGCTGCCCGAGCGCGTGCGACACGAAGGTTACCGGCGCCACCAGGTACCCGGTGAAATTCACGTGCCCCAGGTGTACTGACCACCAAACAAAAAGCCCGCGACTGCGGGCTTTTTGTTGAGTCAGTGGGCTTACTTGTAGCCCACGCGATCCAGCATCTGTTGCACCTTGGTCATGTTTTTGGCGACCACGCCCAAGGGCACGGTTTCGGCCTTGAAGTTGTCACCGCCCATGGCCTTGATGGCTGGATTGGCGATCTTCAAGCCCTTGGCGGCCGGGAACTCGTTGTTGCCGTTGGCAAAGTAGTCCTGCGCGAACGGGCTGGCCAGGAACTCCATGAACTGCACGGCGTTGTCGCGGTTCTTGGCGTGCTTGGCCACGGCCGCGCCAGCGATGTTCACGTGTGTGCCGGTGGTGGCCTGGTTGGGGAACATCACGCGCACTTTTTCCATCGTCGCGCGGTCTTCCGGCTTGTCCGACTTGATCAGGCGGGCGATGTAGTAGGTGTTGCTCAGCGCCACACCGCATTCGCCGGAGGCCACGGCCTTGATCTGGTCTGTGTCGCCACCTTTGGGCGCGCGGGCCATGTTGTCCACCACGCCCTTGAGCCAGGCTTCACCCTTCTGGTCGCCCAGGCGCTCCACCACGGTGGCGAACAGCGAGAGGTTGTACGGATGTGAGCCAGAGCGCGTGCAGACCAGGCCCTTGAGCTTGGGGTCGGCGAGTTGTTCATAGGTCGCCACGTCAGCGGCTTTCACGCGCATCGGGTCGTACACGATCACGCGGGCACGCGTTGAGAAGCCGGTCCAGGTCACGCCGCCTTCGCCGGGGGTGGCACGCAGGTTGGCGGGAATGGCTGCATCGAGCTTGGCAGACTGGATCGGTTGGAACAGGCCCTGGCTATCCGCCGAGGCCATGCGGGCAGCATCCACCAACAGGATCACGTCGGCTGGCGAAGCGGCACCTTCGGCGCGCAGGCGGGCCACGATGCCGGCGTCGTCGGCGTCCACGCGGTTGATCTTGATACCGGTGGTTTTGGTGAAGGTGTCGTACATCACCTCGTCGGTCTGGTAGTGGCGAGCCGAGTAAAGGTTGAGCACCTTGTCCTGTGCCAGCGCCTGGCCGTGCAGGCCGAGCGTGGCGGCCACCGCGGCCAGGGCAATCGAGAGTTTGCGGAACGAAGTCATGGGGATCCTCGGGAGTTGAAATGAAGGAAACAAGAGCTGTTCGCCCGGCGCGCGCGCTCAGGGCTTGCCGGATAATGGGAATGATGCTAACACTAACGCGAATTGTTCTCAATAAGTATTGCAAATCCTGGGGATTTGTGTTCGGCGCGGCTCTTCTGACAGCTTGCTCGACGGTGCAGGGGCCTGTGGTCGTGCCGCCCGTGTCACCGCCGCGGATTCAGGAGCCCGTGGTGGTGCCGGTCATGCGGGCGCCCCGGCTGGGTCTGGCGCTGGGCGGTGGGGCAGCGCGGGGTTTCGCCCATGTGGGCGTGATCCAGGTGCTGGAGGAAAGCGGCATCCGGCCTGATCTGGTGACGGGCACTTCGGCGGGCAGCCTGGTGGCGGCGCTCTACGCGAGTGGCAAGACTGCCACCGAGCTCGAACGCGTGGCCATGCGCATGGACGAGGTGACCCTGACCGACTGGGCCTTGCCCATTCTGGGGCGCGGTCTGCTGCGGGGCGAGGCGCTGGCTCGCTACGTGAGTCAGGCGGTGGACGGCCGTGTGATCGAGAAGATGGCGTTGCCCCTGGGCGTGCTGGCCACCGATCTGGGCACCGGGCAGGGTGTGCTGTTCCGCCGGGGCGACGTGGCGCAGGCCGTGCGCGCCTCCAGCGCAGTGCCCGGTCTGTTCGCACCCGTGGGCATTGCCGGACGAGAGTATGTGGACGGTGGTCTGGTGGCGCCCGTGCCCGTGCAGCAGGCGCGCGACATGGGGGCCGAGGTGGTGTTGGCGGTGGACATCTCCAGCGCCCCCGAAGGCAATCTGGCGGTGGGCAACATCCGCGTGCTTCTGCAGACCTTCGCGATCATGGGCCAGAGCATCAACCGCCACGAACTGGCCACCGCCGACGTGGTGGTGCGCCCGGCACTGGCGGGCGTGGGCAGTGCCGACTTCGCCTCGCGCAAACGCTCCATCGACGCGGGCAGGGCGGCGATGCTTGCAGCGCTGCCGCAACTCAAGACCCAGCTGGCCCGGTTGAAACCGGTCAATGGCGCTCGACCATAAAAAAAGCCCCTGCCTTGCGGCGGGGGCTTAAGGGGTCCGATGAAATCGAATTTCGAAAAGGACCCGAGGAGACAACCAGAAGAACGGGTTTGATCTGAAACCTGTTCCCATGAGAGTCAGGCAGATCGTGCAGTGATGCTAGTTTGCGGCCTGGATGAAAACTTCAAGCGGCCGATCAACGGCACGATCAACCGGTTGTTCAGCGCTTTTTGGCGACCGACTTCGAAGCGTTGACGGCCGAGGTCGTCACGGTATTGAAGTTGGCTTCTGCCATTTCGGTGGCTTGCTTGACAGCTTTCTGCACCGATTCCACGGCATTGGTGGCGGCGGAGACGGCTTGTTTCATCACGGCCACGGCGGTTTCGGAACCGGCAGGTGCGTTCTTGGAAGCGTTGTCAACGACAGCCATGAATTTCTTCTGGGTGTCGCTGGCCTGGGCTTCAGCGGCCTTGCCGAATTCGGCGGTCGTGCCTTGGGCGATGTCGTACAGGTGGCGGCTGTAAGCCACGGTCTTTTCAGCCAGAGGCTGCATCAGGCTGGCTTGCAGCGTCAGCAGTTCCTGAGCGTCCTTGACGCTGAGGAGAGCCTGGGTGCTGTTGGCGGACTCGGACAGTGCGGCCTTGGTGGCTTGCACGTTGAGTTCAACCAGCTTTTCCACGCCTTCGAAGGCTTTCTGGGTCAGACCAAAAATGGTCTCGATGTTGGCTTTCTGGGCGGCAATCATTTGTTCGGCGGTCAGCATTATTCGTACTCCTAAACTTGGGTAAAACAGGGTTTAGTTGAAGGCTGCTGGGAACACGGCGCTGTCTGGACGCTTTTGCTTTTTGTTCACATTGCTGCACTGCAACATAACCGCGATTATAGGGATAACCCTCAACAGCGCAAGCGGTTTTTGCTGCGCTGCACCATTCTAGATGTCATGGCCTAAAAGACGCACACGCCCACCGAATACCCATGGCGGACACAATCCTTGGTCCTTCTGACCACAGCACGTACCGACTTGCAAGCCTTCTACGCCGACCACTTCATCTTGCCGCTGCCGGCGGGACACCGTTTTCCCATGGCCAAATATGGCCGCTTGCGCGAACGCCTGGCCAGGGAGCTGCCGCAGGTCGAGCTGCTGGAAGCCAATCCGGCCAGCGACGGCGAGCTGGCACTGGTGCACACGCCGCTCTATATAAAAGCCGTTCACACCGGTACCTTGGCGCCGGCCGCGCAGCGGGAGATCGGTTTTCCCTGGAGCCCGGCCATGGCCGAGCGGGCGCGCCGTTCGGTGGGGGCCACGGTGCAGGCCTGCCGTCGCGCCTTGAGTGGCAGCGGCCTGGCCGCCAATCTGGCCGGAGGCACCCACCACGCTTACCCCGACAAGGGCAGCGGCTTCTGCGTCTTCAACGATGCCGCCGTGGCTGCTCGCCTGATGCAGGCCGAGCACGCACGCGAAAACCGTGCGCGCGGCATGCTGCGCGTGGCCATCGTCGATCTTGATGTGCACCAGGGCAACGGCACAGCGCGGATTTTTGCTAACGACGATTCGGTGTTCACGCTGTCGCTGCACGGTGCCAGGAACTTTCCTTTTCGCAAGGAGCCGAGCGATCTGGACGTGGAGCTGCCCGATGGTTGTGGCGATGCAGAGTACCTCGAAGCGCTGGAGCGTGCGCTGGAGGAAATGGAGCGACGCTTCGAGCCTGGGCTGGTGATCTACCTTGCAGGAGCCGATCCACACGAAGGAGACCGGCTGGGACGCTTGAAGCTCACGTTCGACGGCATGGAGGCGCGCGACCGGCGCGTGATGGACTGGGCCTGGACCCGCCGCCTGCCGCTGGCTTTCGTGATGGCCGGTGGCTATGGCACCGACATGGAGGCCACCGTGCAGGTGCAGATGAACACCTACCGCACGGCGGTGCAGTACCACGGGCGCTGGCAAGGGTCATCCCCGTTCGCGATGACGGCTGCGACAGTTGCGGGCGCCACGCGCTGGCACAATTCCGCGCCATGAGCAGTCCAGCGCCGGTCGCACGCCCCCAACCTTTGCCCCGCAGCGCTTACCGTGTGCTGCGTTCCATCACCACCCGCTGGGCCGACAACGATGTCTATGGCCACGTGAACAACGTGGTGTACTACAGCTGGTTCGACACCGTGGTCAACGCTCACCTGATCGAGCAGGGCGCGCTCGACATCCACGGCGGCCCGGTGATCGGGCTGGTGATCGAAACCCAGTGCAACTACTTCGCGCCGCTGGCCTTTCCACAAACCGTGTGGGCCGGTCTGCGCGTGGCGCACCTGGGCAAGTCGAGTGTTCGCTACGAGGTGGGCCTGTTCGCCGATGGTGAAGACCTGGCTGCCGCTTGTGGCCACTTCGTGCATGTCTACGTTGACCGGCAGACTCGCCGGCCTGTGGCCTTGCCCGACGCTTTGAAGACAACCCTGGAGACCTTGCTATGAGCCACAACCCCACCGCGACCGTGATCGACGCCGTCAGCGTCGACGCGGCGATCACCAGCCGCATGTCGGCGCGCGCCTTTCTGCCGCGACCTGTGTCGCGCGCCACCATCGAGCATTTGCTGCAGGTAGCCAGCCGTGCGCCGTCGGGCACCAACACGCAGCCCTGGAAGGTCTATGTGTTGCAGGGCCAGAGCCGCGACGCATTGGCAGACAAGGTCTGTGCCGCGCACGACGCGCTGCGCGCCGACCCGTCGCTGGCCGCCGAGTACCGGGAGGAATACGACTACTACCCCGAGAAATGGGTCAGCCCCTACATCGACCGCCGGCGTGAAAACGGCTGGAGCCTGTACGGCCTGCTGGGCATCACCAAGGGCGACAAGGACAAGATGCACGCGCAGCACCAGCGCAACTACCGCTTCTTCGACGCGCCAGTGGGCCTGATGTTCACGCTGGACCGCGTCATGGGCCGCGGCTCGCTGGTGGACTACGGCATGTTCCTGCAGAACATCATGGTGGCCGCGCGCGGTCATGGGCTGCATACCTGCCCGCAGGCAGCGTGGAATGGTTTCGCCAAGATCATCCTGCCGCACATCGGTGCCGGCGACAGCGAAATGCTGGTCTGCGGCATGGCCCTGGGCTATGCCGACCCAAGCGACAAGGTCAACGGATTTCACACGCCGCGCGAGACCGTCGAGTCGTTCACGACCTGGCTGGAATAATCGCGCCTCTTTCCCTTTTCTTTTCAATCACAGGAGACACCATGATCACCACCCCCAGCGGCCTGCAGTACGAAGACACCGTGGTCGGCAATGGCGAGGTCGCCCAGGCCGGGCGCCCGGTGCAGGTGCACTACACCGGCTGGCTCTTCAACGACGGTGTGCAGGGTTCCAAGTTCGATTCCAGCAAGGACCGTGGTCAGCCGTTTGAGTTTCCGCTGGGTGCGGGTCATGTGATCAAGGGTTGGGACGAAGGCGTGCAGGGTATGGCGGTGGGTGGCACGCGCCGTCTGGTGATTCCAGCCGCGCTGGGCTACGGTGCGCGCGGTGCCGGTGGTGTGATTCCTCCCAACGCCACGCTGCTGTTCGAAGTGGACCTGCTCGCGGTCTGAGCGATTCCCATCCGGAGAAACCCATGAACAAGAAAAGCGTGCAGGCGCTGGCCCTGGCCGGTGCGCTGCTGCCCGGCCTTGCGCACGCGGCCGAACTCGATGGTGCGCAGTTGTCGGTGTTGTGGGGGGTGCCGTTCGCGGGCGTGCTGCTGTCCATCGCCCTGATGCCGTTGGTGGCGCCCCTCTTCTGGCACCACCACTTCGGCAAGGTGGCCGCCGCTTGGGGTCTCGCCTTTCTGGTGCCGTTTGCGATCACCTTCGGCCCGGCGGCAACCGGGGTGGCCGTGGTGCACGCGGCTTTCGCCGAGTACATCCCTTTCATCATCCTGCTGACTGCCCTGTTCACCGTGGCCGGCGGCATCTTCGTGCGGGGCAACCTGCATGGCAGCCCGCTGCTCAACACCGGCTTGCTGGCCCTGGGCGCATTGCTGGCGAGTTTCATGGGCACCACCGGTGCGTCGATGCTGCTGATACGGCCACTGATCCGTGCCAACGACAACCGAAAGCATCAGGTGCATGTGGTGGTCTTCTTCATCTTCATCGTCTCCAATGCCGGTGGTGCGCTCACCCCGCTGGGCGATCCGCCGCTGTTCCTGGGTTTCCTCAAAGGCGTGGATTTTTTCTGGACGGTGACGCACCTCTGGGGCCACACGCTGTTCCTCATCGGTGTGCTGCTCGCGCTGTTTTACGCCATCGACTGGTGGTTCTACCACCGGCGCGAGGAGTTCCAACCGACGGATCCCACGCCAGACACGCAACGCCTCGGGTTCGATGGCTCGGTCAATTTCGCTTTGTTGGGTGTGGTGGTCTTTCTGGTGTTGCTCAGCGGTTTGTGGAAGTCGTCGGTGATGTTCACCATCGCCGGTACCGATGTCGGCCTGCCGGGCATCGTGCGCGACATCGGCCTGATCGTTGTGACACTCGTTTCGCTGAAGATCACGCCGGCCAGCGCGCACGACGGCAACCAGTTCGGCTGGGGCCCGATGCAGGAAGTGGCCAAGCTGTTTGCCGCGATCTTCCTGACCATCATCCCGGTGATCGCCATGCTCAAGGCGGGCGTGAACGGTCCGTTTGGCGCGGTGGTCGGCGCCGTCACCAACCAAGACGGCACCCCGAATCCGGGCATGTACTTCTGGGCCACGGGTGCGCTCAGTTCGTTCCTCGACAACGCGCCGACTTACCTGGTGTTCTTCAACACCGCAGGTGGAGATCCGCAGATGCTGATGACGACCATGGCGTCCACACTGGTGGCCATCTCGGCCGGCGCTGTGTTCATGGGCGCCAACACCTACATCGGCAACGCACCCAACCTCATGGTCAAGGCCATCGCCGAAGACCGTGGGGTGAAGATGCCGAGCTTTTTCGGCTACATGGCCTGGTCGGTCGGCATTCTGCTGCCGCTGTTCGCCCTCATGACCTGGTTCTGGTTCACCTGATTTTCTGGAGACGCATCCATGGCACAAAAGCCTTCCATCCTCGTCAGTCGCAAGATTTTCCCCGACGTTGTTGACCATCTGCGTCAGCATTTCGAGGTTGACACCAACGACACCGACAGCGTGTTGACCCCCACCGAGCTGATTGCACGCCTGCAGGGCAAGGTGGGCGCGCTCACCACCGGCAGCGAGCGCATAGACGGCGCGGTGGCGGCGGCCTGCCCGCAGCTGCGCATGGTGGCCAACATCGCTGTGGGCTTCAACAACTTCGATGTGCCCGCCCTGAGTGCGGCCGGCGTGCTGGCCACCAACACGCCCGACGTGCTGACCGAGACCACCGCCGACTTTGGCTTCGCGCTGCTCATGGCCACGGCCCGGCGCCTGACCGAGAGCGAGCATTTCCTGCGCGCCGGAGAGTGGAACCGCTGGGCGCTCGACATGTTCGCTGGAGCCGAGGTGCACGGCAGCACACTGGGCATCCTGGGCATGGGCCGCATTGGTCAGGCCATTGCGCGCCGTGGCGCCCACGGCTTCGGGATGAAGGTGATCTATCACAACCGCTCGCGGCTGGATGCTGCGCTGGAGGCCGAATGCAAAGCCTCCTACGTGGACAAGACCACGCTGCTCAAGTCGGCCGATCACCTCATCCTGGTGCTGCCCTACAGCCCGGAAAACCACCACACCATCGGCGCAGCCGAGATCGCGCAGATGAAGCCCACCGCCACGCTGGTCAACATCGCGCGCGGCGGCATCGTGGATGACGCAGCGCTCGCTCAGGCTTTGCGCAACCGCGTGATCGCCGCCGCCGGCCTGGATGTGTACGAGGGCGAACCCAAGGTGCACCCCGATCTGTTGACCGTGCCCAACGTGGTGCTCACGCCGCACATCGCCAGTGCGACCATCGCCACGCGCCGCGCCATGGCCCGACTGGCCGCCGACAACTTGATCGGTTACCTCACTCAGGGCAAGCCGCTGACACCCATCAACGCCGACATCCTGGGCAAAGGCGCACGGGGATGACCGACTCGGCGCTTCTCATCGCGCTGCTCGTGCTCGCCGCCGTCGGGGTGCTGATGCAGGTGGCGCTGTGGCTGCGCAAGCCAGCGGTGGATGCCGACGAACTGGCGCACCGCCAGACCCTGCTGGCGCAACTGCAACAGACCACCTCGCGCGTGGAGCGCGTCGAGAGCGAACTGCGCCGCGAGATGGCCGATGGCTCACGCACGGCGCGCCAGGAACTGCAGCAGACCCTGGCCACGTTTCAGGAGGCCCTCACCAGCCAGGGGGCAGAGGCCACGCGCACGCAGAACGCGCAGATCGACGCTTTTGCGCAGCAACTGGTGCAACTGCGCGGCACGCTGGGCGACACGCTCACGCGCCAGTTGCAGGACCTGAGCGAGGCCAACTCGCGTCGCCTGGCCGAGGTGCGCGCCACGCTGGAAGCGCAGTTGATGCAACTGCAGCAAGGCAACGCCGCCAAGCTTGACGAGATGCGCGCCACGGTCGACGAAAAATTGCAGAGCACGCTGCAGGCACGCCTGGGCGAGAGCTTCAAGCAGGTGGCCGACCGGTTGGAGCAGGTGCACAAGGGCCTGGGCGAGATGCAGACGCTGGCCCAAGGCGTGGGCGACTTGAAGCACTTGCTGACCAACGTGAAGACGCGCGGCATGTTCGGCGAAGCGCAACTCTCCGCGTTGCTGGAGCAGGTGTTTGCGCCCGATCAGTACGCCACGCAGGTCATGACCAAACCGGGCAGCCGCTTCACGGTGGACTTCGCGATCAAGCTGCCCGGTCGCGGCGACGCGGGCGTGCCGTGTTGGCTTCCGATCGATGCCAAGTTTCCGAACGAAGACTACGAGCGCCTGCTGGACGCGCAGCAGCGCGCCGACGCTGAAGGCGCCGAGATCGCGGCGCGCGGTCTCGAGCAGCGCATCAAGCTGGAGGCCAAGTCCATGGCCGACAAGTACCTGGAGCCGCCGCACACCACCGACTTCGCCATCCTGTTCCTGCCCACCGAAGGGCTGTACGCCGAGGTGCTGCGCCGTCCGGGCCTCATGGAGGTGCTGCAGCGCGAGTACCGGGTCACGCTGGCCGGGCCCACCACGCTCATGGCCATGCTCAACTCGTTGCAGATGGGCTTTCGCACACTCGCGCTGGAGAAGCGATCGAGTGAGGTCTGGCAGGTGCTCGGTGCGGTCAAGACCGAGTTCGGCAAGTTCGGCGATGTGCTGGCGCGGGTGAAGAGCCAGACCCAAACCGTGCTCAACACCCTGGACAGCGCCGAGACGCGCAGCCGCGCCATGGGCCGTGCGCTCAAGGCAGTGGAGGCGCTGCCGCAGGAACAGGCCAGTGCGCTGCTGCCGCTGGACCCCAACGATCCCGGAGACGCTTGAACCCAACGCTGCGCTCCGATCTGGCGCGCTTGATTGCGGCGCAGATCTGTCTGCATGCCTGCATGACCGGCTTTCGCATGGCCGCGCCCTTGATGGCGCTGCGCGAGGGTTACAGCCCGGCGGCGGTGGGGATGTTGCTGGCCTTGTTTGCGTTGGCGCCAGTGTTCATGGCATTGCCGGCCGGGCGCTACGCCGATCGGCGCGGGCTCAAGAAGCCCGTGGCCATGGCGGTGGGAATCGCCTCCGCCGGCGCGGCGATCTCGGTGGTCTTCCCGGTGTTCGGTGTGCTGTGTGTCACCGCGCTCACCTGCGGCGCGGCCACCGGCCTGGCCATGATCGCGCTGCAGCGCCATGTGGGGCGTCTGGCGAACAACGCCACCGAGCTCAAGCAGGTGTTCAGCTGGATGGCCATCGGCCCATCCATCTCCAACTTCCTGGGCCCGTTTGCCGCAGGCGTGATGATCGACAGCTTCGGTTTTCGCGCAGCCTTCCTGCTGCTGGCTTTGCTGCCGTCCCTGACCTGGTTCTGGGTGCGCCACACGGTCGAGCACGAGCCGATGGCGCCCGAGCTGCGCCAGTCGAGCGGCTCGTCATGGAACCTGCTGAAGGATGCAGGCTTTCGCAAGCTGATGATGATCAACTGGATGCTGTCTTCTTGCTGGGACGTGCACACCTTCCTCGTGCCGGTTCTGGGCCACGAGCGCGGTCTGAGCGCCACCGTGATCGGCTCCATCCTGGGCGCGTTTGCGCTGGCCGCCACCGCCATCCGCGTGCTCATGCCCTGGTTGGCCGCGCACCTGCGCGAATCCGTGGTGATCGGCTCGGCCATGGGCGCCACCGCGCTGCTGTTTGCCGTGTACCCGCTGGTGCACGCGGCCTGGGCCATGGGGGCGCTGTCCATCCTGCTGGGTCTGGCGCTGGGTTCGGTTCAGCCCATGATCATGAGTTCATTGCATCAGATGACCCCGCACCACCGCCATGGTGAAGCGCTGGGCCTGCGGGCCATGGCCATCAACGGATCGAGCGTGGTGATGCCGCTGCTGTTTGGCTCGGTGGGTGCGCTGGTGGGGGTGGGCGCCGTGTTCTGGATCGTGGGCGCCGTCGTGGGTGCGGGCTCGCCACTGGCCTGGAGCCTGCACACGCCCGCGGGCGAGCCGCCGCAGCGCGAGTTGTAACGTCAGTCCACGGGGGCGGACTGCCTGGCGTCCTTGGGCGCCGAGCGGCGCACAGCGCGGGTGGCCGGCAGGTTGAAGCCCAGCCCGGCGAGGTAGGTGTCCACCGTGTGGCGCCCGCTCTTTTCCAGGTCAAACGCCGAAGGGTCCAGCAGCCAGTTCTGGATCAGGCCGTCCACGATCACATGCAGACCCAGCGCTGCGGTGGACAGCGGCATGGCCAACTTGATGTCTTCACGGCGCACCGCTTCGCGCAGGGCTTCCTCGGTCATGGCTACGCACTCGTTGCGCACCTGCAGGTGGCGGTCGCGCACCGCCTGCATTTCAGGCACGTACTCCACCTTGTGCGTGGCCACCTCGAACACGCGGCGGGTCTGTTCATCCGTGGCGGTCTGCCTGAGCGCGTTCATCATCAAGTCGCGCAGCGAGAGCAGGGGATTGGCAGCGGTTTCAGCCGTGCGCGCCGTGCTGGCCAGCGCGCCTTCCAGCGGCATGGTCACACGCTCCATCATGGCGTTGAACAAGTCGGCTTTGTCCTTGAAGTGCCAGTAGATCGCGCCGCGCGTGGTGCCGGCGGCCGTGGCAATGTCGTTGAGTGACGTGCGTGAAACGCCATGGGCCTGAAACAAATGCTCTGCAGCATCCAGCAGGGTGTTGCGTGTCACCAGCGCATCGGCTTTGGTGCGTCGAACCATGGTTGTGTCTCCAGATTGCATCCCCTTGAGGGATTGCAGGACTATACATACATTCTTGTATGTATGTATACTTCGCCGTTTTGCGAGGGAGCAAGTGGTCAGGGTATTCCCTGCCTTTTTGCCTCGCTCATCTTTCATCCCAAGGACTCCCATGCCCGCCTTGAGCCCCATCAAGTCTGCGCCCGTTTCGCGCACCCGGTTTGTTTCCATGCAACCGACCCACTTGTTGCGAGGACTGTCCGTGCTGGCGCTTGCCGTGGTGTTGAGCGCTTGCGACAAGCCCGCAGCCCCCGCTGCTGCGGCCGGTGGCGGCATGCCGGCGCCAGAAGTGGGTGTGGTCACGGTCGCACCGGGTGACGTGGGTCTCATGACGGAGCTGCCGGGCCGGCTGGAGGCCTCGAGGGTGGCCCAGGTGCGGGCGCGCGCGGCGGGCATCCTGCAAGAGCGGTTGTTCCGCGAAGGCAGCGACGTGAAAGCGGGCCAGGCGCTGTTCCGCATCGACGCGTCGCCTTATGCGGCGGCTGTGCAAAGCGCACAGGCGGGGCTGGCCCGTTCGCAGGCCAACCTCACGCAGGCCACCGCGCTGGCAGAACGCTATGCGCCCCTGGTGAAGGAAAACGCGATCAGCCAGCAGGAGTACGCCAGCGCCGTGGCGGCCCAGAAGCAGGCCGAGGCCGATGTGGCTGCAGGCAGGGCGTCGGTGCAGACCGCCAACATCAACCTGAACTACGCGCGCGTGACAGCGCCCATCTCCGGGCGCATTGGCCGCGCGCTGGTGACCGAAGGCGCTCTGGTCGGGCAGGGCGAGGCCACCCAGTTGGCGGTGATCCAGCAGATCAACCCGATGTACGTGAACTTCACCCAGTCCGCCTCCGAGGTCTACAAGCTGCGCAAGGCCATGGACAGTGGCCAGCTCAAGGGCGCGGGGGCGCAAGCCGCTGCCGTGCAGGTGGTGATGGAAGACGGCAGCGTGTACGAGCAGCCGGGCCGCCTGCTGTTTTCCGACCTGACCGTGGACAGCACCACCGGCCAGGTGACACTGCGCGCCGAGGTGCCCAACCCCCAGGGTACGCTGCTGCCGGGTCTGTATGTGCGCGTGCGCCTGGAGCAGGCCACGGCGGGCAATGCGATCACGCTGCCCCAGCAAGCCGTGACGCGCTCGGCACAGGGTGATTCCGTCTCGGTGGTGGATGCCGAGGGCAAGATTGCAAAACGCACCGTGAAGGTGGGCGGCCAGCAGAACGGTCGCTGGGTGATCCTCGACGGCTTGAAGGCGGGCGAGCAGGTCATGGTCGACGGCTTCCAGAAGCTGCAGATGATGCCGCCGGGCACCGCCGTGAAGGCCGTGCCGTGGCAGGCGCCTGGCAGCGCACCAGCCGCGCCCGCGGCCGCTGCGCCGGCGCCCGAGGCAACGAAGTAAGGAGCGCCCGACATGGCGAAATTCTTCATTGACCGGCCCATCTTCGCGTGGGTGATTGCGCTCTTCATCATGGTGATGGGCGGTGTGTCCATCACGCAGTTGCCGATCGCGCAGTACCCACCCGTGGCCCCACCGGCCATCATCATCAACGCCACCTATCCCGGCGCATCTGCTGCCACGCTGGAGAACAGCGTGCTGTCGGTGATCGAGCAGGAAATGAACGGCTCGCCCGGTCTGATCTACATGGAGTCGGTGGCGCAGGCCAACGGCACCGGCAGCATCACGCTGAGCTTCGAGACCGGGACCAACGCCGACCTGGCACAGGTGGACGTGCAGAACCGCCTCTCGCGCGCCTCGCCGCGCCTGCCCTCGGCGGTGACGCAGCAGGGCGTGCGCGTGGACAAGTCGCGCAGCAACTTTTTGTTGTTCGCCATCCTCTCCAGCGACGACCCGGCCTGGAACCCGGTGGCCCTGGGCGACTACGCCTCGCGCAGCGTGGTGCCCGAGTTGCAACGCCTGCCCGGTGTGGGCCAGGCGCAGCTGTTCGGTACCGAACGCGCCATGCGCATCTGGATCGACCCGGCCAAGCTGCTGGGCTACAACCTCAGCGCGGCCGACGTCACCAACGCGATCCGCGCACAGAACGCGCAGGTCTCTGCCGGTGAAATCGGTGCCTTGCCCAACGTGGGCGGGCAGAGCATCGCAGCCACCGTGGTGGTCAATGGCCAGCTTGCGAACGTCGAGCAGTTCGGCAACGTGGTGCTGCGTGCGAGCGCTGATGGCGCCACTGTGCGCCTGAAAGACGTGGCCCGCATCGAACTCGGTGCGCAGGCCTACGCCACCTCGGCGCGCCTGAACGGCAAACCGTCGACCGGTATCGGTGTGCAGCTTTCGCCCAGCGGCAACGCGCTGGCCACTGCGACCGCAGTGCGCGCGAAGATGACCGAACTCGAGCGCTTCTTCCCCAAAGGCATGACCTGGTCGATTCCTTACGACAGTTCGCGCTTCGTGAAGATTTCCATCCAGCAAGTGGCCATCACGCTGGGCGAAGCCATGCTGCTGGTGTTCCTGGTGATGTTCCTGTTTCTGCAGAACATTCGTTACACCATCATTCCCACCATCGTGGTGCCGGTGGCGCTGCTGGGTACGTTTGCCGTGTTGCTGGCCATGGGCTTTTCCATCAACGTGCTCACCATGTTCGGCATGGTGCTGGTGATCGGCATCGTGGTGGACGATGCGATCGTCGTGGTGGAGAACGTTGAACGCATCATGAGCGAAGAAGGTCTGCCGCCGCTGGAGGCCACGCGCAAGGCGATGACGCAGATCTCGGGCGCCATCATCGGCATCACCGTGGTGTTGATTTCGGTGTTCGTGCCGCTGGCCTTCTTTGCCGGTTCGGTGGGCAACATCTACCGCCAGTTCTCCGCCGTGAT
The DNA here is from genome assembly GCF_018780385.1 of Hydrogenophaga sp. Taxonomy (GTDB): domain Bacteria; phylum Pseudomonadota; class Gammaproteobacteria; order Burkholderiales; family Burkholderiaceae_C; genus Hydrogenophaga. Next base: position 397,302 of record NZ_JADMJO010000003.1, on the reverse strand, counting down.
GGGTGTGTCGATCGCGTTCTCGGCGTTTCTCGCGCTCTCGCTCACACCCGCGCTGTGCGCCACCTTGCTCAAGCCGGTGGAAGCCGGTCACCACCACGAGAAGAAGGGCTTCTTCGGCTGGTTCAACCGCGGCTTTGCGCGCACCGCCAAGGGCTACGAAGGTGGCGTGGCCAAACTGCTGCCGCGCGCCGGTCGCACCCTCGTGGTTTACCTGGCCATCGTCGCCGCGGCGGTGGTGGTCTACATGCGTCTGCCCACCTCGTTCCTGCCCGGTGAAGACCAGGGCACGATGCTGGTCAACGTGCAGTTGCCCCCCGGCGCCACACAAGAGCGCACGCTGGAGGTGATCAAGCAGGTGGAAGACTTCATCCTCAAGCAACCCGAAGTGCAGAGCATGGTCGGCGTGCTGGGCTTCAGCTTCTCGGGCCAGGGCCAGAACGCGGCGCTCGCGTTCATCACGCTCAAGGATTGGGACGAACGCACCGCACCCGGCAGTTCTGCTGAAGCCGTGGCTGGCCGGGCCTTCGGCGCGCTCTCGGGCGTGCGCGATGCGTTCATCTTCCCGCTGAGCCCGCCACCCATTCCCGAGCTGGGTTCATCGTCCGGCTTCAGCTTCCGTCTGCAGGACCGTGGCGGTCTGGGTCGGGATGCCCTGCTCAGCGCGCGCAACCAGCTGCTGGGCATGGCGTCGCAAAGCAAGGTGATCACGCAGGTGCGTCCCGACGGCCTGGAAGACGCGCCGCAATTGCAGATCGACATCGACCGCGACAAGGCGAATGCGCTGGGTGTTGGGTTTGATGCGATCAACACCGCGATCGGCACCGCGCTGGGGTCGACCTATGTGAACGACTTCCCCAATGCCGGTCGCCTGCAACGCGTGGTCGTGCAGGCTGATGCCCCCGCGCGCATGCAGCCCGAGGATCTGTTGCGCCTGAACGTGGTGAACAACAAGGCCCAGGCCGTGCCGCTCTCGGCCTTCGCCACCACGCGCTGGATCACCGGCCCGATGCAGACCGTGCGCTACAACGGTTACCCGTCGATGCGCATCAGCGGCAGCGCGGCGCCCGGCTCCAGCACGGGTGCAGCCATCGCCGAGATGGAGCGATTCGCTGCCCAGCTGCCGCAAGGCATTGGCTACGAGTGGACCGGCCAGACGCGTGAGGAAAAGCTCGCGGGTTCGCAGGCCATCATCTTGTACGCCTTCGCCATCCTGGCCGTGTTCCTGTGCCTGGCCGCGCTCTACGAGAGCTGGACGATTCCGCTCTCGGTGATCCTGGTGGTGCCGCTGGGCGTGTTGGGTGTGCTGCTCGGCACCTTGTTCAGGGGGTATTCCAACGATGTGTACTTCCAGGTCGGGCTGATCACCATCATCGGTTTGTCGGCGAAGAACGCGATCCTGATCATCGAGTTCGCCAAGGACTTGCAGGCGCAGGGCAAAGGCGTGATCGAGTCCGCGCTGGCCGCCGCCCACCTGCGGTTCCGCCCCATCGTCATGACCTCGCTGGCGTTCACGCTGGGCGTGTTGCCGCTGGCACTGGCTTCGGGCGCAGGCTCGGCCAGCCAGCGCGCCATCGGCACCGGCGTGATCGGCGGCATGCTCACCGGCACCGTGCTGGCGGTCGTGTTTGTGCCGATCTTTTTTGTGGTGGTGCGCACGCTGTTCAAAGGCAGCGAACGACAACACCGCCGTGATGCCGAACAGGCGCAACAACACGGAGTGCATTGAGATGACCCACTTTCGCATGGGAGCCCTGGGCCTGACGGTGCTTGCGCTTTCCGGATGTTCTTTCACGCCGAAGTACGAGCGCCCGGCCGCCCCGGTAGCCAGCACCTTCCCTGATCAGACCGCCGCCGCAGCAGCCCAGGCCGACAACATGGCCTGGCGCGAGTTTGTGGGCGATGCGCGGCTGCGCGATCTGATCGCGCTGGCGTTGGCCAACAACCGCGATCTGCGTGTGGCAACGCTCAACATCGAACAGGTGCGCGCGCAATACCAGATCCGCCGTGCCGACCAGTTCCCCGCCATCGGGCTGGCAGCAGCCGGCAACCGCCAGCCCGACGCCGACGGTGGCATTGCGAGCACCTACAGCGTGGGCTTGGCCCTGAGCAGCTGGGAGATCGATTTCTTCGGTCGCCTGGGCAGCCTGAAAGAAGCGGCGCTGGCGCAGTACCTCGCCAGCGAGGAAGCGCGCCACGCTGCGCAGACCAGCCTGGTGGCCTCCGTGGCGAGCACCTGGTTGAGCTTGCAGACCAACGACGAACTGCTGGCCCTGACCCAGCGCACCCTGGCCACACGCGAAGATTCCCTTCGCCTGAGCAAGCTGCGCTTCGACAACGGAGCCACCTCCGCGCTGGACCTGCGCCAGGCCGAGTCGCTGACCGCGGCGGCGCAGTCGGCATTGGCCCAGCAGCGCCGCCTGCGCGCGCTGGATCTGAACGCACTCACGCTGCTGGTGGGGCAGTCACCACCGGCTGCGTTGCTGCCAGCGCCGCCCACCCTGCCCGAGGTCGTCTCGGCCAATGCCAGCGGTGTCAAGGTGCCGACCGCGCCCGTGCCCGCCGCGCCCATGTTGCGCGATGTGCCGGCCGGTTTGCCATCCGATCTGCTCACGCGCCGCGCGGACATCCGTCAGGCCGAGCAGCAGCTGATCGCCGCCAACGCCAACATCGGTGCCGCGCGTGCGGCCTTCTTCCCGCGCATTTCGCTCACGGCAAGTGCGGGCACGGCCAGCAGCAGCCTCTCGGGCCTGTTCAAGGATGGTTCTTGGGGATTCACGCTGGCACCGCAGGCCTTGCTGCCGATCTTCGATGCCGGGCGCAACAACGCCAACCTCGACTCCGCCAATGCCGCGCGCAGCATCGCCGTGGCGCAGTACGAAAAAGCCATTCAGACCGCGTTTCGTGAAGTGGCTGACGCACTGGCCGGCAGCGCAACGCTGGGCGACCAGCTCACGGCCCAGCAGATCCAGGCCACGGCCGAGGCCGAACGCTTCCGCCTGGCTGAGCTGCGTTACCGCAATGGGGTGGCGAGTTTCCTGGATGTGCTGGACGCACAACGTTCGCTGTTCACGACGCAGCAGGCGCTGGCGCAAACGCGCTTGGCCCAGCAGCAAAATCAGGTTTCGCTGTACAAGGCATTGGGCGGAGGCTGGACGCCTTGAGAGCTTGTTCGGGCTGGGCTTGAGAGGCGCAGCCCGAACGGCTTGCTCACCTAGGTCTTGAGGTCATAGAACTTCACGATGGCGTCCCACGCCACTTGCGGATCGTCCACGTACTGGAAAAGCTTCAGGTCTTCGGGCGAGATCGCACCTTCTTCAACCAGCACATCGAGGTTGATCAGGCGCTTCCAGTAGTCCGATCCAAACAGCAGGATGGGCACCGGCTTGGCCTTCTTGCATTGCACCAGCGTGATCACCTCGAACAGCTCGTCGAGCGTGCCGAAGCCGCCGGGGAACGCGAGCAGTGCCTTGGCGCGCATCATGAAATGCATCTTGCGCAAGGCGAAGTAGTGGAACTTGAAGCTCAGCTCGGGTGATACATACGGGTTGGCCGCCTGCTCGTGCGGCAGCGCGATGTTCAGGCCCACGTTGAGCGCGCCTTCGTCGTGCGCACCGCGGCTCGCGGCTTCCATGATGCCGGGGCCACCGCCGGTGCAGATGTAGAGCTGATCCGCCTTGGGGCAACTGGCGCTGTAGCGGGCCACCATGCGTGCAAACGCGCGTGCATGGTCGTAGTAGGGCGCGTTGCGCACCATGGCCTGGGCGCGCGCGATGTCCGCCACCTCACCACTGCGCTCGGCGCGCACCAGCATTTCCTGCGCTTCGCTGGCTTCACGAAAACGCGCGCTGCCGAACACCACCACGGTGTTCTCGATGCCAGCGTCGTGCTGCGCCAGATCGGGCTTGAGCATTTCGAGCTGGAATCGGATGCCACGCGTTTCGCGGCGCAGCAGAAACTCCGGGTCGGCAAAAGCCAGCCGGTAGGCGTCGGCATGCAATGCGTTGCCCTCGTTGGCGTGGGTTTGCAGCTCGGCCCAGGCGTCAGCCAGGCGGCGTTCGTTGATGTTCTGAGTGGTTTCCATGAATGGCTCCTTGAGACTTCAGTGTCTTCGAATTGTGTGACTACAGACCCAGCGCCAGCGCCAACGGGACGAACAGGACCGCCAGCGCATTGCCCAGCATGATCATGGCGCCAACCTTGTCCGGTTCCTGGTGGTATCGCTCGGCGAGCATGAACTGCATCACGGCCGGTGGCAGGGCGGCAAACAACAGCAACTGGCCGCGCGCCGCACCTTCCAGGCCGAGCGCCCAGGCCAGTGGTATGCCGATGGCCAGGCCGATGAGGGGCCGGGCGAGGGCGCCCAGCAGACCCAGCGCCAGGCCTGAGCGGGTGAGAGCGGTGAGCCGCACACCCAGGGCAAACAGCATCATGGGCAGCAGCGCGTCACCCAGCAGCTTCAGGCCCGAGATGACCACCTCGGGCGGGCGAACATCGGTCAGCGCGCTGACGAAGCCCAGGGCCGTGCCGATCATGAGCGGGCTGGTGAGCAGGTCGCGCGTGCGCGCCTGGCGGCTGGTGATGCGCGCGCCCAGCGAAAAATGCAGCAGGTTGCTCACCGAAAACAGCGCCACCGCCGCGCCGAAGTTGGCCGGGCCGAAGGCCAGCAGGGCCAGTGGGAGGCCCATGTTGCCGCAGTTGTTGAACATGACCACCGGCACCAGCGTGCGCGGCTGCGCGCCAAACGCCTTGGCCAGCGGCCAGGCCAGCAGACCGCTGAGCAGGATGAGCACGGTGCCACCGATCAGCAGCGCGGTGTGGTCAGCCATGCGGAAATCGCGCGAGGCCAATGCCGAATACACCAGCAGCGGCGCCAGCACATCGAGCGCGATGCGGTTGAACGTCGACATGTCGGGCACGCTGCGGCGCGCGTAGCCGTAGCCTATGGCCACGATCAGGAAGACCGGGATGATGACGTCGGTGATGCGGGCGATCAGGTCCATGGCGACGGGGGAAAGGTACAAACAAAAGAGGCTCCCGCAGGAGCCTCTTGAATCAAACGATCAGAGCCTGATCAGACCCGTTTGCGGTATTCGCCGGTGCGGGTGTCGATCTCGATCTTGTCGTCCTGCGCCACGAACAGCGGCACGGCCACTTCAAAGCCGGTGGCGATCTTGGCGGGCTTGAGCACCTTGCCGGACGTGTCGCCCTTGACGGCGGGTTCGGTCCAGGTGATCACGCGCTCGACGCTGGTGGGCAATTCGACCGAGATGGCCTTGCCGTCGTAGAAGACCACTTCAACAGTCATGCCGTCTTCGAGGTAGTTCAGGGCGTCGCCCATGTTTTCGGCTTCCACCTCGTACTGGTTGAAGTCGGTGTCCATGCACACGTACATCGGGTCGGCGAAGTAGGAGTAGGTGCACTCCTTCTTGTCCAGGATGATCTGGTCCATCTTGTCGTCGGCCTTGCAGACGACTTCGGTGGCCATGTTGTTGAGCAGGGCCTTGAGCTTCAGGCGCACGGTGGCGGCACCACGGCCACCACGGCTGTATTCGGTTTTCAGGACGATCATCGGGTCCTTGCCGTGCATGATGACGTTGCCGGCGCGGAGTTCTTGAGCGATTTTCATAAGGGTTCCAACGGTTGGGCCGCGCGTTCCCGGCGTGGGCTGGACACCCGGGAAACGATCTGATGGCTGCGATCTGTGCGGCGAGACAGATGGCTGGCAGGAATGAAACGCCAGGCTGAGCCTGGGCCGATTTCTGCAAAGCCTCGAATTTTATCGCTTTTCGCTTAACTCTTCTGAGTCACGAAGTCGACCAGCTGGCTGCACAGGTCGGGCTGGGCCAGGAGCCTCGCGCGGGCGGACTGTACGCAAGCGCGCCAGTCGTCGAGATCGTTCGACCCTGGCCAGACAGCCGGCTGGCCGCCGATGCCGTTCCAGGCCCGGTGAAATGCCCGCAGGGAGGCGGGCGCTTGCAACCAGTCGAGGAAGGCTTCGAGCTTGGCGTGATGAGCGTCGTCATGTTGCGGGTAGATCTGCCAGACCAGGGGCTGACCGGCCCAGAGCGCGCGCACCAGCGAGTCCTCGCCGCGCACGAAATTGAGGTCGCAGGCCCACAGCAGGTGGTCGAAGTCGGGCTGGCTGAGCAAGGGCAGGGCGTGCAGCCGGCCGGCCGGTGCGGCCTGCGCCGCCTGCCACGCGCGTCCGGGCGTCACCAGCCAGTCGCTGCCCACCGGGGCGCTGGCGGCCTGCCGCAGCACATCGGGCAAGGCCGCGGGCTCATAACAAAACAGGCTCACGCGACGCTGTGCGGTGGGGAGTCCGAGCCCCGACAACCAGGTGGTCGCATCGAAGGTGGACTGCCGGTGCTTCAGGTCGGGCTCACGCAGCAGCCCGCCCGTGCGTTCGGTGAAGCCCGGGTAGAAGAACCACTTGGTGAGGCCCCGCAGCGGCCCGCTCATGACGGGCGAGGGCAGGCGGTGCGAGCGTTCCACATACGGCTCGGCGCTCAGGTACTCGAGGTTGATCCACACCGGAGCGGGCTGCCCTGCGGCTACGCGGCTGGCCAGAGCGTCGACGCACTCGGCGGGCGGTTCGCAACCGAAAGCCTCGATCCACACATCGGCCGGCGGCAAGCCGTCAACCAAGGTGGGTGCCAGAGGGATGGTCCAGTGCAACACCTCCACGCCGGGCCAGCGATCCTCCTGCGCGCCGGGCGCCATCCAGGTCAGGGCCTGTGGATCGTCCAGCCACAGCCGCACCTGTTCGCCCCGGCCGGCGAGTTGCGCGCAAAGCCGCCAGCACACGCCCACGTCGCCGAAGTTGTCGATCACCCTGCAAAAAATGTCCCAACGCATGGTCGCCATTGTCGGGGCAAGGGTTTCAAGGCCGCGCACAATACGCGCCCATGTCCGACACGCATTCCGATCAACTGCTCAGCGAAGTGGCCGCGCTACCCCCGCTGCCAGGCGTCTATCGTTATTTCGACGCGCAGGGCCAACTGCTCTATGTGGGCAAGGCGCGCAACCTCAAGAAGCGCGTGTCGAGCTACTTCCAGAAGAGCCACGACGGCACGCGCATCGGCCACATGATCAGCAAGATCGCGCGCATGGAGACCACCGTGGTGCGCTCCGAGGCCGAGGCGCTGCTGCTGGAAAACAACCTCATCAAGACGCTGAACCCGCGGTTCAACATCCTGTTTCGCGACGACAAGAGTTATCCCTACCTCAAGATCACCGGCACGCGCGAGACCTTCCGCACCTCGGCAAAGATGCCGTCGCCCTCGCTGGCGTTTCCCCGCATGGCCTACTACCGCGGCGTGGTGGACCGGCGCCACAGCTATTACGGGCCGTACCCCAGTGCTTGGGCGGTGAAGGAATCCATCACGCTGCTGCAGAAGGTGTTTCACCTGCGCACCTGCGAAGACTCGGTGTTCGCCAACCGCACGCGGCCTTGCCTGCTCTACCAGATCAAACGCTGCAGTGGCCCGTGCGTGGACCTGATCGACAGTGAGGACTACGCGCGCGACGTGCAGGACGCCGAGCGGTTCCTGCGCGGCGAGACGCAGGCGGTGCTCGACGCACTGGAGCAGCGCATGATGGCGCACGCCGAGAAGCTGGAATTCGAGCAGGCCGCCGAGCTGCGCAACCAGATGACCGCGCTCTCGCGGGTGCTGCATCAGCAAGCCATCGACAACGTGTCCGACAAGGACGTGGATGTGCTCGCCGTCAAGGTGCACGGTGGACGCGCCTGCGTGAACCTGGCCATGGTGCGCGGCGGGCGCCACTTGGGCGACCGGCCATATTTCCCCGCCCACGTGGACGACGCCACCGCGATCGACAACGCGCTTTCCGAAGAAGGCGATGCCCCCACCGGTGACCCGGCCGAGCGGGTCGCCGTGCAGGTGCTCGAAGCCTTCATTGCCCAGCACTACCTGGGAATCGCCATGCCCCACATCCTGGTGACCAGCCACGCGGTGGGCAAGCCACTGCTGGACGCTCTCTCGGAGCAAACGGGCGTCAAGGTGAATGCGGTGCACCACCCGCGTGAGCACCGACGCATCTGGCTGGAGATGGCGCAGAAGAACGCCGACATCGCGCTGGCGCGCCTGCTGGCCGAAGAAGGCAGCCAGCAAGCCCGCACCCGCGCGTTGGCCGATGCGCTGCAACTGCCCGACGACCAGCTCGACGCCCTGCGCATCGAGTGCTTCGACATCTCGCACACGGCTGGCGAATCCACCCAGGCGTCGTGTGTGGTGTTCGAAGGTCACAAGATGCAGAACAGCCAGTACCGCCGCTACAACATTGAAGGCATCACCCCGGGCGACGACTACGCAGCGATGAAGCAGGTGCTGCTTCGGCGCTACGGGAAAATTGCCGAGGCGATGCGGGCGAACGAGCTTGCGTCAGAGCAATCGCCTGCCGTGCCGTTGGACCCGGTCGCATCACCCGTCGACATGGCGGACGCGGCCATCGCCCGCCAGTCCATCGACGACGCCGAGGCCATCGAGCCAAGCACCGAATCCATTGCCGGCCCACGCATGCCCGACCTGGTGCTCATCGACGGCGGCAAGGGCCAGGTGAGCATGGCGCGCGATGTCTTTCAGCAACTCGGCCTGGACCTTTCGCTCATCGTGGGTGTGGAGAAGGGTGAGGGCCGAAAGGTGGGCCTGGAGGAACTTGTTTTCGCCGATGGCCGCGAAAAGGTCTACCTCGGCTACGATTCCGCCGCGCTGATGCTGGTGGCGCAGATCCGCGATGAAGCCCACCGCTTTGCGATCACCGGCATGCGGGCGCAGCGCGCGAAGGTGCGCACCGGTGGCAGCAAGATCGAGGACATTCCCGGCGTGGGACCGAAGAAGCGCGCCCGCCTGTTGCAGCGCTTTGGCGGTGTGCGTGGCGTGGCCTCGGCGAGTGTGGAGGACCTCTGCACGGTGGAGGGGATTTCGGCCGAGCTGGCCGATGCGATTTACAGGAGCTTGCATTGATGGGGCCTGGCCGGGCGGAGTCTGCGGTGGTCAACGCATAATCAGCCCATGTTTTTCAACATCCCCACCCTGCTCACCTGGGCCCGCATCGTCGCCATCCCGTTGATCGTGGGGGTGTTCTATCTGGAGAGTATGAGCGTCGCCGAGCAGAACCTGATCGCCACGGTCATGTTCGTCGTGTTCGCGCTGACCGACTGGGCCGACGGTTATCTGGCCCGCAAGCTCAACCAGACCTCGGCCTTCGGCGCCTTCCTCGATCCGGTGGCCGACAAGTTCCTGGTGTGCGCCGCGCTGCTGGTGCTGGTGCACCTGGACCGCGCCGACGTGTTCGTGGCGCTCATCATCATCGGCCGCGAGATCGCGATCTCGTCGTTGCGCGAGTGGATGGCCATCATCGGCGCGACCAAGAGCGTGGCGGTGCACATGATCGGCAAGATCAAGACCATGGTGCAGATGATTGCCATTCCCTTTCTGCTGTACAACGGCACGCTGTTCGGTCTGATCGACACCCAGCTCTGGGGCACCTGGCTGATCTGGATCTCGGCGGTGCTGACCATCTGGTCGATGGTGTATTACTTGCAGAAAGCCATCCCCGAGATCCGCGCCAAGTCGCGTTGAGGCTCTGGCGATGAACTCTTCGACGCAAGACAACGCGTGGCTGCGCGCCATGCCCTGGGTGTTCGTGCTGATCTGGAGCACCGGCTTCATTGTCGCGCGCTACGGCATGCCGCACGCGCCGCCGATGAAGTTCCTCGCGGTGCGCTATGCGCTGTCCATCGCCTGCTTCCTGCCCTGGATTCTGTTGGCCGGCGTCAAGTGGCCGACCACCCGCGCGCAGTGGTTCCACCTCGCCGTCACTGGCGTGCTGATGCACGCGGGCTACCTCGGCGGCGTGTGGGCGGCGGTCAAGGCGGGCATGGGCTCGGGCCTGTCCTCCCTGATCGTCGGCCTGCAACCGGTGCTCACCGCCATCTGGCTGTCGGGCACGGGCTCCAAAGTCAGCAAGCGCCAATGGCTGGGCCTGGTGCTGGGCTTTGCCGGCCTGGTGCTGGTGGTTTCGCGCAAGTTCGGCGCGGGTGGTCCGGGCGATCAGGCCAACTGGTTCAACCTCTCGCTGGCCGTGATGGCGCTGTTCGCCATCACCATCGGCACCCTGTACCAGAAGCGTTTCGTGGCGGCCTGCGACGTGCGCACCGCCAACGCGGTGCAACTGTTCGCGGCGCTGCTCGTCACCTTGCCGCTCACCCTGCTTGAGGTCGAGGTGATGGATTGGAACGGCGAACTCATCGGCGCCATGGCGTGGTCGGTGCTGGGACTCACGCTGGGCGGCAGTTCGCTGCTGTACATGCTGATCCAGCGCGGGGCGGCGGCCTCGGTCACCAGCCTGATGTACCTCGTGCCGCCGTGCACGGCGCTGATCGCCTGGGTGCTGTTCGCCGAGCCCATCACCGCCGTCACGCTGGCCGGCACCGCGCTCACCGCTTTTGGCGTGAGCCTGGTGGTGCGCGCCTCCCGGTAGAGGCGCGCACCACCGGTTTCCATGGCTCGTGGCGGAACCTCTCCACCAGAAAGTCCACCAGCAGGCGGATGCGCCGTGGCGTCTGGGACCGGTAGGGTGCGAGCCAGTGGATGTCGGCGTCCGGCATCGCGTGATCGGGCAGCACGCGCACCAGTTCGCCGCTGGCCAGGTGCGGGGCGATGTCCCACAGGCTGCGCAGCATGATGCCGTGGCCCGCCAGACACCAGTCGCGCACCATCTCGCCCGAGTTGCTCGATAGCGGGCCGCTCACCGGCACGTGTTTCACCTGTGCGTCGCCCGAGAGCTGCAGGCGCCAGTGGTCGAAGCGCTGACCCGGTCCGCCACCGTTTTCGCGCACCACCAGACACGCGTGTTGCGCCAGGTCCTGCAAGGTTCCTGGTGATCCGTGTTGCCGCAAGTAGCCAGGAGCGGCCACCAGCACGCGCTGGTTGCCGGCGAGTCGCCGCGATACCCATTCGGCTGCGCGTTCACTCGGCGCGTTCCAGAGCCAGATCGCGCCATCGAACCCCTCCACCGCGAGATCGGGCAATTGTTCGGTGAGCTGCAACTGGACCTGTATGGCGGGGTGCCGGGTCTGAAAGTCGGCCAGTGCCGGCCCCACCCACAGTCGGCCAAAGCCGAACGTGGCCGCCAGGCGCACCGGCCCGGAGGGCTCGGCCTGGCGTTCGCGCAGTTCGGCTTCCACCTCGTCGAACGCGCGCAGCAGGTGCACCGCTCGCTCGCATAGCGTGTCGCCTTCGGCCGTGGGACTCACGCGCCGCGTGGTGCGCTGGAACAGGCGAAGACCCAGGCGCGCCTCCAGCGCGGCCAGGCGCTTGGTCACGGCCGAGGGCGCCACGCGCAGCGCGCGGGCAGCCATCACCAAGCTGCCATGCTGGCGCACAGCGAGCACGAGTTCCAGATCGGGGCGGTCCAATTGTTTCCTTTTGAGAATGAATCGATTGCCAGATTATTGCCGTCATGCGGGCTATGCTGGCGACCTTTCCAGTCCATTCCGAAGGAGCCACCATGAGCAAACACCGCATCGCAGTCATCGCCGGAGACGGCATCGGCACCGAAGTCATGCCCGAGGGCCTGCGCGTGCTCGAAGCCGTCGCCACCCGGTTCGACATCGACCTGCAGTTCGACCACTTCGACTTTTCCAGTTGCGACTACTTCGAGCGTCACGGCAAGATGCTGCCCGACAACTGGAAGGACCAGATCGGTGGCCACGAGGCGATCTATTTTGGTGCGGTGGGCTGGCCCGACAAGGTGCCCGACCACATCTCGCTATGGGGCTCGCTGCTGTTGTTTCGCCGCGAATTCGATCAGTACGTCAATGTGCGGCCCGCGCGCCTCATGCCCGGCGTGATCGCCCCGGTGGTGCGGCGCGACGGCAGCGCGCGTGCCCCCGGCGAGATCGACATGGTGATCGTGCGTGAGAACACCGAAGGCGAATACTCCAGCATCGGCGGGCGCATGTACCCGGGCACCGAGCGCGAGATCGTGATGCAGGAAACCGTGATGTCGCGCATCGGCGTGGACCGTGTGCTGCGCTATGCGTTCGAGACGGCGCGCTCGCGCCCCAAGAAGCACCTCACCAGCGCAACCAAGAGCAACGGTATCGCCATCACCATGCCGTATTGGGATGAACGCGTGGCCGAGATGGCCAAGGAGTACCCGGACATCAAGGTCGACAAGTTCCACATCGACATCCTCACCGCGCACTTCGTGCAACGCCCCGACTTCTTCGACGTGGTGGTCGGCAGCAACCTGTTCGGCGACATCCTCTCCGACCTCGGCCCCGCCTGCACCGGTACCATCGGCATCGCGCCGAGCGCCAATCTCAACCCCACGCGCCAGCATCCCTCTTTGTTCGAACCCGTACACGGATCGGCGCCGGACATTGCAGGCAAAGGCATCGCGAATCCGATTGGCCAGATCTGGTGTGGCGCGCTGATGCTCGATTTCCTGGGACACAAGGCCGCGCACGACGCGGTGATGAACGCCATCGAGTCCGTTCTGCAACCTGACAGTGGTGCGCCCCGCACCGGTGACCTTGGCGGACAGGCGGGGACCTCGGATGTGGGCCGCGCGATTGCGCAGGCGATCAAGGGTTGATCCAGGGCGCTCCGCGTGAGGGTCGAGCGGTTGAAAGCGTCTAGAATCCTGCCTCTTGTGCCGTCGGGATTGGGCGCGCGACCCTCGTGTATTGACAGGGGTTGCAGCCCGTGGGTCTAATCACTTTTCGTGCGCCACGGTCATCACCGTGTCCAGCGATCAACAGAACCAGTCCCACGGCAGCCAACCGCGCCGTTCCAGGACAAGCTTTGTACCAACGGAACAACTCATCTCAATTCAAGAGGGGCCATTTGTGAACAAAACAGAACTCGTCGAACACATCGCCAAAAACGCCGACATTTCCAAGGCGGCCGCCACGCGTGCACTCGATTCGACCATCACCGCGATCCGCACCACGCTCAAAAAAGGCGGCACCGTGTCGCTCGTGGGCTTCGGCTCCTTTGCCGTGACCAAGCGCCCGGCCCGCAAAGGTCGCAACCCGCGCACCGGCGACGAGATTAAAATCAAGGCAGCCAAGGTGCCGAAGTTCCGTCCGGGCAAGGCCCTCAAGGACGCTCTGAACTGAAGCATTCGCCCGTTTTCCGGTGGGGTGCTTAGCTCAGTTGGCAGAGCGGCTCCTTTACACGGAGTAGGTCGGCGGTTCGACCCCGTCAGCACCCACCACCATCGAAAAGGCGAACCCGGGTTCGCCTTTTTTGTTGTCCCACAGACAACGCTTTACGTTCCTTTTGAAGCAGCAGGGTTCCAGGCATGTTCGATACCATCCGCAACCACAAGAAGTACCTCATGGGCTTCTTGATGATCCTGATCATTCCCTCGTTCGTCCTGTTCGGCATCGAGGGGTACACCCGATTCAACGAGAGCGGCGAACCCGTGGCATCGGTGGACGGACAGGAGATCACCAAGGCCGAATGGGATCAGGCGCACCAGATCGAATCCCAGCGTCTGCGCGAGGCCATGCCCACGCTGGATGCCAAGCTGCTTGAGAGCGATGAGGCGCGCTACGCGACGCTGGAGCGTCTGGTGCGTGACCGCGTGATGGCCACCGCTGCGCAGAAGCTCAACCTCTTCACCAGCGATCAGCGTCTGGCGCGTGAGCTGCAGCAAAACGAATCCATTGCCGCCTTGCGCAAGCCCGACGGCTCGCTGGACGTGGAGGCCTACCGCGCGCTGGTGGCCCGCCAAGGCATCACGCCCGAGATGTTCGAGGCCCGCGTGCGCGCCGATCTGTCGCAGCGGCAGGTTTCGCAGAACATCGTGGGCTCGGGCTTTGCGCCCGTGGGGCTGGCCGCCGTGTCGCTCAACGCATTCTTCGAACGCCGCGAAGTTCAGCTTGCCCGTTTCAACGCCGCCGACTTTGCCGCCCGCGTGAAGCCCACCGATGCCGAGATCGAAGCGTTCTACAACGCCAACGGGCCACTGTTCCAGGCACCCGAACAGGCCGACATTGAGTACCTCGTGCTGGATGCCGGTTCGCTGCAGGCATCGCTCTCACTCAACGAAGCCGATGTGCGTGCCTATTACGACCAGAACGCCGGACGCCTGGCCGGCACCGAAGAGCGCCGCGCCCGCCACATTCTGCTGACCGTGCCCGCAGGCGCGCCCGCCGCTGATAAAGAAGCCGTGCGCCTGAAGGCCGCCGCCTTGCTGGAGCAAGTGCGCAAGAACCCTGCAAGCTTTGCCGACGTGGCCAAGGCGCAATCCCAAGATCCGGGCTCCGCCGCCAACGGTGGCGACCTGGACTTCTTCGCCCGCGGCTCCATGGTCAAGCCGTTTGAAGACGTGGCGTTCTCGCTGTCCAAAGGGGCCATCTCCGATCTGGTGCAGACCGAGTTCGGCTTTCACATCATTCAGCTCACCGACATCAAGAGTCCGCCACAGCGCAGCTTTGAATCCATGAAGCCCGAGATCGAAGCCGAGCTCAAGCAGCAGCAAGCGCAGAAGCAGTTTGCCGAAACCGCCGAGACCTTCAGCAACCTTGTGTACGAGCAGGCCGACAGCCTCAAGCCCGCAGCCGATCGCCTGAAGCTGGAGATCCGCACCGCCCAGGGCGTGCAACGCCAGCCGCAGGGTGCGGCCGGTGTCTTGGCCAACGAGAGGCTCTTGGCTGCCCTGTTCACGCCTGATGCCATCGACAAGAAGCGCAACACCGAAGCTATTGAAACCGGCTCCAGCCAATTGGTGGCCGCCCGCGTGGTCAAGCACTCGCCCGCCCGCACCCGCCCGCTGGACGAAGTGCGCGAAGCCGTGCGGACTCGCCTGGTGGCGCAGCGCTCGGCCGAGCTGGCGCGCGAAGAGGGTGACAAACAACTGCAGGCCTGGAAAGCGGGCGGTGCAGCGACCGGACTCTCTGCTGTCCAGACCGTCTCTCGCGAGAACGCACAGGGTCTGGCGCAGCCTGTGCTGATCGCGGCACTCAGCGCAGATCCCAAGAGCCTGCCGGCCTGGGTCGGGGTTCCGCTTGGTGACGAGGGCTACGCCGTGGTGAAGGTTGAAAAGGTGCTGCCGCGCGAAACGCGACCTGCGCAGGCGTTGACACAGGAAGTGCAGCAATACAGCCAGTGGTGGGCCACGGCGGAGAGCCTGGCGTATTACGAGACGCTCAAAACGCGTTTCGATGCCCGCATTCTGGTGAACGAGCCCAACAAGCCTGCCGTCCCGGCGGTGCCTGCTCGCTGAGTTTTCTCGATCGACCGCCGGAAGGGGCTGTGCGACTTCCGGCTATAATTCGCGGCTTGCGGTGGCTGTAGCTCAGTTGGTAGAGTCCAGGATTGTGATTCCTGTTGTCGTGGGTTCGAGCCCCATCAGCCACCCCAAATGGTTCCAGTAGAAAGCCCGGCTCTGCCGGGCTTTTTCATTTGTGCGTCGATCAGCTTTCAGCGCGCGTTCGGGGCCAGGCGAGATCGCAGCCACAACGCAAGATCGCTCAACACCTGCCCGCCCACTGGCGAGACCGCCGTGAAGTGGATGCAGGCGTGGATGGCTCCCGGGTAGTGGCGGTGTTCGGTGGTGACGCCCGCTTGCTCGATGCGCTGCGCCAGCGCATGGCCCTCGTCGCGCAGCGGGTCGTGGCCCATGGTGGCGACCCAGCTCGGCGGCAGCGTGGCCAGCGTTGGCGCGCTCAGCAAGGCGAAGTCCGGGTGCCGGGTGAGTTCACTGCGGCCGCCCAGATAACAATCGACGAACCATTGCATGACGCCGTGGGTGAGGAACTTGCCCTCGCCGTTCTCGGTCATCGAGGCGCTGGGCTCGCTGTAGTGCTGCGCCACCGGATAGATCAGGCCCAGGGCGCGCGGCGTGATCGTGCCGGCCGTGCGCAGGCAGGCGACCGTGGCCAACTGGGCGCCTGCGCTGTCGCCCGCCAGGGCGATGCGCGACGGATCGACGTGCAGTGCTCGCGCATGCGCGGCCAGCCATTGCAGGACGCAGACCACGTCATCCACGGCCGCGGGAAACGGGTGCTCTGGCGCGAGCCTGTAGTCCACCGCCACCACCACGGCGGCCACGTCGTGGCACAGGGTGCGGCACACCGCGTCGTGGGTTTCCAGGTCGCCGATCACGAAGCCGCCGCCGTGCACATAGAACAGCGCGGGCAGTGGCCCGGCGGCATCGGGGTGGTAGATGCGCAGCTTGAGCGGCCCGCCGGGCCCCGGGATGCTGCGGTCTTCCGTGGCGACAGCCGGGGGTGGCAAGCCCAGGCCGGCGGCGATGTCGCGGTAGACCTGGCGCCCGATCTCGGGTGGCAGCGCCTCCATCGGCGGGTTGCCCTGTGCGTCGGCCTGGGCCAGAAAGTGGGCAAGGCCAGCGTCCATGGGCGCGCGCGGGAGCGTGGTGGTGACGGTCAAGGGGGTCTCCTGTTTGGGGGGAAAAAAAGCTCAGGCGCTCAGGCCGCAGCGGGGTCTGGCTGGATATCGGGTGCGTCGGTCGCGGGTGTGCGGGTGGCCTGAGTGGTGGGCAACAGGAAGTGCGCCAGCGCGGGCAGCAACACCAACGCGCCCACCATGTTCCAGACGAACATGAAGGCCAGCAGGATGCCCATGTCGGCCTGGAACTTGATGGGCGAGAAGGCCCAGGTGCCCACGGCCAGCGCCAGCGTCACACCGGTGAGCATCACCACGCGGCCGGTGAATTGCAGCGCGTGCGCATAGGCCTCAGCCAGACTGGCACCGGCGCGCAGTCGGGTGAGCGTGACGCTGAGCACGTAGAGCGCGTAGTCCACACCGATGCCCACGCCCAGCGCGATCACCGGCAGGGTGGCGACCTTCACGCCCATGTTCAAGCCCACCATCAGCGCTTCGCACAGGATGGAGGTGAGCATGAGCGGCAGCACCGCCACGATCACCGCGCGCCAGGAGCGGAAGGTGATCCAGCACAGCAGCACGACGGCGGCATAGACCCACAGCAGCATCTGGCGCATGGCCTGGCGCACCACGATGTTGGTGGCCGCGTCGATGCCGGCGCTGCCCGCGGCGAGTTTGAAGGTCAGCTCGGGCGAGTCGTGCTCGGCCTTGAAGCGTTCCACCTCGGCCACCACGCGTTCCAGCGTCTCGGCCTTGTGGTCTTTCAGGTAGACGTAGAGCGCCAGGAACGAGCAGCTCTGGTTGAACAGCTCACGCGGCGCGCGGGTCTGCACACCGCCCAGGGCGCTTTCGTTGGGCAGCAGCTCGAACCACTTCAGGTGCCCTTCGTTGTAGCCCACCATGGCCAGCTTGGACAGCGCGGCCATGGAGTTGGTGGATTCCACCCCGGGCAGTTGCTCCAACTGCCAGGCCAGCGCGTCCAGCGTCGACAGTGCGTTGTAGCTGGTGCAGCGGTCGGGCGGCGTGGTGGCCATCACGGTCAGGATGTCGGTGCTGGCCGCGTAGTGCGAGATCAGGTAGGCGTTGTCCTGGTTGTAGCGTGAGTCCGGGCGCAGCTCGGGCGCACCCGGGTCGAGGTCGCCGATGGACAGGTGCAGGCTCACCGCGAAGCCCGCCACGGCGAGCAGGGCGCCCGCGACCACCGCGATGGTGGCGGCGGGTCGCTGGGTGAAACGGGTCAGGCCCGACCACAGGCGCGAGCGCTGCAGGGCCTGGGCCGAGTCCGCGCGCAGGCTGCGCGCGGCCGCCTTGGGGCTCACGCCCACGTAAGACAGCAAGATGGGCAGCAGCAGCAGGTTGGTCACGATCAGCATGGCCACGCCGATGCTGGCGATCAGCGCCAGGTCCTGGATCACCTTGATCTGGATGATGAACAGCACCGCGAAGCCCACCGCGTCGCACAGCAGCGCGGTCAGCCCGGCCACGAACAGGCGCCGGAAGGTGTAGCGCGCGGCCACCACGCGGTGCGTGCCGCGCCCGATGTCCTGCATGATGCCGTTCATCTTCTGCGCGCCGTGGCTCATGCCGATGGCGAACACGAGGAAGGGCACCAGCACCGAATACGGGTCGAGCTCGAAGCCCAGCAATGCGAGCAGACCAAACTGCCAGACCACCGCCACCAGCGAGCACGCCACCACCAGTGCCGTGCTGCGCCGGCAGCGCGTGTAGCCGTACAGCAGGGCCGTGGTGATGGCCAGCGCGAGCAGGAAGAACAGCAGCACCTGCTGCAGGCCCTCGATCAGGTCGCCCACCACCTTGGCAAAGCCGGTCACGCGGATCTGCAGCGTGTCGCTGTCGTGGCGCGCGCGCAGCGCCTCGATCTGGCGCGACAGGTCGCCGTAGTCCAGCGCCTGGCCGGTCTCGGGGTTGTGGTCCAGCAGCGGCACGAAGACGATGCTGGACTTGAAGTCGCCCGCCACCAGCTGGCCGATCTCGCCCGAACGTTCCACGTTGGCGCGCAGGTCGGCCATGCTTTGCGGCGAACCGTCGAAGGCATCGGGGATCACCGGTCCGCCGTCCAGGCCTTCTTCGGTCACGGCCACCCAGCGTGTGTTGGAGGTCCAGAGCGACTTCATGAACGGGCGGTCCACCCCGGGCAGGAGGAAGATCTCGTCGTTGATCTTCTGCAGCGTTTCCAGATAGTGCTGGTCGAAGATGGTGCCCTCTCTGGCCTGCACCACCAGGCGCAGCGCGTTGGTCTGCCCGGCCAGGTCGCCCTTGTGCGCCAGGTAGTTGGCGACGTAGGGATGGCCGGTGGGAATGGTCTTCTCGAAACTGGCGTTGAGCTGCAGCCGTGTGGCCTGCCAGCCCAGCACCAGGGTGAGCAGGAGGCTCAGCAGCAGCACCCAGGGGCGGTGGTTGAAGAAGGCGCGTTCGATGGAAGAGCCCGATGCCGGGTCAAAGTCCTCCAGCCGTGTGACAACGGGCTGGGCGTCGAGGGGGGAATCGTGGTTCATGGGAACAGGGTTCACTCGATGGGCAAAGAGGCCAGGCGGCGCATGCCGCGCAGGCTGGCCAGCACCAGGGCGCCGTCGGCGGCCAGGACGGCGCCGGCGATGGGCACGGCCTCGCGCACCGGCAGGCGGCGCAGGGTGAAGGCGTCGGGTGGCGCGACCCACACCTCGCCGACCTGGCTGACCAGCACGAAGCCGCCGTTGGGCAGCACGGCGCTGGCGCTCAGCGTGGCGGTGGTCTGGCTGTCCAGTCGCTCCCAGCGTGAGGCGTCGGGGTCGGCACGGTAGGCCGAGCCCCGCAGCCCGTGGGCGATCAGTTGGCCGCCGGGGGTCTGCAGCAGCCCGAGGAAGCTGCCCTTGTAGGGCGAGGGCAGGGCCGAGAAGGTGGCGCCGCCATCGACCGAGCGCATCAGCAGGCCCTGCTCGCCCGCCACCACCAGCTGACTGGCCGTGGCCCGCAGGCCGTAGAGGTGCAGTCCCTGCGGGTTGGCCGCTCGCGCCGAGCGCGCCTGCCAGGTCTGGCCGCCGTCCACCGTGGCGAACAGCAGGCCGTAGGCGCCTGCGGCGAAGCCGCGCCGCGTGTCGATGAAGCTCAGGTCGAAAAAGGGCTTGTCCGGGCCCTCGTCCACCAGGGCTTGTGCCTCGGCCAGTGCCTTGGTGTCGCCCGATGCACGCGCGGCCTCGGCCACGCGCGCGGCGGCGGCGATGCCGTCGAGCTGCTTGCGCCAGCTCAGGCCGCCGTCGTCGCTGTGCAGGATGGTGCCCAGATGACCGGCTGCCCAACCGTGGCGCTCGTCGGCGAAGCTCACGCAGGTCAGCGTGACCTGCACCGGCACGGCCGCCTGCCGCCAGTGTTGGCCGTTGTCGTCCGACAGCAGCACCGTGCCGCGCTCGCCGACGGCCACCAGGCGGTTGCCGGCCCGTGTGACCGCGAGCATCGCGGCACCCAGGGCCTTGGGGCTCATCAGGGCCGGGCGGGAGAGCACAGCAGGAGCCGGCGCGGCGCTCGCGTCCAGTGGCAACAGCCCGGACACCGCGGTGCCGGCCAGTCCCACCAGCGCCGCGCGGCGCGACACGCCAAAGGCGCTTCGGGGGGGAGCCATCACCGGCCGCCCTCGTTGGCCAGTGACTCGGGGCTGAACACCGAACGCGCCATCGGCGGCGTGACCTCGTACTGCTTGGGCAGTTCGTTGGAGGCCATGTTCAGGTAGTAGGCGCCGGTCTGCAGGTCGTAACCGCCCCACATCACGAAGCTGGTCACGGCAGGGATGTCGGGCGCGGTGAGCATCAGCGAGTAGTTGGTGCGCCAGAGCTGGCCCTTGGCATCCCAGCCGTCGAACAGCACGATCTGCCAGGAGTCTTCGTCGATGTAGTACTTGCGCTTGGGCACCACGTGGCGCTTGCCCGCGGCCAGCGTGGCCTCGACTTCCCACACCCGGTGCAGTTCCCAGCGCACCTGCGCCGGGTTGAGCGTGCCCGGTGTCACCAGGTCGTCCACCTTGGCGGCGGCGGCGCGGTTGTTGTTGTAGGGGATGTAGACCTCCTTCTTGCCGACCAGCTTGAGCTCGTGCTTGTCGATCGGCCCGAACAGATTGAAGGCTTCGTCGAACAGGCCGATGCCCGAGGTCACCGAGTCGGGCGTGTCGTAGGCCACCGAAGGGGCCTTGCGCACGCGGCGCTGCCCCACGAGGTACTGCCACAGGCCGCGCGGCGCCGATGCGTTGACGCCGTCGTGCGCGAGGATCGCCTCGCCGGCCTTGGAGCCCGGGGCGTTGGCCACGAACTTGCCGTACTGGTAGAAGCCGTCGAACTTGTCGAGGCTTCCGCTTTTGTCGTAGTAGGTCTGGCTGATGGTCTGCACACCGCCCGAAGCCATGTTGCGCTGGCCATCGGCCGTCACCACCCACACGCGCACCGGCATGGTGTAGTTGCCACCGCGCCAGGCCAGGCGGTGGTTCCAGATGGCTTCATAGCCGTCCTTCGGGATGGGAAAAGGAATGCCACCGTAGGCGCCTTCGACACCATGACCTTCGTCCACGGTTTTGGCGCGGGTCGCGTTCTGGAAGGTGTTGTCGTACACGAACTGCGGCATGGCGGCGCTGCGCCGTGTGGGGTAGACGTCGATGCGAAAGTCCGGGTGTTTCTTCATCAGCGCCTGCACACCGTCGGTGAGCTTGTCGGCGTGTTCGGCCATGTTCTTCGCGCTGATCGACAGCACGGGCTTGTCGGCGGCGAAGGGGTCGGGGCGCGCGTCGCCGTTGCGGTAGGCAGCGGGGGCCTTGCTCAGGCCGCCGTCCCAGGCGGGAATCGTGCCGGCCTTGTTGCCGGCTTTTTCTGCGCCCACGGGCGTCAGGCTGGACTTGAGCTTGGCGGCTTCATCCGCGCCGACCGCGGCCAGAGCGGGGAGGGTGACGGCCATCACGGCGGCCAGGACCAGGGAGTGTTGTGCGGTTTTCATGGGTGTGTGCGGGAGGAGGTTCAGAAAGTCCGGGAGACGTTGAGCGAGACATAGTCCCGGTCCTTGAGGGACTGGCCGAAGGACAGCATCCGGGTCGGGGTGCGCGGGTCGGCCACGGTGAAGGTGTTCTCCGTGCCGAAGAACGTCGTGTAGCTCAGGCCGAAGTTCCAGGCGTTCTGGTACTTGCCCTTGATGCCGATGCTCAGGTCGCCCGCGTTGCTGGCGCCGCCGGCGAAGTTGAAGATGGCCGAGGAGCGACCGCCGAAGTTGTAGCCCAGGCCGATCGGGATCGACAGGTCCAGACCGGGCAGTGCCTGGAAGTACTGAGGCTCGAAGATCATGCGAAAGGCCATGGCGTCGCGGGTGGTGTTCGGGTCGAGTCCGCCAAAGCCCACGGCGCTGGGGTTTCGGGTCACGCTGAGCAGGCGGTTCCAGGCCAGTTCGGCCACGAGGGCACCGCCGTCCCACAGGCCCGACTTGTTGAGCACATAGATCCCTGACAGGTTCAGGTGTGCCGTCTTGCCGATGGCGTAGCAGGGGTTGCTGACGTCGCCGCTGCAGTTGGCCGGCGGCATGAAGGGCGCACCACCGAGCACGGCCGGGTCGTTGGCCAGCGGCGCATCGGCGCGCACCGAACCTTCGAGCGCCCAGTTGAGTTGACCGATGGACGAGGTCACGCTCGCACCCAGGGTCTTGATGCCTTTGGCGTAGACCTTGTGCACGTTGCCGTTGATCAGATCGAACACCGGCACCGCAGGGGTCTTGTCGTGGTAACGCGCGGCGTAGAAGCCGAACTCGTAGTCGCTGCCTGCGGGCGACCAGCGCAGTTGGGCGCCAAACTGCCCGCTGTTGCCCGGCAACTGGTCCTTGCTGTTGTCGGTCGCCAGCACCGGCGGCAGCGGTGGGCCGAAGAACACCTGGCCGCCACCGATGTAGTCCTGGTTCGAGAAGTAGCTGCCCACGCCCGGGATCTTGCTGGGCCGCCATTTGAGTTGGTAGTAACCCCCGAGCGTGACGCTGTCGCTCACCTGCAGGGTGCCGGAGATCTGCTCCACCGGCAGCAGCACTTCCTTGAACTGCCAGTTGGGCACCGAGACGATCTTGGCCACGTCCACCGGGCCCTGGGCCGCGGCGATGCCGTTCTGCCCGAAGAACACGCTTTCACCGTACAGCAGGGCGTGTTTGCCAATGCGGATCGAGCCCGGCAGGTCGCCGAGCGAACCCTTGGCGAAGACAAAGGCGTCGAGCACCTCGCCGCCTCGGCCGTGCTGGCTGCGCGTGGCCGGAATGAACGCGTTGGCGGCCTGGCCCGGCTGGTTGCTCACGCCCATCGTTCCAGGGTTGTCGTTGCTGCCCACGTACTTCGAGTCGTACCAGGCCGAGTGGCTGAAGCGCAGGCCCCAGTTGCGACGGGTGTAGTCGAACTCGGTGAGCAGGTCCAGACGGTTGGACACCACGCCTTTGCCGAAGTTGAGGTCACCGTCGTTCTCATTGGTCACGCCACCGTCGCCGCGCGCCGCAGGCGAGGTCAGCACGGCCGAGGGTTCTTTGAGCCGGTAGGCCAGGCTGTACTTGGGGGTGAAGTCGAGCCGGATTCTGGTGTCCGGGTCATCCGACGCCAGTTCGATCGCGAAGGCGGGCAGCGCACAGGCCATGCCGCAGGCCAGGGCCAGTGCATGGTGTCGGTGGGCGGTGAAGTTTCTTTTCATGCTTGTCTCCTCGTTGTGGTTGGGGGGCTCGGTCGGGGGCATGTCATGGATGCCCCCTGGGTCTGATCAGATGTAGGTCGAGGCCAGGCCGCCGTCGACCGGCAGGTTGATGCCGCTGACCCAGCGCGACGCGTCGCCGCACAGGAAGGCGATCACCGGCGCCACCTCATCGCTGAAGGCGGGGCGCTTCATGCGGTGGGCGTCTTTTTCCACACGCTCGTTGCCCAGCATCTGCACGAAGTCGCCCAGGATGGGCGTGAACACAGGGCCGGGCGCCACGCAGTTCATGCGCACGCCGCGCTCCAGAAACTGCTTCTGCGACTGGGTGGTGGTCCAGACGATCAGGGCTTCCTTGAAGTACTGGTAGCAGGTGGCCTGTGGCACCGGGTGCCGGGCCAGCCATGCGGCGCCGGCCTCGAAGCTGGGGGTGGCGCCCAGCTCGCGGTGCAGCTCCAGCCGGGCCGGCCATTCGGCGCCCAGGATGGACGAGACGTTGACGACCGATCCGCCCTCGGTCATGCGCTCCACCACGCGCTGCGTGAAGTGGCGCAGGCCCAGGTAGTTGACCTGGCCCACCAGCTCGGCGGGCGCCGTGCCGGGCACGCCGGCGATGTTGGCCAGCGCGTCGATGTGCGCGGGCAACTGGGCCATGGCCGCGTCGATGGCGGCGGGGTCGCCCAGGTTGATCTTGACGAAACCGTCCAGCGTGAGCATGGGGTCGTTGCGGTCCACGCCGATCACGCGCGCGCCCTGCAGGCGGGCGAGTTTGGCGAAGTCCGAGCCGATACCCGAGCCACAGCCCGTGACGACGATGGTCTTGTTGGCGAGCGTCATGTGCGTTGTCTCCTGTTGTTTTGGGTCGAGGTCAGAACGGGAACGCTGGTGGTGCGTCCTTCACGGTGATCCACTGCCATTGCGTGTACTCGTCGATGTCGGCCGGGCCGCCCACGCTGCCGCCGTTGCCACCGATGCCGGGGCCGCCGAAGGGGTTGGTGCATTCGTCGCAGACGGTCTGGTCGTTGATGTGGACCATGCCGGCGCGCAGGCGCTGGCCGATGGCCAGGGCGCGGCCGATCGAAGGGCTGATCACCGCGGCGGCCAGGCCGCCCTGGCTGGTGTTGGCCAGTTGCACGGCCTCGTCGTCGGTGCGGAACGTGACCAGGTTGACCACCGGGCCGAAGGGCTCTTCGTCGAACGAGCGGATGCCGGGCTTCACGCCCGAGAGCACGGTGGGCTTGTAGAAAAGGCCCTCAAAGGTGCCGCCGGCTTCGAGCACGGCGCCCTGCTTGATGCTGTCCTGGATGACGTCATCGAAGTGCTTCAACTGCTTGGCGTCGATCATCGGACCCAGGGCGACCTGGCCACTGGCCCCGTCGCCCACCGGCAGGTGCGTGGCCTTGCCGACCATGCGCGCCTTGAAACCTTCGGCGATGGACTCGTGCACCAGGATGCGGTTGGAGGCCATGCAGATCTGGCCCTGGTGGAACCAGGCACCGAACGCGGCCGCGCTGGCCGCGGCGTCCAGGTCGGCGTCTTCCAGCACGATCAGGTTGTTGGCGCCGCCCAGTTCCAGCGACACCTTCTTCAGGTGTTCACCGGCCAGCGCGCCGATGCGCCGGCCCACGGCGGGCGAACCGGTGAAGGCGATCATGGGCACGCGCGGGTCGACCACCAGGGCCTCGCCGGCTTCTGCGTCGCCCGGCAGCACCTGCAACACACCCGCCGGCAGACCGGCTTCTTCGAACACGCGGGCGATGATGAAGCCGCCGCTCACCGGGGTGCGTGTGTCGGGTTTGAGCACCACCGCATTGCCCAGTGCCAGCGCCGGGGCCACCGCGCGCAGGCTCAGGATCAGCGGGAAGTTGAACGGCGAAATCACGCCCACCACGCCGTGCGGCACGCGCCGCGCGAACGACAGCCGGCCGGCCGCGGCGGGCAGCACATGGCCCTGGGCCTGCATGGGCAGGGCAGCGGCCAGGTGGCACAGCGTGATGGACTCGTTCACCTCGTGCTGGCCCTTGGGCACGATGCCGCCGGTTTCGCGGGCGACGGCCATGGCGAGCTCGCCGATGTGCTGCTGGAAGAGCGCGGCGGCGCGGTGGAACACGGCCGAGCGTCCGCGTGGATCCATGGCGGCCCAGGCGGACTGGGCCGCTTGCGCCCGACCGATGGCGGCGCGCATGTCGGCCGCGCTGGCGATGCCCACCTGCGAAAGCACCTGGCCGGTGGCCGGTTCCTTCACATCGCGCACGCTGGCGAGCGCGGTGGACCACGCGCCGTCGAAGGCCTTGCCTGACGTGAGGCGGCTGTCCAGCCAGACCGGATTTTCGGAAACACCCATTGTTTTGCTCCTGTTGATCGTTCATGCGCGCCAAACGGCGGCTGCAACAGGTTTCGCAACGGGCGTACCAACGCGGGCCGGCATCGCGATCAGGAGGCGGGCATTTCCGCGTTTTTTCAGAGGAGCCGATCCGGACTTTCCCTAGGGCGTTCGTGCGGGTCCGAATGCCCTGTTGGCGGCATAAAAAAGTTACCATCAATAAACAAATGTGATGTTCACATTTCATCAAAACATCCATTTATTGATGTTCGCCATGTCCAAACAACGCATCTCCCTGGCCGATCTCGCCCGCATCGCGAACAGCAGCAAAGACGAACACCGGACCGAGCCCGGGCATCTGGTGATGGCGGGGTTCGACACCAGCGGCATCAGCCAGCAGGCGCATCCCACGGTGGCCGACCTGAGCGAATGCCTGTTCTTCTCACCGGGGGACGGCCGCATCTGGCTGCAGGACCAGCGCATGGTGTTGTTGCATTCGGAATCGCTGGGCTCGTTGCGCCGCGAACTCATCGACAGCATCGGCCTGGACAAGGCGCGGGGTCTGCTCACGCGCGCGGGTTATGTCAGCGGTGCGCGCGACGCACAGCTGGTGCGCCGGCAGTGGCCCGACGCCGATCCACCGGCTGCCGCCATGGCGGGCACGCGCCTGCATGCGCTGGAGGGTGTGGTCCAGGTGGAACTGGTGCACGCGGCCTACGACGCGGTCACCGGTGTCTACGAAGGCGAATTCCTCTGGCACAACTCCAGCGAGGACGACGAGCACATTGCCGCCTATGGCGTGGGCGGCTCGCCTGCCTGCTGGATGCAGGTCGGCTACGCCACCGGTTATGTGAGCACGCTGTTCGGGCGGCTGATCGTTTTTCGCGAGCTGAACTGCCGCTCTTCTGGTGACGCCCATTGCCGTGTCATCGGCAAATCGGCCGAACACTGGGACGACGTGCAGCAGGACTTGCGCTACCTGAACGCGCAGGCCTTTGTGGGCGCTTCCGCTGTGGAAGCCGGCCCGGTGCCGGTGGCCGATCTGGAGGCGTATGCGGCTGCCAACCCCGGAACCGAGCAGAGCATGGTGGGCACCTCTTCATCGTTCAACGCGGCCTGCCACATGCTCCACCGCGTGGCGCCGACCACCGCCACCGTGCTCTTCACCGGCGAGTCCGGCGTGGGCAAGGAGATGTTCGCCAGCACCTTGCACCGCATCAGCCCGCGCAAGGACAAGCCCTTCGTGGCCATCAACTGCGCGGCCATCCCCGAGACCCTCATGGAAAGTGAACTCTTCGGTGTGGAGCGGGGCGCCTACACCGGCGCCGGCGCCTCCCGCCCGGGGCGCTTCGAGCGCGCCCATGGCGGCACGCTGTTCCTGGATGAGATCGGCACCCTGAGTTACGTGGCCCAGGGCAAGCTGCTGCGCGCCTTGCAAGAGGGCGAGATCGAGCGCGTGGGCGGCACACGCGCCATCGGTGTCGATGTGCGCGTGATCGCGGCCACCAACGTGGACCTGCGCCAGGCGGTGCGCGAAGGGCGGTTTCGCGAAGACCTGTTCTTCCGCCTCAACGTCTTCCCCATCCACCTGCCTCCGCTGCGCGACCGGCGCGACGACATCCCGCTGCTGATGAGCCACTTTCTGGGGCACTACAACAAGCGCCATCAGCGCCAGGTGGCGGGCTTCAGCCAGGCCGCAGTGAAGGCCATGTACAACTACGCGTTCCCGGGCAACATTCGCGAGCTGCAGAACCTGGTGGAGCGCGGCGTCATTCTGGTGAGCGACGGCGAAGCCATCGATGTGCACCACGTTTTCAGCAGTGGCGAGTCGCTCGCGCAGGACGTGCTCTCGCTGGCCTGGCGCGACGACGGTCCGGCCACGCTGAGCCTGCTGGGATCGCGCAAAGCACCCCTGCCGGACGAGGCGACGGGCGTTCCGAAGAGCGGTGCGCTGGAGCAGGCCGAACTGGCGCTGCTGCGCCAGGCCATCCGGCGCAGCGGGGGCAACCTCGCGGCCGCGGCGCGCGACCTCGGGGTCAGCCGCGCGACCGTGGCCTACCGGGCCAGGAAATTCGGTCTGACGGTCTGATCAGAAGCCCTGCACCGCTTTGTGGGGCGGGTGTCTTGCGGCCTCAGATCAGTGCCAGCGCCATGAACGGGAAGATGGCAATCAGCAGCAGCACGATCAGCATCACGCCCACATAGGGCAGCGACCCGGCGAAGATGCTCTCCACCGACACCTTGGGGTCGTTGAGGGTGGACTTGACCGTGAACACCGAGATGCCGAACGGCGGGGTGAGCAAGCCGATCTCCACCGCGATGACGGTGATGATGCCGAAGTGGATCAGGTTGAAATCGAGGCTGGCGGCGATCGGGACCGCCACCGGGGTCATGATCAGCAGGATGGAGCTGGAGTCCAGGATCATGCCCAGCAGCAACAGGATCACCACGTACAGGAACAGGAAACCGTAAGGGCCGAGACCGGCGTCCTGCACCAGATCGCTGATCGCCATGGGCACGCCCGCCACCGACAGCATGCGGCTGTAGAAGCCCGCGGCCACGAGCAGGATCAGGATGCCGACCGACACCGCACCGGTTTCGGTGAGCACGCGCCACAGGTTGCCGCCGCCCAGCTTGCGCCGCAGGATGGCGATGACGAACGCTCCGAAGGCTCCCACGCCACCGGCTTCGGTCGGCGTGAAGAAACCGGAGTACAGACCGCCCAGCACCAGCGCCACCAGTGCGGCGATGGGCACCAACTTGCCGAGCATCTCGGTAGTGGACAGCAGGCGCGCGGTGCTGCGCTCGGCCGCCATCTCGGCCTGGCGCTTGAGGTCGAACACCAGACCGGGCGTGAAGCGGGCCATCAGCATGATCATGATGGCGAAGGCCGCCGCCATCACGAAGCCGGGGATGATGCCGGCGATGAACAGCGTGCCGATGGACTGCTCGGCCAGCACGCCATAGATGATGAGCAGCAGGCTGGGCGGGATCATCATGCCCAGCACCGAGCTGCCGGCCACGGTACCGGCGGCGAAGCTGGCGCGGTAGCCGTGGTTCACCATTTCGGGCACGGCCACGCGCGTGAACACGGCCGCTGACGCGATGGATACGCCGGTGACGGCGGCGAACACGGTGTTGGCCGCCACGGTGGCCACGCCCAGGCCGCCGCGCAAGCGCCGCAGCAGGGTCTCGGCGACGTCGAAGGTGTCCTTGCCGACGTTGGAAATCGAGACCAGAAGCCCCATCAAAACGAACAGCGGGATGGTGGCGAAGATGTAGTCGGCCACGCCGTTGTAGGCCGAGAGGTACAACAGGCGCATGGCCATGTCGACGTCTTCGCGGATGAGCCAGATGCCTGCAAAGCCGACGGCGGTGAGGGCCACTGCGATGTGCTGGCCGATCAACACGAGGAATACCAGGGCTCCGATCAGGAGCCCGCCCAGGGCGAGTTCGCTCATGCGTGTGCTCCAGTGGAAGGTGGCTGGCGCAGCAGCGAGGGGATGCAGGCGAGGTAGGCCAAGGCAGCGGCCACGGAGCCCAGCACGATGAGGGCACGGAACGGCCAGGTGACCACGGTGAAGACGCCCTGCACACCGAAATACTCCTTGATCTTCATGGCTTCGGTGAGCTCGGGCCAGGAGATCACGGCCAGTGCGAAAAAGAGCAGCGCGCCAACCACGACGTTGATCACCTCCAGCGCCTTGACGGTGGCCGGTGAGTGCCTGCCGATGATTTGCAGCAGGAAGTCGCTGCGCGTCATGCGACCGGAGCAGACGGCCGCGGCCAGTTGCAGAAAGACGATGGAGGCGACCGAGCGCGCGGCGAACTCGGCCACGCCGGTGATGGGCGCATCAAAGAAGTTGCGGCCCAGAACGTCGGCCACGATCAGCAGCATCATGAGGAAGATCCACACCGTGCCCACGGCGGCCAGCAAGTTGGCCATGCCCTGCAGGGGGTTGGTGAGACCGGCGACCGCTGGGGTTTCGCTGGCGAAATCGGGTTCGTTGTGCACAGGTCACCTGTGAAAGGGAGAGGACACACCACCCGGCCGCTGGACGCTGCCGGGTGGACGGGGTGGTGGCATGCCGATCAGCGGTTCTGCAGATCCCAGTCGCGCAGGGGCTTCACGCCACGAGCGCGCAGCTCGTCGAAGTAGGCCTTGAGCACCTGCTTGCCCGCATCACCCGTGCCTTGCAGCCACGGCGCCACGATGTTGGGCAGGCTGTTGACCCACTTGGCCTTCTCGGCCTGGGGCAGGTCGGTGATCTGCAGGCCGGCGGCCTTCATGGTGTCGAGTGCGGCATTGGCGGTCTTGGTGACGTGTTTTCCGTGGGCCACCGAGGTGGCCTTGCCGGCCTTGAGCATCGCGTCCTGCACCTCCTTGGGCAGTCCGTCGAAGACCTTCTTGTTCACCGCCACGCTGCCGAAGTACATGGCGCCGATGTCGATGCGGGTGAGGTTCTTCGCCACCTCGTACACGCGGGCCGGGCCGATGCCGCTGGCGAACGACAGCGCGCCATCGGTCACACCGGTCTGGATGTTGGTGTAGTAGGTGGTCAGCGCGCCGTCCACTGGCGTGGCACCGGTCTCGCGCAGCCAGTTGGCCGAGGTGCCGGGTGCGTTCACGCGCTTGTTCTTCAGACTGGCAAGGTCTTTCACCGGGAAGGTGGCGTAGATGTCGTAGCTGTCGGTGATCAGCGAGGACAGCGGCACCATGTTCTGCGCGGCCCAGCTGTCGCGCAGGGCGGGCACGCTGGCGTTGAGCTTGTCGAAGATCTCGATGAGTTGTTCGTGGTTGGTGGTGGCGAACGGGGTGAAGTAGGTCACGTTCTGCAGCGGCATGGCGGAGTTCTCCCACACCGTGCCGACCATGCCCACGTCCACGATGCCGTCGCGCACGGCGGCGCGCGTGTCGGTGAACTTGTAGAGCGTGCCGCCGTAGTTCTCGCGCCAGCGCACTTCGTATTTCGCACCGCCTTCCTTCAGGAGGCGGTCCACCTCGGGCTGGAACACTTCCTTCATGGCGAAGGCCCAGATGTTGGTGGTGGGGTGGCTGGAGCCGATGTTGACCGTGACGCGCTGCTGCGCGATGGCGGATCCGGCGGTCATCGTGGCGCCCAGGGCGGCCAGGGTTGCGAAGGCGATTTTCTTGAGTTTCATGTTGTCTCCTCGGTGGGTGTCATGGTGGGGTGGGAGGGTGCCAGTGCCCCCGCACCGGCTTCATCAAATGGGTGGGTCAGCGTTGGGCAGGGCGCTTGCGCGTGCTCCCGGTGGTGTCGGCAAACAGATCACGGCTGGCGTTCAGGTAGGCACGCACACGGTCCCGCACCAGTTCTTCGTCGTAACCCTCGTGGGCGCTGTCGCTGTAGACGTTCTGCGCGTAGATCCAGCGGCGCATGGTGATGTAGAAGAAACCACCGTGCAGGCCCATGAGCAACTCCATTTCGCGCTCACTGGGCTTTGCACGGCTGACCACGCCACGGAAGCGGCGCGTTTCGCGGATCAGGCGCGGGAACAGGCGGGTCCGCAGCATGGCGAAGAACCGGTCGGTGATGGTGTGGTCGGTCAGGCCCGAGAACACCAGGATGCGCACGAACTCCCGCGACAGCGTGATCGTCACGTACTCCCAATAAAAGGCGGTGAGCTTGTCTTCCACCGGCATGTCGGCGTCGTCGAGCAACGCATCCCACTCCGCGCGCCAGCGGCCTTCGAACACTTCGAGGTAGACGCGGTCGACCAGCGCCTGCTTGGTGGGGAAGTAGTGGTAGAGCAGTGCGTGGGTCACACCGATGCTCTTGGCCAGGTCGCGCAGCTGGCCGCCGAAGCCGTGCACCGCAAAGAACTGGATCGCGCCATCGAGGATCTGGCGCTCGCGCTCGACCACGCCCATGCGCCGGCGTGCCGGGGCTTCCGCGTCTGTTTTTCGGGCTTCCTTCGCCTTGTCAGGGTTTGTCTGGATGCGCACGCTATTTACCGATTGGTCAATGATTCGTACCATTGTTAACCGACTGGTAAACAAAAACACCCGTGAAAACCCGAGGATTCAAGGCATGGAATTGACTGGAGACATCCTGATCGGCGCACCGCGCGAGAAGGTCTGGGCCGGGCTCAACGACCCCGAGATACTGACGCGCTGCATTCCGGGCTGCGAAGCCATGGAAGCCACCAGCCCCACCGAACGCACCGCCCGCGTGGCGGTGAAGGTGGGCCCGGTGCGCGCGCGCTTTGTGGGCCATGTGCGCATGGAAGACATCCGCCCCAACGAAGGCTGCGTGCTGCGCTTTCAAGGCTCGGGCGGCGCGGCCGGCATGGCCAAGGGCCACTCGAACGTGGAGCTCACCGACGAAGCCGGCGACACGCGTTTGCGCTACACCGCGCAGGCCTCCATCGGCGGCAAGCTCGGCCAGGTGGGCGGCCGCATGATCGATGCTGCCTCCAAGCAGATGGCCGACCAGTTCTTCGCTGCGTTCAACGAACAGATGGTGGGTGTGCCGGTGGTGGAGGCTGCTGAAGCAGCGTCCACAGAGCCAGCGCCAGGCGCCACCGCTGGGGCGCAGTCCACCTTCGTGCCGCGCACCGTTCACGCACCCCGGCCCGCCTCCAGCGGCGAAGGCGTTCGCGTGTTGTGGTTCGTGCTGGGTTCCCTCTCCACCGGCTTCGGCGTGTGGATCGCTTCCCTGTTGACTTCTTGAGGACCGCTCCATGAAAGCCGCTGCCTTCGACTACGTCAAACCCGTCTCCATCGACCAGGTGATTGCGCTGCTGCAGGAGCACGGCGACGACGCCCGCCTGCTCGCCGGTGGCCAGACGCTGATGGCGACCCTGAACATGCGCCTGTCCGAGCCGGCGCTGGTGATCGACATCACCGGCATCGAATCCTTGCGCGGCATCAGCGTGCAGGGCAAAGTGCTGCGCATCGGCGCACTGGCCACGCACACCGACATCGAGTTCAGCCCGCTGGTGGCGCGCCACGCGCCGCTGCTCAAGGCTGCCGCGCCCCACATCGCACACCGCGCCATCCGCAACAGCGGCACCTGGGGCGGCTCCATCGCCTACGCCGACCCGGCGGCCGAGTGGCCGACTTGCCTGCTCGCGCTGGGCGGCACCGTCATCGCACGCGGTCCCCAGGGCGAGCGCCGCATTGCGGCCGACGATTTCTTCACCGGCCTCTACAGCACCGCGTTGCAACCCGACGAGCTGCTGGCCGCCTGCGAAATCCCGCTGGCGGGTGCCGAGCACTGGTTCGGCTTCAGCGAACTGGCGCGCCGACACGGCGACTACGCCATCGTGGGCCTGGCCGCCACGGCCCGGCGCGAAGGCACGGCCCTGCACGATTTGCGCATCGTGCTGCTGGGTGTGGACGCCACGCCGGTGCGCGCCCGCCAGACCGAGGCGCTGCTGGAAGGCCGTGCGCTGGATATGGCCACCGTGACCCAAGCCGTGGCCAGCCTGCGCAGCGAGATTCACCCGCTGCCCGACCTGACCAACACCCCCGACACCAAGCGGCATCTCGCCGGCGTGCTGCTGCATCGCATGCTGCCCACCCCGGCCAGCGCCACCGCCTGAGCCCCTGAGGAACACCCATGGCAGACCTGTATCCGATCAAAGTCACCGTCAACGGCAAGCCGCACCAGTGCAGCGTGCAACCGCGCACCCACCTGGTGGATTTTTTGCGTGAAGACCTCGGTCTCAAAGGCAGCCACCTCGGCTGCGAACACGGCGTGTGCGGCGCCTGCACCGTCGAGCTCAACGGCCAGATCGTGCGCGGCTGCCTCACGCTCGCGGTGCAGGCCGATGGCGGCAAAGTTCAGACCATCGAAGGCGTGAGCCAGTCCGGCGCCATCCGCGATCTGCAGGAAGCCTTCGTGCGGCGCAACGCGCTGCAGTGCGGCTTCTGCACCTCGGGCATGTTGATGGCGGCCAAGGAACTGGTGGAGCAGATGCCGAACGCCAACCGCGCCGAGGTGCGTGACTGGATCTCGGGCAACTACTGCCGCTGCACCGGCTACCAGGCCATCGTGGACGCGATCTGCGACGTGCTGCAACAACGCAAGGAGGCCATCGCATGAAGCGCGACACCGTCAACCTCGAACCCGGCGTCGACCACAGCCGGCCGCTGCCCCCGGTCAACGACGACCAGCGCTACATCGGCGCCTCGGTGCCGCGCGGTGGCATCGAGCGGCTGACCCAGGGACTGGGCCAGTACCTGGACGACATCGAGCTGCCG
Organism: Hydrogenophaga sp.; assembly: GCF_018780385.1. Classification (GTDB taxonomy): domain Bacteria; phylum Pseudomonadota; class Gammaproteobacteria; order Burkholderiales; family Burkholderiaceae_C; genus Hydrogenophaga. The sequence continues at coordinate 363,684 of NZ_JADMJO010000003.1, read as the reverse complement.
CGCATGGCCCATGTGGTGTTCTGGCGCAGCCCGGTGGCGCACATGCGCGTCAACGCCGTCAATGCCGAATTCGCGCGCGCCATGCCCGGCGTGCTGCTGGTGGCGGACGGGCAAGACCTGGCCAAGGTCTGCAAGCCCTGGGTGGCCACGCTGGGCCATCTGGCGGGCATGAAATCGGCACCGCAATACGCGCTGGCGCTCGACCGTGCATGCTGGCAGGGCGAACCTGTGGTGGCCGTGGTGGCCGAAACCCGCGCCGAGGCCGAGGACGCACTCGCCTATGTGCAGGTGGACTGGGAAGAGCTGCCCGCAGCCACCGACATGCGCACTGCGCTGGACCCGGCCACGCCGCTGATCCACCCCGAGCTGGGCGACAACCTCTGCTTCACCCGCACGCTGGATGTGGGCCAGGTCGACGAGACCTTTGCCAATGCCGACGTGGTGGCCAACATCGAATTCGAGTTTGGCCGCCACACCGGGGTGACGCTGGAGCCGCGCGCGCAGATCGCGCACTGGAGCCCGGCCGATCGCCGCCTCACAGTGCACCACTCGTGCCAGGCGCCGCACATGATGCAGGACCTCTACGGCCGCCAGTTCGACCTTCCGGCCAGCGCCATCCGCGTGGTCTGCAAGGACGTGGGTGGCTCGTTCGGCATCAAGGTGCACGCGTATCCGGACGACTTCGCCACCGTGGCGCTGTCCATCCTGCTGGGCCGCCCGGTGAAGTTCGTGGCCGACCGGCTGGAGAGCTTCACCAGCGACATCCACGCGCGCCACCACCACATCAAGGCGCGCATCGCGGTCAACCGCGACGGCGAGATCCTCGCCTTCGACATGGAAGACCTCACCGGCATCGGCCCGTACTCCATGTTCCCGCGCACCAGCGCGATCGAGGGCAACCAGGTGGTCAACCTGGTGGGTGGTCCCTACAAGCACAAACACTACCGCGCCCGGCTCGACGTGGTGTTCCAGAACAAGACGCCCACCTGCCAGTACCGCGGCGTGGGCCACCCGATCGCCTGCGCCGTGACCGAGGCGCTGGTGGACCTGGCGGCACAGAAGATCGGCATGGACCCGCTGCGAATCCGCGAACTCAACGTGATCCCGGACGACGCCTACCCGACCGCCGGCGCCTCGGGCATCAAGCTGGAGATCCTCTCGCACCAGGCCAGCCTGAAGAAGCTGCGTGAGCTGATGAACTACGACGCGCTGCGCGCCGAGCAGGCCGCACTGCGCCAACAGGGCATCTTTCGCGGCATCGGCTTCGCCACCGTGATCGAGCTCACCAACCCGAGCGCCGCGTTCTACGGCGTGGGCGGCGCGCGCATCGCCTCGCAAGACGGCGCCACCGTGCGGCTGGACCCCGAAGGCCACATCACCGTGCTGATCGGCGTGGGCGAGCAGGGCCAGGGCACCGAAGGCATCTACCAGCAGATCGCGGCCGACGCGGTGGGCGTGGGCATCGGCAAGGTGCGCGTGGTCACCGGCGACACCGACGCCACGCCGTACGGTGGAGGCACGTGGGCTTCGCGCGGCGCGGGCATCGGCGGCGAGGCCGTGCTGCTGGCCGGTCAGGCCTTGCGCGAGAACATCGTGAAGGTGGCGGCCATCATCCTCAAGCGCGAGGGCGTCACGCTGGCGGTGCGCCGCGACCGCATCGTGGACGCCACCACCGGCGAAGAACTGCTGCCGCTGGCCGAACTGGGCCGCATCGCCTACTTCCGCTCCGACACGTTGCCCGCCGAGTTCACGCCCGAGCTCATGGTCACGCGGCACTACGCGCAGCGCGATTACCCGTTCATCTTCACCAACGGCGTGCAGGCGTCTTATGTGGAGGTGGACACCGACACCGGCTTCGTGAAGTTGCTCAAACACTGGGCGGTGGAAGACTGCGGCCGCGTGCTCAACCCCATGCTGGTGGACGAGCAGATGCGCGGCGCCATCGTGCAGGGCATCGGCGGCGCGCTGCTCGAGGAGTGCCTCTACGACGACAGCGGCCTGATGATCAACGCCAGCATGGCCGACTACCTGGTGCCCATGTCGGCCGAGATGCCCGACATCGAGGTGGCCCACATCCAGACGCCCACCGCTACGTCCAAGCTGGGCGCCAAGGGCGCGGGCGAGGCCGGCACGGCGGGGGCGCCCGCGGCGGTGATGAACGCCATCAACGACGCCATGGCGCCGTTTGACGCGCATGTGTTCTCGCAACCGATCACGCCGCAGAAGGTGTTGCGCGCGCTGGGCAAGGTGCGCTGATTCAGGGGGTCGGCGGCGTCACCGGCCACGCCTGCATCTTGAAGGCCTCGGCCAGAAAGTCGATCAGCAGGCGCACCTTGGGCGAGACGAACTTGCGCGAGGGATAGACCGCGTACACGCCGAGCTCCAGCGAACGAAACGTGGGCATCACCTCCACCAGGGTGCCGGCCTGCAGGTCGGGCCCGACCAGAAACGAGGGCTGCAGCACGAGCCCCAGGTGGCGCAGCGCGGCCATGCGACAGGTGTCGCCGTTGTTGCTGCGCAGGCGCGGCGACACCTTCACCGCCACCGGGCCGTCGGGGCCGGTGAACACCCAGTTCTCGCCCATCGAAAACAGGCTGTAAGAGGCAACCTCGTGCTGCACGAGCTCCGACGGATGCGTGGGCGTGCCGTGCTGACGCAGGTAGGTGGGCGACGCGCACAGCACCAGGCGGGTGGTGGTGAGCTGGCGGCTGATGAGCGTGGAGTCGGGCAGTCGGGCGATGCGCACCGCGAGATCGAAGCCTTCATCCACCAGATCGACCATGCGGTCGGACAGGGTCACGTCCAGCGTGACCTTGGGGTGCATCGCCATGAACTCCACCCACAGTGGCGCCAGGTGCAGCAGGCCGAAGGTGAAGGGCGCGTTGATGCGGAGCAGGCCACTGGCCTCGCCGCTGCGCGAGGTGATCTCCGCCTCGGCCTCGTCCACGGTGGACAACACCTCCTTGCAGCGCGCATGAAACACCTCGCCTTCGGCCGTGAGCGAGAGCTTGCGCGTCGTCCGGTGCAGCAGCCTCACACCCAGGCGCGCCTCCAGGTCCGCCACATGGCGCGACACCGCGGCCTTGGACATGGGCAGCGCATCGGACGCGCCCACGAAACTGCCGGCGTCCACCACCGCCGCAAACACCCGCATTTCTTCAAATCGGTCCATCTGGGTTCATTTATATCGATTATCGGAACAGTCAGTCTCATTGAAGCATGTTTATCTTCGTGCGTGGAACTTCTAAAGTCCAGTCACCGATCCACTTCCAAACCCTTTTTGAGGAATTCACCATGAACAACATCAACAACGCTTCTCCCCTGCAACGCCTGCTCACCACCAGCGCCGGCTGGGCTCCGCTGGCCCTGCGCATCCCCATCGGTATCGTTTTTGTGGCCCACGGCGCACAGAAACTGTTTGGTGCCTTCGGCGGCTACGGCCTGGAAGGCACGGGCCAGTTCATGGACTCGCTGGGCCTGAGCCCGGGCTACCTCATGGCTCTGCTGGCCGGCTCCGCCGAGTTCTTCGGTGGCCTGGCCCTGCTGCTGGGTCTGCTGGTGCGCCCGGCCGCCGCCGTGCTGGCTGTGACGATGGTGGTGGCGATCGCCACCGTGCACCTGGACAAGGGCCTCTTCATGGCCAACAACGGCTACGAGTTCGCGCTGGCCTTGCTCGCTGCTGCGGTTTCGCTGCTCATCAGCGGCGCCGGCTTCGCCTCGGTGGACGCCACGCTGGCCCGCCGCGCCGACTGAGATTCATTCACCACACGGCGCCTTGCGCCGCAGGAGAAACGCATGAACCGCTTGCCCACCGTTTTTGTGTCCCACGGCGCGCCCACCTTCGCGCTGGAGCCCGGCCTGGCCGGGCTGCAACTCAGCGCGCTGGGCCGCGCCTTGCCCCGTCCCAAAGCCGTTCTGATCGTCTCGCCGCACTGGATGTCGCACGGTGCGCGTGTGGGCCTCTCGCAGCAGCCGGCCACCATCCACGACTTCGGCGGCTTCCCGCAGCCGCTGTACGAACTCAGCTACCCGGCCAACGGCCACCCCGAGCTGGCCCGCCGCACGCTGGCCACGTTGCAGCAAGCCGGCTGGGCTGCGCAGGGCGACGAGCGCCGCGGCCTGGACCACGGCGCCTGGGTGCCGCTGCGCTACCTCTACCCCGACGCGGACGTGCCGGTGTTCCAGGTGTCGCTGCCCGCCACGCTGGACGCCGCGGGTGCCTGGGCGTTCGGCCGGGCGCTGGCGCCTCTCGCCGATGAAGGGGTGCTCATCGTCGGCTCGGGCAGCCTCACGCACAACCTCTACGAGTTCCGCGCCGGGCATGGCCATGAAGAGGCCTACGCCACCGAATTCGTGGCCTGGGTGCGCGAGGCCGTGGAGCAGGGCGATGGCGCACGCCTGCAGCGCACGCTGGAGCTCGCTCCCCATGCGAAGCGTGCCCACCCCACCACCGAGCACTTCCTGCCCCTGCTGGTGGCCGCCGGTGCCGCGGGCGACTCGGTGCCGGCGCGCGTGATCGACGGTGGCATCACGCACGGCGTGCTCTCGATGGACGCTTTTGTGTTTGGCGAGGTGGTGCAGTGAGCCACGACCGCGTGTTCCTGCGCCTGGCCGCCACGGGCGCCTGGCTGGCGCTCGATGGGGATGAGGAACAGGCGAGGTCGCTCGCGCTCGACCTGGGCACCGCCAGCACGGCGCAGCGTTTCTTTCGTGGCGATCTGCCCACGCCGCTCGAACTCGAGCGGGCGATCGATCATGTGGAAGACGAACTGATGCGCGCCGGGGCCTGGACGGCAGGACGCTCCACGCTGGTGACCGACCACCCGCTCGTGCGGGCTCTGGCGCAGGCCGAAGGTCGGTCCTCCGAGACGGCGCTCACGCGCGAGGTGGTGGAGGGCTTGTTCCAGCGCCTGGCCTCGGGCGCGCTGGGCGATCCGTCTGCGCTGCGGGGCCTGCCGGCTGGCAAGGAGGCGGCTGCAACCCTGCTCATCCTGCGCGAACTCATGCACCACCTGGGTTTCAACCAGGTGGTGGTGGCGCCACCGTCTCCTGGCGCTTCACTTCCTTGAGCTTCATGGCCACATAGTCGACGCGCTCGATCTCGTGCAACTGCTCGGCGTAGCGCTCGGTGGCGGTGAACCAGCCCTCCAGGCTCTGCTGCAGCTGGGCGGTGCCCGGTGCGTCATGTGACTGAAGGTGCGACTGCAAGGCCAGGTAGTAGCGCAAGGTGTTGCGCTCGACCACGCCACGCACACCCTCCACGCGGATTGGCTGGCCATCGTCCGAGCGGCCCACCACGCTGAAACCCGACTTGCCGCGCCCCAGGGTGGCCAGATACGTCTTCATGGCCCAGCGCGCGGCCGTGCCGAAACCGTACGAATACGTCATGCGCACCAGCGACTGCCCACCCGTGTGGGGCACGGCTTCCACCACGATGCGGTAGTCGCGCGTGGCCAGCGGGCCGCTGGGCGCGCGCAGTTCGACCAGCAGGTGATCGTTGCGATCGGCCTGCACCTTGAAGCCGAACCGCACCCAATACACCTCCGACAGGGGCTGGTCGAACTTGCGCCCCACGCCCGACACCAGCTCGTCACCGGCGGCGTTGCGCATGCCGCGGCAGTACTTCACGTTGATGTGCAGGATCAGCACGTCGCACCAGCGATCGGCCTGGGTCAGCTCCTGGCGCACCCGGTCAAAAGGCTCGTCGATCAGGGCGTGCACCTCGCCCTGCATGCGCTCCGCCGACTCGGTGGATCGCAGGTAGATGGATCGACCGGCCAGCTGGCCCGTGCCCTTCTCGCGCAGGGCGTTGAACTGCGAGTGCAAGGCTTCGGGTGACGGTGCCTGAGCCCACGCGAATGGGGCGGTGAGGCCGGTGAACAGCAGCAGGCCGATGAGGCCGTGGCGAAGGTTCAGGGAAAGCTTGAGGAGGCGTGTGCGCAAAGTTCGGTCTGTGGGGTGCATCGGACATTGTGGGGCATCCACCTCGGGTGCCACCGGCCCTAAGCCATGGAGTGCAGGCCGATCTTGTTACCTTCCGTGTCAAGAAAATGCGCGAAAAAGCCGTAGTTGTTGCCGATCTCACCCACGCCAGCCGGGTCGGAAGACAGGAAACCCATGGTGGTCGGACCCATGGCCATCTGCTCGATGGGGCGCCCGAGCACCGCTTCGTAGAAGGCCTTGGCACGAGAAAAATCCGTGACCGGAATTTCGAACCAGTTCAGGGCGTTGGGGCTTGCGGACATGGAACTCTCCTGGTGACGTCAAAAGGGTTGCAGCGACTCGATCCTTGGGCAAACGGATGTCAGCGGGGCGGGTGCGACGCGTTCGCCGCATCCAGCGCCGCACACACTTCATCGTCTTCGAGCTGGTGGAAGTCCAGGTAGTGCAGCCCGATGGCGTGAAACGGCCGGGGTTCGATCAGGCAGACCACCTCGTCCACCTCTTCGCTCAGGGCCGTGATGGTGGCGTGCGGCCCCACCGGCACCGCCACGATCATGTGGGCCGGGTGGCGCCGGCGCAGCGCCCGCAACGCGGCCCGCATGGTGGTGCCGGTGGCAATGCCGTCATCGACCACGATCACGGTGGCGCCTTCCACCGATCGCATCGGTCGGCCCGCCATGTACACGCCACGGCGGCGTTCGATCTCGCGCAGCGCGGCCGGCACCTCGTGCTGAATCCAGGCGTCGTTCACATCGGGCAGGTCGGCGGTTTCTTCGTTGACCACCACGTCGGGCGGTGAACCGTCGACCACGGCGGCCACCGCCACCTCGGGTTCGAAGGGCGCGCCGATCTTGCGCACCAGCAGCAGGTCCAGTGGCGCCATCAGGGTGCGCGCGATTTCGACGGCCAGCGGCACCCCGCCGCGCGGCAGGGCCAGCACCAGCAGCGGTCCAGTGAGGTCCAGGAGTTGCAGCTCGCGGGCCAGTGCAATGCCGGCCTGCGTGCGGGTTGCAAAGGGTTTGCGCGCCATCGTCACACCGGGGTAGAGCGAGGCGAAGCGGCGTGAACGTGAAAGGTGATCGGTGTCGATTCTCAGGAACGTGTTCATGCTGAACTCCCGGTGCACAGTCGTGTTCAAACCAGCTCGGGGCGAAATCCGCCACGCTGCCGGGCGCACCCGGTTCCTCGAACCGGTGGCCCGCGTTGGGCACCACCTCCAGCGCCACGCCCATTGCCTGGGTGGGGGTGGAGATGCGAGTACCTTCGTCGGAAAGCTCCGGAGAATTCCGGAAATGGAAGTGGACGACCTCGCATTGTTGTTCCTGGCGGCCCTGGTGCATAGAGGGTGCGCCATGCACTCCCTTGGGGAGTTTGTCAGGCTGTCTGCACCAGACCCGGCACGACGGGCTGCACCAGGGCATGGCATGGACTTTGCACTGTGCAAGGCATGACGGTTCCCGAGACCCCCTCCAGCCCCGCGATCGAACTGGTCGCGCTCACCAAGCGCTACGGCACCGGCACCCCTGCGGTGGACAGCATCAACCTGCGCATCGAGCGCGGCAGCTATTGCTGCCTGCTGGGGCCTTCTGGCTGCGGCAAGAGCACCACGCTGCGCATGATCGCCGGGCACGAGTCCGCCACCAGTGGCGACATCCTGCTGGAGAACCGCAACATCACCGACCTGCCGGCCGCCAGCCGCGGCACGGCCATGATGTTCCAGAGCTTCGCGCTGTTTCCCCATCTCAGTGCGCTCGACAACGTGGCCTTCAGTCTCAAGATGAAGGGCGTGGACAAGGCGCAGCGCCATGCCCGCGCGGCCGAACTGCTGGAGCGTGTGGCCATGGGACACCTGAGCGCACGCAAGCCCTCCGAACTCTCGGGCGGGCAACAACAGCGCGTGGCGCTGGCGCGTGCCCTCATCACCCAGCCGCGCGTGCTGCTGCTCGACGAACCCCTCTCCGCGCTCGATCCCTTCCTGCGCATCCAGATGCGCGCCGAGTTGCGCCGCTGGCAGAAAGAGCTGGGCCTGACCTTCATCCACGTGACGCACTCGCAAGAAGAAGCGATGGCGCTGGCCGACACCATGGTGGTGATGAACCACGGGCTGATCGAGCAGGTGGGCTCGCCCCACACCGTCTACAACCGCCCGGTCAGCGAATTCGTTGCCCGCTTCATGGGCGGGCACAACGTGCTCGACACGCCCAGCGGCAAGGTGGGCGTGCGCACCGACCAGATCAGCGTGTTGCCGCTGGCGCAGGCCGGTGCAGACGATGCCACCAAACGCCGCGCCGTGATCACCGATGTGGAGTACCAGGGCACCTACGTGCTGCTCGGCCTGCAAAACGCCGGTGCCGCCATCTCCGCCAGCACCACCGCCGACATCTCGGTGATGGTCTCCGAGGCCGCCTTTGCCGCCCAGCCGTTTGCGCTGGGTGACGAGGTGCAACTGGCCTGGGCCGCGGGCGCCGCGCACGCACTCGCTGCCTGAATTCTTCCTTTCCCGCTTTCCACCCAACCTTGCTCAAGGAGCTCTCCATGTCAGACCAACCTCAACACGACGCCGATTCGCACAGCGGCCACGTCCAGCGCCGCTCGCTGCTCAAGGGCACGGCCGGTATCCTGGCCGCCGGCATGTTCCCGGCGGTGCACGCGCAAGAAAAGATCGTGTTGCGTTACCTGGGCACCGCGGTCAACCAGGACAAGGCGATCGCCGAGAAGTTCATGGCCGACACCGGCATCCAGATCCAGTACGTGGCAGTGACCACCGACGACGTGACCAAGCGCGCCGTGACCGCGCCCAACAGCTTCGACCTGATCGACACCGAGTACTTCTCGCTCAAGAAGATCGTGCCCACCGGCAACCTCAAGGGCATCGACACCAAGCGCATCAAGAACGCCGACAAGATCACCACGCTGTTCACCAAGGGTGAAGTCGCCGGCAAGCAGGTGGGCGACCAGGGCACCGCGCCGAAGAAGGTGATGTACCTCGAAGGCGAGAAGTCGAAGAAGTTCGCCACTTCGCCCACGCAGTTCATGAGCCTGATCCCCACGGTCTACAACGCCGACACGCTGGGCATCCGCCCTGATCTGATCAAGCGTCCTGTCACCAGCTGGGCCGAGCTGCTCAACCCCGAATTCAAGGGCAAGGCCTCCATCCTCAACATCCCCTCCATCGGCATCATGGACGCGGCCATGGTGGTCGAGGCCATGGGCATCTACAAGTACCCCGACAAGGGCAACATGACCAAGAAGGAGATCGACCTCACGATCAAGACCTTGATCGAAGCCAAGAAGGCCGGCCAGTTCCGCAGCCTGTGGAAAGACTTCAACGAGTCGGTCAACCTCATGTCCTCGGGCGAAGTGGTGATCCAGTCGATGTGGTCGCCTGCCGTGACGGCCGTGCGCTCCAAGGGCATTGCCTGCACCTTCCAGCCGCTGAAAGAGGGATACCGCGCCTGGGCCGCCGGCTTCGGCCTGCCCACCACGCTCTCGGGCCGCAAGCTCGACGGCGCCTACGAATTCATCAACTGGTTCCTCGACGGCTGGGCCGGCGCCTACCTCAACCGCCAGGGCTACTACAGCGCCGTGCTGGAAACCGCCAAGGCCAAGATGGAGCCCTACGAGTGGGCCTACTGGATGGAAGGCAAGCCCGCCGAGAAGGACATCAAGAGCCCCAGCGGCGACCTGTTGCACAAGGCCGGCGGCATCCGCGACGGCGGTTCGTACGAGCAGCGCATGGGCGGCATTGCCTGCTGGAACGCACTGATGGACGAGAACACCTACATGGTGCAAAAGTGGAATGAATTTGTTGCGGCCTGAACGTGATCTGACGCTGCCATGAGTTCGCCCGCCGTCTCCGCGCACGCACCCACCACCGGCAGCCCGGGTCAGGCCCTGGCCGCGTGGTGGCAGGCGCTGCCGTTGACGGCGGTGTTCGTGCTGTTTTTCCTGGTGCCGCTGGCGCTCATCGGCATGGTGAGCTTCTGGGACTTCAACGAGTACGAGTTGTTGCCCGCGTTCACGGTCAAGAACTACATCTCGATCTTTGAAGGCTGCGGCAACACCGCGGAGATGTGCACCACCGTCAAGACGTATCTGTCCACCTTCAAGTTCAGCCTGCTGGTCTGGCTCATCACACTGGTGGTGGGCTTCACCGTCTCGTATTTCCTCGCGTTTCACGTGCGATCCAACACCGTGCAGACGCTGCTCTTCGTGCTCTGCACCATCCCGTTCTGGACCTCGAACGTCATCCGCATGATCTCGTGGGTGCCATTGCTCGGGCGCAACGGTCTGGTCAACCAGACGCTGGTGGAGCTGGGCTTGGTGGACCAGCCCATCGAGTGGCTGCTGTTCTCCGATTTTTCCGTGGTGCTGGCCTTCGTGCACCTCTACACCATGTTCATGATCGTGCCCATCTTCAACTCGATGATGCGCATCGACCGCAGCCTGCTGGAGGCCGCCGGCGACAGCGGCGCCTCGGCGTGGCAGACACTGTGGAACGTGATCGTGCCGCTCTCGCGCACCGGCATCATCGTCGGCTCGATCTTCGTCATCACCATCGTCATGGGCGACTTCGTCACCATCGGTGTCATGGGTGGCCAGCAGATCGCCTCGGTCGGCAAGATCATCCAGGTGCAGACCTCCTACCTGCAGTTCCCGCTGGCCGCGGCCAACGCCGTGATCCTGCTGGCCCTGGTGCTCATGATCATCTGGGCGCTCACGCGCCTGGTTGATGTGCGCAAGGAGCTCTGAGTCATGAACCGGGACCAGCGCTCCGCCAGCTTCTGGTTGCTTGCCGCGTTCTTCGCGGCCTTCGTGGTGTTTCTCTACGGCCCCATGCTGGTGATCGTGGTGCTCAGTTTCCAGGGCCCCGAGGGTGGGCTCACCTTCCCGATACGCGGCTTCTCGCTGCACTGGTTCCGCCAGCTCGCTGAAGGCCTGGGTGTGGTGGACATCGGCGCGGCACTCCAACGCTCGCTCGGCCTGGGCCTGGCGGTGATGGTGTTCACCGTGGTGCTGTCGGTGCTGGCCGGTCTCGCGTTTCGCAAGAAGTTGTGGGGCGGCAATGCGCTGTTCTTCGTGGTCGTGGCCAGCCTGATCATGCCGTCCATCATCGTGTCGCTGGGCATCGGCCTGGAATTCCGCCTGCTCGACACCGGCCTCAAGTGGGTGTTCGAGGCGCTGGGCCTGACCGGCATGCAGGAGACCTTCAACACGACGCTGGGCCTCTACACCTCGGCCCTCGGTGCGCACCTCACCTGGACGCTGCCGTTCGGCCTGCTGATCATGTTCGCCATCTTCAACCGCTTCAACCCGGCGTATGAAGAGGCCGCGCGCGACCTCGGCGCCACACCCTGGCAGGGTTTCCGCCACGTGGTGCTGCCGCTCATAGCGCCCTCGGTGGTGGGCATCGCCATGTTCGGCTTCACGCTCAGCTGGGACGAGATCGCGCGCACCTCGCAGGCCATCGGCGACGTCAACACCCTGCCGCTGGAGCTGCAGGGTCTCACCACCACCGTGACCACGCCCGCCATCTACGCGCTGGGCACGGTGACCACCGTGGTCTCGCTGGTGGTCATGGCCGCCGCGTTGGCCCTGGCCTCGTTTTTCAGCCGGCTGCAGAAACGGGGCAAGCGCCCCTGAGCGTGTGAACGTCGCGCCGGGCCGCCCCAAGCAAGCTCGCACCGCAGGCGAAACCGAAGGTACACCAGTGACCCCTCAGCTGCTGGTCATCAATCCGAATACCTCGGCGCAGGTCACCGATCTGCTCGCGCGCCACCTCGGTGGTGTGCTGCGGTCCGCCGTGCGGGTGCGCGCGGTCACGGCGCGCTTCGGCCCGCCCTACATCTCCGACGAAGCGGGTTGCACTGTGGCCGGACACGCCGTGCTGGACGCCTGGCTGCACGCCCTGCACACCAGCGACACCGCGCCCCACGCGGTGCTCATCGGCTGCTTCGGCGACCCCGGCCTGCTGGCCCTGCGCGAGAGCAGCCCGGTGCCCGTGACGGGTCTGGCCGAGGCGGCCTTCACCGAAGCCGCGCGGCTGGGCCCGTTTGCCGTGGTCACCGGTGGCGCACGCTGGGGGCCCATGCTGCAGCGCCTGGCGCACACGCTGGGCTTCGGCGACGCGCTGGCCGGTGTGCACACTGTGGCGCCCACCGGCGCTCAGCTGGCGGCCGATCCGGCGGGCGCGCGGGCGCTGCTGGCACAGGCTTGCCGCGACGCACAGCAGCGCTGGGGCGTGTCTTCGGTCATTGTGGGCGGCGCGGGCCTGGCCGGCATGGCCGCCAAGTTGCAGGCGGAGGTGGAGGTGCCGCTCATCGACAGCGTGTCGGCTGCCGGCCACTGGGCGCAGCGCCAGCTCGGCACCGCTGCTTCCAGCGCGCCGCACCCGAGCCCTGACGTGCTCGCGCAACTGCGCTGCGCGACCGGGTTTGCGCCGCGCTACTGAAGCGCCCTGCGCGGAAGCTGGATGGTGAAAGCGCAACCCGTGCCGGGCATGTCCTGCACGGTCAGGACACCGCCGTCGGCTTCGACATTTCGCCGCGCGATGGACAGACCGAGACCCATCCCACTCTTGTTGTCACCGACCTGAACGAAGGGCTGGAAAATGCTTCGCGTGGCTCCCGGTGGGAGCCCTCCGCAGTGGTCCCTGACCTCGACGAAGACGTGGTCCCGGTCAGCGAATGCGCGAAGCTTGACCTCTGTGTGCGCGTGGGTGAACTTGAATGCGTTTCGGAGCAGGTTGATCAGTGCGGCCAGGAGCCGTTCACGGTTGCCGGAGATGCCGATGTCAGCGTCCACATTGTCGACCGAGAAAGTGCAGCCTTTGGCACCCGCGTCCAGACTGGCCGCGTTGCTGGCGTCGGCCACAAACAGTTCGAGCGAAAACGCTTCCGTGTGCGGCGTGTCGGTGGTGGCGTCGACCTCCGACAGCGACACGTTGAGCAGGCTCGACAGGGCAGCCAGGCTCCTTTTCAACACGGCACCGGTGGAGCCACCGATGGCCAGCTTTCCCGATTCGAGGGCAGCGAAGGCCAGCGTTGCCGTGTGCAGGTAGTTTCGAAGTTCATGGACGAGCATGCCGAGGCGCTCGTTCTGCTCGGCAGTCTGCTGAAGGGCGACGCTGGCGTCGCGCACGATGCCGAACTCGGTGACCGCATCGGCGATGGCGTTGTCCAGGCAACGGTTCAGGGTGCGGAACTGATCCACTGAAAACGGGGCATCGCGCTCAAACGCAAGGTCGGTGATGGCCTGGCACAGGTCGCCGTAGTCGTGTACCACCTGGTTCACGGAAAAGCCGAGCTCCAGGAGTTTCTTGCCGTGCGCAGCGGCGCTCACGCCCATTTCCGACAGGTGGGCCGCATCACCGCCTGCGGCACCTGAAATTCTCAAACTCTCGCCCGTCCTGCCGCTGTCTTCCGCTTCCAGTGTCCTCATCAGCTGGTCGAGAAACAAGGGGATGCCATTGGCCAGCTGTGCTGCCGTCGCGGCCCGCTTGGGCCTCCGCGCGACCTTGGCCTTGCACCGTTCAATGAGTTCGTCGCGGTTGTTCGACAGGAATTGGTGCATGCAATTTTTCCGTGGTTGGCCCCGATTCGCCACGGTTTGTTCAGCGGCGCAAAGCCGGTGTCACGTGACTCGTCATGGGTCCCTTTCATTGCGCCATACTCCGGGCCAATTCAGTGTTCGGTACCGTACTTACTTCGTCAGTTGGTCCGTCCGGACTCCATGCCCCGCCGCCCCGTGGTCCGCAAGACAGGGAAATATCAAGATATCCCCGCGGCAACCGATACAGGAGGTATCTCCATCCACCAGGAACCACCGTGGACATATCTCCCCTTGAAATCGTTGGCGCGTATGTGGCCAACAAGCAGGCCAATGCCGCCCAGGAAGTGCAACTGGCCGTGCTGAAGAAGGCCATGGACATGCAGGGCGCGGGCGCCATTTCGCTGTTGAACAGCCTCACCGGCAACCTGCCGCTGGCCACCAGTGGCAGCGTGGGCACGCAGCTCAATCTGCTGGCCTGAGATCTCCGAGTTGCGCGCACCGCCATGAACGCCGAGCCACACGACGCAAACTCCAAGCCCCAGGGCACGTGCCCGGCGGTGCAGATCGACCTGGACGCTGCCTGCCAGCCGGTGCCGCGCCTGCTGTTTGTGGAGGCTTCGCGCCGTGCGCTCAAGCTCATGGGCAACAAGCTGCAGACCGAGCTGCAGGCGCTGGAGCCGTACCCGGTCATCCCGGGGATCGAGGACCTGCCCTCGCTGGAGCTGGGCATGCAGTACATCCAGCACCAGTTCGTCGCGGCAGGCCAGCCCCAGGCGGTGGCCATGGCGGCAGCGCTGCGCTTCGTGGCGGTCATGTTCACGCGGCGCTACCAGTACAACTACCAGGATCTTCGGGTCGGCCACGACAGCGGCACGCTGTTCTGGGCGCCCAGCGGCCCGATGCTCGCTGCGGCGGCGAACATCCCGTTGCAACTCTGGGCCATCGATTGCCCGCGTTTTGTCGAGGCGGAACTCATTCGCGCCGCGCATGCGATCCACCGCAATTTCGATCATTTCGACGAAGGCGCGTTGATTTATATAGAGCGCTTCATCTAGAACCGCCCGGTGCCGCGGCCCGCGGTCGATGCCGGGGCGTTCTCGTGACCCATTGCACGGCGGGTTGAACCAATCCCGTGGACCCTGTGTCTTATGACACGTGCGGCTTATCCGCCGCTGCCTACATTGGGCTCAAGAGCAGGCATCCGCCTTTGCTCCGAGAGCCTCATCATGAACTCCCATTCCCCCACCCAGCGCGTGATCCTTGTCGATGACAGCGAACACGACAACTTCTTCCATGACATCGCCCTTCGCAAGTGTGGCTTTGATGGCGAGATCAAGATTTACGACAAGGGTGAAGATGCGCTCGAATTCCTCCTGCAGGACCGTGTGAGCGTGCCCACGATTGTGTTCATGGACATCAACATGGCCGGCATGGGCGGCTTCGAGTTGGCTCGCGCGCTGGACGATCAGCTGGAAACTGGCCTACCGCTGCAATTGCACATGCTCACCTCGTCTTCCTGGTCGGTCGACAAGGCCACGTGCGAGTCGATCAGCTGCATCAAAAGCTACCTGGTCAAACCGCTCACGCGGGAGACGGCCGCCGCGATCATCGACATGTCCTGACACTCCGTGCAACTACTTCAATCCATGCCCGCCCCGATCCCCGCCAACGAACCCGAACGTCTGGCTGCGCTGCGGCGCCTGGAGATTCTGGACACCTTGCCGCAGAGGGCGTTTGACAGCATCACCAGTCTGGCCGCCGGTATCTGTGGCACGCCGATCGCGCTGATCTCGCTTGTGGATTCCAATCGCCAGTGGTTCAAATCACGGTTGGGTACCGAACTGGCGCAGACCTCGCGCGAGGAGGCTTTCTGTGCCCACACCATCATGGAACCGAGTGAAGTGCTGGTGGTGAACGACGCCACCCACGATGAGCGCTTTCACAACTACCCCATGGTGCGAAATGGCGAGCTGGTGTTCTATGCCGGCGCACCCATCGTCACCTCGGGGGGCGCAGCCTTGGGTACCGTGTGCGTCATCGACAGCGTGCCGCGCGAGCTGGACGTCGAACAGCGAAACATGCTCAAGCACCTGGCCGATCTGGCCATGGAGCTCATCGAGCACGAGCGAAACCGCCGTGACCAGTCCGAGCACAAGGTCGAGCAGATCGTGAAAGGTCAGCAGATCGTTCGCGATGTGCTCAACGAGGGCCGTGACATGGCCGCCTTCATTGACCGGGAGCACTGCTACCTCTTCGTGAACCCGGCGTTTCAGCGCTACTGGAACAGGGAGCCGCAGGAGATCATGGGCATGCAGGTGCAAGACCTGATCGACTCCACAAACTACCGCGCCCTGTTCAAACCCAGTCTCAATCAGGCGCTGGCAGGCCAGGAATCGCAGTTCGCACTGGAACTGGGTTTTCCGGGCATGGGCATGCGCTACCTGGAGGTCACGCACACGCCGGCGCGCGATGGTGGTGAGGTGCATGGTGTGGTTGAGCGCACGCGCGACATCACCGCGCGCAAGCAAAGCGAACAACAGCTGGCTGACGCTGTGAAGGAGCTGCAGGCCAAACGCCTGGCCAACCGCAAGTACGTCTACAGCGTTTCGCACGACCTGAAAGAGCCGGTCAACGCCATCACCAATGCCACCCTTCTGCTGGCCGAGGGTGCGGCACTGCGCGCCGATCCGGTGGAGACCCGCTGCGTGCGCATCGCGCAGGAGGCCAGCGCCAAGCTCTCGCGGGTGCTGGAAGACCTGCGCCTCTACAGCGAAGTGGACATCAGTGACATGCGGATGAAGCCGCACACGGCCCACAGCATCTATGCCAGAGCCATCACCGAGATCCAGGCCGATCTGGAAGCCGGGGATGTGGAGGTCGACCTGTTCGTGACGGGCGCCGTCCGCGGCGATGCGCCGCTCCTGTGCCTGGCCATCCGGAGCATTCTGGAAAATCTGCTGAGTTCCGCGCAACGCCAGGGCTCGGTCCCGGGCGACTCGCTGGTGGTCATTCGATCGCAGGAAGAGCTGTTCACGCACCGCGTGGACATCACGGTGCGGCGGCGCGGTCCTCTGCCCACCCCCTCCACGGTAGCTGCTGCCGACACCGCCGGCCGCCCGATGTCGGTACGCGGCAGCCGAAAGCGCGCGATGAACGACGTGCGCGAGCTGGGCCTGGGCTTGTCCATTGCCTCCCACATCATCGACCTGCACCAGGGAGAGCTGCAGATCGAGCTGAAGTCCGACGGCACCAACTGCTACTGCGTGATCCTGCCCGGCCACAACGGCGCGATCGAGCTTCAACCAACCGGGCCCGCCGCATGAGCGTCACCGCCCCCATCCAGCGGGTCGTTCTCATCGACGACAGCGAAAACGACAATTTCTTTCACGAGATCGCGCTGCGCAAGGCCGGCTTCGACGGCGAGATCCAGATTTTCGAAAGTGGAGAACGCGCACTCGAATTCCTGGTGCAAGACCAGATCAGCGTGTCCACCCTGGTCTTGCTCGACATCAACATGCCCGGCATGAACGGCTTTGACGTGGCGCGCGCGCTCACCGATCGACTGCAACCGCGTGCGGCCCTGCAGGTCCACATGCTGACCTCGTCGGCATGGTCGGTGGACAAGGCCACGGCCCAGTCGATCGACCTCATCCGCAACTACCTGGTCAAGCCGTTGACCAAGGAGGCCGCGGCGGCTCTGCTCGACGTCGAGTGCTTCATCTGACGCTGCCTGCCTGAGGGGGCAGCAGCAGGGACAGCAGGTATGCCAGCGGCGGGCTGGGCGGGCGCCCCCGCGCGGTGAGGCAGCCAAACACGCCCAGCTGCTGCCGCACGGCGTAGCGGATGCAGGCCAGCATGCCGTGCGATTCGTAGCGCGCCGCCACCTCGGCCGGAATCACCGCGATCATGTCCGAGCGCACCAGCAGGTTCATGGTGGTGAGGATGGATGAGGTTTCGATCAAGCCGCGCGGCAGGCGCGCCTTGTTGCGGCGAAATTCCTGCTCCAGCACTTCGCGCATGGGACTGCCGCGCGGCTGCAGGATCCACGGGTGGTCCAGCAGATCGGCGAAGGCCACGCGCGGCTTGTGGGCCAACGGGTGGGTGGGGCCAGTCACCACGCTCAGCGCCTCGTCGGCCACCGGCTTGAACTCCATGTCGTCCAGCGCGCCTTCGGGCACACGCCCGATCACCAGGTCAAGGTCGCCGCGGCGCAGGGCGTCGGTCAAGCGATCGCTGGTGTCCACCATGATCTCGATGGCCAGTTGCGGATAGGTCTCGCGCAGCCGCAGCAAGGACTCCGACAGCAGCTCCGGTGAGGCGGCCATGATGCTGCCGATGAAGAGTTTGCCGCTGCCGCCCTGCTCGATACCGTCGAGCTCGCGCGTCAAGGCATCCAGGCTGCCCTGCAGCCCCTCAAAGTAGCCCAGCGTGCAGCGGCCCGATTCGGTGAGCTTCAGGCCCCGGCCCGCGCGCACGAACAGCGCGTGCCCGAGCGCGTTTTCCAGTTCGTGCAGCATCTTGGTGGCGGCTGGCTGGGTCATGCCGAGTTCTGCTGCCGCCGCGCGCAGCGTGCCGCTTTTGCCGATGGCCAGCAGCAACGCCACCTGGCGCATGCGCATGCGGTTCAGCAGCTGTGGGGTGGGGGAGGTTGCCATCTTCAAATGATAACTCTGGGTTATCGATGCTTTCCAAACTTTCAATATACGGGGATCAATCGGCAACCTACCATCCGTTCGCCTCACACCACTTTTCCCGACGGAGACAAGCATGAAGACAATGAAATGGGCACTGGCCGCGCTGGCGCTGGCCTTGACCACCGGCGGCGCGACCGCACAGGACTGGCCGCGCCAGAACGTGAAGATTCTGGTCGGCTCCTCCCCCGGCGGGGGCACGGACGCCATGGCGCGCGCCATCGGCGACCGGCTGGGCCCGCTGCTCAAGCAGAACGTGGTGGTGGAGAACCGCGCTGGCGCTTCCAACACCCTGGCCGCCGACCTGACGGCCAGGTCCACAGACGGACACACCATGATCATGGGCGTGTCGACCGCGCACGCCATCGCGCCGCACCTGCTCAAGCTCAGCTACAACAACGACAAGGACCTGGTGCCGGTGGCCTTTGTGGGCTCGGTGCCCAACGTGCTGGTGGCCAACATGGCCCTGCCCGTGACCAGCGTGGACGAGCTGGTCAAGTTGGCCAAGAGCCGTCCCGGGCAGCTCAACTACGCCACCAGCGGCTCGGGCAGCACCCAGCACATCGCGGCGGAAATGTTCAAGGACGTGACGGGTCTCTTCATCACCCACATTCCCTACCGCGGCAGCGCGCCCGCGTTGGTCGATCTGATGGGCGGTGCTGTGCAGATCAGCTTCGACACCATGCCCTCGGTGATCGGCCATGTGCGCAACGGCAAGATCCGTCCGTTGGCGGTGGCCTCGGCCAAGCGCAACCCACAACTGCCCGACGTGCCCACCATGGCCGAAGCCGGCGTGAAGGGCGTGGAGATGAGCGCCTGGTACGGCATCTACATGCCTTCATCCACCCCAAAGGAGGTCATCGCACGCGTCAATGCCGAGGTCAACAAGGTGATCGCCATGCCTGAGACGCAGGCCCGCCTCTCGGCCATCGGCGCCGAGCTGACCCCCATGACGCCCGAGGCCTTCCAGGCCTTTCACAACGCCGAGAACAAGCGCTACAGCGACCTGATCCGCCGCAAGAACATCAAGCTCGAGTGAGCACGAACCGCTGACACCCCGAGCCCCGAGGAGACCCTGTGAACCCGATCGACCTTCCCGTTGTTGCCCTGACGCTGGGGGACCCCGCCGGCATCGGCCCCGAGCTGATCGCCCGCCTGCTCGGCCAGACCGACGCCACCCAGCACGCCAACCTGGTGCTGGTGGGCGACCCCTGGCTGTGGGCCGCCGGCCAGCAGGTGGCCGGTGTGCAGGTGGCCACCACGCCGGTGCGCAGCTTTGCCGAGGTGCGCGGGCGCGCCGATGTGCACACCCCCGCCTGGCTGGCCATGGACACGGTGGCGCCCGAGCAGGTGCAGCGCGGCCTGGCCCAGGCGCCAGGCGGTGCCTCGGTGCTGCAGGTGCTCAATGGCTGCATGGACGCGGCGCAGCAAAGCGAGGTGGACGCGATCTGCTTCGCACCGCTCAACAAGTTCGCGATGAAGCAGGGCGGCCTCAAGCACGAGGACGAGCTCCACCACTTTGCCGAGTACCTCGGCGTGCAGGGTTACTTCTGCGAGTTCAACACGCTGGGTGAGCTGTGGACCTCGCGCGTGTCCTCGCACATCCCGCTCAAGGACGCGGCCAGCTTTCTCAGCAAGGACCGCATCAAGGACGCCGCGCGCCTGATCTACCGCTCGCTGCAGGCGGCGGGCTTCGCCCAGCCCAAGGTGGCGGTGGCCGCCTTCAACCCGCACGGTGGCGACGGCGGCACCTGTGGGCGCGAGGAGATTGATGTGATCGAGCCAGCGGTGCGCGAGCTCGCGGCGGAGGGCATCGCGGTGGGCGGCCCGTTCCCGGCCGACACCATCTTCTTGAAGGCGCGCGACGGCGAGTACCAGGCCATCGTGACCATGTACCACGACCAGGGCCAGATCGCGATCAAGCTCATGGGCTTCTCCAAGGGCGTGACCGTGCAGGGCGGCCTGCCGGTGCCCATCACCACGCCGGCCCACGGCACCGCCTACGACATCGCCGGCCTCGGCCGCGCCGATGTGAACGCCACCTACAACGCTCTGCGCATTGCTGCCCGCATGGGCGCCGCGCGCCTGGCCTGAATCCTTTCACCCTTAACCCCACATTCCCATGAAGATCAAATCCGTCCGCGCCCGCGTGTTCGAATGGACAGGCAAAACCGTGCCGCCCCAGGGCAATTTCTGCTCCAACGCCATGGACCTGCTGTACTCGAAGACCGAGTCCATGAGCACCTTCCGCTTCCATTCGTGGACGGTGGTGGAGATCGAGACCGACACCGGCATCGTCGGCCTGGGCAACGTGGCGCTGGCGCCCAAGATCGCCAAGGCCATCATCGACGAGTACCTCACGCCACTGGTGCTGGGCCAGGACCCCTGGGACTACGAATACCTGTTCCAGCGCATGTACCGCGGCACCCACGCCTGGGGCCGAAAGGGCGTGACCATGGCGGCCATCTCGGCCATTGATCTGGCGATCTGGGACATCCTGGGCAAGAGCGTCAACAAGCCGGTGTTCAAGCTGCTGGGCGGGCGCACCAAGGAAAAGATCCCCTGCTACTACAGCAAGCTCTACCGCACCGACCTCAAGGCCATGCAGGAAGAAGCGCAGACCTACAAGGACCAGGGCTTCAAGGCCTTCAAGATGCGCTTCGGCTACGGCCCGGGCCACGGCCAGCAGGGCGTGGTGGAGAACCTCAAGTCGGTGGAAGCGGTGCGCGAGGTGATCGGCTATGAGAACGACCTCATGCTCGAGTGCTACATGGGCTGGAACCTGGAGTACGCCAAGCGCATCCTGCCCAAGCTGGTGAAGTACGAGCCGCGCTGGCTCGAAGAACCGGTGATTGCCGACGACATCGACGGCTACGCCGAACTCAACCAGCTCACCGACATCCCGATCTCGGGTGGCGAGCACGAGTTCAGCCTCTACGGCTTCAAGCAGCTGCTCGACAAGAAAGCCGTGAGCGTGGTGCAGTACGACACCAACCGCGTGGGTGGCATCACGGCGGCGCACAAGATCAACGCGCTGTGCGAGGCCTACAGCGTGCCGGTGATCCCGCACGCTGGCCAGATGCACAACTACCACCTGACCATGAGCACGCTGGCCTCGCCCATGAGCGAGTACTTCCCGATGTTCGACGTCGAGGTCGGCAACGAACTCTTCTATTACATCTTCGATGGCGAGCCGGTGGCCGAGAACGGTTTCCTGGACCTGCGCGACGACGTGCCCGGCCTGGGCCTCACGCTCAAGACCGAGTTCCTCGATCAGTTCAACATCGTCGGCTGAGCGCGCGATGAACCGACGCTACAAGGGCGTGTACCCGGTGGTGCCCACCACCTTCCATGCAGACGGCTCGCTCGATCTGGAGAGCCAGAAGCGCTGCCTCGATTTCATGATCGACGCCGGCTCGAATGGCCTGTGCATCCTGGCCAACTTCTCCGAGCAGTTCTCGCTGTCGGACGCCGAGCGCGAAACGCTCACCCGCGTGGCGCTGGAGCACGTGGCCGGTCGTGTGCCCGTGATCGTGACCACCACCCACTACGGCACCGCTGTGTGCGCCGAGCGCAGCCGACGCGCGCAGGAGCAGGGCGCGGCCATGGTGATGGTGATGCCGCCGTACCACGGCGCCACCTTCCGCGTGCCCGAGGCGCAGATCTTCGAGTTCTACGCGCGGCTGTCCGACGCGATCGACATTCCCATCATGGTGCAGGACGCGCCGGCCAGCGGGACCGTGCTCTCTGCGCCCTTTCTCGCGCGCATGGCGAAAGAGATCGAGCACCTGGCCTATTTCAAGATCGAGACCGCGGGCGCGGCCAGCAAGCTGCGCGAGTTGATCCGCCTGGGCGGCGACGCGATCGAAGGCCCGTGGGATGGCGAAGAGGCCATCACCCTGCTGGCCGACCTGGACGCCGGCGCAACCGGCGCCATGACGGGCGGAGCCTTCCCCGATGGCATCCGCACCATCATCGACCCGTACCTCGCCGGTGACCGCGAGGCCGCGGTGGCGGCCTACGCGAAGTGGCTGCCGCTGATCAATTGCGAAAACCGCCAGGGCGGCATCCTGAGCGCCAAGGCGCTCATGAAGGCCGGTGGTGTGATTGCCTGCGAGGCCTCGCGCCACCCCTTCCCACCCATGCAGCCCGAGGTGCGCGCCGGCCTGCTCGACGCCGCGAAACGCCTCGATCCCCTCGTGCTGCGCTGGGGCCACTGACATGGTTCACGGCAACTTCATCGCGGGCGAATGGCTCGCGGGCTCGGGCTCGGCGGCGAACATCAATCCCTCCGACCTCGCCGACGTGGTGGGCGAGTACGCGCTGGGCGACGTGGCCCAGGTGGACGCTGCGGTGACTGCCGCCCGCGCGGCCTTTCCCGCGTGGTCCAACTCGGGCGTCCAGGCCCGCAGCGACGCGCTCGACCGCATAGCGAGCGAGATCCTGGCGCGCCGAGAAGAGCTGGGCAACCTGCTGGCGCGTGAGGAGGGCAAGACCCTGCCCGAGGCCATCGGCGAGGCCACGCGCGCCGGCCACATCTTCAAATTCTTCGCCGGCGAATGCCTGCGTCTGGCGGGCGAACTGCTGCCATCGGTGCGCCCCAATATCGGCGTGGAGATCACGCGCGAACCGCTGGGCGTGATCGGCCTGATCACGCCCTGGAACTTCCCCGTTGCCATCCCCGCCTGGAAGATCGCGCCCGCGTTGGCGTATGGCAACTGCGTGGTCATCAAGCCGGCCGACCTGGTACCGGGCAGCGCCTGGGCGCTGGCCGAAATCATCAGCCGTGCGGGCCTGCCCGCCGGTGTGTTCAACCTCGTCATGGGGCAGGGCCGCACGGTGGGCGAGGCACTGGTGAACCACCTCGGGGTGGACGCCATCAGCTTCACCGGCTCGCAGGGTGTGGGCCAGCGCATCGGCCAGGCCTGCATGGCGCAGCACAAGAAGGTGCAGCTCGAGATGGGTGGCAAGAACCCGCAGGTGGTGCTGGACGACGCCGACCTCAGGGCCGCCGTGGAGCTGTGCACCCAGAGTGCCTTCTTTTCCACCGGGCAGCGTTGCACGGCGTCGAGCCGCCTCATCGTCACCCAGGGCATCTACCCGGCTTTTATCGCCGCGCTGCAGGCGCGCGTTGCGGCGCTGCGCGTGGGCGACGCGCGCGCCACGGGCACCGAGATAGGCCCGGTGGTGAGCC
Organism: Hydrogenophaga sp.; assembly: GCF_018780385.1. Classification (GTDB taxonomy): domain Bacteria; phylum Pseudomonadota; class Gammaproteobacteria; order Burkholderiales; family Burkholderiaceae_C; genus Hydrogenophaga. Next base: position 340,305 of record NZ_JADMJO010000003.1, on the reverse strand, counting down.
AGGCGCAGTTGGGGCAGGACCTGAGCCATGTGCAGATCGCCCGGGACGAAGGGGCCACGCTGCTGTGTGGTGGCCAGCGGCTGCAGCGCGAAACCGAGGGCTTCTACATGGCGCCCGCACTCATCACCGACAGCGCGCCTGCCATGCGCATCAACCGCGAGGAGGTGTTCGGCCCGGTGGCCAGCGTGATCCGCGTGAGGGACTACGACGAAGCCCTGGCGGTGGCCAACGACACGCCGTTCGGCCTGTCCGCCGGCATCGCCACCACCAGCCTCAAGCACGCCACGCACTTCAAGCGCCACGCGCAAGCGGGCATGGTCATGGTGAACCTGCCCACGGCGGGCGTGGATTACCACGTGCCCTTTGGCGGCAGAAAGGGCAGCAGTTACGGGCCGCGCGAACAGGGGCGTTTTGCTGCCGAGTTCTTCACCACGGTCAAGACGGCCTACACGCTGGCCTGAGGGCAGAGGGCCCGCCGGCTGGCGGCCGCCGCTCAGGCCCAGAGCACCGCTTGCGGCTGCTCGTACCACTGCGGCAGGTGCGGCGCCATGGCTGCTTCGATGCGGCTGCGCTTGATCTTCATGGTGGGCGTGAGGCAGCCGTTTTCGATGCTCCACGGCTCGCGCGCCACGGCCAGGAACTGCAGTTGTTCGTGGCTGGCCAATTGCGCGTTCACCTGGTTCAGCAGTTCGGTGAGCGCAGCCTGCACGCGTTCGCGCACCGCCGCGTCGGCCAGGCGCGGGCGCAGGGCTTCGTCGAGCACCAGCACCGCGTACGGGGTGGCCTGCCCCACACCCGAAACCAGGGCCAGCTCCACCATGGCGTGCGCGTTGAGCAGGTTCTCGATCGGCACGGGGGCGATGTACTTGCCCTTGGCGGTCTTGAAGAGTTCCTTCTTGCGCCCGGTGATGCGCAACACGCCGTCGGCATTGAGCACGCCCAGATCGCCGGTGCGGAAGAAGCCGTCGTCGGTGAAGGCTTCGGCATTGAGCTCGGGTTGCTTGTAGTAGCCCGCCATGCGCCCGGGCGACTTGACGAGGATTTCGCCGTCGTCAGCCAGGCGCGCCTGCACGCCGGGGTAGGGCCTGCCCACGTGGCCGGGCAGCGAAGCGTCACCATCCCCGCCATGCGAATAGGCGAAGTCCTCGGTCATGCCGTAGCCCTCGAACAGGTTGAGCCCCAGGCGCCGGTACCAGACCAGCAACTCGGCCGGCAGCGGGGCCGAGCCGCTGCCGGCGTTCTTCACCTGGTCCAGCCCCAGGCTGGTCAGCACCTTCGCGCCGACCGCGGCCGCGGTGGCCGGGTCGTCCAGAAGAGCGTCGAGCTGCGCTGCCGGCATCTTCGCCAGGACGCCCTGCTGGAACTTGGTCCACAGGCGCGGCACCGAGATGAACAGCGTGGGCCGCGCGCGTTGCAGGTCTTCCATGAAGGTCGCGGGGGTGTCGGTGAAATACACCGTCATGTCGCCGCGCACGAAGGCCTGGCACTCCACCCAGGCCCGCTCGAAGCAGTGAGCGAGCGGCAGATAGGACAGCACGCGCAACGCTGTGTCACCCGTGAAACGGTGGCGCATCTCGTCGACGATGCACTCCGTGGCCGCACTCACGCTGCCAAAGGTCTGCATCACACCCTTGGGTTGGCCGGTGGAGCCCGAGGTGTAGAGCAGCAGGGCCAGGTCGTCGGCGGCACGCATGGGTTCACCTGCCATCGGCGCGGTGCGCGCCACGATGTCGTCCCACCGCTCGAAGCCGGTGTCGGGCGCCAGCGGCAGGGCGATGCAGGGCAGCGATGACGGCACGCCGGACGCCTGCCTGGCCCAGTCGTCCAGTTTGCCCACGAACAGCAGTCGGGCTTCGCAGTGTTCGAGCACGTAACGGATGTTGTGGGCCGATTCGGTGGGAAAGATCGCCACCGTGGTGCCCCCGGCCATCCACACGGCCAGATCCACCATGAAGAAGTGGGCGCTGTTCTTGGCCAGCATCGCGATGCGCGCGCCGGGCTCGAAGCCCCGAGCCTTCAGGTGGCCGGCCATGCGCCGTGCCTGGTCCATGGTCTGACCCCAGGTGAATGTGTCCACCTCGCCGTGGCCCACGGGCTGCGTCAGAAAGGGGTCGTCCCGCCGCAGGCGTTCGTGTTCAAAGGCGTATTCCAGAATCAGCTTGGCCATGTCCCGTCTCCTTGCGAGGGCGCGGAACGACCCGGACCCGTGCGCATTGGGCCCTTTTTGAGGTCGGCGACGCATGGGGGTTTGTCCCGTGGTGGGGATTCGTCCACAGAAGGCGCATAATCCACGCGTGCGACTGTCAATCAGTTGCGCAAGCTAGGGTGATCGGTCAGTTTCGCGCGCTACGGCGGTACTTTTTGGATTTGTTGTGCTTTCGGGACCCCATCGCTTTTGTTTCATGTGTTTTTTGAGGAGTCCCCATGGGCAATAAACTTTACGTCGGCAACCTGCCGTACACCGTCCGCGACGAAGACCTGCAACAGTCTTTCAGCGAATTCGGCTCTGTCTCCAGCGCCAAGGTCATGATGGAACGCGACACCGGTCGCTCCAAAGGCTTCGGTTTTGTCGAGATGGGCAGCGATGCCGAAGCGCAAGCCGCTATCTCCGGCATGAACGGTCAGTCGCTTGGCGGCCGCAGCATCACCGTGAACGAAGCCCGTCCGATGGAGGCACGTCCTCCCCGTACCGGCGGCTACGGCGGTGGCGGTGACCGCTCCGGCGGTGGCGGCTACGGCGGTGGTGGCGATCGCTCCGGCGGTGGCGGCTACGGTGGTGGCGGCGGCGGACGCGGCGGCTACTAAGCCCTGCGCTGCTTCAGCCTCGCGCTGAGCAAAGCCCAAAAGGCCTCGGAACTTCGGTTCCGAGGCCTTTTTCGTTTGGTGGTCCGCGCTAGGGTCGTGACTGGCGAAACGCCATCACCGCCTGGTTGCGCAGCGTCTTGAGCAGGGCGAGTTCCTTCTCGTCGAGCGCGATGTCGGAAGCGCTCGCTTTGTCGGCGTAGATGAGGCCGAAAGGCGCGCCCTTGAGCTGCAAGGGCAGCAGCAGGAAGGCCGGCGCGTTGATCTGGCTGCGGTACCAGACGGGCAGCTTCTGCGCCACGTTGGGCACGCTGGCATCGCGGATCAGCGTGTCCAGGCCCTTGTTGCACACCATGCCGAACAGATCCTGCGCGTCCTTGAGCGGCACGCGGAACAGCTTGGCCACCGAGGCCGCGTCGTCGCCCAGGCCAAATCGGCCGGTGAGGCTGTGCGTGGCCGCGTCGCGCAGGCAGAACAGCACGCGGCGAAAACCCAGCGCGCGGTACATCGTCTCCAGCACCATGCGCAGCACGTCGTTGAGCTCGAAGTCTTCGACCATGGCGTTGGTGATGTCCTGGATGCCTGTGGCCAGTAGCTCGGCCGACACCGCGCGCGGCTGGGTCGCTGTCTCGACGGTCTCGGCTGCGGTGGGCGCAGGCTCGGCCGTCAGTTCCAGGGGCTGCAGGGAATCGGCAGGCAGCACCTTGATCGGCGCAGGGCGCAGCAGCCTGGCCGCCGGCGAATCGGTGGTCACCTGCACACCCATGGCCTCGGCGGTCTGCGCGAGCTTTTCGCGCGCGGCCAGCGCCATGGTCTGAATGTGCCGGCTCTCCAGCCCCAGGCCGCTGGCGTAGCGGGTGGACAGGCGCGCGAGTTCCCGCGCCAGCGCTTCGCCCTCCTTGTGCAGGAAGGCGTCGGCCATTTCGTTGGACGCCAGGCACAACCAGCGCAACCGCTCCTCGGTGTCCACGGGTGTGCGCACCGGGGGGGTGCCCGCAGGCTTGCGCATGAGGCGCTGGATGCTGGCGGGCAGGTCCCACACGCGTGCCACGCCCAGGCCCAGGTCTTCGCACGTCATGCCCAGCACACCCAAGGCCGCCACGTCTTCGGTCTTGCCGGCGGCGACGCCCTTGCGCATCTGCTGCGCCTCCTCAGGAAAGTAGAACTCGGTGAGCAGGCGACCCAGGTTCTGGAACAGCGAGCCGATGAACACCTCTTCGCCCTCGCGGGACGCTGCACACAGATCGCTGGCCAGCGAGCCGGCCAGCAACGCGCGCAGGAACTCGGCCTTGAGCAGGCTGGCGTGCGCCTTGTTCTGCATGTGTTCGAGCAACACCAGGCTCATGGCGATGTTGCGGATGCCCACGAAGCCAATCAGGCTCACCGCGCGCGACACAGTGTTGATGCTGCCACCGCCCGCGTGCGCGAACTGTGCCGTGTTGACCAGGCGCAGCAGCTTGTTGGTCAAGGCCACGTCCTTGAGGATTTCGCTGGTCAGCGAATTCAGGCTTTCGTTTTCTGACGAGGCCATGCTCTGCACACGCCCGATGGACTCCGACATGGCGGGGAAATCGCTCTTGTGGCGCATGCGCCGCAGCAGGAAACCCAGCGTGGCGTGGCTGCCCTGGGGCTCCGGGGCGCTGGCGCTGTCATGCTGCTGACTCTGCCATTCGCGCAGTGACTGGGCGAACACCTGTGCGCTGTCGATGCGCTGGCGTGCATTGCGTGCCAGGCCCCGCATGAGCAGGGTGCGCAGCGCGTCGTCCACTTCGTGCACGCTGTCCTGGGGCAGCACGAGGTCTTCGTGGGTCACCCGGTAGATCGCACGGAAGGTGTCGTGGCCATCGACCAGCGGTTTGCCGAACACCATCTCGGCGAGCACCAGCGCGGCGCTGAACACGTCGCTGGTGGCGGTGGCGGGTTGCCCGGTGGCGGCCTCGGGCGACATGTAGCCCGGCGTGCCTTGAACCGTGTCGGCGTTCGCGTCGGCCGCACCCATGCGCGCGGCGATGCCGAAGTCGGTGACCTTGGGGCGCAGGCTGCGGTCCAACAGGATGTTGGAAGGTTTGAGGTCGCGGTGCACCACCCCCGCGGCGTGCGCCAACTGCAGGGCATCAAGCACCGGCAGCATCAGGGCCACGGCGTCGGCCGCAGGCAGCGCGCCGGTGTCATGCAGGTACCCGGCCAGCGTCTGGCCCGCCACGTACTCGAACACGAGCGCGGGTTGGCCGTCGATCACGTCGGCTTCGAACAGCGTGGCGATGTGCGGGTGCGAGAGTCGGGCCACGTGGCGCGCCTCGCGCAGCCAGGGCTCCATGGCGGCACCGGCACCCGGCCGCACCGCCTGCATCACCTTGATGGCAACCAGACGGTCCAGCCGCGGGTCGTGGGCCAGCCACACCGTGGCATGCACCCCCTTGCCCAGCACCTGGCGGAGTTCGTATCGGCCCAGGTACTTCGGGTGGGCGGGGCGGCCGCTGGCGCTGGGGGGTGGCGTTGCTTTCACATGGCTCCGGTGGGTTTCAGTTGACCATCACGAGCTTACCCTTGACGGAGCGCGATCCCATGATCGCGTAGGCCTTGTGCAGTTCGCTCATGGGCAGGGTCTGGTCGATCACCGGCTTGACCTGGCCCTTGGCGTACATGACGGCCAGGGCCTGCATCATCTCGGCGTTGGCCTTGGGTTCGCGGCGCGCGAAGTCACCCCAGAAAACGCCGACGATGCTCGCGCCCTTGAGCAGGGTGAGGTTCAGGGGCAGGGCAGGGATGGGGCCGCTGGCAAAGCCCACCACGAGGTAGCGGCCGCGCCATGCGATGGATCGGAAAGCAGGCTCGGCGAAGTCACCGCCGACCGGGTCGTAGATCACGTCGGGGCCCTTGCCGTCGGTGAGCTGCTTGATGGCATCGCGCAAGCCCTCCTTGGGCGTGTGCACGCTGTAGTTGATGGTGGCGTCGGCGCCGAGCTGTTTGCACAGCTCGCATTTCTCGTCGGTGGAAGCGGCGGCGATCACGCGCGCGCCGGCTGCCTTGGCGATCTGGATCGCCGCCGTGCCCACGCCACCTGCGGCGCCCAGCACCAGCACGGTTTCGCCGGCCTTCAGCGCAGCGCGGTCCATGAGCGCGTGCCACGAGGTGGCGTAGATCATGATGAAGGCAGCTGCGTCCACCGCCGGGAAACCGGCAGGCAGCGGCATGCACAACGCAGCGGGCGCCACGGTGTGCGTGCCGAAGCCGCCTGTGCCGCTCAGGCACGCCACGCCCTGGCCCACCTGGAGGTGCTTCACGCCTTCTCCCACGGCGCTCACCACGCCGGCGTATTCGGACCCCGGCACAAAGGGCAGGGCGGGCTTCATCTGGTACTTGTTCTGCACGATGAGCAGGTCGGGGAAGTTCAGGCTCGCGGCCTGAATTTCGATCAGCACCTCGCCCGCCTTGGGCTCGGGCGTGGGCAATTCTTTCCAGGTCAGGGCGTCGACGCCCACGGGGTTTTCACAAAGCCAGGCGTGCATGCCTTCTCCTCGGTGGTTGGGTCGATGATCGGTCCATGATAGGCAGGCAGGTGACCCGGATTGAAGCGGGTAAGCCCGCTGTCTGTCTCAAGCGTGACCGGGGTGAACCCACCTAAAATCGTGGCAATGAAAATTCTCATCTCCAACGACGATGGTTACCAGGCGCCCGGCCTCGTGGCGCTGTATGAGGCCCTCAAGGGTCTGGCCGATGTGGAGGTGGTGGCGCCCGAGCACAACAACAGCGCCAAATCCAACGCGCTGACCCTGCATTCCCCCCTGTACGTGCACACCGCGCACAACGGCTTTCGCTACGTCAACGGCACGCCCGCCGACTGCGTGCACATCGCGCTCACCGGCTTGCTGGGCTACCGACCCGATCTGGTGGTCTCGGGCATCAACAACGGCGCGAACATGGGCGACGACACGATTTACTCAGGTACCGTGGGCGCCGCCATGGAAGGTTACCTCTTTGGTATTCCGGCCATCGCGTTTTCGCAAACCGAAAAGGGCTGGGGACACCTGGAAGACGCGGGCCGGATGGCGGCGCGCCTCGTGTCGCAGTTGCTGCCCTCGCTGGAGATCGGGCCACCCGTCGAACCCTGGTTGCTCAACGTGAACATTCCCAACCGGCCGCTGGCCGACATCAAGGGCTTCAAGGTCGCGCGGCTGGGCCGGCGCCATGCGGCCGAGCAGGTGATCTCTCAGACCAACCCGCGCGGCGACACCATGTACTGGATCGGCAGCGCCGGCAAGGCCAAGGACGACGCCGATGGCACCGACTTCCACGCTTCGTTGCAGGGCTACGCCACCATCACCCCGCTGAAGGTGGACCTCACCGACCACGAGCGGCTGGCCTACTGGGCACCGACCGCTGCCAGCCTGTCGGCACCCGTGGTGGTGCCACCCACGGGCGGAGTGGATTCTTGAAAGACGGCGGCAAGGCCCGTCCAGGCTTTCCGGCCAAGCTGCCGGTGGTTCCCCACCCGCCAACCGTTCGCAAACCGGTGGCGCGCGCATCCCAGCCCGCGCTGACCCCGGCCAAACCGGTGCCACGTCCGGCGATCAAGGCCCTCGCCACGACGCGGCCTGTGGTGTCCAGCGGCGTGGGCATGGACTCATCGGCCGTGCGCGCATCCATGGTGCGCAAGATCCAGGCACAAGGTGTGAGCCACGCAGGCGTGCTCGCGGCCTTGCAGGCGGTGGAGCGCCACCGGTTTGTCGACACGGCGCTGGTGAACCAGGCGTACGAAGACACCAGCTTGCCGATCGGCCTCGGCCAAACCATCTCCAAGCCGGGCGTGGTGGCCCGCATGATCGAGCTGCTGTGCGCCGGCCACACGGCCAAACTCGGCCGTGTGCTGGAGATCGGAACCGGCTGCGGCTACCAGGCCGCCGTGCTCAGCCATGTGGCGCGCGAGGTCTACAGCATCGAGCGCTTGCGCGGCCTGCACGAGAAAGCGCGCGAGAACCTTCGAGCCTTTCGCGTCTCCAATTTGCACCTGCTGTTCGGTGACGGCATGCTGGGGTACGCCAAAGGTGCTCCTTATGCCGCCATCATTGCCGCCGCTGGTGGCAACGACATCCCCCAAGCCTGGATCGAACAGCTGGCCGTGGGTGGCCGGCTGGTGGCGCCGGCCGTGACCGCTGCGGGCAAACAGAACCTGGTGGTGGTGGACAAAACCGCCACCGGCGTGGTCCGCACAGAGCTGGAAGCGGTGTTTTTTGTGCCACTAAAATCGGGCATCGCATGAGTGTCCCGCTGCGCTGTGCAGCGGGAGCGTTTTTTCAATCGGGGCCGCCCGCTGGCGTGTCCCGGCAAATGGTTGGGAGTTTTATGTACATGCGTTTTCCCCAGGCACCGGGCCTGCCCCTCGAATCGCGACGTTCGACCTGGCGGGGTGTCGCGGTCATGACCGTGCTGGCGGCCTTGCTGGTCACCGCGGGTTGTTCCACCCGGCGTGTGTCGGGTCCTGCTCCAGTGGAAGACCGCGGCATGCCACGGCCCGCAGAGATCGTGGTCCTGCCCGGCGCCGAGAACGCCGGCAAGCCTGGTTACTACACCGTGAAATCGGGCGACACGCTCTTTCGCATCGCTTTGGACAACGGCCAGAACTGGCGCGACATTCAGGCCTGGAACAGCCTGACCAATCCCAACACGATTGAAGTGGGTCAGGTGCTGCGCGTGCAGCCGCCCGCGCCAGTGCCGCATTCCGCGCCTGTCGTGGCCAGCACGCCAGTGAGCCCGGCCGGCGTCGTGTCGCGCCCGCTCACCGACACAGCACCTGCGGCGGCTCCCATTCCGGCTCCGGCGCCAGCCCCTGCACCCGCTTCGGCTGGCGCAGACGAGCTCAATTTCATGTGGCCCGCCCAAGGCTCGGTGGTGTCTTCGTTCGACGAAACGACGAACAAGGGTGTGTCGATCGCCGGCAAGATCGGTGACCCGGTGGTGGCTGCGGCAGATGGTCGTGTGGTGTACGCCGGTGCTGGCCTGCGTGGCTACGGCAACCTGATCATCCTCAAGCACAACAACACCTACCTCACGGCCTATGCGCACAACCAGGCCTTGCTGGTGCGCGAAGACCAGGCCGTGCGCCAGGGACAGAAGATCGCCGAGATGGGCAGCAGCGACACCGATCGCGTGAAGCTGCACTTCGAGGTGCGCCGCCTGGGCAAACCGGTCGATCCGATCGGCTACCTGCCAAAACGCTGAGCCGGGGCCACCATGGCCTGGCCCGTTCTTGTCTTCGACATCGAGTCGATCCCCGACATCGATGGCCTGCGTGCCTTGCGCGCCGCGCCAGCCGACCAGACCGACCAGCAGGTCTACGCCGGCTGGCTGGAAGAGCGCAAGGCCAAAGGCCAGAGCGACTTCATGCCGCTGCACCTGCAGCGCGTGCTGGTCATCAGCTGCGTGTTTCGCAACGCCGAAGGGCTGCGCATCCATTCGTTTGTGGACCGTGACGGGCAGAGCGAAGGCAAGGTGGTTCAGACCTTTTTCCATGCGGTGGAGAAACACACACCGCAGCTCGTGAGCTGGAACGGCGGTGGTTTTGATTTGCCGGTGCTGCACTACCGCGGCCTGCGCCATGGCGTGGAAGCCAGCAAGTACTGGGACCTCGGCGAGGACGACCGCGAGTTCAAGTGGAACAACTACATCAGCCGCTACCACATGCGCCACCTGGATCTGATGGACCTGCTGGCCATGTACTCGCCGAAGAACAACGCGCCGCTGGACGCCATGGCCAAGCTCTGCGGCTTTCCCGGCAAGTTGGGCATGGACGGCTCGCAGGTGTATGCGCAGTACCTCGCCGGGCAGACCGAGGACATCCGTCGCTACTGCGAGACCGACGTGATGAACACCTACCTCGTGTACTGCCGATTTCAGAAGATGCGTGGTGGTTTGACCGAAGCTGAGTACGAACAGGAAATCGCGATGGTCAAGGAGACGCTGGGCAATCTGGCGCCTGCCGAATCGCATTGGGACGAATATCTCAAAGCCTGGGTATAGAGCCCCCACGCTTCGCCGCTGCGCGGGTCGCTGCCCCCCGAGGGGGCTGTTTCGCCTTGGGACGGCCCGGCGGCGAAACGTGGCCTGAGACAATCGGTGTATGACAACCGCCGCAACCCTCCACGAAAACAGCCTCCTCACCACCGCCAACGCCGCGGCCCACGACGCACCCGAGAGCCCGTTGCCCGACGGCTGGCTTGCGGTGGAATCCCTCGACATCGATGCCCAGGGGATCGCCCGCCGGCCCGATGGCAAGGTCGTCTTCATCGAAGGCGCCTTGCCCTTCGAGCAGGTCAGCGTGAACGTGCATCGCAAGAAGAACAACTGGGAAGCCGGCGTCGTGACCGCGGTGCACCACGAGTCTTCGCAGCGCGTGCGCCCGGGCTGCCCGCACTTCGGCCTGCACGCTGGTGCCTGTGGCGGCTGCAAGATGCAGCACCTCCACGAGTCCGCCCAGGTGGCGATCAAGCAGCGCGTGCTGGAAGACAACCTCTGGCATCTGGGCAAGGTGCGCTCCGAGATGATGCTGCGCCCGATCGAAGGGCCGGCCTGGGGCTACCGCTACCGCGCGCGCCTGTCGGTGCGCCATGTGCACAAGAAGGGCGAGGTGCTGATCGGTTTCCACGAGCGCAAGAGCCGCTATGTGGCCGACATGAAGGTCTGCCCGGTGCTTCCCGCCCATGTGAGCGAGATGCTCATGCCGCTCCGCGAACTCATCTTCGGCATGGACGCGCGCGAGACCTGTCCGCAGATCGAGCTGGCCTGCGGCGACGACGTGACCGCCATGGTGCTGCGCCACCTGGAGCCGCTGAGCGAGGACGACATCAGCCGGCTGCGTGCGTTTGCCCAGCAGCATGGTGTGCAGTGGTGGTTGCAGTCCAAGGGTCCGGACACGGTCAAGCTGCTCGATGTGGACGGCCCCTTGCTCAGCTACGACTTGCCCGAATTCGGCATCACCATGCCGTTCAAGCCGACCGACTTCACCCAGGTCAACCCGGCCATCAACCGGGTGCTGGTCACACGTGCCCTGCGCCTGCTCGACGCGCGCAAGCACGAACGCGTGATCGACTGGTTCTGCGGCCTGGGCAATTTCACCCTGCCGATCGCGACCACCGCCGGTGAGGTGCTGGGCATTGAGGGCAGCGAGGCGCTGGTGGCACGCTCGCGCGACAACCTGGCGCTGAACCAGGCGGGGCGCAGCACAGCGCTGGCGCCCACCACGTTTGCGGCACGCAACCTGTTCGAGATGACGCCGGGCTTGCTGGTGTCTGACGGGACGGCGCAAAAATGGCTGGTGGACCCACCGCGAGAGGGTGCGTTTGCGCTGGCCAAGGCACTCGCCGACCTGCACCAGAACCCGGCGCAGCGCGCGGGCTGGAGGCCGCCGCAGCGCATCGTCTACGTGAGCTGCAACCCGGCCACGCTGGCGCGCGACGCGGGCCTGCTGGTGCACCAGGCGGGCTACCGCTGCGTGGCGGCGGGGGTGATCAACATGTTTGCGCACACGGCCCACGTGGAGAGCATGGCGGTGTTCGAGCTGGACCCGACGCGGATCCCCGGCCAGGACGCCGTACCTGAATAGTCGGCGCGTCGGCGGATCAGGAGGTGCGCGAAGCGCTCGCCGTTTTGCCGCCGTCGGGGGCTTTCGGGCTGGCGGCGGGCGTATCTTCTGCCGGCGCCGGCTCGGCCGGCATGCCGACGATGGCGTTCTCGCGCATGTACTCGTCCATCTCTTTCCAGCCAGCAAACACGGCGGCCTTGCCGGCGCGTGGGTAGCCGCCGAAGCAGTCCTCGATGCTGCGCACCGCGTGGCGACAGGCGCTGCCGATGGCCTTGCCTTCGGCTTCCTTCTTCGCCGCCACCTGGCTGGCGCTCTCGACGCCCAGCGCGTCGCAGCCCGCCAGCAGGCTGGCGGTACCAAGAAGGCAGGCGGTGAGGGCTGTGTGTCGCATGGTGTTCGGTGTGGGTTCCCCGTTGTTTCGGCGGTTGCTCCGAGAACTTGACACCCGATTGGCGACGGACACGCTCCGGCAAAGAAAAAGGACCCGAAGGTCCCTTTTCTGAGTGCCGGGTCCGCTTACTCGCGGTCGCCGCCGAACATGCCCAACAGCATCAGCAGGCTCTGGAAGATGTTGAACAGGCTCAGGTACAGGCCCAGGGTGGCGGTGATGTAGTTGGTCTCGCCGCCGTCCACGATGCGCTTGAGGTCGTACAGCAGGTACATGCTGAACACCACGATGGCGATGGTGGCGATCGCGGCCATGGCCGCCGGGCTGCCCACGAAGACGTTGATGATCGCGCCGATCATGATGGCCAGTGCGCCCACGAAGAGCCACTTGCCCATGCCCGAGATGTCACGCTTGATGAAGGTCGAGAGGTTGGCCATGACGAAGAACACGCCGGCCGTGCCGCCGAACGCGGTCATGATCAGGCTGGAGCCGTTGCTGAAACCCAGCACCGTGGCGAGCATGCGCGAGAGCATGAGGCCCATGAAGAAGGTGAAGGCGAGCAACACTGGTACACCGGCTGCGGAGTTCTTGGTCTTCTCGATCGCGTACAGGAAGCCGAATGCGCCTCCCAGAAAGACGATCAGGCCCAAGCCGCCGCCCAGGCCGGCTGTGATACCGGTCTGCACGCCCACCCAGGCGCCCAGCACGGTCGGCAGCATGGACAGCGCCAGCAGCCAGTAGGTGTTGCGCATGACCTTGTTGCGCTGCGCATCGCTCGATACCGCGGTGCCGAAGCGGCCGCTGGTGTGGACTTGGTCGGTCATGGTGGTGACTCCTTCATCATCTGACACGGGGGGCCGGTGTCTGGGCATCGGAATGATGCCCAACCGGTGGAAATGCATTGTAGGGCGATGATCCGCTTGGGACGCGCGGGGGATGAAACCGCTCTTTTGGTAAGGTCACTTGTGACCTCATGGCTCTCAATGGTCGCGGTATCGTTCCTCTTGCGCGCGCGGGGATTCACAATCCCTGCCTGCAACCTTCATCAGACACCCCAACAGGACTTAAGTTCATGAAAAACAAACCCATGCTGGAAAGCGCCGACGTCAAACTCATTGCAGCCGCTGCCGAAGCCGAAGCACTGAACAACAACTGGGCGGTCACGATCGCCATCGTGGACGACGGCGGCCACCTGCTGGGTCTGCAGCGACTGGACGGCGCACCCGCAATCTCGTCGCACATTGCCCCGGCCAAGGCCCACACGGCAGCCATGGGCCGGCGTGAGAGCAAGGTTTATGAAGACGTGATCAACCAGGGCCGCGTGTCGTTCCTGAGCGCGCCATTCATCTCGGGCATGCTCGAAGGCGGTGTGCCGATCATGAAAGACGGCCAATGCCTGGGCGCGGTGGGTGTGAGCGGTGTGAAGTCGACCGAAGACGCGCAGATTGCGCGGGCCGGCATTGCTGCCATCGGCCTGTAAGCACTGAACGGGGCCGCAAAAAAAGACCTGGCTAACCGGGCGCAACGCCCCTTGGCTGGTCAAAAACGACACTCGGGGATGATGAATTCTCCGAGGTCGCCCCACGATTCAAGTAACTATTTGGTCAGGATCAGCTTGCCCTGGCGAGTGGCCTGCAGGCGGTAGATCGATCCGTTGTGGCTGATCGTCACGGCCTTCTGGCCGCGCAGCAGCGAGTCGCTGGTCAGGGACGGCGAGGCGTCTTCCCTGGGTTCGGTTTCGCGAACTGCCGGGGAGGGTTCCCGGCTGGGGTCCGGGCGAGGTTCGGTGTTCATGGCGCGGGTTCGGTGATGAAACCGATCTTGCGCACGCCGGTGCGCTGCGCGGTGGCCATGGCCAGAGCCACACGCTCGTAGCGCACCGCCTTGTCGCCACGGATGTGCAGCTCAGGTTGAGGCTCCTGGGTGGCCACGGCCTGCAGGCGGCTCGCAAAGTCGGCATCGTCCACGCGCTGGTCGTTCCAGAAGTACGCGCCATCGGCGTCCACCGACAGGCGGATGTTCTCCGGCTTGTCCAGCACCTTCTCCATGCTGGCCTGCGGCAGTTCGATGTTGACTGCGTGCTTGATCACCGGCACCGTGATGATGAAGATGATGAGAAGCACCAGCATCACGTCGATGAACGGGATCATGTTGATCTCGCTCATCATGTCGTCGCTGTCCTGTTGGGTTCCGATGGCCATGGTGTGATTCCTCTTCAGGCTTTCTTCATCGGCAGCACCTTGCCATCACCACCGGCGGTGACGCGGGCGCCGGTGACGAAGTAGGCGTGCAGGTCGTGCGCGAAGCGGTTGAGCTGGTGGCTGATGCCCTTGTTGCCGCGCACCAGGGCGTTGTAGCCCAGCACCGCAGGAATGGCCACCAGCAGGCCCAGCGCAGTCATGATCAGCGCCTCACCGATCGGGCCGGCCACCTGGTCGATGCTGACCTGGCCTGCCGCACCGATGCCCAGCAACGCGTGGTAGATGCCCCAGACGGTGCCGAACAGGCCCACGAAGGGGGCGGTGGAAGCCACTGATGCCAGCACCGAGAGGCCACTCTGGGCGCGCGCGGTGAAGTCGTCCACGCTCTTGCGCAGCGAGCGCTCCACCCAGTCGCTCACGTCCAGGCTGTCGTGCAGCTGGCGTTGGGGTGGTGAGCCGTTGTGGCCGTCCTTGTGCAGGATGTGGCGGGTCGATTCGCGGCCTTCGAGAGCCACCGCGCGAAAGGGATTGCCTTCGGGCGAACCGAGCTTGTCCAGGCCTTCGGCGAAGTCGGCGCTGTGCCAGAAGCCTTCGACGCCCTTGGCCTGTGCGCGCTGGGCGCGTTGGTCCAGGGCCTTCCACAGGATGATGATCCAGGTGGCGAGCGACATGAGCAGCAGCACGATGGCCACCGAGCGGGTGACCCAGTCGCCCTGGGTCCAGACGTGGGCGATGCCCGATGTTGCGAGTTGCGGTTCCATGATTTTTCTGACTCCTGCGGACGGGGTTTATTCCAAAACGAAATTGATCGGCACGTTGAACCACATGGCCTCGGGCACGCCGGCGCGTTTGCCGGGCACGTAGCGCCAGCGCAGCACGGTCTGCACGGCGGTCTGGTCCAGGCGTTCGAAGCCGCTGGAGTTGCGCACCTCGGCCCGTGAGGCGGTGCCGTCCACGTCGATGAAGACGCGCACAACGACCTTGCCCTGTTCACCCAGGCGCTTGGACAGCGGCGGGTAGGGCGGGCGTGGGTTGTTGAGGTAGTCGGCGCTGCTCGAAGGCAGTTCGATGCGGGGCGGTGCCGGTGGCGCAGGTGGTGACGGCGGCGCGGCGGCCACCACCGGCTCGGCGGGGGCGGGTGGCGCGGGCGGGCTGGGGGGCACCACGGGTGCCAGCGTGGAGGGCTCGGGTGTAGGGCTGGCCACCGGTTGCGGCAGTGGCTGAGGCACGGGACGCGGCTTGGGTCGGGGCGGTGTGGGCGCGGTCACCGGCGGGGCCGGCGGTGGGGGTTCGATCTGGGGTTGCGGCATCTCGATGAGTTCGGCCATCACCTGCACCGGGATCACCAGTTCCACCGCGCGCCTGAGCAGACCGCTTTGAAGCGCCCAGAGCGCGGCCATGTGGAATGCGACCACCGCCAGCACGATGGCCAGACGGCGGTGCAGACGGGTGGGCATGGCGTCAGGCATGGGAGAGAAGGGCGGCGCCAGTGTGGCGCTGGATGAGCTCATCAGTTTAGCGGCGTGGGCAGTGGATGCATCAGGCGCGAAAGATCCACCACACCGCGCACAACATCAAGATCAGGCTGGTGCCGAAGGCGACAAGTCCGGTGGTCATGTGGTGTCCTTTCGGAGGGAGGGAGGGGTGGGTCATCGCGAGGAGTGATTCTAAACGAGAATGCTTCGTATTTGCATAAATGCGCAAAAAAAGGAGCGCTCCAACCTCATCAGGCGCGGGTCAACAGCGCCCCTGGCGCGTCGGCCAGTGTGCGGCAGCCGGTCAGGGCCATGGCGATTTCGAGTTCGTCGCGCAGCAGGCGCAGCACATGTGCCACGCCGGTGGCGCCCGCGTTGGCGAGGCCGTGCAGCACCGGGCGGCCGACCAGCACGGCCGATGCGCCCAGTGCCATGGCCTTGAGCACGTCGGTGCCGCGTCGGATGCCGCCGTCGACCAGCACCGGTGCGTCACCCGCCACCGCCTGCAGCACGCGCGGCAGCAGCGTGGCGGTGGCGGGCATGGTGTCGAGCGTGCGCCCGCCGTGGTTGGAGACGATCAGTCCGGCCGCGCCGCAGGTCAGCGCCTGCCGTGCGTCGTCCGGGTGCACCACGCCCTTGAGCAGCACGGGCAATCGGGTGATGGAGCGCAGCCAGGCCACGTCGTCCCAGGTGGGGGCGTGGGTCATGAGGTCATCGAACAGCTTGCTCTGTCCGGCCCGCAGGGAGAGCGGTGTGGGCGCCACGCGCCCGGCCAGGTTGACCGCCCTGATGTCTGCGGGTCGGCGAAAGCCAGCGCGGCGCTCGCGGTCGCGCGCGCCCTGCACCGGGGCGTCGACCGTGAGCACCAGGGCTTCAAAGCCAGCCGCCTCGGCGCGCTGCACCAGGGCTTGCATGAAACCGCGGTCGGGCAGCAGGTAGAGCTGGAACCACAGCGGGCCGCGGTCTGCTTCGGGCAGGACGGTGCGGGCCACGTCTTCAAGCAGGGTGCTGGCCTGGGTGCTGAGCACCAGGCCAGCACCGAGCGCGGCAGCGGCGAGCGCGGTGGCTTGCTCGGCGTGCGGATGGGCCAGTCGCTGGTAAGCCATGGGCGCGACCAGAATAGGGTGGGCCCATTCGCGGCCCAGCAGGTTCACGCGGGTGTGGCCGCCGGCGAGTGAGCGCATCACGCGCGGCAGAAGCTCAATGGTTTGCCAGGCCTGGGTGTTGGCGCGCAAGGTGATCTCGTCGGCGGCGCCCCCATTGAAGTAGGCCCAGACCGCGTCGTCGAGCATCAGGCGTGCGTGGTGCTCGTGGTCGGCCAGGCTTACCGCCCCGTCGGGCAGGGTGTGCGGGGCGGTGGATCCAGGCTTGGACTTCATGTGTCTGCCCACTGCCGCAACAGGTTGTGGTACGTGCCGGTGAGCGCGGTGGTTTCTGGCGTTTCGCCATGGCGCTGGCGCAGCGCGAGCAGGTTCATGTCAAGGTCGAACAACAGGCGGCGCTGTTCGTCGCTGCGCACCATGCTCTGAACCCAGAAAAAGCAGGCCAGGCGCTCGCCGCGCGTGACGGGCTTCACCTGGTGCAGGCTGGTGCCGGGGTAGATCACGGCGTGTCCGGCTGGCAGCTTGATGCGGTGCTCGCCGTAGGTGTCGGCCACCACCAGCTCGCCACCGTCGTAGTCGGCGGGATCGTTCAGGAAGACGGTGCAAGAGATGTCGGTGCGCACGCGCTGGCCGTCGGGAAGCACGCGCACCGCGTTGTCGATGTGGTTGCCATAGGCGTTGGCGGGGCCGCCGTAGCGGTTGATGCGCGGCATGAAGACCTTGAGCGGCAGCGCTGCCGAGAAAAAGCGCGGATTGCGGTCCAGCCCGCGCAACACCAGGTTGCGGATGGCTTGCGCCGCCTCGCAGTCGTGTGGCAATTGTTGGTTGTTCTTCGCCTCCCGGGCCTGGCTTCCGGCACTTTCGCGCCCGTCGGCCCAGGGTGCGTCCGCGAGCACCTGGCGGGCCTGGCGCAGGTCGTCGGGGCTCAGGATGTCGGGCAAGGTCAGCAGCATGGGATTTTGTGTCGTGGGGAAAAGGCAAAAAGCCGCCCCACGCACATGGGGCGGCACAAGCCTTGGAGAACAGTCGTATCAGAACTTCAGGCTGGCGGTCACCTGCAGCGTGCGGCCTGCACCTGGAATGTAGTGTCCGGGGTAGAGCTGGTCTGCGTACAGCTTGTTGGCCACGTTGGTCAGGTTGGCCTTGAGGATCAGGTTCTCGAAGTCGAAGCGGTACTCGGCCATGAGATCGGCGGTCACGTAGCTGGGCACGTGGAACTCGGAGCGGGTGGGCTTTTGCTTGCCGCGGAAGTTCAGACCGGCGCCGAATCGGAACTTCGGCGTGAGCTGCCAAGTGCTCCAGACCGTGCCGCTATGCTCGGGTGTGAGGGAGGGACGGTCACCCACGCGTTCACCCGGGGTGTTCTGCGTGCAAGCGCCCGACGGTGGGCAAGGCGCGGCCTTGTCCACATGGGCGACGGGGATCCACATGTAGGAACCGTAGACTTCCCAGATCGGCGAGAGACGCCCGGAAATATCGGCCTCAAAGCCGGCCACATGGCGCTTGCCCGAGAGCGTGACCACTGGCAAGTCGGGGTCGGTGTTGCGCTCGTTGAGTTTGGTGGAGCGGAACACCGCCAAGCGCGTGGTGAAGCGCTTGTCAGCCGAATCCAGCTTGGCGCCAATTTCGAGGTTGATGCTCTTCTCGGGTGGCGTGTTCACGTTGCTATCGCCCAGCGAATAGGCGTCGCCCGAGGTGTTGAACGAAGTGCCGGCCGAGGCGTGGAACGATTGCAGGGCGTTGGGTTGCCACAGCGCGCCCAGGCGCTGGCTCACTTCGGACACCTTCATGCGGTAGCTGGTGGTCGTGACCGGGCCCGGAGCAGCGTTCGGAATTGCAAAGGCGTCGTAGTCGCCCGTGAGGTTGTCGTAGCGCAAACCACCGACGAGTTTCCAAGTGGGGGTCAATTGCACCATGTCTTGCACGTAGGTACCCCATCCGGTCGATACGTACTGGTTGTTGACGCGCAGCACCCGTGAAGCCTCGTTCACGGAGGCTCCGTCGCTGGGCGTTCCGATGGTGGTGCGCGGTTTGGTTGGCACCACGCCGCCTTGCGCGGCATTGAGTGCCGCGTAAACCGTTTTCTCTTCACGCGACGCGTCCACGCCGGCCAGGATCTCGTGCTTGAATCCGAGTGCCTCGAACTTGCCGTTGTAGTCGCTCTGCACCTGGACCATGTCCATGTCCTGGATCTTCAAGTGCAGGTTGCGCTGCAGGACGGTGCTGGGGCCGAAGTTGGTCAGGTTCGCTGCCACGCCGCCGGGCTGGAAACCAGCTGCGGCAAAGCGGATCGCGCCCGACCGCTGGTCGCGCTTGAACTGGCCCACGCGGACCTGGGTCTTGATTTCGCTTTCGCGGTCGAAGCGGTGGATGTGGCTGAAACCGGCGATGGTGGCGCTGCCGTCGTTGTAGTCGCTGGCCAGACCGTAGTAGTTTTTTGGGTCTAGCGGCAACAGCTCGGAGGCGGGTGCGCCGGCTCGGGGTGCGATGAACGGGATGCCGTAGTTGATGCCGTTGTTGTTGTCCAGGTTGTAAATGCTGGCCTGGAACTCGTTGCGCTCGCCGATGCCCCAGCGGTAGGCTGCGGCCACGCCGTTTTTGTCAAGGCTGGCGCCCGAGCCGTTGTTGTTGGCCTTTGTCACCATGGCATTGAGGCGCAGCGCAGAGCTCTCACCGGTCTGGATGTTGAAATCGCCCTGCACGCGGCGGTAGGCATGGCTGCCCAGGGTCAAGTCGACCTGGTGTTCGGTGATCAGGCGTGGCACCTTGCTGACCTGGTTGACCGCGCCGCCGGTGGAGCCGCGACCGAACAACATGGACGCCGAGCCGCGCAGCACCTCCATGCGATCGAGATTGAAGGTGTCTCGTTCGTAGAAGGCCGGATCGCGCATGCCGTCGATGAAGAGATCGCCCGTGGCCTGCAGCGAAAAGCCGCGCAGGCGGATGTCTTCCTCACCGCCTTCGGCAGCCAGGAAGCTGATGCCGGCCGTGTTCTTGAGTGCTTCCTTGACGGTGTCGAGGTTGCGGTCGTCGATGAGTTTCTCTGTCACCACGGTCACCGACTGCGGAATGTCGCGCAATTGCTGGCGGCCTTTGCCGATGCCGGTTTCCGTCGCACGCAGTGCGTCCTTGCCTTCCGGCACCTCAGCCTGCTCGCGCACGGTCACCGTGGGCAGCGTGTTGGATGGCGTGGTTTGCGCCATGGCGCTCATCGAGCCGGCCAGGAGCATGGCGCCCAGGGGCAGCAGGGCCGTGGACGCGGTTGAGGGCGTCGACGACGCGGAACGGATGGGGGTGGGGCGCTGGCGAGATTTCCGGTGGGACATGGTGGCAACGAGCTGAGGATTTTCGGCTGGCTGCACGCGGCTGCGTCCTGGCTGGCTGGAGGCGCGAATTGTATATCTAACGAGAACGATTCGCATTAATATGTAACGCGCTGAGCACCCAGTGGTGCTGCGTTGCAACATTTCAGCTATCGATCGGATAGAGACTATCAATAAAGATTATTGATAGACATGGGCTATAGTTCAATTCAGCGCTGCTCATGCAGTACCCCCGTTCACCATTCCCGCAACTCCATCCAGAAGGAAATCACCATGTCCCTGATCAACACCACCGTCCAGCCTTTCCAGGCCCAAGCCTTTCACAACGGCAAGTTCGTGCCCGTGTCCGATGCCAGCCTGCGCGGCGAGTGGTCGGTCCTGATCTTCATGCCCGCCGCTTTCACCTTCAACTGCCCGACCGAAGTGGAAGACGCTGCCGACAACTACGCCGAGTTCCAGAAGGCCGGCGCCGAGGTCTACATCGTGACGACCGACACCCACTTCGCGCACAAGGTGTGGCACGAGACCTCGCCTGCCGTGGGCAAGGCCAAGTTCCCGCTGATCGGTGACCCGACCCACACGCTGACCCGTGCGTTCGGCGTGCACATCGAAGAAGAAGGCCTGGCGCTGCGCGGCACCTTCATCATCAACCCCGAAGGCGTGATCAAGACCGCCGAAATCCACGACAACGCGATCGCTCGCGATGTGAAGGAAACCCTGCGCAAGCTCAAGGCCGCCCAGTTCGTGGCCAACAACCCAGGCCAGGTCTGCCCAGCCAAGTGGAATGAAGGCTCGAAGACCATCACGCCTTCGCTGGACCTGGTCGGGAAGATCTGATCACCCCCGCGCCGCGCCTGCGGCGCGTCACCCCCTTCCAGGGGGCAATGCCTGCGGGCCGGCGGAGCCGGACCCGCGGCATTCTGGGTGGATGCACGCGATCCTCCCGCACTGCTTAGTACCGCAGCCCGATGGGCCTTCTGGCCCATCCACCGGCGGCATTGATGCCTCAACCCCATTCAGGAGAATCCCATGCTCGACACCAACCTCAAGACCCAGTTGCAGGCTTACCTCGGCAAGCTGCAGCGCCCCATCCGCCTGATCGCTTCGCTCGACAGCAGCGCTGGCGCCGTTGAGATGCGTGAGTTGCTGCAGGAGATTGCCGAGCTGTCGGACCTGGTGAGCTTCGACGAGAGCGGCAGCGATGCGCGCAAACCGTCGTTCGTCATTGCCCGCGAAGGCGAGACGACCGGTGTTCGCTTTGCCGCGATTCCGCTGGGCCACGAGTTCACCTCGTTGGTGCTCGCCCTGCTGTGGACCGGTGGCCATCCGCCCAAGGTTGAGGCTGGCGTGATCGATCAGATCAAAGGCCTCGAAGGTGACTTCCGCTTCGAGATGTACATGAGCCTTTCGTGCCACAACTGCCCCGACGTGGTTCAGGCGCTGTCGCTGATGTCCATCCTCAACCCCGCGGTGAAGGCGGTGGTGATCGACGGCGGCCTGTACCAGGCCGAAGTTGAAGAGCGCCAGATCCTGGCCGTGCCCATGGTCTTCCTCAACGGCGAACTGTTCGGCTCGGGCCGCATGCTGCTCGAAGAGATCGTGGCCAAGCTCGACGTGAAATCCGACGAGCGCGAAGCCGCCAAACTCAGTGCCAAGGACCCCTACGACGTGTTGATCGTGGGTGGTGGACCGGCCGGTGCGGCCGCTGCCGTGTACGCCGCCCGCAAGGGCATTCGTGTGGGCGTGGCCGCCGAGCGTTTCGGTGGTCAGACCAACGACACCATGGCGATCGAGAACTACATCAGCGTGCTGGAGACCGACGGCCCGAAGTTTGCCGCCGCGCTCGAAGCGCAAGTGCGCCACTACGACGTGGACATCATGAACCTGCAGCGTGCCGACAAGATCGTTCCGGCCACCGAAACCGGTGGTCTGGTGCAGGTGCAGATGGCCAACGGTGCGGTGCTGCAGGCGCGCAGCGTGATCCTCTCGACCGGTGCGCGCTGGCGCAACGTCAACGTGCCGGGCGAAGCCGAGTACAAGAACAAGGGTGTGGCCTATTGCCCGCATTGCGACGGTCCGCTCTTCAAGGGCAAGCGCGTGGCGGTGATCGGTGGTGGCAACTCCGGCGTGGAAGCCGCGATCGACCTGGCAGGCATCGTGAAACACGTGACGCTGGTTGAATTCGCCGACGCGCTCAAGGCCGACGCGGTGCTGGTGAGCAAGCTCAAGAGCCTGCCCAACGTGAGCATCAACGTGAACGCGCAGACCACTGAAATCACGGGTGCCGGCGGCAAGGTCAACGGTCTGTCGTTCAAGGACCGCGTGAGTGGCGACATCAAGCATGTCGAGCTCGAAGGCGTGTTCGTGCAGATCGGCCTCGTGCCCAACACCGAGTGGCTCAAGGGCACGGTGGATCTGAGCCGCTACGGCGAGATCGAGGTTGATGCCAAAGGCCACACCAACGTGCCCGGCGTGTTCGCGGCCGGTGACTGCACCACGGTGCCTTACAAGCAGATCGTCATTGCCGCGGGCGACGGTTCCAAGGCCGCGCTCAGCGCGTTTGATTACCTGATCCGCCAGCCGGTGGTGTTGGAAGCCGCTGAGGCCGTCGCGGCCTGAGTTGAACAAGGCAGGAATACCGCGGAACCGGCTTTGCCGGGCCGCAGGTGTTGCCCCCTGGAGGGGGGATGCGGCTACACGCAGTGAGCAAGCGACGGGGGTGACTTCCGTTAACTCCGCCGTACCTTCAGGGTGTAGTTGCCCATGCCACTGGCCTTGTTGTAGTGGCGGACCTGCACGTAGTAGCGGCCCGGGATGAGGCTGGCGCGGATCAGCGCGTTGGTGTCCACACCGCTGTCGTCGTCCTCGGCAATCACGGCGGTGGGGCTGTCCGGCCCGAAGAGCTTCATCACCACGTCGGTGGGGCCCCGCGTGTCCACGATGTGGCTGCCGCCGGTCTTCACGTTGAACTGAAACAGGTCTTCCTCGCCCGCCTTGCCGATGGCGGCCGAGGTGCGGCGCAGGGCGCCGATCATCAGCTCCTGTGCATCGAGCAGCGTGGGTGCGGACTTGGGGTAGGCCTTCGCGCCACCGATGAAGGCCTTGTCCAGCGCCGAGAGCACGGGGTTGGCCCGTGTGCCCACGCCGCTTTGTACCCAACTACTCGGAAAGAAGTACAGCATCACCGAGTCGGGGTCGAAGGTAGTGCCGTTGATCTGGTCGGCGCGGTACTTGTTCAGCACGTTGTGGCGGATGGTGGATTCGCTCCAGTTGTTGGGCGGGCCCGAAAGGTCGCTGATCACGGCGGCTTCGTTCCACTCGATGCCACCGGCCGGGTTCTGGTGTTCGTGCATGAGCCCGATGGCGTGGCCGAACTCGTGCGCCACCGTGCCGCCGTCCATGAAGCCCAGGTTCATGGTGGGTTGGTCCAGCGGGATGCTGCGGTTGTCGGTGCCCACGTAAGACCACGCGCCTTTGGCCGGGTCGAAGCTGATGCGGATTTCCGCATCAAAGGCGTTGTTGAACTCGAAGGTCAGGTTGGCGTGCGCCGTCCACCACTGGGCCTGCTCGCGCACCTTGTCTTGCTGCGCCGCCGTGCCGCCGATGAAGCGCACCCGCAGTGTGCTGCCGTTCATCCAGAGTTTGCCCAGCGGCATGATGGCGCGCGTGCGGCCGCGGCTGCGCACCGTGGGCTGGAACTGCATGAGTTCGGCGGGCAGCAAGCGCTGGGTACAGACATGGACGAGTTTGGTCATGGTGGCCTCCTTGCGGTTTCAGGGATTTCGCACCAGCCGCAGCGGGGTGTCGGCCTGTTCGCCGTTGCTCCAGAGCTGGCCGGTGAGTTCACGCCCGTCGGCGCTGGCGCTGAGCACCACGCTGCCGGTGTCCAGCGGTCCACGGCCGTCGCCGGTGACGGCCTGGACGGGAATCTCGATGCGCGGCACCCCCATCACGTTGGTGAGCACGCCGTGGCCGACGTAGCGCACGTCGTTGACCACGAGGCCCATGGGCCGCACGCTTTGGGCGTAGGCCTGCCATCGCGGGTACCAGGCAATGGGAAAGGCATCGGTCTGCAGTTCGATCGCGCCGTTGTTCACGGTGAACTGCACGCGCAGGCGCCGGTTGTCTTCGTCGATCGACCACCACATGCCCGACACATCGCGGGTGTTCTGGCCGGGCACAGCCGCAGGCGCGGGCGGTGATACGAACGGGGCCGGTGCGGGCACGGCTTCCTCTTCCTCGGGCAGCAGCAAGCCGATGACCACCAGCCCCACGAAGATGCCGCCAATCCACATGAAGCCGCGCTGCATGCGTTGCATCCAACCTCGTTTGGCCGGGACATCCTTCTCGGAGTGCGGCACCAGCGGGTTGATGCCGTGGCTGGCGAGGTCGACCACGATCTTGTGCAGGTCGCCCGCCCAGTCTTCGGTGCGCAGCTTGAGCGCATGTGACTCTTTGAGGAACCGGAGCTGCGCGGGGATGTCGCCGGTGGCCGGCATCAACACACCCTCGGTCAGCAGCGGGATGATGGTCGCTCCGTGGGACTGCGCGGTGAGCACTTCACCGCGAATGGGATCGTCGTCCCGGTCGATGCGCCGGCCGCCTTCGGGGTGCGCCATGCCCAGCAGATCGGGTGTGACCAGCAGCAGCACCACCGGCTGCGTGCCCAGTGCCGCCATGATGGCGCTGCGCCACGAATGCCCGCCCCGCAGGTCCTGCTTGTCGAAGAACACCTGGTCTTCGCCGTAGAGCCGGCTGAGATCGGCGCACAGCCGGTCGGCGTCCTTCTTGCCGTCGGACGACCGGTAGCTGATGAAGATGCGGTTCATTCGGCGGCGTATCGGTTCAAGACACCCAGCAACTCATCCGCGGCCTGCTGGTCGGCGCTGGTGACGCCATCGAGGTGCTCCAGCACGAAACCGAACTGGTCGGCCACCGAAGCCCACATCCAGGCGGTGCCGGCGCGCTGGTGCATGTCGTCGAAGCTGCTCAGGATGTTGGGCAACTGCGCCACCAGCGAGTGGTTGGCCAGGGCTTCGTACACGCTGAGCTCGGGCAATCCCACCACGCTCCAGAAGTCCGGGTCTTCGCGTTGTTGGCGCTCCAGGCTCTGGCGCACCCGCTGCAGGCGCTCCGCGCCGAAGCCCGGCCACTGACGATCGCGTCCGCGTGTCAGCAGCTCGGCGGCCACCAGGTTCAGCGCGGGGTAGAAGAGATCGGCCTGACCGCTTTGCAAGGCCAGGGCCTCGGCCCGGCGGTAGTGCTCGGCCATGCGGTCGACCGCGTGGGCCTTGGCAGCGGCTGCCGACGCGCCCGCCATGCCTTCGAGCCGGGCCATGCGTTTCCAGGTCGAACCCAGCAGGCTTTCACGCTCGACCGTGGGCGACAGCGTCACCAGCGCGTCCAGGATCGCGATGGCCTGCGCGATCTCCACGCGCCCTTGCTCCACCAAGGCCTTCAGGGCCGCCGGCTTGGACCCCTGGCGCCCCGCGGCCTCCAGCCGCGCCCAGGCCTGGCGCGCGCCCAGGTTGGCCAGCTGTTCGTTGGCTTTCACGGACGCGCTGCCGTCGTTGGCCGCCACCGCGCGGCGGTACCAGTGCAGTGCCCGCTCGATGTCGCGCGCTGCGGCCCAGGCCACGCCGTAGGCCTCGGCCACCGCGCCCATGCCGCCCCATTCGCTGTCGAAACGGGATTCGAGGTAGCGGATCTTTTCGCGTTGCGATTCGGGCGCCGCCCCCTGGGTGGTGCTCTGCACCGCCAGCGTTTCCAGGGCCAGGGCCAGCGCCACCGGTGAGGCGATGCCGGCGTAGAGCTTGGACAGCGGGGGAGGGGTGCGCCGCGTGTCGGTTTCGTTGCGCTGCCACACCCAGTCGGGGTCGCCGTAGCACTGGTAGGCGGCCCAGGTGTTGCCCAGTGGGCTGACGGTGTAGGCGGCCACGCGGGCGGCCTGCACCGCGTCCATGAAGCGTCTTCCCGACAGCAGCGCGCGGTAGAACTCGGTGGCGAACGCGTTGGCGGCGTCGTCTTCCACCGCCCAGCCCGCGGCCACCACGCAACGCACACCGATGCGGATCAATTGTTTGGCCACGCCGGCGGCAAACTGCGCACGGTCGTAGCCGCCCTTGAGCAGCTTGTCGGGGTCGGCGGCGAGGTGACAGCAGTTGAGGAACACCAGCTCGGGCACGACCCGCATGGCCTGCACCTCGCGTGGGCCCAGAAAGGTGTTGTCGCTGAGCACCACGCCGCGCAGCAGCGGTGGTTTGCCGGGGCGCTCCAGTTCGGGCTCGCCGTGGCCGGCAATGTGCACGACGCGGTATCGCCGCTGCAGCAGGGCGGTGGTCACGGCCGCGGCATCGGGTCCCAGGCCGTCGTCGGGCGCGATCAGCGAATGCACGCGGGACGCGTCCAGCCCCAGCTGCCCGCTCAGGGCTTCCACCACCGCCTGGGCCTCGGTGCGCGCGGCCGGCAGCGGCGGGTACAGCAGCGGGTCGCACAGGGGCTCGCCGATCACCAGCACAGAGTCTTCCAGCCTCGCGTCGCTCACCTGGGTGCGGAAGGCAACGGTGCGCAGGCGACGCAGCAACTTGTTGCGGATGGCCCAGGGCGCCTCGGGCCCACCGCGGCCATCGTCGGGTGCGTCCAGCAACTCCCACGGAATGGCGGCCGTGCCGTCGTCGAGCTCCAGCAGCAGCTCGGTCGTGCCGCCCAGGCTGGACTCCATCTCCACCGGCACCAGCAACTGAAACAGCGTGCGGCCGATGTTGCGGTCGCGGTTGGCGTCGTTGGAGGCGCGCCGCACCAGTTCGCCCACCAGCCGCGCCTGCGTGGCCTGCGCCCGCACCTCGGCGCGCGCGCGCTGCGTGTCCAGCGTGTAGACGATGCTGGGCTCGCCCGTCTCGTCGATCACGGTCACCGCGCTGATGAAGTCGTACGCGGTGCCGCGGTAGCCGTTGTCCAGCGGTCTGCGCAGGGCACCCACGCCCGAGATGATGGTGGGCGCGATCGTGAAATGGTCGGGGGCGGCGGCGGCCAGCAGCGTCAGGGCGCCCCAGGCTTCGGTGGCCCGGTCGAGGAAGAGCTCCACCAGACGCAGGTGGCTCACCAGCGGCCAGCCGCCTGCGCTGAGCTTTTCATTGGCCTCGCGAACGCCCTGCGCCACTGCTTGCGACGAGGTGCTCACGGTGATGCCGCTGCCACCGCTGCCCATCAGCGTGGCGGCCAGCTCGAAGTGGGTGGCGCCGCCGGTCTCGGCCACCCGCTGGGCCCATGCCAGCGTGGCCTGGCGAACGGTGTGGGTCAGCATGGCGCTCTTGAGCTTGCCTTCGGTGCCCAGGCCGGCCACCACCACATGGGGCGGGCGGGGCAGCGCGAGCGGGCTGTCCGGGTCTTGCCGGTTGTTGACGAAGATCTGGTGCGTGCCGGGTGCTTCCGGGTACAGGCCTGCCGCCAGCGACGCCGACATGACGCCGCCGATGAAACGGTCCACCACCGCCTCGCTGCCGCTGAGGGCGGACGAAAAGTAGTGGCCCACCAACAAGGGCGTGCTGATGAACTTGAGGTTGGCGTTGTGCACGCTGATGCGCAGCGCACTCTGCGGTGCTTCGGTGCGGATGGCCACCTCGGTGGCCGGCGCCAGCACTTCGCCCAGCCCCGTGGGTGGCTGCACGACGGTGCTGCGCTGGCGTGAGGGGCGGCTGCGCACCAGCGCAGATGCAGAGCCGCCGCCACGTGTCATGGGTTCAGTGCCCACCACAGGCAGGCGCTGGGTGTCGCCGTGTTGCAGCAGTTCCAGGTAGGCCGCGAAGGCCGCCGAAGCGTCCGGCAAGTCGCCGTGGGTGCCGTCCACCCGCCAGGCGCGCACCCCGGGCAGCAAGGCGTTCTCCAGGGTCACCCGGCCGTCCCCGCCCTCGGGCTGGTCCAGGTAGACCAGGCCTTCGCGCGCATCGATCTCGAAGCTGGCCGGTGTGAAGCGCGCGTGGCCCACCACCATCAGCAGCCGGTCGCGAAAGCCGGGCAGAGCGGCATCGCGCTGCTGGTCCAGCCGGCGGCGCAACGCCACGGCGCGGTCCAGCACCTCTTGCGACGGCACGCCCCAGCGGTAGATGGCGCGCTGGCTTTCCACGCTGTGCCAGAAGTTCGCGTCTTCCAGTGTCTTCATGTCCTGGTCGGCCAGCGCCTGCCAGCGCTCGCTTTGCGCCAGGCCCAGCGCGGGGTCGAGCAGGCCGGCTTGCAGCTGCAGGAAGCCGGGCATCGCCGCCATGAGGCGGCGCGCCTTGTGGTCCTGAAACGGCATGCCGAAGGCAGACAGCGCGTTGCCCATGGTGTCGTCGCCCGAGAGCACCTGCATGGGCGCGAACGAGCCGCCGTTGGGTGTGCCCAGCATCAGCAAGCGTGAGCCCGCGCGCTCCAGCCAGCGCTGCCAAACATCGGGACGCTCCAGCTGCACGGTGCGCGCCACCAGGCCTCCCATGGAATGTGTCAGCAGGCACACCGGCTGGCCGCTGGTGGCGCGCGCGGCCAGGGCCTGGTCCATCACGTCGGCCAGGCGCAGGGCTTCTTCCTCGATGGGGCGGCGCCAGTCGAACGAGAACTCGATGACCTCGTGGGTCGCGGACAGAAAGGTGGCCAGGTCGTCGTACACCGTGCCGATGGCGCCATCGGGCAACACGCGCCCACCCGCATCGGGGTAGGCCAGGCGCCCCAGGCCGCCGAGGATGCGCGCACTCAACCAGACGCGCTTGCCATCCACCGCGAGGTGGCTGCCCAGGATGCCCGGCAGCATGATCACGGCGGGCCGCTCGGAGGCGGGTGGCGCGCCGGACGAGCGGGGCATGCCGCGCAGGCCGTCGCTGGAGCTTCCCGCCCAGGACATCGGGCCGATCGGCTGGAAGCCCGCCGGGGAGTCCTGCACCAGCGCGTTGCAGATCGCTTCGGCCGAGCGAGGCTCGCTGAAGTAGCTGAAGTGCGTGACCTTGCCACCGCGCTCCAGCACGAAGGTGGCTGCCGCATGGCCACCCGTGGGCGCGCGCGGTGTGCCGCCGTACATCGATCGCGTCTGCACCACCAGGTCGTTGTCGGTCCAGTAGAAGGCGTCGGCCAGCAGGGTCTTGACCCAGGAGGTGATGGAGTCGCCCTGGATGTCGCCGGCGACCACACGCAACTGGCCCGGGAGTGGGCCCGCGTCCGCGCCTTCACTGGCGTGCAGCCACTGCACCAACGGGCTCTCGGGCATCATGCATTCGAGGCCGGGCATCAGGGTCGGGTCGGTGCGCTGGCTGGCCACTTCGCCAATGAAGTCGATCAGTGTGGGCGCCACCGGAATGGCAGCCAGTTCAAATGACCACTTGAGCACCGACACGTAGGCATCGAGCCGTTTGGACGCCAGCAGCGTGCCGCGCGCCGGGCAGGCCACGCGCACCACGCGCTCGACCCGGATGTCGCGCCCCTTGAGCTCGGCGGCCAGGTCGCGCAGGGCTCTCAGCTGGCTGCGGTGGTCTGGTGCCTTGAACGGAGCGAGCGATTTTTCGTCGAGCTCGGGGCGCGCGCACACGCGTGCCAGCACCTCGGCCACCAACCCGCCGCGTGAGTGGGTGAGCAGGTGCAGGCGTGCGCCTTTGGGCAGCGAGCGGGCGAGCAGCAGCGCGTTGTCGATCGGGCTGGCCATCAGCGTGGGATGGTCGAAGCCGTAGACCCGGTTGCCATACCGCGCAAACAGCTCGCGCACCTTGTTGGGATGGTGTTGCCACAGCTTGCCGAAGGTGCCGTGGGTTTCCGAGAAGGTGCCGTGCAACAGCACGAGCAGCGGTGCATCGGCCGGTGTGGGGGCGGGCAGGCTCGACAGCAGATGGCCGTTGCCCTTGAGCGCGGTGGCAAAGCTCTCCGCCGACAGCGGGTACAGGCCGGCTTCAACCTGGCTGTCGACCCGCGCCGCGATCTTGGCGGCCGTGATGCGCGAAGCGGGCTCCAGCAGCAAGCCGGTGACCACCTCGACAGCGGAGAGCAGCACATCACCCAGGCGACCCCGCGAGGTGCCGCGCGAAGCGCCGGCCTGCTCCAGGCCCTGCCAGCCGAGCTGAGCTGGCACGTTGATCTCGGCACTGGTGGCGCTGCCGCTGGAGCGGCTGCGGAGTTGTGTTTCGACACCGCTGCGCGTGAGACCCGATTGCGCGAGCATGAGATCGCGCGCGGTCTCCGGGTGGAGCATGAGCGAGGGGCCGTTGGTGATGTGCAGCACCACCGCATCCAGCCCCGGGCGGGCGGTGAGGCGCACCACGTCGCTGCTGCCACGGGTGGCGCCCACCTGCACGCGCTGCGTGGTCTGCCCCCGCCCGCCAAACGAAGCCGCGGCACCCGGCCCCCTGCCGCGCGTGGCGCTCGAGGCTGGCTGCGGTTGACCGCGAACGATGAAGGTGATGGGGTCGGACGCGGTGGTCATGAATGCACTTTCTGCAGCGGGTGCGCGCGCCTGAACTCAGCGCCGGGCGCGGGTGGTGGTGTTGGATTTCTTCGCTGGCGCTGCCCGCTTTTTGGCCGGAGCGCTGGCCGGGGCTCTGGCTCGGGTCGCCACCGGCACGGCGCGCTGCGAGCGCGACAGCACACCGGCTCCCGAGCGCGTGGCCGCCTGGCGCGCCACGAAGTCGTTGCACACCCAGCCTTCGAGATCGGTGACGCCCACCACGGCCACGCGGCTCCAGCGGTCCTGGGGTTCGAGCAGCACCAGCTCGGCGCCGCGCTTCAGCGCGGGGGCGACCTTGGGGAAATCGGCGCTCGGTCCGCTGCGGATGTTCAGGGTGGTCGAGGTGACCACCAGTCGAACCGCCGCGTCCCCGCCACGGCCCAGCGCGCGGCTGCGCACCGCGGCCAGCGGAAAGGCCGGGCCCGGGTCCACCTTGCGTCCGCGCGCAATGTCTTCGTGGCCCAGCACATCCTTCAGGCCGTAGTGCGCCACCAGCACTTCGCACAGTTGCAGGGCTCGTTCGATCTGCACCTCGGTGAAGTTGTGCCACGGCCGCACACCACCACCGTGTCGGTGTTCGGCCACCACCACCTCGTTGTCGGGGTAGGCCTTGCCAAACCACGAGACGCAGCGTTCGCCCTCGCGGTGCAAGAGGCCGGCGTTGTCCATCTCGATGCCGATGGCGTGGTGGTTCAGGCCGTCGATGCCGTTCCACTGGCTCACGCCGGCGTGCCAGGTGACGGCGTTGAAGGGCGCAAGCTGCACGATGCGGCCGTCACGACCTAGCACGATGTGCGAGGAAGCATTGCCCTGCGGCTTCTTTGTGCACAGCGACTCCACCGAACTCTCCAGCGTGCGCCCGGCGGTGTAGTGCAACACCACGAACTGCGGGCGCATGGCACCGCCCACATTGGGGGTGGGCCGGAAGCTCACGTCGGGGCCGGTGAGGCGGTGGTTCTGGATGCCGAGCATGAAGCCCTCCCTTGGGTTGCCGACGGCGTACAAGGCACCGTCGCGCCGCACGGTGCGCTCAGGCGCTGAACGGTGTCTGTTTCAGGAATGCGGCCGCCGGGCCCAGCGTGAAGAGGTTGGGTGACTGGCTGGGCGGCAGGCCCGCGCGGACGAGTGCGTGAAAACGCGCGTAGCTGCCGGTGAACGCGCCGTTGTTCCATACGCGCAGCAGTTGTTCGGTGAACGCGCCGTTGTGGTCGCCGTCCATGGAAAACTGGTTGTCCTGGCAACCCGAGATGAGGATGACCGAGGGCTTGAATTCCTTGACGATGGCGGTGAGCCGGTTGCTCACCGTCACATTGGCCAGCGCTGTGTCGGGGTCGCTCACGCGTGCGCCCGCGGCCTTGGCCACCTCGGTTTGCAGCTTGTCGTAGAACGCCTTGTGCGCCGCATAAACGCGCATGCCCACGGCCGGCGGCATGATGCGCGGGCGCTGCGCGGGTGTGCCGGGTGGAGGCCGCCCGGCGCGCACCACCGTGCCACTATGGCAACTGTCCGACACCACGAAGAGGCGCACACCCGCCTTGAACTTGCTGAGCTCGAAGTAGAGCTCGTCGTCGATGAGCTGGCCGTCGTACAGGCACCAGGTCTCGTCCTGCTTGTCGTCTTCTTCTCCGCTCACGTCGGGCACCTGTCCGCCGTGGCCGGAAAAACTCATGAAGAAGAAGTCACCCGCGACCAAGGCTTTGGCCGCTTTGCGCAAGGCCGCCAGCAGGTTGGACCGCGTGGCCTTTTTGGTGATCAGCAGCGTGCTTTTCATGCCACTTGACTTTGCGATGGCCGCCATGTCGTGCGCATCGAACTCACAGGCGGCCAGTGGTCCCGTCCAGCCCTCGTAGTCGGCTGCGCTGACTTCGTTGATGCCGATGTGCAGCGACATGGCCTGGGGCTTTTTTGTTGTCGGGACAGACGCTTTCTTGCTGGCCATTTGAACTCCCCGGGATGGCTGTTTCAAATTGTTCGAACTGTGCAATCTGTCACAAATTCTGGGCGCTTTGTCCTTATGAAGCAAATCGCAAGTTGTAAGCGAATGTCCCATTTGCGGTGCTTTCGAGCTACTCCTTGCGCTGGGGATCATGGGCTGTTGCGGCCGCCGCTGCCGCGCGAAACAGCCCCCACATCTCTGCATCGCTGCCCGATCCGATCTGCACGATGTTCAGGGTCGCGGGGCGTGCTGCCACCGGCCGCTGGCTTGCCACCGACTGCCAGATCGTGTCGATGCCCGCCTGCAGCTGCGGCAACTTCTCGTGCGGACCCACCACCAGCAGCACCTTGTGCAGCGGCGCGCGGCGCAGCAGTGCTTCCAGCTCGAAGTGCGTGCCGGCGCGCTCGGGTGTGTACTCGCGCAGATCGAGCATCACCACACCGGCGCGCTCGATCAGCGCGAGCACGGTGGCCTGCCAGGTGGTGTTGGCGCAGAAGAGTTCGCTCACGCGAAAGCGCCCGTCGGGATCCCGTGCGTTGTCCAAGGCAGCCAGGGCCTGCGGCAACTGGTCTGCATGGGTGATGAAGCGTTCGTGCAACCGGCGGCGCAGGAAGGCGAAAAATTCGTCGGGCTCCATGTAGGCGCCCGCTAGATCGGGGCCGGCGATCATCCACACCGGCGCCGCAAAACGCCAGCGTGCGAGGAAGCGGTCGGTGAACGCTTCGGAGCGGCTCGACGGCTTGAACACGCGCAGCAGCAGCAAGGGGCCCAGCGGCGCGGGGGCCTTGCGCACCGCGATCTGCAGAGCCAGGCGCAGCAACCAGCGCCACACCACCCACACGATCAGCATGGCCAGGCCGAGCCACTCCATGC
Organism: Hydrogenophaga sp.; assembly: GCF_018780385.1. Classification (GTDB taxonomy): domain Bacteria; phylum Pseudomonadota; class Gammaproteobacteria; order Burkholderiales; family Burkholderiaceae_C; genus Hydrogenophaga. Next base: position 307,170 of record NZ_JADMJO010000003.1, on the reverse strand, counting down.
TGGCGCCGGTGCGCTCGTCGAACGAGAGCAGCAACACCAGCGCCAGCGAGAAGGCGGTGATGAGTGACCAGTAGGCGCCCAGCGCCAGCTGCAGTTCGCTGAAGCGTTTGTCGGCGTAGCGGCGCGCCAGACGCAGCAACATGCGCCACGACGCGAAGGCCGCAGCGCCCAGCAAGGTCGAAAAAACGAGCAGGGCCAGCCCCCAGTCGATCCAGCCCACGAGCTCTTCTTCGGGCGATGGGTCGAGCAGGGTGCCCAGCCACACCAAGGCATAGAAGCTCAGCAGGCCCACCGTGAAGGCGGCCACCAGTGGGGGCCCGGCGCCTCGCACCGCCGGCCGGACGAAGGTCGCCAGCATCACGGCGAGCAGGGCGCAGGCGAGTGCAAATCCGCCACCGACCAGCCAGCCCATGCCGCTGACCGCCATGCCCACCGCGAAGGCGGCCATGGCAATGCCCGTCGCCGTCCACACCCGTCGCTCGGGCAGACCGGCCTGAAAGGCCCACGCCAGGGCGACCGGCAGGAAGAGCAGGGGCCACAGCAGCAGGTGCATCACGAAAGCCGGCAAGGCATCGCTGTTGGGGGTTCGCTCGTTCGTCACGCTGTCCAGGTAGGCGAACGCGATGACCACCACCAGAAGCAGCGTCCACCAGTACAGCAGGCCCGCAGTGAACTGCAGCAGCAACACGCGCCTGCGCAACCTGCGAGCGGGGTCGGTGGGGTCGTGCTCGACCCCTGCGCGCGAGAAGGCGTTGGCTGGCAGAACACGCTGCACGAGGGCGGGCAGCTCCGCCGTGTCTTGTTGGACCGGCTTGGAACCCTGCACCGTGTGCTGTGGCGGCACGGCAAGTCCGGCCGTGTCGGACTGCAGCCGCACCACCGCTTTCGCATAGCGCTTCTTGAACCACACGGCCAGCGCTGCCGCCAGCGGCACCAGCAACGCAAGCATGACGGCGATGGCTGCGGCCCATTGCGTGGTGTTCAGTTCGTCGTCGGGCGTCACTCGGTTCGCCTTGCGTGGTGTTGATGCCGGGGATTCGCGGCGATCGTACGAAAAAAGGCCGCCAGAGGAAACCAGGCAGCCTTTGAGTGGGGGCAGTGCAACCCATGGGCGCACCGCTTGTAGAGGGACTCAGTGCCCGGACGCGCCCGATGCGCCGATGCCCGTTTCCGAGCGCACCTGTTGTGCGAGGAAGCCCGCCCGATCGACCTTGGCGCGCTGGCTGGTGTCCAGGATGGAGAAGAGCCAGATGCCCACGAAGCCGATGGTCATGGAGAAGAGGGCGGGCGAGGCGTAGGGGAACAGCGCCGAGCCTTTCGGGTTGCCCAGCGTCACTTCCCACACCGATGGCGAGACGACGGTCAGCGCCACGGAGGAGATCAGGCCCAGGAAGCCGCCGATCACCGCGCCCTTGGTCGTGCAGTCTTTCCACAGCACGCTCATGAACAGCACGGGGAAGTTGGCCGAGGCTGCAATAGCGAAGGCCAAGGACACCATGAAGGCGATGTTCTGCTTCTCGAAGGCAATGCCCAGCAACACCGCCACGATGCCCAGGCAGATGGTGGTGATCTTGGACACGCGCAGCTCGGACGCCGAATCGGCCTTGCCCTTTTTGACGACGGTGGCGTAGATGTCGTGCGAGACGGCCGAGGCCCCGGAGAGCGTGAGACCGGCGACCACCGCGAGGATGGTGGCAAAAGCCACGGCCGAGATGAAGCCCAGGAACACGTTGCCGCCCACCGCGTTGGCCAGATGCACCGCCGCCATGTTGTTGCCGCCGATCAGGCCGCCCGCGGCATCAAGGAACGAAGGATTGGTCAACACGAAGGTGATGGCACCGAAACCGATGATGAAAGTCAGCAGGTAGAAGTAGCCGATCCACCCGGTGGCCCACATGACCGACTTGCGCGCTTCCTTGGCGCTGGGCACGGTGAAGAAGCGCATGAGGATGTGCGGCAGGCCTGCGGTGCCGAACATCAGCGCCATGCCGAAGCTGATGGCCGAGATCGGGTCCTTGACGAAATTGCCCGGCCCCATGATGGACTGCCCCAACGCGGCGGCCACCTCCGCGGTCTTGCCGTCCTTCAGGGCCAGGTCGGTCTTGATCTTCACCGCACCGGCGAACATGGCCTCGGGGCTGAAGCCGAAGTGCCACAGCACCGAGAGCGCCATGAACGAGGCACCACCCAGCAGCAGGCAGGCCTTGATGATCTGCACCCAGGTGGTGGCGGTCATGCCGCCGAACAGCACATAGACCATCATGAGCGCGCCCACGATCACCACGGCGATCCAGTACTCCAGACCAAACAGCAGCTTGATCAACTGGCCCGCGCCCACCATCTGAGCGATCAGATAAAAGGCCACCACCACCAGCGTGCCCGAGGCCGCGAAGATGCGGATCGGCGTCTGGTTGAAGCGGAAGGCGGCCACGTCGGCGAAGGTGAACTTGCCCAGGTTGCGCAGCCGCTCGGCCATCAGGAAGGTGATGACGGGCCAACCCACGAGGAAGCCAATGGAATAGATCAGGCCGTCAAAGCCGCTGGCCATCACCGCGGCGGAAATGCCGAGGAAGGAGGCCGCCGACATGTAGTCGCCCGCGATCGCCAGACCGTTCTGAAAGCCCGTGATGCCGCCGCCAGCGGTGTAGAAGTCCGAGGCCGATTTGGTCTTGGCAGCCGCCCATTTGGTGATGAACAGCGTAGCCAGCACGAACGCGCCGAACATGCCGATCGCGGTCCAGTTGGTGGCCTGTTTCTCGGACTGCCCGAGGTCGGCACCAGCGGCCCACACAACCGCCGACACACCGAAGAGGGCCAGCAGCGTGAGAACGCGGCGCAGGTGGGAAGACCGGTGCTTCATTTCGCCACCGCCTGCGCGATTGCGTTGGAGAGATCGTCGAACTCGGTGTTGGCACGCCGCACATAGATCGCCGTGATGACGATGGTGAAAACGATGACGCCGAAGCCGATGGGAATGCCGATCGTCATCACGCCGTCACCCAGGCGCTGCGAGAGGAATTCCTTGTTGAAGGCCACGAGCAGGATGAAGCCGTAGTACACGACCATCATCGCCAGTGTGAGCCACCAGCCGAAACTGGATCGTTTGGCCTTGAGCTCCTGGTATTTCGGATGGCTCAGGATGCGTTGGACCATGTCATCTTGCATGGGGTCTCCTCGTGTGTTGAAGCGGAGGCCCAGCGTAGATCGGGACTCTTACCCACCACTGACCTCACGATGACGCGACGCTGACACTGCGTCTGTCCGCTAACCCACACAGCGGGATGGAATGCTCTCTTTTTGGGAGCTAAACGTCTGCGAGGCAGTGTTCGACTAGGGACTTTCCCTAGATTCAAGCCGTGACTCGACGCTTGCAATTTTTCAGTAAGAAAGCCACCACACACTCGCCGCCGGAGTAACAAAACTCATCCGCAAACGCCCGCGGATGAGAACCGTCGGGCCAACGTGCCGGACATACATGGAGCAAGCAACATGGCATCAGCTGACATGACGACGAATGTGCGGGAACGATCCCGCCCGATGACCCGCGAAGAGAAGAAGGTCATCATGGCCTCTTCGGCGGGCACCATTTTCGAGTGGTACGACTTCTATCTCTATGGTTCGCTGGCCGCCATCATCGGGGCGCAGTTCTTCACGGCGTTTCCCGAGAGCACACGCAACGTGTTCGCGCTGCTGGCCTTTGCCGCCGGTTTCATCGTGCGCCCGTTCGGTGCGCTGGTGTTCGGCATGCTGGGCGACATGATCGGCCGCAAGTACACCTTCCTGATGACCATCGTCATCATGGGCCTTTCAACCTTTCTGGTGGGCATCCTGCCCAACTATGAAAGCATCGGCACGGCTGCGCCCATCATCCTGATCCTGTTGCGCATGGCGCAGGGCCTGGCTCTGGGCGGCGAGTACGGTGGCGCGGCGATTTACGTGGCCGAACATGCACCGGCCAACCAGCGCGGCTATTTCACCGCCTTCATCCAGACCACCGCCACGCTGGGTCTGCTGTTGTCGCTGATCGTCATTCTGGCGGTGCAAGGCTATGTCAACGGAGCCTATCCCGACGTGGCCCTGATGAAGGATGGCGTCGCCGTTCTGATGGCCGACGGCAACCCGACCATGGTCAAGGCGTTCAACGCCTGGGGCTGGCGCATTCCCTTCATCGGCTCGATCTTCCTGCTGGCCATCTCGCTCTACATCCGCTTGCAGATGAATGAGAGCCCGGCCTTCAAGAAGATGAAGGAAGAAGGCCGCACGTCCAAAGCTCCGCTGAGCGAAGCCTTCGGCAACTGGAAAAACGGCAAGATCGCCCTTCTCGCGTTGTTCGGCCTGGTCGCAGGTCAGGCCGTTGTCTGGTACACCGGCCAGTTCTACGCGCTGTTCTTCATGCAGAACGTGATCAAGGTCGACAGCTTCACCGCCAACGTCATGGTGGCGTGGTCGCTGATTCTCGGCACCGGTGGCTTCCTGGTCTTCGGCGCACTGTCTGACCGCATCGGCCGCAAGCCGATCATTCTGGCTGGCTGCTTGCTCGGGGCGATCACCTTCCTGCCTGTGTTCACCCTCTTGACCAAGACCGCCAACCCGGCGTTGTACGCGGCGCACCAGACCCCGGTCACGGTGACCGTGTCGCCGACCGACTGCTCGTTCCAGTTCAACCCCACGGGCACGGTCAAGTTCACGTCGTCTTGCGACATCGCCAAGGCGCAGCTGGCCCGGACCTCTGTGAACTACGAAACCATCGAGGGCGCAGTGGGCACCTTGGCCACGGTGAAAGTGGGTGAAACCGCGATCCCGTCGTACGACGCGAGCAAGCTGACCGGCGACGATCTGAAGAAGGCGAAAGCCACCTTCGACTCCAGCCTGAACGCTGCCCTGAAGCAGGCGGGTTATCCGCTGGTGCCAGCCGACAACACATCAATAGCCAAGGCGCAGCACTTCTTCGACATCTTCTCCGCGCAGAAGCTCACGATCGTCGCCATCCTGACCTACCTCGTCATCCTGGTGACGATGGTTTACGGTCCGATTGCTGCGATGCTGGTCGAACTGTTCCCCACCCGCATCCGCTACTCGGGTCTGTCGCTGCCGTATCACATCGGCAACGGCTGGTTCGGTGGCCTGATGCCAGCGACCGCCTTCGCGATCTCTGCCCAGACCGGCAACATCTACTCGGGCTTGTGGTACGCCATCGTGATCGCGGTCATGACGGTGGTGATCGGCACGCTGTTCGTGCCGGGCGGTACCCACAAGAAAGACATCTTCGCTGGCGACTCCGCCAAGTAAAGCCGACTCGATGACCCGGCCTTGGTCCCACTCCGGACCTGGCCCGGTCACTTTTGCGATTCGACCATCTCCCCGTGGGGCAGATGGTCGATCTGCTTCCCGCAAATCTGATTCGGCTCACCGAGTCGGATTTGCAAGGTGCAGACAATGGCGGGCCTGATGCCCGTTCCAGCCCAAAGGAAACGCCCCCGTGATAGATCTCGTGTTCTCGCAATTGACCGATGTGTTTCGCATCGGCCTGATCATTGCCTTGGTGGTCACCATGCTCAGGACTGCCCCTGTGACCGGGCGCGTCTTGCCTTTGCTCGCCGGTGTGGTGTTCGTGGCCGTGATACTGCCCACCACCATGCCAGGCGGCTCGGCAAGCCTCACCCATGCCATCCTCGCCGGGCTTGTCTCGAACCTGATCATCTTGATATTGGTGCTGGCCGTTGCGAGATTGATCGCACGACTGCGTCGCTGAATCTGTTCCCCCCGGATTCAAATTCCTGAGGCGCCTCAGTACTCAAGGCGCTCCGGCCGGATCTCCTGCAGGATGGTGGTGGCGATCTCTTCGATCGACTTGGTCGTCGTCGACAACCACCGGATGCCTTCTCGCCGCATCATGCCTTCGGCCTCGCTCACCTCCATGCGACAGTTGTCCAGGCTCGCATAGCGCGAGTTGGGACGGCGCTCGTTGCGGATCTCGCTCAGGCGCTCGGGTGCAATCGTGAGGCCAAAAATTTTCTTGCGGTGCGCCACCAGGGCAGGCGGCAGTTTGCGGCGGTCGAAGTCTTCGGGGATCAGCGGGTAGTTGGAGGCCTTCAGGCCGTATTGCATGGCCAGGTAGAGCGAAGTCGGCGTCTTGCCGCTGCGGCTCACGCCCACCAGGATCACGTCGGAGCCCTGCAGGTCCTTGTGGCTCTGGCCGTCGTCGTGCGCCAGCGAGAAGTTGATGGCCTCGATGCGGTCGTTGTAGGCCTTGCTCTTGGAGGCATCCGAAAAACGCCCGACCCGGTGGTTGGACTTGACGCCCAGCTCATGCTCCATGGGCTCCACGAAGGTGCCGAACATGTCGAGCATCATGCCGTGGCAGTGCCCCTGAAACACGGCGAGCACCTCCATGTTGACCACGGTGGTGAAGACCATCGGGCGCTTGCCCTCGATCTCTGCGGTGTGGTTGATCTGGCGCACCGCCTGGTGGGCCTTGTCCACGCTGTCCAGAAACGGCAGGCGCACACGTCGCACCTCGATTTCGAACTGGGCCAGCAGGGCGTTGCCGAAGGTCTCGGCCGTGATGCCGGTGCCGTCGGAGATGAAGAAGACCGTTCTGTTGGGCATGGGGGGCGCGTCCTTACAATACCGGGTGTTGTGTCGGGGTCATTATCCGTGGCCCTGCCGTCTCATTTGCTTCCCTGCCCGGTGCCAGACCCACAACAGAACAACAGGTCGCCAGCCCCTGCATGGACACCCCGGTTTTTCAACCTTAGGAGTTTTCCCATGTCCAACCTGTTTGGAGCGACCGATCTGGTCGTGCCTTTCGAAAAATTGCGGATGAGCGACGTCGAGTCGGTCGGCGGCAAGAACGCCAGCCTCGGCGAGATGATTTCCCAATTGCCCACCGGCGTGAAAGTGCCCACCGGCTTTGCCACCACGGCACACGCGTTCCGTGAATTCCTCAAACACGACGGCCTGACCGAGCGCATCAACGCGCGCCTGGACGCGCTGGACACCGAAGACGTGCGCGCGCTGGCATTGGCCGGTGCCGAGATCCGGGCCATGGTGGAAAACCAGCCGTTCCCGGCCGATCTGGAAAAGGCCATCCGCGAAGCCTTCGTCACCCTCACCAGCGGGAACACCACGGCTTCGTTTGCCGTGCGTTCTTCGGCGACCGCCGAAGACCTGCCCGACGCTTCGTTTGCCGGACAGCAGGAGACCTTCCTCAACGTGATCGGCATCGAAGAGGTGTTGCACAAGATGAAGGAGGTCTTCGCCTCTCTCTACAACGACCGCGCCATCAGCTACCGCGTGCACAAGGGCTTTGCCCATGCCGACGTGGCCCTGAGTGCGGGCGTGCAGCGCATGGTGCGCTCCGACCTGGGTGCTGCCGGCGTGATGTTCACCATCGACACCGAGAGCGGCTTCGAGGACGTGGTCTTCATCACCAGCAGCTACGGCCTGGGCGAGACCGTGGTGCAGGGCGCCGTGAACCCGGACGAGTTCTACGTGCACAAGCCCATGCTCAAGGCCGGCAAGCGCGCACTGATCCGCCGCAATCTGGGCAGCAAGCTGATCCAGATGGGTTTCACCACCGATGCCGAGAAATCGGGCAGCGGCACGCTCCAGGGCAAGCTGGTGAAGACCACCGACGTGCCGGTGGAGCTGCGCAACCGCTACAGCCTCTCCGACGCCGACGTGGAGCAGCTGGCGCGCTACGCGATGGTGATCGAACAGCACTACGGCCGCGCGATGGACATCGAGTGGGGCAAGGACGGCGTGGACGGTCAGCTCTACATCCTGCAGGCGCGCCCCGAGACGGTGAAGAGCCAGAGCGCCGGCAAGACCGAGGTGCGCTACAAGCTCAAGGGCAAGGGCGCGGTGCTGGCCAGCGGCCGCGCCATCGGCCAGAAGGTGGGCACGGGCCCGGTGCGCCTGGTTCACAACATCAGCGAGATGGACAAGGTGCAGCCCGGTGATGTGCTGGTGACCGACATGACCGACCCGAACTGGGAGCCGGTGATGAAGCGGGCCAGCGCCATCGTGACCAACCGCGGCGGGCGCACCTGCCACGCGGCCATCATCGCGCGCGAGCTGGGCATTCCGGCGGTGGTGGGTTGTGGCGATGCGACCGAGCTGCTCAAGGAGGGCACGCTGGTCACGGTGAGCTGCGCCGAGGGCGACACCGGCAACATCTACGACGGCCTGCTGGAGACCGAGATCACCGAGGTGCAGCGTGGTGAGATGCCTCCGCTGGACGTGAAGATCATGATGAACGTGGGCAACCCGCAACTGGCATTCGACTTCTGCCAGATCCCCAACGGTGGCGTGGGTCTGGCGCGGCTGGAATTCATCATCAACAACAACATCGGCGTGCACCCCAAGGCGATCCTGGACTACCCGCAGATCGACGCCGACCTGAAGAAGGCGGTGGAGTCGGTGGCCCGCGGCCACGCCTCGCCGCGCGCGTTCTACGTGGACAAGGTGGCCGAAGGCGTGGCCACCATCGCGGCGGCCTTCTGGCCCAAGCCGGTGATCGTGCGCCTGTCGGACTTCAAGAGCAACGAGTACCGCAAGCTGGTGGGTGGTTCGCGCTACGAACCCGATGAAGAGAACCCGATGCTGGGCTTTCGCGGTGCGGCGCGCTACATCAGCGAAGACTTCCGCGAAGCCTTTGCCATGGAATGCGAAGCGCTCAAGCGCGTGCGCGAAGACATGGGCCTGGACAACGTGCAGGTGATGGTGCCGTTCGTGCGCACGCTGGGCCAGGCCAAGCGAGTGACCGAGCTCATGGCCGACAAGGGACTGAAGCGCGGCGAGAACGGTCTCAAGGTCATCATGATGTGCGAGATCCCGAGCAATGCGGTGCTGGCCAAGGACTTCCTGCAGTACTTCGACGGCTTCTCGATCGGCTCCAACGACCTGACCCAGCTCACCCTGGGTCTGGATCGCGATTCGGGCCTGGAGCTGCTCGCGCACGATTTCGACGAGCGTGACCCGGCGGTCAAGGCGCTGTTGCAGATGGCCATCAGCGCCTGCCGGGCCGAGGGCAAGTACGTGGGCATCTGCGGCCAGGGCCCCAGCGACCACCCCGACTTCGCGCAGTGGCTGCGCGACGAGGGCATCAGCTCGATCTCGCTGAATCCGGACTCCGTGGTCGACACCTGGCAGTTGTTGTCGTCCACCCAGAAGTGACGAAACCAGCGCGTTGGTGAACAAGCGGCAGTGGGCAACCCTGCCGCTTTTTTCATGACCCGACGCGTGAGATTCGGCTCAGCGCATGGCGCACAATCGAATCGCGCACCGCTGGCCATGGTCCGTGGTGAGCGTTTGAGGAGACACGCATGTTCAAAGGTCTCGCCGCCCAGCGCCTGGTGGCCCTGTTCTTCGCCGCTGCGGCGTTGTTCAACTTTCCGCTGCTGGCGCTCTGGGACCACGATGCGCGGGTGTGGGGATTGCCGCTGTTCCCGCTCGCGCTGTTCGTCATCTGGGCGGTGCTGATCGCAGCGCTTGCGTGGGTGGTGGAGCACCACAGCAACGTGTCTCAACACGACTGAACATGCTCTCGGCCCCGCTCGTCATCGGCGTTTCGTTTTCCTATCTGCTGCTGCTGTTCGCTGTGGCCTATTGGGGCGACCTGCGGGCCGCGCAGGGCCGTTCGGTGATCTCCAGCCCCTGGGTGTATGCGCTCTCCATGGCGGTGTACTGCACCGCCTGGACCTATTTCGGCAGTGTGGGGCGCGCGGCCAACGCCGGTGTGTGGTTCCTGCCGATCTACCTGGGGCCCATGCTGGCGATGCTGCTGGCCTGGATGGTGGTGCGCAAGATGATCCGCATCGCCAAGACCTACCGCATCACCTCCATCGCCGACTTCATTGCCAGCCGCTATGGCAAGAGCCCGCTGCTGGCGGGCCTGGTGACGCTGATCACGGTGGTGGGCATCGTTCCCTACATCGCGCTGCAGCTCAAGGCGATCGCCAGCGGCTATGCGGTGCTCACCTCGCCGCTGGGCATGCCGGCGGTGCAGAGTGCGGACTGGTGGAGCGACAGCACGCTGTATGTGGCGATCGCGCTGGCCGGTTTCACCATCGTGTTTGGCGCGCGCCATCTGGACAGCACCGAGCGCCATGAAGGCATGGTGGCGGCGATCGCGTTCGAGTCGGTGGTCAAGCTGGTGGCCTTCATGGCGGTGGGCCTGTTCGTGTGCTTCGGCCTCTTTGCAAGCCCGGCGGCGCTGTTCGACCAGGCCCATGCCGTCGAGGAGCTGCGCCGCCTGATGCAGTTTGACCAGGGCCAGCCATTTGCTTACGCGCAGTGGCTGGGCCTGACCTTGTTGGCGATGTTGTCGGTGATCTTCCTGCCGCGCCAGTTCCAGGTGATGGTGGTGGAAAACGTGGACGAGAACCACCTCAAGCGCGCGGTCTGGGGGTTCCCGCTGTACCTCCTGCTCATCAACCTGTTCGTGCTCCCGATCGCGCTCGGGGGATTGCTGCATTTCGGCTCGGGGCGCATGGACCCGGAGACCTTCGTGCTGTCGCTGCCGCTGTCACAAGGGCAAGGTGCGTTGGCGTTGTTTGCCTTCGTGGGCGGCCTTTCGGCGGCCACCGGCATGGTGATCGTGGAAGCCATCGCGGTGTCCACCATGGTGTGCAACGACCTGGTGATGCCGCTGTTGTTGCGCATGCGTCGCTTTGGTGCGCGTGCCAGCGGCGACCTCACTGCCGTGCTGCTGCGCATCCGCCGCCTGGCGATCCTGGGCATCCTGTTGCTGGGCTATCTGTACTTTCACCTCGCTGGTGATGCCTACGCGCTGGTGAGCATCGGTCTCATCAGCTTCGCGGCGGTGGCCCAGTTCGCGCCGGCCTTGCTGGGCGGCATGTACTGGAAAGGTGGCACGCAGCACGGCGCACTGGCCGGTCTGCTGCTGGGCTTTGCCTTCTGGGCGTACACACTCATGCTTCCGTCCCTGGTGAAGTCGGGTTGGCTCACTGCCGATTTCATGGAGCAGGGGCCTTTTGGCCTGTGGCTGTTCAAGCCCGAGGCCTTTCTCGGCCTGGCCGGGCTGGACAACCTCACCCACTCGCTGATCTGGAGTCTGCTGGCCAATGTGACGGGTTATGTGGGCGTGTCGCTCTGGCGCGCGCCCACCGCACGCGAGACCAGCCAGGCCCTGCTGTTCGTCGACGTGTTTCATCGCACCTTCGCCACGCGCCCGGTGTTCTGGCAGGGCAAGGCAAAAGTGTCGGCCCTGCTGCCGCTGGTGGGGCGTTTCCTCGGCGTGGAGGCCGCGCAGCGCTTGTTTGCCGACTACGCCGATCGCGCCGGGGTGAGGCAGATCGAGCAGATACCGGCCGATGCGCGGCTGGTTCATTTTGTGGAGACGCAACTGGCCGGCGCCATCGGCAGCGCGTCGGCGCGGGTGATGGTGGCATCGGTGGTGGAAGAGGAGGCACTGGATCTCGACGACGTGATGCGCATCCTTGACGAAGCGTCGCAGTTGCGCGCCTATTCGCATGCGTTGGAGGAAAAGTCGCAGTCGCTGGAGCGTGCCACGGCCGAGCTGCGCCAGGCCAACGACCAGCTCAAGAGCCTGGACCGGCTGAAGGACGATTTCATGTCGTCGGTGACGCACGAACTGCGCACGCCCTTGACCTCGATCAGGGCATTGGCCGAGCTGATGCGCGACGATGCCGGCATGGACAGCGTGCAGCGTCAGCAGTTTGTGGGCATCATCGTGGCCGAGACCGAGCGGCTGAGCCGCCTGGTCAACCAGGTGCTGGACATGGCCAAGATCGAGTCGGGCAACGCCGAGTGGCACGACACCGAAGTGGACATGAAAGCCCTGCTGGAGCAAGCCGCCAGCACCATGGCCGAGCCGCTGCGCGAGCGCGGCGTGCGGTTGGTGCTTGATGTGCCGGTGCGGGTGCAGCCTCTGCACGCCGACGCCGACCGGCTGATGCAGGTGGTGCTCAACCTGCTCTCCAACGCGGCCAAGTACGCACCGCGCGACACCGGCCGCGTGGTGCTGAGCCTGAAAGAGCACGAGGAGGGTGTCGAGGTGGAGGTGCAGGACAACGGACCGGGCATTGCACCAGACCAGCAGGCCATGGTGTTCGAGAAGTTCCGCCAGATCGCGGGTGATGCGCACTACCGGCCAGGCGGCACGGGCCTGGGCTTGCCGATCAGCCGACAGATCGTCGCGCATTTCGGCGGGCGCATGTGGCTGCATTCCACACCGGGGCAGGGGGCGGTGTTCGGGTTTTCGCTGCCGCGCCGGACAGGTACAACAACGCAAGGAGACGACTCATGAGCCACAAGATATTGATCGCCGACGACGAACCCAACATCCTGATTTCGCTGGAGTTCCTCATGAAACGGGAAGGCTTCGAGGTCGTGCTGGCGCGCGACGGACAGGAAGCCATTGACGCGATCAAGCGCGAGCACCCGGCGCTCGTGCTGCTCGACGTGATGATGCCGGTCAAGACCGGGTTTGATGTGTGCAGCGAGGTGCGCGCCAACGAGAACTTGCGCGACATGCTCATCGTGATGCTGACCGCCAAGGGCCGCGACACCGACGTGGCCAAGGGCCTGGCACTGGGTGCCAACGCGTACATGACCAAACCGTTTTCCACCAAAGAGCTGGTGCAAAAGGTGCACGAGCTGCTGGGGCCCGCGCCATGAGCCGTCGGCGCATGGGCCGCCGGTTCTGGCTGGGCGTGGCGCTCCTGAGTGGCGCCGTCCTGCTGTGGCTCTGCCTGACGTGGGTCATCGTGGGCTCGACGCTGGATGCAGATCAACGCCAACTGCTGGCAGGGATCGTGGCTTCGCGCAGCACGCTGGTGGTCATGATGGGCGTGGTCCTGCTGAGCGCGCTGGCGTTCGCGGTGCGTGCGCTGGTGGATCACTTCATCGAACCGGCGGCCCAGCTCGCCGAAGAGGGCATGGTGCTGGTGCGCACCGACGGGGCGCGCGTCCTGCCGGCTCAGGGCAGCGCGGAGAACCGTGCGGTCACTGCGGTGATCAACCAGCTGGTGGCGCAGCGCACCCGGCTGCGCCTCGATATGGATGCGCGCGTGCTGGAGGCCAGCCGCGACATCGAGCAGGAAAAGGGCCGGCTGGCCGCGCTCATGGCCGAGCTCACGCAAAGCGTCGTGGTGTGCAATCTGGATGGTCGCATCCTGCTCTACAACCAGCGCGCTCGCTTGCAGTTTCGCGCGCTGTCACGAGCGCCCGACGTCGCCGGTGGCGCAGAGTTGATCGGCCTGGGCCGCTCGATCTACACCGTGTTCGACCGCAAGCTGGTGGCTCATGCACTGGAAAACATCCAGCAGCGCATGCTCGCGGGGGTGGCGCAGCCTTCGGCCCAGCTCGTGACCTCCACGCCCGCGGGACAGCTGCTGCGCGTGCAGATGGCGCCGGTGCGTTCAGCCCAGGCCCAGGCCGCTGAAGACCCGGCCGATCGCGCCGAACTCACCGGTTTCGTGCTGATGCTCGACAACATCACGCGCGATTTCGAGGCCGAGTCGGCACGCGACCGGGTGCTGCACACCTTGACCGAGGGCACCCGATCCGCATTGGCCAACATGCAGGCCGCGCTCGATGTGCTGGACCACCCCGATCTGGAGCCGGCCGCGCGCGAACGCTTTCTGCGGGTGGTTCGCGAAGAAACCGGCGCGCTGGCACGGCGCATCGCGGCGATCGAATCCGATACCACTCAGAACCTGAAGACACGCTGGCCGCTCGAAGACATGCTGGGGGCCGATCTGGTGTCGGCCGCGCTGCGTCGCATCGAGACCGTGACCGGGTTGCCGGCCAGCGCACTGGAGGTCAATCCGGCGGTTTGGCTCAAGGTCGAGAGCTTTTCCCTCTTGCAGGCGCTGGTCCATCTCTCGGGCCGGTTGGTCGATGAGTTTGGCGTGCGTTTCGTGCAACTGCGCCTGGACCTGGCCACGGGCAGCGCGGGCAAAGCGCAACTGGACCTTGTCTGGTCGGGGCAGGCGATGAGCAACGAGACGGTGATGAGTTGGGAAGTGGACGCCATGACGCTGGGCGCCGAGACCACCGGGCTGAGCGTGCGCGATGTGATCGAGCGACACGGCGGTGCCTTCTGGTTCGAGCGCGAGCGCGCCCGCCACCAGGCGTTCTTCCGGATTCTGTTGCCGTTGGCCGATCCGCACGACCAGATCGACGCCACGACCTATGTGCACAGCAAGAGCCGGCCCGAGTACTACGACTTCGACCTTTTCAAGACAACCGAGCAGACCCGATCGCTCGATGAGCGCCGTCTGATCGATCTGATCTATACCGTGTTCGACACCGAGACCACCGGGCTGGAGCCCTCCATGGGCGACGAGATCATCCAGATCGGCGCGGCACGCATCGTCAACGGCAAGCTGCTGCGCCAGGAGTGCTTCGAGCAGCTGGTGGACCCGCAGCGCACCATCCCGGCGGCTTCGATTCCGATCCACGGCATTCAGCCCGCGATGGTGTTGGGGCAGCCGAAAATCGGCGAGGTGTTGCCGGCGTTTCACGCCTTTGCGCAAGACACCGTGCTGGTGGCGCACAACGCCGCGTTCGACATGCGTTTTCTGCAGATCAAGGAGCAGAGCACCGGTGTGGTGTTCGACCAGCCGGTGCTCGACACCCTGCTGCTGTCGGCGGTGATCCACCCGAACCAGGACTCGCACCGGCTGGAGGCCATTGCCGAGCGCTTCGACGTGCCCGTGATCGGTCGACACACTGCCATGGGAGACGCCATGGTGACCGCCGAGATCTTCCTCAAGCTGATCCCGCTGCTGGCGCAGCAGGGCATTCACACGCTGGGCCAGGCGCGCGAAGCGGCGCTGAAGACGTACTACTCGCGCCTGAAGTACTGATCCCTGCGCGGCGGCAGGTTGTTCAGAATCGCCCTACCTGGTAGCGCTGCTCCAGCACCGACTGCATGGTCTGAACCACCGCAAACGCATCCTTGAGCTGCGTACGTTCGAAGTTGGAGATCTCCTCCGGATTGAGGAAGTTGTCGGGTGGCAGGCCCGCGGCAATCTGGCGCGCCTGGTGCTGGATGCGCAGCGCGGCCAGGAACTCCAGCGCATCGCGCAAGTCGCGTGCGCTTTGGTTGCCGATGTCCCCTCCGTCTGCGACGCAGAGCAACCGGTCGTGCGTGTTCACCTCGGCATGTCCACCCGCCAGCGCGTAAACGCGGGCCAGATCGACGATGGGCACCACGCCGGTGTGCTTGAGGTCGATCGTGCCTTTGTGTTCACCGTTGCGCGCCGTTGACAAACCTTTGAACAGGCCCAACGGTGGCTGGTGGGTCAGTGCGTTGCCCACCATGTGGGCGAGAAAGATCGTGTTGCCCCGGGTGCTCTGCAGCACATCGCCGCGCAGGCCGTCGAGCAGGCTGCTCTGGCCGGCAATGGCCCGCAGGTCGAAAAACACGCAGGTGAGCATGAGCGCCTTTGGCTCGGGTTCGCGGGTCCAGCGACGAAAGTACTCGGCCCAGCGATGGCGTGGCTGCCGCCAGGCGTCGGTCATGGCCATCATCTCGCCCGGGCAGTGCACATAGCCGCAGGCGTCCAGGCCGTCGCAAACGAAGCGCGAGAGTTGCCGGAAGTAGTCACCGTGCAAGGCTTCGTCAAATGCGTCGTCGAGCACCATGCAGTTGTCCTGGTCGGACTTGGCGGTCTGCTCGTTACGGGCCTGGGAGCCTGCGGCGACCCACACGTAGTGCACCGGTGCCGGGCCCAGTTGTGTTTCGCCCAGCTGCAGCAGCCGAGTGGTGATGGCGTCGGTAATGGCGGTGATGATGTGGCCGGTGTTGTAGGCCGTGGCGTCGGCTGCGGCCAGACTTTGCTGGAGTGCGCGAACCTTGGAGCTGGCGCGTTGCAGGCCATCGATCGACGTCTGCTTGTAGATGTCGCCGGCCAGGTACACGGCCGAGGTGCTGTGCTGCTCTGTCAGGTCGGTCGCGGTGATCATCCCGGCGATGCGCTGCCCATCGAGCACGGGCACATGGTGAATGTTGTGGCGCGCCATCAGCAGCAGGGCGTTGAACGCGGGGTCGTTCAAGCCCACCGAAAAAGGCGCCAGTGTCGCGATGTCCATGATCGGCCGCTGCGTGTCCAGGCCCGCAGCAATCACGCGGTCGCGCAGGTCGCGGTCGGTGATCAGCCCGAACAGATGGCCTTGCTCCACGATCAGGATGGAGGACACGCGCTGCTCGCTCATGAGTTGCGCGGCCGTGCGAATGCTGGTGTGCGGGGGCAGGGTGATCGGCGCGCGTTTGATCAACGAACTCACCGGGGTGGTCATGAGGGTGAGCGCGGGGTCGCCCCGTGTGGCGCTGGCCTCACCCGGGACCGGGGTGGTGCTCGGTTCTTCTGTCAGTGGTGTGGTCATCTGTGTTGTAGGACTTAAGAATCCGTTCTTCATCCTATACCGTGCATGTGCTGCAAACCTCGGGTAAATCCTTAGAGGGTTTGACCTGCCTCAAGCGGGTCGCCAGTCCATTTGTAAGAAGTCGGTAAGGTGCGAATTCAGAATGATTCCAAACCAACCGAAGCCTCCATGCTTTTCTTCATTTCCGCGGTCAAGCTCATCACCGAAATTGCCTTGCTGGCACTGGTCGGCCAATGGGTGTTGGGCTTGCTCGCCGGCAAGCGCAAGGACACCAACCTTTTTTATCAGGTGCTACAGCAGGTGGGCAAACCCTTTGTGCAAGTGGCCCGGCTGGTGACACCGAAATTCGTGATTGAACGCCACCTTCCCCTGGTGGCGTTTCTCATTCTGGCCTTCATCTGGGTGGGGGTGACGCTGACCAAGGTCAATCACTGTCTGAAGATCGGAGTGGCACTGTGTCAGTGAATCGTTTGCTCAACCGCAAGTTCATCCAGTTGCAGATCCGCGCCCTGGTGCTCCTCGGTCGGCGCCAGTTTGCGTTGGACCGGGTGGACGACTTGCTCGGCGTCAACGCAGCCGATCCCTACGCCCTGGCCACCCGTGCCCACCTGCTGGCCGAACTCGGTGACAAGGCCGGGGCGCAACAGGCATTGCAACAACTGGTGGCCGCGCAGCCGGGCCAACCGGCGGGCTGGTTCAATCTGGGTTACCTCAGTGAGGAGATGGGCCACCTGGAGCAAGCCGAGGCGGCTTTCCGGCGCGCCACCGAGCTCGATCCCCAACTCGACCGGGCCTGGTACGGCCTGGCCCTGAGTCTCATCCGTCAGCGCCGCTTCGACGAAGCCGTCACCGCTCTGCGCAAGAACACCGAACTGCAACCCATGAGTCCCTACGGCTGGTATCAGCTGGCCCGGGTTCATGTGGACCGGCAAGAGCCCGACGAGGCCGCGAAGATCATTCGCCACCTCCGAAAGTTCGAGCCCAAAGTGGCTGCACAGCTGGAGCGTGAGACCGGTCTTGGGCAAGCCCAGGCCTGATTTCACGCCGCTGCTGCGCAGCCTTCAAAAGGGGGAGCCGGTGGGAGCCGGTGCCCGAGAAACGCGGACCGGTTGCAGGCTGCCTGGGGGACTGGGGTGGCGTTCGTGATGTGCCCGAGAGGGTGTTCTTGATGGAGGTCGATCGCATGGAACTGACTGACAAGCACCGCCGCTACTGGCGGAAAAACCTCAACATCACCGCCATATTGCTTGCAATCTGGTTCGTCGTGACGTTCGTGGTGAGCTACTTCGCACGTGACCTGAACTTCAACTTCTTCGGTTGGCCGTTCAGCTTCTGGATGGGTGCCCAGGGCGCCTTGGTGGTGTACTGCGTGATCATTGCGTACTACGCCTGGTACATGAACAAACTCGACATCGAGCACGGTGTCGAAGAGACCGAGGAATAACACCATGGCAGGCATGTTCGAAACCCAAGCTGGTGGGGGCCAAGGCAACAAGGCCTTCAAACAGCAACTCAACAAGGTGTACACGTGGTACACGGGCGGCTTCTTCATCTTCGTGGTGGTCCTGGCCATCCTGGAGCAGATGGGCTTGTCACGCGAATGGATCGGCTTCATCTTCCTGCTTGCCACCATCGGCCTGTACGCCGGCATCGGCATCATGAGCCGCACCACCGACGCGGCCGAGTACTACGTGGCGGGTCGTCGGGTCCCGGCGGTCTACAACGGCATGGCCACCGGCGCGGACTGGATGTCTGCCGCGTCGTTCATCGGCATGGCCGGCACGCTCTACCTCACGGGCTACAGCGGCCTGGCCTTCATCATGGGCTGGACCGGTGGCTACTGTCTGGTGGCGCTGTTTCTTGCGCCGTATCTGCGCAAGTTCGGCCAGTTCACCATTCCAGATTTTCTGGGTGAGCGCTACGGCGGCAACCTGCCACGTTTCATCGGCATCTTCGCGGCCATCCTGTGCTCGTTCACCTACGTGGTGGCGCAGATCTATGGTGTGGGCCTGATCACCTCGCGCCTGACCGGCGTGGCTTTCGAGCTCGGGATTTTCCTGGGTCTGGGCGGCATTCTGGTGTGCTCGTTCCTGGGCGGCATGCGCGCGGTCACCTGGACTCAGGTGGCGCAGTACATCATCCTGATCGTGGCTTACCTGATTCCCGTGATCTGGCTGTCGGTGAAGCAGACCAGCGTGCCGGTGCCGCAAGCCATCTACGGCTTCCAGCTGGAGAAAGTCACGGCCAAGGAAAAGCTGCTCACTGCCGACCCGAAGGAGCTGGAAGTTCGCGAGATCTTCAAGCAGCGTTCTGCCGCATTGGCTGAGAAGCTCAAGGACCCCGCCGCAGCACTGACTGCGGACAAGGCCGCTGCAGAAGCCAAGCTGGCCGCACTGCGCGCCGCCAATGGGCCGTCGGCAGACATCGCGGCGGCGGAAAAGGCGATCGCCGCCTTGCCCAAAGACGCGGCAGCTGCCAAGACTGCGTGGACCGCTGCGAAGACGGGCGCAGACAACAAGGCCAAGCCGCTCAACGGCATGCCGCCGCATTCACAGCAGTTCGCGGGTGACCCGAACGGTGATGCGAAAGCAGTGGAGGCTTACGACACCTCGCGTCGCAACTTCCTGGCCCTGATCTTCTGCCTGATGATCGGAACGGCCGCGCTGCCCCACATCCTGATGCGCTACTACACGGTGCCCAGCGTGCGGGAGGCGCGTGAATCGGTGACCTGGTCGTTGTTCTTCATCTTCCTGCTGTACTTCACCGCTCCGGCGCTGGCCGTGCTGGTGAAATACGAGGTGTTCCATGTGCTGGTCGGCACGCCATTCGACCAGTTGCCCGCCTGGGTGGCTTCCTGGAACAAGGTGGATCCTTCGTTGATGTCGATCGCTGACGTGAACAAGGATGGCATCCTGCAGCTCAACGAGATGACCATTGGTGGCGACATCATCGTGCTGGCCACGCCTGAAATCGGTGGCTTGCCCTACGTGATCTCGGGTCTGGTGGCTGCCGGTGGCCTGGCCGCCGCGCTGTCCACCGCGGATGGCCTGCTGCTGACGATCGCCAACGCGCTGTCGCACGACCTGTACTACAAGATGATCGACCCCAATGCATCCACGGCACGCCGCGTCACCATCTCCAAGATGTTGCTGCTGATCGTGGCGTTGGCCGCGGCCTACGTGGCGGCGCAGAAACCGGCGGACATCCTGTTCCTGGTCTCGGCGGCGTTCTCGTTCGCGGCGGCGGCGTTCTTCCCGGCGCTGGTGCTGGGCATCTTCTGGAAGCGCGCCACCGGTATTGCCGCATCGGCAGGCATGGTGGCAGGCTTGGGCATCACCGTGTATTACATGGTGACCACCCAGCCCTGGATGCGCGGCATCTTTGGCGTGACCTCGCCCGTCGAACTGTGGTTCGGCATCCTGCCGATCTCGGCCGGTGTGTTCGGTGTACCAGTCGGCTTTGTCGTGATCATTCTGCTCAGCCTGGTGACCCCGGAGCCCAGCCGCAAGGTGCAGCAGCTGGTGGAGCATGTTCGTTACCCGAGCCTGCGCATGAGCTGAGCACAGCCTGCGTCACCCCCGCTCACCCGCTGCCTCGGTGGCGGGTGAGCCCAAGAACCCGGCCAGTTTCGCGACTGGCCGGGTTTTTTGCTAGAATCGTGGGCTTGCCTTGCTGCACCCCAACCGACGCTGGGGGTAGCTTTAACCCAAACCTGCCCTCGGCGGGTGAATCCACAAGGAGAGTCCATGCGTCATTACGAAATCGTTTTGCTGATCCATCCGGATCAAAGCGAACAGGTTCCAGCCATGCTGGAGCGCTACAAGGGCATGATCACCGCCGGCGGCGGCAAGATCCACCGCGTTGAAGACTGGGGTCGTCGTCAGATGGCTTACCAGATCAACAAGCTGTCCAAGGCCCATTACCTGTGCGTCAACATCGAGGCCGATCAGGCCGTGATGGCTGAACTGGAACACGCGTTCAAGTTCAACGACGCCGTGCTGCGCCACCTGACCGTGCTGCGCAAGAAAGCCGACACCGGCCCATCGTCAATGATGAAGTCGGTCGAGCGTGAAGAAGCCCGAAAGCTTCAGCAGCCCGAACAGCGCAGCCAGCAGCAGCACCAACCGCAGGAACAGGCCCAGGCTTGATGCCCGGTGCGCGTTAACGTCAACGGGTGAACCAGACTCATTTGTCGGCCATGGTGGTGCAGGTGCAGAGCCTGCGGTACACACCGGCAGGCATACCGGCAGTCAACCTCGTGCTCGAACACGAGTCACAGATCGTCGAACTGGACACCCCCAGGCAAGTGAAACTGCAACTCAGGGCGATCGCCTTCGGGTCGCATGCCGAAATCCTCTCCCGACAGGGACTCGATTCGGTCTGTGAGTTTCACGGCTTTCTGACCAACGCGCGCAATGGCAAAGGCGTGGTGTTCCACATCCAAGATTTCAGCAAGACATAGGAAGGCCCATCATGGCGTCACCCAAACGTTTCAACAAAGACAAGCGCCCCAAGCGCAACACCCAATCGCTGCTGTTCAAGCGCAAGCGCTTCTGCCGCTTCACCGTGGCCAACGTCGAAGAAGTCGACTACAAGGACGTCGATGTCCTGCGTGACTTCATCGCCGAGAACGGCAAGATCATTCCCGCGCGCCTGACCGGCACGCGTGCCTTCTACCAGCGTCAGGTCAACACCGCCATCAAGCGCGCGCGCTTCCTCGGCATGTTGCCTTACAGCGACCAGCACCGCGTCTGAAAGAGAGCCTGACATGCAAATCATCCTGCTCGACAAAGTTGTCAATCTCGGCGCCCTCGGCGATGTGGTCAAGGTCAAAGACGGCTACGCCCGCAACTTCCTGATCCCTTCCGGCCGTGCTCGCCGTGCCACGCAAAATGCTATCGCCGAATTCGAAGCACGCCGCGTCGAACTCGAAAAAGTGGCCGCTGCCAAACACGCCGAAGCCCAGGCCTTGGGCGAAAAGCTCGCCGCCGTGACGGTCAAGCTGTCGCAAAAAGCTGGTGTTGACGGTCGCCTGTTCGGCTCCGTAACCAACCACGACGTGTCTGAAGAGCTGAACAAACAAGGCTTCAAGGTCGCGAAGTCGCAAGTCCGCATGCCCAATGGTCCCCTGAAGAACGTGGGCGACTACACGGTGAGTGTGAACCTGCACACCGACGTGACGGTGGACGTCAACGTTTCGGTGCTCGGCGAAACCGCCTGAGTCCCGCGCGAGCGCTCAGGCGCTTCGCTCAAAAGCCGCTGCCTTCGGGCCGCGGCTTTTTTCTTTGGGTGCGCGTGGCCCACATGTCTTGTGGGGCCGTCCGTCATCCACCTCTTTTACCGGACTTGTCCACAGACTTGTCCCATGACTTTCGAGAGGCCAGCGCGTACCATGGCCCTTTACTTTTTCCACGCCGATGTCCGCCGTTTTTTCCAGTTCCTTCTCTTCCTTTGATGCCGGCTTGGACGAGGGCGTTGGTGGCGCTGACCGCCAGATTGCTCAGTTGCGCGTCCCCCCGCACTCCATTGAGGCCGAGTCCAGCGTGCTCGGCGGCCTGTTGCTCGACAACGGCGCCTGGGATCGGGTGGCAGACCTCCTCAACGACTCCGATTTCTACCGCTATGAACATCGCCTGACCTACTCGGTGATCGCCACGCTGGTCAACGCCAGCAAGCCGGCCGACGTGGTCACGGTGTTCGAGCATCTGCAGAATCTGGGCAAGGCCGAAGAGGCGGGTGGTCTGGCCTATCTCAACTCGCTGGCGCAGTACGTGCCCAGTGCTGCCAACATCCGCCGCTACGCCGAGATCGTGCGTGAGCGCGCCATCCTGCGCAAGCTGGTGGCCGCCAGCGACGAGATCGCCACCGCGGCTTTCAACACGCAGGGCAAGTCGGTCGACAAGATCCTCGACGAAGCCGAGCAGAAGATCTTCAACATTGGTGAAGAAGGCTCGCGCATGAAGGAGGGCTTCCAGGGCATGGACACGCTCGTGGTCGAGTTGCTCGACCGCGTGCAGGAGATGGCCGACAACCCGAACGACATCACTGGTGTGCCCACCGGCTTCGTGGACCTCGACCGCATGACCTCAGGTCTGCAGGCGGGCGATCTGGTGGTGCTCGCCGCGCGCCCGTCCATGGGCAAGACCGCGTTCGCGATCAACATCGCCGAGCACGTGGCGCTCAACGAGGGCCTGCCGGTAGCAGTGTTCTCGATGGAAATGGGCGCCTCCCAGCTGGCGGTGCGTATCGTCGGCTCGATCGGGCGCATCAACCAGACCCACCTGCGCAACGGCAAGCTCACCGACGACGAATGGCCGCGCCTGACAGAAGCCATTGAAAAGCTGCGAAACGTCTCGCTGCACATCGACGAGACCCCTGGCCTGACCGCCAGCGTGCTGCGCGCCAACGCGCGGCGGCTCTCGCGCCAGTGCGGCAAGCTTGGTTTGATCGTGGTCGATTACCTGCAGCTCATGAGTGGCAGTGGGGGTGACGGTGACAACCGCGCCTCGGAGCTGGGTGAAATTTCGCGGGGCCTGAAGATGCTGGCCAAGGAGCTGCAGTGCCCGGTGATCGCGCTCTCTCAGCTCAACCGCAGCGTCGAAACCCGCACCGACAAGCGCCCCATGATGAGCGACCTGCGCGAATCCGGCGCCATCGAGCAGGATGCGGACATCATCATGTTCATCTATCGCGACGAGTACTACACCAAGGACGCATGCAAGGAGCCGGGCGTGGCCGAGATCATCATCGGCAAGCAGCGAAACGGCCCCACCGGCACGGTGAAGCTGGCCTTTCTCAACATGCTCACCCGCTTTGAATCGCTCGCTGGTGGTGGCGATTTCTAGTGAAAAGTTACCCATGAAAAAACCCGGCCTTGGCCGGGTTTTTTCATGTTGGCGTGAACCTCGGGCTCAGAGCACTTCGCTGGCAAAGTCAGCCAATCGCGAACGCTCGCCGCGCGCCAGCGTGATGTGTCCGCCGTGTGGCCAACCCTTGAAGCGGTCGACCGCAAACGTGAGGCCTGACGAGCCCTCGGTGAGGTAGGGCGTGTCGATCTGCGCGAGGTTGCCCATGCAGATGATCTTGGTGCCTGGGCCCGCGCGGGTGATCAGGGTCTTCATCTGCTTGGGCGTCAGGTTCTGCGCCTCGTCGATGATCACGTACTTGTTCATGAAGGTGCGACCACGCATGAAGTTCATGCTCTTGACCTTGATGCGGCTGCGGATCAGCTCGTTGGTGGCCGCGCGGCCCCATTCGCCAGCGTTGCCGCCGTCGCCCTTGGCCAGGAACTCCAGGTTATCGTCCAGTGCGCCCATCCACGGGCCCATCTTTTCCTCTTCGGTGCCCGGCAGGAAACCGATGTCCTCGCCCACGCTCACGGTGGCGCGGGTCATGATGATCTCGGTGTAGCGGCGGTCGTCGAGTACTTGCGTGAGGCCGCTGGCCAAGGCCATCAGCGTCTTGCCCGTGCCAGCCGTTCCCGCGAGCGTCACGAAGTCGATTTCAGGGTCCATCAGCAGGTTGAGCGCGAAGTTCTGTTCGCGGTTGCGGCTGGTCACGCCCCAGACCGCGTTTTTGAGGTGGGTGTAGTCCTTGAGCGTCTTGAGAACCGCTGTCTTGTCGCGGATCTCGGTCACGCGGGCGTAAAGGGAGGGCTCGCCAGGCGCTTCGAAGTAAACGAACTGGTTGATGTAGAACTGGCCCACCGCTGGGCCGCTGACGCGGTAGAAGGTGTGGCTGCCACTCTGCCAGCTCTCGATGGTCTTGCTCTGGCGCGTCCAGAAGTCCTGTGGGAGCGCCAGCGCGCCCGCATACAGCAACTCGCCGTCGTCCAGTGTTTTGTCGTTTTGGTAGTCCTCGGCGGCCAGGCCCAGCGCGCGAGCTTTCACGCGCATGTTGATGTCTTTCGACACCAGGATCACTTCGCGCTCGGGATGGCGTTGACGCAGCGAATGCACCACGCCCAGGATCTGGTTGTCCGCTTTTCCCTGTGGCAGGCTCGACGGCAAGTTGCTTTCCAGCGGTTCGGTCTGGAAGAACAGCAGACCGCGTGCGCCGTGGTGACCGGTGGCCGAGAGCTTGAGGCCCTTGGTCATGTCGCCACCTTGCTGCGCCACCAAAGCGTCGAGCGTGCGGCTGGTCTGGCGCCCGTTGCGGGCCACTTCGGTCATGCCCTTCTTGTGACCATCGAGCTCTTCAAGCACGATCATCGGCAGGAAGATGTCGTGTTCCTCGAAGCGGAACAGGCTCATGGGGTCGTGCAGCAACACGTTGGTGTCCAGCACAAAGAGCCTGGCCGGTCCCGAACTCGCCTTGCCCGCAGAACGTCGACGGCTGCCGGATGAGGCGGTGACTTGAGCGGCGACCGGGCTCCTGGTGGTTTGACTGGGCACCAACGCCATGGTCGGAGTGGCTTTTTCCAGAACGGGCTGGACCTTCGGGGACTCAGCGACGGGAGCCACTGCCGCGGGTTTGCGACCCCGGCCCGCAGGCTTGGCAGCCGGTTTGCCAGCAGGATGCGGTGCCAATGTGGCTGTTCCACGCTCGACCGGTCGCGCGGGCGCGGCGGCCGGCGCTGGTGGCACAGGTGCTTCGTCCGTTGGCAGGTCGAACGGTTCGTCGGCTGCTTTGAGGCTGTAGGCCTCAGGTGAAAGAAGGGCGGCGCGTTTGGAAGGAGCGGGAGGCAGTGGCATGTGGGCTTGTGTGTTCAGCGCAGGGCTGGAAAACAAAAAGCCGCCGGGGTGACCGGGCGGCTTTCGGGGCTGCTGGAAGAGTGCAGAAGGGGTGGGGCTGAGAGGCTTCCCGGCGTCATGAATTCATTATGCATGAGTCCCGTGACGCAAAACCCACGCCCACAGCCCAACTTGATCAGGTACAGATCAGGCGGCCTTCTTGAGTGTCTTCACGGCCTTGAGCACGTCTTCAACATGACCCGGGACCTTCAGGCCACGCCATTCCTGCTTCAGGACGCCATCCGGGCCGATCAGGAAGGTGCTGCGCTCGATGCCCTTGACCTTTTTGCCGTACATGATCTTGTTCTTGACCACGCCGAACATGTGGCACATCTTTTCTTCGGTGTCGGCGATCAGCTCGAAGGGGAGTTCAAGCTTGGTCTTGAAGTCGTCGTGCGACTTCATGTTGTCGCGCGAGACGCCGAACACCTGGGCACCGGCCTTCACGAAGTCCTTGTACTTGTCGCGGAACTGCATGGCTTCGGTCGTGCAGCCGGGCGTGTTGTCCTTGGGATAGAAGTACAGCACGATGGTCTGGCCCAGATGCGTCTGGTTGCTGACCTTGATGCCGCCCGTGGCCATCGATTCGAATTCGGGAATGGGTTTATTGACAACGACTGCCATACTGCGTGGACCCCTGACGTAAGTTGGTGGTGATGCGTTGGCTTCCCGGCTGTTTCACGGCGAGCCCTGCGTTGCAGCAATGGGACCCGTGGCAGGAAACAATCCTCTATTTTACCCTGATTGGGCTCTGCCGTCACGGTAGCAACCCGGGGTGGTTGCCGGGGGCTCAGGTCTCCAGCAACAAGGCCGCGACCACTCGACGGCCCTCTCCCGCGAGGATGTTGTAGGTGCGGCAGGCGGCGGCCGTGTCCATGGTCTCAACACCGATGCGTTGGGCCATCAGGTCGCGCAGCAAGGCGGGGGGTGCGAAACGCAATCGCGAACCACTGCCGAACACGATGAGCTCGGGCGGCTCGGCGGCCAGCTGGATGAGCATGTTGAAGTGCGAGGCTTCCAGCAGTTCAAAACGCGAACAGGGCCAGGGCTGCAACTGGCCTTTGGGTGTGAGCACGAGGCTGTGGGAGTGGCGCTGGCCGTTCACTGCGATCCAGCCATCGCCATAGCCGGTGACGGACTGGATATCCAGCTTGTCGGAGTGCAGTTTCATGGGGCGGTGGCCGATCTGACGGTGTGCGGAACTGTGGTCAAATTGCAGGTTTTCCCTGCAGACGAGACCGAATATAACGCCCGGTGCAACACACCGGGAACACCGCCCCGCACGACCCCAGAACACCCAGGGAGTGACTTTGAAGACCATCCAGAAATCCGCCAAGCTGGCCAATGTGTGTTACGACATCCGGGGCCCGATCATGGATGCCGCGCGCAAGATGGAAGACGAAGGTCACAAGATCATTCGTCTGAACATTGGCAACCTGGCGGTGTTTGGTTTTGATGCGCCCGAGGAGATTCAGCAGGACATGATCCGCAACCTGCCGAACTCGGCGGGTTACTCGGACAGCAAGGGCATTTTTGGCGCGCGCAAGGCGGTGATGCACGAGACCCAGACGCAGGGCATCAAAGGCGTAACGCTCGACGACATCTATCTCGGCAATGGGGCAAGCGAACTGATCGTGATGGCCACCAACGCGCTGCTGGACGATGGCGACGAGCTGCTGCTGCCCGCGCCCGACTACCCGCTGTGGACCGCCGCCGTGAGCCTGTCCGGCGGCACGCCGGTGCACTACATGTGCGAGGAGTCGAATGGCTGGATGCCCGACCTGGACGACATCCGCCGCAAGATCACACCGGCCACCAAAGGCATTGTGGTGATCAACCCGAACAATCCGACTGGCGCGCTGTACTCCGACGAATTGCTCAAGTCCATCGTGGAGATCGCACGCGAACACGGCCTGGTGATTTTTGCCGACGAGGTCTACGACAAGGTGCTGTACGACGGCGTCAAGCACACGGCCATCGCCAGCCTGTCGGATGACGTGCTCACGCTGACCTTCAACTCGCTGTCCAAGAGCTACCGTTCGTGCGGCTACCGCGCGGGCTGGCTCGTTGTCTCGGGTGACAGGAAGCCGGCCAAGGACTACATCGAGGGCCTGAACATGCTCTCGAACATGCGCTTGTGCGCCAACGTGCCGGGCCAGTGGGCCATTCAAACGGCGCTGGGCGGCTACCAGAGCATCAACGATCTGGTGGGCGAGGGCGGCCGGCTGCGCCGCCAGCGCGACCTGGCCTACGAGCTCATCACCGCCATTCCGGGCGTGAGTTGCGTGAAGCCGTCGGCCGCGCTCTACATGTTTCCCAAGCTCGATCCGAAGATGTACCCGATCGAAGACGACCAGCAGATGTTCCTGGAACTGCTGCAGGAAACGCGCGTGATGCTGGTGCAGGGCTCGGGCTTCAACTACCCCGACAACCAGCACTTCCGCATCGTGTTCCTGCCGCACGAAGACGACCTGCGCGAGGCCATCAACCGCGTCGCGAAGTTCTTTGAAGGCTGGCGAAAACGCCACGGCACCTGATTTTTTTGCTCCCCAACCATGACCGACATGAAACCGATCCAAGTAGGCCTTCTGGGCATAGGCACCGTGGGCAGCGGCACGTTCAATGTGCTGCAACGCAACCAGGAAGAAATCCGACGGCGTGCCGGTCGCGGCATTGAAATCACCATGGTGGCCGACCTGGACGTGGCGCGCGCGCAGTCCGTCGTGGGCCCGGATGTGACGGTGGTGAACGATGCACGCGCAGTGATCGCCAACCCCGACATCGACATCGTGATCGAGCTCATCGGCGGCTATGGCATTGCCAAGGCACTGGTCATGGAAGCCATTGCCGCGGGCAAACACGTGGTGACGGCCAACAAGGCCTTGCTGGCGGTGCATGGCACCGAGATCTTCGCTGCGGCCTCGGCCAAGGGCGTGATGGTGGCGTTTGAAGCGGCCGTCGCCGGTGGCATCCCCATCATCAAGGCGCTGCGCGAAGGGCTGACTGCCAACAGCATCCAGTGGATCGCCGGCATCATCAACGGCACGACGAACTTCATCCTCTCCGAGATGCGTGACAAGGGCCTGGACTTTGCCGTGGTGCTCAAGGAAGCGCAACGCCTGGGCTATGCCGAGACCGACCCGACTTTCGATATCGAGGGTGTGGACGCAGCGCACAAGGTCACGCTCATGAGCGCGATCGCCTTCGGCATCCCGGTGCAGTTCGACAAGGCCTACGTGGAAGGCATCACGCAGCTGGGCGCCACCGACATCAAATACGCCGAGCAACTCGGTTACCGCATCAAGTTGCTGGGCATCACCAAGAGGACCGCAAAGGGTATCGAGCTGCGCGTGCACCCGAGCCTGGTGCCGGCCAAGCGGCTGATCGCCAACGTGGAGGGCGCGATGAACGCAGTGGTGGTGCAGGGCGATGCCGTGGGCACCACGCTGTACTACGGCAAGGGCGCGGGCAGTGAACCCACCGCCAGCGCCGTGATTGCCGACCTGGTGGACATCACCCGCCTGCACACCGCCGACCCGCACCACCGCGTGCCGCACCTGGCCTTCCAGCCCGATGCGATGAGCGACCTGAGCGTGCTGCCCATGAGCGAAGTGGTGACGAGCTACTACCTGCGCTTGCGCGTGGCCGACGAGGCCGGCGTGCTGGCCGAAGTGACAGGCTTGCTGGCCAAAGCCGGCATCAGCATCGACGCGGTGCTGCAGCGCGAGGCCGACGAGGTGAGCGGCGAAGGCGGCACATCCACCGACCTGATCATCCTCACGCACGACACCCGCGAGGGCACCATGAACGATGCCCTGGCGCAGTTGCAGAAGCTGCCCACGGTGCTCGCGCCCATCGTGCGCATCCGCAAGGAAGAGCTGAACTGATGCTGTACCTCTCCACCCGCGGTGACCCGGGGCGCAAACACTTCTGCGAGATCCTGCTCGAAGGCCTCGCGCCCGATGGTGGCCTGTACCTGCCCGAACATTACCCCCAGGTCGATGCTGCCACGCTCACACGCTGGCGCCAGGTGTTCAACCAGGGAGCGGCGGGTGGCTATGCGGCGCTCGCGTTTGAAGTGCTGTCGCTCTACATCGACGACATTCCCGCCGCCGATTTGCGCGCGCTGTGCGACAAGACCTACACCGAGGCGGTGTATGGCACGCCCCAGATCGTGCCTCTGAAGAAGCTGGAACCCGGGTTCTACCTCGAAGCCCTGTCCAACGGCCCCACGCTGGCCTTCAAGGACATGGCCATGCAACTGCTGGGCAACCTGTTCGAGTACGAACTGGGCCGTCGCGGTGAAGAGCTCAACATCCTGGGCGCGACCTCGGGCGACACCGGCAGCGCGGCCGAGTACGCGATGCGGGGCAAGCGCGGGGTGCGCGTCTTCATGTTGAGCCCGCACGGCCGCATGAGCCCGTTCCAGCAGGCGCAGATGTTCAGCCTGATGGACGAGAACATTCACAACATCGCGATTGAGGGTGTATTCGACGACTGCCAGGACATCGTCAAGAACGTCAGCAATGACCTGGGCTTCAAGCGCGCGCACAAGATCGGCACCGTCAACTCGATCAATTGGGCGCGGCTGCTGGCGCAGGTGGTGTATTACTTTGCGGGCTATTTCCAGGCGACGAGCGATGCCCCCACGCTCCCCGCTGCGCGTGGTTCGCTGCCCCCCGATGGGGCTGATTCGCCTTGGGACGGCCCGGCGGCGAATCGGTCTCTTTCCCGGGTCTCGTTCACCGTGCCCAGCGGCAATTTCGGCAACGTCTGCGCCGGCCACGTGGCACGCCAGATGGGCCTGCCGATCGAGCAGTTGGTGGTCGCGACCAACGAGAACGACGTGCTCGACGAGTTCTTCCGCACCGGCATCTACCGCGTGCGCGCCAGCGCCGACACCCGCGAGACCTCCAGCCCCTCGATGGACATCTCCAAGGCCAGCAACTTCGAGCGCTTCGTGTTCGACTTGCTGGGTCGTGACGGCGAGCGCGTCAAGGCCTTGTTCGGCGACGTGCTGTCGCGTGAGGGGCGCTTCGACCTGAGCACAGACGCGGCGTTTGCCGGCGCCGCGAGCCACTATGGTTTTCGCAGCGGCAAGAGCACGCACGAAAACCGACTCGAGACGATTCGCGACACCTTCAAGCGCCACGGCGTGATGATCGACACCCACACCGCCGACGGCGTGAAGGTGGCGCGCGAGCACATGCAACCAAGCGTGCCGATGATCGTGCTGGAGACGGCGCTGCCGATCAAGTTTGCCGAGACCATCGTGGAAGCCCTGGGGCAGCAGCCACATCGCCCGCCGCAGTTCGAGGGTATCGAAGATCTGCCCAAGCGCGTGCAGGTGATGCCGGCGAGCACGGCTGCCGTGCAGGCCTTCATCGCCGAGCACTGCGCCCGGGCATGAAGGTCGTCGGATTTGCGGGCTTCTCGGGATCGGGCAAGACCACGCTGGTCGAGCAACTGATTCCCGCGCTCAAGCTGAGGGGTCAACGCGTGTCCGTGGTCAAGCACGCGCACCACCGTTTTGACATCGATCACCCCGGCAAGGACACTTGGCGCCACCGCGAAGCCGGAGCCTTCGAGGTGCTCGCCGCTTCGCCCAAACGGATGGTGCTCATGCGCGAGTTGGAGACCGTTGTCGAACATTCGGTGCACGACCTTCTTGCCCAGTTGCGGGCAGACGTTGATTGGGTGCTGGTCGAGGGTTTCAAACAGAGCGATCTGCCCAAGGTGGAGGTGTGGCGGCAGGCCCATGGCAAGGCGCTGCGCTTTCCCGACGATCAGCACATCGTGGCCATCGCCACCGACACCCCGGACACCTTGCCCGAGTCCATCCACTGCACCGTGCTGGATTTGAATCGGGCCGATGACGTGGCTGCCTGGTTGGTCGACAATGCAGAGCGATTCGAATACTGCACCCCGTTGAGCCTGCCATGACCACGCCCCCTCCATCACAGACCCGTGTGCCGTTGACGTCGCTGGACGACGCGATGGTGAACTTGCTGGCGCAGGCCGGGCCGCTGTCGTCCACCGAAATGGTGGCGACCTTCGACGCCGACGGCCGCGTGCTGGCCCAAGACCTCGTGTCCGCGCTGCAGGTGCCACCCAACGACAACTCGTCCATGGACGGTTACGCCCTGCGCGCTGCCGACGTGACCGAGGCGGGCAAGGTGCTGCCCGTGACGCAGCGCATCGCCGCCGGCCACTCCGGTGAGCCTCTGGAGCCCGGCACTTGTGCGCGCATCTTTACCGGCGCGCCCATGCCCGAGGGCGCGGACGCGGTGGTGATGCAGGAAGACACGGTCGAGGTGGGGGGCAACATCCACGGTGTGCGCATCCTGGCCGTGCCCCAGCCGGGTCAGTGGGTGCGGCGCGCGGGTGAAGACGTGACGCGCGGCGCGGTGGTGCTGGCCCGTGGCGAACGCCTGTCGCCAGCGAGCCTGGGCTTGGCCGCGAGCCTGGGCCTGGCGCACCTGAAGGTGATGGCGCGCCCGCGTGTGGCGCTGTTCTCCACCGGAGACGAACTCGTGATGCCGGGCGAGGTGCCGCCCGAGGCCATGAAGCCAGGCGCCATCTACAACTCCAACCGCTTTTTCCTGCGCGCGCTCCTGCACCGCATGGGCTGCGAGGTGAGTGACCTGGGCATCGTGCCCGACCAGCGCGAGGCCACGCTGGCAGCACTCAAGACCGCGGCCGATCACCACGATCTCATTCTCACCAGCGGTGGCGTGTCGGTCGGGGAAGAAGACCACATCAAGCCAGCTGTGCAACAGCTCGGCCGGCTTGATCTCTGGCAGATCGCCATGAAGCCCGGGAAGCCGTTTGCCTACGGCACCGTGAAGCGCGACGCGGGCGCAGACCCGGCGGCGGGCGAGGCATGCCACTTCATTGGCCTGCCGGGCAATCCGGTGTCCAGCTTTGTGACCTTCCTGCTGCTGGTGCGGCCTTTCCTGTTGCGCCTGCAGGGGGTTGACGCGGTTGCTATGAACGCCGTCACGCTGCCCGCGCACTTCACCCTCAGCAAGGCCGACAAGCGCCGTGAGTTCCTGCGCGTGCGCCGCAATGCTGCCGGTGGTCTTGATCTGTTTCCCAACCAGAGCTCGGGTGTGCTCACCTCCACGGTGTGGGGAGACGGCCTGGTCGACAACCCCGCTGGCAAAACCATCGCCCACGGCGACCTCGTGTCCTTCATCTCTTTTGCGGACCTGCTTGCATGAAAGTCCAACTGCGTTATTTCGCCTCCATCCGTGAAGGCCTGTCCCTGGGCAGCGAATCGCTGGACACCCAGGCCGCCACGCTGGGTGCTTTGCGGGCTGAGCTGGTGGCGCGTGGCGGCGCCTACGCGGACGCGTTGGCGCCTGGCAAGGCGGTGCGCGTGGCGCTCAACCAGACCATGAGCGACGAGGCCGCCGCGCTCACCGAGGGCGCCGAAGTCGGCTTCTTCCCCCCCGTCACCGGCGGCTGAGATGGGCAAGCGCGTCAGCATCCAGACCGAAGACTTCGACCTCAGCAGCGAGGTGGCGCAGCTGCGCGAAGCCGACAAAGGTGTGGGCGCGGTCTGCAGTTTCATCGGCACCGTGCGTGACCGCAACGACGGCCAGAGCGTGAGCACCATGGAGCTGGAGCACTACCCCGGCATGACCGAGAAGTCCATCGAAGCCATGATCGACGAGGCACACAAGCGCTTTGATATCTTCGGCGCCCGTGTGATCCACCGCGTGGGCCTGCTGCAGCCGCTGGACCAGATCGTGTTGGTGGTCGTGACCTCGGCACACCGTGGCCAGAGTTTCCAGGCTTGCGAATTCCTCATGGATTACCTGAAGACACAGGCGCCGTTCTGGAAAAAAGAGCAGACACCCGAAGGCGCTCGCTGGGTGGACGCCCGCGTGAGTGACGACGCAGCCCTGGCGCGCTGGGGCATCGCAGCCACCAACAGCTGAACAGCCGCAGCGAGGCCATGCTCAGCGCTGCAGACATCGAATCGATCGAGCGCGCCACGCTTCAGGCGGTGGCGCCCGAGGTGGTGGAACCCCTGGATGGCTGGCTGCTGGCCATGGACCACGGCACCGTGGGTCGTGCCCGCAGCGCCGTACCGCTGCGTCACGAGACACACGACATCGAACGGTTGCCGGCCATTCTGTCGCGCTATGCCGCGCGGGGTTTCGAACCCCGGTTCCGCCTGCCCGATCTGCCGACCTTCCGGCCGTGGCATGAGGCCCTGACGCAGCAAGGCTGGCGGCGCGACCAGCCCACCTTGACCATGACGGGGGAGGTTCACCGGCTGATGGACCTGCATCCCGGCCCGCCGGGTGAACTGGATGCCAGGCCCGATGCCGGTTGGATGGCCATGTTCCTGGGCGAGGGCTTGGACCCGGCCGATGGCGCCAGCCGTTCGCGCTCGCTCAGCCGTGCCACCGACACTCTCTACGCCTCCGTGCGTGAGCAGGGGCAGACGGTGGCCTGCGGTGCTGCGTCGTACGGTCACGGCTGGCTGGGCGTGCATGGCATGCGCACGGCGGCCGCCCGGCGCGGTGAGGGCCTGGCGGGCCGCGTCCTGCACGCCATGGCGGCAGAGGCTGTTCGTCGTGGTGTGGCCGGCGTGTTCCTGCAGGTCGATGCGAACAACCTGCCGGCCCAGGCCTTGTACCGCCGTGCCGGTTTCACCCTGGCCTGGCCCTACGCCTACTGGCGCCCTCCGTTGGTGGATTGATCTGCGTCAAGCCTGCCCGCGGCGGGCGGGCGCAAGCTGGGTTGCAGGCTTGAAAACCGGTGGAGCAGCTCCACATGCCCAACAGTTCAGATCACCCGGAGAGCTCTTTCATGCGACTCGACAAACTCACCACCAAATTTCAGGAAGCGCTGAGCGAAGCGCAAACACTGGCGCTGGGGGCCGACCACGCCTACATCGAACCTGTCCACCTGTTGCTGGCCCTGCTGCGCCAGGCCGATGGGCCTCAGTCGCTGCTGCAGCGCGCGGGCGTCAATGTGCCTGGCCTGGCCAAGGCCGCCGAGGCGGCGATCAAGCGCCTGCCTGAAGTGCAAGGGCAAGACCAGGTGCAGGTGGGCCAGGAACTGGCCAAGCTGCTGCAGGCCACCGAAAAGGAAGCCATCAAGCGCGGCGACCAGTTCGTCGCGAGCGAGCTGTTCCTGCTCGCCGTGGCCGACAGCAAGGGCGAACTCGGCCGCATCGCGAACGAGAACGGCCTGAACCGCAAGAGCCTGGAATCCGCCATCACCGCGGTGCGCGGTGGCCAGAAGATGGACAGCCCCGAGGCCGAAGGCCAGCGTGAGGCGCTCAAGAAATACACCATGGACCTCACCGAGCGCGCCCGCATGGGCAAGCTCGACCCGGTGATCGGCCGCGACGACGAGATCCGCCGCGCCATCCAGGTGCTGCAGCGCCGCACCAAGAACAACCCGGTGCTGATCGGCGAGCCCGGCGTGGGCAAGACCGCCATCGTCGAAGGCCTGGCCCAGCGCATCGTGGCCGGCGAGGTGCCCGATTCGCTCAAGGGCAAGCGCGTGCTGAGCCTGGACATGGCCGCGCTGCTGGCCGGCGCCAAATTCCGCGGCGAGTTCGAGGAGCGCCTCAAGACCGTGCTGCACGAACTCGCGAAGGACGAGGGCCAGACCATTGTCTTCATCGACGAGCTGCACACCATGGTGGGCGCGGGCAAGGCCGAAGGCGCGATGGACGCGGGCAACATGCTCAAGCCGGCGCTGGCGCGCGGCGAACTGCATTGCGTGGGCGCGACCACGCTCGATGAATACCGCAAGTACATCGAGAAGGACGCCGCGCTGGAGCGCCGCTTCCAGAAGATTCTGGTGGGTGAGCCCAGCGTGGAAGCGACCATCGCCATCCTGCGCGGCCTGCAGGAAAAGTACGAGGTGCATCACGGCGTGCAGATCACCGACCCGGCCATCGTGGCCGCGGCCGAGCTGAGCCACCGCTACATCACCGACCGTTTCCTGCCCGACAAGGCGATCGACCTGATCGACGAAGCCGCGTCCAAGATTAAGATCGAACTCGACTCCAAACCCGAGGTCATGGACCGGCTCGACCGCCGCCTGATCCAGCTGCAGATCGAGCGCGAGGCCGTGCGTCGCGAGAAGGACGAGGCATCGCAGAAGCGCTTCGGCCTGATCGCCGAAGAGATCGTCCGGCTGGAGAAGGAAATCTCCGATTACGACGAAATCTGGAAGGCCGAGAAGGCCGCCGCGCTCGGCTCCAAGGACGTGATGGAAGAGATGGACCGCATCCGCTCGCAGATCAAGACCTTCACCGACAAGGGCGACTTCAACAAGGTCGCCGAGCTGCAATACGGCAAGCTGCCCGAGCTGGAAAAGCGGCTGAAGGATGCGCAGGCGGTGGAAGCCGGCAAGGCACTGAACAAGGACGGCAAGGGCCGCCCGCAGCTGCTGCGCACGCAGGTCGGCGCCGAAGAGATCGCTGAAGTGGTCGCCCGCGCCACCGGCATTCCGGTGAGCAAACTGATGCAGGGCGAGCGCGACAAGCTGCTGATGATGGAAGGCAAACTGCACGAACGCGTGGTCGGCCAGGACGAGGCCATTCAAGCGGTGGCCAATGCCATCCGCCGTTCGCGCTCGGGCCTCTCAGACCCGAACCGCCCGACCGGTTCCTTTCTGTTCCTCGGCCCCACCGGCGTGGGCAAGACCGAGCTGTGCAAGGCCCTGGCCGGTTTCCTGTTCGACAGCGAAGACCACCTGGTGCGCATCGACATGAGCGAGTTCATGGAGAAACATTCCGTGGCCCGCCTGATTGGCGCGCCGCCGGGCTACGTGGGCTACGAGGAGGGCGGTTACCTCACCGAGGCCGTGCGCCGCAAGCCTTACAGCGTGCTGCTGCTCGACGAGGTGGAGAAGGCCCACCCGGATGTGTTCAACGTGCTGCTGCAGGTGCTCGACGACGGCCGCCTCACCGATGGCCAGGGCCGCACCGTGGACTTCAAGAACACCGTGATCGTGATGACCAGCAACATCGGCTCGCACATGATCCAGGCCATGGTGGGCGAGCCCTACGAGGACGTGAAGGACGCGGTGTGGGCCGAGCTGAAGAACCACTTCCGCCCGGAGTTCCTCAACCGCATCGACGAGACCGTGGTGTTCCATGCGCTGGACGCGCAGCACATCGAATCGATCGCCGCGATCCAGCTCAAGGTGCTCGAAGCGCGCCTGGCCAAGATGGACCTGCACCTGCAGGTGTCGCCCGCGGCGCTGGCCGAGCTGGCCAAGGTCGGCTTCGACCCGGTGTTCGGCGCGCGGCCCTTGAAACGCGCGATCCAGCAGCGCATCGAGAACCCACTCTCGAAATTCCTGCTGGAAGGCCGCTACCCGCCGAAATCGTCGATTCCGGTGGATGTGGACCCGGTGCAGAACCCGGGCGTGTTCGAGTTCGGCGACGCGGTCGCCGAGGCCTGATCGCACCCGCCAGGGCGCAGACCTCCATCCGTCGGGATGGGGCTCTGCCTCTACCACTGCCGGGGCGCCAGACCTATCATCCGGCTCATGACCCAGATACCCCCGACCCTTCCCCTGCGTGCCCTGTTTGATGCCCAGCACCACGCCAGCCGCGCCCAGATCGATGTGCCGCTGGCGCTGCGCCGCGAGCGGCTGTCCCGCCTGAAGGCACTCATCGACACGCACGGCGCTGCGTTGTCCGACGCGGTGCAGGCCGACTTCGGCGTGCGCTCGCGCCAGCTCACCGAGGTGGCTGACCTGTTCGTGCTGCGTGCGGCCATCGGCCAGCTGCACAAGGAGCTGCCGCACTGGATGAAGACCCGGCGCGTGGCAACACCGCTGTACCTCAAGCCTGCGCGGGCACACATCCAGCGCCAGCCGCTGGGCGTGGTGGGGGTGATCGGCCCGTGGAACTACCCGCTGCAACTCACGCTGGGGCCTGCAGCCACCGCGCTGGCCGCGGGCAACCGGGTGATGCTCAAGCCCAGCGAACTCACGCCCCACACCTCGGCCCTCATCGCCTCGCTGGTGCAGGGCGCGTTCTCGGCAGAAGAATTCAGCGTGGTGCTCGGCGGCGCCGATGTGGCCCACGAGTTCGCCAGCCTGCCGTTCGACCACCTGTTCTTCACCGGCTCCACCGGCGTGGGCCGCAAGGTGGCGGCGGCCGCCGCAGTCAACCTCACCCCCACGACGCTGGAGCTCGGCGGCAAGTCACCCTGCATCGTGGATGCGTCGTGCAATCTGGATGAGGCAGCCGTGAAGATCGCGCACGGCAAGCTGCTCAATGCCGGCCAGACCTGCATCGCGCCCGACTATGTGTTGCTGCCGCGCGGTCAGGAAGCTGCGTTCGAGCGCGCTTACGCAGTCGCAGTGGCACGCCTGTTCCCCACCATCGCCGGCAACCCCGACTACGCCGCCATCGTGAGCGACCGCCACCACGCCCGCCTTCTAGCCCTGCTGAGCGAAGCCTCGGCGCAGGGCGCTCGTGTGGTCGATGTGGCGCCGCCCGGTGCGGCGGCTGCAGCGTCCACCGCGCGTCAGATGAACCCCACCCTGGTGTTCAACCCCGGCCCGGGCCTGCGACTGCTGGACGAGGAAATCTTTGGCCCCATCCTGCCGGTGCTGACCTACGACTCGCTGGATGAGGCCATCAAACGCATCAACGCCGCGGCGCGCCCGCTGGCGCTGTACTGGTTCGGCACCGACACCGCCGCGCGCGACC
The DNA here is from genome assembly GCF_018780385.1 of Hydrogenophaga sp. GTDB lineage: Bacteria > Pseudomonadota > Gammaproteobacteria > Burkholderiales > Burkholderiaceae_C > Hydrogenophaga. The sequence continues at coordinate 269,349 of NZ_JADMJO010000003.1, read as the reverse complement.
GGGTGATGGCCAACACGGTGAGTGGCGGCGTGAGCGTGAACGACACGCTCATGCACGTGGCCCACGAAAACCTGCCCTTCGGTGGCGTGGGCGAGAGCGGCTGGGGTGCCTACCACGGTGAAACCGGCTTCCTGCGCTTCACCCAGCAAAAACCCGTTCTGGTGCAATCACGCTTCTCGATGGGGCATCTGTTCTACCCACCTTACGGTCCGCGTTTCGACCAGATCATGGGCCTGCTCAAGCGTTGGCTGTGATCCGCGGCTGAGCACGCTCAGACGCCTGCGAGCGCGTCGTCGTCGGCTTCGGGTTGCACCACAGCAGCCGTGTTTTGCAAAAAACCCTTTTGCATCAACCCATAGGCCAGCTCGGACACATCCGAGCCCAGCAGCAGCGACAGCTCCTGCTCGCTGCGCCGGCCGTTGGCCATCAGCAACAGTGTGTGGGCCTGGCGGCCGACGGCGTCGGGGCGTGAGAGGGCCTCCCATGCCATGTTCGTCTTGGCGTAACGCCGGATGGTTTGCATCATTGTTTTGTTTCCCTGAAGCCTGCGCGTGTGTTGACAGCACCTTCGCATGTTGCATGCCAGTTGTGACAGTGTCTTGACGCGGGAGCCGTTTGGCTGACCGGTTGACCGTTCGGTGACCGATATCTGCCTTATCTCAGCGGTGTCATGCCCCCGGTGGCGTGCGCAGGTATAACCGTGACGTGTTTCACACTCCGACTCAGCGGCAGACCGCCGCAACCAGGCGATGACGGTACCCCCCAGATTGCTGCAACAGTGCCTGGCCGAGGCACTTGAAGACGCCCCCGCGATGCTGGGGCGGTGCCTTGACGCGGCGGTGGTGAGCCTGCAGGAGGCCGAAAAGCAGTGCCTTGAAGTCGCCCAGCGCGACCGCCTGGCCAGCGCCTGGTGGCGCATGCGCCAGGAAAAGGAAGGCTGGGTCGCCGATTTCCCGCAGCGCCTGCGTGAAGCGTTTGCCGTGCCCACCGATGCCCCTCAGTCCTCGCGCACCTCGCTGCTGAGCGAATCCACCTACCTGTCGCTGGTGGAGGACGACACGGTCACCGAATCCATTGAGTCCGCGCGCCTGCTGCAGAGCCTGTTGCCGCCGCTGGAGCAGGAACTCAAGGTGCTGGATGCGCTCATGAGTTCGCTGCAGGGTCTCTCGACTGTGCAGGCCGACATGAACCCGCTGCGCCCTTCGGTGTTCGTGCGGGCCCTGCGCGAGATGATGTCTCTCGACGAGCCCGACTCGCAGATCCGTGCCCTGTGGTTGCGCCATTGCGGCAAGGCCATCGGCCATGAACTCAAGGGCTTGTATGCCCGCCTGGCATTGGTGCTGCAACGGGCCAACGTGCAGGAAGCCGGCTACCGCGTGCGCCTGATCGCCGAGGCCCCGGGTGCGGCAGCGCGCTCTGCGGCCAGCGCAGCCCGGGCCGCGCGCGGCGCCGGCCCGGCCGCCACCGAATGGAACCCGTCGGGCCCGGCGCCACTGGATTACCGCGGGGACAGCACGCGCGATGCGCATTTTGGCGACTCCATGCCCGACATGCCGCAGCTGGCGCGCTTGCAGACGCCGGTGGACAACCAGTACCTGCACAACTTCCTGGAGAAGGGTGGGCAGCGGTACGAACAGTCCCTGGCGCCCGAGTATTACGAACAGGTGAGCGAAGAGCTCGCGGCCATCGAGGCGTTTGCCGCCATCCCCACGCTGGACGAGTCGATGGTGGTGCGGCGCAGCGAGCAGTACAAGGCGCTGCCCGTGGTCGACCGGCCCGCGCGCGCGGTGGACATCGGCACTCAGCTCAGCCAGAAGACCTGGGGCGATTTCGCTGCGGCCCACGAGCGCGCCCGCGTGCTCATGCAGCTCAAGCAGAAGGCTGAGCGCGTGGCGCAGGCCATGGGCCTGGACGTGGTGCGCAAGCTGGTCAACCAGGTCGCGCAAGACCCGCTGCTGCTGGCACCCGTGCGCGAAGCCGTGGTGGCGCTGGAGCCCTCGCTCCTGCGCCTGGCCATGGCCAACCCGCGATTCTTCAGCGAAGACGCGCACCCGGCCCGCCGCCTGGTGGAGTGCGTGGCGCAGCGCAGCTTCAAATACAACGATGAATTCTCCAGTGAGTTCGCCGAGTTCTTCCAGCCGGTGCAGCAGGCGTTCAACGCCCTCAACGAGCTGGAGACAGAAGATCCGCAAGCCTTTGCCATCGCGCTGGACGAGTTGCTGCAGGAATGGGAAAGCCACGACCGCCAGGACGTGGCGGCGCAGGACAACAACCTGCAGGCGATCCGCCACGCCGAAGCGCGCCAGACCCTGGCCGACCAGGTGGCCTGGGACCTGAGCCAGCGCCCCGATGTGGACAACGTGCCCGGCTTCATCCTCGATTTCCTCTACGGCCCCTGGGCGCTGGCGATCGCCTCCGCGCAGCTCAATGCGCCGAAGGGGCAGATCGATCCCGGGGGCTACCGCAAGGTGGTCTCCAACCTGTTGTGGAGCACCAAGAAGGACGTCACGCTGCGCCTGCCGTCCCAGTTGTTGGAGATGGTGCCGGGCATGCTGGCCACGCTGCACGCCGGGCTGGAGTCGCTGGGCAAAACCCGCGACGAAACCAAACCGTTCTTTGACGCCCTCATGCGCCTGCACCAGCCGGTGCTGGGCCTGAGGCGCGCGCGGGCACGGGCCGACGCGAGTGCATCGAATCCGGTTCCGCTGGACACCTCGTCGATGTCGATGGAACTCGACGAGACCTTGCCGGCCACACCCGAGCAGCGCAAGCCGCGCAAGGCCGCTCAGCCCTGGCTGGGACGCGAGGAGCTGGAAGCGGCGGGTTTTGAAGACACCATGCCAACCGATTTCTCCGAGCTCACCGAGAACCGGGGCGCGCACGAGGTGGCTCCGTCGGAGGCCACCACTGTGGATGACGCGGAGAGCGAAGAGGGCATTCCGTTTGACGCCATCACGGTGCTGGCGGGCTTGCGCGAAGGCGATTGGGTCGACCTGTATTCGCACCGCGAATGGCTGCGTGCCCAACTCATCTGGGCGAGCAACCGCGGCACGCTCTTCATGTTCGTGAGCCGCGGAGGTCGCCCGCATTCCATGACCAAACGCAGCTGCGAACGCCTCATTGCCAACCGCCTGCTGCGCCCCGTGGACGGCCAGAGCGTGGTGCGCAAGGCCATCGAGGCCATCGCGGCCGATCAGACCCGCGTCGAAGAGGCCGCGCCGGCCTGAGGTTGTGCCCTGGCCTGCTCGCGCAGGCGGGTGGGCGGCAGGCCCATGGCCGACTTGAACATGGCCGAGAACGCGCTCTCGCTCGCATAGCCACTGGCTTCGGCCACCCGCCCCACCGACACACCGCGTGCCAGCATGGGCAGGGCATGCGCCAACACCACCTGCTGGCGCCAGCGCTGAAAGCTCGTGCCCAGTTCGTCGCGAAACAAGCGCGCCAGGGTGCGCTCGCTGGCACCGCCGTGCGTGGCCCACGCCGCCAGCGTGGCGTGCTGGGCGGGGGCCTGCATGACCGCCTCGCACAGGTTGCGCAGCCGCCGGTCACCGCCGGTTGCGCTCGGCATGGGCACACCCAGCGGCTGGGTGGCGGCGTGCTCCATCTCGTCAAACAGCAGCGTGTGCAGGGCGCGCTCCGCGTCACCCGATGGTCGAAGCGGACGGTTCAGGGCATGCACCAGCTCGCGCAACAGGGGCGAGACGACCAGCACGCGGGAGCGGGTCCAGTGCGCCGGCACGGCGCTGGCGTCGATGTACAGGGTGAGCAACTGGGCCGACTCGACGATGGTCACCGCGTGGCGCGCCATCGGCGGTATCCACACCGCGCGCGAGGGTGGCACGATGGTGGTGGTCTCCTGTGGCGAGTGTTCGTCAGCGGCGTTCGTGTGAACCACCGTCACCTGCAGCAGCCCGCGCGCGCAGTAGGCCAATTGACCCCAGGCATGGTGGTGCGGTTCGAACTGGTCGTCGCTATCGACCTGGCGCGCACGGCAGCGCACCGGATGCGCCGGTGTGGGGCAATACGGGTCGGTGTCGGTGGTTGGCAGAAGCCGGCGGTGGGTGGATGGGCGGAGCATGGTGAACTCCCGGCTGGGTTTGGCTGACATTCGACGATGTTTGTCGTTCTGTCGCAATTTCGCATTCTCCACCCGCCCTACGATCGTGTCCATGAACACCGCCACCTTGCGCGTTGCCGCGCCCGCCAACCCCATCTCGCTCAAACAGGACGCCGCCGTCATCGGCCTGGTGGGCCTCGTCCACGGCACCTCGCATTTTTCGCAGTTGCTGCTCGCGCCGCTGTTCCCGGTGTTCATCCGCGAGTTCGGCCTCTCGTTTGCCGATGTGGGCCTGCTCATGACGGTGTTCTTCGTCATCTCCGGGGTCGGCCAGGCCATGGCCGGGTTTCTGGTCGACCGCATCGGCGCGCGCCCGGTGCTGTTCGGGGCCGTCGGCATGTTCTTCCTGGCCGCCGTGGCTGCCTCGCAGGCCAACAGTTACGCGGGTCTCATGCTGGTGGCGGTGCTGGCCGGCACGGGCAACGCGCCTTTGCACCCCTGCGACTTCACCATCCTCAACCAGCGCGTGTCATCGCCCCGGCTGGGCCACGCCTTCAGCGCCCACGGCCTCACCGGCAACCTCGGCTGGGCGCTGGCACCCGCACTGCTGGTGGGCATCTCGGCCTGGGCCGACTGGCGCGTGGCCTACCAGGTGGCCGCCTTGCTGTACCTGGTGATCCTGGGCGTGATGTTCTGGCAGCGCGACAAGCTGCGCACCGAGGTGGTGGTGCAAGCGGCGGGCGCGCCGCGCGGTGGCGATCTCGGCTTTCTGAAGCTGCCCGTGGTGTGGTGGTGCTTTGCCTTCTTCCTGCTCTCCACCATGTCGCTGGCGGTGGTGCAGAGCTTTGCGCCGTCCATCCTGAAGGCCATGCACAGCACGAGCATGGAAGTGGCCACGCTGACCATCAGTGCCTACATGCTGTGCGCGGCCTTCGGCATGCTGGTGGGCGGTTTCGTGGCGGCCTACAGCCACCACCACCAGCTCTCCAGCGACCACGTGGTGGCCTGGGCCATGGCGCTGGGCGCCGTGCTGTTGCTGGTGTGCGCCACCGGTTGGCTGGGCGCCATCGGGACGCTGGTGGCGTTGGCTGCCACAGGTTTTGCCGTGGGCGTGGGTGGCCCCAGCCGCGACCTGATGATCAAGCGCGCCACGCCCAAGGGCGCGACCGGCCGGGTCTATGGCACGGTCTACTCCGGGCTGGACGTGGGCTTTGCCGCGGCGCCCCTGATGTTTGGCCTGTTCATGGACCGCGGCTGGTTTGCTGCCACGCTGGTGGGCAGTGCCGTGTTTCTGGGTCTGTCGGTGGTGGCAGCGCTCGGCGTGGGCCGCCGCACGGCCTGAGGCGGGGAGGCGCCGCCCGGCGTGGACTTGTCAGCGGCCTCCTACATCCGGCGTCGCCGTGCGCCGACAAGTCTGGCTTGCACGCACTGGAATCATGCGTTCCATACCCACAACGCATCGAGGAGATCTCCATGAACCCCAACCCTGACCGGCCGCGCTATTGCGATGCTGACTGGTTCAACTTCTCGGCTCACGCGTTGATCTGGCTGCTGGTGGCGTGCGCCGCCTTGGTGCTCATGGGATTCATCGCCGTGCTCAACGACTCCACCCAACGTGGCGAGCAGCGCCGCGTGCAGCAGCGCGCGACGGGTTCGCTCCTGCTGGCCGACGAGCGAGGGGGAGTTGCTGCGCCTTTGCTGACCGCCAGCGACGCGCCTGCCTTGCCTTGACGACGGTTGAAATGTGGTCGCTCAACAGTCCACCTCGGGAGGTAGGATATCTCCCACCTCAGCGAACCAAAAAGTGACCTCAATGCCCGTGAAGATCGATCTCTTGCAAGCCGCATTGCAGCAAGGGCGCCTGCGCCAGGGGCTGGAGTTGTTGAACGCTCCCGTCGCACATCGCTACACGGCTTTGTATCGACTGTCCGATGGCGTGCTGAGAAACGTCGAATTGGCCGACAAGGAAAACGAAATCAAGCCGGAGTTCCTTGAAGAAGTGCCCTTGAAGGACAGCTTCTGCCAGTTCGTGCTGCGCGATGGGCTCTTCAAATCGAGCAACACGGCTGACGACCACCGACTGGATGGCCACAAGTACCAGGGGGTCTTGATGACGTACCACGGGGTCCCCGTGCTGGACAACCAAGGCGAGTTGTTCGGTACCCTGTGTCATTTTGATGCGTTGACCTGTCCCCTGTCCGACGAGCATTTCGATCTGCTCAAGGCGGCTGCGGGGATGTTGCCGGCCTACCTTCCTCGCTAGAAGCTCGAGCCCCCCGCGCGGGAGCTTCACACCGCGTTGCGGTGCCGCTCGATACAGGTGGCCAACACTTCGTCGTGTTCGCGCTTCCACCAGTTGCCGGTGGAAAAGATCTCCACCTCGCTGAAGCCTTCGAAGCCCTGCGCTTCCACCCACCCGCGGATGCGCGGGATGTCGATCACGCCGTCGCCCATCATGCCGCGGTCGTTGAGCAGGTCGGTGGTGGGCGTGAGCCAGTCGCACACGTGAAAGGCGAGCAGGCGCGATGCACCGGCGCGTTCGATCTGCGCCTGCAGCTTCGGGTCCCACCACACGTGGTACACGTCCACCGCCACGCCGAGCGCGCCGGTCTTGCCCGGGTCGAGCGCGTCGCAGACATCGAGCGCCTGTTCCATGGTGTTGATGCAGGCGCGGTCGGCAGCGAACATGGGGTGCAGCGGTTCGATGGCCAGCGGCATGCCGTTGGCCTTCGCGTACACAAGCAGTTCGGCAATGCCGTCGCTCACCTGTTGACGCGAGCGCGCGATGTCCTTGTGCGCGGCCTTGCCGGCCAGCGCGCCGGGCAAGGCGCCGACCACCAGCACCAGGCAGGGTGCGCCGAGTTCGCAGGCCTCATCGACCGCGCGGCGGTTGTCGTCGCGCGCGGCCTGCAGGCCAGCCGCGTCCACGGCGGGGAACATGCCACCGCGGCAATAGCCCGAGAGCTTCAAACCGAGCGACTTCACTTGCGCGGAGATGGTCTTCAGGCCCACGGCCGCGACCTGGTCGCGCCAGGGCGAGACGGCCTGGATGCCATGGCGCGCGCAGGCGTCGAGGATGTCGGTGAGCGGCAGGTCCTGGCCCCGGCTCTTGCGCACCGTGGCGGTGTTGATGGAGAGCCAGCGGTGGTCTTGCGAGAAATCGCGCATCATTCCACCCCGTGCAGCGCGGCCAGCGTGTTCATGCGCCGCACCGCCAGATCGGGTTGCTCCAGCAGGTTGGCCGCATCGGCCAAGCGGAACAGCTCGGCGAAGTGCGGCAGCGAACGCGTGCTCTGCTGACCCCCGACCATGGTGAAGTGCTTCTGGTGGCCATTGAGCCAGGCCATGAAGACCACACCGGTCTTGTAGAAGCGCGTGGGCGCGGCAAAGATGTGGCGCGACAGCGGCACCGTGGGGCCGAGGATCTCGTGGAACTTCGCCACATTGCCCTGCGCGAGTTCGCCGAGCGCGGCACTGGCCGCCGGTGCGATGGCGTCGAAGATGCCCAGCAGCGCGTCGCTCTGGCCGTGTGTGACTTCGCTGCCGACACCGTCGCCGGCGATCAGCTCGGCGTAGTTGAAGTCGTCACCCGTGTACATGCGCACACCCGCAGGCAGGCGGCGGCGCATGGCGATTTCCTTGTCCTTGTCGAGCAGGGAGATCTTGATGCCGTCCACCTTGTCCGGGTGTGCCGCGATCACGGCGAGCGCGGTGTCCATCGCCTTGTCCGGGTCGTTGTTGCCCCAGTAGCCCTTGAGCGCGGGGTCGAACATGTCGCCCAGCCAGTGCAGCACCACGGGTTGTTTCGCCTGGCTGAGGATGCGGTCGTACACGCGTTCGTAGTCAGCCGGGCTTTTGGCGACGCGGGCCAGCGCCCGGCTGGCCATCACGATGAGCTTGCCGCCGAGCTTCTCGATCGCGGCCATCTGCTCCTCGTAGCCTTTGATGACTTCATCGACCGTCTTCACGTTCTCCAGCACCAGGTGGTCGGTGCCGCAACCCGAGGCCACCAGCGCGCCGGGCACGTCTTTGGCGGCGTCGAGCGAGCGGCGGATGAGTTCCAGCGAGGTCGGCCAGTCCAGGCCCATGCCGCGCTGCGCCGTGTCCATGGCCTCGGCCACGCCCAGGCCGAGCGACCAGAGGCGCTGGCGGTAGGCTATTGTTTCGTCCCAGTCCACCGCGCACTGCAACCAGGGGTCGATGGCGGCCAGCGGGTCGGCCACCACGTGCGCGGCGGAGTAGGCGATGCGGTTGAACTTCACGCCCGCTGCGGGCTTCACCGGGGTGGTGCCGCGCAGCGTGTAAGCCTCGACCTGGCCCGAGGTGTTGGGCAGTTTGATTGAAAGGGTCATAGGGGTAGCTCCAGAGCGCAACGCGCGAGGTGATCCATTCAAGAGACACCGCGGAACCGGCTCCGCCGGGCCGCAGGTGTCGCCCCCTAGAGGGGGTCGCGCGAAGCGCGGCGGGGGTGTTCCCGTTTCAGACCTTCAGGGCTGGAACATCCACCCAGCGGCGTTCCTTCCAGCTGTCCAGCGCGGCTTCCACCAACTGCACACCCTTGGCGCCTTCGGGCAACGTCCACTTGTAGGGCTCGTTCTCCACCACGTGGCGGATGAAGTGTTCCCACTGGATCTTGAAGCCGTTGTCGTACACCTGCGTGTCCGGCACGTCCTGCCACTGATCGGAGAAATCCATGGTGTTTTTGACGTCCGGGTTCCACACGGGGCGCGGCGTGTTCACGCGGCTTTGGGCCTTGCAACCCGTCAGCGTGGCCACGGCGGAGCCGTGCGTGCCGTCGACGTGGAAGGTCACCAGGTCGTCGCGGTTCACGCGGGTGGCCCAGCTCATGTTGAGTTGTGCGATCACCGATTCACCGTTGTGGCCAACCAGTTCGGCGGTGGCGTAGGCCGCGTCGTCGGCGGTGCACTCGTAGGGCTTGCCGGCTTCGTCCCAGCGCGTGGGGATGTGCGTGGTGCCGATGCACGAGACCGATTTCACTTCGCCGAACAGGTTGTCCAGCACATAGCGCCAGTGGCACATCATGTCCAGGATCATGCCGCCGCCGTCTTCCTTGCGGTAGTTCCAGCTCGGGCGCTGAATGGGCTGCAGGTCGCCTTCGAACACCCAGTAGCCGAACTCCAGGCGCACGCTGAGCATGCGGCCGAAGAAGCCGGCGCGGCGCAGCATGTCGAGCTTGCGCAGCCCGGGCAGGAACAGCTTGTCCTGCACGGCGCCGTGCTTGAGGCCCGAGCTTTCGGCCAGGCGCGCGATCTCCACGGCTTCGTTGAGGTTGGTGGCGATCGGCTTCTCGCAATACACGTGCTTGCCGGCGTGGATCGCCTTGGCCAGCAGGGTCGGGCGCATCTGCGTGGTGCCGGCGTCGAAGAAGATGGTGTCGCTCTTGTTGGCCAGCGCCGCGTCGAGGTTGGTGCCCCAGCGCGCGATGTTGTGGGTCTTGGCCAGCGCTTCCATCTTCTCGGCGTTGCGGCCGATCAGGATGGGGTCCGGCATGACCCGGTCGCCGTTGGAGAGCGTCACGCCGCCTTGTGCGCGGATCGCGCAGATGGAGCGGATCAGGTGCTGGTTCATGCCCATGCGCCCGGTGACGCCGTGCATGATGATGCCGAGTTGTTGAACAGCCATCGTCAAGTCCTTCTCTTTCTTTGAAAATTCAGCGGGGTCGGATCAGTTGGCCACTTGCAGGCCGGCGGCTTTCACGAGCACCGCGTTGCTCTTGATCTCTTCCTTGATGTAGGCGTCGAACTGCTCGGGTGAGAGCGTCCAGGCATCGGCGCCGAGTTTGAGGAAGCGTTCTTTCACCTCCGGCGTGGCCAGGGCTTTCACCACCTCGTCGTGCAGACGGTTGACGACGTCGCGTGGTGTCTTGGCCGGGGCCATCATTCCGATCCAGAAGTTGAATTCGGAGCCCGGCACACCTGCTTCGGTGGTGGTGGGCACATCGGGCAGGGCGCTCGCGCGGCGCGGTGAGCCCACGGCCAAGGCGAGCAGGTTGCCCTCCTTGATCTGGCCGATCACCGGAGCGATGGGCGAGAAGTAATAGTCCACGCGGCCAGCGAGCACTTCGGTCACGGCTTCGGCCGATCCTTTGAACGGGATGTTGAGCGCGTCGATCTTCGCGGCCATCTTGAACTTCTCGGCGTTCAGGTGCGTGGCGCTGCCCTGGCCGGCGGAGGCGAAATTCATCTTGCCCGGGTTGGCCTTGGCGTAGGCCAGCAGTGCCGGCAGCGTCTTGATGTTCTTGCTGGGCGCGATCACCAGCACGTTGGGCGTGGAGGTGATCGGCGTGACGCCGGCGAAGTCATTCACCGTGTCGAACGACAGCTTGGCGAAGGTGGACGGGCTCACTGTGTGCGACGACGAGTGGATCATGATCGTGTAGCCATCGGGCGCGGCCGTGGCCACCGCCGCTTGGCCAATGGTGCCGCTGGCGCCGCCGCGGTTGTCCACCACGATGGGCTGGCCCATGCTCTGGCTCATCTTGTCGGTGATGGCGCGCGCAATGATGTCCGTGGTGCTGCCAGCGGCGAACGGCACGATCACGCGGATGGCCTTGTTCGGGTAGGCCTGCTGAGCGGTGGCGGGCAGGCTGGCGGCGAAGGCTAAAACGGTCAGGGCAGTGGCGTGGATCAGTGTCATGTTTGTCTCCAGGGGTGTTGTGCTGTCGCTGTTTTAATTCACCATTCAGTGAATAGTGGAAATTATAGAAGCGACGTTGGCCAGCTGCAATGGATTATCCCGGGGGTGTGATCGGGGTTTTTACCTATATTCGGCCGGTCGCTTGATCTTTCAATTCACCAAATGGTGAACGATCAGACAATGGCTTGCAGGTGGCGCCAGTGCGGCGTGGCGGCCGACGCGAAGCCGGTGACGTGCAGCGAGGTGAGGTCAAGCTGGCCATGGCGCACGGTCAGGTGCGCGCGGCCCGAGGCGGTGTCGTACAGGCTGGGGTGCGCATCGGCAAAGGCCTGGGCCTCTTCGGGCGGCGCACTGCCGAAGCCGTCCACGTAGTGGTGGCCGTTGCGTTCGATGTGGCGCACGCCCAGACTCGCCGCGAGCAGCGTGTCCTGCTGCACCGCCAGACCTGCCTGGCAGGTCAGGTCTTCACCCGAGAGCAGCAAACGCGGGTCTTGCGCGATGCGGTGTGCGTTGGCCAGCGAGCGGTAGATGCCCTTGCAGGCCTTGCTCGATATGCCGCGGTAGCCCAGTGCCAGGCCCTCTTCAAGCGCGCTGGCGTGGTCATCAGACTCGTCCAGGATCACAGGCACATCAATGCCCAGCGTCGCAATGGATTCGCGCAATGCCACAGCGCGCGCCAGCGGTTGTTCCAGCAGCAGGGTGCGTTCCAGCATGTCATCCAGCGCAGGCGTTGCTTGAAGCGCCTGCCAGAAGCGGCCCAGACCGGACGCGTCGGTGAAGGTTTCGTTGCCGTCCAGCGTGACGCGGTAGTTGCCACCAAGACGTGTCAGCACCTCGGCGATGCGGCTGAGTCGCTCGACATCGGCTTCGATCTGCCCGCAGAGCTTCAGCTTGAAATGGTGCAGGCCGTGGCGCTGGATGGCTGCCTCCAGCGTGGCGGGCAGACCGTCTTGCGGGTCGGCACCCGTGTCGCTACCGGTCAGCCGGTCGGCCAGGCCCACGGTGTGGCGCAGCACCACCTGGGTCGGTCGCACCAGTTCCAGTTGCGTGCTCCACGGGTCGCCCAGCACGCCGGCGCGCAGCCCGTCGACCCACGATCGCTTGGCCGCGCGCAGGGCCGCGTCGGCCACCGCCTTGTCGAGCAGGGCCGGGCCGAACTGCGCGGCCAGGCGGGGCAGCCCGCGCGCCACCGAGACGGCGATGGCGTTGTCGCCGGCCGTTTGCGAAAGCATGTGCGGGCTCATGGGCTCGCGGGCTGCCAGCACCGCGTCGCGGGCATTGCGCAGCGACTCGCGCAGCTGTTCGAAGTTCTGTTCGTGCGTGAGGGCGGGCGACTTGTCGAACCACTTGGGCACCATGAGCTCGGCGCTGGCGCCTTCAAAACTGCGCCCGTCGACCTCACCGACCACATGCACGAAGGCCTGCGGGCATTGCGTGACGGTGGCAGCGCCAAAGCGGAACGGCAGGCGCAGCGTGACGTGGCGCTGGTACAGCTGCACCTCGTGGATGCGCAGGGTCACGGCGGTCATGGCAGGTCTCTCCAGATGTCACGCACATGGCGCGCCGAGAATTCGGCGCAGCCGGGGCCGTCGGGCAGGTATTCAAAAGGCTCCACCGCCACCCAGCCGGTGTAGTGCATGTCTTTCAGCACCTGCAGCACCGGGCGCTGATCGGTGTCGCCCTGGCCGGGACCGCGGCGGTTTTTGTCGTTCACCTGCACGTGGGCGATGTGCCCGCTGGCCAGGAAGGCCTTCAGAACCTCGTGCACCGGTTCCGTCTCGCTGTGCGACGCGGCGCTCACGTCGAGCATGGTGCGGATGGCGGGCGAGCCGATGCGGTCTACCAGTGCAGCCGCTTCGGCCACGGTGTTGATCACGTTGGTCTCGAAAGGCCCGAGCGGCTCGATGCAGTAGATGACGCCAGCGGCGGCGGCGTGTGGCGCCAGTTCGGCCAGCGCGGCTTCGAGGCGCGCGGTGGCTTGCAGCACGCTCTGACCGGGCGCGGGGGAGCGCTGTCTGGGCGAGCCGTGCACCAGCACCCGTGCGTCACAGGCCGCTGCGAAATCGATCAGGCGGCGCAGCAGATCGAGCGTGCGGCGGCGAAGCGCGGTGTCGTCGCTCACCAGCGACAAGCCCTCAGGTTTGACAAGCAACCAGTGCAGGCTGGAGACCGTCAGGCCATGGCTGTGCACGGTGGCACGCACTTGGCGCGCGGCTGCGGTGTCGAGCGTGGGCGGGTCGTCGGTCAGCGTGAAGGGCGCGATCTCCAAGGCGTCGTAGCCCATGCGCGACGCGGCCTCGCACTGTGCATGCAGGCTCAGCGGCAACAGCACCTCGTTGCACAGCGCCAGCTTCATACCGCGGCCTTGCGGTGAACCGGTCGTCGGTACAGGCTCCAGAGTTTCCAGGCGATGGTGGCGAAGATCATCGCGGCCACGGTGCCGGCGATCGGGCGCGTGAAGAAAGGCGCGAGGCTGCCGTCGGAGAGGATGAGCGCGCGGCGCAGGTTTTTCTCCATCAGGTCGCCCAGCACGATGCCCAGCACCAGCGGCGCCATGGGGTAGCCGAAGTGGCGCAGGAAAAAGCCGATCACCCCGAACGCCAGCATCACGTAGACATCGAACAGCCGCCCGGCGATGGCGAAGCTGCCGACCGCGCACAGCACCAGGATGATGGGCACGATCAGGTGCTGGGGCACGCGCAGCACCTGCACCAGCGCCTTGGTGAGCACCAGGCCGTAGATCAGGATGCCGATGGTGGCGAACAGCATCATGGCGACCACGTCGTACACGAACTGCGGGTTCTCCACCATGATCAGCGGCCCGGGTTTGATGCCGTGGATGATCATCGCGGCCATCAGCACGGCGGCGGGTGCCGAGCCCGGAATGGCCAGCGTGAGCACCGGGATCATCGCGCCGGGCACGCAGGCGTTGTCGCCGGTCTCGGCGGCCATCAGGCCTTCCACCGAGCCCTTGCCGTACTTTTCCTTCTCCTTGCTCGCGCGCTTGGCGGCGGCGTACGACGACCAGGCCGCCACATCCTCGCCCACACCGGGCACGATGCCCACGCCGGTGCCGATGAGGCCCGAGCGCAGGATGGTGCGCCAGTACTGGGTCACGTCGCGCAGCTTGGGGATGACGGTGTCGAACGCGCTGATCTTCACCGGCAGCTGGCGCTGCCGCATGGCGGTGAGCAGCTCGGCGAAACCGAAGGCGCCCACCAGCGCGGGCACCAGCTGGATGCCGCCGGCCAGGTCGCGCACGCCGAAGGCAAAGCGCTCGAAGCCGTACTGCGGTTCCTGACCGATGGTGGCCACGAAGAGACCCGCGATGCCCGCGATCCAGCCCTTGAGCGGATCGTCACCCGTGAGCGTGCCGGCGATGATCACGCCGAAGAAGGCGAGCCAGAAGAATTCGTAGGCGCCGAACTTCAGCGCCAGGCCGCCGAGCACCGGCGTGAAGGTGGCCAGGAAGAACATGCCGATCAGCGTGCCCATGACCGAGCCGGTGGTGGCGATGCCCATGGCGCGACCGGCCATGCCCTGGCGCGCCAGCGCGTAGCCGTCCAGGCAGGACGCAGCCGACGCAGGTGTGCCCGGGATGTTGAGCAGGATGGCCGAGCGCGAGCCGCCGTAGATGGAGCCCACGTAAGTGCAGATCAGGATCAGCAGCGCCTGGCTGGGCGGCAACTTGAGCGTGAGCGTGGTCATGAGGGCCAGCGCCATGGTGGCGGTGAGGCCGGGCAGGGCACCCATGATCACGCCCACCAACGAGGCGAGCAGGGCGTAGGCGATGGCCTCGGGCGTGCTGAAGCGCACGATCGATTCACCGAAGAGGATCAGTCCTTCAAACATGGCGGCGTGGGGTGAGAGTGCTCAGGGGAGACGGACGAGGAAGATCTGCTGGAACACGAAGGTGACGATCGCCGAGGTGAGCACACCGGCGAGCAGGGACACGGTGAGGCGGCGCACCGCGGACTGCTCGGGTGGAGCGAACAGCGCGACGAAGACAGCGACGTACACCGCAGTGGCAAGCCAGAAGGGCACGCGGCCGATCAAGCCGGCGGCGTAGGCCAGCGAGAGCGCCAGCATGAGGCCGATGCGGCGGTTGAACAGAGGCTCGGTCGCTGGAGTGCCGGTCTGCTGGCGGCTGCGGTGCCAGCTGCGCAGCATCAGCACGGTGCCCAGCAACAGCAGCACACCGCCCAACATGCCCGGCACGAAACCCGGCATGGTGTAGAGCTCGGCGCCCATGGACTCGAAGCGCTCCATGCGCCACGCCAGCACCACGATCAGCAGGCCAAAGCCCGCCCAGCCCGCACCGCCCCAGAGGTCGGAGCGGGCGGATGTTCCACCCTCGGTCATGCGGTGTTCCGTGTGTGTGGATCAGGGCTTGGGAATGCCCACGGTGTCCGGCGACACCTTGGCCTTGCCGGCTGCCTGCTGCGTCCAGGCGTAGGACTGGATGGCCGGGAACACCGCCTTCTGTGCTTCTTCACCCGCCATCGGCGCGAACATGGCGCCGCGCGATTGCGCGTACTTCTTCAGCGCATCGCTCTTGACCATCTCGGTGGCCCAGATCTTGTCGAGCGTCTGCTTCACTTCGGGCGGCGCGCCCTTGGGCACGAAGATGCCGAAGTAGTTGATCGGGTCCTTGAAACCGGGAATGAACTGCGACAGCGGCGGGATGGTGCCGTAGCCCTCGATCTCGATCGACTTGTCGCCCACCACCGCCAAGGGGCGAATCTTCTTGGCACGGATCATGTCGGTCTGTTCGGCCGCGAGCTGCGTGGTGACTTGCGTTTCGCCAGAAGCGGCGGCCACGGCGGCGGGCGCGCCACCGTCATAGGTGACGTGTTTGTAGGTGACACCGGCCACGCGCGCGATGGCTTCAATGGCCGAGTGGCCGCTGGAGTTCACGCCCGCGGTGGCCACCGAGACCGAACCGGGGTTGGCCTTCATGGCCGCAAGCAGTTCGGTCATGGTCTTGTACGGCGTGTCGGCGTTGACGCCGACCACCGCGATGTGGGCCACGTTGAGGTACAGGTTCCAGTCGCTGGCCGAGGTGTCGAGCATGCCCAGCACCTTGTAGGTGCCGAGGTCCTTGGCGCCGCCGGCCGTCCATGTGTAGCCGTCGGCCGGTGCCGCCATCGCGTTCTTGGTGCCCACCGAGCCCGAAGCGCCGGGCTGGTTCATGATCACGATCTTCTGGCCGAGGTGCTTCTCGAGTTCGGCCGCGGTCACGCGCGTCACCTGGTCTGTGGAGCCGCCCGGCGCCCAGGGCACGATCAACGTGATCGGTCGGTCGGGCTTCCATTGGGCCATCGCGCTGGCCGAGGCCGCAGCGAGCAGGGAGGTGATGAGCAGTTGGCGGACGCGAACGGGTGTCATGCAAGGTCTCCTGGATTTAATTCACCGGGCGGTTAATACTAAAAATCCACCTGCCCGACGTCAAGCCGCAAACCTGCTCAGTTCATCAGGACATACCCTAGGATCACGTCGCACATGTGGGAGAGCCTTTCGCTGTGCGCCTTGGGCGTCATGAGATCGCGTCCGAAAATGGCCGACAGCGTGTGGTTGTTCGACAGGTAGAAGTACGAGAGGCCGGCGATCGACACATAGAGCTGCAGCGGATCGACCCCGCCACGAAACGTGCCGTCCGCGCGGCCGCGCTCCAGGATTTCGCCCAGCGTGGCGATCAGCGGCGAGTTGAGCTGGCGCGCCCGGTCCGATTGTTCGAGATGCCGCGCGCGATGCAGGTTGGCGCTGTTGAGCAGGGTGAGAAATTCGGGATGCTCAAGGTAATAGTTCCAGGTGAACTCCACCAGCCGGCGCAATGCGGTTTCGGGTTTGAGGTGCAGCAGGTTGAGCTGGCGTTCCTCCTCGCGAATCTGTCGGTAGGCCTGCTCCAGCACCGCCTGGAACAGCTTCTCCTTGTCCTCGAAGTAGTAGTAGATCAGGCGCTTGTTCAGACCCGCGCGCTCGGCGATGCGGTCCATGCGCGCACCGCCCAGCCCATGCTCCGAGAACTCGTCGCGTGCCGCATTCAGAATGGTATTCTGCGACCGGTCGGCGTCTCTCAGGCGCTCTTCTGCAACCGGTGTGGGTGTGGTGCTCATGCTGGAATAATTCCCCAATTGGTTAATAAAGTCAATCCATGCCCAGCATAGCCGGCCATCTGCTCGTTGAATGCCTGATTGCCCAGGGCGTGACCCACGCCTTCGGTGTCCCCGGGGAAAGTTACCTCGCCGTGCTCGATGGCTTTCATGCCCACGCCGAGCGTATCCGCTTCATCACCAACCGGCAGGAAGGCGGAGCCGCTTTCATGGCCGAAGCGCAGGGCAAGCTCACTGGCCGCCCCGGCGTGTGTTTCGTGACGCGCGGCCCTGGCGCCACCAACGCCTCCATCGGTCTGCACACCGCGTTCCAGGATTCCACCCCCATGGTGCTCTTCGTGGGCGATGTGGCGAGCGATGCGCGCGACCGCGAGGCTTTTCAGGAGGTCGATTACGCATCGTTCTTCGGCCCGTCCACCAAGGGCATGGCCAAACGCGTGGAACGCATCGACGACGCGCGCCGCATTCCCGAGTACGTGGCGCGCGCCTTTGCCACGGCCATGAACGGCCGGCCCGGCCCTGTGGTGCTGGTGCTGCCCGAAGACATGCTCACGCAAACGGTGTACGCGCAGCCCTTGCCGCGCGTGGAGCCGGTGCAGGCCTGGAGCGACCCGGGCGCGCTGCGCGAGCTGCGCACGCTGTTGCTGGCGAGCGAGCGGCCGCTGGTGATTGCCGGTGGTGGCGGCTGGACGCCGCAGTCCGCCGCCGCGCTGCAGCGCTTCGCCGAGAACTGGCAACTGCCGGTGGCCAATGCCTTCCGTTTCCAGGACACCTTCGACAACCACCACGCGCTGTACGCGGGCGACGTGGGGTTGGGCATCAACCCGGCACTGGCGGCGCGCGTGCGCGAGAGCGACCTGCTGATCGCCATTGGCCCGCGCCTGGGCGAAGCCACCACCGGGGGTTACACGCTGATCGAGGCGCCGGTGCCCAAGCAGAAGCTGGTGCACATCCACGCCAGTGCCGAAGAGCTGGGCCGCGTCTACCAGCCCACGCTGGCGATCAACGCCACCATGAACGCGGCCGCGCGCAGCCTGGAAGTGCTCACCGCGCCGCCGACCGTGCCCTGGAGTGATTGGTCGCAGGCCTGCAACGCTGACTACCTGGCCAACATCGATCCGTCCAATGGTGGCATCACCTTGCCCGGCACCATCGACATGCCCGCCATCGTGCACTCGCTGCAAAAGCATCTGCCAGCAGACGCCGTGTTGACCAATGGCGCCGGCAACTTCGCCAGCTGGCTGCACCGCTTCTTCCGTTACCACGGGCTGGTGAAGGGCCACAAGACACAGCTCGCGCCCACCAACGGTGCCATGGGCTATGGCGTGCCGGCCGGCATCGGCGCGGCCATCCTCACCGGGCGCACCGCGTTCACCATCGCGGGCGACGGCGACTTCCTCATGAACGGCCAGGAGCTGGCCACCGCCGTGCAGCACCGCGCGAAGAGCATCGTGCTGTTGCTCAACAACGGCAGCTTCGGCACCATCCGCATGCACCAGGAACGTGACTACCCGGCCAACGTCAGCGGCTCGGCCTTGTCCAACCCCGACTTCTGCGCACTGGCCCGCGCCTATGGCTATGCGGCCGAGCGCATCACGCACACGGCCGAGTTCGAGCCCGCGCTGCAGCGCGCCTTGGCCGCACCGGGCGGCAGCGTGATCGAGGTGATGATCGATGTGGATGTGATCACGACACGGGGCACGCTCACGGCCATCCGGGCGCGCGCGCAGTCGCCCGGTTGACCTCCACGCTCCCGGCCGCATGGCTGTTTGGTGAATACATCACAAAGACCCCGGCACTTCCATACACCCTCTGAGCGCACTGCCTGCCTAGACTGGTCTTATCCAATCAAAGGGAGAGTGGCCATGTGGCAAGTAACCGGTGCAACCAAGCTACCCGAGGTTCACGAACTGGGCGGGGGGCCAAGTCAGCCATCCATGGGGCGGGCACACCTGCTGCGCGTGCTCGACGAAGTCGACTACGGCATGCTGATCGTCGATGCACAGGGAACGATCCTGCACGCCAACCACCTGGCGCGCCACGAACTCGCCAGCGGACGCATGCTCATGTCGTACGGCAACATGCTGCTGGGCAGCAATGCCGAGTTCACCGCGCAGTTGCAACTGGCCATGGAGGCGGCGTTTCGCGGCCAGCGCCGACTGGCGCTGCTCAACAAGGGCGAGCGCGAGCTGGCCATGACCTTCACCCCCCTGAGCCACCCGCTCGAAGCCGACCCGCCCAGCGTGCTGGTGATGCTTTCGCGCCAGAGCACCTGCGACAACCTGGCGGTGCGCATGTTTGCCCGCACCATTGGGCTGAGCCCGAGTGAAGAAGCGGTGCTCATGGGTTTGTGCCGTGGCCTGGAGATCCCGGAGATCGCGTCCGAGCACGGTGTGGCCTCGTCCACCATCCGCAGCCAGATCAAAACGTTGCGCGAGAAGGCGGGCTCGGCCAGCATCCGCCGGCTGCTGCAGCGCATCAACAGCCTGCCGCCGGTGGTGCCCGCCTTGCGCATCGTGATGCCCATGCCCCACAATGCCGCGGAGTCAATCCACCCGTGAGCATGGATGCCAGTCATACCTTCCGCCTCTGTATTTGCCCATCCCAACCAACACATTGAAGCGCTGGCCGCGCAGGGCGTGCAGCGCCGCTATCGGCGCGGCACCCTGCTGATCCAGGAAGGCGAGACTGGCGACACGCTGTACATCGTGCTGCAGGGCCGCCTGCGGGCGTTTCTGTCGGACAACAACGGGCGCGAACTCACGTTGGGCCTCTACGGTCCGCTGGAGTACGTGGGCGAGATGTCGCTGGATGGCGGGCCCCGCTCGGCCAACGTGGAAGCCGCCGAGCCCAGCACCTGTGCGGTGGTGAGCCGCACCACCTTGTTGGCCTACATCGCCGAACACCCCGAATTTGCGCTGGAACTCATGGCGCGCCTGATCCGCCGAGCCCGCCTGGCCACCGACAGCGCACGCAGTGTGGCGCTGATCGACGTGTACGGTCGCCTGGTCCGGCTGCTCAACACCCTGGCGCAGATACCCAACGAGCGGGGTGAGCGCGCGCTCAAGGAGCGCCTCACCCACCAGCAGATGGCTCAACACCTGGCGTGCTCACGCGAGATGGTGAGCCGCCTGCTCAAGGATCTGGAGACCGGCGGCTACATCGCCGTGCGCGAGCGCTGGATCTGGCTGCTCAAGACGCTGCCGGCCCGCTGGTGAGCGTCAGGGCAGGTTGATCAGGCGTCGTGCCTCCAGCGGCGCGGCCGAACTGGTGCCCGCCAGCCTCACCACGCTCCCGCTCAGACTGCCCGCGCCCAGCACACCCCACAGGGCGGGGTTGTCGTCGCTCACGGCCAGCGTGTCGGGCACATTCTTCACGCCGGGGCGTTGTGGTCGGCTGGCGTCCGGGTCGGGTTTGCGCGGGGAGTACAGCGCGAAGTGCCCGCTGGGCGATGCGTGCCGGCGAAGGCCGCCCACGCTCACCGTGTTCTGCCCGGTCGACAGGCTGTTGAAGGTGCCGCTGCGCCGGATGGGCGTGGGGTTGTTCGGGTGGTCCACGAAGCTGCCGATGTTGCCGCTGGTGTCGTACCACGCGTCTTCAAAGTAGGACTGCCGCGCGCCGGTGTCCTGACCCAGCGCAACGTCGTCCCGCTCCACATAGGCGTCGAACACCACGGGCTCGGCGCCGGTGTTGGTCAGCGTCACTTGCCATGAGCCAAACGGTGCGATGACCGTTTTGGGGTAGCGGCTGAAGGTGGGCGCCAGCGCCAGCAGGGCGCAGGTGCTACCGATGCCCAACGCCGAGTCGTTCGGAAAGATCAGGCCGCACATCGGCAGGCCGTCGGCGCCCAGCCACAGACCCGACTCTCCTTTGCGCAGCGGTGGCAAGGCTTGCGCATGGCCGGGTGGCGTCACGCTGATCTCGACACCTTGCGCATCGTCGGGCAGCCAGATCTCCAGAAAACTCTGCGTGCGGTCGTCGGGTTGCACGCGCCAGTGCAAGGGCACCGATGCGCCCGGTGCAAGCGTGTCGTTGGCGTGGGTGCGGCTCTGGTAGGCGTTGCCCGCGGGCACCGTTACCTGCAGACGTCCCCCGTACAGATCGATCAGCTGGTCCATCGCAGCCTCCAGGATGGAGCTGCCGTCGTGTGGGCCTGCCAGCGTGCCCCAGCTGATGTTCACCACCAGTTGAGCTTGGGGCGTGCAGCGCGCCAGGATGTACATGAGTGCATCGAGCACGCTCACGTTCATCGCGCCTCCTGACGTATCGAGCACGTTGGACCAGTCCAGCTGCACCGCGATCAGGTCGCAGCGGCTGGCCTCGTCGTCCCGGGGTTGCAGCAGGTTGCCCGAGCCGCAGGCCTGGCTCATCACGTGTGTGCCGTGGTTGACGGGTTTGCTCAGATCCCACAGTTGGAGGTGCTCATAGAGCGCGTCTTCGTCCAGCCGGCCATGGTGCGTGTAGGCCGCCATGGCTTTGTTGATGGCCGCGCCCGAGAGTTCGTGGCCGTAGCCCATGTCGCGCGGTCGGGGGCCGGCGCGAGCGGGGTCCAGCGGCGTCTGGTGGTGCGGCTCGTTGCCTGGCCAGTTGCCGTCCTGCGTGTCGTCCTGACGCCAGAAGTGCTTCACCCGTGTGCGGCCTTTGGCGTTGAGGAAGACCTGGTTGGCAAAGGCCAATCCGCCATCGATCAAGCCCAGTACCTTTCCGTTCAGGCGATCGGGTGCGTTGACGGGATGTGCGCCCGGCGTGCAGGGGTCGTGGATCGGTTGCGTGTGGTGGCCCACCGGCAGGCCTAGCTCCAGGCGTTGGATCAGACTGCGCAGTTGTGGGTCGGAGCGCAGCCGCTGGAAGAACTTGTGGCTAACGTGTGCCGTGCAAAAGCGCAGCGCGGGCAGGTTGAGATACACGCGCGGTATCTGCAGCCACTTCGTGCTGGAGGCCGCCACCAGCGCCGGCACGCTGGCGCCCGGTGTGAGTTCAATGACGATGGGCAGCCACTTCGGCGGCTTGCCCTTTGGCTTGACGCGGTAGCCGGCGAACTTGTCGGCTTCGGCCCACGCCAAGTAGGGGTCTTGCCCGTCGATGGCGCCAGGCGCGCTCCAGTGGATGCCGGTGAATTCGCCGGTAGGTAACGGGGCCCAGCCCGCGCTCATGCCCACTCCTTGATCGCTTCCTCCCACAGCCAGGCAACCAGGGGCGCGTTGCCCACACCCGTGCTGCTCGCCGATCGTGTGTAGGCGTGACCGCTGGTGTGGTCCATCGACTGGTGCAGGCTGAAGTCCAGCGGTTCGCCATGGGGGCCTTCGAACAGGCGGCCGTCGAAACCGCGCTCGTGCACCTTGGTGCCAGTGGCCCGAGCCACCAGGAATTCGGCCAGAGCGGTGCCGAGCAAGCGCCCGCAAGCGCTGTCGACCGGATAGTGCACACCGGCCACCACGCGGTTGGTCGCAATGCGTGCGGCCAGGCGTTGCAATTGCTCGCGGCTTTCGGAGCCATTGGGGGGGCTGGCCTGAGGCGACGCGGCGTTGAGCAGCGCCTCCAGCAGCACGGCCATGGCAAACGCTTCGGTGGCGTGGCCACTGGGCCAGCTGCCGTGTCCCGGCGTCTCGATCATGGGCTGGATCTGTGGCGACATCGCCACCGGCCGGATGCTGGCGAAGATGTGCTTGAAGCGCATCTCGACGTGAATGCACAACGAGAACACCAGGTCCATGAGCTGCAGTGTCTTCTTGTGCCGGTGCGCGGTGAGCCCAACCACAGATGACCAAAAGGCCATGGGAGGCGCCATTTGCGCCACGATCTCGGCAGCGCGGTCGGCCCGCAGGTCGGCGTACGCGGCCACCAGGTCCAGCTGCTTCTTGAACTGCGGCTTGGTCGGTGCGCGCAGTTTCACCAGAGTTTTGCGCTGGATATTGCTGGCTTGCAGATTGGCAAACTCCAGCATCGCCTCCTTGGGACCATTGCGTGTTTTGAAGAGCAGTCCCTCGACGAGGTCGGTGAAACAGGCTTCGACGCGGGGGCCATCGGCCCAGAGCCTGAGGTTGTCGGGCTGGTCGAAAACAGGTTCGTTGACGTGCAGGACCGCACCGATGAACGGGCCGACGATGGCGGCGCGGCTGAGAATGAGGGCATCCGAATTCACAACCGCGCTGGCTGTTCCTCCGCTGGTTCCGCCACTGGTTCCGCCACTTGTGCCTCCACTCGTTCCGCCGCTGGTGCCTCCACTCGTTCCGCCGCTTGTGCCTCCACTCGTTCCGCCGCTTGTGCCTCCGCTCATAGTTTCTCCATTTGGTTAGTTGTTGCGCAAACCCAGATTGGACAATGCGTTCGCGACTCGCTGACGCAGCGGGCTTTGGCTGCCCGCCGAAAGATAGTGGTTGAGGGTCAAGTTCGGTTGCATGCTCAACAGAAGCTTCAACGATTCTTTTGCATCGTCCACGGCGCCAAGCTCGTACTGCGCCACCAGAAGACATCGAATGGTGGGCAGGTGGTAGCGATTTTTTTGCAGCGAAGCTCGGCAGAACCGCACGGACTCTTCCCAGTGACACATGGCAGCATGGCTCGCCGCAAGCATCATCTCGAAGTAGTATTTCTGCGGGTCAAGCGGCGAAAGATGCAATGCCTGCTCCGCGTAGCTGACCGAATCTTCGTCGGTTCCCCACATCTGTGCCCACACGCAGTTGTAGAGCCATGCCATCGGGTCGTTCGGATTGCTCAGCGTCGCCTCCTGCAGCAGCCTGCGCGATGCGTCCACGTCGTCTCCGAGGTGGCACAGCGCATGGCCTTTGATGGCTATGGCCAGAGAGCTGCCAGGTTCCAGATCGAGTGCTCGGTCTGCGGTGTCAATGGCGCGTTGAAAGTCTCGCGCGGGTTCGGCCGAGAGCCCTTGCACCACCTGCATGATGTGCCACTTGGCCAGCCAGGCCCATGGCGTGGCCACACGCTTGTGGCGCTCCACCACCGCTTCGAGCAATTGGTGGCTGCGTTGCAGGTCTCGCGGCGTGGAGCGGTGCATGAGCGTGATGCCACCGAGCAAGAGGGCGTTGCTGTCGAGTTGGGGCAGGGGCAGCACCAGGGTGCGCTGCACCACGTCGTTCAGCAATGCCTTGGAACAGGCAGAGCACAGGGCGTCCAGCAGTGCGCTCTGGGCTTCCATCAGGTCTCGCACGTCGCCTGTGAGCCGATCGGCCCAGATCACTTCTTCGCGGCGGTTGTCGGTGAGCTGCGCCATGATCACGACCTTGTCGCCGTAGGTCACGTAGCTGCCGCCCAGCACAAAGGTGGCCTCCAGGTGCCGACCGATTTCGCCTGCGGAAGAGGTGCGCCCCCGGAAGGCGGTGGTGGACAGGCGGGAGATCACGCGCAGATCGGGGCTGCGCGCGAGTTGCGCGATGACGCCGTCGGCAATGAGTTCGCCAATGACGAACTGTTCGGTGACGTGGCTGCGCGTCTCGAAGGGCACGACGGCGATTGAAGGGCGGAAGTCCAGCGCAGTGCCCTCTGGCACCTGGGCTCGGATCGCGGACGACCCCGCACTCACTGGATGAATGGCCCAGGTGCGAACCGGTTCGGGCCAATGCTTGAGGTAGTTTTCGCCGCGGTCTTCCACCTCGGCATCCATGCCCACCACGATGCCGTCGAAGATGCTGGCGGTGATGATGGTCTCGCCCGGGGCGGCGAGGTCGGCCACCCTGGCCGCGAGGTTCACGCCGTGGCCATACACGTCGTTCTCGTCGGCGTAGAGGTGTGTGGCGTTCAGCCCGGCCCGAAGAAACAGGTGCTGGTTGACCGGCAAGGTGTCGTTGAGCGGGGCAAAGTATTTGTGCAGCGTGAGGGCCGCGCGCACCGCATCGGTGGGCTGGTCGAACTCCACCAGCATGCCGTCGCCCAGGCTCTTGACCATGCGGCCCTTGCAGTCGGGCAGCACCGTGCTGGTGGCGTGGTGCACAAAACCGCGCCATTGGTTCACCACGGCGGCTTCGTTGGCGGCCATCAGGCGCACCGACTCCACCAGGTCCATCACCAGCACCACCTTGTGGCGCTGCTGCGGCAATGGAAGTGCAGTCTCCCCAGCCCCTTTGTCGTCCGGGATCTGCGAGGTATTGGGGGTGGGGCTGCTGGTCATGCCGGTGGGGGTATGCGGGTTGCGTTGCAGTTTCTCACAACTGCACTTGAGCGTCCGTTGCGGAGATGGCGAAAACAACAAAGCCGACTTGCGTCGGCTTTGCTGGGGAATCACACCCAACCGGGTGCGAAAGCCAGGATCACTTCAGGTGGTCGTTGACCAGCTTGGTCATCTCGAACATGGAGGCCTGGGCCTTCTTGAAGATTTCCTTGAGCTTGGCGTCGGCATTGATCATGCGACGGTTCACCGAGTCCTGCAGCTTGTTCTTCTTGATGTATTCCCAGATCTTCTTGGTGACTTCGGTGCGCGGCAGGGGGCTTGCACCCACGATGGCGGCCAGCGCGGCGCTGGGGGTCAGTGCCTTCATGAACGCAGCGTTGGGGGTGCGCTTCTTGGCAGGAGCTGCCTTCTTGGCGGGTGCAGCTTTCTTGGCTGGAGCGGCTTTTTTGGCCGGAGCAGCCTTCTTCGCAGGAGCAGCCTTCTTGGCAGGTGCCGCGGCTTTCTTGGCCGGAGCGGCCTTCTTTGCCGGAGCAGCAGCCTTCTTGGCCGGGGCCGCTTTTTTAGCGGGAGCTTTTTTCGCAGTTGCCATGGTTGAATTTCCTTCTAGAAGTTGACTTATTCCCCAGCGGAAAACGCGCTTTCACACTGGTGTCTCGGATGCTAATGGAGATGCACATGCAATCCAAGGAGGGCGACTCGGTTTTTTCTTCGTTTTCAGAGGGGGAAAGCTGCTTTTTGGCGGGGAAAACAACACTTCGACGCGGGCAGAGCCCCAAGCGACGCGGCGTGCAGGCGCATCTGCTCAAATGCGGCGCTGTTTTCCTCGCTGTCCGCGCTTCACGTTTTGACAGGAAATTCCATGACCAACACGCCATCATTCGCCACCTGCGATCTGTGCGATGCACACAAGAACGACACCTCTGGCGCCTTTCGTGTGCTGCCACCGGTGTTCCGCGATTTCGGTGCGGTGCATCGCTTCTGTGGAACGGTGGTCACCGTCAAATGCTTCGAAGACAACTCGCTGGTGAAGGCCGCAGTGGACAGCGCGGGCGAGGGCCGCGTGCTGGTGGTTGACGGTGGTGGCTCGTTGCGCCGTGCCTTGTTGGGCGGCAACCTGGGCGCAGCGGCTGCGCGCAATGGCTGGGCCGGTGTGGTGATCGATGGCTGTGTGCGTGACGTGGCCGAACTCGCGACGAGCCAGACCGGCATCCGCGCGCTGGCATCCCTGCCGCTGCCCACCGCGAAGCGCAACGAAGGCCAGCGCGATGTGGCGGTGCAGATCCAGGGCGTGTGGGTGCGGCCTGGCGACTGGCTCTATGCCGATGAGGACGGCATCGTTGTCGCGGATCGCGCGCTGACCTGATGGGTCAGGCCGCCGCGCCGGGCCGCCCCAAGCAAGGCCAGCCCCCTTTGGGGGGCAGCGACCCGCGAAGCGGCGGAGCGTGGGGGCTCTCCTTTTAGGCTGTGATGCCTTTGTAGAGCATGTAGGCGGCCAGCATGTAGAGCAGGCCGGCGAACACCCGCTTGAGCGACTTCACCGGCAGTGCATGAGCGGCCTTCACGCCCAGCGGCGCCATCAGCACGCTCACGCAAGCGATCACCACCAGTGCCGGCAGGTAGATGTAGCCCACCGCGCCGGCGGGCAGATCCTGTACGTTCTGCCCGGCAATGATGTAACCCACTGCGTTGGCCAGTGCGATCGGAAAGCCGAGCGCTGCACTGGTGGCCACCGCGTTGTGGATGGTCACGTTGCACCAGGTCATGAAGGGCACGCTGACGAATCCGCCGCCAGCGCCGACCAGGCCCGAGAGGAACCCGATCACGCCGCCCGCGCCGAGCAGGCCAGGGGTGCCGGGGATGGTGCGCGTGGGTTTGGGTTTTTTGTCCAGCAGCATCTGAGTGGCCGAGAAGCTGACGAAGCCGGCGAAGAAGAACGCGAGCCAGCTGCCCTTGAGCAGGGCGAACACGCCCAGGCTGGCGATCATTGAACCCAGCACGATGCCCGGTGCCAGACCCTTGACGATGTCCCAGCGCACGGCTCCGCGCTTGTGGTGCGCACGCACGCTGGAGATGGAAGTGAAGATGATGGTGGCCATCGATGTGGCGATGGCCATCTTGACGGCCAGATCGGCCTCCACACCCCGAGCCGAGAGGATGAAGGTGATGAAGGGCACCATGAGCATGCCTCCACCGATTCCCAACAAGCCGGCCAGAAAACCGGTACCCAGGCCGAGCGCGGCCAATTGAAGAATCAACAGGGGATCGAAAGGCATGAAAGGTGTCTGCAAGTGCCGCCGGACCGGCATCCTGAACCGGGGTTCAGGTGGGCAAGGGCAGCGTGGCTTCGGGATCGTCTGACGCGAGACGCTCACGCCAGCCACGCAATGTACCAAGCCCGGGCTCTATGAGCATTGGTTCAAGGAAATATAAAGCCCGGCGCGCACTGCAGACAGGGAAATTGTAGGTGCTGCGCGAGGCCCGTGCGGGCCAGCGGAAAAGAAAAGAGAGCGCAGTGACGGACGGTGTCAGAGCAACCGGCCGTCCTTGTCGAGTGTCTGGTCCAGACGGCGCATGAGTTCATCAACGCGGGCTTGGGTTTGCGGGTCCAGAGGCTCGTGGTCGAAGGCGCCACCGGCCTCGGCAAACGCGCTGTTGTCCGGCTGACCAAAGGACGAAGCCTGAAAACTCTCGGCTTCCTTCTGAGAGAGTTCGAACGCCAGATTGAGCGAGGCCAGCACGGCGATGCGGTCGCGTGCCTTCACCTTGCCGGCATCGCGGATGCGGCACATGGCGGTGTCCACGCGCTCCACCGCGTCGAGCAGCGACGACTCGCCACCGGGCGGGCACGAGAGCAGATAACTCTGGCCCATGATCTGAACCTCGATCTGCTTGCTGCCTGGCTTGTTCATTGGAAAACCTCCGTGCTTTGCACTGCGGTGCGAGCTGGCTTGGGGCGGCCCGGCGCTGCGCTCATGCGCGGTCCTTGTGGCTGTCGGGCTGGGCACTGGCCGGGTCGATGTGCGTGGGCGCGAGGCGCTCCAACAGCGCATCGATGCGCGCGCGCGCGGCCATCAGGCGGGACTTGAGCGAGTCGCGCTCGGCCTGCAGCGTGTGCACCTGCTCGACCAGCAGGGCGTTGGTGCGCTGCAGTTCTTCATGCCGCAACAGCAGGCGTTCGACACGCTCGGTGATCTGATCAAGGTGCTTGGGATCGGCCATGGTGGGGACTCGCAGTTTTCGCATTGTAGGGTTGCCCCACGCCGGCGCGGCTTAGAATGCCGCCTGTTGGTGCTCGCGGTGTGGTTCACATGCCGCAGTTCAACGGGAAGCAGGAGGGAGAGTCCACAAGGACGAACCTAACCTGCGCTGCCCCCGCAACGGTAAGCAGACGAGAGACCCGACGCAGATCGGGCCACTCCGCTTTCATCACGCAGCCACTGGACGACACACGTTGTTGTCTGGGAAGGCGATGAAGGTTGTTCTGTCAGCCCGGATACCGGCCAACAAGGTGGTGGTGCGTCTGGCAACGGCCGCGCCGCCGTGATGCCCATGCACCGTCGGGGAAGATGGTGAGGGCTTCCTGTTCGTTTCTTCACCATGAAAAATCGCATCCTGCACGCGCCCCTGGCCGTGCTACCGCTGGCATTGCTGGCGGGCTTTGGCGCGTCTGCGTCCCACGCTCAATCCGCTGCCGAATCCACCCTCAAGGAAACCGTGGTCACGGCCACGCGGGTCGAGACCCGCACCGACGCCGTGCTCAGTGACGTGGTCGTGATCGACGCAGAAGTGATCCAGCAGTCCGCTGGCCGCTCGCTGTCCGAAGTGCTCTCGCGCAATGCGGGCCTGCAGATGTCGTCCAACGGCGGCCTGGGCAAACAGTCGGGCCTGTTCATTCGCGGCACCGAAGCCCGCCACGTGCTGCTGCTGATCGATGGCGTGCGCTATGGCTCCAGCACCGCCGGCTCGGCGAACTGGGACAACATCCCGCTGAACGCGATCGATCGCATCGAGGTGCTCAAGGGCCCGGCGTCCGCGCTGTACGGCAGCGACGCGGTGGGCGGCGTGGTGCAGATCTTCACCAAGCGCGGCTTGAAGGGTTTTCATCCAAACGCCAGCGTGACGCTCGGCAGCTTCGGGCACCGCGAGGTCAACGCAGGCCTGAGCGGTGGCAACGACACGGTCACCTACAACCTGAGCGTGGGCGCCCTGCGCGAAGACGGCTTCTCGTCGACCAACCGGAACGTGGCCTTCGGCAACCACAACCCCGACAAAGATGGCTTCGACCAGGACAGCCTCTCGGCCTCGCTGCGCTGGGCCATCGCACCAGGCTGGACGACCGACCTCAACTTCACCCAGGCCGACGGCACCAGCCAGTTCGACCAGGGGCCGGGCACGTTCAACGCGCGCATCGAAAGCATCACCCGCGTGGCGGGCTGGGGCCTGGAGCGCAAGTGGTCGGCCGATTCGCGCACGCAATTGCGCGTGTCGCGCAGCGATGACCAGGCAGACACGTTCAGCGCGCCGGGTGCGCCGTCGGTGTTCAATACCTCGCAGACGCAGATCACGCTGCAGCACGACTGGAACACCGCCGTGGGCAATCTGCTGGTGGGCGCGGAGTCGATCAAGGAAGCGGTGTCGGGCACGCAGGCCTACGCGGTGCACTCGCGCACGACCGATGCGGTCTTCGTGGGCCTGACCGGCCAGGCGGGCCAACACCTCTGGCAGGCCAACCTGCGGCGCGACGAGAACTCGCAGTTCGGCGGTGCCACCACCGGTTTCGCCAGCTACGGGTTCCAGATCACACCGAACTGGCGCCCGCATATGGCCTACGGCACGTCATTCAAGATGCCGTCGTTCAACACGCTGTACTACGTGTCGCCTTTCTTTACCGGCAACCCGAGCACGCAACCCGAGCGCGGCAAGAACCGTGAGGTGGGATTGACCTACTCGCAAGGGCTGCATGAAGTGAAGCTCACGCGCTTCGACAACCGCGTGCGCGGCTTCATCACCATCCAGCCGGCGGTGACCAACGTGCCCCGCGCCCGCCTTGAAGGCTGGTCGCTGGCCTACACCGGCTCGGCGGGTGCCTGGAGCTGGTTCACCAACCTGGAACTGCTGGACGCGCGCAACGAGCTCAACCACCGCAAGCTGCAGCGCCGCGCCGACGAGGTGTTGACCGCCAGCCTGGACCACAAGACCGGGGCCTGGACCTGGGGCACATCCGTGCAACTCGTGTCCGAGCGTTTCGACGACGCGGCCAACGCGCGGCGTCTGCCGGGCTTCGGCACGGTGGACCTGCACGCGCGCTACGCCGTGAACAAGGACTGGTCGCTGGCGCTGCGGCTGAACAATGTGGGCGACAAGTTCTACGAGACCGCGTACGGCTATAACCAGCCGGGCCGTGCGACCTACGTCACGCTTAACTGGGCGCCGCAGAAGTGACACACCCTTGCCCGGCCATTCTCGTGGCAGCCCCGGCTTCAGGCCAGGGCAAGACCACGGTGGCCGCGGCACTGGCGCGCCTGCACGCGCGCGCCGGCCGGCGCGTGCGCGCTTTCAAATGTGGTCCGGACTTTCTGGACCCGCACTGGCTTGCGCTCGCCTCGGGGCACCCGGTGCACAACCTTGACCTGTGGATGACGGGCGAAGACGATGCGCGCGCGCGACTGCACGAAGCCGCCGGGCAGGCCGATCTGATCGTGGTTGAAGGCGTCATGGGCCTGTTCGATGGCGAGCCCAGCGCGGCCGACCTGGCGCAGCGCTTCGGCCTGCCGGTGCTGGCGGTGATCGACGCCTCGGCCATGGCCGGCACCTTCGGCGCGCTGGCTTTTGGCTTGCAGCACTTCCGGCCAGGGCTTCCTTGGGCGGGTGTGCTGGCCAACCGCGTGGCCAGCGAGCGCCACGCGCAGATGCTGCAGGGTGCCTTGCCGGGTGGTGAAGCCCGGACCGACTCGAACTTTCTGGGGGCGGTCATGCGCGACGAGGCCTTTTCGCTGCCCGAGCGCCACCTGGGTCTGACGGTGGCCGCCGAGTTGCCCGATGCCCTGGCGCGGCTCGATGCCGCGGCCGACGCGCTGTTCCGCACGCCACTCGGACAGATGGATGGCGCTGCACTGGCGCGCTGGTCGGTGGCGTTCGATGCGCCGAACGACGAGCCCGCGGAGGAGCCGCTGCTGAAGGGCAAGACCATCGCCGTCGCGCGCGACACCGCCTTCTGTTTCATCTACCCGGCCAATCTCGATGTGTTGCGCGTGCTGGGCGCCGAGCTGGTCTTCTTCTCGCCCCTGGCCGACGAGCCGCTGCCGCCGTGCGACGCGGTCTGGTTGCCTGGTGGGTATCCCGAGTTGCATGCCGCCACGCTCGCGGCGGGCACACGCACGCGCAACAGCCTGCGCGCTCACGCGCAGGCGGGCCTTCCTGTTTGGGCAGAATGCGGCGGCATGATGCCGCTGTTCGAGTCCCTCGTTTCCAGCGATGGCGACGCCCAGGCCACCTGGGGCCTGTTGCCCGGCCGCGTCGTGATGCAGAAGCGCCTGGCCGCGCTTGGCCCGCAGCAACTCGCGCTGGCCGCTGGCGTGCTGCGCGGCCACACCTTTCACTACTCGCGTTGCGAGTCTCCACTCGAGCCAGCGGGCCACACCGAGTCGGTGCGCGGTGAGGCTCGTGGTGTCGGCGAAGCCGTGTACCGCGCCGGTGCGGTGCAGGCCAGCTACTTCCACGCCTGGTTCCCATCCAGCCCGGCGGCCACCGCGTCGCTGTTCCTGCCAGGAGGCACCGCATGACCACCGCCCTGGGCCCGCAGCGCATCGTCTGCCTGACCGAAGAGACCACCGAGTGGCTGTACCTGCTTGGGCAGGAGCACCGCATCGTCGGCATCTCGGGCTACACGGTGCGACCGCGCCGGGCGCGCGAAGAAAAGCCCAAGGTCAGTGCCTTCCTGAGCGCGAAGATCGACAAGATCCTCGCGTTGAAACCGGACTGCGTGTTCGGCTTCTCCGATCTGCAGGCCGACATCGCGGCCTTGTTGATCCGCGCGGGCGTGCAGGTCACGGTGTTCAACCAGCGCAGCGTGGACGAGATCCTCTCCATGCTCTACCAGGTGGCGGCGATCGTCGGCTGTGCCGAACAAGGTTTGGCCTGGATCGCCGACACGCGCACGCGGCTCGACGGCATCCGCGCCGCTGTGCAGACGCTGCAGGCCAGCGGAAAGCGCCGCCCGCGCGTGTTCTTCGAAGAGTGGGACGAGCCACACATCTCCGGCATCCGCTGGGTGTCGGAATTGCTGGGCATCGCCGGTGGCGACGATGTGTTTCCCGAACTCGCGGCCATGCCGATGGGCAAGGACCGCATCATTGCCGACGGCGCCGAGATCGTGCGGCGCAACCCCGACATCATCATCGGCTCCTGGTGCGGCAAGCACTTCCGACCCGAGAAGGTGGCCGCGCGCGCTGGCTGGCAGGACGTGGCCGCGGTGAAGACCGGACAACTGTTCGAGATCAAGTCGGCCGACATCCTGCAGCCCGGCCCGGCCGCACTCACCGACGGCGTGGCGCAGATGCACCGCATCGTCACCCACTGGATGCAGCAGCATGGCTGAGATCGCACGCAGCGAATTCATCCTCGGCGGCCAGCGCAGCGGCAAGTCGCGCCGCGCGGAGTTGCTTGCACGCCAGTGGCTGGACGCTTCACCGCAACACCGCGCGGTGATGGTCGCCACCGGCCAGGCTTGGGACGAGGAGATGCGAGACCGCATCGCGCGCCACCAGCGCGACCGCGCCGAGCGCGTGCCCGGCATGGCGACGGTGGAAGAGCCGCTCATGCTGGCCGCTGCCCTGAGCGAACACAGCGCACCGCACACCCTGGTGGTGGTGGACTGCCTCACGCTGTGGTTGACGAACCTGTTGATGCCCGCCGAGGGCGCTGCTGCCGACGCCACCGGGCCGACGCAGGACCTGTGCCGCGCGATAGCGGCCGCGCGCGGACCGGTGGTGCTGGTGGGCAACGAGATCGGCCTGGGCGTGATCCCCATGGGGCGCGAGACGCGCGCTTTCGTGGACGCGCTCGGCGGCCTGAACCAGGCCGTCGCGGCCGCCTGCGATCGCGTCACGCTGATGGCGGCAGGGCTGCCGCTCACATTGAAAGAGGCGACATGAAACACGCGACAGCAAGGTGGCTGTGGACAGTGCTGCTGGCCTGCACCGGCACGCTGCACGCCGCCGGCGTGCAAGTCACCGACGACCGCGGTGTGACGATGACGCTGACCCAGTCGCCGCAGCGCATCGTCTCGCTGCTGCCGTCGCTGACCGAGACGGTGTGCGAACTGGGGCAATGCCACCGTCTGGTGGGCGTGGACCGGTACTCCAACCACCCGGCCTTCGTGCGCAGCCTGCCGCAGACCGGTGGTGGCATCGACCCCAACATCGAAGCCATCGTGGCCTTGAAGCCCGACGTGGTGCTCATGGCCACCTCGTCGCGTGGCGTGCAGCGGCTGGAGTCGCTGGGCATCCAGGTGCTGGCGATGGAGCCCAGGAGCTCGGCCGACGCGCAGCGCGTCATGGGCAAGCTCGGCCAGTTGCTCGAGGTGCCCGATGCGCAACGCATCTGGCGCGCCATCGACGCGGGCGTGTCAGCCGCGGCGCAATCGCTGCCGCCGGGTGCGCGCTCGTTGCGGGTGTATTACGAAGTCAGTTCCGGGGGCTACGCGGCCGGCACCGGTTCTTTCATCGGCGAGATGATGGCGCGCCTGGGCGTGCAGAACATCGTGGCGCCGTCGCTCGGCCCGTTTCCGCGCATCAACCCCGAGTACGTGGTGCGCGCCAACCCCGACCTGATCATGGTCGGCTCGCGCAACGTGCAGGGCCTGGAGCTGCGGCCGGGCTGGCGCGGCATGCGCGCGCTGCGCGAGCAGCGGATCTGCGTCTTCACAGCCGACGAATCCGACGTGCTGGTGCGCCCCGGCCCGCGCATGGCCGAGGCCGCACGGCTGATGGCGCGCTGCATCACCAGCAAGGGTTTGAAGTGAAGCACCCCCGCCGCGCTTCGCGCGACCCCCTCAAGGGGGCGACACCTGCGGCCCGGCAAAGCCGGTTCCGCGGTGTTTCTTGGTTGGGAGCGGCCCTGCTGTTGGTGGCGCTGCTCGCGTTGCTGCTGGGCGTGGGCGTGGGCAGCACCGGCTTCGACAGCGTGCTGCACGCGCGCCACGACGCCGTGGCCTGGCAGATCCTGTGGGACATCCGGCTGCCGCGCACGCTCGGCGCCTGGGTGGCCGGTGCGCTGCTCGGCCTGGCCGGTGCGGTGGCGCAGGGCCTGTTCCGCAACCCGCTGGCCGATCCCTACCTGCTCGGCAGCGCCTCGGGCGCAGCGCTCGGGGTGGCCCTGGCGCTGGCCCTGTTCGGCACCACGCCGTTTGCCACGCAGTGGCTGGTGCGTCTGGGCCTGACGGGTGCGGCGTTCGCCGGCGCGGTGATCGGCGTGGTGCTCACGCTGGCCTTGGCCAAAGGTGTGCAGCACACGCTGCGTCTGCTGCTGGCGGGCGTGATCGTCGGCGTGGTGCTGGGCGCGGGGCGCGACCTCGTCACCATCGCGTCGCCCGACACCTTGCAGGCCATGCAGGGCTTCATGCTGGGCAGCACCGGTTTCGTCGGCTGGGCGGCGTGCGGCGTGATGGCGGCGATGCTGCTGGCCGCCTTGCTGGTGGCGGCCTCGTTCGGCCGCGTGCTCGATGGCCTGGCCCTGGGCGAAGCCACCGCCGTCAGCCTGGGCCTGCCGCTGGCCGCGGTGCGCGCCGTGCTGGTGGCGGTGCTGGCGCTGGCCACTGGCGCGGCCGTGGCGCAGACCGGGCTGATCGCTTTCGTGGGCCTGGCCTCGCCGCATTTGGTGCGCTCCATCGTGAAGACCACGCACGGCCGCCTCATCGTGTTGAGCGCCTTGATGGGCGGCCTGCTGCTGATGGCGGCCGACGTGCTCGCGCGCTGGATCATCGCGCCGCAGGAACTGCCCGTGGGCGTGCTCACCGCCGTGCTGGGCGGCAGCTATTTGTTGTGGCTGATGCACCGGCGCCGCCGGCCGGGAGGTGGCTTGTGAGCGCCGCTTTGCAAGCACGCGGCATCGCCGTGTCGCTGGGCGGCACGCCCGTGCTGCACGGCATCGACGTGCAGCTGCCCGCCGCGCGCTGGACCAGCGTGGTCGGGCCCAACGGCGCCGGCAAATCGACCCTGCTCAAGGCGCTGGCCGGCCTGCTGCCGCACAGCGGCCAGGTGCAACTGCTGGACCGCCCGCTGGCGCAATGGCGCGGCCGCGAACGCGCACGCTGCCTGGCTTGGCTGGGTCAGGGCGAGCAGGGCGCGGACGACCTCAGCGTGTGGGACGTGGCCATGCTCGGCCGCCTGCCGCACCAGCCCTGGCTGGCCCCGTCGTCCGGCGCCGACCGCGTCGCGGTGGAGCAGGCCCTGCGCGCCACCCAGGCCTGGGACTGGCGCGAGCGGCCCCTCGGCGCGCTCTCGGGCGGCGAGCGCCAGCGCGTGCTGCTGGCACGCCTGCTGGCGGTGCAGGCTGAGGTGATGCTGATGGACGAACCCCTGGCCAACCTGGACCCACCGCACCAGGCCGACTGGCTGCTGCTGGTGCGCGAACTGGTGGCGCAAGGCAAGACGGTGGTCAGCGTGCTGCACGAGATCGGCATGGCGCTGCACGCCGACCAGATGGTGGTGATGGCCGGGGGCCGCGTGCACCACCAAGGCGGCTGCAACGACCCGGCCACCCATCAGGCCCTCGAACAGGTTTTTGACCACCGCATCGCGATCCATCCGCTGGGCGACCAGTGGGTCGCGCTGCCCCGTTGACCTCTCTTTTTCTTCTGGAGCCCGAACCATGCAGATCGAAGAACCCCCTGTCTTGCGCGACACCCCCAAACCCCAGGGCGAACGGCGCGGCCTGGTGCTCGTGCACACCGGCACCGGCAAGGGCAAGAGCACGGCCGCGTTCGGCCTGGCCCTGCGTGCTCATGGCCGTGGCAAGTCGGTCAAGGTCTACCAGTTCATGAAGGTGCCGTCGGCGCGTTTCGGCGAGCACCGCCTGTTCGAGCAACTGGGCATTCCCATCGAAGGCCTGGGCGACGGTTTCAGCTGGAAGAGCCGCGACCTGGAGCACTCGGCGCAGCTGGCGCTGGAGGGCTGGGCCAAGGCCGAGGCCAGCATCCGCGCCGGTGAGCATTTCATGGTCGTGCTCGACGAGATCATGTACCCGTTGCGCTACGGGTGGGTACCGCTGGACACGGTGCTGACCTGCCTGCGCGAGCGCCCGCCCCACGTGCATGTGGTGTTGACTGGGCGCGGCGCGCCGGCCGAGGTGATCGAACTCGCTGACACCGTGACCGAGATGACGCTCATCAAGCACCACTTCAAGGCGGGTGTCCCCGCCCAACGAGGGATCGAGGACTGAATGCGCCCCATCCAAGGTAAAACCCCGTTCGGGCTGAGCCTGTCGAAGCCCTCACCGGCCCACATCGCATGAGCACTTCGACAAGCTCAGTGCGAACGGCGGTGGGTGCCTCCGGGTCGGCGTTGGCGGTGTTCGGGTTGTTGGGTGGCTTGGCCGGGCCCGCGCCCGCGCTGGCGCAGCACCGCATCATCACGCTTTCGCCCTCGCTCACCGAAGCCGTGTGCGCGCTCGGGCATTGCGCCGAGCTGGTCGGCACCGATCGCTATTCGAGCTGGCCCGGCAACGTGGCCAAACTGCCCAAGGTCGGTGGCCTGCAGGACGCGCAGATCGAAAGCATCGTCGCGCTGCGGCCCGACATGGTGTTGCTCGGGCCGCGCAGCCGCGCGGGCGAACGCCTGACGGAACTGGGCGTGCCGGTGCAGATGTTCGATGCGCGCACGCACGCCGACCTGAAACGCATGCTGCTCGCGCTCGGCCAGTCGCTGGGCGAGCAGGCGCGCGCGGCCGAACTGGTGCAGCGCATTGACCGCGAACTCGACGCCGCCGCGCGCCGCGTGCCGGCCGCCCTGCGCGGGCGCACGGTGTACATCGAAGTCGGCATCGGCCCCACCGCGGCGAGCGACAAGAGCTTCATCGGCGAAACCATCGCGCGGCTCGGTCTGAACAACATCGTCGTCCACGCGGGCGATGGCCCCCTGTTTCCACGCATCAACCCCGAGATGGTGGTGCGCCGCGCACCCGACCTGATCCTCGGCCCGCAGACCACGCTCTCGGGTATGACCGATCGGCCCGGCTGGGCCGGCATGCAGGCGGTGCGCAAGCAGCAGGTCTGCCAGCTCGATGTCGAGCGCATGGACCTGCTGTCGCGCCCCGGCCCGCGCCTGGGCGAGGCCGCGCACATGTTGGTTGATTGTTTGCTCGCTCTGCCCACCCGTTCCTGAACTGGAGACCACCCCATGCAAACCCGCAAGATCCCCGCCACCATCGTCACCGGCTTCCTCGGTGCCGGCAAGACCACGCTGCTGCGCCACCTGCTCACGAACGCGCAAGGCAAACGCATCGCAGTCATCGTCAACGAGTTCGGTGAACTCGGCATCGACGGCGAGCTGCTGCGCGGCTGCGGCATCGGCTGCGACGAAAACGGCGAAGAGAACGGCCAGCTCTACGAACTCGCCAACGGTTGCCTGTGCTGCACCGTGCAGGAAGAGTTCGCCCCGGTGATGGAGCAGCTCGCCGCCCGGCGCGACCAGATCGACCACCTCGTGATCGAAACCTCGGGCCTGGCGCTGCCCAAGCCGCTGGTGCAGGCCTTCCAGTGGCCCGCGTTGCGCAACGCGTTCACGGTGGACGCCGTCATCACCGTGGTGGACGCACCCGCCGTGGCCGCCGGCCGCTTCGCGGAAGACCCGGTGGCGGTGGACGCACAGCGCCGCGCCGACGAGAACCTGGACCACGACTCGCCGCTGGCCGAACTGTTCGAAGACCAGCTCGCCACCGCCGACCTGGTGGTGGTGCACAAGACCGACGGCATGGACGCGGCCACGCTCGCCCGGGTGGAGGCCATCATCCGCGCCGAGACGCCGGCCGGCGTGAAGCTGGTGCACGCGCAGCACGGCCGCATCGATCTCGGCGTGCTGCTCGGCCTGGAGCGCGCGGTGGAAGACGCCATCGACCAGCGCAAGACCCACCACGACGAAGAAGAGGACCACGACCACGACGAGTTCGACTCGGTGTCGATCACGCTGGAGGTGAACGACCGTCAGCGCCTGCTGGACGCGCTGATCGCCCTGGTGCAGCGCCACGAGATCTACCGCGTGAAAGGCTTCGTGGCCTTGCCGGGCACGGCCATGCGCCTGGTGGTGCAGGGCGTGGGCCAGCGCTTCGACAGCCACTTCGACCGCGCCTGGCGCGCCGACGACCTGCGCGCCACGCGACTCGTGCTGATCGGCGACCACCTCGACCGCGACACGCTGCAACGCGAGTTGCAGTCCGCACTGCTCGCCGCCACCACGGCGGCCTGAAGAATATGAACCACCCCCCGCGCCGCTTCGCGGCACCCCCCTCTCTCGCCTTCGGCGGGAGGAGGGCGGCACCTGTGGCCCGGCAAAGCCGGTTCCATGGTGCCCCTGCATGGGTGCGTGGCTTGCGGTGCGCGTTGTGCTCCCGCTGGGTGGAGAGCTGAATGCATTTGCTTTCTACGCGCCCCGGAGGCCACGTCGAAGACGGCGGGCAGGGCATCGTGCGCGTGGAGCAGACGCCGGGTGACATCGTGGTGCTGAGCGCGGCCGATACCACGCTCTCGCTGCTGGCCGACGCGGCCGCGAGCCTGGGCGATGATTTCCCCAGGGTCCGGCTGGCCAACCTGATGTGGCTGCGCCAGCCCGCATCGACGGACATGTATGTGGACGACGTACTGCGCCACGCCCGCGTGGTCGTGATCGACCACCTCGGCGCCCCGAGCGACTGGGCCTACGTGGTGGAGCAGGCGGTGTCGCTGGCCGCGAAGCACGGCCAGTGGCTGGCGCTGTTCTCCGGCGACAACGTGCAGGACCCGCAGCTGCTCATGCGCAGCACCGCAGGGCCCGAAGACTGCGACCGGCTCTGGCGCTGCCTGCGCGAGGGCGGGCGCGACAACGCGCTGGCTTTCTTCTCGCTGATCGGCCACGCGGCCTTCGGGCTGGGCCAGCGGCCTCCGCCCCCATTGCCTTTGCCACCGGTGATGCCCTACACGCCGCAGGCCGCCGCGCCATGGCGCGCGGGCGCACCCGTGGCGCTGCTGGTGTTCTACCGCGCGCACCTGCAGGCCGGCAACACGGCGGTGTTCGACGCCGTGCTGGCCGCGCTGGCGGACGCTGGCCTCAATGCGCTGGCGGTCGCGGTGGACTCGCTCAAGAACCCGGCCAGCTTGGCCGCGCTGCAGGCGCTGGCCCTTGAGCGCGGCGTCGGCGTGGTGCTCAACGCCACCAGCTTTGCCGTGGCCTCGCTCGATGGCAGCGACGACGCCTTGCCCGACGACGCGCCGCTCGCCACCCTGGCCGGCGACGCCCCGGTGCTGCAGCTCATCACCGCCGGCTGCTCGCTGGAGCAGTGGCAGGCCGACCCGCACGGCCTGGCGCCGCGCGACCTCGCGATGCAGGTGGTGCTGCCCGAGGTGGACGGCCGCATCGGCACGCGCGCCATCAGCTTCAAGGGCCTGGCCTGGCGCTGCGAGCGCACCGAGGTGGACGTGGTGCGTTACCAGCCCGAGCCCGAGCGCATCCGTTTCGTGGCCGAGCTCGCGCGCCGCTGGTGTGTGTTGCGCGAGAAGTCCAACGCCGACAAGCGCATCGCGCTGATCCTCGCCAACTACCCCAACGACGATGCGCGCCTGGCCAACGGCGTGGGGCTGGACACGCCCGCGTCCACCGTGCTCATCCTGCAGGCCTTGTGCGACGCGGGGTACGGCACCGGCGAGCTGCCCGAGCACGGTGATGCGCTGATGGCACAGCTGGTGCAGGGCGTGACCAACAACGTGGACGCCAATGACCACCGGCCCGCCGGCCAGAGCCTCGCGATGGCCGACTACCTGGCCGATTTCCACGCCCTGCCGCAGGACAGCCAGGACGCGGTGAACGCGCTCTGGGGGCCGCCCTCGCAGGACCCGATGCAACGCAGCGGCCGCTTCATGGTGCCGGGCCTGCGTCTGGGCCAGGTCTTCGTAGGCATCCAGCCCGCGCGTGGCCGCGACCTCGACCTGGTGGCGAGTTACCACGACGCCGACCTGGTGCCCACGCACGGCTACCTCGCGTTCTATTTCTGGCTGCGGCGCGCCTTCGCGGTGGACGCGGTGGTGCACGTGGGCAAACACGGCAACCTCGAATGGCTGCCCGGCAAGAGCGTGGCGCTGGGCGCGGCCTGCTGGCCCGACGCCATCCTGGGGCCGCTGCCGCACCTGTATCCCTTCATCGTCAACGACCCGGGCGAAGGCAGCCAGGCCAAGCGCCGCACGCAGGCGGTGATCATCGACCACCTCATGCCCGCCCTCACGCGCGCCGAAACCTACGGCCCGCTGCAGGAACTCGAACGCCAGATGGACGAGTACTACGAGGCGCTCTCGCTCGACCCGCGCCGCGCGAAGCTGCTGCGCGAAAGCATCCTGCAGCAGGTGCTCAAACACAGCCTGCACCAGGAGCTGGGCTTCCAGCCACCGGCCGACGAGGCGCAGCGCGAACAGCTGCTGGCGCGGCTCGACGCCTACCTCTGCGAGATCAAGGAATCGCAGATCCGCGACGGCCTGCACATCCTCGGCCGCTCGCCGCAAGGCCGCCAGCGCACCGACACCCTGGTGGCGCTCGCGCGTTTTCCGGGCGGCAACGCGGCGGGGCAGGGCAGCCTGCTGGTGGCGCTGGCGAACGACCTGGGCTTGCAGGGCTTCGACCCACTGAGCCCCGAGTGGGCGGACGCCTGGCACGGGCCGCGCCCCGAAGCACTGCAGGGCCTGAGCGACGAACCCTGGCGCCACGCGGGCCACACGCGCGAGCGGCTGGAGTTTCTGGCCATCGTGTTCGTCACGAAGCACCTGGGCGCGGAGCCCACGCCGCTCGACGCACAAGCCTGGCCACAGACCGCGCCGGTGATCCAGCGCATGCGCCAGACCCTGGCGCCGCGCCTGGACGCTTGCGGTCCGAACGAGATCGGCCAGCTGATGCGTGGCCTGTCGGGCCGCTTCGTGCCCGCCGGCCCCAGCGGCGCGCCCTCGCGCGGTCGGCCCGACGTGTTGCCCACCGGGCGCAACTTCTATTCGGTGGACACGCGTGCCGTGCCCACGCCCACCGCTTACGCCATGGGTGCGCTGGCAGCCGACCGCGTGATCGAGCGCCACCTGCAGGACCACGGCAACTTTCCCGGCGCGGTGGGCCTGTCGGTCTGGGGCACCAGCACCATGCGCACCGGCGGCGAGGACATCGGTCAGGCCTTCGCGCTGCTGGGCGTGCGGCCCAAGTGGGCGCCGGGCAGCAACCGGGTGGTGGACATCGAGGTGCTGCCCATGGCCATCAAGAACCGGCCGCGCGTGGACGTGACGCTGCGGGTCTCGGGCTTCTTCCGCGATGCCTTCCCCAACGTGATCGACCTGTTCGACACGGCGGTGCGCGCCGTCGCCGCCATTTCCGAAGACGACGAGCCGGACGAGGTGAACCCGATCCGGGTGCGCGTGCAACGCGAAGCCGCCGAGGCCGTGGCCGCCGGCGCGGCCGCCGATGACGCGCAGCGCCAGGCCACCTGGCGCGTGTTCGGGCCGCGCCCGGGGGGTTACGGCGCGGGGCTGCAAGAGGTGATCGCCAGCGGCCGCTGGAACGAGCGCGCCGACCTCGCCCAGGCCTACCTTCGCGCGGGTGCTTTCGCCTACGGTCAGGACGGCCACGGCACCGCCGCACGCGAGGCGTTCGAGCAGCGCCTGGCGCGCGTGGACGCGGTGCTGCACAACCAGGACAACCGCGAGCACGACATCCTCGACTCGGACGACTACTACCAGTTCCAGGGCGGCATGGCCTCGGCTGTGCAGCACCTGGCCGGTGCGCCCGCCGCGCTGTACCACGGCGACTTCAGCACGCCCGGCGCGCCGCGCGTGCGCACGCTGAACGAAGAGGTGGCGCGCGTGGTGCGCGCGCGCGCCGTCAACCCGAAGTGGATCGATGGCGTGAAGCGCCACGGCTACAAGGGCGCATTCGAGATGGCCGCCACGGTGGACTACCTCTTCGCTTTCGACGCCACCACCGGCGTGGTCGGCGACCACCAGTACGCGCTGGTGGCCGACGCCTACCTGCACGACGACGCCACGCGCGACTTCCTGCAACAGCACAACCCGCTGGCTTTGCGCGGCATCGGCGAGCGCCTGCTGGAAGCCATGCAGCGCGGCCTGTGGGCCGAGCCGGGTGAGCACCGCGAACGCATCGAAGAGCACTTGCTGGCCCTCGAACACACGCTGGAAAACCAAGGACCCTTGCCATGACCACCGTTCCCGAACTGCACGCCGCGTCCAGCGCGGCCTTTCCGTTCACCGCGCTGGTGGGCCATGCCGCCTTGCAACGTGCCTTGCTGCTGGCCGCCATCGACCCCGGCATGGGCGGTGTGCTCATCAGCGGCCCGCGCGGCACGGCCAAGTCCACCTCGGCGCGCGCACTGGCCGCGCTGCTGCCGCAGGCGCCCTTCATCACGCTGCCGTTGGCGGCGAGCCTGGAACAACTCGTGGGCACGCTCAACCTCGAAGACGTGCTGCGCGACGGCCAGGTGCGTCTCGCGCCCGGGTTGGTGGCGCGCGCGCACGGCGGCGTGCTGTACGTCGATGAAGTCAACCTGCTGCCCGATGCGCTGGTCGATGCGCTGCTGGACGTCGCCGCCAGCGGCGTGAACACGGTGGAGCGCGATGGCGTCTCGCGCCAGCACGCCGCGCAGTTCGTGCTGGTGGGCACCATGAACCCCGAGGAAGGCGAGTTGCGGCCGCAGTTGCTGGACCGCTTCGGCCTGTCGGTGGTGCTGGAGAACCCGAACGACGCGCTCCAACGCCAGGCCATCGTGCGTGCGCGGCTGGCGTTTGACGCCGACCCGCAGGCGCTGGTGGCCGAGCACGCCGATGCGCAGGCACAGCTGGTGGCGAAGCTCGCTGCCGCGCGTGCCGCGCTGACGGCCATCGAATGGACCGACGACGTGGTGCAGCACGCGTCGCAACTGGCACTGGCAGCGGGAGTGGATGGCATCCGCGCCGATCTCGTGATGCTGCGCGCCGCGCGCGCGCTGGCGGCGCTGGAGCAACGCCACACCGTGCGGCTGGAAGACGTGGACGCCGTGGCCGAACTGGCGCTGGCGCACCGCCGTTCCGAGGACGCGGCACCACCGCACGCGGCTTTGTCGCCCGCGCCCGGCAACCCGCAGCCCTCTGCAAACCGACAGGGCGCCTCGGCCTCCGCGCAACCCACGCCCGAAGGCGACTGGGGCGCGCTGCCACCACAACCGCAAGCCATGGTGCGCGTCAGAAACACGGGGGCGTGGCCCCCAAAAAAAGCATGAGCCACCCCAGCCTGCGCGCGCCGACGACGGCGCCCGGCGGCTGGCGGTGGCCAAGCCCGAACCGTTCTCCACGACCGGACCTGGCCCGGCATGCCGCGCGTCCCGCCGAGGCGATGGGCTCCGGCATTCACTGGGTGCGCACGCTCATGAGCAAGGGGCCGCAGCGCCTGGCGCCATCGCACCTGCGCCATCAACCGGCGAACGCCAGCGTGCCCAGCCTGCACCTGATCGCGCTCGACACCTCGGGCTCGATGCGAGCGGGTGGCCGTCTTGCCAAAGCCAAGGGCTATGCCGCGCGCCTCATCGAGCAGGCCGCGCGCGCGGGCGACCATGTGGCGCTGCTGTGCTTCGGTGGACAAGGCGTGGAGTTGCTGCTGCCACCTGGTCCGGCGCGCGCGGCGGGCAGCGCGCGGGTGCGGCCCGTGGGCGGTGGCGGCGGCACGCCGCTGTCGGCCTGCCTGGCCGAAGCCGAGCGGCTGCTGCGCAATGCCCAGCGCCCACGCGGCATGGGCGGCACGAACTGCCTGTGGTTGCTCACCGATGGCCGCACGCTCGAACAACCGGTGGCGCCTGCCGCGGCGGGCCACATCGTCGTCGTGGATTTCGACGACCGCCTGCGACCCATCGGCCGGTGCGCGGCCTGGGCCGAAC
This sequence comes from Hydrogenophaga sp., assembly GCF_018780385.1. GTDB lineage: Bacteria > Pseudomonadota > Gammaproteobacteria > Burkholderiales > Burkholderiaceae_C > Hydrogenophaga. Next base: position 225,263 of record NZ_JADMJO010000003.1, on the reverse strand, counting down.
GCTGGCGTGCCGAGCACCGCCTGCCCGCCTGATCAACACCCTGAACGTCATGCACTCATCCGTTCCCCCACCACCGATCACCGAGGTGATCGTCTGCACCACCTGCCGCCCACCGGGCGCGTCCCGCGACGAGCCGGCGGCTGGCGCCATCCTGTTCGAGGCCGTGCAGGCGGTCCACCTGCTGGATGGGGACCCGTCGATGCGCGTGCACGTGCGTGGCATGGCCTGCCTGAGCAGTTGTGGGCGCGCCTGCTCGGTGGCCTTCCAGGCGCCAGGCAAACACACCTACCTGTTTGGCGACCTCGTGCCCGATGCCGAGACGGCCGAGCACGTGTTGCTGTGCGCCGGCATGCACGCCGCCGCGAGCGACGGCAACCTGCTGCGCAACGAGCGGCCCGCGCGCTTGCGCAGCGGCATCCTGGCGCGGCTGCCGCCCAGCCTCGAGGCCACAGAAGCATGAGCGCAGCGCCGAGCCGTTCCCAAGCAAGCTCGCACCGCAGCCCACAGGGCGAAGGTACCCCAGTGAGTACCACACTCGTTTTGATTTCCCACCATGGCGCCGAAGGGCGCGACGCCATGGCTTCCTTTTCCTGACGCCTCAACCTCTCTTCGAAATGGAGCACCACATGAATGGAACCACCACCTCGGCGCCTTCGGGCACCACCTCCGCCGTGCGCAGCTTGCTGCTGCAACTGGCCGCTGCCGCCGCCCTCGGGCTGGTCGTGCTGTATGGCGTGGCGTTTGCCGACAGCCCGGTCGCGCACAACGCGGCGCACGACGTGCGCCACGTCACCGTCAAGCCCTGTCATTGAGAAGCACCCCCGCCGCGCTTCGCGCGACCCCCTCAAGGGGGCGGCGCCTGCGGCCCGGCAAAGCCGGTTCCGCGGCACCTCTGGACAAACCACCTCACTCTCCTGGAGCTACATCATGATTTTTTCCCGACTGATCTGGGCGAGCCTGGCCGTCGCGCTCGCCGTGGGTGTCGTGCAGACCGGCATGCAGCAATGGCAGGCAGTGCCCATCATCCTGGCCGCCGAGGCCTATGAAGACCAGAAGATCGAAGCACCTGTCACCGCTGGCCACGTGCACACGCAGAGCACGGCCGCAGCGCCTGCACACGTGCACGAGGAAGCGCAAGCGTGGGCTCCTGCCGACGGCTTCGAGCGCACCGCGTGGACGTTTGTGGCCAATGTGCTGCATGCGTTCAGCATGGCACTGCTGGTGTTCGCTGTGATGGGCGTGGCCCTGTGGCGCGGCACCAACTTGCGCGCGCTGCCGCTGGCGCTTGTCACGGCCGCTGCGGGCTGGCTGGTGTTCCACTTCTGGCCCTCGATCGGCCTGCACGCCGAGATCCCTGGCATGGACGCCGCGCGCCTGGGTTCGCGCCAGGGCTGGTGGTTGCTGGCCGCCGTGAGCGCGGCGCTGGCCTGCTGGTCCGTGGCGGGCATGCGCAGCCATTTGCGCTGGATCGCCGCTGCGGCGTGGCTGGCCCTGCCCTTTGTGGTGGGTGCTCCGCACATCACGGCCGATCCCCTGAGCGGTTTCCAGGGGGAGGCCCAGGCGGTGCTGCGCGATCTGGGCACCCAGTTTGTCTGGGCCACCACCTGGATCTCGCTGTCGTTCTGGCTCTGCATGGGCGTGGCCTCGGGCCTCGCCTTCCAGCGCTGGGTGCAACCGGCGTTGCTCGCCACCTTCGGCCTGGCCGGCAAGCCGGCGCAAGCAGCCTGACCGCTGGCCATCGGCCCGCCACCCGGGCGGGCAGAATGCCGCATACAACAAAAGGAATCCCCACATGAGTACCGATACCCTGACATCTCCCGTCACCGCGCAGCCCCTGCATTTCCACGCCACACCCAAGCCCGTGTCGGACGCGGGCACACAGGCCTGGAGCGTCGACGACGTTGCCGCACTGTTCGATCTGCCGTTCTCCGAGCTGATCCACCGCGCGCAAACCGTGCACCGCGAACATTTCGACCCCACCGAGGTCGAGCTCGCCACGCTGCTGTCGGTGAAGACCGGCGGCTGTCCTGAAGACTGTGGCTACTGCCCGCAGTCGGTGCATTTCGACACGGGTCTTGAAGCCGGCAAGCTCATGGGCGTGGCCGCTGTGCGCGAAGCCGCCCAGCGCGCGAAGCAGGCGGGCGCCACGCGCTTCTGCATGGGCGCCGCCTGGCGCGCGCCCAAAGACCGCGACGTGGACGCCGTGGCCGAACTCGTGCGCGCCGTGAAAGAAGAAGGCCTGGAGGCCTGCGCCACGCTGGGCATGCTCAACGAAGGCCACGCCGAGACCCTGCGCGACGCCGGCCTGGACTACTACAACCACAACCTGGACAGCGCGCCCGACTTCTACGGTGAAGTCATCACCACGCGCGACTACCAGGACCGCCTGGACACGCTGGAGCGCGTGCGCGGCGCGGGCGTGAAGGTCTGCTGCGGCGGCATCGTGGGCATGGGCGAGTCGCGCCGCCAACGCGCCGCGCTTGTGGCACAGCTCGCCAACCTCGCACCCGACTACCCCGAGTCGGTGCCGATCAACAACCTGGTGAAGGTGCAGGGCACGCCGCTGGCCGACCAGCCCGACCTCGATCCGCTGGAGTTCGTGCGCACCATCGCGGTGGCGCGCATCACCATGCCGCGCGCCCGCGTGCGCCTCTCGGCCGGGCGCCAGCAAATGAGTGAAGCGGTGCAGGCCCTGTGTTTCCTGGGTGGCGCCAACTCCATCTTTTACGGCGAGAAGCTGCTCACCACCGGCAACCCCGACGTGGCCGCCGACATGGACATGCTCGCCAGACTGGGCATGCAGGCGCGTCGCGCCTGATCACACCGCCATGTCGGTCAACGAAGCCTGGCGCCAGCGCAGCCTCGCGGCGGTGTGGCACCCCTGCACCCAGATGAAGCTGCACGCGAGCGATGGTGCCGCGCTGCCGCTGATTCCCGTGGCCCGCGCCGAAGGCGTGTGGCTGCACGACCATGAAGGCCGGCGTTACCTGGACGCGATCAGCTCCTGGTGGGTGAACCTGTTCGGGCACAACCACCCCGCCATCCGCGCTGCGCTGATTGATCAACTGAACACGCTGGACCACGTGATGCTGGCCGGCTTCACCCACGCGCCGGTGGTGGAGCTGTCGGAGCGCCTGTCCGCTCTCACCGGTCTCGGACACGCCTTCTACGCCAGCGACGGCGCGAGTGCCACCGAGATCGCACTCAAGATGAGCGCGCACCACTGGCGCAACGCCGGGCGCGCGCGCAAGAACCGTTTCGTCGGCGTGGCCGGTGGCTACCACGGCGAGACCGTGGGGGCGTTGGCCGTGACCGACATCGCGCTGTTTCGCGAAGCCTATGCGCCGCTGGTGCGCCTGGGTGCCACCGTGCCCAGCCCCGATACCCGCGCGGCTGCGACGGGTGAGTCGGCCGCCGATGTGGCCGAACGGGCCGCAGGCGCGCTGGCCGACTGGCTGGCCGAACACCACGAGGACACGGCGGCGCTGATCGTCGAGCCGCTGGTGCAGTGCGCCGCCGGCATGGCCATGCACGATCCCCTGTACCTGCGGTGCGCGCGCGAGCTGTGCGACCGCTACCAGGTGCATCTGGTGCTGGACGAGATTGCCGTTGGCTTCGGCCGCACCGGCACGCTGTTCGCACACGAGCAGGCAGGCATCCGGCCCGACTTCCTGTGCCTCTCCAAGGGCTTGACCGGCGGTACGCTGCCGCTGTCGGTGGTGCTCACCACCGACGAGGTCTATGCCGCCTTTTACGATGACCAGGTCGCGCGCGGCTTCCTGCACTCGCACAGCTACACCGGCAACCCGCTGGCCTGCCGCGCGGCGCTGGCCACGCTGGACCTGTTCGAACAGACCGACGTGCTGCGCCGCAACGTGGGCACCGGCGAGCGCATGGCCGCGCAGTTCGCGCCGCTGTCAGCCCATCCGCGTGTGCGCCACGCACGGCGCCAAGGAATGATTTTTGCGTGGGACGTGCCCAGCAGCCTGCCCGACTTCGCTCGCCGCTATGCCCGCCATGCGCTCGACCAGGGCCTGCTGCTGCGGCCCATCGGCCACACGCTGTACGCCATGCCGCCGTATGTGATCGACGAAGCTGAAGGCGCGCACCTGGCCACAGGTGCGCTCGTCGCCTTGCAGGCCACGCTGGCCGAAGAAGAGCCCTCCAGCGCGCTCGCTCTGGAAGGGGTGTGCGATGGCGTTTGACGGCTGCTTCATCACCGGCACCGACACCGGTGTCGGCAAGACGCTGGTGAGCGCGGCGCTCTTGCACACGCTGGCGCGCCACCACCGGCGCGTGGTCGGCATGAAGCCGGTGGCCGCCGGCCTGATCGATCACCAGGGGCAGTGGGTCAGCGAAGACGTGCTCGCCCTGCGCGCGGCCTCCACCGTGGCCGTGCCCGCCGCGCTCGACAACCCGGTGGCCTTGCCCGATGCCATCGCACCGCACATCGCGGCCCGGCGCGCGGGGCAGGCCGTGAGCGTGGCCGCTCTGCGGGCCGCGCACCGCGCCTTGCGGGACCAGGCCGATGCGGTGGTGGTGGAAGGTGCGGGTGGCTGGCGCGTGCCGATCAACGACCACGAAACCCTGGCCGATCTGGCACGCGCCATTGGCGCGCCCGTCGTGCTGGTGGTGGGCTTGCGCCTCGGTTGCCTGAACCACGCGCTGCTCACGGCCGAGGCGATTCGCGCCGATGGGCTGGAACTGGCGGGCTGGGTGGCCAATGCGGTCGACCCCACCATGCCCTTCCGCGAGGACAACATCGACACACTGCGCCAGCGCCTGTCGGCACCGCTGTTGGGCACCGTGCCGTGGCACGCTGAGGCGCCCGATGCGCGCCACATCGCGCTGCAACTGCCCTCTGCATGGCAATAAAGGAATGACTGTGAGCTGGTTGAACGAATTCGATGAACGTCTGAGTGCACTGGATGCGCAGGCACTGCGCCGTCGCCGCCGTGAGGTGGTGCCGGAGCAGGGCGCGCGGCTCAACGTGGACGGTGAGTCCCTGCTGGCCTTCTGCAGCAACGACTACCTCGGCCTGTCCCAGGCCCCGGCGTTGCGCGAGGCGGTGCACGCCGCGGTGGACCGTTACGGTGTCGGCTCGGGCGCCTCGCCCATGGTCAGTGGCCACAGCGTGGCCAACGCCGCGCTGGAGCGTGAACTCGCCGAGGCCGTGGGCCTGCCGCGCGCGCTGTACTTCTACGCCGGCTATGCCACCAACGCCAGCATCGTGCCGGCGCTGGTGGGCGAGGGCGACGCGCTGTTCTCCGACGCGCTGAACCACGCCTGCCTGATCGATGGCGCGCGCCTGTCCAAAGCCACGGTGCACCGCTACCGCCATGCCGATCTTCAGCAGCTCGACGCGCTGCTGGCGGCCAGCCCGGCGCGCCGCAAGCTGGTGATCAGCGACGCGGTGTTCAGCATGGACGGCGACATCGCCGACATCGCGGGCCTGCACGCGCTGTGCGAACGGCACGACGCGCTGCTGCTGCTCGACGACGCGCACGGTTTCGGCGTGCTGGGGCCGCAGGGCCGGGGCGCCCTGGCCGCCGCCGGCCTGACCGGCGCGTGGGCTTCGCCGCGCGTGATCTACATGGCCACGCTGGGCAAGGCGCTGGGCGTGGCCGGGGCGTTCGTGGCCGGGCCTGAGCGGCTGGTGGAATGGCTGCTGCAGAAAACCCGCAGCTACACCTACGCCACCGCTGCGCCAGCCCTGCTGGCCGAGGCTGTGCGGGCGGGTCTGCGCTGCGTGCTGGGGCCCGAGGGCGAGCGCCGCCGGCGGCACCTGAATGCCTTGGTCGCCCAATTGCGAGAGGGCTTGGCCCCCGGTGCCGACGCGGCGGTCGATGCCGCTGGCTGGACCCTGATGCCCTCGGATACCGCGATCCAGCCCCTGGTGATCGGCGACAACGAAGCCGCCCTGGCCGTGATGGCCGTGTTGCGCGAGCAGGGCCTGTGGGTGCCCGCGATCCGCCCACCCACCGTGCCGCAAGGCACCGCACGGCTGCGCATCGCGCTGTCGGCCGCACACGAATCCGCCGACGTGGACGCGCTGTTGCGCGCGCTGCGCATCGCGGCGCGTGCCATGGGCGCGCAGGGCCAGGCGGTGCATTCCCCGCTGGCCACCGCGTGAACGCCATGAGCGGGCTCCTCCCCCTGTTGCCCGACGTGGTTACGCCCATCGCGACGTTGGTGGCCCTGCTGATCGATCGCTGGTGGGGCGAACCGCCGACGCGCTGGCACCCGGTGGTGTGGATGGGGCGGGGCCTTGACGCCATGGGCCGGCGCATTGCGCCTGCCATGGGCGAGTCCGCGCCCGCCGCTGGCCGGCTGTTCGTGGCCGGCGCGCTGGGTTGGATCGCCGGGGCCGCTGTGGTGGTGCTGACCGCGCTCGCGGCGACCTGGACTGTGGGGCAGGGGCCGGCGTGGCTGCAGGCCCTGGCCTTGGGCCTGTTGCTCAAGCCGCTGCTGGCCTGGCGCATGTTGCGCGACGAGGTGCGGGCGGTGGAGGCGGCGCTGGGCGAGTCGCTGGCGGCGGGGCGCGAGCGTCTGTCGTGGCTGGTGAGTCGCGACGTGAGTGCGCTCGACGCCGCGCAGGTGCGCGAGAGCGCCATCGAATCGCTCGCCGAGAACCTCAACGACTCGGTGGTCGCGCCGTTGTTCTGGTTCGCCGTGGCGGGTCTGCCCGGCGCCGCGCTCTACCGTTTCGCCAACACGGCCGACGCCATGTGGGGCTACCGCGGCGAGCGCGGCGGCCGCGACTGGACCTGGGCCGGCAAGTGGGCGGCGCGGGCCGACGACGTGTTGTCGTGGCTGCCCGCGCGCATCACTGCCGCCTTGCTGGGCTTGCTCGGTTCAGCGCGCGGCCTGAGCACGCTGCCGGCGCAGGCGCGGCGCACACCGTCGCCCAACAGCGGCTGGCCCATGGCTGCGATGGCGCTGGCGCTCGATGTGCGCCTGGGCAAGCCCGGCGTGTACGAATTGCACGGCGCGGGCCGCAGCCCGCAGGCCGCCGACACCGCGCAGGCGCTGCAGCTCGCCGGCCGCGTGGTGGCCTTGCTCACCGTCACTGCGCTGCTCTGGGCGGCGCTGATCTGGAGTTTCACACCATGAACATCACGCACGGCGGCCCCGACGCACTGGGCGTGCCCCGTTGGGACTTCTCCACCAACGCCAACGCCTGCGGCCCGTGCCCCATGGCGCTGGTGGCTGTGCAGCAGGCCGATGTGCGCCACTACCCCGACCCCACGTACACGGTCTTGCGCGAATCGCTCGCAGCCTTCCACGCGGTGGATGCCGCGCGCATCGTGCTGGCCGGCAGCGCGAGCGAGTTCATCCACCGTTTCACCGTCTGGGTGGCGCGCGAGGGTGGCCAGCGTGTCTGGCTGCCGGTGCTGGCCTATGGCGACTATGCGCATGCCGCGCAGACTTGGCGGTTGGAGCCCATGCACGACCCGGCACGTGCCCACCTCGCCTGGATCTGTGAGCCATCAAGCCCGACGGGCGAGATCGAGCCGTTCGCGCGGCGCGTGGTCGCATCGGGCGCGCAGGTGGTGCTGGACCGCGCCTACGAGCCGCTTCGCCTGAATGGTGCCTGCAGCCTCGACCCCGTCGCGCTGCAACGCATCTGGCAACTCTGGACGCCGAACAAGGCGATGGGGCTGACCGGCGTGCGCGGCGCTTACGCCATCGCCCCCGAGCGCGCCGTGGCCGAGGCGCGCGCGCTCGATCAAATGGCGCCCTCGTGGCCGCTGGGCGCGCACGCCGTGGCGATGCTCGATGCCTGGGTGTCGCCGGCCGCCCAGGACTGGCTGACGCGGAGTCTGGAGACATTGCGCGAGTGGAAGCACGAACAACTGGGCTTGTTGAACGACCTGGGCTGGCGCGTGTTGCCCAGCGAGGCCAACTACGTCTGCGGCAAACCCCGGAACCCGGTGGATGCGATGGGCTTGCGCGCGGCCGGCATCAAGCTGCGTGACACCACGTCCTTCGGCTTGCCGGGCCACTGGCGCCTGGGCGTGTTGCCGCCCGAGGCGCAGGCCGCTTTGCGCACGGCATTGCACCGCACGGAGGTGTGCCGATGACCGCGCGTTGCGTGATGGTGCTGGGCACGACCAGCGGCGCGGGCAAGAGCTGGCTCACCACCGCGCTGTGTCGGCATTACGTGCGGCAAGGTCTCAAAGTTGCGCCGTTCAAGGCGCAGAACATGAGCAACAACGCACGGGTCGTGGATGGCGGGGAGATCGGCAGCGCGCAATACTTTCAAGCCCTGGCGGCACAAGCCGAGCCCGAGGTGCGCATGAACCCGTTGCTCCTCAAGCCCGAGGCCGACACGCGCAGCCAGGTGGTGCTGATGGGGCAGGTGAACGAAGCGCTGTCCAACATGCCCTGGCGTGGCCGCAGCTTGCACGTGTGGCCGCAGATTGCCGCTGCGCTGGACGCGTTGCGCGAAGAAAACGACGTGGTGGTGATCGAGGGCGCGGGCTCGCCGGCCGAGATCAATCTGCACGCCAGCGACATCGTGAACATGCGCGTGGCCCTGCATGCGCAGGCGCGCTGCCTGCTGGTGACGGACATCGATCGCGGCGGTGCCTTCGCCCATCTGTATGGCACCTGGGCGTTGCTGCCGGCTGAGGAGCGCGCGCTCATCCACGGCTTCGTGCTCAACAAGTTCCGCGGCGACGCCAGTCTGCTCGCGCCCGCGCCGCAGATGCTGCAAGAACTTACGGGTGTGCCCACCGTGGCGGTGTTGCCCATGTGGTGGCAACACGGCCTGCCCGAGGAGGACGGTGTTTTTGACGACCGCACACGTGCCGCCGGCGCCGTGAACAAGACCATCGCCGTCATTGCCTACCCGCGCATCAGCAACCTCGACGAGTTTCAGCCGCTCAAGAACGTGCCCGGCGTGCGCCTGGTCTGGGCGCGCACCCCCGCCGATTGCGCGGGTGCCGACTGGATCGTGCTGCCCGGCAGCAAGGCCACCGCAGCCGACCTGGCCTGGCTGCGGACACAGGGGCTGGACCGCGCGATCGCTGCGCACGCTGCGCAGGGCGGGGCGGTGCTGGGTGTGTGTGGCGGGCTGCAAATGCTGGGTGAGGCGCTGATCGACACGCACGGCATCGATGGGAACGCACCCGGCCTGGGCCTGTTGCCGCTGGTGACGCAGTTCGACCTGCAGAAGACCGTGCGCCACACGCACACCGCTTTTGGCGCACTGCACGGCGCATGGTCCGCCCTCTCTGGCGTGGCCGCCGCCGGCTACGAGATTCACCACGGCCAGACCGCGCAGCACCCGGCCATGGCGGCGGGCGGCGATGTGGCACGCGAGGTGTTGCCCGGAGGCCTGGGCTGGCAGAACGCCGCGGGCAACGTGCTCGGCGTCTACCTGCATGGCCTGTTTGAAGACCTGCGCGTGATGCATGCGCTGTTTGGCGCCACCGCGCCCACGCTGGAGACCGTGTTCGACGGCCTGGCCGATTTCATCGAAAAACATGTCGAGCCCGGCGTGCTCGATCAACTCATCTCACCCTGACCATGACCACCATTCCCGACATCTCCCAGCCCGAACTCGCCCAGACCCTGCAGCACGCGCTGGACAACAAGACCAAGCCGCTGGGCTCGCTCGGTCGCCTGGAGGCGCTGGCGCAGCGCATCGGTTTGATCCTGGGCAGCACGGCACCCGTGCTGCAGTCGCCCCAGATGCTGGTGTGCGCGGGCGACCACGGCCTGGCCGCTCGCGGGGTCTCGGCCTTTCCGAGTGACGTGACCTGGCAGATGGTGGAGAACTTCCTGGCTGGTGGCGCCGCGGTGAGCGTGCTCGCGCGCCAGCACGGCATTGGTCTCACGGTGGTGGACTGCGGCGTGAAGCACGACTTCGCCGAACGCGAAGGCCTGTTCATCCGCAAGGTCGCGCACGGCACGGCCGATGCGCTCGACGGCCCGGCCATGAGCGCGGCGCAGTGCGCGCAGGCCATCGCCAACGGGCGCGAGGTTTTGCAGGGCCTGCCCGGCAACGCGCTGCTGCTGGGTGAAATGGGCATTGGCAACACCTCGGCGGCTTCGATGTTGCTGGCGCGTCTGGGTGGGCTGGATGTGGCCGATGTCACCGGCGCGGGCACCGGGCTTGATGCTGAGGCGGTGCAGCGCAAGATCGGCATCCTGCGCGAGGTGCTGGCGCGCCACGCCGACGCGAACGCGCCGCTCGATGCGCTCGCGGCCTTTGGCGGTTTCGAGATTGCCACGCTGGTGGGTGCCGTGCTGCAGGCCGCGGAAGAGTGCCGAGTGATCGTGGTCGACGGCTTCATTGCCACCTCGGCCGTGCTGGTGGCGGCGCACCTGCAGCCGCATGTGTTGCAGCGCTGCGTGTTCGCGCACCGCTCTGGCGAACGCGGCCACGCGCTCATGCTGGCTCACCTCAAGGCCGAGCCGCTGCTGGACCTGGGCCTGCGCCTGGGCGAAGGCTCGGGCGCCGCGCTGGCCTGGCCACTGCTGGTGAGTGCATGTGCGCTGCTGCGCGAGATGGCGAGCTTCGAGGCGGCGGGTGTGTCTCGCAGCGAAGACGAGGCGGCTCCCGCGCGCGCATGACGCAGTTCGCTCGCCACTTCCTGCTCGCCTTGCAGTTCTTCACCCGCATCCCGGTCACGGGGCGGCTGGCCGACTGGGTGGGCTTCAGCCCGGCGATGCTGCGCGCGAGCGCGGCGCATTTTCCGGGGGTGGGCTGGGTCGTGGGCGGGCTCACGGCGGCGGTGTTGTGGGGGCTGCTGCTGCTGTTGCCGGCGGTGCCCGCCGCACCTTGGGTGGCGGCGATCGCGAGCACCGTGTTCGGCGTGTTGCTCACGGGCGCTTTCCATGAAGACGGACTGGCCGATCTGGCCGACGGCCTGGGTGGTAGCGCGCAGCGCGAGCGTGCGCTGGAGATCATGAAGGACTCGCGCATCGGCAGCTATGGCGCGATGGCGCTGGTGCTGACGGTGCTGGCCAAGGTGGCGCTGCTCGCACTGCTGGCGCAAACGAACGCATGGCTGGTGGTGGTGGCGCTGTTCGCGGCGCATGTCACTTCGCGTACCGCGCCGCTGTTCGTGATCCGCACGCTGGCGCATGTGGGCGACACACCTCGATCAAAAAGCAAACCACTGGCCGAGAGCATCGGCAACGCCGGCTTGGCCGCTGGCCTGCTGTGGTGGGCACTGGCCTTGGCGCTGGTGGTGTGGCTGCTGCCGGGTGCGCCGTGGGCGCAGGCCGTGCTCGGCGCGCTGATCGGCCTCGTCTGGATGTGGCGCCTGCTGCGGCGCCGGCTGCAAGGCTTCACTGGCGACGGACTGGGCGCCACGCAGCAGGTGTGTGAAGTGATGTTCTACCTCGGCCTGGCCTTGTCACTGCCATGAAACTCTGGATGCTGCGCCACGCGCGCGTGGTCTTGCCCGAAGGCCTTTGCTATGGTGCGAGCGACGTGCCGGCCGACGCCGCGCTCACACGGGAAGCCGCGCAGGCCTTTGCACCCCTGCCACCTCCCGGCACCCCGGTGTGGGTCTCAGGCCTCTTGCGCGCGCAGCAAATGGTGAGTGCGCTGCAGGCCGTGCGGCCCGACCTGGGCGCCGCGCGCATGGACACGCGCCTGAACGAAATGGACTTTGGCCAGTGGGAACTGCAGCGCTGGGACGGCATGCCGCGCAGCGCCTTCGACGAGTGGATGGCCGACTTCGCGCACCACCGCTTTGGCGGCACGGAGAGCACGCAGATGCTGCTCTACCGCGTGGCTGCCGCTCTCGCGGATCTGCGACCTGCGAAGACGACCGACGTGGTGTGGGTCACGCACGCGGGCGTGATCCGCGCGGTGCAGCACATCGTGGCCAGTGGCGGGGTGCACATCAAGGATGCGGCCGAGTGGCCGAAGGACGCGCCCGAGCCGGGTGGGTGGACGTCGGTATCGCTGTGAGACCGACGATGTCTTCAATCGGCAAGGAGTGGACGTTTGACGCAATGAATGAAAAATTTCTACCAGGCCTTCGATTGCGGCGCTTTGCTGGCGATGACGACTTTCCTGCGATGGCGGTGGTGGCGAACGCGGTGTTTGCGGCTGACAAGATGGGCTGGGTTCGCACGCCGGAACACATACGTCGCGATTACGCCCAGTTCACTGACTTCGACCCTTTGGGCGACATCGTGATGGCCGAGGTCGACGGCCAACTGGTGGGGTACGTGCGCACCTCGCACTGGACCGACGAAAACGGCTGGCTGGCCCAGGCCCAGATTGGCTTCGTCCACCCGGCCTTCCGGCGGCGAGGTATCGGCACTGAATTGCTGCGCTGGGTGGAATCTCGACAGCGCGAGTTTGCCCAGGGCCAAGGTGCTGCGTCCATGCATCACGTCTTTGTGACCGAGGGCGAAGTCGGCCGCGCAGCCATGCTGCGCCGTGCCGGCTACGTGCCCGCGCGCCACTTCCTGCGCATGGAGCGGCCAACGCTCGATGACATACCCAAGGTCCCGCTGCCCGAAGGCTTCGAGGTGCGTCCGGTGGATGCAGAACATTGGCGCCCGATCTTCGACGCCCACATGGAAGCTCTGCGGGGACACTGGGGCGTGACACCGCCAAAGCCCGGCGACTTTGAACGTTGGACGACGCTGCCAACATTCCAGCCACATCTTTGGCAGGTGGCATGGCACATCGAAAGCGGTCGTGTCGCCGGGCAGGTCAAGCCCTTTATCAACGATGAGCAGAACGTGACGCAGAAACGCCGACGTGGTGAGACGGAATTCATCAGCGTGGGCGCGCAGTGGCGCCGGCGTGGCTTGGCGCGCGCGCTCATAGCGGCTGCGCTGCGTGCACACGCGACGCCGGCATGAACGAATCCGTGCTTGGCGTGGACGCCGACAATGCACACGACGCTGCAGTTGCAGAACCTTGCACGAGTCCCCTATCGCTCGCCGCGCGGCTCCGGGCCACGAGAGCAGGGCCCGGGGTTTCCCGTCAGCTCAGGTGCTTGCCGACCAGGCCGGTCATCTCGAACATGGTGACTTCATCCTTTCCGAAGACGGCCTTGAGCTTGGCGTCGGCCAGGATGTTTCGCTTGTTCTTCGGGTTCTGCAGGTTGTTGGCCTTGATGTACTCCCACATGAGCTTCACGACTTCGGTGCGGGGTTGCGGCGTTGCACCGATCACAGCGGCCAGCTCGGCGCTGGGAGTGAGGGCGCGGTTGAATGCGGTTTGCTTCTTGGCAGTGGTCATCTGAGTCTCATTGGTTGAAACGAAGATTCTAGGGCGAGCTTCCGATCCCTTTGTAACCGCCTGCGAAAGCGGCACCCGCTACAGCGGCAAGCCGTCAGGCGCGCAAGTCCATCCCGCTCCAAGCTTTGAACACCTCCACCTGCTTTTGCAGCCAATCCACAGGCATCGGAGTCGTCCCCCAGTGGTGCAGCCGCCCCACTGCCTCGCCCATGTTCCACAGGTGGCGAAGCTGCACGAACAGTGGCAATGCCGCCAGGTCGTCCTCGTTCACCTCGCAGCCGCCCGCGCGGTACCCGCGCAGGTAGTGCGTCCAGCGCCCGCGCAGCGCGTCGTCGGGTTCCTTGAGGCCTTTGCGAAACAGATACGACCAGGGCAGCACGCTCAGGTCGTAGGCCAGGAAGCCCGGGCCCGCATCGTCGAAGTCGAAGAACACGGTCTTCTTGATACCGGCCGCGTCCGTGTGCACATGGTTGTTGAAGCCGTGTGTGTCGCCGTGGCAGACGACGCGTGTCAGTCCGCGCTCGGCCGCGGCCAGCGCTTCAAGCAGGCGGTGTACCAGCCCGCGGTACGTTTCAAGAAGCTCCGCGCTCACCTCCGGGTACGCCTGCAGGTAGCCCAATGTCCGGCCGGCCAGGTGGTGGCCGTCCAGCGTGTAGCGGCTGGGCGGCCCCGTGTAGTCGCGTGCCGCTTCGTGGATGTTGGCCAGCGTGCGCCCTGTGAGTTCGAATTCTTCCAAAGTATCGGGAATCGCGCCTTCAGCATGGCGGAACAGCGCCAAGGCGCGCGGTCCTTCGGGGAACTGCAGTGGGATGTGCGAGCGCCCGTCCGGGGTCGTCACCGGAGCGGCAACTCCCGTGCCTTTGGCTTTCAGGTGTGACAGCAGAGAGACTTCAAAATCAATGTTGAAGCCGCCACGGGGCCGGACCGAGCACAGGCGCGCCACGTAGCGCATCCCGTCGGCCGAACGCAGCGCGTAGTTGTCGTTCAGGCCACGGCGAATCAGGTGGCACTGCTGCACCGCAAGGCCATGGTGCTGCGCCACCCACCGTGCGATGGAGGTGGCGGCAGCGGTGGTGTGCGTGGCGACGAGATCGGGGTCGTGTTGCTGGGTGACGGGCATGGCAAATTATCCATGTCCACCTTTGACGAATTTCGCGTCGTGATCTGGCACAACGTGACAGGCCTTTTTGTCAGATCACCGTCTTGTCCCTGTAGTCACAGTACGCGATCACCGCGCATTTCGGGCACAACGGCTTGCGCGCCTGGCACACGTAGCGACCGTGCAGGATCAACCAGTGGTGCGAGTCCACCGCATAGGCCGGCGGCACGCGTTTCATGAGCTGAAGTTCCACCGCCAGCGGGTTCTTGCCCGGTGCCAGGCCGGTGCGGTTGCTCACGCGAAAGATGTGCGTGTCCACCGCCATGGTGGGCTGGCCAAAGGCCACGTTGAGCACCACGTTGGCGGTCTTGCGGCCCACGCCGGGCAGGGCTTCGAGCGCTTCGCGCGTGCGCGGCACCTCGCCGCCGTGCAACTCCACCAGCATGCGGCAAGCCTCCAGGAGGTGGCGGGCCTTGCTGCGGTACAGACCGATGGTCTTGATGTAGCCCTCCAGCCCGTCAAGGCCCAGGTCGAGGATCTTCTGCGGGGTGTTCGCCACCGGGAACAGCTTGCGCGTGGCCTTGTTCACGCCCACGTCGGTGGCCTGGGCCGAGAGAAGCACGGCGGCCAGCAACTCGAACACACTGGTGTATTCGAGCTCGGTTTGCGGGTGAGGGTTGGCGGCTTTGAGTGTGGCGAAAAAGGCGTCGATCTGGGCGGGCGTCATGGGCGCGGATTCTCCCACGCGCTCACGCGCTTTCGGCCTCGGCGCGCAGCCAGTTCGCGAAGTCCAGCGCGTCGGCGTTGCCATGGGCATGGTCCGCCACCTCCACGTAGTAGCCCCGGCGTGTCGCCGCTCCACTGCGAAACGGTGCGACCAGTTTCTTCTCGTTCACCAGCGACTGCAGCAGGGGCAGGCGGCCGATCACCACGCCTTGCCCGGCCACGGCAGCGGACACCGCGTCGGCGTATTGGGTGAAGTGCATGGTGTTCTTCATGCGCATGTCCTGCAGCCCCATCACCTGAAACCAGGGGTCCCAGTCCGAGGTGAGCGCATAACCCGCGGGCTTCTCCACCGTGAGCAGGGTGTGCCGGGCCAGGTCAGCCGGCTGGCGCAGCGGCGCCGTCTTGTCGCGCAGCAGCGCGGGCGCGCACAGGGGTTGCACCGTTTCCTCGAACAGCGCCTGCCCGCGCCCGACGCTGGACGGCACGAAGCGCACCGCCACGTCGAGCCGGTGGCGTGCCAAGTCCATGATCTCCATGGAGGCCGAGATGCGCACATCCACCTGTGGGTGGCTGGCGGTGAAGCGCGAGAGCCGCGGGATGAGCCAGAGGGAGGCAAAGCCGTGCGTGCACGTCATGGCCACCTGGCGCAGGCCCGGGCCGGGGCGCACGCGCGCGGACGCATCGAGCAGGCGTTCCAGCGCATCGCGTGTGGCGCGCTGCATCACCTCGCCGGCCTCGGTGAGCGTGAGCGAACGGTGTCCGCGCTCGAACAGCGCCACGCCCAGGCTCTCTTCGAGCAGCTGGATCTGCCGGCTCACCGCCGACTGCGTGAGGCTGAGCTCCTGTGCGGCCAGGGTGAAGCTCAGCGTGCGCGCGGCGGCGTCGAAGCAGGGCAGCAAGTCCAGCCGCAGCATCTGTGAGCGCGGAACCGGCGGGGGCGGGGTTTTCACATTCTGTATCGGCATGCGAAGCATTCGAAAACATCGTTTGCGCAGTATAGGACGGCTCCGTACAGTCATGCACATCCCTGATGTGAAAGGACTGTTCCATGAAAACCGATACCTTGACCGTCGACCTCAACATGCCCCACAAGGCCTTGCAGGTCATTCCCCAGGGCGCGCTGCGCCTGGTCTGCCGCGAAGGCAGCGTCTGGATCACGCTGGATCACGAGCAGCGCGACGTGGTGCTGAACCCCGGCGAAGTCTTCAACACGCTGCCCCGGCAGCGCGCGATTGTCTATGCGCTGGAGACATCGGTGCTGAGGCTGGAGCCGGTGGTGTGCACCCGGCGCGCCACCGCGCCGCGCTGGCGCTGGTGGCCACAGCGCTTGCGCCGAAGCGGCGCGCACGCTGGCGCCGTCCCGGTCCCGGCCTGAGCCGATGGCCCATCGCGGGTTTCAGGGCGCGCGGTAGGGCCTGGCCCACAAGCGCGCGCGGTCGCCTTCCGTGTGGATCCACACCGCCAGGGCCCGGCCTTGCGCGTCCACCCCCAGGGCCGATTCTGAGACCGAGGCGGATGCGCTGTTGTCCAGCCGTTGCGCCGTACCCGGTGCGCCGCTGGCGGGCCAGTGTGTCGTCCACAGGGTGCGTGCATCGCCGTCCCGCACAGTCCACATGCCCATCGCATTGCCGAGGTCGTCGGCGCCCATGCGCACGTCGTCCTGTGCCAGTGACTGGCCGCTGTGCAAGGCCATAGGCTGACCTGGTTGTCCGTGCTCAGTTCGATTGGCCCAGACTTCGGTGCGGCCGCCGTTGGATTGCACCCAGGCGGTGATGGCGTGCGCCGCGCCCCACGGTGCCAGGTAGGGGCTGCGTGTCACCGAGGCGTAGGCGCCCGATGCGCTGGTGGTTGTGGCCCAACCCGAGTCAGGCAGGAAGTGGTTCAGGCCGATGAGTTGTTGCAACACTTCGTTCGTCTGCCGCCATACCGCCAGGGTGCTGCCGTCGCCCAGCCGGGCCAACACCGGTTGGTTTGAATAGCCGTCGCTCTGGTCGATCTGCACGGCCGTTAGGGACGTGCCGTCGGGATTGATGTGATTGGCCCACAAGTCGTCCCTACCGTTCGCGTCGGACTGGTGCCAGACGCTGAGCAGGCGGCCCTCGGCGCTCAGGCTCACCTGGGGGGTCCGTGCATCGTATGGCGCGCTGTCGAGCCGCACCGCCGAGCTCCAGCCCTGCGTCGGGCTGAAGCGCCGGGCGTGCACCTGGTATGTCACGTCCACGGTCTGCATCCAGACCACGGCCATCTCGCCTGCTTCGTTGATGGCGGCGCGCGGATGTGCCACCAGCGTGTCTTGTGGCCTGGACATCAGCTCCGCGGTTCCCCAGCCGGTGTCGGGGTCGTAGCTCTGGGCCCAGATCTGGTTGAGCGGACTTGCGCCCTGGACCCAGACCACCAGTGCACGGCCTTGTTCATTGACGGCCACGTCCGGCAACGCCGCGATGCCGGTACCGAGTGAGGTGGTGACGCCGTGGCCGTGGCCGTTGTTGATCGACACGGTGCGCGCGTGCACTTCTTGAACGGTCGATCCGTCCACCTGTTCCCAGACCACCATGCCCGCGCCTTGGCGGTTCATCGCGAGCCGCGCGTTTCGCGCGGACCCAACGTCGCCGAGATCCAGTCGCTCGGCGTCGCGCCAGGCGGGAGGCTCGGGGTTGGCCGGGGCGTCGGGCGTGGTGGGAGGGGTCGTGGGAGTGGTGGGACTGGTGGGCGTGGTGGGTGTTGCGTCTGGCGCGGCATCAGGCCCACCCCGCCCACCACAGCCGGCCAGCGTGGCCACCAGCAAAACCAGAAACGAGAGGCGTCGGATTGAACAAGTCATGTGGGTTTTTCCATTGAATGCGATGCAAACAACTTTAGAAATCCACCAGCTGCGCGGGAATCGCGTCAACAGCCCACGACCGCCTTTCGCTACCATCGGGTGTTCGCTCCATTGCCAACCACATCCGCCCCCACCATGCCGTTCACCATCCCCTTTGCCGACCGCCTCAACAACGTCGAGACTTCCGCCATCCGCGAACTGTTCAAGCTGCTGGGCAAGCCCGGCATCATCAGTTTTGCCGGTGGCTTCCCCGACAGCGCGCTGTTCGACGTGGACGGCATCCGCGAAGCGGTGAACGCCGCGCTGACCGAAGAACCCGGCGGCGCGCTGCAATACGGCGCCACGGAGGGCTACCAGCCGCTGCGCGAACAGATTGCCGCCTTCATGACGGGCAAGGGCAACACGGGCGTGGGCGCGAACGACCTCATCGTGACCACGGGCAGCCAGCAGGCGCTCGATCTGCTGGGCAAGACGCTGATCTCGCCCGGCGACAAGGTGATCGTTGAAGGCCCCACGTTTCTGGCCACCATCCAGTGTTTCCGCCTGTACGGTGCAGAGCTCATCACCGTGCCGGTGGACGGCGAGGGCACAAAAACCGACGCGCTGGAGCAGCTCATCCAGGAGCACAAGCCCAAGTTCGTCTACCTCATCCCCACCTTCGGCAACCCCAGCGGCGCCCTCATGAGCCTGGAGCGGCGCAAGGCGGTGTTGCAGATGGCCGTGAAGCACGACACCTTGATCGTGGAAGACGATCCGTATGGCGACCTGTACTTCGGTGAGGCGCCCCCGCCCAGCCTGCTGTCGCTGAGCGCCGAAGTCCCCGGCAGCCGCGAGCGGCTGGTGCACTGTGGCTCCCTGAGCAAGGTGCTGAGCCCGGGTCTGCGCGTGGGCTGGATGGTGGGCCCGGCCGACTTGCTGGCCAAGGCCACCATGTGCAAGCAGTTCAGCGACGCACACACCAGCACCTTCGCGCAAGCCACGGCAGCCCAATACCTCAAGGCAGGGCGCATGCCCGCCACCCTGGCCAGGGTGCGCCAGGTGTATGCCGAGCGCGCCACCACCATGGGCCAGGCATTGAAACGTGAACTGGGTGGCGCCATCGAATTCGTGCAGCCGCAAGGCGGTCTGTTCATCTGGGCGCGGCTCACCGGCGCGGGTGGCAAGGTGGCCGATGGTGCCGAACTGGCCAAACGCGCGATCGACAAGGGCGTGGCCTTCGTGCCCGGCGCGCCGTTCTACGCCAGCAACCCCGACGCCGCCACGCTGCGCCTGAGCTTTGCCACCGTGGGCCTGGAGAAGATCGAAGAAGGCGTGGGCCGCCTGGCCCAGGCCTTCTGATTCAGTCGGTCGATTCGAACTGCGTCGCGTTCTTGCCCTTGAACGGCGCGTAGAACGCCTTGATGGTTGCCATGTCGGCGTCCACGTCGCCGGTGGGTTCGAACAGCGGACCCAGGCCGCTGACCTTGCGTTCGTAGTCCATGTAGGCCATCACGATGGGCACCCGGGCTTCGCGGGCGATGTAGTAGAAGCCGGTCTTCCAGTAGCGTGTCTTGCTGCGCGTTCCTTCGGGCGGCACGATGAGTTGCAGCGGCCCATCGGCGTTGCGGATGGCCTGGGCCGAGGCGGCCACCAGGCTGGTGGACTGCTCGCGATTCACCGCGATGCCGCCGAGCCAACGCATGAAGCCGCCAAAGGGCGCGCGGAAGATGCCTTGCTTGCCCATCCAGTGGATGTTGAGCCGCAAGGCGAAGGCCACCATCAAGGTGTAGGGCAGGTCCCAGTTGCTGGTGTGAGGTGCTGCGATCAGCACGCTCCTGGCTGCGTGGGCGGGCAGGGCGCCTTCAACGCGCCATCCGGTGAGTTTCAGGAAACCGATCGAGAAAGCGCGCAGCACCGTGTTGACGACGGGTGTGGTGAAGATCGTGCGTTGCATGTTGCCCAGTATCGGCGACCGGTGGCGTGCATCCAACGCGTTACGATGCCGTGCGCCCCACTTGTTCGAACCGACGCCGAGACACCGCATGAAGCCCGAAGACCTGGAACGCCTGCTCACCGTGGAAATGCCGTTCGGCAAACACAAGGGCCGCGTGATCGCAGACCTGCCGGGCAACTACCTCAACTGGTTCGCCCGCGAGGGTTTTCCGAAAAGCGAAGTGGGTCGATTGCTTCAGCTCATGCACGAGATCGACCACAACGGCCTGGGCGATCTGCTCACGCCTTTGCGGCGGCGATGATCGGGCAGCTCAACGCAACCCCAAGGCTTCAACCACACGCCCGGCGGCCCACGCGTCGTTGGCTGCGTACACCAGCTGCGCCTCACTCAGGTGCAAGTTGGCCCAGTTGGACGTGGCGGCTTTCTTGGACTTGAGAAAACGCCGGTTGAACAACACCGCCACAGCGCCCTTGACGCCCATGTCCTTGCGGTAGCCGCGTTGGCGAAAGAGGGTGTTGAGCTCCAGCACGGCTGCCGGCTCCACCTTGAGTTTGGAGACGATGCGTCGGGTGTCGTCGCCCAGGCCGAAGCCCGCCTTGGTGAACCTGGCATCGGCCAACAATGCCGCAACCTGATCGCGGCACGCCGGGTCGTGCAGCTGGAACACCCAGGCACGCTGCAGGGTGGCGAGCTGCACGATGTGCGGCCCGTCGGAGACCTGGTCCTTGAAAAAGGTGGGTTTGGACTCGGTGTCGAAGCCCCAGACCGCGTGGTCGGTCAACTCGGCGCAGGCTTCTCGCGCCTGTGCTGCGGTGTTCACAAGCACGATGCGGTCCAACCCGAGGCGTTCGAAGGGTTCGAGCAGGGCGATCTCGTCCTTGCTGGGGGTGGGGTGTTGTTCGCGCGGTGTCATGTGCGGCGCAGGATACCCCGGCGCGCATAATCGCGCCCTTCGTCCCCTGACACGCGCCGCACGCGCTCGACCGCCATGAGAAAAATCTTTGCCTTGACCCAAGAGGGCCTTCACCGCGACCGCGTGCTCGAAGCCGTCAAACATGAAATCCGCAAGTACCTCAAGCGCGAGCGCCGCCGCGACCTGCCCGAAGGTGCCGATTTCCTCGATTTCGATTGCCGCTGCGGTGCGACCAAAGAGACCGCGGAGGTGGTGCATCTCGCGGCCCTGATGGGCCAGCTCGACGCGATCGCGAAAGAGGGCGGCGCGCAGGCCTATGTGGAAATCCTGGCCAAGCCCGGCGTGCGCAGACCGAGGACCGATGCTGACCGCGACCATCCGGCACAATCATCCGATGCCCCAGACGACACTGCCCCCGACGCCGAAAAACCCGCTGATTGAAGGGCTGAGCGAAGCGCCCCCGGAGGGCGAGTTCCTCAAATTTCCCGGCTCGCCATTCGAGCTGTTCCTGCCGTACCCCCCCGCTGGCGACCAGCCCGAGGCGATCCGCCAGCTGGTCGAGGGGGTGAACGACGGGGAGGTGTTCCAGACCCTGCTGGGCGTGACCGGCTCGGGCAAGACCTTCACCATGGCCAACGTGATCGCGCGGCTGGGCCGCCCGGCCATCGTGTTTGCGCCCAACAAGACGCTGGCCGCGCAGCTCTACAGCGAGTTCCGCGAGTTCTTCCCGAAAAACGCGGTCGAGTACTTCGTCAGCTACTACGACTACTACCAGCCCGAGGCCTACGTGCCGCAGCGCGACCTGTTCATCGAGAAGGACAGCGCGATCAACGAGCACATCGAGCAGATGCGGCTGAGCTGCACCAAGAGCATCCTCGAGCGGCGCGACGTGGTGATCGTGGCCACGGTGTCGGCCATTTACGGCATCGGCAAGCCCGAGAGCTACCACCAGATGGTGATGCTGCTGCGCGTGGGTGACAAGATCGGCCAGCGCGACCTCATCGCGCAACTGGTGCGCATGCAATACGCGCGCAACGAGCAAGATTTTTCGCGCGGCAAGTTCCGCGTGCGCGGCGACACCATCGACGTGTTCCCGGCCGAACACTCCGAAATGGCGATCCGCATCGAGCTGTTCGACGACGAGGTCGAGACCCTGCAGTTGTTCGACCCGCTCACCGGCAAGGTGCGGCAGAAGATTCCGCGCTTCACCGTTTACCCCAGCAGCCACTACGTGACGCCGCGCGAGCAGGTGCTCAGCGCGGTCGAGGCGATCAAGCTCGAGCTGGCCGACCGGCTCAAGGAGCTGGTGGGCATGGGCAAGCTGGTGGAGGCGCAGCGGCTGGAGCAGCGCACCCGCTTCGACCTGGAAATGCTCAGCGAGGTCGGCCACTGCAAGGGCATCGAGAACTACTCACGCCACCTCTCGGGCAGCCTGCCGGGCGAGCCGCCGTCCACACTGACCGACTACCTGCCCAAGGACGCGATGATGTTCCTGGACGAGAGCCACGTGCTCATGGGCCAGTTCGGGGGCATGTACAACGGTGACCGCGCGCGCAAGACCACGTTGGTGGAATACGGTTTCCGCCTGCCCAGCGCGCTGGACAACAGGCCACTCAAGCTCGACGAGTTCGAGCAGCGCATGCGCCAGGTGGTGTTCGTCTCAGCCACGCCGGCCGATTACGAAAAAACGCATGCTGGCCAGGTGGTGGAACAACTGGTGCGCCCCACGGGGCTGGTGGATCCGGAGCTGGAGGTGCGCCCGGCCACCCACCAGGTGGACGACGTGCTGCAGGAAATCCGCATTCGCGTGGAAAAAAACGAGCGTGTGCTGATCACCACGCTGACCAAACGCATGGCCGAGCAGCTCACCGACTACCTGACCGAGAACGGCGTGAAGGTGCGCTACCTGCACAGCGACGTGGACACGGTGGAGCGGGTGGAGATCCTGCGCGACCTGCGCCTGGGCGCCTTCGACGTGCTGGTCGGCATCAACCTGCTGCGCGAGGGCCTGGACATTCCCGAGGTCTCGCTGGTGGCCATCCTGGACGCCGACAAGGAAGGCTTCCTGCGCTCCGAGCGCAGCCTGATCCAGACCATCGGACGCGCTGCGCGCAACCTCAACGGCCGCGCCATCCTGTACGCCGACCGCGTCACCGAGTCGATGAGGAAGGCGATCGACGAGACGAATCGCCGCCGCACCAAACAGGTGGCCCACAACCTCGCCATGGGCATCGAGCCGCGCAGCATCAACAAGCGCATCAAGGACCTGATCGACGGTGTCTACAGCGAGAAGGCGGGCAAGGAGGCTGATCGCCTGGCCGCCGAGAGCGCACACCGCGCCAGCGTCGAGGAGATGAATGAGAAGGACGTGGCGCGCGAGATCAAGCGGCTGGAAAAGCAGATGCTGGAGCACGCGCGCAACCTCGAATTCGAGAAAGCAGCCAGCGTGCGGGACCAACTGAGCCGGCTCAAGGCCTCGGTGTTCGGAGCCCCTGGCATGGACAACATCGCTTGACGCCTGTCCCCAAGGACGGCTGCATCGCGCTCGTATGCATGTGCCGGTGCTTCTTTTCTCGTTTTGTCTGAACGATTTGGTCAAGACATGACTCTGAACCCACACCCCAAGCTCCAAATTGACTGAAGAGTCCTGTTCTGGTCTTTTCGGTCGAGAGTGTATTTGTCCTGGACAAAATGGCTTTCTGGTTTAAGATGCCGAGTGAATCACTAGGCTTTTACGCTATACTCGACGAAAACAGTCGGGAAAGCCTTCGATGAAGCGACCAGCAGTGGTCAGGGTGGGCGGAGAAGGGGTTCAAGGGGACAACCCATTGAGCCAGTCAACGACGGTCAAGCCAACATTTAAAGGAGCTTGAAGATGCGCCTCACGACCAAAGGCCGCTTTGCGGTCACAGCCATGATTGATCTGGCCCTGCGCCAGAACAATGGACCTGTCACGCTCGCTGCCATCAGCCAGCGGCAGCAGATCTCGTTGTCTTACCTCGAGCAGTTGTTCGGCAAGCTGCGTCGCCACGAACTGGTCGAATCGACCCGTGGGCCGGGCGGTGGTTATACCTTGGGCCGCAAGGCATCCGAGATCACCGTGGCCGACATCATCGTGTCGGTGGACGAGCCGATCGACGCCACACAATGTGGTGGCAAGGAAAACTGTATGGGCGAAGGACACCGCTGCATGACCCACGAACTGTGGGCCGCGCTGAACACCAAGATGGTGGACTTCCTCGACTCCGTGTCCCTGCAGTCGCTGGTGGACGAGCAGCTCGCCAAAGGCGTGGTTGTGGAGAACGCGCCCATGATCAAGCGAGCCATTTCCAGCGCCCCGGTGGTCAAGCCCATTCGCGTGAACGCGCCCAACTCGGTGTTCGCACTGGGTGGAGTGGCGTTCTCCAAATGAGCCTGACCTGCCCGGAGCACCGCTCCGGGCAGGTCCAGCGTCAGCCAGTCCAAGCACCAAGCAACATTTTTCATTCGATCCCCCACAGATCCGCACAAAGACAGCCCGCCATGAGCACTCCTCACTTCCCCATCTACATGGACTACAGCGCCACCAATCCCTGCGATCCGCGGGTGGTGGACGCCATGATTCCCTGGTTGCGCGAGCACTTCGGCAATCCGGCATCGCGCAGCCACGCCTGGGGTTGGGAAGCCGAAAAGGCGGTGGAGACCGCGCGCGAGCAGGTGGCAGCGCTGATCAACGCCGACCCGCGTGAAATCGTCTGGACCAGTGGCGCGACGGAGTCGAACAACCTCGCGCTCAAGGGCGCGGCACATTTCTACAAGACCAAGGGCAAGCACCTCATCACGGTGAAGACCGAGCACAAGGCTGTGCTGGACACCTGCCGCGAGCTGGAGCGCCAAGGTTTTGAGGTGACGTACATGGACGTGCAGGCCGATGGCTTGCTCGACCTGGAGGCCTTCAAGGCCGCGATCCGCCCCGACACCATCATGGCCTCGGTCATGTTCGTGAACAACGAGATCGGTGTGATCCAGGACATCGCGGCCATCGGCGCCATCTGCCGGGAGAAGGGCGTGATCTTCCACGTGGACGCGGCGCAAGCCACCGGCCGCGTCGACGTCGATTTGCAGACGCTGCCGGTCGACCTCATGAGCCTGACCTCGCACAAGACCTATGGGCCCAAGGGCATCGGCGCCCTGTATGTGCGCCGCAAGCCGCGCATCCGCATCGAGGCGCAGATGCACGGCGGTGGCCACGAGCGCGGCATGCGCTCGGGCACGCTGCCCACCCACCAGTGCGTGGGCATGGGCGAGGCTTACCGCATTGCCAAGGCCGAGATGCACGAAGAGAACCAGCGCATCAAGGCCCTGCACGACCGCATGGTCGCCGGCCTCAAGGATGTGGAAGAGGTCTTCATCAACGGCCACGAGACGCAGCGCGTGCCGCACAACCTCAACATGAGCTTCAACTACGTTGAAGGCGAGTCGCTGATCATGGGCATCAAGGGTCTGGCAGTGTCGTCGGGCTCGGCCTGTACCTCGGCCAGCCTGGAGCCCAGCTATGTGTTGCGCGCCCTGGGCCGCAGCGACGAACTCGCCCACAGCAGCCTGCGCATGACCATCGGTCGCTGGACGACCGAAGAAGAAATCGACTACGCGATCGCCACGATCAAAGAGAACGTGGCCAAGTTGCGCGAGTTGTCCCCCCTGTGGGAAATGTTCAAAGACGGTATTGACCTGTCCACCATCCAGTGGGCAGCACACTGAAGGAGAAAGATCATGGCTTATTCAGAAAAAGTGGTTGACCACTACGAAAACCCCCGCAACGTGGGCTCGTTCGAAAAGGGCGACGACAGCGTCGGCACCGGCATGGTGGGCGCACCTGCGTGCGGCGACGTGATGAAGCTGCAGATCAAGGTCAACCCGACCACGGGTGTGATTGAAGACGCGCGCTTCAAGACCTACGGCTGCGGCTCGGCCATTGCTTCGTCGTCGCTCGTGACGGAGTGGGTCAAGGGAAAGACGCTGGACGAAGCGGCGGCACTGAAAAACAGCCAGATCGCCGAAGAGCTGGCTTTGCCACCCGTGAAGATCCACTGCTCCATCCTGGCCGAAGACGCGATCAAGGCGGCGGTGGACGACTACCGCAAGAAGCACTCCCACTGAGCTGCAGGCGCCATGTCCATTTCCATTTCTGAAGCCGCTGCACGGCACGTCACCCGCTACATTGCCAAACGCGGCAAAGGTGTCGGCGTGCGCCTGGGTGTGAAGACCACTGGTTGTTCGGGGCTGGCCTACAAGCTGGAGTACGCCGACGACATCGCCCCTGAGGACGTGGTGTTTGAAGACAACGGCGTGAAGGTGCTGGTTGATCCGAAGAGCCTGGCCTACATCGACGGCACCCAGCTCGACTTCGTGCGTGAAGGCCTCAACGAGGGTTTTCGTTTCAACAACCCGAATGAGCGCGACCGTTGCGGTTGCGGCGAGAGTTTCCGGGTCTGATGTTTTAGTGCGCACCATTCAAGCCGCCCGCGCGTCAAAGCGCCGGCGGCTTTTGCTTTATGAACCTGAACCTGCAATCGAACGATTTCGAGATTTTCGGCACCACCCCTCGCTTCGAGCTGGATCGCGCTGCACTCGACGAGCGCTGGAAAGACCTGCAGCGTGAGGCCCACCCCGACCGCTTTGCCACCGCCGACGCGCAGGCGCAGCGCCAGGCCATGCAGTGGTCGGTACGCATCAACGAGGCCTACCAGCGCCTGAAAGACCCGCTCAAGCGCGCGGCCTACCTCTGCGAGCTGCATGGCGCACCGATCCAGGCCGAGAACAACACCGCCATGCCGGCGGCCTTCCTGATGCAGCAGATGCAGTGGCGCGAGGACCTGGATGAGGCCAGCGCAGTGGCAGACCTGGAGCGCATGGCCGATGACGTGGCTGCCGCGCGCCGCGACATGTTGCAAGGTCTGCAGACCACAGCCGACGAGTTGCGCGACTGGCCTGCGCTGGCCCGCCAGGTCAGAGCCCTTATGTTCGTTGAGCGCTTTGCACGCGATGTGGAAAGCCGCATCGATCTGCTGGGACAATAGGTGGTTGTTTTTTTGAACCGATCGTGACCCATGGCGCTCCTGCAGATTTCTGAACCCGGCCAATCCCTCGACCCACATCAGCGCCGCGTGGCGGTGGGCATCGATCTGGGCACCACGCATTCGCTGGTCGCAGCTGTTCGCCACGGCGTCGCCGAGTGCCTGCCAGCCGGCGATGGCCGTGTGATCTTGCCCAGCGTCGTGCGCTACCTCGACCCGGCCCTGGGCGGCTCCGGTCGGCAGATCGGCTTTGACGCACTCGCGGCCCAAGTGCAGGACCCCGCCAACACGGTGAGCTCGGTCAAACGCCTCATGGGCCGCAGCCGCGACCAAGTGGTTGACGTGGACAAACTGGCCTACACCGTGGTGGAGCAGGACGGCATGGCTGTGGTGGAAACCGTGGCCGGCCGCAAGACGCCGATGGAGGTGAGTGCCGAAATCCTGGCGACGCTGCGCTTTCGCGCCGAAGACAGCTTCGACGACGAACTCTACGGCGCGGTGATCACCGTGCCCGCCTATTTCGACGACGCCCAACGCCAGGCCACCAAGGACGCGGCGCAACTCGCCGGCATCAACGTGCTGCGCCTGATCAACGAACCCACGGCCGCAGCCATTGCGTACGGCCTGGACAACGGCTCGGAAGGCGTCTACGCCATCTACGACCTGGGCGGCGGCACTTTCGACATTTCCATCCTGCGCCTCACGCGCGGCGTGTTTGAGGTGATGGCCACCGGCGGTGACTCGGCCCTGGGCGGTGACGACTACGACCAGGCGCTGGCCGCCTGGGTGCTGGCTCAGCAGGGCGTGAACGCTTTGCTGAATGCGTCGGAGCGTGCCGCGGTGCATGCCGAGGCGCGCCGCCTGAAGGAAGCCTTGTCCTCCAGCGGCAGCGAAACCTTCCGCGCCAGTGTGGCGGGTCAGACCTTCGAACAGTCCGTCACCCCGTCCGACTTCGAGGCCTGCACCGCAGCGCTCACCGCTCGCACCATGACCGCCGTGCGCAAGGTGCTGCGCGATGCCGGCATCACCAAGGACGAGGTGAAGGGTGTGGTGATGGTCGGTGGCTCGACCCGCATGCCGGTGGTGCGCCGCACCGTGGGTGAATTCTTTGGCCAGGAGCCGCTGACCAACCTCAACCCCGACGAGGTGGTGGCACTGGGCGCGGCCATCCAGGCCAATGCGCTGGCCGGCAACAGCAAAGACGGAGACCTGCTCCTGCTTGACGTGATCCCGCTGTCGCTGGGCATCGAGACCATGGGTGGCCTGGTCGAACGCATCGTGCCGCGCAACAGCTCCATCCCCACCGCGCTCGCACAAGACTTCACCACCTATCAAGACGGCCAGACCGCGCTCGCGCTGCACGTGGTGCAGGGCGAGCGCGACCTGGTGGCCGACTGCCGCAGCCTCGCCCGCTTCGAACTGCGCGGCATTCCGCCCATGGTGGCCGGAGCGGCGCGCATCCGCGTGACCTTCACGGTGGACGCCGATGGCCTGCTCTCGGTGAGCGCCAAAGAGCAGGGCAGTGGCGTGGAGGCGCGGGTGGACGTGAAACCCGCCTACGGTTTGAGCGATGAACAGATTGCCGCCATGCTGCAGGACAGCTTTGCCACTGCCCAGCAAGACATGCAGGCGCGCGCGCTGGTCGAAGCCCGTGTGGACGCGGATCGGATGATCGCCGCCACCCGCACCGCACTGGCCGCCGATGCGGACTTGCTGGAAGCCGACGAACGCCTGAACATCGACACCCTCATCGAATCGCTGAGCCAGTCCTTGGGAAGCACCGAGGCCGCCACCATCGAAGCCGCGACCACGGCCTTGGCCAAGGGCACGGAAGCATTCGCTGCGATGCGCATGAACCGCGGTATCCAGAAAGCCCTGGCCGGCAAAAAACTCGAAGAAGTCTGAACCCCATGCCCATCATCAAAATCCTGCCCCACCCCGAATACTGCCCCCAGGGCGCCAGCGTTTCGGCGCCCGCCGGTACCTCGATCTGCGAGGCCTTGCTCGACAACAAGATCAACATCGAGCACGCCTGCGACATGAGCGCTGCCTGCACCACCTGCCACGTGATCGTGCGCGAGGGCTTCAACAGCTTGAACGAACTCGACGAGACCGAAGAAGACCTGCTCGATCGCGCCTGGGGACTGGAGCCGAACTCTCGTCTCTCGTGCCAGGCCATCCTGGCGCAGAACGACGTGACGGTGGAGATCCCAAAATACTCCATCAACCACGCCAAGGAGCTCCACTGATGCGGCAGATCGTCCTTGACACGGAAACCACCGGCCTGTCCGCCGACAACGGCGACCGCATCATCGAGATTGGCTGCGTCGAGCTGCTCAACCGCAAACTCACCGGCAACAATCTGCACTTCTACGTGAATCCCGAGCGTGACAGCCACGAGGACGCGCTCAAGGTGCACGGCATCAGCAACGAGTTCCTGCGCGACAAGCCCAAGTTCGCGGCCATCGCCGACGAGTTGCTGGAGTACCTGCGCGACGCCGAACTGATCATCCACAACGCGCCGTTCGACATCAGCTTCCTCAACAAGGAGCTTGACCGGCTGGGCCGCCCGCCCATCAAGACAGTGATTGGCCAGGTCACCGACAGTCTGGTGATGGCCAAGGAAATGTTCCCGGGCAAACGCAATGGCCTGGACGCCCTGTGCGACCGCCTGGGCGTGGACAACTCGGGCCGCACGCTGCACGGCGCGCTGCTCGACGCCGAGTTGCTCGCCGACGTCTACATCAACATGACGCGCGGCCAGGATGCCCTGCTCATGGACCTGGGTGACGCGCCCGACGAGAACGGCCTGACCGAGACGCTGGACTTGAGCAGTTTCGAACTGCCTGTGCTGCGCGCCAACGAACACGAAACGCAAGCCCACGACGGTGTGCTGGCCGACCTGGACAAAGCCAGCAAAGGAAAAACCGTGTGGCGTTCGCTGGCACCTGCCTGAAAACGCCAAAAACCTGGCTATAATCTAAGGCTTCCGATCGATCGATGCCTTGTGCATGATTGAGCGATCGGGCGGTTAGCTCAGTGGTAGAGCACTGCCTTCACACGGCAGGGGTCGCAGGTTCGAACCCTGCACCGCCCACCAAAACATCAACCCCCGTTGGCCTCGGCCATCGGGGGTTTTCGTTTTGCATTTGCGCCCAGTCCACGAGCGCTCCACTTCAATTGGGATGGCGACCTTCGCTGCTCGAACTCGAGGAAGTGTCTCCGGTCTTGATCTTGGGCAGAGGGTACAGCTTGTTGCTGTCCTCCGAACTCTCTTCATCGCTGCTGTAGGCGGGTCCGTCAGCTGGTTCGATGGGATGTTCGGGGATGGGGTCGGCGTAAACCGGCAGCGTGGCATCTGGTGCAAGGCCCAGGCATTTGGCGGTTTCCTTGAGGGCCCGTGTGGCAATGCCCGCAATGCCATGGATGCCGTGCTCCCAGAGAGGCAAACCGTACAAAGTCTTTGCCGTCCAGCCCACGATGGCGGTGCAGGCGACCGTGCTCGCAGTGAACGAAGCCACGACCATTTGGTCGGAGGTCAAACCCAGCACATTCAGAGGTTCCGTGACGAGGGCGTCCTTCGACTGAAGGGCCGCCATGTCCTGGCCCTCCTGCAGCCGCTGGGCGTAGTCCATCAATGACATACCCAGCAAAATGGCGTGGGTCGCCGTTGCTCCCAGCACGGTCATGTACCCCAGCACGCGTGAGACGCTGCGGATTCGCATGGGGGCACCATCCAGCCAGGGCTCTGGCGCTGAACTCTCGCCCACCATCGAAGACATGATCTTTTTGGCCGCGACATTGGCCCGTGCGCCCCGCGTGGTCAATGTACTGAGCTCCTTCTTGGCCTGTTTTGAGGACGCCATGATTTTTGCGAGTGATTCGCGCAGTTGGCGCTGGGCCGCAATCAGGGTGGCTTCAAGGCCAAGGATGTCGTTCCAGTGCTTGTCTTCGGGGTCGTGGCTGTGTCGGTATTCGTTCACCCGACCGAGCATGACCTCGATCTTCTTGAGCAAGGTAAGTGCATCCCAGTAGCGCTTGCGCCAGATCTCCACGGTCGCACGAGCGGCTTCCTTCTGAGCGACCAAGACGGCCGGGTGCCCGCCATCGGCCAGGTCCACGCCCTGGTACTGCGCCCGCCAGACGTTTTGCCACTCGAACATGGTCACCATGGCGATGGAGCCCATCACCGTGTGAGCCACCATGTCGGGCACCCGTGTCATCGCTCCACCCATGAAGAGCTTCCAGAACAGGTTGGCAAAGCCCGACATGCCGTTGAGCACGGTGAACGTGTGCACCGGTACCTCGTCCGTGATGAACGAACGCGTTCGCGCTGCACCCACCACCGCTTTGGCGGGATCGATGTGCCCGGGCTTGACAGTGCCATCGTCATGGCGATCAGGCACGCTGGCGTTCGAGCGGAGCCGTTTCGGTATGCGCGAGGTGCCGTCGGGCTTCTTGACCAGTTCCCGCTTGATCAAACCGTCGACGATGCCGTTCATGATCTTGCGGTACTTCTCCTCATCGGCCTTGTTGTCCTCCAACCAGGCGCGGATGTACAACGCGTGCGCGGTCTGATGGTTGATGTAGGCCGCCTGATCGGGTGATCCGTAGCTCACCCCCGCGCTGCGAAGCGCCCCGCCGTAGGGCTCACCAAATATCACCTGCGTGAAGGGAACGCCCAGCATGGTGAACAGGGGCGCATACAGCGCCGCTGTCGGGAGGCCGCATGCCACCATGGCCGCCCCGTAGGCGTTGCCCGCGACCTTGCCCAGCCCGAAGGTCAACCAGTACATCACCAACGCAGAGTACATGCTGGTGCGCCAACGCCGACCCGTCAGCGCGTTCACCCTGGCCAGCGTTTCCTGGGTGGCCAGAGCCTTGGCTTCTGACAGGGACGGTACTTGGCTGAGCAGCTGCGCCTTGTTGTCGTCGGACAACTCAGACAGGGCGCGCATTTGCACCAACAGCTTGGTGACCCAGCTCGCGCCTTCGTTGGCCATGCCCTCTGAGTCACGGGGGGTCGGCACCATCATGATGTCGATGCGCGGTGATGTCGGCTTCGGGCTGTTGGGCGGGCTGTTGCCCAGAGCTTTGGACAAGCTCAACCGATCGCGATGGCTGAGCTGCGCCACGCCTTGACCTACCGGGATCAACGGCAAGGGCGGCATCGCCTGATCGTCTGGGAGCGCACCAAAAATCTTGATGAAAGCCAGCAGGTCCTCATCTGTCCTGGCAGGATGGTCGGCATCTTGGCTGGCGCTGTGCTCTTCGGAGGATGACATTTTTTCCATGGTGGCATCCTCAGGCGTGGGCGGCTTTGTCGAGCAATGCGTCTCGATCCAGCCACTCCGGATCCAGCAGGCCTTTGAGCAGGCCGTTGCGCCAGCTCAGCACCAGATCGGCGAAGCCCTGGATGGATTTGGCGAGTTGTTCGCCTTTGGTGTTGTCGTCGGTGGGCATTCCCACGCTGAACAGCACACGGTCGTGGCTGGCGTCGTAGCAGAAAAGGCCATTGAGATCGCCCATCCACAGCATTTGCTGAGCCAGCAGGGCTTCGTAAACGGCCTGGCGTTGCTTGGGCTCGGGTGCACCCACTTCGAAGATGACTTGAACACCGGCGGGAAACGAGGTTTTCATCATCAGCTCCACGTCGACGCCGTGAATGCTGATGGGTTGGCCCAAGCCCAGGGCGGTGGTGTCTTTGAGGGCCAGGGCCTTGCTGGCGTCGGCGCACAGCAGGGCAAAGATTTTTGGGTTCATGGTGGTGCTTTCAATGGGAGGGCCGCGCGCGGTCGTGGCTCGTCGCGTCGGCAGGAATCTTGGGTTGGGTGGTGCAGGCGAACGCCCCGGTGGGTCGGGGACTTTCTGTCGTTACATCTTCGGCGCGCGGTCCAGGTAGGGCTTGAAGGTGGGCACCTTCTCCCATGGCTCCTCTTTGGGCATCAGCACCTTGGTGGCGATCGCTCGCAGATCAGCCAGCGAGACCAGATGAGCCTGCGCATCTTTTGGTGGCGCGGCCACCGTGGCGTCCAGTTCGTGAGCACGCAACGCCAGACCATAGGCCACCGCATCCTTGATCGCCTCACGCACGGCCCACTTCACATGTTCGGGACGCCCGTTGTCCTGACGGATATCGGTGGCAAGTCCCGCGTAGTCCACGCAATACTTTTCGTACAGCCGAACCTTGTTGCGTGCGTCCACGATCAACCGTTGGTAGTTGCCCAACTTGATGGCGTCGGCGGTTTGAGGTTTCAACTTTTTGAACACCACTTCGTAGGCCATCTCCGTGCCTCGCCAAAATTCGACGCCGTTGGGGCTCAAGGCGTCCGAGCCGAACAAAAAGCGGTCGGGATAGGCCTCAAGCAACTCCACCAGTTGCTGGATTTTTTTGGGGTCAGCGGCAGTTTCCTTGTCGTCCATGGTCAGCTGCTTGGCCACGGTGTCCCACGACAGATCGAAGTGCACGTGGCTCAAGCTGGGGTCCTTGAGCACTTGCCTCAAGCGGTCCAGGTGTCCGTCGCGGATGCGTGAATACTTGCCCAGTCCTCCGGCGTGCGCCCAGATGATCGTGGTGTTTTTGCACTCGCTGCTGCCGAAGAAGCTGCAGATGTTGTCAAAGTGCGCCGGTCCGCTGAACTTCCGGTCCCAGGGCATCACGTCCACGTCGCAGTGCAGCACCACGGGCATGCCGATCACGCCGCAGGTGTTCATCAGTTTGGTCAGTGCGCAGGCGCGTGACTGCATGTCGGCCTGCAGGGTGACCCCCACCTTCTCCTGCACCCATTCCTTGTAGACGGTGATTTCGCCCACCCCGGTGAACACACCGGGATTGCGGCGCAGCTTGTCGATCAGCATCTCGCTGCAGCGCATGTCCCCCAGCACCAGGCCGGTCACCATCGGGTCGAACCGGTGCTTGTCTTCGTCCTTCAACGCCCTGTAGGCCGAAGCTGTCTGGTCGTCCACCATGGTGTTGTAGTAGAGCGGACCGTCCTTCGCGATCAACGTGCTGTATGTCTTTTCATCCACTTGAAAGCCTTGACGAATCTTTATGTCCGAGATGTAGTAGTTGGGCATATCGTGGATGTCGAGCGAGGTCGATCCAGCGCCCGGTTGGAACTCCGCCCACTGCACATCGCTCCACACGCCCCCGTTCCAGAGCTTCTCGAGGCTGGCCATCTGTTTGGGGGTCAGTGGCTTGGGTTGGTGGTCTGCGGCGTCGCAGCTGCCGCACTGCACCAGCAGGTTGGTGGGGATGGGCGACAGCACGGTGTATTGCATGCGCATGTAGTCCATGGCTTCCAGCAGCTCTTGCGGGTTGGAGCCCTGCTGTGCGTAGTTCTTGTGGTGAAAGTGCACATCCGCCTTCGAGAACTTTCGCTCGAGCTTCTGGGCATGGGGTGATTCACTCTTGTCGAGACTCAGCGTGATGATGTTTTCGTCTTTGTGCATGACCAGCCCCTCACTTCTTGGCCACAGGGGCAGGGAATTTCTGGTGCAGCTCCAGGGCCTGCTGGGCAGCGAAGAGGCAGGTGTTGAGCAACTGGTCGGCTGTTGTGCTGACCAGCAGAACCGGTTCGGCGTAAAAGATGTGGCCGGTTTTTGGCGAGATGCCGAAGCCGATGCCCGAACCGGTGAAGTTGCTGAAATTGCGGACCAGCAGCTCGTGGTACAGCGCGGGGGGTGTGGTGGGGCTGGTGGGGCCACAGTCAGCGAACAGGAAGCAGCGGTCTCCGGTCAATACCTCGTCGTAGTTCAACGAGCAGGTGATGCCATTGGCGTCGAAGGCCTGGCCAGCGATCACCTGGGCGGCGTCGGGCAGTTTCACCAAGGCGCAGAAGTCCTTGGCCAGTTGTTCGAATTTTTCGCGCATGCAGTTCTCCATGGAGTTGGGGGTGCGCGGGGCGTATCCCCTCGCTGTCCATGGGTGGCCTGGGTGCGCTGTTGGTCTCGGCTGCGCGAGACCGCAGGCGCCTGAGCCCAGCGCGCAGAGCGCATGCCATCGGGTGGTGGCGGGATTCCGCGGCGTGCCCGGCGCGGCAAGACTGCAGGCATGTACTTGCCTGCTCCCCACGACACCCCCGAAGACACACCCTCAGACCACGTTGCTCCTGGCGGTGTGGCAGCCACCGAGCGGCCGCGCTTGTCGGATGAGGCCTGGCGCACGCTGGTCCTGCGCTACGGGGGAGCGCTGCGTTACACGCTGCAGCGGCGGGTGTCGCTGGTCAGTGATGCGGACGACCTGGTGCAGCAGGCACTGCTGCAAGCGGTGGCGGGTTGGTCTGCGTTTCGTGGCGAGGCCGAGGTGTCGACGTGGGTGTTCGGGATTGCCCACAACCTCGCCCGGCAGCACGTGTCGCGCGGGACAGCGGGCCCGGTGCAGTTCGGGCGAGACGACGCGGTGGACGAGGCCCCGTGCACCGTGCCGGGCCCTTGCGAGCAGCTCATGCAGCGCGAGGCGCTTGCGCGCCTCCAAAGTGGTCTCGACGAGCTGCCCGCAAGCCAGACAGCGGCGCTGTGGCTCATCGCGGTGGACGGCCTGTCTTACGGGGAAGCGGCGGCCTTGCTGGGCGTGAGCGTGGCCGCTGTGAAGCACCGCGTGGCTCGTGCCCGGACCACGCTGCGCGCCGGTGGCGTCTGACGGGGCGTGGGACCTCGATTTACGGCTTGGACCGCTCGGGCGCAGCGCCCAGTGCAGCTGCGCGCAACTTGTCCTTCTTGCTGGGGCGTTTGCCTTTGACACCGCCGCCAGCCTCGCTCACCGGTGCCACCTCGGAGGGCTCCAGCCCGGGCACCACTTCCAACGGCAAGCTCAGCCCCTGGCGTTTTTCGATCAAGCGCCAATGCGCCTCGGTGGCCGGGGTGACAAAGCTCACCGCCAGGCCGCTGGCGCCCGCGCGACCGGTGCGGCCGATGCGGTGCACATAGTCCACGGCAGAGCGGGGCAGGTCGTAGTTCACCACCACCGGCAACTGGCTGATGTCGATGCCGCGCGCGGCCAGGTCGGTGGTCACCACCACGTCCCAGCGCTTTTCCTTGAATTCGTCCAGTGCTTGCTTGCGCGCGCCCTGGCTCAGACCACCATGGAACGAGGTGGCGTACAGATCTCCCTGATGCAACTTGGAGGCCACGCGCTCCGCCAGGTACTGCGTGGCCACGAACACCAGCACACGCTGCCAGCCCTGAGTCTTGATGAGCTGGCGCAGCAACTGCGTGCGGCGCGTGCTGTCGACCAGAAAGGCCTGCTGAAGGATCACCGCTTCTTCGACTTCAACGCCGGGCACGTCGATGCGCTGCGGCTCGCGCAGCAGGGTGCTGGCCAGTTCCTGTACGGCGGGCGGGAAGGTGGCCGAGAAAAAGAGGTTCTGGCGCACGGGGGGCAGCAGCGCCAGCACGCGGGCGAGTTCGTCGGCAAAGCCGAGGTCGAGCAGGCGATCGGCTTCGTCGAGCACCAGCAGTTCCACACCGGCGAGTTTCAGAGCGTTGTGCTCGACCAGATCGAGCAGACGCCCCGGTGTGGCCACCACCACATCGGCGCCGCCGCGCAGGGCCAGCATCTGCGGATTGATGGAGACGCCGCCGAACACCACGGCCGTCTTGGTCTTGGTGGGCAGGTGTTGCGCCAGGCTGCGCACGACTTCGCCCACCTGCGCCGCCAGCTCGCGCGTGGGCACCAGCACGAGTGCGCGCACGCGCCGGGGTGTGCGCGCGGGGTCGGCCAACAGTCGCTGAAGCAGCGGCAGCACATAAGCGGCGGTCTTGCCGGAGCCGGTCTGCGCCGTGGCGAGCACGTCACCACCGCTGAGCACGGCAGGAACCGCCGCTTGCTGAATGGGGGTGGGGGCGGTGAAGCCGAGTTCGACCGCGGCTTGGGCGAGGGCGGGCGCGAGGCCCAGAGCGTGGAATGGCATGGCGTTGGAATGTTTCGACCCAGTGTACCGGGATGGTGCGCGTGCAAGCGGTTGGAGCGCGCTACGATCCAGCCCCATGAAAAGCAAGCTCTCCACCAGCGGTCTGGTTTATTCCACCGAAGCGGGCCGCATGTGCCTGGCGTGCCGCCAGCCGGTGGCGCAATGTGTGTGCAAGCAGGCCCAGGCTGCGCCCGCGGGCGACGGTGTGGTGCGCGTGTCGCGCGAGACCAAGGGGCGCGGCGGCAAGGCTGTCACCCTGGTGAGGGGGGTGGCCATGGAAGCGCAGGATTTGGCCGCCTTGGGCAAGCAGCTCAAAGCAGCGTGTGGATCGGGCGGCACCGTGAAAGACGGCGTGATCGAGATCCAGGGCGATCACGTCGAGAAGGTGATGGCCGCGCTCCAGGCGCGAGGTCACACCGTCAAACGCGCGGGTGGCTGAGACGCTCCCAGCCCCGCGGCGTCAGAAAGGTTTGCGTCCGCTGATCACGCGCAGCAGCACCATGACGACGGCGATCACCAGCAGCACATGGACGAAGCCGCCCAGGGTGGTTGAGGTGACCAGGCCGAGCAGCCAGAGGACGAGCAGCACGACGGCAATGGTGTAAAGCATGATGATTCCTTGTTTCTTATTTCAATCGAGCAGGGGGACGCTTGCGGAACTGGGTCCACCAGGCCAATGCGCCGATCACCGTGACGGTGGCCACGGTGAGCAGCGGCCGACGGCGCAGCAGGCCCAGGCCCGTGCCCAGCGCCAGCACACGGGCTGTGGATGATTGCGTCGCACGCGGCTTCATCCACCATCTCGTGAGAGCCCCAAAGGCCAGGCTGGCCAGCGGATGATTGCCGATGCTCCGGACCCACGGCAGCGCCGAGAACTGGCCCAGACCGCTGTGCGAAAAAGCTTCGCGACGCGAGTGATCGGTGTCCAACCACAACATCATCTGGGCTCGACTGCGTGCCAGCCGCTGCTGGGCAGATTCAGCGTGGTTCATGGCGATGTGGTTCTGCGCAACATGGCGGCATCTTGATCAAGCTGCTCGCGCAGTGTGGCAAAAGCGGGTTGCGCGTTATCGCTGCTGGACGCCCACAGCGCCAGCGCACCGAGCACCGCCGGCACCAGCGGGACGAACCACAACAACCAAGGCTGCTGCATCGACACCGCTGGCAACGAAGCCCACAACAACAGGGCCACGCCGCCGAGAATGGCTGCCACCATCAAGCCCAGCAGCCCGACGATCTGCCAGGTGATGCGCCGTTTGAAGTGCGCACCGCTCTCGGCCAGTTCTTCGGCCAACAGGCCGACATAGCCCGCGGCGTGTTCCGCCAGCAGTTGCGGTTGTGACGCCGCGAGGCGGAACACGGGGTGGAGCATGGACGTTTGCGCCCGCGATCAGCGGCCGGAGTGGTGGTTGCGGCTGAACAGTGCCACGAGCGCCATCAGCCCAGCGCCGACAGCTGCGGCCATGAGTATCGACTTCATGGGTTCGTGCTGGATGTAGGTGGTGGCCGCATCTTTGGCGTGCAGCGATTTTTCACGCAGCTGGTCAGCACCGCCACGCACCTTGTCGATGCCACGGTGCAGCAGCGCGTCCGAATCGGAGGCCAACTGGCGCAGGGCTTGTCCGGTTTCCGAGCGCGCATGCTCCAGTCCGTTGGACATTTCATGCAGGCCTTGGCCGATGCCGTTGCGGGCTGAATGGGCGGCACGTTCCGCGGTTTGCGCCGCGTCGTGAGCCAAAGTGGAGAGATCGTCAGACTTGATCATGAGCGTCTTTCATAAGGGTTGAACAATGGATCCGAAGCCGGCGCTGGCCGGCTTGTGGATCACTTCTTGGTATCGACCTGATTGCCGATCAGGCCCCCGATGGCAGCACCTCCCAGGGTGCCCATCGTGCTGCCGCCGGTGAGGACGGCGCCGCCCACCGCACCAGCACCCGCACCAATGGCGGTGTTCTGGTCTTGGCGCGACATGCCGCTGCAGGCGGTGAGGCCGGCGAGCAAGGCGATGGAAGCTGCGATCGTCATTGAGCGCGATGCAATGGATTTCATGGTGATCTCCTTTGGCGTTGACTGTAAAAAAAGAGCGGCTGCGGCTTACTTCAGACGCATGTCGTTCTTGACCGACTTCACGCCCGAGACGCCTTGAGTCACGGCCACGGCACGCTGGATATCGGCTTGCGAATTCACGAAGCCGCTGAGCTGCACGGCGCCCTTGAAGGTCTCGACGTTGATTTCCGCCGATTTGAGAGAAGCGTCATTGAAGATCGCGGCCTTCACCTTGCCGGTGATGGCGGTGTCGTCGATGTACTGACCGGTACTAGACTGCTTGGAGGTGGAGGAGCACCCAGCCAAAGTCATGACGGAAGCGGCCACGGCGAGCATGACGATGGGGAAAAATTGACGTGTTTTCATGGAGTGTTCCTTGGAGTGGTTGAGACGCGTGGCCCAACATGCTTGCAAGGTCATCGCATGGTGCGGGGCATCAAGCCCCACCGCCAATGTGCAGACTCTAAAAAGAGATTTGCATGTCGTCTGTGCGCTGTCGCACCTTCATGCAAAGGGCAACGACGCTTCAGCGAAGGACGTTGAGCAGACGGTCGAGTCCGCCTTCGTTGATGGACACCATCGCCTGCGCGCGCACCGCGGGCTTGGCGTGGTACGCCACCGAAAGACCCGCCACGCTCATCATGGGCAGGTCGTTGGCGCCGTCGCCCATGGCGATGCACTGTGCAGGCTCGATGCCCAGCAGCGAGGCCACTTCAAGCAGGGTGCGGCGCTTCTCGGCGCCGTCGCAAATGTCGCCCCAGGGTTGGTCGACCATGCGGCCGGTGAGCTGGCCGCAGTTGGGACCGCTTTCCACTTCGAGCACGTTGGCGCGCGTGAAGTCGATGCCCAGACGCTCGCGCACGCGTTCGCTGAAGAAGGTGAAGCCGCCCGAGACCAGCAGCACTTTCAGACCCGCGGCCTTGCAGGCGGTGATGAGCTCGGCCGCGCCGGGGTTGATGCGCAGGCGCTCGGTGTAGACCTGCTCCATGTCGGCGATGGTGACGCCGCGCAGCAGTGCCACGCGCTGGCGCAGGCTGTCCTTGTAGTCGGTGATCTCGCCGCGCATGGCCGCCTCGGTGATCGCGGCCACCTCGGCCTTCTTGCCCACGGCGTCGGCAATCTCGTCCACGCACTCGATGCTGATGAGCGTGGAGTCCATGTCGAAGGCGATCAGCTTGAAGTCGCTGAGCTTGAGTGGCGGCGTGAAGCCTTGAACGGTGAGGCCGGAGGCGAATTCGGTGGCGGTGGTCATGGGTTGGCGGGGGCTTCGACAGGCTCAGCCCGAACGGGGTGGGTGGAGTGCCTTCAGGCAGTGACGGGTTGTTGGATGGGTTGACCAAGCGATCGCAGCACGTCGCGCACCAGCTGCACGCGGTCTTTCACCTCGGGCAGAGCGCGCTCGATGCGCAGCTTCTCGTTGCCAGCGAGTTTGATGTGGCGGTTCTTCTGGATCAGCTCGATGATGCGCATCGAGTCGAACGGTGGATTGGGGCGGAAGGTGATCTGCACCACCCCTGGTGCGGCGTCGACCTTGACCACACCGTAAGGAGCGCTCAGCACGCGCAGGCGGTGCACGTCGACCAGCGTCTGCGCCTGGGGTGGCAGTTTGCCGAAGCGGTCCACGATTTCTTCCAGCAGACCGTCCACCTGGTCGGTGGTCTGCGCGGTGGCGAGCTTCTTGTAGAACGACAGGCGCAGGTGCACATCGCCGCAGTAGTCGCTGGGCA
The DNA here is from genome assembly GCF_018780385.1 of Hydrogenophaga sp. Taxonomy (GTDB): domain Bacteria; phylum Pseudomonadota; class Gammaproteobacteria; order Burkholderiales; family Burkholderiaceae_C; genus Hydrogenophaga. Next base: position 184,806 of record NZ_JADMJO010000003.1, on the reverse strand, counting down.
GCAAGGCCGGTGCGTGCAGGTTGATGTCGGTGGTGACCGAGAGGGGAGAGAGCAGGTCGGGTTCTCGGCCGGCCTTGAGCGAGCGCACGGCTTCGCTGAGCATCTCGTTGTAGAGCTGGAAACCGACTTCCAGCATGTTGCCGCTCTGGTTCTCGCCCAGCACCTCGCCCGCACCGCGGATCTCCAGGTCGTGCATGGCCAGGTAAAAGCCGCTGCCGAGTTCTTCCATCTGCTGGATCGCGTCCAGCCGCTGCGCAGCCTGTTTGGTGAGGCCCTCGATGTCGGGGACCATGAGGTAGGCGTAGGCCTGGTGGTGGCTGCGGCCCACGCGCCCGCGCAGCTGGTGCAATTGCGCCAGGCCGAACTTGTCGGCGCGCGCCATCACGATTGTGTTGGCCGTGGGCACGTCGATGCCGGTCTCGATGATGGTGGAGCACAGCAGCACGTTGAAGCGCTGCGCCACGAAGTCGCGCATCACGCGTTCCAGTTCGCGCTCGGGCATCTGGCCGTGGGCAATCGCAATGCGCGCCTCGGGCAGCAGCTCTTCGAGCTTCTGCCGGCGGTTCTCGATCGTGTCGACCTCGTTGTGCAGGAAGTACACCTGCCCGCCGCGCTTGAGTTCGCGCAGCACGGCTTCGCGGATCACGCCGTTGCCCTCGTTGCGCACGAAGGTCTTGATGGCCAGGCGGCGCTGCGGCGCGGTGGCGATCACCGACAGGTCGCGCAGGCCTTCGAGTGCCATACCCAGCGTGCGTGGGATCGGTGTGGCGGTGAGCGTGAGCACGTCGACCTCGGCGCGCAGCGCCTTCATCTGCTCCTTGTGGCGCACGCCGAAACGGTGTTCCTCATCGATGATGAGCAGGCCCAGGTCCTTGAACTTCACGCTTTCGCTCAGCAGCTTGTGCGTGCCGACCACGATGTCCACCGAACCATCGGCCAGGCCCTTGGCCGCCAAGGTGATTTCCTTGGCGGAGCGGAAGCGGCTCATCTCGGCGATCTTCACCGGCCACTTGGCGAAGCGGTCCACCAGCGTCTGGTAGTGCTGCTCGGCGAGCAGCGTGGTGGGCGCCAGCAGGGCCACCTGGCGCCCACCGGTCACGGCCACGAAGGCCGCGCGCAGCGCGACCTCGGTCTTGCCGAAGCCCACGTCGCCACACACCAGCCGGTCCATCGGGCGCGGGCTGATCATGTCCTGGATGACGGCGTGGATGGCCGCGCGCTGGTCGGCGGTTTCCTCGAAACCGAAGTCGTTGGCGAACACCTCGTAGTCCTGCGCCGAGTAGCGGAAGGCGTGGCCCTGGCGCGCGGCTCGGCGGGCGTAGATGTTGAGCAGTTCGGCTGCGGCGTCGCGCACCTGCTCGGCTGCCTTGCGCTTGGCTTTCTCCCATTGACCGCTGCCCAGGCGGTGCAAGGGCGCTTCGTCGGCGCCCACGCCGGTGTAGCGGCCGATCAGTTGCAGCTGGCTCACCGGCACGTAGAGCACGGCCTTGTCGGCGTACTCCAGGTGCAGGAACTCCATCAGCGCTGGCGTGCCGTCTGCGTTCTTCTCGCCCATGTCCAGGTTGATCAGGCCGCGGTAGCGCCCGATGCCGTGGGCGATGTGCACCACCGGATCGCCCAGGTTGAGCTCGGAGAGGTCCTTGATCAGTGCGTCGACGTCGCTGACCTGTTCCTGCTTCTTGCGCCTGCGCGTGGTGGGACTCGCGGCAAACAGCTCGGTCTCGGTGACGAAGTCGATGCCGTCTTCCAGCCAAGAAAAACCCGTGGCCAGTGCGGCGGTGGCGATGCCGAGCTTCTCGCTGCTGGTCTGGAACTCCAGCAAGGAGTCGAAGGCCGGAGGGTTGACGCCGCTCGCGCGCAGAAAGTCGAGCAGGCTCTCGCGCCGGCCATCGCTTTCGGCCAGCAACAGCACACGCTGCGCCGTGTTGCGGATGTGGCCTTGCAGGCGGGACAGCGGGTCTTCGGCACCACGCACCACGGAGAGGTCTGGCAATCCGTTGAATTGCACAAACGCCGTTCGGGCTGAGCCTGTCGAAGCCTCTGGCTCCCGATCGCCCTGAGCCTGTCGAAGGGCAAGCTCAGGGCGAACGGATTTGATGGCGAGCTGCGCGTGCTCGTTGGCCCGCGCATAGAACTGCTCCACGCCCAGGAACAGCGACTCGGGTGGCAACACCGGGCGCTCCGGGTCGCCGTGCACCAGGCGGTAGCGGTCTTTCGTGTCCTGCCAGAAGCGCTGGAACGCGGGCTCCAGGTCACCGTGCAGCACCACCGTGGCGTCCGCACCGAGGTAGTCGAACACGGTGGCGGTGTCGTCGAAGAACAGCGGCAGGTAGTACTCGATACCGGCGGTGGCCACGCCGTTGCCCATGTCCTTGTAGATGCGGCTCTTGGTCGGGTCCCCATCGAGCAGTTCGCGCCAGCGGCTGCGGAATTTCGCGCGCGCCGCGTCGTCCATGGGAAATTCGCGCCCGGGCAGCAGCCGCACCTCGGGCACCGGGTACAGGCTGCGCTGGCTGTCGGGGTCAAAGGTGCGGATGCTGTCGATCTCGTCGTCGAACAGGTCCACGCGGTAGGGCACGGGGCTGCCCATGGGGAAGAGATCGATCAGGCCACCGCGCACCGCGTATTCGCCCGGGCTCACCACCTGCGTCACATGCTGGTAACCCGCCAGCGTGAGCTGGCTCTTCAGACGCGCCTCGTCCAGCTTTTGCTTGACCTTGAACTGGAAGGTGTAGCCGGCGAGAAACGCTGGCGGCGCCACGCGGTAGAGCGCGGTGGTCGCGGGCACCAGGACCACGTCGGCGCCGGTCTCCTTGTCGCGCTGCGAGATGCGCCAGAGGGTGGCCAGCCGTTCGCTGATCAGATCCTGGTGTGGCGAGAAGGTGTCGTAGGGCAGGGTTTCCCAGTCGGGGAAGAGGGCGCAGCGCAGCTCGGGTGCGAAGAACGCCATCTCGTCGATGAGGCGCTGCGCGTCGTTGGCGTCCGACGTGATGATGGCCGTGAGCCGGCCCGCGGCCTTGTCGCGCGCGGCCAGCTTCGCCAGCAACAGCGCGTCGGCCGAGCCGCCCGGGTGGGGCAGGGTGAAGCGTTTGCCGGGGGTGAGTTTGGGCAGGTCCATGAAGGGCAGTGTTCGGCGCGCTGTGCAAGGCGGTTGGCTGATGGGCGATCGGGGCATGTGCCCCGGACCGTCCATGACGAACACCCCCGGCTCGGGAGAGCAGGGGGTGTGTGAGCCGTGATTTTAGAATGCAGCCACCCATGCCTGATGCCGCCCGCGAATTGACCCCCCACACTTCTACCGAGGCCGGCATCCGTTGCCACGCCTTGTTGCCGTGCGCCGGTACCGGCTCGCGTGCCGGCACCGAGGTCCCCAAGCAATACCAGCCCATCCTTGAGTTGCCGATGGTCTTGCACACGTTGGCGGCGTTGCGGGCGGTGGCCCGGCTGGAACGGCTCGTGGTGGTGGCGGCGCCTGGTGACGCGTTCTGGACCACGGGCTATCCCGGCGTCACCGCGCTGCGCTGTGGTGGCAGCTCTCGCGCTGAAAGTGTGTTCAACGGCTTGCAGGCCATGCTGGACCAGGGCACGAACCCGCAAGACTGGGTGCTGGTGCATGACGCCGCGCGTTGCCTGGTCACGGCGCCCATGGTCGATGCGCTGATCGATGCCTGTCTGCACGACCCGGTGGGTGGACTGCTGGCCATTCCTTTACCCGACACGCTCAAGGCCGAGACCGATGGGCGTGTGACGACCACGGTGGATCGCGCGGGCAAGTGGCTCGCGCAAACGCCGCAGATGTTTCGCCTGGGGACGTTGCATGCGGCGCTGGCCGCCACCGCCTCACAAGGCTTTGCCGGCGTGACCGACGAAGCCAGCGCCATGGAGATGGCCGGCCACCGTCCGCTGCTGGTTCAGGGCAGTTCCCGCAATTTCAAGATCACCTACCCCGATGACTTCGCACTGGCCGAAGCCATCTTCAGGAGCCGCGCATGAACACCCCGATCCCGGCTCCGACATGGCGCATCGGCGAGGGCTGGGACGTGCATGCGCTCGTGCCCGGTCGCAAACTCATCATCGGTGGCGTGCACATTCCGCACAGCCAGGGCCTGCTGGGCCATTCCGATGCCGACGTGCTGCTGCACGCCATCACCGACGCCTTGCTGGGTGCGGCGGCGCTCGGCGACATCGGCCGCCACTTTCCCGACACCGACGAGCGTTTCAAAGGTGCGGATTCGAGCGAGCTGCTGAACGAGGCCGCGCGACGCGTGCGCGAGGCGGGTTTCGAAATCGGCAACGTGGACAGCACCGTGATCGCGCAGGCGCCCAAGCTGGCGCCGCACATCCCGGGCATGGTGGAGGGCATCGCCCGCGCGCTGGGCGTGTCGCTCGGTCAGGTCAACGTGAAGGCCAAGACCGCCGAGAAGATCGGTCCGGTGGGGCAGGGCCTCTCCATCGAAGCGCGGGCCGTGGCCATGCTCTTTGCGCGGGCCTGAGCCCTGGGCGGGATCAGGCGGGAGCGCGCTGCAGCTTCAAGTGGGCCGAGAGGCCGCCCGTGCTGCTGTTGGCCAGCGCAAAGCGCCCACCCATGCGGGCAATGGCGCGGTCGACAATGGCCAGACCCAGGCCGGTGCCGGTGGCCGAGGTCCGTGAGACGTCGCCCCGGAAGAACGGCTGGGTCAGCTGCTCCAGGATTTCCGGGTCCACGCCTTGTCCGTGGTCGCGCAGCTTGATCAAAACCCAATCGTCCTTGGGCTTGGCGGCAATGTCCACGCGCGCCACGCCGGTGTGGGGGTCACGGCCGTAGCGGCAGGCGTTTTCCAGCAGATTGGCAAACACGCGCTGCAGCTCCACCGCATCCCCCATCACCACGGTCTCTGGCGGGATGCTGGTGGTGAACACGTTGCGTTCGTCATCGCCCAGCGCGAACACCGCCGCATCGACGACTTGGTTCAGGCTCACCCGGTCGGGTTTGATGTGATCGGGGCGGGCGTAGTCGAGGAACTTGTCGATGATCGAATTGACCTGCTCGATGTCGGCCGCCATGTGCTCCCGGGCGATGGGGTCGGCCACGCTCATCTCGGTTTCCAGCCTCAGCCGGGACAGCGGTGTGCGCAGGTCGTGCGAGATGCCGGCGAGCATGAGCGCGCGGTCCTGCTCGATCTTGGACAGGCGCTGCGCCATGCGGTTGAAGCCGATATTGACCTCGCGGATTTCGCTGGTGGCCACGGTTTCGTTGAGCTGGCTGGCGTTGAAGTCGCCCTCTCGCACGCGGCTGGCCGCAAACGACAGCTTCTTCAGCGGCCGGTTGATCAAACGGGCGATGAGCGCCGCACCGGTGAGCGAGAGCAGAGCAGCCGTGCCCAGCCAGATCAACCAGGTGGTGCCTGCCACTGGGCCGATGCGCGACGGGTCGGTGAGCAGCCAGTAGGGGTCGCCGTCGATGTTGAAACCAATCCAGAGACCCGGTGTGCCGTTGACTTCACGCGCCACCAAGGTGCCAGGCCCCAGGCGCCCGCTCAGGCGCTCAGCCACGTTGCGGCTGAGCACATCGGTGTTGTAGAGGCGGAAGGTGTCGTTGGGCTCGCGCGGCGCGATGCGCAGGCCTTCTTCGTCGGCCAAGGTCTTGATCAGCGAGACCCGTGCGATCGAATCCGAGTGCACCAGGGCCGCGCGGCTCAGGTTGACCAGCGAGGCAAGCTGGTTGGCGCTCTGCAGGGCGCGGGGCTCGTACTCGAGCGCTCTGAAAGTCTGCAGCCAAGCCACGATGCAGCCCACCAGCAACACGGCCAGAAAGAAGAAGGTGCGCCAGAACAGGCTGAAACCTCGGCTGGGCCTCAGTTCCAGCGGAGCAGGTGCGGTCTCCAGTGAAGTGGGATGGGTTTCAAAAGGAACCCGCGACTCCTCCGACATCAGGCGTTGCCGTCCGGCACGAAGACATAGCCCACGCCCCACACCGTCTGCAGGTAACGCGGCGAAGCCGCGTCTTCCTCGATCAGCTTGCGCAGGCGAGAGACCTGCACGTCCAGGCTGCGGTCAAACGGCTCGAACTCGCGCCCGCGGGCCAGTTGCGCCAGTTTCTCGCGCGACAGCGGCTGGCGAGGGTGGCGCACCAGCGCCTTGAGCATGGCGAACTCGCCGGTGGTCAGTGGCAGGTCGGAGCCTTCCTTGCGCAGGGTGCGCAGGCTCAGGTCGAACTCGAAGGGGCCAAAGTTCACGACTTCCTGGTCCTGAGACGGCGCGCCGGGCACTTCGGTGGGGGGGCGGCGGCGCAGCACGGCGTGGATGCGGGCCAGCAGTTCACGCGGATTGAATGGCTTGCCCAGGTAGTCGTCGGCACCGACTTCCAGGCCGACGATGCGGTCGACGTCTTCGCTCTTGGCGGTGAGCATGATGATCGGCGTGCGGTCGCCGTTGGCACGCAGGCGGCGGCAGATGGACAGGCCATCTTCGCCCGGCATCATGAGATCGAGCACGACCAGATCCACCGAATCGCGCTGCAGAACCCGGTTGAGCGACTTGCCGTCTTCGGCCAGCATGACCTCAAATCCCTCCTGCATGAGGTAGCGGCGCAGCAGGTCGCGGATGCGGACGTCGTCGTCGACCACGAGGATCTTGTTGGGGCGTGCGTTGTTTTGTGGCATGTAGGCAACTTCCTGAATATGTAACAAACGCGATTGTGGCAGCGCCAAGTGCTTGTCAACACTGGATTTTTATTTTTCTGACATGCTGTTACAGATGTTGCCCGTGCGGTCGAACCGTTCATGACACGCACATCACACAATGACTGGATTGACGATACTTGAGCGGACCATGAAAACGTATTTGCCCTTGGGCTTGATCATGTTGACACTGGGAACGGCGCATGCCGCACCCGGGGATCAGCGCGCACATCCGATGCCCACCAACGCATCGGTGATGGTCTTGCCCATTTCGGTGGATGACGGGGAGCCTCGCAACGTGTTGCGTCTGCGCGATGTGCTGCGGCAGCCCTACGACGACATGGAGGACAACGCCAAGCCTTACCGCTTGTCCGTTGAAGAGCGTCACCGACTGCGCGAACAGCTGCGTGGCCAGTCGCCGCATGAAAACAAATTCAAACCATGACCTTGTCAGCCCAACGCACCGTTCAACTTCCTCGTTTCCGCACTCTCGTTCTCTCCTCCCTCATCGCCATGGGCTCCCTGGCAAACGCCCAGGGAGTGCAGCCGCCACCTCTCAACGTCGTCAACCTCTCGGCCAGCGGCTTCCTCGAAGCTCCGCAAGACTGGCTGAGCATGAGCCTGAGCACCACGCGCGAAGGACCCGATGCGGTCACCGTGCAGAACCAGCTCAAGGCGGCCCTCGAAGCAGCTCTGGCGGTGGCCCGCGCCAGCGCCCAGCCCCAGCAGCTCGAAGTGCGCACCGGCCAGTTCAGCCTGTACCCGCGATACACCGACAAGGGCAAGATCAGCGGCTGGCAGGGCAGCACCGAGCTGGTGCTCGAAGGGCGCGACTTCGCCCGTATCAGCACCACCGCCGGCAAGATCCAGACGCTCACCATGAGCAACATGGGCTTCTCGCTCTCACGCGAAGCGCGGCTGAAGCTGGAGTCGGACGTGCAGGCGATGGCCATCGAGCGTTTCAAGTCGAAGGCTGGCGAGGTGGCCAAGGGTTTTGGCTTCGCCGGCTACAACCTGCGCGAAGTGGCAGTGAGCTCGGCCGACCAGGAAGGCCGCCCGTTCCAGCCGCGCGCCATGGCCATGGAAGCCAAGGCCGCCATGTCGGACGCGGCCGTGCCGGTGGAGCCGGGCAAGTCCACGGTCAACGTGACGGTGTCGGGCTCGGTCCAACTGCGCTGAGCTTGCGCCCAGACAAAGGCCCGCTTCGTGCGGGCCTTTTTTGTTGAGGATCAGCGCTTATTGCGCCACCCAGCCGCCGTCCATGTTCCAGGCCACGCCGCGCACGTTGTTGCCTGCGGGTGAACAGAAAAACACCGCCAGATCGCCCAGCTCTTCGGGAGTGGTGAACTGCATCGACGGCTCTTTTTCGCCCAGCAACTGCTTCTTGGCGTCTTCGTTGGAGATGCCCTGCGCGGCGGCTTTGGCGTCCACCTGTTTCTGCACGAGGGGCGTGAGCACCCAGCCCGGGCAGATCGCGTTGCAGGTCACGCCGGACGTGGCGTTCTCCAGCGCGGTGACCTTGGTCAGGCCGACGATGCCGTGTTTGGCCGCCACATAGGCCGACTTTTCGGCTGAACCCACCAGCCCGTGAACCGAGGCCACGTTGATGATGCGGCCCCAGTTGGCCTTCTGCATCGCTGGCAGGGCGAGGCGGCTGGCGTGGAAGGCGCTCGTGAGGTTGATGGCGATGATCGCGTCCCAGCGATCGACCGGGAAGTCTTCAATGCGCGCCACGTGCTGGATGCCGGCGTTGTTCACGAGGATGTCGACCTGCCCGAAGGTCGCGGCGGCAAAAGCCATCATGGCTTCGATCTCGGCGGCCTTGCTCATGTCTGCGCCGTGGTAGGCCACCTTCGCACCCAGCGCTGCGATCTCGGCCTTGGGGCCTTCGGCATCACCGAACCCGTTGAGCACGATGTTGGCACCCTGGCGCGCCAGGGCCTTGGCGATGCCCAGGCCGATGCCGCTGGTGGAGCCGGTGACGAGGGCGGTTTTGTTGGCAAGCATGTGAAATCCCCACTTCCATTACGATTGATTGAACGGTGCCCGGTTCATTATCACGGACACATCTCGCCTCTCCATCTCCTCGCACCAATGCAAGCACCCCAACTCCAACATCTCACCGTGGGCGGCGTGCCCGCTGCGACGGGTGCACCCCGCCGTCTGGCTTACTGGGACTGGTCTTGCCAGGTCGCTGATCACCGCAGTGTCGTGGTCTGTGTGCACGGCCTCTCGCGTCAAGGCCTGGACTTCGACACCCTGGCCCAGACCTTGCGCCAGCGCTCACGGGTGATCGCGGTGGACGTGGCCGGTCGTGGCCACAGCGATAGGCTGGCCGACCCCATGGGATACCAGATTCCCACCTACGCAGCTGACATGGCTGCTCTGATCACGTACCTGCGCGCCGACGCGCCCGACCTTCAGATCGACTGGGTGGGCACCAGCATGGGCGGCCTCATCGGCATGGCAATGGCAGCCCAGCCGCAGATGGCGCTGCGCCGACTGGTGCTCAACGATGTGGGGCCGGTGATTCAGTGGGAAGCACTGCTGCGCATCGGCACCTACCTCGGACTCAACCCGTCGTTCGACAGTGAACAGGCAGCAGTGGCTTACCTGGCCACCATTTCGGCTGGCTTCGGTCCCCACACGCCCGAGCAGTGGCAGGCGCTTTCGCGTCCGCTTCTGCGCGAGCGAGATGGACGCTGGTGGTTGCACTACGACCCCGCGATTGCGGTGCCGTTCAAGGCCATGACGGCCACGGCCGACGAGGCGAGCGCACAGCGGATCGTGCAGGCGGGTGAGGCGGCCCTCTGGGGGCTGTACGACGCGATCCAGGTGCCCACGTTGCTGCTTCGGGGCGCGCAGTCCGACCTGCTCACGCCCGAGACGGCGCTGCAGATGACGCAGCGTGGACCCAAGGCCACGCTGGTCACCTTCGATGGTGTGGGTCACGCGCCCACGCTGGTGGCCGACGACCAGGTGGCCGTGGTGCGGGATTTCCTGTGGTCGAGCTGATGGGGCAACCGGCATGAAGCGCACTCCATCCCCGGGACACGCCGAAGCGTCCGAGACGCCTTCTGCCGTGCCGTCGGCGATCGTGGCGGCCACCGCTGCGAGCCTGCCGCACCAGGCGCAGGCCTTGCAGCGAGCGCGGGCCTTTGCCGAACCCCTGCTGTCCCACGAGGAACTCGACACCGGCGAGAACATCCTCGCGCACGCCGATGCCGTGGCCAATGTGCTGTCCGACATCGGTGGCTCCGAGGCCATGCAGGCCGCGGCCTACCTGGTCTATGCCTGCCAGTACCTGAACCGGCCTCAGGAAGTGATCACCAAGGCCTTCGGCGAAAACTTCGCCGCGCTGGCACTGGAGACCACCAAGCTCGTGCAACTGCAGCGCCAGGCGCGCATCAAGACCGCCGAGGTGCAGGCGAAAAAAGAAGAGGAACGTCTGGCAGCGCTGGACCCGGCGGTGGCTGCCCCGAACAAGGGGCCCGTGTCGGAGCTGGCGGCCAGCCAGACCGAGAACGTGCGCAAGATGCTGCTGGCGTTCTCGCGCGACCTGCGCGTGGTCATGCTGCGCCTGGCCTCCCGTCTGCAGACCTTGCGCTACTTCGCCGCCAGCAAGAGCGATCCAGGGCAGGCCCTCGCCAGCGAGTCCCTGCATGTGTTCGCGCCCCTGGCCAACCGGTTGGGCATCTGGCAGATCAAGTGGGAAATGGAAGACCTGGCGTTCCGTTTCCTGGAGCCGCAGACCTACAAGGAAGTGGCCCGCCTGCTCGACGAGAAGCGCGCCGAGCGCGAAGCTCATGTGGAGCAAGTGCGTCAACAACTTGAAAACGATCTGCAGCAACAAGGCGTATCGGCCTCGGTGCAAGGTCGACCCAAGCACATCTACAGCATCGTCAAGAAGATGCGCGGCAAGTCGCTCGACTTTGATCAGGTGTTCGACATCCGCGCGCTGCGCGTGATCGTGCCGCAGGTGGGCGACAGCTATGCCGTGCTGGCGCATGTGCATGCCCATTTCGTGCCGGTGGCTGACGAGTTTGATGACTACATTGCCAAGCCAAAACCCAATGGCTACCAGTCGTTGCACACCGTGGTGCGCGACGCTCAGGGCAGGGCGTTCGAGATCCAGATTCGCACGCAGGCGATGCACGACCACGCCGAGCACGGTGTGGCCGCGCACTGGGCCTACAAGGAAGCCGGGTCCAAGGGTTATGCGGGTGTGTCGGCCAGTTCCGACTACGACGCCAAGATCGCCGTGCTGCGCCAGTTGCTGGCCTGGGAGCGGGACCTCAGCGGGGCGGCTCAGGGCCTGTTTGATGACCGCATCTACGTGCTCACGCCGGACGCAGCCATCGTCGAGCTACCCCGGGGTGCCACCGCGGTGGACTTCGCCTACACCGTGCACACCAACCTGGGTCATCGCTGCCGCGGCGCCCGTGTTGACGGAGCCATGGTCACGCTCAACACGCCGCTGCAGAACGGCCAGACCGTGGAGATCACGGCGGCCAGGGAAGGTGGCCCTTCGCGTGACTGGCTCAATGGTGAGCTGGGGTATCTTGTCAGCCACCGTGCCAAGAGCAAGGTGAGGGCCTGGTTCAACGCGCAAGCCATGGAAGAGACCGTGGCGCGCGGGCGTGAGGCGGTGGAAAAACTGCTGCAGCGCGAAGGCAAGACCGCGCTGAAGCTCGACGATCTCGCCATCGCCATGGGCCTGGCGTCGGCGCAGGAACTGTTTGAGCAGGTGGGCAAGGACGAGTTGTCGCTGCGCGCCATCGAACTGCATTTGCGCCCGCCCGAAGTGGCCGCACCGGACGAAATGCCCGTGTGGCTCAAGAAGCCGCGCAAGAACTCCGGCGCATCGGCCGGTGGCGTGCTCGTCGTGGGCGTGGACTCGCTCATGACGCAGCTGGCCAAGTGCTGCAAACCGGCACCACCCGACGAGATCGGTGGGTTCGTCACCCGCGGCAAGGGCGTGAGCATCCACCGCGTCGACTGCACCGATTTCGCGCACCTCCAGCGCAAGAGCCCGGACCGCGTGATCGAGGTGCAGTGGAGCGGCCAGACCGGTGCCGGTCGGGACGGTCAGGCAGCGGTTTACCCGGTGGATGTGGGGATCGAGGCGCAGGACCGGCAGGGCTTGCTGCGCGACATCTCGGACGTGTTCGCCCGCGAGAAGATGAACGTCATCGGCGTGCAGACCCAGTCGGTGCGTGGAGTGGCCTGGATGACGTTCACCATCGAAGTGGCCGACGCGCGCCAGGTCGCCAGGGCCATGGCGGTGGTGGGTGACGTGCCGGGCGTGCGCGTGGTTCGTCGGCGCTGAAAAACGGTCTCGGAGTGCTGCTATACTTCGCAGCTTCGAATCGTTTGTAGGCGCGTAGCTCAGCTGGTTAGAGCACCACCTTGACATGGTGGGGGTCGTTGGTTCGAGTCCAATCGCGCCTACCAAACTTTTCCGGATGCCAGGCATCCAGCAACCAAGCCCGACCCCGAGTCGGGCTTTTTTGTGGCCTGTTCTGATTGTTCTCCTGAAAAGCGCGGAGATCGTTAGCATGCACAGGGAAAACCCATGCTGCGGGGGCGTTCAAGCGTTTCTAGAATGCCCCATGAACCCCCGACCGTATCCGGCGGTTCATTCCCTTCTTCCAGAAAGATCCATCAGTGCAAAAAAACAAGGCCGAGAGTGGCAGCCAGCCCGCTGTGCGCGTCATCAAGAAGTACCCGAATCGGCGTCTTTACGACACCGATACTTCGTCGTACATCACGCTGGCCGAAGTCAAGACGCTGGTGATGGACAACGAGCTCTTCGTGGTGCGCGACGCCAAGACCAACGATGACCTCACGCGCAGCATCCTGCTGCAGATCATCCTGGAAGAGGAAACTGCCGGCGTGCCCATCTTCACCGAGCAGGTGCTGGCCAACATCATTCGCTTCTACGGGCACGCCATGCAGGACTTCATGGGTGCTTACCTGGAGAAGAACGTGCAGATCTTCATGGACCTGCAGCACAAGATGACCGAGCAGTCCAGCGGTGTGAATCCCGAGGCCTGGAAGCAGTTCATGAACGTGCAGTCGCCCATGATGCAGGGCATGATGGGCACCTACCTGGAGCAGTCGCGCAGCGCGTTCACCCAGATGCAGGAGCAGATGCAGAAGAACAGCGAGCAGATGCTGGCAGCACTCGGGCTCAAACGCTGAAGCATGTCCCCCACGCTCCGCCGCCGCGCTGGTCGGCGCCGGATCATCCATTTCTCTGCGGCGTTGCAGCAGGTCTGAGACAATCGGGGCATGTCTGAAACGCTTGTCCCGGTCGCCAACGCGGCCCCCAAAGTCGGTTTTGTCAGCCTGGGTTGCCCCAAGGCGCTCACTGACTCCGAACTCATCCTCACGCAACTCAGCGCCGAGGGCTACCAAACTTCCAAGACCTTCGCCGGCGCAGATCTGGTGATCGTCAACACCTGCGGCTTCATCGACGACGCCGTGCGTGAAAGCCTGGACACCATTGGTGAAGCCCTGGCCGAGAACGGCAAGGTCATCGTCACGGGTTGCCTGGGCGCGCGCGAAGGCGAGGGCGGCGGCAACCTGGTGCGCCAGATGCACCCCAGCGTGCTCGCCGTGACCGGCCCGCACGCCACGCACGAGGTGATGACCGCGGTGCACCAGCACCTGCCCAAGCCGCACGACCCCTTTGTGGATCTGGTGCCACCGCAGGGCATCAAGCTCACGCCGCGCCACTACGCCTACCTGAAGATCAGCGAGGGCTGCAACCACCGGTGCACCTTCTGCATCATTCCCTCCATGCGCGGCGATCTGGTGAGTCGCCCCATTGGAGACGTGCTGACAGAAGCGCGCAAGCTGTTCGAATCCGGTGTGAAAGAGTTGCTGGTGGTGAGCCAGGACACCTCGGCGTATGGCGTGGACGTGAAGTACCGCACCGGCTTCTGGGACGGCAAACCGGTGAAAACGCGCATGTTCGACCTCGTGCGCTCGCTGGGCGAGTTGGCCAAAGGCTATGGCGCCTGGGTTCGCTTGCACTACGTCTATCCGTATCCGCACGTGGACGAAATCATTCCGCTCATGGCCGAAGGTCTGTGCTTGCCGTACCTCGACGTGCCGCTGCAGCACAGCCACCCCGACGTGCTGCGCCGCATGAAGCGGCCGGCCAGTGGTGAAAGGAATCTCGAGCGCATCGCGCGCTGGCGCGAGCTGTGCCCGGAGATCGTTGTGCGCAGCACCTTCATCGCTGGTTTCCCCGGCGAGACGGAGGCCGAGTTCGATCACTTGTTGGACTTCCTTCGCGAAGCGCGCATCGACCGAGCGGGTTGCTTTGCCTACTCGCCCGTTCCCGGTGCCGCGGCCAATGCATTGCCTGATGCCGTGCCCGATGCCTTGCGTGAAGAGCGCCGGGCGCGCTTCATGGCGGTGGCTGAAGCCGTGTCGGCCGACAAGCTGCAACAGCGCGTTGGCGCGACCATGCAGGTGCTGGTGGATTCGGCGCCCGGCATGGGCAAGAAGGGGGGCATTGGCCGCAGTTATGCGGATGCGCCCGAGATCGACGGATTGGTGCGTTTGCTCCCGCCAGAGAAGATCAGCAAGACTTTGAAGGTGGGTGAATTCACCAAGGCGCGGGTTGTCGCAGCGCAGGGACACGACCTGTTGGCGGTCCCGATTTGATGGTGAAAGCCGGCCTCTTGGTCGCCCCAAGCAGTGCCGCAGCTGTCCAGCAACGCATGCTCCGAATTTCGGAGCATGCGATCAACGTGTCAACAGGCGGTTGTGCGCTTGTTTGCGTTGAGACAAAAGAAAAGGGCTTGCAAACATCACGTTTGCAAGCCCTTATGATTGGTGCCCAGGAGAGGACTCGAACCTCCACGCCTCTCAGCGCTAGTACCTGAAACTAGTGCGTCTACCAATTCCGCCACCTGGGCATTTCAGGAAAAACGAAATTATAGCAGAGAAAAAGTGAACGAAAAAAACAGCCTGTTGGCCGAATATGAAGGTGTCGTCTCCGGTCATCGGGACGGCCATGGTTTTGTGATCCGCGACGATGGTCAGGCCGATATCTATCTGCCCTCCAACGAGATGCGGGCCGTACTTCACAAGGACCGGGTCAAGGCCCGTGTCGTGCGCCTCGACCGCAAAGGTCGCCCCGAAGGACGCGTGACGGAAATCGTCGAACGTTCCGATTCCCCCATCATCGGCCGCCTGCTCCAGGAGAGCGGTGTGTGGTTGGTGGCGCCCGAAGACAAGCGCTATGGGCAGGACGTGTTGATTCCCAAGGGCGCCACCGGTTCGGCCAAGCCGGGCCAGGTGGTGGTGGTGCAACTCACCGAGCCACCTGCGCTGTACGGGCAGCCGGTGGGTCGTGTGAAGGAAGTACTTGGAGAGATCGACGACCCCGGCATGGAGATCGAGATTGCGGTGCGCAAGTACGGTGTGCCACACGAGTTCTCGGATGCTGCCATGGCGCAGGCCCGTGCACTGCCTGACCACGTGCGCGCAGTCGATCACAAGGACCGTGTTGATCTGCGTGATGTGCCCTTGGTCACCATCGACGGCGAAGACGCGCGTGACTTCGACGATGCCGTGTATTGCGAGCCGGCCAAGGTGGGCAAGGGCAAAGGCTGGCGTTTGCTGGTCGCCATCGCCGATGTGAGCAACTATGTGCAGACCGGCTCGGCCATCGACATCGACGCCTACGACCGCGCAACCTCGGTGTACTTTCCGCGCCGCGTGATCCCCATGCTGCCGGAGAAGCTCTCCAACGGTCTCTGTTCGCTGAACCCCGGCGTGGAGCGCCTCTGCATGGTGTGTGACATGCTGGTCAACGCCAAGGGCGAAGTCCACGCCTATCAGTTTTACCCAGCGGTGATGTTCAGCCACGCACGCTTCACCTATACCGAGGTGGCGGCCATCCTGCAGAACACGCGAGGTCCCGAGGCGAGCCAACGCAAGGCGCTCGTGCCTTACCTGCTCAATCTTCACGACGTGTACCGCGCGCTCCTTGCCGCGCGTGGCGAGCGCGGTGCGGTGGATTTCGAGACCACCGAGACGCAGATCGTCTGCGACGAGTCGGGGCGCATCGAAAAGATCATTCCGCGCACCCGCAACGACGCCCACAAGGTGATTGAAGAAGCGATGCTGGCGGCCAACGTCTGCTCGGCCGACTTCATCAGCGAAGGCAAGCACACCGGCCTGTTCCGTGTGCACGAAGGCCCCACGCCCGAGAAGCAGGAAATCCTGCGCAATTACCTCAAGGCCATGGGCGTGTCGCAAACCATTGGCGACAATCCCAAGCCCGCCGATTTCCAGAAGATCGCGGCCGCCACCAAGGACCGGCCCGAATCGCAGCAGATCCACACCATGCTGCTGCGATCCATGCAGCAGGCCATTTACACACCGATCAACAGCGGCCACTTCGGCCTGGCCTTCGAGGCCTACACGCACTTCACCAGTCCTATCCGCCGCTACCCCGATTTGCTGGTGCACCGCGTGATCAAGGCGATCCTGGCGCGCAAGCGCTATGAGTTGCCCGCGCTGCCCACACCGGGTGAGGCCCATGCCAAGCTGAGCAAACGCCTGGCCAGTCGAGCCAAGCCGTTGGCGGTGGGCGAGGTGGTGAAAAAACCGTCGGTCGATACGTTGGCCTGGCAGGCTGCCGGCCTGCACTGCAGCGCCAACGAGCGCCGCGCCGACGAGGCCAGCCGCGATGTGGAGGCCTGGCTCAAGTGCAAGTACATGCGCGAGCATCTGGGGGAGGAGTTCAGCGGTGTTGTCAGCTCGGTCACCAGCTTCGGACTGTTCGTCACGCTCGATGCCATGTACGTTGAAGGCTTGGTGCACATCACCGAGCTCGGTGGTGAGTACTTCCGCTTTGACGAAGCGCGGCAGGAATTGCGCGGCGAACGAACGGGCATTCGTTATGCCCTGGGCACGCGCGTGCAGGTGCAGGTGAGCCGGGTGGACCTGGATGGTCGTCGCATCGACTTCCGCCTTGTCAGTGGCGACGACGACCTGGTGCTGCGTGCCATGCGCGACAAGACGGGTCAAGCAGGGCCTGCAGACGGGACCGCCGGAGCCGGGCGCGGCAAACCCCATCGGGGTCGCGGCTCCGATGTCGCGCCCTCGGGCCGTCAGGAGCGTGCGCCACGCGCACCGGCGATGGAAGTCAAGGCGGCGGTGAAGAAGGCCGCAGGCAAGAAGTCGGACCGAGGTGGCGCGCGCAGCACCGCCAATCAGCCCCGCAAGAGTCGTCGTTGAAGGGCCGCACACCGTGAGCACTGCGCCAAAGAAGACCGCTTCCAAGTCGGCTGCATTGGAAGCCCCATCGACCAGTCGCGTCCGATCGCGGCCGGTGAAGGCAGCGCTGCCCAAGGTGCCTCCGATGTCCGCCGAGCGTCCGCTGCGCATTGGCGTGTCGGCCCGACTGCTGTACCACGTGCCCTCGGAGCTGGGTTTCCGCAACAAGAACCTGCAGTACATCGAGCAGTCGCTGGCGCACTGGATCATGGAGCACGGGGCCATTGCGTTCATGGTCCCCGCCGTCGCGCACGACAGCAAGCATGCTGCGCGCCACCTCAAAGTGGAGCATGTGGTGCAGGAACTCGACGCACTGGTGTTGCAGGGCGGGGCCGATGTGGCGCCTCAGACCTACGGGCAGACGCCGATCGACCCGCGCTGGCACGGCGACGTGGTGCGCGACAAATACGAACTGGCCTTGCTCAGGACCTTTCTGGCACAGAAGAAGCCGGTGCTGGGCGTGTGCCGCGGTGCGCAGCTGCTCAATGTGGCGTTCGGCGGCACGTTGTACCAGGACATTCCCACCCAGTGTCCGGCGGCTCATTCCCATGTGGACACCGATCTGTACGACCAGCTCGAACACGATGTCACCTTTCTGCAAGGCACGGCGTTGACCAAGCTGTACCCCAATGCGTCTCAGTTGCGTGTGACCAGCATCCACCACCAAGCTGTGGCCGAACTCGGCAAGGGCATGGTGGTGGAGGCCGTGTCGACGCTGGACGGCATGGTGGAGGCGATTCGCTGGACCGGCGACGCCTACGCCCGAGGTGTCCAGTGGCATCCGGAGTTCCATCACGGTCGGCACGCGCTGGCCGACAGCTCGCCGATCATGCTGGACTTCCTGGAGGCATCTCGCGCTGCCGCCATGGAGCGCTTGGCCGCGGGCCGCGAGCCCGACCCACGCGTGCCTCGTCCGCCATTGCGGTTGGCAGGCGCCTGAACTTCGCATCGGCTTGCCCGTTTCTCGCACTCATCACACACCAGCAACGCATGCGCATCGTTTTCTTCCTGCTCGAAACCCTGTTCTTTTTCCTGATGGCGATGGCCTTGCTGCGCGCCTGGATGAACCACCTGCGCGTGCACATGTCGGCCCAACCCGGGCGCTTTGCGATTGCCGTGACCGACTGGCTGGTCCAACCCGTGCGGCGCATCCTGCCGCGTGCGTTGGCGCAGAGCCGCATCGACTGGGGCAGCCTTCTGTCTGCCGTGCTGCTGGCGTTGGCGTATGGCGGGATCTGGCTGATGCTGGCAACCGGCGTGTCGGAGGGCTCGGCCTCGCCCGCCACGTGGGTGGTCACCATCCTGACCATGGCACTGCGCATCCTGGTGCGCACGCTGTTGCAGGGCCTGATGATCCTGTTGATCGGCTACGCCATCCTGTCGTGGGTGCAGCCGCAGTCGCCGGTGATGGTCACGCTGGATCGCCTGTGTGCGCCCCTGCTGCGCCCGATCCGCCGTGTGATTCCGCTCGTGGGCGGTGTCGACCTGTCGGCGCTGGTGCTCATCATCCTGCTGCAGGTCGGGCTGATGATCCTGGGCTGATCGCTCGTCCCGCGTCAGCCGATGGGTCTGGCGCGCAGGGCGAGCTCGCCGGCGACCAGTGATGGACGCTGCGGGGTCGACCATTCGCCGTCATTCCAGTGATCAGCCAGCCAGCCATGCTGGAACACTGCGCCGGCCACGCGATCCAGTGCTTCTTCGGGCGACGAAACCGGCCGCGCCAAGGCGCTGCCGATCATGCCCGCCAATACATCGCCGGTGCCCGCCGTGGCGAGCGCTGCGTTGCCGGTGGCGTTGATGCGGGTGGTCTCGGTCGGTGCGGCGATCACTGTGCCTGAACCCTTGAGCACACAAATGACGCCGAACTGCGAGGCGAGGGTGCGCGCGGCCCGCAGGCGATCGCTCATGACTTGGGCGGTGTCGGTTCCGAGCAATCGAGCGGCTTCCAAGGGATGCGGGGTGATCACGGTGATCCAGCCGCGCCCCTGGCGGTGGGTCAGTTGTGCTTGCAGACTGGCGTCTTGTGCGACGGCGTTGAGTGCATCGGCGTCCAGCACCAACGTGGGTGCACTGGACAAACACCGGGGCAGCATCGCCGCCACGGACGCGCCACCCCCACAACCGCAGACCACACTGGCTTGACGCAGCAGAGGGGTGTCCAGCAAGGTTTCCGGTCTGCGAAACATGAGTTCGGGGCACACAGGGTCCCAGGTGGTTTCGCTCTGCGAAGCGGCTTCCAGCAGCCCGACGAACACCCTTCCTGCGCCGGCATGCAACGCCGCTCGGGCCGCCAGCACCGCCGCGCCCGTCATGCCCGCGCCGTTCGTGGCCACGCCTTGTCCACCGATGACCACCACATCACCAAAGCTGCCTTTGTGGCTTGCGTGCGACATGGACGCCTTGGGGTCGGCATGTGCCGCACGGCCGGACAGCCAGGCCGCCAGGCGCACGTCGGCCGCAGGCATCGCACCCAGATCGTCGAACCAGACCTGGCCCGCAGCGTCTCGACCCTGCCCGGTGAACAACCCCGGTTTCAAGGTCAACAACGACAGGGTGTGGCGCGGCCCGGGCCGCATGGCGACGGCTGGGTCGTTCCCGACATGCTCTATCGCCGTCAGCACACCGGTGTCGGCGTGCAGGCCACTGGGCAGATCAACGCACAACACCGGCGCGGCGCTTGTGCGCAGCTTGGCCAGCCAGGCGGCGAGCGGTCCTCTCAGTGGACGTATGGCGCCGATGCCCAGCAGCGCGTCGATCGCGAGGTCGGCGTCGTCTGGTGGAGAGGAATGGAAAGCAACGCCCGCGGCTTGCGCGGCGACCAGTGCCTGGCGCGCGTCTGGAGGCAGACGCGCGGGGTCGGCGGCATGGGTAACCACCACCCGCAGGGCGCTGCCCGACTGCCGCGCCCACGCGTGCAGGTGCATGGCAGCCACCAGGCCATCGCCCCCGTTGTTGCCCGGGCCACAAGCCACCCAAATGCAGCGGGCATGCGGCGCCAGCGCCTGCGCGAGCCGCGCGACCGCCAAGCCCGCTCGCGCCATCAGCGCGTGGTGGGGCAGGGTGGCCTGGGCGGCTTGTTCGATGGCCCGCGTGGCCGCCGTATCAAAGAGAGGCTCAAGTCGATCGTGGGTGATGATTCGCATGGGCCCCAGTCTGGCTCAAAGTCCGTAGCGCTGGGGCGAACAGGCGGCCAGATCGATATCGGGTGTGCGGCCTTCGATGCGGTCGGCGAGTGCCCTCGCGGCACCACATGCCACGGACCACCCGACTTGTCCGTGACCCAGGTTCAACCAGATTCCGGGCAGCCGGCTCGCGCCGATCAGCGGCATTCCATCGGGCACGGTGGCTTGCACGCCGCGCCATTCCTGCACGCTGCCGGCCGGTCCGCCCAGGCGGACAGCGCCAGGAAACCAGTCGGAGAGCGCGCGGTACAAACGTTGCAGTCCGGCTTTTGACGGCGGGCCGGATTCGCGTCCCCACTCGGCTCCGCCGGCCACGCGCACGCGCTGGCCCAGGCGGGCGATGGAAATGCCGTGCCGCGCATCCAGCACCGCCGATTGCGGTGCATCCATGGGTTCGCGTACCGCGGCACTCAGCGAATGGCCGACCACCGATTGCAGCGGCAATTTCAAGCCCAACGGTGAAAGCATGCCGGCAGCGGCCACGCCGGTGCAGACCACCACCGCATCGAACCGCTGAGCCATGTTGTTCGGGGTTTCGCCGGACGGGTGGGAGGCGGTGTGGGTGAGTGTCAGGTTCACACCTGCAGTCAATTGCGGCTCGATGCGGCTGACGATGGTGTTGAACTCGAAGCGGCAGCCCATCCCCTGAGCCTGGGCGCGCAACAACACGGCGAATTCCCTGCAATTGGCCACAGCCTCCCCGCCGAGTTCAACAGCGCCGTGCAATGGCGTTTCGGTGTTGAGCGCGGGCTCCAAGGCGCGTGCCTCATCCGCCGAGAGCAACCTGGGCGTCAGCCCGAGGTCGCGCAGTTGTGCCAATGGGGTCTGGGCGACTGCTGCTTCCGACTCGCTGCGCAGCAGCACCAGCATGCCGTGGCTGCGATCGTGTTCAAACTGGTACTGATCGGTGATCGCCTGCTGGCGCTCTTGGCTGTAGCGCAGCCATCGGTGAATCTGCGCGTGGTTCGACAGCATCTGCGAACCCTGGCCGGCACGCCGCCATTGCCATAGCCAGTTCCATTCGGTCCCGCGAGGCAGGCGCGACAGCTGAAGACCTGCACCGCTGGCAGACCAGGGCCATGCGAGGCGCCGGTGGTCGTGCGTCCAAGGCCCCGTCCAGCCTGGAGCGATGAGTGCCCCATTGGCAAAGCTGGCTTCCTCGGCCACCGTGCTGCGCCGCTCGAAGACAGTGACCTCGTGGGCGTCCTGTGACAACTCGTGCGCGCAGGCAATGCCCACGACACCCGCTCCTACGATCGCGATTTTCAAACCTGACTCCCTGAAAACTGCATTCTGCCGGTGAGCGGCAGGTGCTGCTCAAAGCTCAAGGGGCTTGGCACGGTGTCAGGCATGGACGGAGGCACGCAAAGTTCCCGGGTGGCGCACAAGCGGCACGCCCGGAGGTGATGGCTGAAGGAAGGGACCAGACTGCTATAATCGACAGGCTTTGCAAGTGACAGGCGGGACAGCAGTCCCATCAGACTCGCAGGGCAAATCGCAAACCAGCCCAACCGGGTGTCGTCTGCGGCGACCGAATCAGAATCGATTGGGTGGCCATCAGGTGATCGGGGCTGGATTTTAGACTCAACCTCTGGAAAGTTAACTCATGTCTATCTCCATGCGCGAAATGCTGGAAGCCGGTGTCCATTTTGGTCACCAAACCCGCTTCTGGAACCCCAAGATGGCTCCGTACATCTTCGGTCACCGCAACAAAATCCACATCGTCAACCTCGAAAAGACGCTGCCTCTGTTTGAGGACGCGGCCAAGTTCGTGCGTCAGCTCTCCGCCAACCGCGGCACCATCCTGATGGTGGGTACCAAGCGCCAGTCGCGCGACATCGTGGCCCAGGAAGCCCGCCGCGCCGGCGTGCCTTTCGTCGACCAGCGCTGGCTCGGCGGCATGCTGACCAACTTCAAGACCGTCAAGACCTCGATCAAGCGTCTGAAGGACATGCAGGCCCAGAAAGAAGGCGGCCTGGACAGCATGACCAAGAAAGAACAGCTGACCTTCTCCCGTGAAATGGAAAAGCTGGAAAAGGACATCGGCGGCATTCAGGACATGACGGCCCTGCCCGACGCCATCTTCGTGATCGACGTGGGCTTCCACAAGATCGCCGTGCTTGAAGCGCAGAAGCTGGGCATCCCGCTGGTTGGCGTGGTGGACACCAACCACTCGCCCGTGGGCATCGACTACGTGATCCCCGGCAACGATGACTCGGCGCGCGCCGTGGCTCTGTATGCCCGCGGCATCGCGGACGCCATCCTCGAAGGCCGCAGCAACGCCGTCAACGACGTCGTGAAGGCTGTTGCCTCCGAAGGCGCCGACGAGTTCGTCGAAGTCAAGGAAAACACCGCCGCTTGAAGGCGTTGCTCCCATGAAAGAGGGGCTCGTGAGCCCCTTTTTCACACGAAAACCGATCATTGAACATGGCCGATCTCACCCACCTGCGTGAGGCGGCGCCAAGGAGAACACTGATGGCAATTACCGCAAGCATGGTCGCCGAACTGCGCGCCAAGACCGACGCTCCCATGATGGAGTGCAAGAAAGCGCTGACCGAAGCCGAAGGCGACATGGCCAAGGCCGAAGAGTTGCTGCGCGTCAAGCTCGGCACCAAGGCCGGCAAGGCCGCCAGCCGCGTGACGGCCGAAGGCGTCGTGGCCAGCTTCATCCAAGGCACCACCGGCGGCCTGATCGAAGTCAACTGCGAAACCGACTTCGTTACCAAGAACGACAGCTTCCTGGCCCTGGCCAACGCTGCCGCTGAGCTCGTGGCCAAGCACCAGCCTGCCGATGTCGCCGCGCTGGGCGCCTTGCCTTACAGCCAGGACGGCTTCGGCCCCACCCTGGAAGACGTGCGCAAGGGCCTGATCGGCAAGATCGGCGAGAACATGTCGTTCCGCCGCTTCAAGGCCTACAGTGGCTCCACCAAGCTGGCCAGCTACCTGCACGGCACCCGTATCGGTGTGGTGGTGGAGTTTGACGGCGAAGAAGCGGCTGCCAAGGACGTTGCCATGCACGTGGCCGCCATGAAACCCGTCGCCCTGACCAGCAACGACGTGCCCGCCGAGTTCATCGAGCGCGAGCGCTCCGTGGCCACGGCCAAGGCAGATGAAGCCAACAAGGAGCTGGTGGCGGCTGGCAAACCGGCACAAAGCGCCGAGATCGTGGCCAAGCGCATCGACGGCGCTGTGCAGAAGTACCTCAAGGAAGTGTCGCTGTTCAACCAGCCCTTCGTGAAGAACGACAAGCAGACCGTCGAAGCCATGCTCAAGGCCGTCGGCACCACGGTCAAGGGTTTCACCCTGTATGTGGTGGGCGAGGGCATCGAGAAGAAGGTGGACGACTTCGCTGCCGAAGTGGCCGCCCAGGTCGCTGCAGCCAAGGGCGCCTGAGCGTTCTGTTGCGGCGGCCGTTGCTGCCCTGAACAAGACAACGGGCCGCAAGGCCCGTTGTCTTGTGTGTAACCGGCACCGAGGGGGAGTGGCTCCTCGGTACACTTGCCGGTTGAATTTTGTGTTTTCGCTTCCTGAAAGTTGTCACATGCCTGCCTACAAACGGATTCTGTTGAAGTTGTCGGGTGAAGCCCTCATGGGCGACGACGCCTTTGGCATCAATCGGGCCACCATCGTGCGCATGGTGGAAGAAATCGCAGAAGTCACCCGCCTGGGCGTCCAGGTGGCCATCGTCATCGGGGGTGGCAACATCTTCCGTGGCGTGGCGGGTGGTTCGGTCGGCATGGACCGCGCCACTGCCGACTACATGGGCATGCTGGCCACCGTGATGAACTCGCTGGCGCTGGCAGACACCATGGACAAGGCCGGTTTGGTGGCCCGCGTGATGTCGGCCATCGCCATCGAGCAGGTGGTCGAGCCCTATGTGCGCCCGAAGGCGCTTCAGTACCTGGAAGAGGGCAAGGTCGTGGTGTTTGCTGCCGGTACGGGCAATCCGTTCTTCACCACCGACACGGCCGCCGCCTTGCGTGGCGCCGAGATCGGTGCCGAGATCGTGCTCAAGGCCACCAAGGTGGATGGCGTGTACAGCGCCGATCCGAACAAGGACCCCACCGCCACCCGCTATGCCTCGATCAGCTTCGACGAGGCCATGAGCAAGAACCTGCAGGTCATGGATGCCACGGCGTTTGCCCTGTGCCGCGATCAGAAACTGCCGGTCAAGGTATTTTCGATTTTCAAGCCCGGCGCGCTGCGCGATGTGGTGATGGGCAAGGACGAAGGCACGTTGGTTCACGTGTGACGCCCCAAGGCGCGCACCACTTGCTGAAATGAGGAGTTTTCATGAGCGTTGATGACATTCGCAAAACCGCCGAGCACAAGATGATGCAGTCGGTTGAAGCGTTCAAGAACGGACTGACCAAGATCCGCACCGGTCGCCCCAATCCCGCGCTGCTCGACACCGTGCACGTGGATTACTACGGCGCCATGCTGCCCTTGTCTCAGGTGGCCAACCTCACCTTGCTCGATTCGCGCACGATTGGTGTGGCGCCCTGGGAAAAGGGCATGGGAGCCAAGATCGAGAAAGCCATTCGCGAGTCCGACCTGGGCTTGAACCCCTCAAGCCAGGGCGACCTGATCCGTGTGCCGATGCCACCCATGACCGAAGAACGCCGCAAGGAGCTCACCAAGGTTGTGCGAGGTGACGGCGAAGCCGCCAAGATCGCGATCCGCAACCTGCGGCGCGATGCCAACGAACAGGTGAAGAAACTGGTGAAGGAAAAGCTGGCGTCCGAGGACGACGATCGCCGTTCGCAAGAAGACATCCAGAAGCTCACCGATCGCGTCATCAACGAGGTGGACCGCCTCGTGGCCGGCAAGGAGCAGGACATCATGGCGGTCTGACGGCAGGTCTGTCTGCAACCCTACGCACCGCAATACATGTCCCAGCCCAGTTCCACACCAGACGTCCCCGCGGCCTCACTGCCCCGGCACGTCGCCATCGTGATGGACGGCAACGGCCGCTGGGCGCAGAAGCGCTGGTTGCCCCGCGTGGCCGGACACAAACAGGGTGTTGAAGCCCTGCGCCGCGTCGTCCAGGCCTGCCTGGAGCGCGGTGTGTCGGTGCTGACGGTGTTCGCGTTCTCCTCTGAAAACTGGAACCGCCCGGTGGAGGAGGTTTCCAGCCTGATGGACCTGCTGGTGCTGGCGCTCTCGCGAGAGGTGCCCTCGCTCAGCGGCAACGGCGTACGCCTGCACTTTCCCGGTGATCGCCGTGGGCTGTCCAACCGCGTTGTGCAAGGCCTGATGGTTGCCGAGCGCGACACGGCGCACAACAACAAGCTCGTGCTCAATGTCTGCTTCAACTACGGCGGACGCTGGGACGTGGCGCAGGCCGCCCAGCGGCTCGCCGCGCAAGGACGCGAGATCACTGAGGCAAGCCTCAACAGTGAGTTGGCGTTGGCGCATGTGCCCGACCCCGACCTCCTGATCCGCACCGGCGGCGAGCTGCGCATCAGCAACTTCCTGCTCTGGCAGGCGGCCTACACGGAATTGGTTTTCACCGAATGCCTGTGGCCGGACTTCGACGCAGCGGAGTTGGACCGAGCCCTGCTGGAATACGCCAGCCGCGAGCGCCGGTTTGGCCAGACGTCGGAGCAAGTCGGCCAAGCCGAGCCCTTGCTGGCCGTGGGCGGCGACCGACATGCTTAGACAGCGCGTCATCACCGCCTTGCTGCTGCTGGCGGTCTTGTTGCCCGCGCTGTTTTATCCCTCCATCGAACCCTTTGCGGCCCTCACGCTGCTGCTCATCGTGGCGGCCGGATGGGAGTGGGCACGCCTCAATGGGGTGGGCTCACGTCTGGCGCTCGCGTTCGGCCTGGGTCTGGGATCGGTCATGGCCGCGATCTGGCTCTCGGGCGGTCTGAACCAATCCTGGCGCGCCTTGTGGATCGGCGTGGGGGCGCTTTGGGTCGTGTTGTCCATGGCCATGCTCGCGCGCGGTGTGTCGGGCTGGAGCGCATGGCCTGCTGGTCTGCGCCTGTGGTTGGGGTTGGTCCTGATCGGCTGCGCGTGGCTCGCCATGGTTCAGGCCCGCCTCATGGGGTTGGGCTTTCTGCTGTCGATACTGCTGCTGGTGTGGATGGCCGACATTGCCGCCTACTTCGGAGGCAAGGCATTCGGGCGGCGCAAACTCGCTCCAACCATCAGCCCGGGCAAGTCGTGGGAAGGCGCCATCAGCGGTTTCATCGGCGTGTTCGTGCTGGCGGCAGCCTGGCTCTGGGCTGACGCCCAAGGCCTGGACAACGCAACCAGCCTCTATGCCCGACTCTGGGCTTTCGGGCCGCTGCTGGCCGTCGTGTCGTTGGCATTCGTGGTGGCCATGAGCGTGGTCGGTGACCTGGTGGAGTCCCTGGTCAAGCGCAGCGCCGGCGTGAAGGATTCCAGCAACCTGCTGCCCGGCCACGGCGGTGTGCTCGACCGTGTCGACGCCTTGCTGCCTGTGCTGCCTTTGGCGATGATGCTCACCACCCTCTGACTTTCATGAACGCCACGCAGTCCATCACCATTCTGGGGTCCACCGGCTCCATCGGCACAAGCACGCTGGACGTGCTGGCCCGCCATCCCGACCGCTACCGCGTGTTTGCCCTCACGGCTTCCACGCAGGTCGATCTGATGCTGGCGCAGTGCCAGCAGTTTGCCCCCCGCTACGCCGTGATGGTGAGCCCGGTGCATGCCAGGCAGTTGGCCAATCAGGTTCAAGAACTCGGCTTGAAGGTACAGGTGCTCTCGGGTGCCCAGGCTCTGTGCGACGTGTGCACCGACGCCGGGGTGGACGTGGTCATGGCGGCCATCGTGGGTGCAGCCGGCCTGGCGCCCAGCTTGGCGGCGGCGCGTGCGGGCAAAAAGCTGCTGCTGGCCAACAAGGAAGCCCTGGTGGTGGGTGGGGCGTTGTTCATGCAGGCGGTGCGCGATGGCGGTGCCACGCTGCTGCCCATCGACAGCGAGCACTCCGCTGTGTTCCAGTCATTGCCTGAAGATCCGGCGTCGTGGTCGCGCCGGGTGGAGAAGATCGTGTTGACAGCGTCTGGTGGACCGTTTCGCACGCGCGACCCCCAGACCCTGGCACAGGTGACCCCCAATGAAGCCTGCGCGCACCCCAACTGGGTGATGGGGCGCAAGATCTCGGTCGACTCGGCCACCATGATGAACAAGGCGCTCGAAGTGATTGAGGCCTGTTATCTCTTTGGCCTGCCACCGGCGCAGATCGAGGTGGTGATCCACCCGCAAAGCGTGATCCATTCGATGGTCCAGTACAACGACGGCTCGGTGGTTGCGCAACTCGGCACACCCGATATGCGGGTCCCGATTGCTTACGGCCTGGCATGGCCTGAGCGCATTGCATCGGGTGCCGCGGCGCTGGATTTCAGCACCTTGGGTGCGCTGACCTTCGAGAAGCCCGATGACCTGCGTTTTCCCGGGCTTCAGCTGGCGTGGGACTCCCTCAACGGCCCGCTCGGGACGACCGCGGTGCTCAATGCAGCCAACGAGGTGGCCGTGGCTGCGTTTCTTGAACAGCGGTTGCGCTTTGATCAGATCCACGTCATCAACGATGCAACTTTGCAGGCGCTGGTGCCCTCCAAGCCCAACGACTTGCCCGACTTGCTGGCCATCGACCAGCAGGCGCGCCACCTGGCGCAAGCCCAGGTCGAACGCCTGTCTCGCTGACACCGTTGGCGCGCAGGCGCTGAAGCACACGTTTTCAACTTCACGATCCGCCACCATGCTCACACTCGTTGCTTTTGTGGTTGCCCTCGGCCTGCTGATTGCGGTGCACGAGTACGGGCACTACCGCGTGGCGGTGGCCTGTGGCGTGAAGGTGCTGCGTTTTTCGGTGGGTTTTGGCAAACCGCTGTTGACCTGGCACAAAAAGGGCAGTCCGACCGAGTTCGTGCTGTGTGCCTTGCCGCTGGGTGGGTATGTGCGCATGCTGGACGAGCGCGAGGCGCCGGTCGACGCGGCCGAGCGCCACCTCGCGTTCAACACCCAGCCCCTGCGTTCGCGCGCAGCCATCGTGGCCGCCGGTCCTGCGGCCAACCTGCTGTTGGCCGTGTTGCTGTATGCGGTGGTGAACTGGAGCGGTGTTGAAGAACCCAAGCCCGTGCTGGCCAGCCCCACAGTTGGCTCGTTGGCTGCAGGCGCAGGGCTGCGTGGTGGCGAATGGGTGTCTCAGGCCGGAGCCGATGAAGACAGCCTCACCGACGTGGGCTCTTTCGAAGACCTGCGCTGGCGCCTGACCCAGGCCGCGCTGTCCAGTGAAGACATGACGTTGAGGGTCAGCAATCAGGAGGGCGGTGTGTCCCGCTCGGTGCTGCTGCCCCTGGCCCAGCTTGATGTGCGCGAGGCCGATGCCACCCTGTTCCAGAAGATCGGCATCACCGGACCCTGGACGCAACCTGTGATGGGAGAGGTGATGGCGGGCGGTGCCGCTGCGGCCGCAGGATTGCAGGCCGGGGACACCGTTCGCAGTGTGGATGGCGCTGCCGTGTCCGATGGCCAGCGTCTGCGCGCGTTGATCCGGGCGTCCACCGGCGCTGCCGGTGAAGCCCGCGAACAGCAGTGGGTCGTGGAACGCAAGGGACAGACCGTCCATCTGACGGTCAAGCCGATTCCCGAATTGCAAGGCGATGTGTGGGTGGGACGTATTGGAGCCTACGTTGGCGCGGCGCCCGAGATGATGACGGTGCGCCATGGACCCGTTGACGGGTTGCTCAAGGGCGTGGTGCGCACCTGGGAGGTGTCGTGGCTCACGCTGAAAATGATGGGACGCATGCTGATCGGCGAAGCCTCGATCAAGAACCTCAGCGGGCCGCTGACGATCGCTGACTACGCGGGCAAGTCGGCCAGCCTGGGCATCACCTCTTACATCCTGTTTCTGGCTCTCATCAGTGTGAGTCTGGGGGTGTTGAATCTGCTGCCGCTGCCGGTCTTGGACGGGGGGCACCTGATGTATTATCTTTGGGAGGGTGTGACCGGTCGCAGCGTGTCTGACGTTTGGATGGAGCGCCTGCAACGCGGTGGTGTCGTGGTTCTCATGGCGCTCATGTCCGTTGCCTTGTTCAATGATGTGGCCCGCTTGGCTGGCTGAACACTTTTCCTCATGACAAAAAACAAAAACGGTCTGCGTGGCCTGACCCTTTCAGCGCTCGCGACCGCCTTGCTGAGCGCTTTGCCTGCCTGGGCCGTCGATCCATTCACCTTGCGCGATATCCGCGTGGAAGGTCTGCAGCGTGTTGAACCCGGCACGGTGTTCGCATCGCTGCCGTTCCGCATTGGTGACCAGTACAGCGACGACAAGGGCTCGACCGCGATCCGTTCGCTGTTCGGCCTGGGGTTGTTCAGCGACATCCGCCTGCAGATCAATGGCGACGTGCTGGTGGTGATCGTGGAAGAGCGGCCCACGGTGGCCGATGTGAGCTTTTCCGGCATCAAGGAATTCGACAACGAAGTGCTGACCAAGGCCCTGCGCGACGTCGGTCTGACCGAGGGCCGCCCGTTCGACAAGGCGCTGGCCGATCGTGCCGAGCAGGAGCTCAAGCGCCAATACATCAGCAAGAGCATGTATGCCGCCCAGGTGGTGACCACCGTCACACCGGGTGAGCGCAACCGGGTCAACCTCAATTTCAGCGTCGTCGAAGGCGATGTCGCCAAGATCAAGGAAATCCGGATCGTGGGCAACCAGGCCTTCTCCGAATCGACCTTGCGCAACTTGTTTGACCTCGACACCGGTGGCTGGCTGAGCTGGTACACCAAGTCCGACCGGTACTCGCGGGCCAAGCTCAACGCGGACATCGAAACGCTGCGCTCGTACTACCTCACCCGCGGTTACCTCGAGTTCCGTATCGACTCCACGCAAGTCGCCATCTCGCCCGACAAGCAGGACATGTCGATCACGCTGAACATCACCGAAGGCAACCGCTACGTGGTGTCGTCGGTGGCGCTGGAAGGCCAGTACCTGGGCAAGGAAGAAGAGTTCAAGTCCCTGGTGACTCTGCGCGCCGGTGAGGCCTACAACTCCGAAGACGTCACCAGCACCGTGAAGGCCTTCACCGATTACTTCGGCGCCTTCGGATACGCGTTCGCACAGGTCGAAGCGACGCCCGAGATCGATCGTGTCAACAAGCGTGTCTCGTTCGTGGTGCGCGGCCAGCCGGCCCGGCGTGTGTATGTGCGTCGCATCAACGTCGAAGGCAACAACCGCACCCGCGATGAAGTGGTGCGCCGCGAATTCCGCCAGCTCGAATCGGCCTGGTACGACAGCGATCGCATCCGTCTGTCCCGTGACCGTGTGGACCGCCTGGGTTTCTTCACCGAAGTCGGTATCGACACGCAACCGGTGCCGGGCTCGCCAGACCAGGTCGACCTCACCGTTTCAGTGGTGGAAAAGCCCACCGGCAACCTGTCGCTGGGTGCGGGTTACTCGCAGGCCGAGGAGCTGTCGATCATCGCGGGCATTCGCCAGGAAAACGTGTTCGGTTCGGGCAACTACCTGGGCATCGACATCAACACCAGCAAGTTCAACCGCCAGTTGGTGGTCAGCACGGTTGATCCGTACTTCACGCCCGACGGCATCTCGCGCAGCATCGATGCGTACTACCGCACGACACGGCCCTATGACTCACAGTCGAGCACCGACACGGGTGACTACCGCCTGATCACCAAGGGCACGTCGCTGCGCTTTGGTGTGCCGTTCACCGAAGCCGACACCGTATTTTTTGGTGTGGGTATCGAGCAGACCACGATTGAATCCGGCGTTTTCCTCCCGGATGCCTACCGCGACTACGCCCGCGATTTTGGCGAGACCAGCAATACCGTGCCCCTGACGGTGGGTTGGTCTCGCGACACGCGTGACAGTGCGTTGGTGCCCACCCGGGGCCGCCTGCAGCGATTCAACACTGAACTCGGCGTCGCTGGCGACGCTCGCTACGTCAAGGCGAACTACCAGTTTCAGCAGTATTACCCGCTGAGCAAGCAGTACACCCTGGCCCTGAACAGCGAGCTGGGTTTCGGCAAAGGCCTGGGTGGGCGCCCCTATCCGGTGTTCAAGAACTTCTTTGGCGGTGGCCTGGGTTCTGTGCGCGGGTTTGAGCAAGGCACCCTCGGCCCCAGTTCACTGGTCACGGGCTCCACGGATACCGTCAACATCGGCGGCAACCGCAGCATTGCGCTCAATGCCGAATTCATCACCCCATTCCCCGGCGCCGGCAACGACCGCAGCCTGCGCATGTTCGGGTTTGTGGACGTGGGCAATGTGTTCGGTGAGAACGACTCACGCCCGAATGCCAAAGACCTGCGTGCCTCCGTGGGCGTGGGCCTGAGCTGGATCTCGCCTGTCGGCCCGCTCAGATTCGCCATCGCCAACCCCATCCGGAAATTCACCGGCGATAAAATCCAGAAATTCCAGTTTCAGATCGGAACCTCCTTTTGATGAAGACACTTACCAGCCTGTTCAACCGCAAGACGCTCGTTGCTGTGGCCTTGGGGCTTGCAACGCTCGGCGTTACCGCGCAAGACCTGCGCATCGGCTTCGTGAACCTGGAGCGCATCTTGCGCGACTCCAACTCGGCCAAGGCCGCCCAGACCAAACTCGAGCAGGAATTCTCCCGCCGCGAAAAAGAAGTCCAGGCATTGGCGGCTCAACTCAAGACGGCGTCCGAGAAGTTCGAGCGCGAAGCGCCCACGCTGCCTGAGGGGCAGCGCACTACACGCCAACGGCAACTCGTGGAGCAAGATCGCGACTTCCAGCGCAAGCAACGCGAGTTTCAGGAAGACCTGAACATGCGCAAGAACGAAGAGCTGCAAAGCGTTCTGGAACGCGCCAACCGCATCATCCGTCAGGTGGCCGAGGCAGAGAAGTTCGACCTGGTCATCCAGGAAGCGGTCTACATCAACCCCAAGCACGACATCACCGACAAGGTGCTGAGCGGCTTGAACGGCAGCAAGTAAGCCGCAGGAACCGGGTGTGTCGAGACCACTGGGCTCCATTGTCGAAGCCCTCGGTGGTGAACTCGTCGGCTCACCCGACGTGGCCATCCGCCGGCTCGCCCCGCTGGCCACGGCTGAGCCCGATGCGCTGGCCTTTGTTTCACACGCTCGCTACGCGCCGCAAGTCGCCACCACGCGCGCAGCCGGCCTGATCGTTCCACCGTCGCTGCGCAGTGCCGCCAGCAAGCGCGGTGCGTGCATCGTCACCGACGATCCTTACCTGTACTTTGCCCGCCTAACCCAATGGTGGCGACGCGAGCATGCGCCCGCGTCACCAACCGGCATCCATCCGACCGCTGTGGTGCATCCAACGGCCGAGTTGGCGCCCGGCGTCGATATTGGTGCGTTTGTGGTCATCGCTGCGGGCGTTCGGATCGCCCCAGGCGTTCGCATCGGGGCGCACAGCGTGCTCGGCGAGCATGTGCATGTGGGTGCGCAAACCCGGCTGCACCCGCGTGTGACGGTGGGTGAGCGCTGCACCTTGGGTGAGCGTTGTGTGGTGCATTCGGGCGCGGTCATTGGCGCTGACGGTTTCGGCTTTGCTCCGCACCAGGGTCAATGGATCAAGATCGAGCAACTGGGCGCTGTGCGCATTGGCAACGACGTCGAGATCGGCGCCAACACCTGCATCGACCGTGGCGCGCTGGACGACACCGTGATCGAGGACGGCGTGAAACTCGATAACCTGATCCAGATTGGCCACAACGTGCACGTGGGCGCCCATACGGCGATGGCCGGATGTGTGGGGGTGGCTGGGAGTGCCACCATTGGCACCGGCTGCACCATTGGTGGTGGCGCTGTGGTGCTGGGCCATTTGAAGCTGGCCGACGGCGTGCATGTGTCGGCGGCTTCGGTCGTCACCCGCTCGCTGCTCAAACCAGGTCACTACACCGGCATGTTTCCCATCGACGACAATGCAACGTGGGAAAAAAATGCTGCGTCCCTCAAGCAGCTCAACCGCATTCGCGAACGCCTCAAGGTGGCGGAACACGCGATCGAACAAGCCCTCCAGAACAACACAAAGCCATGATGGACATTCACCAGATTCTCAAGCAATTGCCCCACCGTTATCCGTTCTTGCTGGTGGATCGGGTGCTGGAGCTTGAAAAAGGCAAGAGCATCAAGGCGCTCAAGAACGTGACCATCAACGAGCCCTTTTTCGTCGGGCACTTCCCGCACCGCCCGGTGATGCCGGGTGTGCTGATGCTTGAAGCCATGGCGCAAGTCGCAGCCTTGCTGGCTTTCGACACCCTGGGCGTGACGCCGGACGACAAGACGGTGTACTACTTCGCCGGCATCGACGGTGCGCGTTTCAAGCGCCCGGTGGAGCCGGGCGATCAGCTGGTGATGGACGTGACGCTGGACCGCATGAAGGCCGGTATCTTCAAGTTCAAGGGCATCACCCGCGTGGGCGAGCAGGTGGCGTGCGAAGCCGAGCTGATGTGCACCATGCGCACCATCGCCTGACGGTGGGGGAGGGCGCCTTGTGTCTCTGATCCACCCCACCGCATTGGTGGACCCGGCCGCCGAACTCGACAGCTCGGTCGCAGTCGGCCCCTACACCGTGATCGGCCCGAACGTCAAGGTCGGTGCGGGTACCACCATCGGCGCGCATTGCGTGATCGAGGGCCACACCACCATCGGACGCGACAACCGCATCTTCCAGTTCAACTCGCTGGGCGCGGTGCCGCAAGACAAGAAATACGCTGGTGAACCCTGTGAGCTCGTCATGGGCGACCGCAACACCGTGCGTGAGTTCTGCACCTTCAACATTGGCTCACCCGGCGATCGCGCGAAGACCCAGGTCGGCAATGACAACTGGATCATGGCTTACGTGCATCTGGCGCACGACTGCCTCGTGGGCAACCACACCATCTTCGCCAACAACTCGCAGCTCGCGGGCCACGTGGTGGTGGACGACTGGGTGATCCTCGGCGGCTTCACCGTGGTGCACCAGTTCGTGCGTGTGGGTGCGCACGCCATGACGGCGATGTGTTCGCTGCTCTTCGCCGATCTGCCGCCGTTCGTGATGTGTCAGGGCCAGCCGGCCCAGGCACGTTCGATGAACTTTGAAGGTCTGCGCCGTCGCGGTTTTTCGACGGAACGCATTTCGGCCGTGAAGGCCATGCACAAGGCGCTGTACCGCGAAGACCTCAAGCTCGAGCAGTCGGTGGACCGCATTCGTGCACTGACTGAGAAGACGCCTGAAGCTGCTCCCGACGTCGAGATGATGTTGAATTTCCTGGGCCAGGTGTCGCCCCAGCGCGGCATCGTGCGCTGATCCCGACATGACGCCTCCAAAACGTTTTGCCCTGGTGGCGGGCGAAACGTCAGGTGATCTGCTGGCGGGTTTGCTGCTCGGAGGTGTGCGGCAACGCTGGGCAGATCTGAAGTCGTTCGGCATTGGCGGCCAGCAGATGGCAGCCCAAGGTTTCGAGGCCTGGTGGCCCAGCGAAAAACTGGCGGTGCGCGGATACGTCGAGGTGCTGCGCCATTACCGGGAGATCGTCGGGATTCGCGCGCAACTGCAGCAGCGGCTGTTGTCCACCGACCGGCCCGACGTGTTCATCGGCGTCGACGCACCCGACTTCAATCTGGATCTGGAAGCCAACCTGAAGGCCAATGGCGTGCGCACCGTGCATTTCGTGTGTCCGTCTGTCTGGGCCTGGCGCGCAGAGCGGGTCGAGAAAATCCGGCGCAGCGCCGACCATGTGCTGTGCATTTTCCCGTTTGAACCCGAGCTGCTGGCCCGGCATGACATCGCCTCGACCTACGTTGGCCACCCCTTGGCCAATGTGATTCCGCTGGAGCCGGACCGAGCTGCCGCCAGGGTCGCCCTGGGTCTGCGCGATGAAGACACCGTGGTGGCCATCCTGCCGGGCAGCCGAGCCTCTGAAGTGCAGTACCTCGCTCAAGTGTTCTTTGAGACTGCCGTGCGCCTGCGAAGCGTGCGGCCAGGCATCCGTTTCGTGGTGCCCGCGGTGCCGACGCTGCGCGAGCGCATTGAAGGCGCAGCCCGCAGCGCAGGCCTGGGTGCCGAGCTGCAGGTGATCCCGGGCCAGTCGCACACCGCGCTGGCCGCCTGCGACGTGACCCTGATCGCCAGCGGCACGGCCACGCTGGAGGCGGCACTGTTCAAGCGCCCCATGGTGATTGCCTACAACATGAACTGGCTGTCGTGGCAGATCATGCGGCGCAAGCAGCTGCAGCCCTGGGTGGGCCTGCCCAACATCCTATGTGGCGAATTTGTGGTGCCCGAGTTCCTGCAAGAGGCGGCCTCGCCCCAGGCGCTGGCTCAAAGCGTGCTGGACTGGCTCGACGCGCCTGAGAGAATCAATGCCTTGCAACAGCGCTTCACCACGCTGCACCACTCCTTGCGGCGCGACACCGCCCAACTGGCCACCGATGCGATCGAAAAAGTTCTTGAAGGCTGAGCAGGCCCACCTCGCCTGGGATGTGCCCGGGCTGGTGGCCGGCGTGGACGAAGCCGGGCGCGGTCCGCTCGCCGGGCCGGTGGTGGCCGCGGCCGTGATCCTGGACGATCGCTCGCCCATCAAGGGGCTGGCCGATTCGAAATTGCTCACCGCGTTGCGCCGCGAGCGGCTTTACGACGAAATCCGCGCCAAGGCACTCTGCTGCAGCGTTGCGCAGGCCTCCGTGGAGGAGATCGACCAGCTCAACATCCTGCAGGCCACCATGTTGGCCATGCGCCGGGCGGTGCTGGGGCTTCGCCTGAAACCCACCAAGGTCCTGGTAGACGGCAACCGCCTGCCCGCGCTGGACGTGCTGGCCGAGGCCATCGTGTCGGGCGACGCGCTGGTGCCCTGCATCTCCGCGGCGTCCATCCTGGCCAAGGTCACGCGCGACCGGCTGCTGTGCGAGATGCATCTGCAGCACCCCGAGTACGGCTTCGATCGCCACAAGGGTTACGGCACGGCCGAACACCTGCGTGCGCTGCAGGAGCATGGGGCGTTGCCGATGCATCGGCGAACGTTCGCGCCGGTGGCGCGGGTGCTCGCCAATGCCGTGTTGACCGGAGCACATCCCAATGAGTGAACCCACCGCCATCACCTCGCGCGACAACCCGCTGCTCAAGCGCCTGCGCGTGCTCGCGCAGGACAACACGGCCTACCGCAAGCAGGAACAGGTCTGGCTTGAAGGTGACCACCTTTGCCGGGCCTTGCTTGCGCGTGGTCACCGGCCCGCCATGGCCGTGTTCACCGAGGACGCCTGGGCCCAGGCCCCGCACGACTTTCGCGACGCGTCCGACCACAATGTGACGGTGCCGCGCGCACTCATGGCCACCATCAGCGGACTGGAATCGCCTGCCGGTGTGGGCTTCGTGTGGGACCTGCCCAAAACCACTGCCCTGGCTGCGGGCCAGGCCGCCGTGGTACTGGACTGCCTGCAGGACGCCGGTAACGTGGGTTCGATCCTGCGCAGCGCGGCTGCCTTCGGTTTTGACCAGGTGCTCGCGCTCAAGGGCACGGCCGCGCTCTGGTCGCCCAAGGTGTTGCGCGCGGGCATGGGAGCGCACTTTGCCTTGCGCCTTGTGGAAGGCCTGTCGGTGGGCGATCTCGCCGCGCTGGAGGTTCCGCTGCTGGTGACCAGCTCGCACCAGGGCGATCTGTTGCATCGCGCAGCGCTGCCCTGGCCGTGCGCCTGGGTGCTTGGGCACGAAGGGCAGGGCGTGAGTGCGGCGTTGGAATCCATGGCCGCGCAGTCGGTGCGCATTGCGCAACCAGGTGGTGAAGAGTCGCTCAACGTGGCTGCCGCTGCCGCCATCTGCCTGCACGCGAGCGCGGCGGAGCGTGAGGCCAGCATATAATTCCGGGGTTTACCCGCAATCAGCGCGACGCGCGCTTACCCCGGTTCCTCACCCCAGGTTTCCTTCCGTCCGAGTCCCCAGAAAGTGAGGGCAGGGCGGGTGCGAAGCCTGCGCGGCACCAACCGCCGGTGGCCTGCGTTTCGCCCCACTTCTGGAGTCCCATCCGTGCTTCCCGTCCACCCGAAAGCCCTTCTCGCGCTCGCCGACGGCACGGTCTTTACAGGCGTCTCCATCGGCGCCACCGGTCAGACCACGGGTGAGGTCGTGTTCAACACCTCGCTCACCGGCTACCAGGAAATCCTCACCGATCCGAGTTACTGCCAGCAGATCGTGACCCTCACGTATCCGCACATCGGCAACACCGGCATCAACGCCGAAGACGTCGAAGCCAGCCGCATCCACGCCGCTGGCCTGATCATCAAAGACCTGCCCCTGCTGGCCTCCAACTTCCGCAGCACCGAAACCCTCTCGCACTACCTGCAGCGCGAAGGCACGGTCGCCATTGCCGACCTCGACACCCGGGCCCTCACGCGCCGCTTGCGCACCCACGGCGCACAGAACGGCTGCATCGTGGCTCTGCCCGCCGGCGCCACCATCACCGAGGCTCACCGCGCCGCGGCCGTGGCCGCCGCGAAAGCCGCACCCAACATGGCCGGCCAAGACCTGGCCAAGGTGGTCTCGGCCTCCGCACCTTACGCCTGGACGCAGACCGAGTGGCAACTCGGCTTCGGCTACGGCGAGCAGATCGCGCCGCGTTTCCATGTGGTGGCTTACGACTTCGGCGTGAAGTACAACATCCTGCGCATGTTGGCGCAACGCGGCTGCAAGATCACCGTGGTGCCAGCACAGACGCCCGCCTCCGACGTGTTCAAGCTCAAGCCCAACGGCGTGTTCCTCTCCAACGGCCCGGGCGACCCGGAGCCTTGCGACTACGCGATCGCCGCCACGCGCGAGATCATCGAAGCGGGCGTGCCCACTTTCGGTATCTGCCTGGGCCACCAGATCCTGGCGCTGGCCAGCGGCGCCAAGACCTTCAAGATGAAGTTCGGCCACCACGGTGCCAACCACCCGGTGAAAGACCTCGACAACGGCCGCGTCTCCATCACCAGCCAGAACCACGGCTTCGCGGTGGATGAGAAAAACCTGCCGGCCACGCTGCGCGCCACGCACCTGAGCCTGTTCGATGGCACGCTTCAGGGGCTGGCCCGCACCGACAAGCCCGCGTTCTGCTTCCAGGGCCACCCCGAGGCTTCGCCCGGCCCGCACGACATCGGCTACCTGTTCGACCGTTTCATCGATCTCATGCAGGCCCGCGTGCCCGCTACCGCCTGAGGCCGTCGCAATGAAGCTCTTCAGTTTTCCAGTGTTCTCCATCGAGAAAGCCATCAGCAAGCGCATGCTGACGCTGGCGGCTCCGCACAAGGAGTGGTTCGCCCAGCGCTGGGCGCAGAAGCCCTACCGCAAGGCGTTTCTGGAAAACAAGGCCATGCCGCTGGTGACGCTGTTGGCCAAGGGCAAGACCTGGGACGATGAGACCTTCAACACCGAACTGGCTGCCTGGGACGCGCGCTTTTACGACGCTGAAGTCGAGGTGCTGCGTCCCCTGATCGAAGGCGACGGCCTGCTGCAGCTGATGCAGAAAAATGTGCCGGCCGAGCGACTGCAGGCCTTGCTGAACACACTGGATACCCAGCGCCAGGCCTGAGAGATCTCTCCGACCCTGCGCACACCCACCGCGAACCATGCCCAAAAGAACCGACATCCAAACCGTCCTCATCATCGGCGCCGGCCCGATCATCATTGGCCAGGCCTGTGAGTTCGACTACTCCGGCGTGCAGGCCTGCAAGGCCTTGCGCGAAGAGGGCTACAAGGTCGTGCTGATCAACAGCAACCCCGCGACCATCATGACGGACCCGGCCACGGCCGACGTCACCTACATCGAGCCGATCACCTGGCAGACGGTGGAGAAGATCATCGCCAAGGAGCGTCCGCTGGCAAAGGGCGGTTTCGCCATCCTGCCGACCATGGGTGGTCAGACCGCGCTGAACTGCGCGCTCGACCTCTGGCGCCACGGTGTGCTGGCGAAGTACGACGTGGAGCTGATCGGCGCCACGCCAGAGGCCATCGACAAAGCCGAAGACCGCCTCAAGTTCAAGGACGCCATGACCAAGATCGGTCTGGGTTCGGCGCGCTCGGGCATTGCCCACAGCCTGGACGAGGCCTGGGGCGTGCAGAAGACCGTGGGCTTCCCCGTGGTGATCCGCCCCAGCTTCACGCTGGGTGGCACCGGCGGCGGCATCGCCTACAACCCGGAAGAATTTGAGGTCATCTGCAAACGCGGCCTGGAAGCCTCGCCGACCAGCGAACTGCTGATCGAAGAATCGCTGCTCGGCTGGAAAGAGTACGAGATGGAGGTGGTGCGCGACAAGGCGGACAACTGCATCATCGTCTGCTCGATCGAGAACCTGGACCCCATGGGCGTGCACACCGGCGACTCGATCACGGTGGCACCCGCCCAGACGCTGACCGACAAGGAATACCAGATCCTGCGCAACGCCAGTCTGGCCGTGTTGCGCGAGATCGGTGTGGACACCGGTGGCTCCAACGTGCAGTTCTCCATCAACCCCGCCGACGGTCGCATGGTGGTGATCGAGATGAACCCGCGTGTTTCGCGTTCGTCCGCACTCGCCTCCAAGGCCACGGGCTTTCCTATCGCCAAAGTGGCGGCCAAGCTGGCCATCGGCTACACGCTGGACGAGCTGCGCAACGAGATCACGGGCGGCGCCACGCCGGCCAGCTTCGAGCCCAGCATCGACTATGTGGTCACCAAGATCCCGCGTTTTGCATTCGAAAAATTCCCCACCGCCGACAGCCGCCTGACCACGCAGATGAAGAGCGTGGGCGAGGTCATGGCCATGGGTCGCACCTTCCAGGAATCGTTCCAGAAAGCCTTGCGCGGCCTCGAGGTAGGCGTGGACGGCATGAACGAGAAGACGCAGGACCGCGAGACGCTGGAGCGTGAGCTCGGCGAGCCCGGCCCGGACCGCATCTGGTACGTGGGTGACGCCTTCGCCGCCGGCTGGACCATGGACGAGGTGCACCAGTTCACCAAGATCGACCCCTGGTTCCTGGTGCAGATCGAAGAGATCGTGAAGATCGAACTCGCGCTGGAGAAAACCAGCCTGGAAGCGATCGACGCCGAGACGCTGCGCGGCCTGAAGAAGAAGGGCTTTTCCGACCGCCGCCTGGCCAAGCTGCTCAAGACCAACGACCAGTCCGTGCGCGAGCGCCGGATTGCCGAGAACATCCGCCCGGTCTACAAGCGTGTGGACACCTGCGCGGCCGAATTCGCCACCGACACCGCCTACCTGTACTCCACGTACGAAGGCCACGGCGACGGTGAGTGTGAAGCGGAGCCGACGAACAACAAGAAGATCATGGTGCTCGGCGGTGGTCCGAACCGCATCGGCCAGGGCATCGAGTTCGACTACTGCTGCGTGCACGCCGCCCTCGCCATGCGCGAGGACGGTTACGAGACCATCATGGTCAACTGCAACCCCGAAACCGTCTCGACCGACTACGACACCAGCGACCGCCTGTACTTTGAGCCACTCACGCTCGAAGACGTGCTGGAAATCGTCGACAAGGAAAAACCCCTGGGCGTGATCGTGCAGTACGGCGGCCAGACGCCGCTCAAGCTCGCGCTGGGCCTGGAGGCTGCGGGCGTGCCCATCATTGGCACCAGCCCGGACATGATCGACGCGGCGGAAGACCGCGAGCGTTTTCAGCAGTTGCTGCACACCCTGGGCCTGCGCCAGCCGCCCAACGCCACCGCGCGCGCCGAGCCAGAGGCTCTGGAGAAAGCCGCAGCGCTGGGGTACCCGCTTGTGGTGCGCCCAAGCTATGTGCTGGGTGGCCGCGCGATGGAAATCGTGCACGAGCAGCGCGACCTCGAACGCTACATGCGCGAAGCGGTGAAGGTCAGCCACGACTCGCCGGTGCTGCTCGACCGTTTCCTGAACGACGCGATCGAGTGCGATGTGGACGCGATTCGCGACCACACCGGTCGTGTGTTCATCGGCGGCGTGATGGAGCACATCGAGCAGGCCGGCGTGCACAGTGGCGACTCCGCTTGCTCGCTGCCGCCGTACTACCTGAGCAAAGCCACGGTGGACGAACTCAAGCGTCAGACCGCTGCCATGGCCGAAGGCCTGAACGTGATCGGTCTGATGAACGTGCAGTTCGCGATCCAGGAGGTGGATGGCCAAGACGTGATTTATGTGCTGGAGGTGAACCCGCGTGCCTCGCGCACCGTGCCCTTCGTCTCCAAGGCCACCGGCATCCAGCTGGCCAAGGTGGCCGCACGCTGCATGGCCGGCCAGTCGCTCGACGACCAGGGCATCGGCGCCGAGGTCACGCCGCCGTATTTCAGCGTCAAGGAAGCCGTGTTCCCGTTCGTCAAGTTCCCGGGTGTGGACACCATCCTCGGCCCCGAGATGAAGTCCACCGGCGAGGTGATGGGCGTGGGCAAGACCTTTGGCGAAGCCTTCGTGAAGAGCCAGATCGGCGCCGGCACCAAGCTGCCGACCTCGGGCAAGGTGTTCCTGACGGTCAAGAACGGCGACAAACCGCGGGCGGTGGAGATCGCGCGCCAGCTCGTGGCCATGGGTTTCGAGCTGGTCGCGACGCGTGGCACGGCGGCGGCCATTGCCGAGGCTGGCGTGGTGGTGCAGACGGTGAACAAGGTCACCGAAGGCCGCCCGCACATTGTCGACATGATCAAGAACAAGGACATCGCGCTGGTGATCAACACCGTGGAAGAGCGCCGCAACGCCATCACCGACTCGCGCGCCATCCGCACCTCGGCGCTGCTGGCCCGTGTGACGACCTTTACCACCATCGCTGGCGCTGAAGCCGCGGTGGAAGGCATGAAGTACCTGGACAACCTGAGCGTGATCTCGGTGCAGGAGATGCACGCCCAGTTGTGAGCCCGATCCGGGTTCTTCCCGGTTGAACCCTCGGGCTTGCCCGGGGCATAATTCGACACAGTACACCGCCGACCGGCAACGCTCGGCGGTTTCCTTTTGTATTGACGCAGACACGACGAAGACTGCTGCATTCCCGACTTCCGGAGCACCACATGGCCACCCTACCCATCACCAAGCGCGGCGCTGAAAAACTCAAGGAGGAGCTTCACCGCCTGAAGACCGTGGACCGCCCCTGGGTGATCAACGCGATTGCCGAAGCGCGCGCGCAGGGCGATCTGAGTGAAAACGCCGAGTACGACGCTGCCAAGGATCGCCAGGGCTTCATTGAAGGTCGCATTGCCGAGATCGAGGGCAAGCTCTCGGCCGCGCAGATCATCGACCCGACCGCGGTGGATGCGGGCGGCAAGGTGGTGTTTGGCGCCACGGTGGAACTGGAAGACGAAGCCAGCGGAGCGGCCGTCACTTATCAGATCGTGGGCGAAGACGAGGCCGACCTCAAGCTCGGGCTGGTGAACATTGGCAGCCCGATCGCACGCGCGCTGATCGGCAAGGAAGAGGGTGATGTGGCCGAGGTGCAGGCGCCGAGTGGTACCAAGCGCTTCGAGATCGTGGCCGTGCGCTACGCCTGATGCCGCTGCAACGGCTCGCCGTTTTCGTCGCCGCCTTGTGGTGGGGCGGTCTCTCGGCACTCAGTTTTCTCGCGGTTCCGCTGCTCTTTGCCACGTTGGGCAGCCCCGCAGTGGCCGGCCCCGCAGTGGCCGGGCCTGTGGCTGCGAAGATCTTCTCGCTGCAATGCTGGGCCGGCCTCGTGTTGGGGTTGGTGCTGCTGCTGATCCTGCGCCGCTGGCGCGGTGAGGGCGCTGCTGTCGCGCCCGCTGCCGTCACCACCATGGGCTTCGTGCTGTTCGCGATGCTGCTCGCAATCGTGCAGGAGTTCGGCGTGGCCCAGAACATCGTCACCGCACGCGCCAGCGGTGGCAGCCTGCGCCTGTGGCACGGCTTGGGCACCGTGATGGTGCTGGGTCAGTGGCTGTGCGCTGGCGCCGTGTTGTGGCGTCTCAGCGCGCCACGCACCCAAGCGGTTTAAGCGACCAGGCGTTCGGCTGATTCGAGGGTGTTGACCATCAGCATGGTGATGGTCATGGGGCCC
This sequence comes from Hydrogenophaga sp., assembly GCF_018780385.1. Classification (GTDB taxonomy): domain Bacteria; phylum Pseudomonadota; class Gammaproteobacteria; order Burkholderiales; family Burkholderiaceae_C; genus Hydrogenophaga. Next base: position 141,700 of record NZ_JADMJO010000003.1, on the reverse strand, counting down.
ACACCACCGGGCACGGGGGTGATCCAGCCGGCGACTTGCCGCACCCCTTCAAAGTCCACATCGCCGCACAGCTTGCCTTCGTCGTTGCGGTTCATGCCCACGTCGATCACCACGGCTCCAGGCTTGACCATGTCGGCCGTGAGCACATTGCGCTTGCCCACAGCGGCCACGATCACGTCGGCCTGCAGTGTCATGGCCTTGAGATCCGGGGTGCCGCTGTGGCAGATGGTGACCGTGGCGTTCTGCTGCAGCAGCATGAGCGCCATCGGCTTGCCGACGATGTTGCTGCGGCCGATCACCACCGCGTGTTTGCCCTTGAGCCCGTAGCCGATGCTCTCCAGCATCTTCATGCAGCCGTAGGGTGTGCAGGGCCAGAAGCCTGGCATGCCGGTCATGAGCGCGCCGGCGCTGGCGATGTGAAAGCCATCGACGTCCTTGGCGGGCGAGATCGCCTCGATCACCTTCTGTGCATCAATGTGCGCCGGCAATGGCAGCTGCACCAGGATGCCGTGGATGGTGGCGTCGGCATTGAGCGCGTCCACGCGCGCCAGCAGTTCTGCCTCGGTCATGGTGGCGGGCCAACGCTCCAGCACGGAATGCATGCCGGTGTCTTCGCAGGCCTTGACCTTGTTGCGCACATACACCTGCGACGCCGCGTTCTCGCCCACCAGGATCACCGCCAGACCCGGCGTGATGCCACGCGCTTTCAGGGCGGTGACCCGTGCGGTCACGTCGGCGCGAAGTTGGCGGGAGAGGGCGTTGCCGTCGATGAGTTGTGCGGTCATGGGGTGTTCGGGCTGCGGTTGAAATGGAAACGCCCGCCGGGAAGGGCGGGCGTTGATCGGGTGTGTTGGTGAGGGGCGTCAGGCCTTGGCCGGGGCCTGTCCCAGCGCGATCTTGAGCAGGTCGGCCACGGTGTTGGCACCGAGTTTTTCCATGATGTTGGCGCGATGCGCCTCCACCGTCTTGATGCTGATGCCCAGATCGTCGGCAATCTGCTTGTTCAGCCGGCCGGCGACGATGCGTTCGAGCACCTGGGCTTCGCGGCTGGTGAGCTTGGAGAGTAGAGCGTCGCGGCTCACCGCTTGCTGGTGCGTGGTGAAGGCTTCACGCGCGTGCTCAAGCATGCGCTCGACCAGCGTGACGAGCTGGTCTTCCTTGAACGGCTTCTGAATGAAGTCCAGCGCGCCCTTCTTCATGGATTCCACAGCCATCGGCACGTCGCCGTGGCCGGTGATGAAGACGATGGGCAAAGGCGATTGTCGTTCGATCAGCCGCTCTTGCAGCTCCATGCCGGTCATGCCGCCCATGCGGATGTCGGCGATGAGGCAAGCCACCTCGCGGGCGTCGTAGCGGCTGAGGAAGGCCTCGGCCGATTCGAAGCAGCGGACCCGGAAGTCCTTGCCTTCGAGCAGCCATTGAAGTGAGTCGCGCACCGCCTCGTCATCATCGACAACATAAACAGTGCCTTTTTTGGGGATCAAACTCATCTCGCTCTTTCTGTGTCCGTCACCGGCTCTGTGGCTGGTCCGGTTGATGTGCCGCTGACCTTCAATCTCGAAATCACGGGGATCCAGAAACTGAAGCAGCAACCCACAACCTCTTCCCCATTGTAGATGTTGTGCACATGCATCCTGCCGTGGTGCGATTCGACGATGCTGCGACACAGTTTCAGGCCAATGCCCATGCCTTCGCTCTTGGTGCTGTAAAAGGCTTCGTAGATGCGCTCGATCATCTCGTCGGGCACGCCGTTGCCAGAGTCGCGCACCGAGAACTCGACCACGTCCAGATCTTCCTGGCGGCGGGGCCCCACGCGCAACTCGACATAGCGCTCTCCGGGCGCACGGCCCGCCTGCATGATGGCCTCACCTGCGTTTTTCAGCAGGTTGATCAACACCTGTTCGATCAGGATGGGGTCGACCATCAGGCTGGGCAGGCGCGCCGCCACGTACGGCGACAGGCGCACCTGATGGCGACGCAGTTCGATGTCGGCCAGCTCGATCGCGTTGCTCACCATCTGCGCCACGTCGGACGGCGCCGGGTTGGGTTCGCTTCGCTTCACGAAGGCCTTGATGCGCTGGATGATCTGCCCGGCGCGCTGTGCTTGGCGAGCGGTCTTCTCCAAAGCGCCGAGCAGGTCTTCCGTGCTGATCCGGTTTTCGTTGACTCGCGAGATCATGCCGTTGCAATAGTTGCTGATGGCGGTGAGTGGCTGGTTGAGCTCGTGCGCCACGCTCGATGCCATCTCCCCCATGGTGATCAGTCGGCTGGCGGTCTGCGCGCGTTCGGCTTGGCGCGAGGCCTGCTCTTCGGCGTAGCGGCGCGGCGTGATGTCGCTGGCAATCACCATCTGCGCCAGGCGCCCGTCGACCCAGGTGAGGTAGCGCGTGCGCACCTCCAGCCAGCGGTCGAGCTCCTCGACGAACACCTCGGCATTTTCTGCACCGGCGTCTGTCAAGGTCTCGGTCGGCATGCCGGCAAAGGCGTCCACCGCATCGCCGTCGTCCGGGCTGGGCGTGGGCTGGTTGCCCGCCAGGTCCACCAGATGGCGGTGACCCTGGCCGCGCGTGCCGAACCACATGCGGTACATCTTGTTGGCGAACAACATCTCGTCGCTGCCCAGCGGCGCCACCGACACGGCCGAGTCCAGGCTTTCCAGCACGGTGGTGAAACGCTCGTACGACGCTGATAGTTCCTCGCGAATGCGCTTGGGCTCGGTGATGTCGGTCATCGAGGTCATCCAGCCGGTCTGGTGGCCCTTGGGATCGATCAGCGGTGACACGTACATGCGTGCGTCGAAGATGCTGCCGTCGCGCCGCTGCACCCGCACCTCGAAGCCGCCGGGCGTGGAGCGCCCGCGCAGCTCATCTTCCAGGCGGGCCGACAACTGGTCGTGGTCTTCGTCGGGCCAATAGGGGAAGGGCGCGGTGCGCCCCACCAGTTCACCTTCGGTCCATCCCGTCATGGAGCAGAAGGCCGGGTTGACGTAGGTGATGCGGCCCTGCATGTCGAGCGCGCGCATGCCGGTGAGCATGGAGTTTTCCATGGCGCGGCGGAAGTTGGTTTCGGACACCAGGGCCTGCTGCGCCTGCACGCGCCGGCGTGTGTGGCGCCAGGTCCCGAGCAGCATCCACACCGTGAGGGCGGACAGCGCACCGATCACCCAAAAGAAGCCGCTGCCCACAATGTCCTGCGAGGTGCGGTAGCCCTGCGCCTTCACGATCAAACCGTTGCCCACCGGGGAGACCGGCACTTCATGTTCCATGGGTGGGTTGGACCAGGGCAGCAGGCGCAGCACGTCGCTGGGCGCCTGCAGACTGCCCGCGAGCACTTGGCCTCGGTCGTCCACCAGCGCCACCGCGTAGCGCGCCATGATCTCCGGGGGCATGCCAAAGCGCATGAGACCGTCAATGGCGTACTCGCCCATGACCGTGCCCGCAAACCGGCCCTGCTCACTCAGCGGCACGTGCAGCATCAGCGTCGCATGGCGTGGATCCTGGGTTTCCAGTGGGCGCGAGTAGGTGGGTTGTCGCAAGTCACGCGCGAGGTCGAAGGTACCGTCGGTTTCGTTGGGAGAAAGTGTGCTGCCGGTCGGTCGCATCAAGCGCAACGGTGCGCTGGGTGAGGTGTAGCTGGCCAGCACGTTGCGCCGGGCGTCCACCCAGGTCACGGCCAGCAACTCGGGGAACTGGCTCACCAGCGCTTCGACCTGGAACACAAACTCTTCCGTGTCGATGTCCTTGTTGTCGATTTCGCGGGCCAGTCGCATGAGCTGCTCCTGTCGTTCCAGCAGGCGCAGGCGCAAACGCTGCTGCGCGTATTCCACGTCGCGCGTCACGGCCTCCTGCTCGCGCTCAAGCTCTTCAAATCGCAAATAGGTGATGGCCACCACGATCGCCGAGAGGAACAGCAGTACCGACAGCAGCGGCGCCAGCGTGGCAAAACGGTCCTGCCGCGACGGCGGGAGACGTCGCCACCAGCGTTTCCACCAAGGCGCCTGTGCGGCTGTTGGCGGTGGTGCTGCAGGTGTCGAGGGCGCTGAACTCATAGCCTGCCGAGTCTACGTGAGCAAGCGCCCAATGCTTCCATTTGTGCAGCGCCTCTGTGCCGAATCTCCGTTTTTCAATGCCACTCAGTATTTCATAATGTAGAAATTGAAAGCACATATTGAAATTTGAAAAGCATTGTGGGAAACTCCGTGACAGCGCGGAATGACCCCCGTAAGCTCGATTTCAATCAACAGGAGACAAGCATGGCAGCGAACAACGCTCAGGATGGCCGCAGCGCCGGCGACCTGGATACCCAGGAAACACGCGAATGGATGGAGGCGCTGGGCGCCGTGATCGAACGGGAGGGCCCCGAGCGCGCCCACTTCCTGCTGGAGCAACTGCTGGAGGAGGCTCGCCAGCACAGCATCGACTTGCCGTTTTCGGCCACCACCGGCTATGTGAACACGATCGAGCCGAATCAGGAAGAGCGCTGCCCGGGCAACATCGAGATCGAAGAACGCCTGCGCGCCTACATGCGCTGGAATGCCATGGCGATGGTGGTCAAGGCCAACCGCCACAACCCCGAAGACGGTGGTGATCTGGGCGGCCACATCGGCTCTTTTGCCTCGCTGGCCCACATGTTCGGCGCCGGCTTCAACCACTTCTGGCACGCCGAGAGCGAAAACCACGGCGGCGACTGCCTCTACATCCAGGGCCACGTGTCGCCCGGCGTGTACGCCCGCGCCTACCTCGAAGGCCGCCTGACCGAAGAGCAACTGCTCAACTTCCGCCAGGAAGTCGACGGCAAGGGTCTTTCCAGCTACCCGCACCCCAAGCTGATGCCCGAGTTCTGGCAGTTCCCCACGGTGTCGATGGGCCTGGGCCCGCTGATGGCCATTTACCAGGCGCGTTTCCTGAAATACCTGCACGCCCGTGGCATTGCCAACACCGAGAACCGCAAGGTCTGGGTGTTCTGCGGCGACGGTGAGATGGACGAGGTCGAGTCGCTGGGCGCCATCAGCCTGGCCGCGCGCGAGAACCTCGACAACCTGATCTTCGTGGTGAACTGCAACCTGCAGCGCCTGGACGGCCCGGTGCGCGGCAACGGCAAGATCGTGCAGGAGCTCGAAGGCGAGTTCCGCGGCTCCGGCTGGAACGTGATCAAGCTGCTGTGGGGCAGCGAATGGGATTCGCTGCTGTCGCGCGACAAGGACGGCGCGCTGCGCAAGATCATGATGGACACGGTCGACGGCGACTACCAGGCCTTCAAGGCCAACGACGGGGCCTACGTGCGCAAGCATTTCTTTGGCCGCGACCCCAAGACGCTGGAGATGGTGGCCCACTTGAGCGACAACGACATCTGGAACCTCAAGCGCGGCGGCCACGACCCACAAAAGGTCTATGCGGCGTACCACAAGGCGGTCAACCACAAGGGCCAGCCGACCGTGCTGCTGATCAAGACCGTCAAGGGTTTTGGCATGGGCAAGTCGGGTGAGGGAAAGAACACGGTGCACCAGACCAAGAAGCTCACCGACGAAGACATCAAGATCTTCCGCGACCGCTTCAACCTGCCGATCCCCGACAGCGAACTCTCCAAGATCCCGTTCTACAAGCCTGCCGACGACACGCCGGAAATGCGCTATCTGCACGAGCGCCGCCAAGCCTTGGGCGGGTATCTGCCCAAACGCCGCGTGAAGGCCGACGAGAGCTTCACCGTGCCCTCGATCGAAACCTTCAAGGCCGTGATGGAGCCCACCGTGGAAGGCCGCGAGATTTCGACCACGCAGGCCTACGTGCGTTTCCTCACCCAATTGCTGCGCGACCAGGCCCTGGGCCCGCGCGTCGTGCCCATCCTGGTCGATGAGGCGCGCACCTTCGGCATGGAAGGCCTGTTCCGCCAGATCGGCATCTACAACCCCGCAGGCCAGCAGTACACCCCGGTCGACAAAGACCAGGTCATGTACTACAAGGAAGACAAGGCCGGCCAGATCCTGCAGGAAGGCATCAACGAGGCCGGCGGCATGAGCAGCTGGATCGCGGCGGCCACGAGCTACAGCACGAGCAACCGCATCATGGTGCCGTTCTACGTGTACTACTCCATGTTCGGCTTCCAGCGCATCGGCGACCTGGCTTGGGCGGCCGGCGACATGCAGGCGCGCGGCTTCCTGCTGGGCGGCACCTCCGGGCGCACCACGCTCAACGGTGAAGGCCTGCAGCACGAAGACGGTCACAGCCACATCCTGGCCGGCACCATTCCCAACTGCATCAGCTACGACCCGACGTTTGCGCACGAGGTCGGTGTGATCCTGCACCACGGCTTGAAGCGCATGGTGGAGAAGCAGGACAACGTCTTCTACTACCTGACCCTGCTGAACGAGAACTACGCCATGCCCGGCCTCACGCCCGGCACCGAAGACCAGATCATCAAGGGCATGTACCTCTGCAAGGAGGGCGCAAAGCTGACGCCGCGCGTGCAACTGCTGGGCTCCGGCACCATCCTGCGCGAATCCATTGCCGCGCAGGAACTGCTGGAAAAAGACTGGGGCGTGGCCGCCAATGTGTGGAGCTGCCCGAGCTTCAACGAACTCACCCGCGACGGCCAGGACACCGAGCGCTGGAACCTGCTGCACCCGACCGAGCCACAGCGTGTTTCGTTCGTGGCCAAACAGCTGGAAAAGCACACCGGCCCGGTGGTCGCCTCCACCGACTACATGAAGAACTACGCCGAACAGATCCGGTCCTTCATCCCCAAAGGCCGCACCTACAAGGTGCTGGGCACCGACGGCTTCGGCCGCAGCGACTTCCGCAGCAAGCTGCGCGAGCACTTCGAGATCAACCGCCACTACATCGTGGTGGCTGCGCTCAAGGCGCTGAGCGAAGAGGGAACAGTGCCGGCGGCCAAGGTGGCCGAAGCCATTGCCAAGTACGGCATCAAGGCCGACAAGATCAACCCGCTGTACGCCTGATACGGCGAGGAGACAACAACATGGCACTCATAGATGTGAAGGTCCCGGACATCGGTGACTTCGACGAGGTGGCAGTGATCGAACTGCTGGTCAAGGTGGGCGACACGGTGAAGGCCGAGCAGTCGCTGATCACGGTGGAGTCTGACAAGGCTTCAATGGAAATTCCGTCGAGCACGGCTGGCGTGGTGAAGGAACTCAAGGTCGCGCTGGGCGACAAGGTGAAACAGGGCTCGGTGGTGTTGGTGTTGGAGGCTGCGGGTGAAGCCGCCGCTCCCGCGCCGGTGGCTGCGGCCCCAGCGGCGGCTGCCGCGCCCGTGGCCGCTCCTGCCCCGGCTGCAGCGGCGCCGGTGGCGGCCTCTGCCGCCAGCGGCCCGGTCGAGGTGCATGTGCCCGACATCGGTGACTTCAAGGACGTCGCGGTGATCGAGGTGCTGGTCAAGCCGGGCGACAAGATCGCGCTGGAGCAAAGCCTGATCACGGTGGAGTCCGACAAGGCTTCGATGGAGATCCCGTCGTCGCACGCCGGTGTGCTCAAGGAGCTCAAGGTCAAGGTGGGCGACACGGTCAACATTGGGGATCTGCTGGCGATCCTGGAAGGTGCTGTGACTCCCACCGTATCGACTGCCACTCCAACCGTTCGGGCTGAGCCTGTCGAAGCCCCGGCCCAGGTTCAGGCGAGCCCTTCGACAAGCTCAGGGCGAACGGAGGTGGTTGCAGCGCCAGCGGCGCACAACCCCACCGCCTCAGCCCCCGTGGGCCTGCCCCACGCCTCGCCTTCGGTGCGCAAGTTCGCGCGCGAACTCGGCGTGCCGCTGGCTGAAATCAAAGGCTCGGGCCTCAAGGGCCGCATCACCGCCGAAGACATCCAGTCGTTCACGAAATCCGTGATGGCCGGCGCGGTGCAGACCGCCGCGCAAGCGGCCAAGGCGCCGGCCACATCCGGCGGTGGCGGCTCCGAGCTGGGCCTGATTCCCTGGCCCAAAGTCGACTTCGCCAAGTTCGGCCCGATCGAACGCAAGGAGATGGGCCGCATCAAGAAGATCAGTGGCGCCAACCTGCTGCGCAACGCGGTCATGATCCCGGCGGTCACCAACTTCGACGACGCCGACATCACCGACCTCGAAGCTTTCCGCGTCTCCACCAACAAGGAGAACGAGAAGAGCGGCGTGAAGGTGACGATGCTCGCTTTCCTGATCAAGGCCTGCGTGGCCGCGCTCAAGAAATTCCCCGAGTTCAACAGCTCGCTGGATGGTGACGCCCTGGTCTACAAGCAGTTCTGGCACATCGGCTTTGCCGCCGACACGCCCAACGGACTGATGGTCCCGGTGATCAAGGACGCCGACAAAAAGGGCGTGCTGCAGATCAGCCAGGAAATGGGCGAACTCGCCAAGAAGGCTCGCGAGGGCAAGCTGAGCCCGGCCGAGATGAGCGGTGCCACCTTCACCATTTCCAGCCTGGGCGGCATCGGTGGGCGTTACTTCACGCCCATCATCAATGCACCCGAGGTGGCCATTTTGGGTGTGTGCAAGAGCCAGATGGAACCGGTGTGGGACGGCAAGGCATTTGCGCCGCGCCTGATGCTCCCGCTTTCGCTCACCTGGGACCACCGCGTGATCGACGGGGCTGCGGCTGCGCGCTTCAACGCGTACCTGGGTCAAATCCTCGGCGACTTCCGTCGCGTTCTTCTCTAAGGAATGACGATGGCCATCATAGAAATTCAAGTTCCGGACATTGGCGACTTCGACGAAGTTGCAGTCATCGAGTTGCTGGTCAAACCCGGCGACACCGTCAAGGCCGAACAGTCGCTCATCACGGTCGAGTCCGACAAGGCTTCGATGGAGATCCCATCCAGCGCCGCCGGTGTGGTGAAGGAGCTCAAGGTCAAGCTGGGCGACAAGGTGAAGCAGGGCAGTGTGGTGCTCACGCTGGAGGCGGCTGTCTCCTCTCCCTCTCCCGCCCCGGCGGGAGAGGGCCGGGGTGAGGTTGCCTCGGCGCCCAAGCCCTCACCCCAACCCTCTCCCGCCAGCGGGAGAGGGAGCGAAGCCACGGCTCCCGCTCCCGCTGCAGCCAGCTTCGCTGGCTCCGCCGATCTCGACTGCGACGTGCTCGTGCTCGGCGGTGGCCCCGGTGGTTACAGCGCGGCCTTCCGCGCGGCCGATCTGGGTCTCAAGGTCGTGCTGGTCGAGCGTTACGCCACTCTGGGTGGCGTGTGCCTGAACGTGGGTTGCATCCCGTCCAAGGCACTCCTGCACGTGGCTGCCGTGATGGACGAGGTCAGCCACATGGCCGACCTGGGCGTGGACTTCGGTCGCCCCGTGGTCAACATCGAGAAGCTGCGGGGCCACAAGGAAAAGGTCATTGGCAAGCTCACGGGCGGCTTGGCCGCCATGGCCAAGATGCGCAAGGTCACCACCGTGCGAGGCTACGGAGCCTTCGTCGGTGCGAACCACCTGGAAGTGGAAGAAACCAGCGGCACGGCTCAGGACAAGACCGGCAAGAAGCAGGTGATTGCCTTCAAGAAGGCCATCATCGCGGCCGGCTCGCAAGCCGTGCGCCTGCCCTTCATGCCCGAGGACCCGCGCGTGGTCGACAGCACCGGTGCGCTCGCGCTCAAGGACGTGCCCAAGCGCATGCTGATCCTGGGTGGCGGCATCATCGGCCTGGAGATGGGCACGGTCTACAGCTCACTGGGCGCGCGCCTGGACGTTGTGGAGATGCTCGACGGCCTGATGCAGGGCGCCGACCGCGATCTGGTGAAGATCTGGCAGAAGATGAACGCGCCGCGCTTCGACAACATCATGTTGAAGACCAAGACGGTGGGCGCCAAGGCCACGCCGACCGGCATCGAGGTGACCTTCGCCGCGGCCGAAGAGGGCGGCACGGCGCCTGCGCCGCAGACCTACGACCTGGTGCTGCAGGCCGTGGGCCGCACGCCCAACGGCAAGAAGATCGCAGCCGAGAAGGCCGGCGTGGCCGTGACGGATCGGGGCTTCATCAACGTCGACATCCAGATGCGCACCAACGCGCCGCACATCTTCGCCATCGGCGACATCGTGGGCCAACCCATGCTGGCGCACAAGGCGGTGCACGAGGCGCACGTGGCGGCCGAGGTGATTGCCGGTGAACTGCAGGGAAACAAGGAACTGGCCAGTGCCGCGTTCAACGCGCGCGTGATCCCCAGCGTGGCCTACACCGACCCCGAGGTGGCCTGGGTGGGCCTCACCGAGGACCAGGCCAAGGCGCAGGGCATCAAGGTCAAGAAGGGCCTGTTCCCCTGGAACGCCTCGGGCCGCGCCATTGCCAACGGGCGCGACGAGGGCGTGACCAAGCTGCTTTTCGACGACAGCCCCGAAGCGCATGGCCACGGCAAGATCCTGGGCGGTGGCATGGTGGGCACGCACGCGGGCGACATGATCGGCGAGATCGCGCTGGCCATCGAGATGGGCGCAGACGCGGTGGACATCGGCAAGACCATCCACCCGCACCCCACGCTGGGCGAGAGCATCGGCATGGCCGCCGAGATCGCCCACGGTTCGTGCACCGACGTGCCGCCGCAGCGCAAGTAACGCGACGGCCTCAAGAAAAAAGCCGCCAGCCTCACGGGCTGGCGGCTTTTTCATGGGCGATCGATTCAGCGCGGTGCCACGCGGCTCGCCAGCGGTGCGCTGCGGTAGTCGGGCAGCAGCTTGCAGGTGTCGCCATAGGCGGCCTCATAGCCCTTGCAGAGAGCGGCCACCGTCTGTGGCGTGGGCTTGTCGTTCTTGTCGATCCAGTTGAGCAGGGCCGTGAACAAGGCGGGGTACTGCGGGTCGCTCAGGTAGCTGTGCTCGGACTCGTCACTGAAGGTCTGCACCAGCAACGGGCCCTTGCCCGCGCGGTCGAGCGTCTCGCGGTAGGCGGACTCGAGTTCGACGAACGCGGTGGGGTCGTTGACCGCGTGCAGCGAGAGCACCGGCACGTTGACCTTGCCCTGCGGGTCGCTGTCCTTCGCGAGCTCGGCCACGGCGGCCGGATCGGCCGCGTAGCGCAGCACGCCCGCGTTCAATGCCGCGTCGTCCGTCGAGCCCTTGTACTGCACGTTGGCGTTGTTGAACGGGTTGCGGTTGCCCAGACGCAGTTGCGTCAGGTCGCGGAACAGCCAGGTCGCCCAGTTGAGGTGGGCGATCAGCGAGCGCTCGGGGATCTTGATGACGTTGACGATGTTGGCGAGGTTGGTCTTCTGCTGTTCGGTGCGCTGGGCGGCCGGCTTGCGCACGCCGGTGCATTCGTCGACGCGCGCGGCCAGTTCGGCCCGCGACAGCTTGGCGTCCAGTGGCAGGCCCTGCCAGAGCGGGTACTGCGGTTCGTCCGCCTTGGGGTGGTTCTTGCAGACGTACTGGTAGACCACGCGCAGGTCGATCCGAAAGTCATAGGCACGGGTGCCGCCGCCGAGCATGCCGCTGGTGAGCAGCATGCCGTCGTAGGGGCCCTTGACCGGTCCGCTGGGGCCGTCCACCATGGCATACAGTTCCGCGCCCTTGGCCGCGACCGATCCGCCATAGCTTTGACCGTGCAGGATGGTGCGGCGCGGCGGGCCGAAATGCTTCACGAAAATGCGACGAACGCGCTCGGTGTCTTCAGCGGCCATGGTCACGCCAAAGCCGCCGCGCCGGTAGGTGGCGCTGGCCCAGGCGTAGCCCGCCTTGACGGTCACAGCCCAGCGCTTGAGATCTTCCTCGCCGCGTGCCAGCGTGGCCGGGCCGGTGTCGGCGGGGCCACCGTGCGCGTGCATCACCAGCACGCCCGTTTTGGGTTTCCATTGGGCGGGCAGGGCGATCCAGTAGAAGCCGCCGAGCCCGTCTTCGCCTGTGTGGCAGACCGCGCTCGCCGGCACTTCGGTCGGGCAGGCACGGGGTTGGGGATTGGCGGGCGTCTGGGCGCTGGCGCTGTGGCAGGCCAGGGCGGCCAGCGCCAGCAGCGCGAGGGGGCGGATGTGCACGTTTGTCTCCTTGTATTTGTGCGAGGCCAGGGCACGATAGGGGTGCAACCACCTGGTGTCAAATATACTGAAACCCGATTCTCAATACCTTTCAGATATGGATATCCGGCACCTGCGCTACTTTCTGGCCGTCGCCGAAGCGGGCCACATGACACGCGCGGCCGAGCGCCTGGGCATCCAGCAGCCGCCGCTGAGCCTCCAGATCAAGGGGCTGGAGAAGGAGCTCGGGGTGGCGCTGTTCCACCGCCATCCCAAGGGCGTGGCCTTGTCCGATGCGGGCCGGCTGTTCGAGATGGAGGCGCGCCGGCTGGTGGACGACATGGCGGCGATGGAGCAGCGCATGGCGCGTGTGGCGCGCGGCGAACTCGGCGTGCTCAATGTCGGCTTCACCAGTTCGGCGGCCGCCCACGTGTTCACGCCCGATGCGTTGAGGGCGTGCCGAAGGGCTTGGCCCGGGATCACGCTGTCGATCCGCGAGGACCACGCGGCCGGCATCACCGAAGCGGTGGCGGCCGGGCGTCTGCATTGCGGCCTGATCCGCGTGCCGGTGTCGCAGCCCGAAGGCCTCACTTTCGAGGTGCTGCTGCGCGAGCCGGTGCTGGTGGCGCTGCCGGGCGACCACGCGCTGGCCACGCGCAAGACCGCGCGTGCGGTGACCTTGGCCGAATTGCGCAACGAGGGTTTCATCCTGGTGCGGCAACCCGGTGCGCCCGGTCTGTACGCCAACCTGCTGGCGCTGTGCGAGGCCCTGGGTTTTCGTCCGCGCATCGCGGCCGAGGTGGAGCGCATGGTGACCAGCCTGAACCTGGTGGCCGCGGGCGCCGGCATCGCGGTGGTGCCGGCCTCGATGCGGGGGCTTCATCCCCACGCCGTGGTCTACCTGCCGCTGGCCGATGGCACGCCGCTGGACGCACCACTCACCCTGGTCTACCGTACGGCCGATGGCGTCGGGCCGGCCGCGCATTTCCTGAAGATCGCGCGCGACACGGCCCGCAAGGCGCAGGCGCGCAGCCGGCGAGGGCGCCCGCCATGACGCTGCAACGGCGGCGTGCGCTCAACGCCCTGCTGGCAATGGCGGGCGCCGCTGTGTTGCGCCTGGGTGCATCGCAGCCGCACTGGCCGGCGCAGGCGCTGCGCATCATCGTGGTGTATCCGCCGGGTGGTCTCAGCGATGGCGTGGCGCGTTCGCTCGCCGAGCGCCTCGCGCTGCAGTTGGGCGTGCCGGTTCGGGTGGAGAACCGTGCTGGTGGCGGCGGAAGCGTGGGGCTGCAGGCACTCGCGCGCGCCACACCCGACGGGCACACGCTGGCGTTTTCAGCGGTCAGCCCGTTGACGCTGCGCCCCCACGTGGGCAACGACCCGCTGCACGGTATCGAGCCCGTGGCCAGCGTGATGTACACGCCTGTGCTGCTGGTGGGCACCCCGGCGTTCAGCGGACACGGCTTTGCCGACGTGTTGTCGCAGGCGCGTGAGCGACCGGAGGCGCTTCGCTGGGCGACCTCGGGCCTGGCCACCGCGGGCCATCTGGTGCTGGAGCAGGTGCAGGTGGGCAGCGGCATCGCGGTGACGCACATCCCCTACAAAGGGGGTGGTCAGCAACTCACCGATGCATTGGGCGGGCAGTTCGAGCTGTTGTCGACCAACGTGGCGCCGGCGCAATTGCGTCATATCGAAGCCGGCCGCTTCAAGCCGCTGGCTGTGGGCGCGCCTCAGCGGCTGGATGTTTTGCCACACGTGCCCACCTTCGCCGAGCTGGGCCTGCCACACGCCAACGTCAGTTCACTGTTCGGCCTGTTCGCACCGGAGGGCACGCCGGTGGCGCTGCTCGATCGCTTGAACACGGAGATCAACCGGGCCGTTGAGACGCCCGGAATCCGCGAGCGCCTTCTGGCGTCGGACAACCTGCCCGTCCTGGGCGACCGGCCGGCGTTTGCACGCCGGATCGCGGACGAGTGGCGCAGCAACCGCCGGCTCAAGAGGGTCAATGTCCGGATGGAGTGAAGGGGGGAGGGCGACGGCAAGGTGCGCCGCGTGGATGGCCGCTGTGCCGCGGCCGGCCTGCAGGCTCAAGGGCCTTTGTCAGCCATCGGCACGCGACGCGCGCCATTGAAACGCTTGCTCCAGTAGGCCATGCGCATGTCTTCCACGCGCACGTGTGACCCGGAGCGGGGCGAGTGGATGAACTTGCCGTCACCCACATAAATGCCTACGTGGCTGAAGGCTCGGCGCATGGTGTTGAAGAACACCAGATCGCCGGGTTTGAGTTCGCTGCGCTCGATTTCCTGCGTGGCCGCTGCCTGCTCGTCGGAGCGACGCGGAAGGATTTTGCCCACCGACTGTTCGAAAACAGCGCGCACAAAGCCGCTGCAGTCGAAGCCGGTGTCCACCGTGTTGCCGCCGTACTTGTAGGGCACGCCCAGGAAAGCCATCGCATTGATGACCAGACCGGAAGCCTGCTCGCCCACGGTGTCGCGGGCTTGCTGAAACTGGCTTCCCAGGCGGGACATCAGGCCCTTCTCGGTCAGCAAACTGTCCATGTCTTCATAGGCTGCGTCGGGTGGCGCGGCATGGGCGGCGGCAGCGAAGCTGAGCATGAGGACAAGGAGGATTCGATGCATCGCCCGGAGAGTAGCGGCGATGCTCGGTGAAGTCAAGCGAGAAATACCCTGCAAACTATTGATTTTGTTAGGTTTTGTACCACTCATCCGGCAAACCGACCTTCAGCTTCCATGGCACAGGTCTCCGGCTTTGTTTTGACTGCAAGGCAAAGCGATTGACCACAAAAAATTGCATTGAGATTCGACCAATATTTTAAATGCTGTTTAAATTTGTAATGTTGCGTTCAAATATTCGTACGGCCACGTCGGCCATTGCTAAACTGCCGGCATGGAAGTCCAGTTGCACGAGCTCACCCCGGTGCTGTCAGCCGCCGAGCAGGAGGCTGCGCAACGCCAGCAGCAGCAACGCCAACAGCGCCAACTGGCCATGTCCGATACCCGCCGCGCACTGGTGCTGGACGCCGCGCGCAGCGTGTTTGCCGAGAGCGGTGTGGACGGTGCAAGCATCCGCGAGATCGCCCGCCGGGCCGGTTACACCCCGGGTGCGATCTACAGTTACTTCGAGAGCAAGGAAGCCATCTACGCCGCGCTGCTCGCTGAGTCGCTGGAGCGGCTCAACGCCGAGGTTGCGTCCGCCCGGCATTTCAAGCTGCAGCCGCAATTGACCCTGGCGGCCAAGGCGCAGGCTTGGTTTGGTTTTTACGCAAGCAGTCCGCGTGACCTGGATCTTTGCTTCTATCTGGTCCAGGGCTTGGCGCCGCGCGGGCTCGACGGAGGACTCAATCAGCATCTCAATGGCCGCCTGCAGGACGCGCTGCGTCCTTGCGAAGTTGCGTTGCAGGCCATGGGGTTGTCGCCCGAGTCCGCGTTGCGGGAAAACACGGCCCTGTTCGCGCACGGCGTCGGTTTGCTGTTGCTGCTGCACACCGGCCGCATCCGGTTGTTTGGACAGTCCGTGGAGCCGCTTTTCACGAGTTATGTGGAGCAGCTCGTGGAACGCCTGAACCCGGGTGCGTTGGCCGCCCCGCGGGGGCTCGATCAGCCTGATTTGTTCGGCCTTTGACGCTTGTCAGGGGAAGGCCTGGACTGCGCTGCGAAAATCCAGCATCCGAGCGATTTGAACCACACACAAAACAAGGAAAGTTGAGCATGCTGCTGGACGTTGAAGACTCCCAACTGGTGCTGGTGGACTACCAGGCCCGCCTGATGCCTGCCATCTTTGAAGGCCCGCAAGTGCTGGCCAACGCCGTGCGTCTGGCCCGCATGGCACAGCTGCTGGAGGTGCCGGCCTGGGGCACCGAACAGAACCCCGAGAAGCTGGGGCCCAACCCGCCGGAGTTGCGCGAAATGTGCCGCAAGACGCTGGCCAAGATGCACTTTGGTGCGGTGTCTGAAGGGCTGGGTGATTGGTTGCGCCCGCCTGCGCGCCCCGCCCAGGGTGGCGGCAACGCGCGCAGCCTGCCCAAACATCTGCAGAAGCCCGCAGCCGCGCCGGCCGCCGAACGCCAGACCGTGGTGGTGGCCGGTTGTGAAGCCCACGTGTGTCTGCTGCAGACCGCGCTGGAACTGATCGAGCAGGAGTTCGACGTGTGGGTGGTGACCGACGCCTGCGGTTCGCGCACCGAGCGCAACCGGGACGCGGCTTTTGACCGCCTTGCCGGCGCCGGCGCCGAACTGGTGACGACCGAGATGGTGGCCTTCGAGTGGTTGCGCACCGCAGACCATCCGCTGTTTCGCGACGTGCAGGCGCTCATCAAATAGAGCAGACAGGGAAAGCGCCAGGGAGGTGGCGCCGGGCGCTGTCAGACTGTCGAAAGCCGCTTGATCATAATTATGAATTCAGTTTGGGTGGGGCCACCCGACACAACCCGCAGGAGACATTCATGAGCCAAGCTCAGGGTTACGCCGAGTTCTATCGCCGCTCCATCGAAGACCGCGACGCCTTCTGGACCGAACAGGCTGCCCTGGTGGACTGGAAAAGGCCGTTCGACCGAGTTTGCAACCACGACAACCCTCCGTTTGCCCGCTGGTTCGAAGGGGGGCTTACCAATCTCTGCCACAACGCGGTGGACCGGCATCTGAAGGATCGTCCCGACCAGAACGCGCTGATCTTCGTTTCCACCGAAATCGACGTGGAGCGCAGTTACAGCTTTCGTGAACTGCACACCGAGGTGCAGCGCATGGCCGCGGTGCTGCTCGGTCAGGGCGTCAAGAAGGGCGATTGCGTCCTGATCTACATGCCGATGATTCCCGAGGCCGCCTTCGCCATGCTGGCCTGCGCGCGCATCGGCGCCATTCACTCGGTGGTGTTCGGCGGCTTTGCCAGCCATTCGCTGGCCAGCCGCATTGAAGATGCCTCGCCCGTGGCCATCGTCAGTGCCGACGCCGGTTCGCGCGGCGGCAAAGTGGTTGAGTACAAGCCGCTGCTGGACGAGGCCATCCGCCTCTCGGCCCACAAGCCGGCCAGCGTGGTGATGGTCAACCGCGGCTTGGCGCCCATGAAGCTCGTCCCGGGGCGTGATGTGGACTACGCCAGCGCGCGCGAACAGCATCTGGACACCATCGTTCCCTGCGAGTGGGTGGACTCCACACACCCGAGCTACACGCTCTACACCAGCGGCACCACCGGCAAACCCAAGGGCGTGCAGCGCGACACGGGGGGCTACGCGGTGGCGCTTGCTTCGAGCATGAAGCACGTGTTCATGGGCGAACCGGGCGAGACCTACTTCTCCACCAGCGACATCGGCTGGGTGGTGGGCCACAGCTACATCGTCTACGGACCGTTGATCGCCGGCATGGCCACCATCATGTATGAGGGCCTGCCGATTCGCCCGGACGCCGGTATCTGGTGGCATCTGGTCGAAAAGTACAAGGTCAGCGTCATGTTCAGCGCACCCACCGCCGTGCGGGTGCTCAAGAAGTACGACCCCTCGTTCATCAAGAACCACGACCTCTCCAGCCTCAAGGCCTTGTTCCTCGCTGGCGAGCCGCTGGACGAGCCGACCGCGCAATGGATCGCCGAAGCGCTGGGCAAGCCCATCATCGACAACTACTGGCAGACCGAAACCGGCTGGCCCATCCTGTCGTTGTGCAACGGCGTGGAGCCGGCCAGCAGCAAGTTCGGCTCACCCGGGCGCGCCGTCTATGGCTACAACGTCAAACTGCTGGACGATCAGACCGGCGCCGAACTCACCGAGCCCGGGCAAAAAGGCGTGGTGGCCATCGAGGGCCCGTTGCCGCCTGGTTGCATGCAGACCGTGTGGCGCGACGACGAGCGCTTCGTGAAGACCTACTGGTCGAGCGTACCGGGCAAGATGGTCTACAGCACCTTCGACTGGGGCATCAAGGACGCGGACGGTTATTTCTTCATCCTGGGCCGCACCGACGACGTGATCAACGTGGCGGGCCACCGCCTGGGAACGCGCGAAATTGAGGAGAGCATCTCCAGCCACCCGCGCATCGCCGAGGTGGCGGTGGTCGGTGTGGCCGATCAGCTCAAAGGCCAGGTGGCGATGGCATTTGCCGTGGTCAAAGATGCGTCAACGTTGACCGACGACGCCTCGCGCCTGAAGCTTGAAGGCGAGGTGATGAAGCTGGTGGACGAGCAACTGGGCGCGGTGGCACGCCCGGCCCGTGTGCGTTTCGTCTCGGTGTTGCCCAAGACCCGCAGCGGAAAATTGCTGCGCCGCGCCATTCAGGCGGTGTGCGAGGGGCGCGATCCTGGAGACCTCACCACCATGGACGATCCGGCCGCGTTGCAGCAGATCAAGGATTTGCTCGGCTGAAGGGAGCTGTGCACATCTCACTCCCTCACGCCCGGTGCATGGTCGGCAGTGTGCTTTCTAAGTATGATTCATGCTTATATTCACACGAGCGACGGGCACCATGGACAAGATGATCGCGTCTGACGGGCAGGTGGAACGGGTTCGCGTTTTCGAACTCGCGGCAGAACTTTTCGGCGTGCTGGCCACCCCAATGCGCCTGCGCATCCTGAGTGCCCTGTGTGATCGAGAAAAATCGGTCTCGCAGTTGCTGCAGGAGATCGACACCACCCAACCCAACCTGTCCCAGCATCTGAATCTGCTGTACCGCTCCGGGGTGCTCGCCAAGCGCAAGGAAGGCACGCAGGTCATCTACCGGGTGCAAAGCGAGAAGGCCGTCATGCTGTGTCGAACCGTGTGCACGCAGATCGCGATCGAGATCGACGAGCCCAGCGCCGTTCCCGCCTCGGAACGGCTCTCGCCCCGTGTGACATCCTGATGACGGCGCCTCTGGCGCCGAAGTTTTTCCTGCACGCATCGGCGAGGTGGCACAATCTCGGGTTGCAGCAAGGTCCTTCCACAGTCACTGTCGCATCCGCATAACGGTCAAGCCGTGCAGCGGAAGGTTTTTCTAACCAGCTAATGTTTCCTGCAGGGAAACGGAGGTCAGCGGATTTATGAGCGATTCCCAAGCCAATGGGGGCAACGTCTATGTTGCCTACAAGACCAACTCGTACCTCTTCGGCGGCAACGCGCCGTACGTGGAAGAGATGTACGAGAACTACCTCGCCAACCCTGGCAGCGTGCCGGACAACTGGCGCGGTTATTTCGACGCACTTCAAAACGTTCCAGCTGGCGACGGCTCTGATGCCCGCGACGTTCCCCACCAGCCCGTCATCAACGCCTTTGCGGACCGCGCCAAGCAGGGCGGCACCAAGGTCGTCATCGCCGCCGGCGCCGACTCCGACCTCGGACGCAAGCGCGTCGCCGTTCAGCAACTGATCGCCGCCTACCGCAACGTGGGCGCCCGCTGGGCCGATCTCGATCCGCTCAAACGCGCCGAACGCGACAACATTCCAGAACTCGATCTGTCGTTTTACGGCTTTGCCGACGCCGATCTGGAAATGATCTTCAACACGAGCAACACCTTCTTCGGCAAGGAGACGATGTCTCTGCGCGAGTTGCTCAATGCCCTGCGTGAAACCTACTGCGGCTCCATCGGCGCCGAGTACATGTACATCACCGACCAGAGCCAGAAGCGCTGGTGGCAGGAACGCCTCGAGGGCAGTCGCTCCAAGCCGGCTTACAACGCCGAGAAGAAAAAGCACATCCTCGACCGCCTCACCGCGGCCGAGGGCCTGGAGCGTTTCCTGCACACGAAATACGTGGGCCAGAAGCGCTTCTCGCTCGAAGGTGGCGAGAGCTTCATCGCGTCCATGGACGAGCTGATCCGCCAGGCGGGCCAGATCGGCATCCAGGAAATCGTGATCGGCATGGCCCACCGTGGCCGCCTGAACGTGCTGGTGAACACCCTGGGCAAGATGCCCAAGGACCTGTTCGCCGAGTTCGACCACACCGCCCCTGAAGATCTGCCTTCCGGCGACGTGAAGTACCACCAGGGCTTCAGTTCCGACGTGACCACCCCCGGCGGACCGGTGCACCTCTCACTGGCGTTCAACCCCTCGCACCTGGAGATCGTCAACCCCGTGGTTGAAGGCTCGGTGCGCGCCCGCATGGATCGCCGCGGCGATCCGTTGGGCAAGCAGGTGCTGCCCGTGCTGGTGCACGGTGATGCGGCCTTTGCCGGCCAGGGTGTGGTCATGGAAACGCTGGCGCTGGCCGAAACCCGTGGCTACACCACGGGCGGCACGGTGCATCTGGTGATCAACAACCAGATCGGCTTCACCACCTCCGACCCGCGCGACAGCCGCTCCACGCTGTACTGCTCCGATGTCGTGAAGATGATCGAGTCGCCGGTGCTGCACGTGAACGGTGACGACCCCGAAGCGGTGGTGTACGCCACCCAGCTCGCGCTCGAATTCCGCATGGCCTTCCAGAAGGACGTGGTGGTCGACATCGTGTGTTTCCGCAAGCTCGGCCACAACGAGCAGGACACCCCGAGCCTGACGCAGCCGCTGATGTACAAGAAGATCGCGTCCCACCCCGGCACGCGCAAGTTGTACGCCGACAAGCTGGCGGCCCAAGGTCTGGGCGACACGCTCGGCGACGATATGGCCAAGGCCTACCGCGCCGCGCTGGACGATGGCCGCCACACGGTGGACCCGGTGCTCACCAACTTCAAGAGCAAGTTCGCGGTGGACTGGAGTCCTTACCTCAACAAGAAGTGGACAGACAGCTCCGACTCGGCCATTCCGATGGCGGAGTGGAAGCGACTGTCGGAGCGACTCACGACGATTCCTGACAGCGTCTCCCCGCACCAACTCGTGAAGAAGGTGTACGCCGACCGCGCGGCCATGGGCCGTGGCGAGATTCCGGTGGACTGGGGCATGGGCGAGCACATGGCGTTTGCCTCGCTCGTGGCCAGTGGCTTCCCGGTGCGCCTGTCCGGCGAGGACTGTGGTCGCGGCACGTTCACGCACCGCCATGCGGTGATTCACGACCAGAACCGCGAGAAGTTCGACGAGGGCACCTACGTGCCGCTGCAGAACGTGGCCGACAACCAGGCCCCGTTTGTGGTGATCGATTCGATCCTGTCCGAAGAAGCGGTGCTGGCCTTCGAATACGGCTACGCCTCCAACGATCCCAACACGCTGGTGATCTGGGAAGCGCAGTTCGGCGACTTCGTCAACGGCGCCCAGGTGGTGATCGACCAGTTCATCGCCTCGGGCGAAGTGAAGTGGGGCCGCGTCAACGGCATCACGCTGATGCTGCCGCACGGCTACGAAGGCCAGGGTCCCGAGCACAGTTCGGCACGCCTGGAACGCTTCATGCAAATGGCCGCCGACACCAACATGCAGATCGTGCAGCCCACCACGGCCAGCCAGATCTTCCATGTGCTGCGCCGCCAGATGATTCGCGGGTTGCGCAAGCCGCTGGTGATCTTCACGCCCAAGTCGCTCTTGCGCAACAAGGACGCGACCTCGCCGCTCTCCGAGTTCACCAAGGGCGGTTTCCAGACCGTCATCCCGGATCAGAGTGCTGACGTGGCCAAGAAGGCCGAGAAGGTCAAGCGCGTCATCTGCTGCTCGGGCAAGGTGTACTACGACCTGGTGAAGAAGCGCGAGGAGCGAGAGTCCGACGACGTGGCGATTCTGCGCGTGGAGCAGCTCTATCCGTTCCCGCACAAAGTGTTTGGTGCCGAACTGCGCAAGTACCCCAACGCCACCGACATCGTGTGGTGCCAGGACGAGCCGCAGAACCAGGGTGCCTGGTTCTTCGTGCAGCACTACATCCACGAGAACATGCTCGACGGCCAGAAGCTCGGCTATGCCGGGCGCGCAGCGTCGGCTTCGCCGGCGGTGGGTTACTCCCACCTGCACCAGGAACAGCAGAAGAACCTGATCGAAGCCGCTTACGGCAAGCTCAAGGGCTACATCCTCACCAAGTAAGCCGCTCTTGCTGACCGGCCCGAGGATGTGCATCCCGGGTCGGGTGCCAAAGCGCAGTCCGAAACAACCCAGGTAGAAGAAACATGGCAATCGTAGAAGTCAAAGTTCCGCAGCTCTCCGAATCGGTGGCCGAAGCCACCATGCTGCAGTGGAAGAAAAAAGTCGGCGACGCGGTAGCGGTCGACGAGATCCTGATCGAAATCGAGACCGACAAGGTCGTGCTGGAAGTGCCGGCACCCTCGGCCGGCGTGCTGGTGGAGGTCCTGCAGGGCGATGGCGCCACGGTGGCGGCCGAACAATTGATCGCTCGCATCGACACCGCAGCCGTGGCCGGTGCTGCTGCACCTGCACCTGCTGCCGCCCCGGCCCCTGCCGCCGCAGCAGCCGCGGTCGCGTCCACCAGCAAAGCCGGCGTGGCCATGCCCGCTGCTGCCAAGCTGATGGCCGACAACAACCTGGCCTCGGGTTCGGTGCCCGGTACCGGCAAAGATGGCCGTGTGACCAAGGGTGACGTGCTCTCCGCGGTGACCGCACCCAAGCCTGCGGTGGCAGCACCCGTGGCGATTCCGACCGGCGCGCCCGCCAAGGTGTTGCCGCAGGTGCCCGTGGTCGCCCCTGACCTGGGTGATCGCCCGCAAGAGCGCGTGCCCATGACGCGCCTGCGCGCACGCGTGGCCGAACGCCTGTTGCAGTCGCAGTCGACCAACGCCATCCTGACCACCTTCAACGAGATCAACATGGCCCCGGTCATGGAGATGCGCAAGAAGTTTCAGGAGAAGTTCGAGAAGGAACACGGTGTCAAGCTCGGTTTCATGAGCTTCTTCGTCAAGGCGGCGGTGCACGCGCTCAAGAAGTACCCCATCCTCAACGCCTCGGTGGATGGCAACGACATCGTTTATCACGGCTTCTTCGACATCGGCATTGCGGTGGGTTCGCCGCGCGGCCTGGTGGTGCCCATCCTGCGCAACGCCGATCAGATGAGCTTTGCCGACATCGAGAAGAAGATCGCCGAATACGGCCAGAAAGCCAAGGACGGCAAGCTGGGTATTGATGAAATGACCGGTGGCACCTTCTCGATTTCCAATGGCGGAACCTTCGGCTCGATGATGTCCACCCCCATCATCAACCCGCCCCAGTCGGCCATCCTGGGCGTGCACGCCACCAAGGACCGCGCCATGGTGGAAAACGGCCAGGTCGTCGTGCGCCCCATGAACTACTTCGCCATGTCCTATGACCACCGCATCATCGACGGCCGCGAAGCCGTGCTGGGCCTGGTGGCCATGAAAGAGGCACTGGAAGACCCCGCCCGTCTGCTCTTCGATATTTGACCGGCAACCCCTCTTGCCAACGCCCCGACAGGGGCGTTGGCCTTTTGAACTCAGGAATCCAACATGTCTCAAACATTTGACGTCGTCGTCATTGGCGGTGGCCCCGGTGGCTACATCGCCGCCATCCGCGCAGCCCAACTCGGTTTCAAGGTCGCCTGCATCGACGAGTGGAAAAACGCCGCTGGCGGCCCGGCCCCGGGCGGCACCTGCACCAACGTCGGTTGCATCCCGTCCAAGGCGCTGCTTCAGTCGTCTGAGCACTTCGACCACGCCAACCACCACTTTGCCGATCACGGCATCACCGCCACCAACGTGAAGATCGACATCGCGAAGATGATCGGCCGCAAGGACACGGTGGTGAAGCAGAACAACGACGGCATCCTGTATCTGTTCAAGAAGAACAAGATCACGTTCTTCCACGGTCGCGGTTCGTTCGCCAAGGCGGTGGAAGCCGGCTATGAGATCCAGGTGACCGGGGCGACGGAAGAGCTGCTGACCGCGCGCCAGATCATCGTGGCCACCGGCTCCAACGCACGCGCTTTGCCCGGCACGCCCTTTGACGAAGAGATGGTGCTCTCCAACGATGGCGCGCTGCGCCTGGGCGCCGTGCCCAAGAAGATGGTGTTGATCGGCTCCGGTGTGATCGGCCTGGAGATGGGTTCGGTCTGGCGCCGCCTCGGGTCGGACGTGACCATCCTCGAAGGCCTGCCCACCTTCCTGGGCGCGGTGGACGAGCAGATCGCCAAGGAAGCCAAAAAGGCGTTCGACAAGCAAGGTCTGAAGATCGAGCTGGGCGTGAAGGTCGGCGAGATCAAGACCACCAAAAAGGGTGTGAGCGTGGCCTACACCAACGCCAAGGGCGAGGCCCAGTCGCTGGACGCTGACAAGCTGATCGTCTCCATCGGCCGTGTGCCCAACACCATCGGTCTCAACGCCGAAGCCGTTGGCCTGCAGCTCGACGAGCGCGGCGCCATCGTGGTCGATGCTGAATGCCGCAC
This sequence comes from Hydrogenophaga sp., assembly GCF_018780385.1. Taxonomy (GTDB): domain Bacteria; phylum Pseudomonadota; class Gammaproteobacteria; order Burkholderiales; family Burkholderiaceae_C; genus Hydrogenophaga. Next base: position 117,553 of record NZ_JADMJO010000003.1, on the reverse strand, counting down.
CAACCTCAAGGGCGTGTGGGCGGTGGGCGACGTGGTGCGTGGCCCCATGCTGGCGCACAAGGCAGAGGAAGAGGGCGTTGCCGTTGCTGAGCGTATTGCCGGCCAGCACGGTCATGTGAACTTCAACACCATCCCCTGGGTGATCTACACCAGCCCGGAAATTGCCTGGGTGGGCGAGACCGAGCAGCAGCTCAAGGCGCGCGGTGCCGCCTACAAGGCGGGCACCTTCCCGTTCCTGGCCAACGGCCGCGCTCGCGCGTTGGGTGACACCACAGGCATGGTCAAGTTCCTGGCCGATGCCACCACCGACGAAATCCTGGGTGTGCACATCGTGGGCCCGATGGCCAGCGAGCTGATCTCGGAGGCCGTCGTGGCCATGGAGTTCAAGGCCAGCGCCGAAGACATCGCACGCATCTGCCACGCTCACCCCTCGCTGTCGGAAGCCACGAAAGAGGCCGCGCTGGCGGTGGACAAGCGCACGCTGAACTTCTGATCACGCCAGGTCGCCGGTTTTGAGCGTTCGCAGCACCTACGAAGCCGCGCTGAAAGAGCGCGGCTACAGCACCGACCCCGCCCAGCAGCGTGCCATCGACGCGCTGGAGCGGTGTGCCTCCGAGTGGGCGGTGTACAAGCAGCGCCGCTCCAATTCGCTCAAGAAGCTCTTCATCAAGCCCGACATTCCGCGCGGCGTGTACATGTTTGGCGGCGTGGGCCGGGGCAAGAGTTTCCTGATGGAGTGCTTCTTCAACGCGGTGCCACTGAAGCGCAAGACGCGGCTGCACTTTCACGAGTTCATGCGCGAGGTACACCGCGAACTGCGCGATCTGCAGGGCACGGTCAACCCGTTGGACGAACTCGGCCTGCGCATCGCCAAACGTTACAAGCTGATCTGCTTTGACGAGTTCCACGTGGCGGACGTCACAGACGCCATGATCCTGCACCGCCTGCTGGATGCCTTGTTCAAGGCGGGCGTGGGCTTCGTCACCACCTCCAACTTCCACCCCGACGGCCTGTATCCCGACGGGCTGCACCGCGACCGCATCCTGCCCGCCATCGAGTTGCTGAAGGAGCGGCTGGAGGTGCTCAGCGTGGACAACGGCACCGACTACCGCCAGCGCACGCTCAACCACATCCAGCTCTACCATTGCCCGCTCGGGCCACAGGCCGATGCGGCGCTGCGAGCCACTTTCAATGAGCTGGCTGAAGCGGGCGACCAGGAACCGGTGATGCATATCGAGTCGCGCCAGATTCGTGCGCTGCGCCGTGCCGGTGGCGTGATCTGGTTTGACTTCCACACCCTGTGTGGTGGGCCGCGATCACAGAACGATTACCTGGAAATCGCCACCCAGTTCCACACGGTGATGCTCTCCAGCGTGCCGCAGATGCAGGTGCGCCAGGCGTCCGAAGCGCGTCGCTTCACGTGGCTCATCGACGTGCTCTACGACCGCCGTGTCAAGCTGGTGATGTCGGCGGCGGTGCCACCGGAAGAGCTGTACCTTGAAGGGCCGATGTCGCACGAATTTCCCCGCACGGTGTCGCGCTTGAGCGAGATGCAGTCACAGGAGTTTCTGGCGCTGGAGCATCGGGTGGTGGACACCGGTCTGACCTGAAAGGCAGCGAGCGATCCGCCTCCGGGCTGCCCCAAGGCGGATCAGCCTCTCCGGGGGTAGCGACCCGTGCGGCGGTGGAGCGTGGGGGCCTGATGGGCCTCAGCTCAGCGGTTCCAGTTTCACAATCACGATCGACAGGTTGTCACCCGCGCCCTTGGCCCGGGTGCGCGCCTTCTGGATCAGGAACTCGCAAGCCTCGCGTGGCGAGAGCATGGCGATCGTGCTGGCCAGTTCTTCGGGCGTGAAGTAGTGCCACACGCCATCACTGCATGCCATCAGGGCTTCCCCCGGAATGAGTTGTGGCACCACGTGCAGGTCCACCGGCGGGTCGTTCTCCGTGCCCAGACAACCCATGAGGATGTTGGCATGCGGGTGATCCAGGGCATCCTGTTCGCTGATCTCGCCCTGGTTGACCAGTGTTTGCACATAGGAATGGTCTATGGTGCGAAATACTTGGCGCCCGTTGCGGAAGTGGTAGACCCTCGAATCACCGGCGTGCACCCAGTGGCTCTCACCGTCGGGATCGATCAGGAAAGCCGCGATGGTGCTGTGAGGTTCCTGTTCAGCCGACACAGCGGTGAGCTTGATCACCAGGTGCGATTCTTCGACGATCTGGCGCAGCAGGGCGGACGCGTCGTCGGTGTCCGGGTCATACCGTTCAAACAATTGGCGCGCGGTGAGCATCACCTGGTCAGACGCCTTGCGGCCCCCACTGCGCCCACCCATGCCGTCGGCCAGCACGGCCAGCATGCAACTGCTTTGGCGCGGATGGTTCAGCAGACACACCTGGTCCTGCTGATAGTCGCGGTCGCCCCGGTGGATGCCGGTGGATGCCTGGATGCGGTAGCCTTTGGACATATGAATCAATCGTTGTTCGGATGCCGTTCGATGCGTGCAATGGTATCCAGTTATGTTTCGGCGGTGCCTCTACCTTCCGTGCGCCTCTGCACGCCACTGGCGTGATCGATCTGGCCGATGGCGTGGCAGCCGCGTTTGCTGCCCATGGACCTCTGGCCGCGGGCCGGCCTGGTCTTCGCACCAGACCCGGCCAGTTGCAGATGGCGCTGGCCGTGGCGCGGGCTTTGCAGACGGGCGAGCATCTGGCTGTGGAAGCCGGCACCGGGGTGGGCAAGACGTTTGCCTACCTCGTGCCTGTGCTGCTGAGCGGGCAACGCGCGCTGTTGTCGACGGCCACGCAAGCCTTGCAGGACCAATTGTTCAACCGCGACATTCCAGCCGTCTCTCGCGCATTGGGCTTGCCGGTTCGCGCGGCCCTGCTCAAAGGGCGCTCAAACTACCTGTGCGTGCACAGGTTGGAGTTGGCCAGAACCGTGGGATCGGCTGCACAGCGCGACCCCTCCATGGCCGCAGGCCTGGAACGGGTACAGCGCTGGGCTCGGACCACCCGCAGCGGCGATGTGGGGGAACTGGACATGCTGGACGAGCGCTCGCCGCTGCGCCCCCTGATCACCTCCACCCGCCACAACTGCGTAGGAGCCAGTTGCCCGCAGGCCGCGCAGTGCCACGTCAATCTGGCGCGCCGCCAGGCACGCGAAGCCGACTGGGTGGTGATCAACCACCACCTCTTTTTTGCCGACCAGGTCATCCGCGAAGCCGAAGCGGTGGACTGGTTGCCCGAAACCGGGGTGGTGGTGCTTGACGAAGCGCACCAGCTCAATGACACCGGCATCCAGCTGTTGTCGCAGTCCATCTCTTCAGACAACCTGCGCGATCTCGCGCGCGAGCTGGGCATGCAGGGCACGGCCTGGGCTCGTGGGCTGCGGCCGTGGAGTCATCTGGCGTTCTGCCTGGAGCAGGCCTGTCGCACCTTGGGTTCTTTGGTCCGTGAGGCGGGCATCCAGGGTCGCAGCCGGTGGACCGAGTCCACCCCCGAAGGCCTGGACCCCGGCACTTGGCTTCTGGCGGTATCCGGCCTTGACCAAGCCTTGACGGCTGCGCTGGAGGCTGTGTCAGCCACCGCCCAGAGTGCCGCTGAGCTCGCACGCCTGCTCGACCGCATCAAGGGGCTGCAGACCACTTGGAGCCTGTTGGCGCCGGGCGGCCCGAGCCCGCTGGATGCCGCCAGCGTGCGCTGGATGGAGTGGGGCGCCGATCGTTCCTGGCGCATGGTGCGTGCGCCGCTGGACAGTGCAGCCCGCTTCAGCCGCCTCGTGTTGGACTCTGGGCCCAGCGCTCGAAGCTGGATCTTTGCGTCGGCCACGCTCGGCCACGACGATGCACTGAGCTGGTTCACCCGCGGTCTGGGCTTGGCGGATCACGGCACCGTGCAAACGCTCCGGGTAGCAAGCCCGTTCGACCATGGCGACCAGGCCGCGCTCTATGTGCCGCACGATCTGCCCGAGCCGTCCGACGCCACGCACACGCCCCAACTGGCGGTGCGGGTGGCGCAGTGGGCCGGTCAGTTGGGCGGGCGCACCCTGGTGCTGACCACCACACTGCGCGCGGTGGCTCGCATGGCCGATGCTCTGATCGAGCAGGTGCTGCAGGGGCGCTGTGCACCGATGGCGGTGCTGGCGCAAGGGCAGTTGTCGCGCGCAGCGCTGCTGGCGCGGTTTCAGGCGGCCGAGTCATCGCGCCACGGCGCCATCCTGGTGGCCTCGGCCTCGTTCTGGGAAGGGGTGGACCTGCCAGGGGATGGACTTCAGCTGCTTGTGATCGACAAGCTGCCGTTTCCTTCGCCCGACGATCCCCTGACCGCTGCGCGCTCAGAACGCCTGGAGGCTCGGGGCCTCAAGGCATTCAATGATGGGCATTTGCCCGAAGCCGCCATGGCTCTGAAGCAGGGGGCTGGGCGTTTGATCCGGACCGAGACCGACCGGGGAGTGTTGGTGATCGGCGACCGTCGGCTGCTCACGCGCAGCTACGGACATCAGTTGCTGGCCGGCTTGCCACCCATGCGCCGTTTGATGGACGACGCCGAGATGAGCGCAGCGCTGGACGCGCTGGTGCTCACCAGATCTTCCACCAAGGATCGTTCGCGGTCTTGAAGCCCTGGCTCAGGTACTCGCTTCGCGGGTAGTTGGCCTGCATCACACGCCGGGCATCATCGCGCAGCTGGGTCATGCCCAGTGCGTCGTACGAGCGCACCAGGATGAACAAGGCTTCTTCCAGCGCGGGCGCGTCGGTGTATTCGTTCAGCGCGGTTTGTGCTCGGTTGATGGCCGCCACATGAGCGCCTCGGCTCAGGTAGTAGCGGGCCACGTGCACTTCGTATTGGGCCAGCGAGTTGACGATGTAGGTCATTCGCAGGCGCGCGTCGGGCGTGTAGCGGGAGTCGGGGAAACGGGTGGTCAGCTCGCGGAACGCCTCGAAAGACTCCTTGGCGGCCTTCTGGTCGCGCTCGGACAGGTCCTGTCGCGCAATCGCGCCGAACAGACCCAGGTTGTCGTTGAAGTTCACCAGGCCCTTGAGGTAGAGCGCGTAGTCCATGGCCGGGCTGGCCGGGTGGAGCTTCTGGAAACGCTCAATGGCAGCCAGTGCCTGTGGCGGCTCGCTGGCTTTGTAGTGTGTGTAGGCCTTGTCGAGCTGGGCCTGCTGCGCCAGTGGGGTTCCGGCAGCGCGGCCTTCGAGCTTTTCGAGCAAGGTCACCGAGCGTTCGAAATTGCCGGCCGAGCGTTCGTCGGTGGCCTCGCTGTAAATGCGGTTGGGGCTCCAGTTCACGGTTTCGTCCACCGGTTTGGTGCTGCCGCAAGCGCTGAGTGTGAGCGCGGCCCCCAGTGCACAAGCACTCAGAGCCGATAATCTGGACGTCAACATAACGAACTCACCTTCACAACGGAACTACGGATTGAAAGCGCAAAGTATATCGACGGGGGGTGGGTCGGACGGTCTGGCAGCAGACACAGGCCACGATGCGGCGGCGACCACCGACGAATGGGTGCTCGAGAATGAAAAACGCCTCTGTGCCGTGCCTGTGGGCATGCATGGTTGGCGAGTCGACCGCGCACTGGCCCAACTGATCCCCGAGTTCTCCCGCTCCTACCTGCAACAACTCATGGCCGATGGTGCGGTGGAGCTGCGCGGAGTGGCCCAGACCAAACCGTCTGCGCGCATTGCAGCCGGAGATCAACTGCATGTGGAATTGCGGCCCACCCAGCAAGCCCAGGCGTTTGTGCCCGAAGCGATGACGCTGGACGTGGTGTTCGAAGACGCCGACCTGCTGGTCATTCACAAGCCCGCCGGCCTGGTGGTGCACCCCGCTGCCGGCAACTGGAGCGGTACCCTGCTCAATGGTCTGCTGGCCCACCACAAGGGTGCCGCCAGCCTGCCACGCGCGGGCATCGTGCACCGGCTCGACAAGGACACTTCGGGCCTGATGCTGGTGGGCAAGTCGCGTCAGGCGGTGGAAGCGCTGGTGCGCGCCATCGCCGCGCGAGAGGTGAGTCGCCAGTACCTCGCCCTTGCCCATGGCCGCTGGAAGGGCCTGGGTGATCAGCATGTGGACCAGCCCATCGGCCGTGACGTGCACAACCGCCTGCGCATGGCGGTGGTGAGGGTGGAGGGTGGCAGCAGCAAGACCGCCCAGACCACCTTCCGCCTGTTGGACACCTGCGACCAGGCCAGTCTGGTGGCCTGCAAGCTGCACACCGGGCGCACCCACCAGATTCGGGTGCACATGGCCTGGCTTGGTCATCCGCTGGTGGGCGACACGCTGTATGGCGGGCGGGCGCTGTGGAGCATGGGCCGGCAGTCGTTGCACGCGGCGCGTCTCGAACTCAAGCACCCCATCAACGGCCAGCCGTTGTTGTTTCGCTCCACGCCGCCGGCCGACATGCTCCTGGCGCTGGAATCCTGCGGGCTCCATTACAATGCAGCAGGCTGGGACAGCGAATCGGCATCCTGAAGCTGCACCCTCCCACGCGGATGGATGGCCCCATCGCCCGACGGCCTCCTTCACGCCGACCAACGTCCAGCTGCCCAACCAACCGCCTGACCGAGAGCCCACACCCGGGCGCTGCGGGATCCGGCTGATTCGCCCGACCCAACGGTCGCACCCGCATGCCGCATGGCCCGGACACACCGCCCGGATGATGCAAGCACCGTTTGCCTTTCGCACCGTCCCGGCCACAAACCGGTTTTTGACTGACAGACACCATGAACACAACGGATGCCAAGCGTGTCCTCGAGACGGCATTGATCTGCGCGCCCCAGCCGCTGTCGGTGCGCGAGCTCGGCACGCTGTTCGACATGGAAGTGTCGGCCGACACGCTGAAGACCTTGCTGGCCGATCTGCAGCTCGAGTGGACCGGGCGCGGCGTGGAGCTGGTGCAGGTCGCCACGGGCTGGCGCTTCCAGAGCCGGCCCGAGCTGCGTCCCTACCTGGACCGCCTGCATCCCGAGAAGCCGCCGCGCTACAGCCGCGCCGCCATGGAAACGCTCGCGATCATTGCCTACCGCCAGCCGGTCACGCGCGGCGACATGGAAGACATCCGCGGTGTCACGATCAACTCGCTGATCATCAAGCAACTGGAAGACCGGGGCTGGATCGAAGTCATCGGCCACCGCGAAACCGTTGGTCGCCCGGCCTTGTTCGCGACCACGCGCCAGTTCCTCGACGACCTGGGGCTGGCTTCGCTGGACCAACTGCCCCCGCTGGACGGCAGCGAGGTGCAGGAGTCTGCGCTGGACCGCCTTGATTTCGAATCGCTGGCGAACAGCCTGCAGCCTGGCGCATCCGAGCCCGACGCACCGGAATCAGATCTGCTTCTGGTGGCCGACCCCCTGGCCACCGACCCCATTTCGCCTGACCCCATTTCCCCGCCCTCCGACCCGCAGTTGTTGGAACCGTCCACCCAGGAAGACCATGACCCCGGATCAAACCCCCCCAACCTCGCCTGAACCCGATCACGCTCCCGAGGAGAATGCGCCCGAGCAAGCCGGTGCGGCACGCCTGGCGCAAGCGTCGGCTGTGCCCGAGGTGCTGCGCTTTGACGACGTGGTCAGCGGCGCTTTTGACGCCGAGCAGGAGCAGGATCTGCCGCTGCTGCCCACCAAGCGGGTGCTGGCGCCCCAGGCCGAGTCTCCCAAGCTGCACAAGGTGCTCGCGCAGGCCGGTATGGGTTCGCGGCTGGAGATGGAGCAGTTGATCCTGGAAGGCCGCATTTCGGTCAACGGTGAGCCGGCCCACGTGGGGCAGCGTATCCAGTTTGGCGACGTGATCAAAGTCAACGGCAAGCCGGTGCGCGTGCGCATGACACCGCCGCCGCCCCGCGTGCTGGCGTACCACAAGCCTGCGGGCGAAGTGGTGTCGCACGACGATCCGCAAAACCGGCCCACCGTGTTCCGCCGGCTGCCCAAGCTGATGCAGGGCAAATGGCAGTCGGTTGGCCGACTTGATCTCAACACCGAAGGCCTGCTGCTGCTCACCAGCTCGGGTGAACTGGCCAACCGCCTGATGCACCCGCGCTTTGGCTTGCAACGCGAGTACGCGGTGCGAGTGCTTGGCGCGCTGTCGAATGAAGAAAAGGCACGCCTGCTCGACGGCGTGCGCCTGGACGACGGCATGGCCCAGTTCGCCTCCATCGAAGACGGCGGCGGCGAGGGCGCCAACTGCTGGTACCGCGTGACCATCGGCGAAGGTCGCAACCGCGAGGTGCGCCGCATGTTCGAAGCCGTGGGCCACGCGGTCAGCCGCCTGATCCGCATCCGCTACGGCGCCATGATGTTGCCGCGCGGCCTCAAACGGGGCGCCTGGCTGGAGCTGGACGAACGCGATATCGCCCGCCTGACCGCCGCCGCCGGCATGCCCAGTGCAGACGAGGAGGGCGCCCGCCCGCCCCGTCCCGGCGGCCGCCATCCAGCGCAGCGTGGAAAACAGGGCCCCCGGCCTGGTCGCACTCAAGGCAATCCGCCTGGCAGCCGCAGTGAAGGCCCGGGTTTCGGGGACCGCCGCAGTGGCGGATACGGCATGGGTGGTGCACCCACGGGGCCCGGCGGCAAAGGCCGTGGCAGCAAGCCTGGCAGCGGAGCTGGTGGGCGAGGACCGGGTGGCGGTGCCTCGCAACCCGATCCCATGAAGACCTCGTTCGGCTATATCGGGCAGGACGCACTCCAACGCCGCCGTGAGCAGGAGGCTGGTCGTGGCAGCGCGCCTGGTGGGACTCGCCGCCGGGGCGGGGGCGGCGGGGGTGGTGGTCGATCGGGTAGCCGTTGAGAGCGCTCAGCCCACGGCCCGCCGTCACTGCAACGTGACACGACCAATGTAGAATCATGGGCTTTGCGGGGTGCCTCACACCCCGGCAGATACTTCGGCAAATTGACCCACAAAACCTCAGGATTTCCATGGCCATCGAACGCACCCTCTCCATCATCAAGCCCGACGCCGTTGCCAAGAACGTGATCGGTCAGATCTACGCTCGCTTTGAAGCCGCCGGCCTGAAGGTCGTGGCCGCTCGCATGGCGCACCTCTCGCGTGGCGAAGCCGAGGCCTTCTACGCTGTGCACAAGGCCCGTCCCTTCTTCAAGGATCTGGTCGATTTCATGATCTCCGGCCCGGTGATGATCCAGGCCCTCGAAGGCGAAGGCGCCATTGCCAAGAACCGCGACCTGATGGGCGCCACCGATCCCAAGAAGGCCGACGCCGGCACGATTCGCGCCGACTTTGCCGACAGTATCGACGCCAACGCCGTGCACGGCTCCGACGCACCCGAGACCGCGGCTGCTGAAATCGCGTTCTTCTTCGCCGGCCTCAACGTTTACTCGCGCTGAGCCAGCGCGCCGACCATGCCATGACGGCCAACCTGCTCGACTTCGATCTTGAGGGTTTGGCCGCTTGGTGCGAGCAGCTGGGCGAGAAGCGTTTCCGCGCCGTCCAGCTGTTTCGCTGGATTCATCAAAAAGGAGCGTCGGACTTCACCGAGATGACCGACCTCGCGCGCAGCCTGCGCGAGAAACTCCCCGGTGCTTGCACCATCACGGACCTGCCTGTGCTCTCGCGCCAGGAGTCTGCCGACGGCACCATCAAGTGGCTGTTCGATGTGGGCGGTGGCAACGCGGTGGAGACCGTGTTCATTCCCGAAGAAGACCGCGGCACCTTGTGCATCTCGTCCCAGGCGGGTTGCGCGGTGGGCTGCCGCTTTTGCTCGACCGGGCATCAGGGCTTCTCACGCAACCTCACCACCGGCGAAATACTGGCCCAACTCTGGCAGGCCGAGTTTTTCCTGCGCAAGCACTTGAAGCGCGGAGAACGCGTGATCACCAACGTGGTCATGATGGGCATGGGGGAGCCTTTGCAGAACTACAGCGCACTGGTGCCTGCGCTGCGCGTCATGCTTGACGACCACGGCTATGGTCTCTCGCGCCGCCGCGTCACCGTGTCCACCTCGGGCGTTGTTCCCATGATGGACCGCCTGGCGCAGGATTGTCCCGTGGCGCTCGCCGTGTCACTGCACGCGCCCGTCGATGCGCTGCGCAGCGATCTGGTCCCGCTCAATCGCAAGTATCCGATCGCTGAACTTCTCGATGCTTGCCTGCGCTACTTGCCGGCTGCACCGCGCGACTTCATCACTTTCGAGTACTGCATGCTTGACGGCGTGAACGATCAGCCGCACCACGCCCAGGAGTTGCTCACCTTGCTCAAGGGGCATGCGGGCCGGGGCGTTCCGTGCAAGATCAACCTCATTCCTTTCAATCCTTTCCCCAGCTCGGGCTTGCTCTGTTCGCCGCGGCCGGTGGTGCAGCAGTTTGCCCGGATACTCAGCGAAGGCGGGCTGGTGACAACGGTGCGCAAGACCCGAGGCGATGACATCGACGCAGCCTGTGGTCAACTCGCCGGCGACGTGCTTGATCGCACCAATGCCGCAAGTCGCCTCGCCAAACGCCGCAGCGCGGTCGAGCATCCCATCCGCATCGTTCACAAGCAAAGGCAGGCATGACTTCAGCCACTCGATTCCCAGCCCGGTTCTCAGGCGCCTCGGTGGGGTTGCTGGCGTTCATGTTGTGTTGCCTGGCGCTGTTGGCGGGCTGCGCCCAGACGGCCGCAGCGCCCGGTACGACTTCCATGCAGGAGCCGATCACCGATTCGGATGAGCCCGAAGTGCGCAAGCGCGCACGCATCCGCATCGAGCTGGCTGCAGGCTACTTTGCTGAAGGCCAGACCACCGTGGCGCTGGATGAAATCAAGCTCGCCCTGCAGGCCGACCCCACCTACGCCCCAGCCTATGCGCTGCGCGGACTGGTGTACATGCAGCTGAACAACAACGCGCTGGCTGAAGACAGTTTCAAGCGCGCCATACAGCTCAACCCGCGCGACCCGGACGCGCTGCACAACTATGGTTGGTTCGAGTGTCAGGCGGGCCGCTACGCGCAGTCCACCGACTTGTTTCGGCGTGCGCTGGCCAGCCCGGTGTATGGCGGCCAGGCCAGGTCGCTGTTGGCCATGGGTATCTGCCAGATCCGTGCCGGCCAGCTTGCGGAAGCCGAGGCCAGTCTGGCGCGCTCGTATGAGCTTGACGCGGGCAACCCCATCGTCGCGTACAACCTCGCTTCGCTGCAGTTCCGCCGGGGTGAAGCCAGCAAAGCGCAGTTCACCATCCGCCGACTGAACAACACCGATCTGGCGAACGCCGAGACGCTGTGGTTGGGCATCAAGGTGGAGCGGCAGCTGCAAAACACCCAGGCCATGACGCAACTCGCCCAGCAACTGGGCCGTCGCTATCCCGAGTCCGCCCAGTGGGCGCACTACCAGCGGGGAGCTTTCAATGAGTGAGGCGATGGCGCATCCAGGGACCGAGGCCTCCGCAGAGACGGTTTCGCGGCCGATTCGCCTCAAGGAAGCTCGAGAAGCCGCCGGGTTGCACATTGCCGCACTGGCCGCTGCCCTGAAGGTACCGGTCAAGAAGCTGGAAGCTCTCGAAGCAGGGCGCTACAGCGAGCTGCCCGATCTCACCTTTGCCCGTGCCCTGGCTTCCAGTGCCTGCCGGCAACTCAAGGTCGACCCCGCGCCGATCCTGCAACAGATTCCGCAAGGGGCATTGACCAAGCTCGGCGAGCGAGGTCATGCGCTCAACGCCCCGTTCAACCCCGGCCACGATGAAGCGCCCTTCAATCCACTGAGCTGGCTGTCGCGTCCTGCGCTGCTGGCGGCCATTGCCTTGCTGCTGGGTGCGCTGGTGATCGTTTTCCTGCCGAAGGCCGAGAACCCGCCAGCCCCGTCCAGTGCCACCGGGACTATTTCGGAGCCGGTGCCTGCAACCGAGCCGGTGGCCGCCCAGGGGCCTGGTTTGCAAGATGTCGCCGGGCCTGCCGCCAGTGTTTTGGCTGCGCCTGCGGTTGATCCTGCAGCCACGCCCGGTGGCACGACCACGGCACCGCCAGACGATTCAGCATTCACGCCAACGCCCGGTGTGGTTGTCAGCCCTGGGGCCACGGCCGAGGCGGTTGCCGCCCCCAGTTCGACCAGCCTCCTGAGCATTGCCGCCACCGGTGAAGCCTGGGTCGAGGTGGTCAATGGTTCCGGCACGGTGGTGGCCAAACGGCTGCTGCAGTCGGGTGACGTGATCGATTTTTCAGCTGCACCGCCCTACACGGTGGTGCTCGGCAAGGTCGACGCCACGCAGGTGAGCGTGCGCGGAAAGTCTTTTGACACGGCGCCATTTGCTCGCAACAACGTGGCCCGATTCGAGGTGAAATGAGCATGGACACCGTGTCCCGACCATCTCTGTTGTCTTCTGGGTCGGCCGACCAGCCGATCGCCTTGGCTGCCGCCCGTTCGCGCCGAACCCGGCAAGGCGTGGTGGCTTGGGGCAACCACCGCGTGACCGTGGGTGGCGACGCGCCCGTGCGCGTGCAGTCCATGACCAACACCGACACCGCGGACGCCGTGGGCACCGCGATCCAGGTGAAAGAGCTCGCGTTTGCCGGCTCCGAGTTGGTGCGCATCACCGTCAACAACGACGAGGCCGCAAAGGCTGTGCCCTACATCCGCGAGCAGCTTGATCGCATGGGTGTCGATGTGCCCTTGATCGGTGACTTCCACTACAACGGCCACCGCCTGCTCACCGACCACCCGGCTTGCGCCGAGGCGCTCTCCAAGTACCGGATCAACCCGGGCAACGTGGGCCGTGGCGACAAGGGCGACCGGCAGTTTGCCCAGATGGTGGAGATCGCCGCGCGCCACGACAAAGCCATCCGCATCGGCGTGAACTGGGGCAGCCTGGACCAGGATCTGCTCGCCCGCCTGATGGACGAGAACGCCAGCCGCGTCCAGCCCTGGGAGGCTCGTCAGGTGATGTACGAAGCGCTAATCACCTCCGCGCTCGACTCGGCCAAACGCGCCGAGGAGATCGGCCTCAATGGCAACAACATTTTTCTGTCGTGCAAGGTCAGCGCAGTGCAGGACCTGATCGCTGTGTATCAGGCGCTGGCGCAGCGCTGTGACTACGCCCTGCATCTGGGTCTGACCGAAGCCGGTATGGGCACCAAGGGCGCGGTGGCGTCGGCAGCGGCGCTCTCGGTGCTGCTGCAGCAAGGCATCGGCGACACCATCCGCATCTCGCTGACACCGCAACCGGGTGAGTCCCGCACCCAAGAGGTGGTGATCGCGTTGGAGATCCTGCAGGCGTTGGGCATGCGGGCTTTCGTACCCTCGGTCACCGCCTGCCCGGGTTGCGGTCGCACCACCAGCACCACCTTCCAGGAGCTGGCCAAGCAGATCGACGACTACCTGCGCAATTCCATGCCCGTCTGGCGCACGCGCTACCCCGGTGTGGAAAACCTCAAGGTGGCGGTGATGGGCTGCATCGTCAACGGCCCGGGCGAAAGCAAACACGCCGACATCGGCATCAGCCTGCCGGGCACCGGCGAAGCACCGGCAGCGCCGGTCTTCATCGACGGACAAAAAGCACTGACCTTGCGCGGCGACGACATCGTCCGCGAGTTCCAGGTGATCGTGGACAACTACATCGAGAAAAAGTTTGGCGTCACCGCTTGAGGTCGGGTTCAGACCCGGCTTCCGCTGACCGCACAGGCTTCCAGCACATGGCAGAAAAACTGAACGCCGTCAAAGGCATGAACGACATCGCCCCTCCTGCGTCCGCGCACTGGGAGTGGCTCGAAGACACCTTGCGTCGCCTGATGCGTCGCTACGGCTACCGCAACCTGCGCACGCCCATCGTGGAACCTACGGCACTCTTCGTGCGCGGCCTGGGTGAGGTGACCGACATCGTCGAGAAGGAGATGTACTCCTTCGAGGACCGGCTCAATGGCGAGCAGCTCACGCTGCGCCCGGAGAACACCGCCGGCGTGGTGCGCGCCGCGCTCGAGCACTCACTGCTCTACGACGGTGGCAAGCGCCTGTATTACATGGGCCCGATGTTCCGCCACGAGCGGCCCCAGCGCGGGCGCTACCGGCAGTTTCACCAGTTCGGCGCCGAAGCCCTGGGCTTTGCCGGGCCGGACGTCGACGCCGAACTCATCGTGCTGGCCTGCGACCTCTGGGCCGAGTTGGGCCTGACCGGCATCGAGCTCGAGATCAACAGCCTGGGCCAGCCACCCGAGCGGCTGGCGCACCGCCAAGCGCTCATCGCCTACCTCGAAGCCCATGCCGACCAGCTCGACGAAGAGGCCAAGCGCCGCTTGCACAGCAACCCGCTGCGCATCCTGGACACCAAGAACCCGGCGATGCAGGCATTGGTGAATGCAGCGCCGCGCCTGATGGACCACTTGGGCGCCGAGTCGCTGGATCATTTCAACCGCCTGCGCGGGCTGCTCGATGCGCATGGCATCGCCTACCGCATCAACCCGCGCCTGGTGCGCGGCATGGACTACTACAACCTTTCGGTGTTCGAGTTCGTCACCACCCAGCTGGGCTCGCAGGGCACGGTGTGCGCTGGTGGCCGCTACGACGGCCTGTTCGAGCAGATCGGTGGCAAGGTCGCGCCGGCGGTGGGTTGGGCACTGGGCATGGAGCGCATTCTGGAGTTGCTGAAAGAGCAGGGCAGGCTGCCCGAGCAGCCGGTGCCCGACGCCTACGCGGTGGTGCCCGACGCAGCCCATGTGTCGCAGGTTATGCCGGTGTTGCGGGCGCTGCGCCAGCATGGCGTCAACGTGCAGATGCACGCGGGGGGCGCAGACGGCATGGGCAGCATGAAATCGCAGTTCAAGAAGGCCGACGCCAGTGGTGCGCGCTTCGCGCTGATCTTTGGCGAGCAGGAGTTGCAGCAAGCCAGCGTGGCCGTGAAGCCGCTGCGCGGACCACGGCCCGACGGTGAATCATCGCCGCCGGAAGCCGCCCAAAGGCTGTTGCCGCTCACCGCCGTGGCCGATTGGGCGGCCAGTTTGCGCAACGCCTGAATCCAGTCTGCTTTCCTCCGTGCGGCTTAGGCAGTGATGCCAGAGCCGCCCGCCTACAATCGAGCGTTGCGCCTTCAGCGCGCGAACCCGAACTGAACTGCAACATGGCCAAACACCTCGACCTTGAAGAGCAAGAACAGCTCGACCAGATCAAACACTTCTGGAATCAATACGGCAACCTCATCAGCTGGGTGTTGATCGTCATTTTTGGTTCGTTCGCCGCCTGGAACGGCTGGAACTACTGGCAGCGGACCCAGGCTGCCAAGGCCGCCGCCCTGTATGACGAGGTGGACCGCGCGGCTGTCGCCAAGGATGCCGATCGCATGCAGCGTGCGCTGGCCGACATGCAGTCCCAATTTGCCAGCACCACGTTTGCCAGTCAGGCGGCGTTGCAAGCGGGCAAGACGCTGTTCGACGCCGGCAAGTTGCCCGAAGCACGTGCGGCGTTGGCCTGGGCTGCTGAAAAATCGTCCGATGATTCCTACAAGGCGGTTGCCCGCCTGCGCCTGGCTGCCCTGGACATCGAGGCTCAAGCTTATGACCAGGCCCTCAAAACGCTGGAAGTGCCGGTGCCCAAATCGTTCGAACCGCTCGTGGCCGATCGCCGTGGCGATGTGCTCATGGCGCAGGGCAAGCCCGACGAAGCCAAGGCGCAGTACCAGACAGCCTGGCGTGGTTTGAGCAGCCGCACCGAATACCGCCGTCTCGTCGAGGTGAAGTTGGCTTCACTGGGCGTGGATGTGGCCAGCCTGACTCCAACAACCGAGGTGGTCCGTTGAACCCATTTCTGATTTCATGGCCGCGCAGCCTGCGAACCGCCTGTGTTGGCGTGCTTGTCCTGGCGGGTCTGACGGCTTGCTCATCCGGTTCCAAGAAACCGCAACCCACGGAGCTGCCCCCCGTGGCTGCGCTCATGGGCACCCGCGCGGCCTGGACGGCCCAGGTAGGCCCCGGCACGGAGTCCATCACGCCGATGGTGGCATCGGGACGTGTGTTTGTGGCCAGCACCTCAGGCACGGTGGCCGCGCTGGATGGCAACACCGGCCAGGATGTCTGGCGCCTGAACGTGGGAACCCCCATCGCCGCCGGCGTGGGTTCGGATGGGCAGACCGCCGCGGTGGTCACGCAGTCCAACCAATTGGTGGCGCTGGCCAACGGCCGTGAGGTGTGGCGTGTGCGTCTGCCGGCGCGCGCGTTCACGGCGCCGCTGGTGGCTGGCGCGCGCGTGTTCGTTCTCACGGCCGACCGCACTGTCACCGCTTTCGACGCCCAGAACGGCGCTCGCCTGTGGGCCCAGTCGCGCACCAGCGAGCCGTTGGTGCTGAGCCAGAGTGGCGCCTTGCTGGCCGTGGGCGACATGCTCGTGGCCGGCTTGTCGGGTCGCCTGGTGGGCCTCAACCCCGCCAATGGCTCCGTGCGCTGGGAAGCGCCAGTGGCCACGTCGCGCGGCACCAACGAGGTGGAGCGTTTGGTGGATATCGTTGGCCCGGTCAGCAGGATCGGTGACAGCGTGTGCGCGCGCGCCTACTCGGCCGCCGTCGGGTGCGTGGACGCCAGCCGTGGCACGGTGGTGTGGTCGCGCGCAACGCAGGGCACCACGGGCGTTCATGGAGACGACCGTTTGGTGTTCGGCTCTGACAGCGAAGGCCGTTTCCAGGCGTGGCAACGCGCCTCCGGTGAGCCAGCGTGGAACACCCAGCGGCTGAAATACCGCGGCTTGAGCGCGCCGCTGGCATTGGGCCGCGTGCTCGCGGTGGGTGACAACACCGGCTTGGTGCACCTGATCTCGCGCGAAGACGGTAGCGAAATGACCCGTCTGAGCACTGACGGCTCGCCGATCCTTGTGGCCCCTGTGCTCGCGGGCGACGCGCTCGTGGTGCAGACTCGCAACGGCGGCGTGTACGCCTGGCGCCCCCAATAACGGCTGAGCCGAACCGCCTCCTGAACGAAAGCAGCATTCCTTGAAACCCGTCATCGCCCTGGTGGGCCGCCCCAATGTGGGCAAGTCCACCCTGTTCAACCGCTTGACGAGTTCTCGCGATGCCATCGTGGCCGACTTTGCCGGCCTCACCCGCGATCGCCACTACGGCAACGGCCGACTCGGTGCACGCGAATACATCGTCATCGACACCGGCGGCTTCGAGCCCGATGCCACCGAGGGCATCTACAAGGAGATGGCGAAGCAAACCCGCCAAGCCGTGGCGGAGTCCGACGTGGTGCTGTTCGTGGTGGACGCCCGTGCGGGCATCAGCGCACAAGACCACGAGATTGCGAGCTACCTGCGCCGCTTGGGCAAGCCCTGCGTGCTGGTGGCCAACAAGGCCGAAGGCATGACCCAGGGTCTGCAGCTTGTGGAATTCTTCGAGCTCGGTCTCGGTGAGGTGCTGCCGGTCTCGGGCGCACACGGCCAGGGCGTGCGTTCCATGGTCGAAATCGCGCTTGAAAGCATCCCGGGCCTGCCCCCGGAAGACGAGGAAGAAGAGCCAGCGCCTGCCGGCGTGATTCGCCTGGCGGTCGCGGGTCGACCCAATGTGGGCAAGTCGACCTTGATCAACGCTTGGCTGGGTGAGGAGCGCCTGGTCGCGTTCGACCTCCCCGGCACCACGCGGGACACCATCTCCGTGCCGTTCGAGCGCAACGGCCAGAAGTTCGAGCTGATCGACACGGCAGGCATTCGTCGCAAGGGGCGCGTGTTCGAGGCCATCGAGAAGTTCTCGGTGGTGAAGACGCTGCAAGCGATCGAAAACGCCCACGTCGTGCTGCTGTTGCTTGATGCTACGCAAGGCGTGACCGACCAGGATGCCCACATTGCGGGCTACATCCTGGAGAGCGGCCGCGCCGTGGTGCTGGCCCTCAACAAATGGGACGCAGTGGATGCGTACCAGCGCGAGCAGATCGAGCGGCAGATCGAGACCCGGCTGGCTTTCCTGAAATTTGCCTCGATGCACATGATCTCGGCGCAGAAGCGTCAAGGACTGGCGCCGGTCTGGAAATCGATCATCCAGGCCCAGGCTTCTGCCATGCGCAAGATGTCCACGCCAGTGCTGACCCGTCTTCTGGCCGAAGCCGTGCAGTTTCAGGCCCCCACGCGCGGCGGCATGTTTCGCCCCAAGATGCGCTATGCCCACCAAGGTGGCATGAACCCGCCGGTGATCGTGATCCACGGCAATTCGCTCGAGCACGTGCCCGATTCGTACAAGCGCTTTCTGGAAGGGCGCTTCCGCAAGGCATTCGACCTCGTGGGCACGCCCTTGCGGATTGAATTCAAGACCTCAACCAATCCCTTCAAGGAATAGGATTTTCCCTGCAGGCATGAGCAGTACAAACCCTGTGGTATGGTTCTCGTCCTATCAACTTTTTTCTGAACACGGAGCATATCGTGAGCAATAACAAAGGCCAACTCTTGCAAGACCCTTTCCTGAACCAGCTGCGCCGGGAGCACGTTCCCGTGTCGATCTATCTGGTCAATGGCATCAAACTGCAGGGGCAAATCGAGTCTTTTGACCAGTACGTGGTTCTTCTGCGGAACACAGTGACTCAGATGGTCTACAAGCATGCCATCTCCACCATCGTTCCAGGTCGTCCCGTGCAGTTCACCGCGGCGACTGCGGATGAACCTGCCGCGTCTTGAAGCGCGCCTTTTGAACGCCGGGTCGGCCATACTGTGCCACCCGGCTCACGGCGCCCAAAGCGCTGTTGCTGAACCGATTTGAAATCTCCTGATAGCTCGCCCTCGCCCACACCATCGGTCATCCTGGTGGGGGTGGATTTCGGCATGCCCCATTTCGACGCCCCGTTGGAGGAGTTGGGCTTGCTGGCACAGACTGCGGGCTATGCTGTGGCCGACCGGGTCACTTGCAAGCGGCGCGCGCCCGATCCTGCCCTGTTCGTGGGTTCCGGCAAGGCTGATGAGATCAAGTTGCTGGCCCAATCGACCGGTGCATCGGAGGTCCTGTTCGATCAATCGCTCAGCCCGGCGCAGCAGCGCAATCTGGAGCGCCATCTGGGCATGCCGGTCAATGACCGCACGCTGTTGATTCTGGAAATCTTTGCGCAGCGAGCGCGCAGCCACGAAGGCAAACTGCAGGTTGAATTGGCGAGGCTGCAATACCTCTCGACCCGGCTCGTGCGGCGCTGGTCGCACTTGGAGCGACAAAGCGGTGGCATCGGCATGCGGGGCGGCCCTGGTGAAACGCAGATCGAACTCGATCGCCGCATGATCGGCGATTCGATCAAGCGGACCAAAGAGCGTCTTGAGAAGGTGAAGAAGCAGCGGGCCACCCAGCGCCGCCAGCGCGAGCGCCGCGATACCTTCTCCATCTCGCTGGTGGGCTACACCAACGCAGGCAAGTCTTCCCTGTTCAACGGCTTGGTCAAGGCGCGTGCTTATGCCGCCGATCAGCTTTTTGCCACGCTGGACACCACAACTCGCCAGCTGTACCTGGGCGAGGCGGGCCGATCGGTGTCTCTGTCCGACACGGTGGGGTTCATCCGCGATCTCCCGCACGGGCTGGTGGACGCCTTCGCGGCGACTTTGCAAGAAGCGGCCGATGCCGATCTGCTGCTGCATATCGTGGATGCTTCCAATCCCTCGCATCTCGAGCAGATTGCTTCCGTGATGGGGGTGCTCAAGGATATCGGCGCCGATCAGGTCCCTCAGATTCTGGTGTTCAACAAACTTGACGCGATGGACGAGGCCCACCTTCCCCATGTTCTGAGTGATCAAATGGAACTGGACGGCCAACCGATGTCTCGAATCTACGTGAGTGCGAAAACAGGCGAAGGATTGCCGGCCTTGCGAGCGCGTCTGGCCGCCCAGGTGACGAACCTCAATGGTGGGCAAGGCCCCATGACCCCCGGGGCGTTCCCTGAAATTGAAAGTCCGGTGTCCTGATTGGGCACAATGTGATGGTTTTTGAATCGACAAAGAGTTGGCAACACATGGATGTGAATCTGCAAACCCCCGCCCGCGCTGATCAGCCAGCCTCGAGCGCGAAGCCTCGTCTGGTTTTGAGCAAGCTGCTGGGCATGTTCAACCTGAACGATCCGCGCTGGGGTCGGGGCGATGACGCATCCCGCAACGAGGGATCGAAGGACGGTCATGAGCCCGAGCACAACGACGACAACCGTTCGCCGCAGCGTCCGCGGGGTCAGGGGCCCAACCAGGGTCCTCCCGATCTCGACGAGTTGTGGCGCGACTTCAACCGCAAACTCGGCGGCCTGCTGGGCAAAAAGGGCGGTGGTCAGGGTGGCGGCAACGGATCCGGGGGCGGCGGCATGCCCAACTTCAATCCAAGTCCCAAGACCACCGGCATCGGTGCTGGCCTCATCGTCGGTGTGGCCGCACTGATCTGGCTGGGCACCGGCTTCTTCATCGTGCAGGAGGGCCAACAGGCCGTCATCACGCAGTTCGGCAAATACAACAGCACCGTGGGTGCCGGTTTCAACTGGCGCCTGCCGTACCCCGTGCAACGCCATGAGACTGTGTTCGTGACCCAGATCCGTTCGGTGGACGTGGGCCGTGACAACCTCGTGCCTGCCACCGGCCTGCGCGAATCGGCCATGTTGACGGAAGACGAGAACATTGTCGAGATCAAGTTCGCCGTTCAATACCGTCTCAACGACGCCCGAGCCTTCCTGTTCGAAAGCCGCGACCCGGACGCCTCGGTGGTCCAGGCCGCTGAAACGGCTGTGCGCGAGGTGGTGGGCAAGATGAAGATGGACGCCGCGCTTGCCGAAGAGCGTGACCAGATCGCACCGCGCGTGCGCGCTCTCATGCAGACCATCCTGGATCGCTACAAGGTGGGCATCGAGGTCGTGGGCATCAACATGCAGCAGGGCGGTGTCCGCCCGCCCGAGCAGGTGCAGGCTTCATTTGACGATGTGCTCAAGGCTGGTCAGGAGCGCGAGCGCGCCAAGAACGAGGCTGAGGCCTACGCCAACGACGTGGTGCCCCGGGCTCGCGGTGCCGCGTCGCGCCTGACCGAAGAGGCCGAAGGCTACCGGGCCCGTATCGTCGCTCAGGCAGAGGGTGATTCGCAGCGCTTCCGCTCGGTGTTGACCGAATACCAGAAGGCGCCGCAGGTCACCCGTGAGCGTATGTACACCGACGCCATGCAGGAGATCTACAGCAACGTGACCAAGGTGCTCGTGGACTCCAAGGCGGGCAACAACCTGCTGTACCTGCCGCTGGACAAAATCATGCAGATGACGGCGCAATCCCCTGCGACTGCACCTGCGACACCGCTGCCACCGCCCACCGCAGGCGCTGCGACCACCCCGGCCAGCCGAAGCCTCGACAACGCAGCTCGTTCGCGCGAGCGCGAAAGCCGTTGAACGCAGCACACGAGACCAAAGAGCAACGCACATGAACAAATTGGGTTTCATCCTCACCAGCCTCGTCGTGGCGTTGGCCATCGCCAGCTCCATGCTGTTCGTGGTTGACCAGCGCCAGTTCGGCGTGGTCTTCCAGTTGGGCCAGATCAAGCGGGTCGTGACCGAGCCGGGACTGAACTTCAAACTGCCGCCACCGTTCCAGAATGTGTCGTACATCGACAAGCGCCTTCTCACGCTCGAAAGCACCGACACCGAGCCGACCCTCACGGCCGAGAAGCAACGTGTTGTCATTGACTGGTACGTTCGCTGGCGCATCGCCGAGCCACAGGAGTACATCCGCAACGTCGGCATCACCGAGCGCGCCGGCGCGTTGCAACTCAACCGCGTGGTGCGAAACTCGTTTCAGCAGGAAGTGAACAAGCGCACCGTCAACGAATTGCTGTCGACCCGGCGCGAAGAGCTGATGGCCGATGTGAAGCGCGAAGTGCTGGCTGCGGTGCGCAGTGCCGACAAGCCCTGGGGCATGGACGTGGTAGACGTGCGCATCACGCGCGTCGACTACGCCGAGAGCATCACGGCGTCGGTGTACCAACGCATGGAAGCGGAGCGCAAGCGCGTGGCCAACGAACTGCGATCCACCGGTTTTGCCGAAGGCGAAAAGATCCGCGCCGATGCCGATCGTCAGCGTGAGGTGATCGTTTCCGAGGCGTATCGCGATGCCCAGCTCATCAAGGGCGAGGGCGACGCCAAGGCCGCAGCTTCGTTCTCCGATGCTTTCGGTCGCGACCCGGCCTTTGCCCAGTTCTACCGCAGTCTGGAGGCCTACAAGTCGAGCTTCGCCAGCAAGTCCGATGTGCTGGTGGTCGATCCTTCGTCCGACTTCTTCAAGTCCTTGCGCAGCAGCAATCTGGCGCCCAATCGGTGACTGCCATGACGCCCGCCGGTTGTTGGTCGTTTGTACGCACTGGCAACGCGGCTTCGGTGGCGTGAATTTGATCTGGGCCGCACTGGCACTTGTGCTCGTGTTCGAGGGCATCCTGCCTTTGGTGGCGCCGCGGTTGTGGCGCCAGGTCTTCTCTGAAATGCTCGGCCTGCGCGATGGTCAGCTCCGCTTCTTCGGCCTAATCTGCGTGGCCAGCGGCGCCCTGATGTACTGGCTGCTCGCCTGATTTCCCTGGGTGGCGGGGTGCTCCAAGCGCCCCTGCCCACCCACTCGTGCGACATGCCTGCGGATACTCTGCCGCACCCCGGTAAAATCACGGTTTTAACAGCTCCTGAAAATGCCCATGTCTGCCTGGGTCCTCCCGGATCACATAGCCGATGTCTTGCCTTCCGAGGCCCGCCACATCGAAGAATTGCGCAGGAGCTTGCTTGATACCGCCCGTGGCCATGGCTACGAGTTGGTCACGCCTCCCCTGCTGGAACACCTCGAGTCCCTGCTTACCGGTACCGGTGAAGCGCTCGACCTGCAAACCTTCAAACTCGTTGATCAGCTCTCTGGCCGCACGCTCGGCCTGCGCGCTGACAGCACGCCGCAGGTGGCGCGCATCGATGCGCATTTGCTCAACCGTCAGGGGGTTGCGCGCCTGAGTTACTGCGGGCCGGTGGTGCACACGCGCATCGACCGTCCGCTGGCCAGCCGTGAACCCTTGCAGTTCGGTGCTGAGATCTACGGCCACGCCGGCCTGGAGGCCGACCTGGAGGTGATCGAACTCGCGCAAGCCTGCCTGCGCGTGGCCGGCGTGAAGGGCCTGCAGCTCGACATGGCCGACGTGCGCGTGATTGATGCCGTGTTGGCACCTGTCGCGCTCACCGCGGCGCAGGAAGCCTGCATCCATGCGGCACTCAACGCCAAGGATGTGGCCGAGCTCAGCGTGCTCGCGCGCGACTTGCCGCCTGCCGTGAGGCGCGATCTCTGCGCCCTCCCGCGCCTCTTCGGCGATGTGGCTGTGCTCGATGAAGCCCGGCAGACGCTGCAAGCCTCGCCCGAGCTGCATGCCGCGCTCGACAGCTTGCGCTGGCTTGCCTCTCATGCGCAGGACATGACGGTATCGATCGATCTGGCCGATCTGCGCGGCTATGCCTACTACACCGGCATGCGCTTTGCCTTGTTTGCCCAGGCAGGGCAGGGCAGTGCAGGTCAGTCGCTGGAATTGGCGCGCGGTGGCCGCTACGACGAGGTGGGTGCCGTGTTCGGCCGCAACCGACCGGCCGTGGGTTTCAGCCTCGACCTGAAAGAGCTGGTGGCCGCGGTGGCGCCTCGCCCTCTGGTCGCCGCGATCCGCGCGCCCTGGGGCATGGACGCCAGTCTGCGCGGGGCCATTGTCGACCTGCGCGCACAAGGCCACACGGTGGTGTGTGTGCTGCCCGGCCACGAACAGGAAGTCGACGAATTTCATTGCGACCGCGAACTGGTGCCCGATGCGGCACGCGCGGGCGCATGGACAGTAAAGAACATTCAAACGGAAATCAGCCAATGACGAACAGCAGCAACGCCGTGACACCCGGTCGCAATGTGGTGGTGGTAGGGACCCAATGGGGCGACGAGGGCAAGGGCAAGCTGGTCGACTGGCTGACCGAAACCGCCACCGGCGTGGTGCGTTTCCAGGGCGGCCACAACGCGGGCCATACGCTGGTCATCAACGGTGTGAAGACGGCTTTGCACCTCATCCCCAGCGGCATCATGCGCGCCGGTGTGAAGTGCTACATCGGCAACGGCGTGGTGCTGTCGGTGGGCAAGCTGTTCGAAGAAATCGCCGGGCTGGAGAAGGCTGGTGTGGAAGTGCGTTCGCGCTTGCGCGTGAGCGAAGGCTGTCCGCTGATCCTGCCGTTCCATGCCGCCATCGACATCGCGCGCGAGGCCGCCAAGGTCAAGGCCGGCACCGAGAAGATCGGCACCACCGGCCGCGGCATCGGCCCGGCCTACGAAGACAAGATCGCTCGCCGCGCGCTGCGCGTGCAGGACCTGAAGTACCCCGAACGTTTCGCCGCCAAGCTGCGCGAACTGCTCGACCTGCACAACCACCTGCTGACCAGCTACCTGCATTCCGCCGACATGGCCTGGGACGAGAAGATTGCCGCTTACATGAAGGACGGCGCAATCCAGTTCGAGCCGGTCTACGCCGAGGCGATGCAACAGGCCGAGCTGCTCAAGCCCATGATTGCCGACGTCTCGCGCGAACTCAACGAGGCCCACCAGGCCGGCGCCAACCTGCTGTTTGAGGGCGCGCAAGGCACGCTGCTCGACGTCGACCACGGCACCTACCCCTTCGTCACCTCCAGCAACTGCGTGGCCGGCAACGCCGCTGCCGGCTCGGGCGTGGGCCCTGGCCTGCTGCACTATGTGCTGGGCATCACCAAGGCCTATTGCACCCGCGTAGGCGGTGGCCCGTTCCCGACCGAGCTGGAGTGGGAGAAGGAAGGCACACCAGGCTGGCACATGGCCACCGTGGGCGCCGAGAAGGGCGTGACCACCGGGCGCAGCCGCCGCTGCGGCTGGTTCGACGCCGCGCTGCTCAAGCGTTCGGCCCAGGTCAACGGCCTCACGGGCCTGTGCATCACCAAGCTCGACGTGCTCGACGGCCTGACGGAACTCAAGCTGTGCACCGGCTACCGGCTCGATGGAGAAGTCATCGACATCCTGCCCATGGGCGCCGAGGACATTGCTCGTTGCGAACCGATCTACGAAACCCTGCCGGGCTGGAGCGATTCGTCCGTGGGTGTCACGCAGTACGACAAGCTGCCCGAGAACGCGCGCCTTTACCTGCAGCGCATCGCGGACACCACCGGTGTGCCCATCCATGTGGTGTCGACCAGCCCCGATCGCGACCACACCATCCTGATCCACCACCCGTACCACGGCTGAGCGGCGCGTGCATGGCCCCCGGGGCCGTGCATCGTGCAGAATCCCGACCGATACCCCCAGGAGTCCGAATGCTCACCGAAGACGGCAAACACCTCTACGTTTCGTACGACGAGTACCACAACCTGATCGAGAAGCTCGCGCTCAAGATCTACCAGTCGGGGTGGGAGTTCGACACCATCCTGTGCCTGGCCCGCGGCGGCATGCGCCCCGGCGACATCCTCTCGCGCATCTTCGACAAGCCATTGGCCATCATGTCCACCAGCTCCTACCGGGCCGCCGCCGGCACCGAGCAGGGCAACCTGGACATTGCGCGCTACATCACCACGCCGAAGGGTGAGATCGCCGGCAAGGTGCTGCTGGTCGATGACCTGGCCGACTCCGGCCACACCCTCAAGGCCGTGATCGACCTGCTCAAGAACAACTACGCGCCCATCACCGAGATGCGCAGCGCGGTGATCTGGACCAAACAGCTGTCGGCTTTCACGCCCGACTATTCGGTGGAATTCCTGCCCACCAATCCCTGGATCCACCAACCGTTCGAAGGCTACGACAGCATGCGCCCGGCACAACTGCTGGAGAAGTGGAAGCTGTGACCGACTTGTCCACCCGACTGATCCACCACCCGTACAAGCCGCCCGAAGGCTTCGAGGCGATGGCGCCGGGTGTGCACAAGGCCTCCACCGTCTTCTTTCCCAGCGTCCAGGCGCTGCGCACCAAGGACTGGAAAGACAAGAGCGGCTACACCTACGGCCTGCACGGCACGCCGACCACCTTCACGCTGGAAGAGCGTCTGGCCACGATCGAGGGTGGCCAGCACTGCATGCTTGCACCCAGCGGCTTGGCAGCCATGACGCTGGTGGACATGGCCTTGCTGCGCAGCGGCGACGAGTTGCTGATACCCAACAACGCATACGGTCCGGGCAAGGTGTTCGCCGAGGTGGAGCTGGCCGCCTGGGGCATCACGCATCGCTATTACGACGCCATGGATCCCGACGACCTCGCGCGCCAGATCGGCCCGGCCACGCGCCTGGTCTGGCTGGAGGCTGCGGGCTCGATCACGCTGGAGTACCCCGATATTCCGGCATTGGTCGAGCGCGTGCGTCAAGCCAATGCACAGCGAGGTCACGAGCAGACCATCGTCACCGCGCTCGACAACACCTGGGGCGCGGGCATTGCCTTCCAGCCTTTCGAGCAGGGTGTGGACGTGTCGGTGCAGGCCCTCACCAAGTACCCCAGTGGTGGTGCTGACGTGCTCATGGGATCGGTGATCACGCGCAATCTCGCCTTGCACCGAAAGATACTGCTCACACGCATGCGCCTGGGCCTGGGCGTGGGTGCCAACGATGCCGAACTCGTGCTGCGCGGTCTGCCCAGCATGACCTTGCGCTACCAGGCGCAAGACGCCAGCACTCGCGAGCTCGCCACCTGGATGCAGGCACAGCCGGGCGTGGTGCAGGTGCTGCACCCGGCGCTACCGCGCTCGCCCGGACACACCACGTGGCTGCGCGACGCGACCGCCGCGGCTTGCCTGTTCAGCGCTGTGTTCGACCCTTCCATTTCTCAGTCGCGTATTGATGCGTTCTGCGACAGTCTGAAGCTGTTCCGCCTGGGCTGGAGCTGGGCCGGGCCGATCAGCCTGTGCGCTCCCTACGACACAGCGTCCATTCGACCCAAGGGCTGGCCTCATGCCGGTGGTCTGGTACGCTTTGCGGTCGGTCTGGAATCCGTGCACGATCTGCGTGCCGACCTCGCACAGGCCTTGGCGGCCCTGCAAGCCTGACCCCTTTGTTTCAACAGACCTGAAAGACTGATTTGGCTACTCCCAACTACGGATACGAAAAGCGCCAGCGCGAGCTTGCCAAGAAGAAGAAGAAAGAGGAAAAGCTCAAGGCCAAGGCCGAAGGCCGCCGCCACGACGACACCGACGCGCCTGAAGAACCGGGCACCGACGCACCCGATGCCGCAGCCAGTGGCGACGGCGCAGCGGCTGCGGACTGACTTGGCGCCCCACCGAGGTCTAAGCTCAGACCTCGGTTTCGCTGGCGGTTATGTGCACTTCAGCAGCGACCGCGCAGCCTCGTTCAGCGACTCGGCTGAGCGGTCCCGCAGCTCACAGGGCAGGGCCTGCGGGAATTGTTTGAAGTTGCGCCCGATCGACTGGGCGTACATCGGGTCGTAGTGACGGGTAAGCAACTCCAACACCACCTCGGGTGTCTTGCCACTCTTGACCCTTTCGATCCAGCTCGACACCACCTCCTTGCCGCGCAGCTCCGTCAGGGCCTCCAGTCGTGAGCAGAACGAGGCGGGGTCTTTCACGAAGAAATCGTAGTCTTCCAGCAGCAGTGCCACACGCTCTTCGTCCGACAGGCGCAGGTCGATGCAGGGGCTCGCCCGCATCGCGTCGATCAGCGCATCGGGCACGCGCACATTGCCCACCTTCTTGCTTTCGCTCTCCACGTAGACCACACGCGCCGGGTCAAAGCTGCGCAGGGCTGCCCAAACCATCGAATCAAAGCGCTTCTGGCTCGGCTGCGGCTGGCCAGGAATGTGACCCAGCACCGAGCTGCGGTGGCTGGCCAGGGCCTCCAGGTCGAGTACCTGCGCACCCTGTTCTGCCAAGGTCTGAAGCAGGCGCGTCTTGCCGCTGCCGGTGGGGCCGCAGACGATGCGGTACTGCAAACGCTCGGCGATCGAAGGCAGGGAGTCGACCAGCGCCGCGCGCCAGGCCTTGTAGCCGCCCTCGATCAGGGTGACGTGGAAACCGATCGCACCCAGGATGGTGGCCAGCGCGCCGCTGCGGTTGCCGCCGCGCCAGCAGTACACCAAGGGCTTCCAGTCGCGTGGTTTGTCGATCACTTCCCGCTCGATGTGGCTGGCGATGTTGCGCGCCGACAGGGCAGCGCCCCGCTTCTTGGCTTCGAAGGGATTGACCTGCTTGTACATCGTGCCGATGGTGATGCGCTCTTCGTTGTTGAGCGTGGGCCAGTTCACCGCACCCGGCACATGGTCGAGCGCGTGCTCGTCTTCGGTGCGGGCGTCGATGATGAGGTCGAACTCGGCGAGGCGGCTCAGCGCTTGCGCTGCATTCAGGGTGTGTACGGGCATGCCCGATTATCGGCGCGCGATGAGTTTGCGCAGTTCGGGCCAGACGTTGTCGCGCATGGTGGCCTGTGCTTTCTCGTTGGGGTGAATACGGTCGTTCTGGAACAGCGCAGTCGGGTTGGCGGTATCGGCCACGCCCTTGAGAAAGAACGGCACGAGCTCGGTCTTTTCGGCCTTGGCCACGGTGGTGTACAGGTCGCGAAACTCCTGCGCGTACTTCGCGCCGTAGTTCGGCGGCATCTCCATGCCCAGCAGCAGCACCTGCGCACCTGCCTCGCGCGAGAGCCGCGCCATGGTGGCGAGGTTGTCGCGCGTCATGTTCAACGGCAGGCCGCGCAACGCATCGTTGCCGCCGAGCTCGATCACCACCCACTTCGGTTGGTGCTGCTTGAGCAGCGCCGCCATGCGCGAACGTCCGCCGGATGTGGTGTCGCCGCTGATGCTGGCGTTCACCACGCGCGCCTTGATCTTCTCCTTGGCGAGCGACTCGCTCAGCAAGGCCACCCAGCCCGTGCCACGCTTGAGACCGTACTCGGCGCTGAGCGAATCACCCACCACCAGGATCACCGGCGCATTGCTGTTGGCGGCTTGCGCGGGTACTTGCGCGAGAGCACTGCCCAAAGACCCTGTAGCGGCGAGCGCGCACACGCTTGAGAGCAGCGCGTTAAAGTGTCGGCGTTTCAACTTGAGAAGTCCTTCCATGTCCGATGTGATGATTGCGGTCCAGCATGTGTTCAAGTCGGTCACCGACTCCACCGGTTCGCTGACCATTCTGCGCGATATCGATTTCACCCTGAACAAGGGCGAAACCGCCGCCATCGTGGGCGCCTCCGGATCGGGCAAGAGCACGCTGCTGTCGATCGTTGCGGGCTTGGATACACCCACCAGCGGCACAGTTCACATCGATGGCGTCGATTTGTTTGCGATGGACGAAGACCAGCGCGCCGCGCTGCGTTCGCAAAAGGTCGGTTTCGTGTTCCAGAGCTTCCAGTTGCTGGGCAACCTCACCGCACTGGAAAACGTGATGCTGCCGTTGGAGCTGGCCGGCAGGCGCGATGCGCGCGCAACCGCCACGCAGATGCTGCAGCGCGTGGGCCTCGGCGAGCGCCTCTCGAGCTACCCCAAGGTGCTCTCGGGCGGAGAACAGCAACGTGTGGCGCTGGCACGGGCCTTCGTGGTGCAGCCCGCCGTGTTGCTGGCCGACGAACCCACCGGCAGCCTGGATTTCGCCACCGGCGGCAAGATCATGGAACTCATGTTCGACCTCAACCGGGAACAAGGCACCACGCTCGTGCTGGTCACGCACGACCGTGCGATCGCACAACGCTGCGAGCGGCGCATCACCATCGAGGCCGGGCAGGTGGTGCCTGAAGTCAAAGAGCCGGTGGCCATCGCCTGAGCTTGCGTTGGCCCGGAGGGGATAATCCGGGCATGTCTTCCCCCAAAGTGCTTTTCGGCTTTCACGCCGTGGGCGTGCGCCTGAAAACCGCGCCGCAATCCATCATCGAGATCTACTACGAGCCCACGCGCCGTGATGCGCGCATGCGCCAGTTCCTCGACAAGGCCCGCGAGGCCAACGCCCGCCTGATCGAGGCCGACGGCCTGCGCATCGCCAAGCTGGCGGGCAGCCACGGCCACCAGGGCGTGGCCGCCCGCGTGGAAGAGATCAAGCAGGTGCATTCGCTCGACGAGTTGCTGGAGCAGCTGGAGGCCACCGGCGTGCCCCCTTTGCTGTTGGTGCTCGACGGCATCACCGACCCGCACAACCTGGGTGCCTGCCTGCGCGTGGCCGACGGCGCCGGCGCGCACGCCGTGATCGCGCCCAAGGACCACGCTGCGGGCATCAACGCCACCGTGGCCAAGGTGGCCAGCGGTGCGGCCGAGACCATGCCGTACTTCATGGTGACCAACCTCGCGCGCACGCTGGGTGAACTCAAGGAACGCAACATCTGGATCATCGGCACCAGCGACGACGCGCCCAAGACGCTCTACCAGGTGGACCTCAAGGGTCCGGTGGCGCTCGTGCTCGGCGCCGAAGGCGCGGGCATGCGGCAGCTCACGCGCAAGACCTGCGACGAGCTGGTGAGCATTCCCATGCACGGCGCGGTGGAGAGCCTCAACGTGTCGGTGGCCAGCGGCGTGTGTTTGTACGAGGCGCTGCGCCAGCGCAGCTGAGCATGCAGGACACGGTGCGCGGCTGGATCGGCGAAGCGCGCCACATCGCCGTGCTCACCGGCGCGGGCATGAGCGCCGAGTCCGGCGTGCCCACCTTCCGCGACGCGCAGACCGGACTGTGGTCGCAGTTCAATCCGCAGGACCTCGCCACCGAAGCCGCCTTCCGCGCCCACCCTCAGCGCGTGTGGGACTGGTACGCCCACCGCCGTGAAATGATCTCCGGCGTGGCGCCCAACGCGGGGCACGTGGCGCTCGCCGCCTTCGCCGCGCGACACCCGGGCCGCCTGACCCTCATCACCCAGAACGTGGACGGCCTGCACCAGCGCGCGGGCCACACCGATGCCCTGGCCCTGCACGGCAACATCGCCGACGACCGGTGGCTGGACGCGCCGCGCGCATGCTGCGGCGTCGAAACCATCGAGGCGGGACGGCCGCCACGCTGCCCGGTCTGCGGCAACCTGCGCCGGCCGGCGGTGGTCTGGTTCGGCGAGCACCTGCCCGCGGCCGCACTTGAGGCGGCGGAGCAGGCCGCACGCACCTGCGATCTGATGCTGGTGGTCGGCACCTCGGGTGAGGTCTATCCCGCCGCAGGCCTCGCGCTCACCGCCCACCAGTGCGGCGCGCGCGTGGTGATCTTGAACCCCGAGGCGACGCCGCTGGATGCCGTGGCCGAGTTGTGCGTGAAGGAACCTGCGGCGCTGTGCCTGCCGCTGTTGCTGGCGTAAGCTGTCGCAACCCCTGCCACACCCGCTGGCATTCACAGGAGACGACACATGGCGATCGCCACCCTCGATGCATGGCACGAACTGGTCAAGACCCGCAACGCCAAGGGCCTGCGGGACCTGCTGGCCGATGACGTCGTCTTCCATTCGCCGGTGGTGCACACGCCGCAGGCGGGCAAGGCGGTCACCACGCAATACCTGGCCGCGGCGTTCCATGTGTTTTTCAACGCCTCGTTCCGCTACGTGCGTGAGGTCATCGGGCCGCGCGACGCGGTGCTGGAGTTCCAGGTGGAGATCGACGGCATCACCGTCAACGGGGTCGACATGATCCGCTGGAACGACGAGGGCCGCATCACTGACTTCAAGGTGATGATCCGCCCGCTCAAGGCCATCAACCTGATCCACCAGAAGATGGCGGCCATGCTGCAGGCCAACCAGTAGCCGGCAGCGCGCTTCACACCCAGCCCAGCGCCCCCAGCACTGCGCCCGCGCCGATCAGCCACAGCAGGTGGATCTTCGTGCGCCACACCAGCAAGGTGGCGCAGACTGTGAGCAGCCACAGCGGCCAGTCGCGCGCAGGGTGCTCGTGCGAGCCGGTGAGCAGCCAGCCGGTGGCGATCAGCAGCGCGATCACGATCGGGGCCATGCCGGTCTTGAAGGCGCGCACCGCGCGCAGCTCGCGGTTCTGGTGCGCCCAGCGCGTGGCGGTGTAGGTGAGCACGGAAGAGGGCAGCATGATGGCCACCATGGTGACCAGCACGCCCAGAAAGGCCAGTGCCCAGGCCATCCAGCCGGCGGCCGGGCCACCGCCCGCGTTCAAGCCCACGTTCCAGCCGAGCAGGGCAACGAACAGCACGTTGGGCCCCGGCGCGGCCTGTGACAGCGCGATCGACGAGCTGAACTGCGCGTCGCTCAACCAACCATTCTGGAAGACCAGATAGCGGTGCATGTCGGGCGCGGTGGTGATGGCGCCGCCCACGCCGAGCAGCGAGAGCGAGGCGAAGTGGGTGAAGAGATCAAGCCAGTTCGCGGCGGTGGGTGCCATGGCCATCATGTGCGGATCTCCTCGGCGCGCTTGAGCACCTGATAGGCCCACACGCAGGCGCCGCCGCCGATGCCCAGCAGCACCCACAGCAGCGGCCAGCGCAGCAGCGCAATCGCCACGAAGGTGAGCGCCGCCAGGGCGATGCACACGCCCATGCCCATGGCGTTGCGGTCGAGCGCGGCGATCAGCTTGATGCCGGTGGCGGTGATCAGGCCAGCCGCGACCGCACCCATGCCCCGCAGCGCGTTCTGCGCGACAGCGCTGTCGGCCACGCTGCCGTACAGCACCGCCAGCAGCAGCACGATCACCAGCGGCGCGGCCAGCATGCCGGCCAGCGCGGCCATGGCGCCCGGCAGGCCAAAGTAGCGCCCGCCGATCATCATGGAGAGGTTGACCACATTGGGGCCCGGCATGATTTGCGCCACGGCCCAGTCCTCGACGAACTGCTCACGCGTCATCCAGCGTTTTTTCTCCACCAGTTCGCGCTGCACCACCGCCAGCACACCGCCAAAGCCCTGCAGGGCGAGCCAGGTGAAGGAGAGGAACAGGTCGGTTTTCGACTGCGGGTGGTTGAAGGGCAGCAGGTCGGCTGCGTCAGGTGATGTCTGGGCGGGTTGCGGCATGCCGGAATTATCGGGGACCGGCTTTCAGGGGTTTGTCAGGCCGCCGGTGCCCGCGCCAGCGGCAGGCAGATGTCGGTCAGCAGATCGGCCGGCGCGGTGTCGCGCGGGTTGCTCAGGTACTCCTCGAAAACCGGGGCGTCGCCCACCTCGTGGCCGCTGCTCACCAGCCAGTGGCCGTACAGCCACTGGTAGGCCGCGCGCATGGTCGCGTAGGGTCCGCGGTGGCGCAGCACGGCGCAGGGGCCACCGCCCACCTCGAAAGCCACCAGCGGCGGCGCCACCTCGGCGTGCGTGGGCACGGACAGACCGGCGCGTGAGCAGAGCTGGTTTTCCGGCACCGCCGACGGGTCGTCGAGGTACTCGGCGATCCAGCGCGAATCCGCGCGCACATGGCCGAGCGCCGCGAGCTGCACGAAGCTGCGCTCGAAGGCCTTGCCGATCGCCATGTACGAGCCCTTGTGCTCCAGGCCGGCCAGCCGCAGGCGCGGCACCTCGCGCACCTGCACCTCGTGGCCCGCGGGTGCGGCCTGCGCCGCCTCTGCCGAGCGGAAGGCGACGTGCCCGCCTTGCTGGCGGTACTGCAGCGGGCTCATGCCATAGGCCGTGCGGAAGGCGCGCGCGAAGGACTGGGCATTGGGGTAGCCGCAGCGGCGCGCGAGCTGTTCCACCGGCAGGCCGGTGTTGGCCAGGTAGCCCGTGGCCCGGTGCAGCCGCAACCGGCGCACCGTGGCCGCGATGGTCTCGCCGTGCAGCGCGTGGTAAACGCGGTGCCAGTGGTAGGGCGAGAGGTGCGCCACCTCGGCCAGGCGGTTCAGGTCGAGCGGCTCGTCCAGGTGGTCGTGCAGGTAGGCGATGACGCGGCCCAGCCGCTGCTGGTAGTCGGTCCAGCCGTGGCCCGGGTTCATGTGCTGGCGCCGTCCCGCACGCCCACCAGGATGTCGATTTCGCCGTTGGCGCGGTAGCGCTCGCAATCGGCCACGAAGGTTTTGGGCAGGTCGTCGCGCTGCCAGACGTCCTGCCACACGGCGCCCACCTGGTCGAAGCGGCCCGGCGGCACGGGAAACACCGCGCGCTGCGAGGCCGGCAGCACGGCATGGCTCATGCCCGGCGGCACGGCTTGTGTACTGGAGACCGGCGCGCCGATGATCAGCGAGTAGATGCCGTGGTTGTCCACGCCGGCATGCTCGAAGTGCGTGTAGATCGCGTAGACCTCATCGGAGAGCTTGCCCGGGATGCGCGCGAGCACGCCCTCTTCGGTGAAGCGCTGCCAGTGCGGCGGAATGGTGTGCATGGCCTCGTCGTTGGAGGTCCTGAGTTCGATGCCCATGATGTGCAGGGCGGTGTCTTGCTGGACGATCTGCATGGAAGGCTCCTGAGGTTGGTGTTCAAGGCCTTCAATCTAGCCGCCCCGGGCTGACATTTCTTGCGGAGTTGCGTGCCCCGGCCCTCACAAGGCCAGTTCCCAGGTCTCACCCACCAGATCGTGCCCGTAGCTGTGATGAGCCTCGCTGTGCACCAGCGCAAAGCCGCGCTGCGCGTAGATGGCGCGCGCGGCGGTCAGGCCGCTGTTGGTCCACAGCACCATCTTGCGGTAGCCCTTGGCGCGCGCGAAGGCCAGGCATTCGTCCGTGAGGCGCGCACCCAGGCCGAGGCCGCGCGCGGCCGGGCTGAGGATCAACAGCCGCAGCTGCGCTTCGGTTTCGCTCTTGCGCACCACGAACACCGAGCCCACGCGCTCGCCATCGAGCTCGGCGATCCAGCCGCGCTCCCACTGCGGGTCGTGGCGGCGGATCATGCCGGCCACGATCTCGGCCACCAGGGCTTCGAACTCGCTGTTCCAGCCGTACTCGCGGGCGTAGATCTCGCCGTGCTGCTGCACCACCCAGCCCATGTCGCCGGCGCGCACGTCGCGCAGCACAGCGGTGCGCGAGGGCTGGCCGGCGTTCGGGTCGAGCAGGGCCTGCACGCGCGCCAGCGAGGCCACCAGGGTGTCTCGCTGATCGGGCGGGAGCGGGGCCAGCAGACGCGCAGCTTCGTCGCGCGAACGCTGTTGCAGGGGGTCGAACGCGCCACGGCCTTCGGGCGTGAGGCTCAGCGCGTGCTGGCGGGCGTCGGTGGGCGAGGGGGTGCGCGTGATCCAGCCCGCGTCGGTGAAGCGGCGCACGATGCGGCTGAGGTAGCCCGCATCGAGCAGCAGGCGGCGTCCGAGCTCACTGGCGGTGCAGGGCGCGTGGTGCGCCAACTCGTAGAGCACCCGGACCTCGGTGAGCGAGAACGCACTTCCCAGGTAGGGGTCGAGCAGGCCCGTGCGCTGGGTGTAGAAGCGGTTGAAGGCGCGCAGCGCACGCACCTGGCTGGGGTCAACTTCATGCATGCCCACGAGTGTCGGGCATATTGTTGACTATGGCAATTAAATGCTTGCTGTTGTCAGTTAAAAGTTGGACCCGGTTGCAGAATTTCGCGCACCCTTTCGCGCGTGAGCGGCTTCGTCACGAAGCCTTGGATCAGCGGCGTTTGCGAGGCCTTCTCGCGATCCTGTGGCGCGTCCGATGAGGTCAGCATCATCACCACCACAGCGGGCTTGCCCATCAGCAGGGGCGTGGCTTGGAGCGCGAACTCGAAGCCGTCCATCAGCGGCATGTTGATGTCGAGATAGATGCAGGTCGGAATGACGAGGGGATCGGTACTGAGATAGTTCAGTGCCTCGATGCCGCTTTCGAACACCAGAATGTCGCCCGTGAACCCGGCGCGCCGGATCATGATCTCGTGGAAGACGTTGTCGGCTTCGTTGTCGTCGATCAGGATGAAACGCTCGGGTGCGGCCATGGTCATTCGATGTGGGGTGTCGTGGGGGCTGGGGGCAGATGGAGCGTGAAACGACTGCCTTCGCCGGGTGTGGACTGCACGCTGATGCTGCCGCCGTGCAGCTGCGCGACGCGGCGGCAGACGGACAGACCCAGACCGGAGCCTTCAAAGTGCTTGCGCGTGTGCAAGCGCTTGAACATGTCAAAGATGTCGTGCTGGTGTTCGTCCGCAACGCCGATGCCGTTGTCGTGCACGTGAATCCGGTGACCGCCATCGTCCCCTTCGACCGTGACGCGCACCACGGGCGGCACGTCTCGGCGAGAAAATTTCAAGCCGTTGGAGGCGAGGTTCTTCAGCACGATGCGCAGCAGCGGTTCGTCGGCCATCACGGGCGCTTGTGGTGCGCATTCGACGCGCCCGCCGGTGCGTTGAAGCAGTGGGGCCAGATCGTCCTGAAGCTGGTGCATCAAACGGGAGACGTCCACCGGGCGAAGCTGCACGGCATGGCCGCCCAGCCGCACGAAATGCAGCAGGTCGTCGAGCAAAAAACGCATGCGCTGGCCGCCCGATTGCACGAAGGAGAGGAAACGTTGTGCCGTGGGTGTGAGTTCTTCCGCGTGATCGGTGACCAGCAGCGAGGTGAAGTTGTTGACCGTGTTGATCGGTTCGCGCAGATCGTGAGAAACGATGTGGATGAAGCGGTCCTGCTCCAGGGTTTTTTGTTCCAGCAGTGCCACCGTTTGCTGCAACTGCGCTTCGCGCGCCCTGGTTTCGTGCACATCCTGTGCCCGCATCACGGCGCCGGTGATCTCGCCCCGGGCGTTGCGCACCGGCAGCAAGGCCACTTCGACATGGCGGGGACCGCGCGCGGGAAAATCGGTCTTGCGGGTGTAGAAACCGGGCTCCCCCGCCAGTGCGCGGACCAGCTGGGGTTGGATGATCGTGCGAAACGCGTCTTCACCCACGTGCTCCGCGACCCTGCGCCCGATGATCTGCTCGCGGGTACAACCCCAGTACGCCAGGAACGTGTCGTTGACGTGTTGATAGACGTGCTGTGTGTCGATGTAGACCTGCAGGTCCAGACCGGAAATCGCCATGGCGGTGAGCTGCTCGTGCTGCAGCCGGGCTTCTTCGAGGCGCACCGACTCGTGTTCCAGCAAGCTGGTGACGAGGCTGCCGAGGCGGCGCAGGGCGTCCAGTTGGTCGGGTTGAAGCGAGCGGGCTTTCAGGTCAATAACGCACACCGTGCCCAGTGCGAAGCCGTCCTGGGTGACGATGGGGGCGCCGGCATAAAAGCGCGCATTGGTGGGGCCGGTCACAAACGGGTTGCTGCTGAAACGAGGGTCCTGTTGCAGATCTTCGACCACCATCACCTGCTCGGGATCCATGATGGCGTATGAGCAAAAGGCGACCTCCCGCGGTGTTTCCTGCTCTTCAACACCGATGCGCGACTTGAACCACTGGCGGTCCTGGTCGATGAGCGTGATGAGCGCCACCGGTGTGCCGCAGATCAGTTGGGCCAGCGCGGAGATGTCGTCGAATGCCTTTTGCGGCAGGGTGTCGAGGATGCCCAGACCGTGGAGTCGGGCCAGGCGTTGTGCCTCATTGGTGGGGATCGGGGAAGTCTGCATGGTGCACGTCTCGGGTGACGTCATTTTGTAACACAGCCCCCTGCGCAGCGTGCGTTTTGAGCAGCGATACAGCGGCTCCCGTCCACTTCGACACGCACCCCAGGCGCGCACGGGCAAGCCGTGCGCACCGGTTAAACCGACATGCCGCCCGAAACCTCGATGACGGCGCCGTTGACGTAGCTAGCCTCGTCGCTGGCGAGAAAGGCGTACACGTTGGCGATCTCTTCAGGCTGACCGAGGCGGCGCAAGGGCACGCGATGCTCCATCTCGGCAATGACCTTCTCAGGAATCGTGCTGAGGATGGGGGTCACGATGAAGCCGGGTGCCACGGCGTTGACGCGAATGCCCTTGGGGCCGAGTTCGCGGCTCCAGGTCTTGGTGAAGCCGATCACGCCGAACTTGGCTGCAGCGTAGTTGGTCTGGCCGAAGTTGCCGTAGATGCCCACCACCGACGAGGCATTGAGGATCACACCGCCGCCCTGTGCAGTCATTTGCTCAGTCACGGCCTGGGCGCAATGGAACACGCCACGCAGGTTCACGTCGATCACCCGGTCGAACTGCTCCAGCGTCATCTTCTGCAGCCGCGCGTCCTGTGTGATGCCGGCATTGTTCACCAACACGTCGATGCGCCCGAATCGCGCCACCACCCGCGCCACCACTGCGTCCACCATCTCGCGCTGCGTCACGTCCATCACGAAACCCGCCGCCTGGGCGCCGAGCGCTTCGCACTGCCGCACGGCTTCGTCCACCGCCACCTGCTTCAAGTCGCACACGATCACCACGGCGCCTTCCTGCGCGAACTTGATCGCGGTGGCCAGGCCGATGCCCTGCGCAGCGCCAGTGATGAGGCTGATTTTTCCTTCGAGACGTTTCATGTGGGATGGGTGAGGGGTGGGTCAAAAAAAAGCCGGCGGGTACACCGCCGGCGGGAGGGGTGAGGGCGCTCAGTACACGGGTTGGTGATGGCGGATGACGCGCAGGGTGGCCTCGTCAAGCTCGAAGCCAGGGCCATGCCGGGCGGCCAGCCCGGCGCAGCGCCGCTCGAAGGTGTCGATGCCCATGCCGTAGATGAACTGCAGCGCCCCACCGGTCCAGGCCGGGAAACCGATGCCGAAGAGGGAGCCGATGTTGCCGTCGTGCACGGAGGTGAGCACACCTTCGGCCAGGCAGCGCGCGGTTTCCACGGCCTGGCGGTAGAGCAGGCGGTCTTTCACGTCCTGCAGCTCCCAGGCGTGCCCGGGCTTTTCGAACAGGGGCTTGAGTTCCGGCCAGAGCGTCTTCTTTTGTCCTGCCGGGTAATCGTAAAAACCAGCACCGGCCGCGCGGCCTGCGCGGTTGAGTTCCTTGACCATGCGCTCGACCAGCAGTTCGCCCGGTGTGGCGGTGTAGGCCTTGCCCTCCGCGGCAAAGTCGGCGCGGGTCTGGTCCAGCACGTGGACCGAGAGCGAGAGCGCGGTCTCGTCCAGCACGGCCAGCGGCCCCACCGGCATGCCGGCTTGCATGGACGCGTTTTCAATCACCGGCGCGGGAATGCCTTCGCCCAACATGGCCGCGCCCTCCATCACGAAGGTGCCGAAGGTGCGGCTGGTGTAGAAACCGCGCGAGTCGTTCACCACGATCGGCAGCTTGCCCAGCGCCTGCACGTAGTCGTAGGCGCGCGCCACCGTCTCGTCGTCCGTTTCCTTTCCGCGGATGATCTCCACCAGTCTCATCTTGTCCACCGGGCTGAAGAAATGGATGCCGATGAACTTGGCCGGGTTGATGCTGGCCTGGGCCAGCCCCGAGATGGGCAGTGTGGAGGTGTTGCTGGCGAAGAAGCCACCCTCGGCGAGCAAGGGCTCGGCTTCGTGCGTGACGGTGGCCTTGAGTTCGCGGTTCTCGAACACCGCTTCAATGATGAGGTCGCAGCCCTGCAGGTCGGACGGGTACGCGGTGGGTCTGATGCGTTCGAGCAGCGATTGCTGGTCTTGCGGGTTCATGCGCCCCTGGTCCACGCGCGTCTGTGTGAGCCGTGCGCTGTACAGCTTGCCGCGCTGGGCGTTTTCCAGGCTCACGTCTTCCAGCACGGTGTCGATGCCGCGGCTGGCCTGGGTGTAGGCGATGCCCGCGCCCATCATGCCGGCGCCGAGGATGCCGACCTTCTTCGGTCTGTAGCGCGGCACATCTTTCGGACGCGACTGCCCGCTCTTGATCGCGTTCATGTTGAAGAAGAAGGTGTTGATCATGTTCCGCGCCACTGGACTCACGATGAGCTTGGCGAGGTAGCGGCTCTCGATGCGCGTGGCGGTGTCGTAGTCCACCATCGCGCCTTCGGCCATGGCCGCCAGCGCGGCTTCGGGCGCGGGGTACAGACCGCGTGTCTTCTGCTTGAGCATGGCCGGTGCCACGGTCAGCATGCCGGCGATCTTGGGATTGGCGGGCGTGCCACCGGGGATCTTGTAGTCCTTGGCGTCCCAGGGGTGTTGTGCCTTGGGGTTGG
The DNA here is from genome assembly GCF_018780385.1 of Hydrogenophaga sp. Taxonomy (GTDB): domain Bacteria; phylum Pseudomonadota; class Gammaproteobacteria; order Burkholderiales; family Burkholderiaceae_C; genus Hydrogenophaga. The sequence continues at coordinate 77,849 of NZ_JADMJO010000003.1, read as the reverse complement.
CCGTGATCCACAACAGAGCTGCGGTGCGCAGGGAGGCTGCCACATCGTCGCCGTTGGCGGGTACCAGCTGGTGCACCAGGCCCAGTTCCAGGGCTTCGCGCGGATTGAACAGCTTGCTCTCCAGAATGAAAGGCTGCGCGCCCATCAGGCCGAGCAGGCGCGTCATCTTGGTGATGCCGGTGGCGCCGGGGATCAGGCCGAGCGTGATCTCGGGCAGGCCGAGCTGGATCTTGGGGTTGTCCACCACCACGCGGTGGTGGCCCACCAGCGCCACTTCCCATCCGCCGCCGAGCGCCGCGCCATTGATGCAGCTCACCACCGGCACGCCCAGGGTCTCCAGCGTGCGGAAGTTCTTTTTGGTCTGCTCGATCTCGGCGAAGACGCGTGGTGCATCGGCTGGTGTCAGGCGCATGGTGCTCTTGAGGTCGGCACCGGCGAAGAAGGTGCTTTTGGCCGACGCCAGCAGGATGCCCTGGATCAGCGCTTTGTCGCGCACCACCAGGCCGGTGGCGGTGGTCAGGTCGCGCTGCCAGTCGGCGCACATGGTGTTCACCGGCGAACCCGGCTCGTCGAAGGTGAGCGTGGCGATGCCGTCGTGCAGTTCGTAGCGGATGGTTTTCATGTGGCGTTCGGCGTCCTGTTCAGATTCGTTCAACGATCGTGGCAATACCCATGCCACCGCCGACACAAAGCGTGGCCAGTCCATAACGCAGCTGGCGGCGGTGCAATTCGTCCACCAGCGTGCCCAGGATCATGGCGCCGGTGGCACCGAGTGGATGGCCCATGGCGATCGCGCCGCCGTTGACGTTCACTTTTTCGTGCGGCACGCCCAGTTCCTTCATGAACTTCATGGGCACGGCGGCAAAGGCCTCGTTCACTTCAAACAGGTCGATCTGGTCGATGGTGAGGCCCGCCTTGGCCAGGGCCTTGCGCGCGGCCGGCATCGGGCCGGTGAGCATGATGGTGGGGTCTGCGCCGGAGAGCGCCACCGAGACGATGCGCGCGCGCGGCGTGAGCTTGTGCGTCTTGCCAGCGGCCTCGCTGCCGATCAGAACGGCCGTGGCGCCGTCGACGATGCCCGAGGAGTTGCCCGCGTGGTGCACATGGTCGATGCGTTCGACCTGCGGGTAGCGCTGCAGCGCCACCGAATCAAACCCCATGCCACCGAGCTGCTCGAACGCGGGCTTGAGCGCGGCCAGGCCGTCCATGGTGGTGTGCGGTTTGATGAACTCGTCTTCATCCAGGATGGTCTGGCCGAGGAAGTCGGTGACCGGCACGATCGAGCCATTGAAGTACCCCGCGGCGCGCGCCGCCGCCGCGCGCTTCTGCGATTCGAGCGCAAAGGCGTCCACGTCGTCGCGGCTGAAGCCTTCGAGTGTGGCGATCAAATCCGCGCCGATGCCTTGCGGCACGAACAGCGTGTCGCTGTTGGTTTGCGGGTCCTGCGCCCAGGCGCCGCCATCCGACCCGATGGGCACGCGGCTCATGCTCTCCACGCCGCCGGCCACCACCAGGTCTTCCCAGCCGCTGCGAACCTTCATGGCCGCCATGTTCACGGCTTCGAGGCCCGAGGCGCAGAAGCGGTTGAGCTGCACGCCCGAGCAGCGCCAGTCCCAGCCGGCCTTGAGCGCGGCCACCTTGGCGATCACCGAGCCCTGCTCACCGATGGGCGAGACCACGCCCATCACCACATCGTCCACCGCCGCGGTGTCGAAGCCGTTGCGCTGCTGCAGGTGGGTCAACACGCCGGCGAGCAAATCGATCGGCTTGACCTCGTGCAGGCTGCCGTCTTTCTTGCCCTTGCCGCGCGGGGTGCGCACGGCATCAAAAAGGAATGCTTCGCTCATGGTGTCTCCTGGGGGAAGGCGGATGCCGCGAATCAGTATAGACTTTTGCCAAGCACTTGCTTTGTCAAATTCTCGACCCCAGTCTGATAGGTGACACCATGATCGAACGCACCCTGTTCAACGCCGACCATGAGGCCTTCCGCGACAGCTTCCGCAAGTTCGTCGAGAAAGAAATCGCACCGCACCACGAGGCCTGGGAAGAGCAGGGCTTTGTGGACCGCGCGGTGTGGAGCAAGGCCGGCGAAAACGGCTTTCTGTGCATGACCTTGCCCGAGGTTTACGGCGGCTCCGAAGCCGACAAGCTGTATTCGGTGGTGCAGATGGAGGAGATCGCGCGCACCGGCTTCAGCGGCATCGGCTTCGGCCTGCACAGTGAGATCGTGGCGCCCTACATCCTGCACTACGGCACCGAGGCGCAGAAGCAGAAATACCTGCCCAAGCTGGCCAGCGGCGAGATGCTGGGTGCCATCGCGATGAGCGAGCCCGCCGCCGGCAGTGACCTCCAGGGCGTGAAGTCCACGGCCATCAAACAGCCCGATGGCAGCTACCTGCTCAACGGCAGCAAGACCTTCATCACCAACGGCTGGCACGCGGATCTGGTGATCGTGGTCGCCAAGACCGACCCGAGCGCCGGGGCCAAGGGCACGAGCCTGCTGCTGGTGGAGCGCGGCATGCCAGGCTTCGAAAAGGGCAAGCGCCTCAAGAAGCTGGGCATGAAAGCGCAGGACACCTCGGAGCTGTTCTTCGACAACGTGAAGGTGCCGGCCGAGAACCTGCTGGGCGGTGCGGCGCATGAAAACCGCGGCTTCATCTGCCTCATGGAGCAGTTGCCCTGGGAGCGGCTGCAGATCGCCATTGGCGCGGTGGCGGCCGCCCAGGCTGCGATCGACTGGACGGTGGACTACACGAAAGACCGCAAGGTGTTTGGCCAGCCGGTGGCCGCGTTCCAGAACACGCGCTACAAGCTCGCCGAGCTGCAAACCGAGGTGCAGGTGGCGCGTGTGTTCGTCGACAAATGCTGCGAACTGGTGAGCGTGGACAAGCTCGACACCGCCACCGCCAGCATGGCCAAGTACTGGTGCTCCGATCTGCAGTGCAAGGTGATGGACGAGTGTCTGCAGCTGTTCGGTGGCTATGGCTACATGTGGGAATACCCCATCACCCGAGCCTACGCCGATGCGCGCGTGCAGCGCATCTATGGCGGCACCAACGAGATCATGAAAGAGGTGATCTCTCGGGGGATGGGCTTGAGCGGGCGCTGAGCACCCGCCCGCTGCCCACCGGGTTTATTGCTTGGCCTTTTCGCTCAGGCGGCGGCCCAGTGAGATTGCGTAAGGCGCGGCGCGCGCGTTGAGCACCGGGTCGGCCGAGGGCTTGATGCCTGCGGGCAGCACCAGCGGGTTGAAGGTCATCGCGTCGCAGGCGCCACCCATGCCGTCGGCCACCTTGTCGATCACGAGCTTGCCGGCCGAGACCACCTGGCGCGCATCGGGCCAGGTCAGCGTCGGGTCGGTCAGGTTGTCACCAGCCTCGGCCAGTTGCAGGCGGAAGTCGAACGACACTGGCGCCTTGGCCACACGCTCGCGCAACTCGCCCGCCAGGAACTCGTCGCCCATGGTCTTCAACTGGTCTTCGGTCAGGCTCAGCACACCGGTCTCGGGCACGAACTGCCAGCGCGCGAAGCGGCTCTTGCCGGGCGCCGATTCAAACTCGAACGCGTTCACGCCCCAGTAGTTCACCGTGCCGTAGCTGGCCGGCACCGGCGCTTGAGCGAGGTAGGCGCCCTGGCGGGTGGTGTCGGGGTTGGCCGCGCTGAAGGCCTTGATCTTTTCGGGATCGGCCTTGCCGGTGGCCGGGTCGGCGGTGCGGGCCTGCACGAAGGGCACGAACTGTTCCGGCTTGCTCACGAAGAACACCGGTGCCGAGATGTTGGCCATCTGCCACTGCTCGCCGCCGGGCAACTGGAAAGCCAGCGCCAAACCCCGCACGGTCTTGCCCTTGTCGCTGGCCTTGGGGCTGCCGCCACCGACCGAGAAGCGTGCCACCACGGGAATTCTGTCGCCCTTGAACACCGCGGCGCGAGTGAGCTCGCGGCCGGCAGCGTTGCCGACAAAGTGGCCGCTGGCGCAGATGCCCTTGGCGCCTGAGCGGCGTGAGCCCGGTTGCGGGCCAGCAAGTCCCTCAAGGGCGTTGACTTGGGACTCGGCAAGCGACGTTTGTGCGAAGGCAGCGGGCGCCAGGAAGGAGCTGCCCAGGGCGGCAGATGCGGCAGCGGCAAGAAACAGGGGTTTCATCGTGGAGAGCCTTTCAGCGTGTGTGACAACGGTGGTGCACCTTGCAACCACCTGTGCGGTAGTCGCCGCTTCACCGTGCTCCTTACATCGATCGTCGGAAATATTTCGCACTGAATCTGCTCTCGCCAACCCATGATTTGTAGTTAAAAAGTATGATTGCTTCGGTTTTTGTACTGGGGAGGGTGGAAAGTGAAAAACGTCGACATCAAACAACTGGCGCTGTTCTGCGAACTCATCGAGAGTCAGAGCCTGACGGAGGCGGCCGCGCGCATGAACATCACGCCGTCGGCCGCCAGCCAGGCGCTCACCCGCCTGCGCAATGTGCTCAACGACGACTTGTGCGTGCGCGAAAAAAACCGATACCAGCTGACGCCCTATGCCGATGGCGCATTTGCCGTGTTCCAGCAAATGGTCGGTCTGTGGAAGGACGTGAGCAACGGCGCCTGGGCGTTTGACCCGTTGCAATGCGATGCGCACATCATCATGTCGTGCTATGACGCCTTCGGTGAAACCGAGCTGGCCGAGCTGTACCGAAGCATCCTGCGCAAGGCGCCCAGCCTGAGCCTGGACATTCACGCGCCCGCCAACGGACCTCAGGACGTGGAGGCCTTGCGCGCCGGCGATGTGGACGTGGTCTGCAGCCACTACGAGCCGCCTGGCGATGCGCGCGATCTGTATGTGGAAACCGTCAAGCACTTCGAGATCACGCACTGTTGCGTCAACGTTGACCATCCGCGCATCGGTGACGCGCTCACGCTGGATCAATACCAGGCCGAGGAGCACCTGTTGATCACCTTCCTCAAGCGCCACGGCGGGCGCCGCAGTCCCATCGACCTGGCACTTGAAGCGCGGGGTTATGCGGCACGAAGGACGACCATCGTGAACTCCTGGCACCTGTGCTCGGAGTTGCTGGGGCGCACCGACCGGCTGGTGACCACCAGCCCGCAACAGGCCCGGCACCTGGTGCGGGGTAATCCGAAGATCCGGTGCATTCCCCTGCCCACCGACTTCGACTGGCCCACCATGCCCGTCAACATGATCTGGCACCAGCGCACCCACAACAGCAAACCCCATCGGTGGATGCGCTTGCAGTTGCGCGAGTACCTCGCGAGTGGTTCGGAGGAGGGCGCGCCTGTCGCCAGCCGAGGGATCATCTCCCGCGCCCCGTGAGGCGCTTCGAATGCGCGGTTTGCAAGGGCCGTCATCACCCCAGAAGCGCATCCATCTCGCGCAGTTTTTGCACGGCGACAGGTTCACTGATCTTTCTGCACATCATGTCAAAGCACTCGAAGCGCATGTCGCGAATGGTGGCGAGTTGCGACGCTGAGATGACCTTCAGGTAGAGCCGAAGGTCGCGGCGGGACATGCCCGCGATGTGCGCACCGAACATCGATCCCAGCAGCCTCTTGAGTTGTTCGAGCCGGATGTGCTCGCACGCCAGCTGCATCGAACCGTGCTCGCTGGAGGTGATCTTTCTGAGCCATTCGCGAAAGCCGGTGTGGAGGGCGTGGTTGACCTGTCTTGCCGAGCCGGGGAGTGGATCGAAATGCGAGAAAGAGGGTTGTGCGAGCAGGCGTTGAGCGCCGCGCGGTTGGTCCTGGTGTTGCTGCGTCATGAACTTCCTCCGTTGACTGCGTTGTCGATGGGAGGAATTTAGGAGCGTGTGGCTCAGGCGTCCATTTCGAAGATAACCTTAGCGCTTTCGGAGAAATGAATAGCGAAAATCAATCGCGCAGCCCGAAAAAGCCGGATCAGGAGGCGCCGAGCGCCAGTTGGATCTTCAGCGCAAGGCCCTCGGGAGGTGCGTGGTCGGCCAGCACCCAGGCGCGATCGGTGTGCTCCGAAGCCTCCTGCAGCAACGCGTGGAGAAAGCGGATGGAGCGCATGTCCAGTGCCGCGAAAGGCTCGTCGATCAGTGTGAGGGGCGTGCCTGCCGCAAAAGCTGCGCTCAGCCACACCTTGCGTTTGCTGCCGGCCGACAGCATGTACATCGGCTTGTCGATGTGGGCATCCAGCGCGAAGCCTCGTGCGAGTTCTTGCGCGGTGTCCAGGTTGAAGCGGGGGTAGCGCGATACCAGTGTGGCGAACCACGCCTGCGCGCTGATGGCATCGAGCGCATCGCTGCGCGGCTCGGTGCGAAACACCTGCGCCCGGTAGGCATCAGCGTGCGTTTGCAGGTGGGTGTTGCGCAGCACGAAGGCCCCCCTGTCGGCGCGCAGGTCGCCTGCCAGCAGTTTCAGGAGCGTGGTCTTGCCGCTGCTTTCTTCACCGTGCACCACCGAGACGCCGGCGGGCAGCTGCAGGCTCAGGTCTTGAAACAGGGGATTGCCGGGCCAGCCGAAATGCAGGCCGGTGACTTCCAGCACGGGGACGTTGGTGGTGAATGCCATTGTTCAGTAGCCGATGCTGTAGCGCAGGCCCTGGTGGTTGAGCACGGCGTTGCGCGGGCCGATGGCCTCCAGGCGCAAACCGGGTGCGATGTCCTGGCCTTCCTGCACCACCTTGCCGTTGGCGATCAGGGTGCGCAGCGCCGGGTTTTTTGACCAGGTGGAACCGCTCACATTGACGCCGGGGAGTTGTGCACGGGCCTCGGGCGAGAGTTCGCCGAAGGTGGGAACGTCCGCGCGGACGGCGGGTTCGACGGCGGGCGGTGTGGTGGGCGGTCGAACGGGTGCGAGTATGGGCAGTGCGGGTGCGGCGGCTTGTTCGGGCGCACGCGCTGGTACCGGGGGCTCGGCCGCGAACTGGCTGGTTGTCTGGGGCGCCGCCAGCGGCGCCGGCGCGCTGATGGGCCGGGTCTGAGGCTCGCGAGGGCCAGCCGCCCACCACCAAGCCGCCACGGCGGCGAGGGTGACGATCAGTCCCACCACGGTGCGCCAGAGGCGCGGGGCTGCGGCGCGCTCGCGCGCCACCAGATGGGCCGGAACGCGCTGACTCGTGAGCCCGGGTACGCGGCCGCGATCGCGCTCGGCTTCGGCCCGTTGGAGTGCGTCGAGGATGTAAGACATGCGGTGTTGAAGTGGGAGGGCGCGGTCGGCCGTCAGGGTGGTGACGCCACGAGCCGGGGCTCGTTCACGCCGCTGGCGAGGTTCACCTGCATGAAGGTGAGCGGCCCGGCAACGCCGAGAGCGTCCACACCTCGTGATCGTTGAAACGCCTGGATACGTGCGTTGAGGTTGCTGGCTGACGTTGGAACGTGTCCATGGTCCTGCAATTCGGCGATTCGCTTGTCCAGCCAGTCGGCTGTGGGCCCCGCGCGCCCATCCACCAGTCTGCCTGCGTGACCCGGTGGTGTTCGCCACAGGGTGGCGAACTCACCCTGCCAGATGTCGTTCAGGGTCGAGAGCGGCAGTCGCCAGCGCTGCTCACCCGACTGCAGCGTGGCACTGTCGTCCGTCATGGCGGTGAGCAGGGCCCGCGCAGTGCCTTGCCCACGCAGCCGCAGAGTGAGGATGCCCGGGCGGTTGAGCTGACGCAGGCCGTGGATCGTCATGCGGTCGGTGCGATAACACTGGAGTTGGTGTTGCAAGGCAGTCGCGCAGGCTTCCCCGTCGGCAAGCGGTTGGCCCCAGAGGGGCCCGAGTTCGCGCCAGGCCAAGGCCTCGTTGTCGATGAGTGTCTCGAGGTCGGGTACGGCGTCCGACTCCATCAGGGCCGTTGCCAGCGGCGAGGCTGGTGGTTCCACAGGGGCAGGGGCGGGCACTTGCGCAGGCGCAACCACCGCAGCGACTGCGGGCGGCTCCGTGGGCTGCGCGGTGGGTCGCGTGGTTGGCCGCGTGATGCTCAACCACCAAAACAACGCGCCAGCCACCAAGGCGCCGCCCAACGCGCCCATGCCCAGCGTGCCCAGCCACGCCGGCCACCGCAGTGCGGCAAGTGCAGCGGGGCGGGCCGCGTCGCTCTCGAACACCTCGCGCGCGGCCTTGTTGACCACGGCCGCCGTCAGGTGAGACACACCACTGGCGTATGCGCCCAGCAGCGCGCGGTCGCAGAGCAGATTGATGCGCCGGGGCACGCCTCGGGCCAGCGCGTGGATGCGTGCCACAGCCTGCTTGGAAAAGGGCAGTGGCCCGCTCAGTCCAGCCACCTGCATGCGGTGCTGGATGTACTTCCGGGTCTCGGCCTTGTCGAGGGTGCCGAGATGAAAACGCGCGATCACCCGCTGGGCGAGCTGTTCCAGCTCCGGTGTGGCCAGGATGGTGCGCAACTCGGGCTGGCCGATGAGGATGATCTGCAGCAGCTTGCGTTCGTTGGTTTCCAGGTTGGTGAGCAGGCGCAACTGCTCCAGCACATGGGGTGTGAGGTTCTGGGCTTCGTCAATGATGAGCACGTTGCGCTCCCCGCGGGCGTGGCTGGCCAGCAGGTAGGCATTGAGCGGGTCGAGGTGATCCTTGATGGTGGGCGAACCGATGCCCTCGTGGGTCACATCGACCTGGAACTCGCTGCAGATGGTCTTGAGCAGGTCGTTGACGGTGAGCTTGGGGTTGAAGATGTAGGCAACCCGGCAGTTCTCGGGCAGTTGCTCCAGAAAGCAGCGGCAAACCGTGGTCTTGCCGGCGCCGATCTCGCCACTGAGCAGCACGAAACCACCATCGCCCCGAACGCCGTAGAGCAGATGCGCCAGGGCTTCCCGGTGGTGCTCGCTCATGAAGAGGTAGCGCGGGTCCGGAGCAATTGAAAACGGGCTCTGTTGGAGCCCGAAAAACTCGGCGTACATGCCCTTGAGCATACCGCCGCCCGATGCGCAGGCAAAGACAGCGGGACATCCGATCCCGTCGCCTTGCCGGCTGGCGAAATCAGGCCGCCAGGGCCATCGCGTGTTTGCTGCTGACCTTGTTGCCCGCGCCCACCGAGCACTCGATGTCGCCGGAGAGTTGGCCGCCTTCCTCGATCACCACCTTGCCGTAGCGGATGCGCCCGGTCACCTTGCCGGTGGAATAGATCACCAGCTTGTTGCGCACGGTCAGGTTGCCGTCGAACACGCCGCGGATCTCTGCGATGTCGATCTCGGCCGAGCCCTTGAATTCACCCTGCTCGGCGATCTGGATCACGCGCGAGTCCATGGTCGCCTCCACCATGCCTTCGACCACCAACGTGTCGCAATCGGTGATCTCGACGCCTTTGAGCTTGATGTTCGGGCCCACGGTGAGCTTGCTGCCGCCTTCGGGCGGCGCGCTCGCCGTGGTGGTCGTGGTGCTGGACGTCAGGTCCACGTCGGGCGTGACCTGGGATGCAGGGGTGGACTGGGCCTGGGGCTGAGCGGCAGAAGCGCCGGTGGCTTGTCCGTAGCGCGGTGTTGCCATCCCGGTGTTCAGGGGTTTGGGTTGATCGATGTCGCGTTTGCCAAAGTGCAATGCCATGCCAGCTCCTTCAAAAAGTGAAGCAGTCATGCTAAGTGCGGTGCGGCTTACATTCAGGTAGCTTCCGTAAGAGGGGTAACTAGATGAACCGTACACGCTGTTTCACTTCTCCGATGGGGAAGGCTTGCGCGATTCCATTTTGCGGATCAAGGCGCGTGCCTCGTCACCCTCCGGAATCGGTTTGCCGCTGTCGCGCCACTGCACTGCGTCCTTGAAGCCTGCTTCCTGCGCATGGCGACGGAACCACACGCCCTCGGGGTTGTGTCGCGTGATGCCGTCGAACACCGTGGCCATCATCTGGGTTTGCTCCAGGCCCGTGGTGAGCATGACCTGGTTGACCACCATCTTGTGCATGGCCAGATGCGAACGCGGCACACCGGCGATGCGTTCGGCCAGCGCCATGGTGACCGCTTCCAGTCGGTCCGATGGCACCGCCTCGTTGGCCAGGCCCCAGGCGGCGGCGGTGCGGCCGTCGATCACATTGCCGGTGAACATCATTTCCTTGGCGCGCATGGCGCCCAGCCGGTAGGTCCACATGGCCGTGGTGGGGCATCCCCACACGCGGGTGGGCATGTAGCCAATGCGTGCGTCATCGGCCATCACCAGGAGGTCGCAGCACAGCGCGATGTCGCTGCCACCGGCTACTGCCGCACCATGTACCTTGGCGATGGTGGGCTTGGGGCTGCGCCACAGGCTCATGAAGTCCTCGGTGTTGCGCTTCATGTAGGCGTAGTCGACCATCGGGTCCCAGGGTGAGCGCTCCTGCTGGCAGGGGTGATCGATCTCGCCTTCGCCGAACTGCGAGAGGTCGTAGCCACCGCAGAAGCCCTTGCCGGCACCTTCCACCACGATCACGTGCACCTCGTCGTCCGCGTTGGCCCAGTCCACCGCTGCGCGGATCTCGCGCGGCATCTCGTCGTTGATGGCATTGAGCCGCTCCGGGCGGTTGAGCAGCAGGCGGGCCACGCGGGGCTGGTTGGCGTCCTTGTCGATGCGCAGAGTGGTGTAGGTGGGCATGTCGTGTCTCCTGGTTGTTTTTTTGATGATAGCCAGTGGCGTTTTCGACAGTTTGAATAAAGGTTGCGCGCACAACCAATTGGTAATACAGTTGCGCACGCAACCAAAATGATGCCATCTCCCATGACCTTGCCTTCCCATGTTCCCGTGTTGATCGCCGGCGGTGGTCCCGTCGGTCTCACCCTGTCCGCCTTGTTGTCTGCCCAGGGCATTGCCAACCTCGTGATCGAGGACGACGAGGGCTACTGCAGCGGCAGCCGCGCCATCTGCATGTCGCGCCGTTCGCAGGAGATCCTGGGTTGGGTGGGTGCCGACAAGGCGCTGGTCGCCAAGGGGCTGAGCTGGGTGGGCGGGCGCAGCTACTGGCGTCACAACGAAGTGCTGCATTTCCAGATGCCGAGCGAGCCAACGCAGCGCTTTGCACCCATGGTGAACATCCAGCAGTTCTACGTGGAAGAGTTTGCGCACCGGGCGGCGCAAGCCACCGCTGAACCGGCACAGGTGCAATGGGCCAGCCGCGTGACCGGTGTGAGACCCCAGGCCGGCGGGGTTGAAGTGGAGGTGAGCACGCCCCAGGGGCGGCAGACCGTCCGCTCCGACTGGTTGGTGGCCTGTGACGGTGGCCGCAGCACGGTGCGCGAGCAGCTCGGCCTGCAACTCGAAGGCACGCAGTACGACGGCAAGTACGTGATCGTTGACATCGTTCAGAAGACGCGGCGCGCGGTGGAGCGCCTGGCCTGGTTCGACCCACCGTCCAACCCCGGCTCCACCATCCTCATGCACCGCCAGCCCGACGACGTCTGGCGCATCGACTACCAGATCCGCGACGACGAGGATCCGCTGGAAGCGGTGAAACCCGAGAACGTGTTGCCGCGCGTGCAGAGCCACCTGGCCATGATCGGCGAAGACGAGCCCTGGGAGCCGCTGTGGATTTCGATCTACAACGCCAAGTGTTTGACGCTGCCCAGCTACCGGCATGGGCGCGTGATGTTTGCGGGTGACGCGGCGCATCTGGTGCCCATCTTCGGCGTGCGCGGCCTCAATTCGGGGCTGGACGACGCCGGCAACCTGGCCTGGAAACTCGCCCGGGTGGTGCGGGGCCAATCGCCTGAAGCGTTGCTGGACTCGTACTCCATCGAGCGCGTTCACGCCGCGCGCGAGAACATCGCCTATGGCGCCAAGAGCACCGAATTCATGGCGCCGCCCAACTTCGCCTACCGGCTCATGCGCGAGGCCACGCTGCGGCTGGCTGAGGGCGATGCGCAGGTGCGATCGCTCATCAACCCGCGCCAGTCCACGCCCATCACCTACGTGGGCTCGCCGTTGAATGCCGGCGCGACCGGCGGCTGGAGCCACGACATGGCCGCGCCGGGTGCCCCGGCACCGGAAGCCTTGCTGCAGGACGGGCGGGGTGCCTTTCACCTCAGCAGCCGTTTCGGACGGGATTTCCTCGTGCTCGCGTTGGGTCCCGGGGGGCAGCAAACGCCGGCCTTGCCTGACCTGGAGCTGCTGAGCATCCATCCGGACATGGATATCCACGGACAGGCCTGGCAACGCTACGGTCTGCCTGGGGCACAGGACAAAGCCCTGGTGCTCGTGCGGCCCGACGGTTATGTGATGGGCCGGTGGCACGGACACGACCCAACGCCCGTATTCCAGGCCCTCGCTACCACAGGAGTGCTCTCATGACCGACGCCGATCTGGACCGCAGCTACAGCGCCCTGTGCGAAACCCTTACCCGCGTGGGAGAAGACAAGGCCCCGCTGTTCCTTTCCATGCTGTGCCTCTCGCTGATCAGCCACCTGCAGCAGGCCGAAGACGTGCTGCCCTTGTTGGTCCACGCCGAGCGCCAGTGCGCGCCAGGAGCCGGTGATGGCCACTGACACCACCCCGCCTGCGTTGCAGGACTTCCTGACCTACCGGCTGCACCGGCTCGCCAAACTCACCGACCGACAAAGCATCGACGCCTACGCCCAGGTCTTCGGGTTGGGGGTGGGCGAGGCGCGGTGTCTGGCCGCCATCGGGCAGTTCGCCCCGCTGTCGGTGAAAGATCTCGCGGCCCGGGCCAACCTGGACAAGGCCCAGGCCAGCCGCGCCGCGCAGATGCTGGTGGACCGCGCTCTGGTGTTGAAGTCGGCCAGCGAAACCGATGCGCGCGGCGTGGTGCTCACGCTCACGCGCACCGGCCGGCCGTTGTGGAAGCGGGTGATGCGGCTGATCGAGCAGCGCAACGCGGACATATTTGGTTGCCTCACCAGCACCGAGCAGCGCCAATTGGAGGGCCTGTTCGACCGCCTGATTGCCCACGCGGACGACCGTCTGGGGGGCGGAGGAGCCCAGTAGCCCTGCAAACCCCTGAAATCAGAGGTAACCCGTAAAATCGAGGGTTTTCCACCCACCCGCGCTCCGGGTCCGTGTCACCCCATGAACGCCCCCATCGACGTCTCCTTCTTCGCGCGCGCCGCGAAGCCGATCACCAGCTACCGGCCGTACTGGGCCAAGCGGTTCGGCGTGGCCCCAACGCTGCCGATGAGCCGCGCCGAGATGGAGAAGCTCGGCTGGGACAGCTGCGACATCATTCTGGTGACCGGTGATGCCTATGTGGACCACCCCAGCTTCGGCATGGCCGTGGTCGGGCGTGTGCTGGAAGCGCAGGGCTTTCGGGTGGGCATCATCGCCCAGCCCGACTGGCAAAGCGCCGAGGCCTTCAAGGCCCTGGGCAAGCCCAACCTGTTCTGGGGCGTGACCGCCGGGAACATGGATTCGATGATCAACCGCTACACCGCGGACCGCAAGATCCGCAGCGACGACGCCTACACACCGGGCGACGTGGGCGGCAAACGGCCCGACCGCGCGGCCATCGTCTACAGCCAGCGCTGCCGCGAAGCCTTCAAGGAGGTGCCCATCGTGCTCGGCGGCATCGAAGGCAGCCTGCGCCGCATTGCCCACTACGACTACTGGAGCGACAAGGTGCGCCGCTCGATCGTGGTGGACAGCAAGTGCGACCTGCTGCTCTACGGCAACGCCGAGCGCGCGCTGGTCGAGGTGGCGCACCGCATCGCGGCGCGCGAGCCGATCGAACACATCACCGATGTGCGCGGCACCGCTTTCGTGCGCCGCCCGCACGATCCCACGGCCGAGGGCTGGATCGAGATCGATTCGACCGAGGTCGACATGCCGGGCCGGGTGGAAGACCACATCAACCCCTACCTGACCACGAGCGAGCAGGCCCAGGCACAGGGGGCAACCTGTTCGAAGGAAGAGGGCGATGCCGAGCCAGCGGCGGCCAACCCAGCCATCCAGCCGCTGAAGTTCATGCCCAACCCCGCCCTGCAAAGCAAACGCAAACCACCGGCACGCGACCGCAGCGTGATCCGCTTGCCCAGCTACGAGCAGGTCAAGAGCGACGCCGTGCTGTATGCCCATGCCAACCGCGTGCTGCATCTGGAAACCAACCCGGGCAACGCCCGCGCGCTGGTGCAGGCGCATGGCGAAGGCGCGACCTCCCGCGATGTGTGGATCAACCCGCCGCCGATCCCGCTGACCACGGCCGAGATGGATTTCGTGTTTGATTTGCCGTATGCGCGCAGCCCGCATCCCGTCTACGCCGACGAACACGGCAAGCACGATGGCGCGACCAAGATCCCGGCCTGGGAAATGATCCGCTTCAGCGTGAACATCATGCGCGGCTGCTTCGGCGGCTGCACCTTCTGCTCGATCACCGAGCACGAGGGCCGCATCATCCAGAGCCGCTCGGAAGAATCCATCATCAAGGAAGTGGAAGACATCCGCGACAAGGTGGAAGGTTTCACCGGCGTGGTGTCCGACCTCGGCGGCCCCACGGCCAACATGTACCGCCTGGGCTGCAAGACGCCCGAGATCGAAGCGGCGTGCCGCAAGCCCAGCTGCGTCTACCCCGGCATCTGCTCCAACCTCACCACCGACCACGGCCCGCTGATCAAGATCTACAAGCGGGCACGCGAACTGCGCGGCATCAAGAAGGTGCTGATCGGTTCCGGCCTGCGCTACGACCTCGCCATCAAGAGCCCGGAGTACGTGAAGGAACTGGTGCAGCACCACGTGGGTGGTTACTTGAAGATCGCGCCCGAGCACACCGAGGGCGGCCCGCTGTCCAAGATGATGAAGCCGGGCATCGGCAGCTACGACAAGTTCAAGCAGCTGTTCGAGAAGTACAGCGAAGAAGCCGGCAAGAAGCAGTACCTCATTCCGTACTTCATTGCCGCCCACCCAGGCACCAGCGACGAAGACATGATGAACCTGGCGATCTGGCTCAAGAAGAGCGGGTTCCGTGCCGACCAGGTGCAGACCTTCTACCCCAGCCCCATGGCCACGGCCACGGCGATGTACCACACCAACCTGAACCCGCTCAAGGGCATCAGCCGAGACGCGCAGCGCGCCGAGCGGGTGGACATCGTGCGCGGCGACAAGCGCCGCCGCCTGCACAAGGCCTTCCTGCGTTACCACGATTCGAACAACTGGCCGCTGCTGCGCGAGGCGCTGAAAACCATGGGCCGCGCGGATTTGATCGGCAACGGCAAGCATCACCTGATCCCCACCTTCCAGCCGATGACGGATGGCAGTTACCAGAGTGCGCGCCGCAAGAACAGCACGCCCGTGGGCAAGGCGGTGCAACCCGTTGCGGGCCGCCTGCTCACGCAGCACACCGGCTTGCCGCCGCGTGTCACGGGTTCCGCGCCCGGCCCCAAGCGCAAGCCGCGCTGATCGCTGGCCTCATCCCGCGAAAGCTGGCCAGGCAATCCAGCCAAGCAGGGCTGAGGTGTTTACCGCCACGGTGATCCAGTAGTACATCCGAAACGGCTGCTTGCTCGTCTTGTGGCGCAGGATCTGCTGCGCAAACCAGGCGCCCGGCCAGCCGCCCACCAGCGCCAGCGCGTGCAGCTGGTCTTCGGGCGTGCGCTGGGTTTCGCTGATCGCGGCGTCCTTGTCGCGCCAGTACATGTAGAAGGTGCCCAGGTTGATCAACACCACTGCGGTGAGGATCACCCACGGAAAGCGGCCCAGCCCGATGCCCACCAGCCACAGCAGCAACCAGAAGGCGATCAGCCCCAGGCCGATCCACAGCGGCAGCTCTTCGCGGCGCTTCTTGCGCGCAGAGGGAGATCGTCTGGCGGGCGCGGTGCGAGGCAACAACTCGGCCTCGGGCGGCACGACCGCCTTGGGCGTCTCGAACGGCGCTTTCACCTCGTTGCGCAGCGGCTCCACCGACAGGGCGCGTGGCCCCTTGCCACCCACATGGATTTCCTGGAACGTGACCGGCAGGCCTTCGCTGGGCGGCTGGTGACCGCTGAAATCCCGCATGTGGAAAAAGATGTCGGCAACGGTCTGTTCGCTGCGGATGAAGCCGAACGCCTTGGCTGGATCCCAGCGCACCACGATTCCCTGTTTTCGCATGATGTTGAGTGATGGGTCGATGGACGGAGAGGGTGGCTTGCCATGCTGTCCCGAATGGCGCAAAATGCGCCAAACAGGAGATGTTTCATGTCCGCCACCGCTTCCGCATTTTCCTCTGTCAAGTTGCCCGCCGGGCTGGTTCAGCAGGCGCGTGAGGCTGCGCAGCCACAGCGGCGCTCGGTCGCCGGGCAAATCGAGTACTGGGCCACGCTCGGGCGCATTGCCGAAGAAACCGGCCTCACGGTGCAGGAAGCCCGCGAGGCCATTGCCCGCTACGACGCGGCTGCGCGGCACGCGGTGCCGGCCGATCCGCTGGACGCCATCGAAGCCCGCTTTCTCGCCGCCGAATCCAGCGGCCGTCTGGCCCAGGCCGTGCGCCAGACCGTGCAGGACAACCGCAGCAAGGCACCCGCCGCCCGCCGCGCTGCGTGACGCCACCGGTTTTTTACCTGCTGGCCGGGCCCAACGGAGCCGGCAAATCCACGCTGTATCGCGCCGCCGTGACAGAGGGGCTGATCCCGACCCAACTGGAATTCGTCAACGCCGACCTGTTTGAGGCGACCCACCTGGCGCAGGTGATCGACCCGAAAGCGCGCTCCGAACAGGCCAGAGCATGGGCAGACCAGCGCCGCGCCACGCTGCTGGCCGCGGGCCACTCGTTCGTGAGCGAAACCGTGTTTTCCCACCCCTCCAAACTGCAACTCATGGGCGCTGCCCGGGCCGCGGGGTTTCGCACGGTGCTGCTGGTGGTGTGCGTGGACGATGCGCAGCAACTCGTGCGCCGTGTGGCCCAGCGGGTGCGCGAAGGCGGCCACGCCGTGCCACCCGACCGAATATTGGCGCGCTACCCGCGCACCCTGGGGCATTTGAAGGACGCCGTGCGCCTGGCCGACCTGGCCTTGCTCTACGACACCTCGGGCACCGCCATCCAGCCGCCACGGCTGGTGGCTCGCTGCCGCCGAGGCTTGCCGCCCGTGATTCCGGCCAAGCTGCCAGCGTGGGCCGCCGCCGTGCTGGCGGCTTGATCAGGTGGCCAGCGTGTGCAGCGGAATGTCTTTCGCCACCGACAACTGATCGAGCTGCTTGCGCGTCATGCCTTTGAGGAAGGTGGCGATGGCCGCGTGGGTGTCGGGCTTGAACAGTGTGCGCATGTCACTCGCCGACAGGCCGGCTGCGCTGCACAGCGCGGCCGCGAAATGCGGTTCCAGCGCAGCCACAGCCACGCGGCCGTCCTTGCAGGGATACACGCGGTAACCCGCGTGCGCACCGCCCACCGCGCCGGTGGGTTGCGTCAGGCCCCAGGTGCGGGGCAGGGCGAGCCAGGCTGCGGCATCCGACAAGGCCACCTCCTGAAACACGCCCTTGCCGGTGGACTTCTGCACCATCACCGCCTTGAGCGCCGCTTCGCTGGCCATGAGGGCGCCGCCCATGTCGGCAAACAGGGTCGCGGGCAGCTCCAGGCCGGGCACCAGGCCGGCATCGGCGAGGTAGGTGAGGTCGTGGCCGGGTTCTTCCGCGCGCTCACCCGGTGCACCCACGATGGCCACCACGCTGAGCACCGGGTATTGCTTGTGCAACGCCTTCCACCCCAGGTTGAGCTTGGTCAGTGCGGAAGGGCGGAACGAGGTGAGCAGCAGGTCGGTGCGCGCCAGGGCCTTGTGCAGCGTGGCCTGGCCCTTCTCGGTCTTGAGGTCGATGGTGATGGTCTTGATGCCGTCGTGCAGCGTGGCGTAGGCCTTGGGGTTGTACTGGCCCATGGGGTCGCCGCTTGATGCGCTCTTGGGCACGGGCGGTTCGGCCTTGAGGCATGTAGCACCCATCGCTTTCAGGCGCATGAGCGCGGCCGGCCCCGGCAGGTTGAGCGCAAGGCTGAGCACGCGCACGCCGCGCAGGGGTTTGAGAGCAGGGGCAGGGCGGGTGGTGGCGGTCATGGGCGCGTCGGGTGGGTGAGGTCGCTGCAATGTACCGCCGCAGGGGCCATCCGAAACGCAAACGGGCGACAGCGTCGCCCGTCCCCATCGAGTCGACCCGATGTCAACGCCGCCCGAAGTCCAGCGGCAGGCCGACGTAGTTCTCGGCCAGTGAGCGCGACAGGGCTTCGGAATTCACCAGGTAGTCAAGCTCGGCCTCCTGCACCTTCTGGCCGAAGCCTGCGGTGTCGGGGAACTGGTGCATCAGCGAGGTGAGCCACCACGAGAATCGTTCGGCACGCCACACGCGCGCCAGGGCCTGCTGCGAGTAGTTGTCGATGCCGGCGTTGCTCTTGTCGAGGTAGTGGTCGATGAAGGCGCTGGAGAGGTACTTCACGTCGCTGGCCGCCAGGTTCAGACCCTTGGCGCCGGTGGGCGGCACGATGTGCGCCGCGTCGCCTGCGAGGAACAAACGTCCGAAACGCATGGGCTCGGCCACGAAGCTGCGCAGCGGCGCAATGCTCTTCTCGATGCTGGGGCCGGTGATCATGCGTTCGGCCATTTCGGGGTCCAGCCGGCGACGCAGTTCGTCCCAGAAGCGGTCGTCGCTCCAGGCCTCGACCTTGTCGTCGATGGGGCACTGCACGTAGTAGCGGCTGCGCGTGAGGCTGCGCATGGAACACAGGCCGAAACCGCGCTCGCTGTTGGCGTAGACGATGGCGTGGGTGGACACCGGCGGCACGTCGGCCAGCACCCCGAGCCAGCCGAAGGGGTAGACCTTCTCGTACTCGGTGATGGCGCCCTTGGGCACGCTGGCGCGGCACACGCCGTGAAAGCCGTCGCAGCCGGCGATGAAGTCGCAAGCCAGCTCGTGGGTCTGACCATCTTTCTCAAAGCGCACCACCGGGTGGTCGCTGTCGTAGTCGTTCACCGTCACGTTGGCTGCGCTGTAGATGGTGGGCAGGCCGGCGGCGCTGCGCGCGTCCATCAGGTCGCGGGTCACCTCGGTCTGGCCGTAAGCCGTGACCACCTTGCCGCCGGTGAGGCCGTGCACGTCGATCGCGTGGCGGACGTTGGCAAACACCAGCTCGATGCTGTGGTGCACCGTGCCCTCGGCCTTCACGCGCTCGCCCACGCCCACCTCGGTCAGCAGGTCCACCGTGATCTGCTCCAGGATGCCGGCGCGGATGCGGCCCAGCACGTAGTCGCCGCTCTGCCGCTCGATGATGATGTTGTCGATGCCGGCCTTGTGCAGCAACTGACCGAGCAGCAGGCCCGATGGGCCGGCGCCGATGATGGCGACCTGGGTTCGCATGTCTTGTCTCCTGATGGGAATCGCCAAGCGTAGGAACCTCGTGCCTGCAACACAATCACACACCCTCGAGCTTGCGCGATGATCGGACAGCTTGTGCGATCACCGCGCAATAAGGGTTGCCCGGCGCATAATCCGCCCATGAACGCACCCGAGCACGCAATAGCCAAGGCAGATTTCATCGAAGGCATGGCCAAAGGCATGGCGGTGCTGGAAAGCTTCGATACCCAGCGCCAGCGGCTCAACGCCACGCAGGCGGCCGAACGCGCCGGCCTCACGCGCGCGGCGGCCCGGCGCCACCTGCTCACCCTGGCGCACCTGGGGTATCTCGACACCGATGGCAGCCACTACTGGCTCTCGGCCAAGGTGCTGCGGTTCTCCGGGAGCTACCTGGCCTCGGCCCGTCTGCCGCGGCTGCTGCAGCCCACGTTGAACCGACTCGCGGCCCTGACGCGAGACTCCTTTTCGGCGGCCGTGCTCGACGGTGACGAGGTGGTGATCGTTGCGCGCAACGTGTCCATCGGCGGGCAACGGCTCATGGCCTATGGGCTGCACCTGGGTGCGCGGCTGCCCGCGCATGCCACGTCCACCGGCCGGGTGCTGCTCGCGGCCATGCCGAGATCCGAGTTCGCGACCTGGCTCAAAGGCCGCGAACTGCCCCGGTTGACGCCGCACACCGCGGTCGACCACAAAGCGTTCAAGGCCGTCATTGCTCAGGTGCGCAGCAACGACGTGTCGATCGCACGCGAGGAGCACGAGCTGGGGGTGTTTGCGCTGGCGGTGCCGCTGCGCAACATGCAGGGCAAGGCGGTGGCTGCGCTGAACGTGGTGTCGTCCGCCGAGCGCATGGATTCGCCGCAGTTCCAGCGCGACATGTTGCCGTTGCTGCAGGATGCCGCGCGCGAGCTGCGGCCGCTGCTTTAAGCGCTCAGACGCCCAGGTGCTGTTCCAGCAGACCGGGCTGAGAGAGCAGTTCCTCGGAGCTGCCTTCGAACACCACTTCGCCCTTGACCAGGATCACGTTGCGGTCGGTGATCTGGGTCACGTGTTTCCAGTTCTTGTCCACGATGATGCTGCTGATGCCGCTTTCGCGGATCAAGCCGCAGATGCGCCAGATCTCGCGCGCGATCAGGGGCGCCAGGCCTTCGGTGGCTTCGTCGAGAATCAGCAGGTCGGGGTTGGTCATGAGCGCACGGCCGATGGTGAGCATCTGCTGTTCGCCGCCGCTGAGTTGCTGCCCGCCGTGGTTCAGGCGTTCGGCCAGGCGCGGGAAGGTTTCCAGCACGCGGTCGTAGGTCCAGTCGCGCTGGCCTTTGGTTCCGGCGCGGGCAGACATCACCAGGTTT
This sequence comes from Hydrogenophaga sp., assembly GCF_018780385.1. Lineage (GTDB taxonomy): Bacteria > Pseudomonadota > Gammaproteobacteria > Burkholderiales > Burkholderiaceae_C > Hydrogenophaga. Next base: position 57,330 of record NZ_JADMJO010000003.1, on the reverse strand, counting down.
TCCCTCACGCTCAGGTTGCCGAAAATGCCGCGACCTTCGGGCACGTAGGCCAGGCCGAGGCGGGCGATCTCGAAGGTGGGTGCACCGGTCATGTCGCGACCCTTCACGTGCACCTTGCCGCCACTGGGTTTGACGATGCCCATGATGGATTTGAGCAACGTGGACTTGCCCATGCCGTTGCGGCCCATCAGACCGATGGTCTGGCCTTGGCCCACCGTGAAGTCGATGCCGCGCAGGATGTGGCTGGCGCCGTAGTGGGTGTTCAGGCCCTTCGCTTCGATCAATACGGTTGTGCTCATCAGTGTTCCTCGCCCAGATAGGCGGCCTGTACCGATGCATCAGCCCGCACCTCGGTCGGTGTGCCGCTGGCGATCACCTGGCCATTCACCATCACGGTGAGCTGGTCGGCCAGGGTGAAGACGGCATCCATGTCGTGTTCCACCAGCATCATCGCGTGGTCTTTCTTCAGGCGCAGCAACAGCGCCACCATGCTCTCGGCCTCGGCCTGGCCCATGCCGGCCAGGGGCTCGTCGAGCAGCAGCACGGTGGGTTCGGTGGCCAGGGTCATGGCGATTTCCAGCTGGCGCTGCTCGCCGTGGCTGGTGGTGCCGGCCACCACGTTGGCGCGTGCTGTGAGGCCGGCGAGTTCCAGCGCACGTTCGCAGCGCTGGTTCACCGCACCCATGGCGCTGGCCGATGACACCCAGCGCAGCACGTTCCACGGCGCGTGCCGTTCGCGCGATTGCGCGGCCAGGCGCACGTTGTCCCACACGGTGAAGGGCAGGAAGATGTTGGTCTTCTGGTAGCTGCGTCCCAGCCCCAGGCGCGAGATTTTTTCGGGGCTCTTGCCGGCGGTCTCGGTGCCGTTGAGCGAGATGCGGCCCGAGGTGGGCGGCAGGTCACCCGAGAGCAGGTTGGTCAGGGTGGACTTGCCCGCGCCGTTGGGGCCGATCACGGCGTGAATGCGGTCGCGGTGCAGATCCACCGACACGTCGTTGACGGCGGCCAGTCCGCCGAAGCGTTTGGTGAGGTTGCGGGCGCTGAGGATGAGTTCGCTCATGGCGCCTCCCGCTTCTTCGACAACTGCCCAACCAGACCGAGCAGGCCGCGCGGCGCGAACACCACCACCAACACGATGAAGCTGCCCATGAGCAGTTGCCAGTGTTTGGTGAGGTCCTTGAAGAAGTGCATCACGTACTCGAATGCAAAGGCCCCCACGATGGCACCGGCGAAGTTGCCCATGCCGCCGAGGATGACCATCATGATGGCGTGTGCGCTCATGTGAAAACCCATGAGCTCGGGGTTCACGTAGCCCGTTTGCGCGGCCCACAGGAAGCCCGCCACACCGGCCAGCGCACCGGCCAGCGTGAAGGCCGCGAGCTTGTAGCCAAAGGTGCCATAGCCCACCGCGCGCATGCGGTGCTCGTTCACGCGGATGCCGGCGAGCACGCGGCCGAAGGGCGAGAACAGCAGGCGGCGCAGGAAGGCATAGACCAGCACGAGCAGCAGCAGCGTGAAGTAATAGAAGGTGGTTTTGTTTTCCAGGTCGATGCCGGTCCAGCCGAATACCGAGGCGGTGGGCCGGAAGTTCACGTACACGCCGTCCGATCCACCGAGCACCTTGTTGTCGAAGAACAGGAAGAACACCATCTGCGCGAACGCCATGGTGACCATGATGAAGTAGATGCCGTGCGTGCGCACCACGAAGAAGCCGATGATGAGCGCCGCCAGGCCCGCGCCCAGCGCAGATGCAGGCAGGGCCCACCACAGGCTGATGGGCGTGTCGGCCGGCGTGAGGAAGGCCAGCGCATAACCGGCCAGACCAAAGTAGGCTGCGTGGCCGAGCGACACCAGGCCGCTCACGCCCTGCAGCAGATCGAGGCTCATGGCGAAGATCGCCAGGATCATCATCTGCGAGAGCATCTGCAGGTAGAAGTCGACCCCAGTCAGCGGCATGAGCGGAAACGCGGCGAGCGCGATGGCGCCCAGCACCAAAATGGCCTGGATGCTGCGCGGCAGCTTTTCGAGTTGGGCTTTGGGGGAGCTCATTGTTTGAAGAGCCCTTCGGGCTTGTAGAGCAGCACCGCCGCCATCAGCATGTAAACCGCCATGCCAGCGATCTGTGGCACCAGCACCTTGCCGAACGTGTCCACCAGGCCCACGAGCAGTGCCGCGACGAGGGCGCCGCGCACCGAACCGATACCACCGATAACGACGACCACGAAACACATGATCAGCACCGAGTTGCCCATGCCCGGGTAGACGCTTGCAATGGGCGAGGCGATCATGCCGGCGATGGCGGCCAATGCCACGCCCAGGGCGAACACCACGCCGTGGATGAGGCGGATGTTGATGCCCAGCGACTCGGTCATCTCGCGGTTGAACGCCCCGGCTCGGATCTTCATGCCCAGACGCGTCTTGGAGATCAGCAGATACAGGCCGAGTGCCAGCGCAATGCACACGCCCGACATCACCAGCCGGTACACCGGGTACGAGAGGTTCTCGGTCAGCGGGATCGACCAGTTCAGCACCTCGGGCACTTGCACCGCGTGCACGTCATCGCCCCAGAGGATGGAGCGCACCTCTTCAAAGATGTAGATCAGGCCGAAGGTGAGCAGCACCTGGTCGAGGTGGTCGCGGTGGTAGAAGTGCCGGAACAGGGTCCATTCCAGCAGCCAGCCCAGCGCCACGGCGATCACTGTGCCCAGCACGATGGCCAGCACCAGACTGTCCAACTGGCCCACCAGGAACCACGCGAGGTAGGCGCCCAGCATGTAGAAGCTGCCGTGTGCGAGGTTGACCACACCCATGATCCCGAAGATCAGCGTGAGGCCCGCGGCCAGCATGAACAGCAACAGGCCGTATTGCAGGCTGTTGAGCAGCTGGATGAGGAAGTTGGCGAAATCCATGGGCGAGCAGGTGGGTCGTGGGATCTTGAAAGCGTGCAAAAAACAGGCCAGCGCCCGTGAGGCGCCGGCCCTGGGTGCGACCCGCCCGGATCGGGCGCAGGTCCGCCCGGCTTCAGCCCATGCGGCAGCCGGTGGCCGGGTCGGCCACGGCCTTCTGTGCAATGCCGATCACCTTGTTTTCCTTGTTCTCGACCTTGCGCAGGTACATGTCCTGGATCGGGTTGTGGGCCGCGCTCATCTTCCACTTGCCACGCGGGCTGTCGATCTCCGCGCCGTTCATGGCGGCGTACAGCGCTGGCTTGTTGCTCAGGTCGCCCTTCACAGCGTTGGCCCCTTTGACGAGCAACAAGCCTGTGTCGTAGCCCTGCACGGCGTAGACGTCGGGCTGCAGCTTGAAGGTCTTGGCGTAGTCGAGGCGGAATTTCTTGTTGCGCGGCGTGTCCAGCGAATCGCTGTAGTGCATGGTGGTCAGCACGCCGTTGGCGGCATCACCGGCGGCATCCAGCACACCCTCGGTCAGGAAGCCCGAGCCGTAGAGCTGGATGTTCTTGTTGAGGCCGGCTGCCGCGAAGTCGCGCAGGAACTTGGCCGCGCCGCCACCCGCAAAGAAGCACGCCACGGCATCGGGATTGAGCGAGGCGATCTCGGTCAGCAGCGCCTGGAATTCCACGTTGGGGAAGGGCAGACCCAGCTTCTTGATGATGGTGCCGCCGGCCTCGGTGTAGCTCTTCTCGAAACCTTCAAACGCCTCGTCGCCAGCCGCGTAGTTCCAGGTGATCCACACGGCCTTCTTGTGGCCGCGTTCCATCATGGCCTTGCCCAGCGCCAGCGTGGGCTGGGAATTGGTGAACGAGGTGCGGAAGACGTTGGGGGAGCACTGGGCGCGGGTGGCCACGTGCACGCCGGCGTTGGGGATCAGGCTGAGCACGCCGCTGTCGCGCGCCACTTTGTGAATGCCCATCTGCACGCCGGAGTGCACGGTGCCCACGAGCACGTCGACCTTGTCGCGCTGCACCAGGCGGGTGGCATTCTCGATGCCCTTGGCCGGGTTGGATTCGTCATCGACCTTGAAGAACTCGACCTCGCGGCCACCGAGCTTGCCGCCCTGTTCGTTGAGTGCCATGCGGAAACCGTTTTCAATCGCCACCCCCAACTGGGCGAAGGTGCCGGTGTAGGGCAGCATGAAACCCACACGGACCTTGTCCGACTGTGCGCGCACGATTTCGGGCAGCAGCAGGCCGGTGGACGCGGCGCCGATCACGGCAGCGCTGCGGGTCAGGACAAGTCGGCGAGTGGTCATTGAGGATCTCCAGTTGGGTTGGCGGAAAGCTGTGGGGTGTCAGGGCACTGTAGACGGCGAGGTCGCGATTGACGATACAGAATAACCCGTACTTGAGGCTTGAACTATTTATATGTGAATCGGAGGTGCTCGGCTTCAGACCGTGGCATGCAAGGCGAGGGCCAGCCACTCGCGCGCCCAGGCCGTGCAAACCACCTCGGGTTCGGTACCAGCCGACGCGTCGTGGCGAAACACCTCACCAATGCGCACCGCGCCCAGATCCGCCAGACGTTCGTCGAACTGCAAGCCGCCGTTGCAGAACGTCTGGGCGTAGGCGCTGTCGCCCAGGGCGATGACGCCGTAGCGCACCGAGCCCAGGTACCTGGGCTCGCTGGCCAGGGATTCGTACAGATGGTGGGCGTTGTCGGGCACATCGCCCGAGCCGTGGGTGGATGAGCAGATGACGTAAAGTGCATCTTCCTCAAAAACCCGGATGTCCAGACCTTCCATCAGCCGGACTTCAATGGACGGCATCAAATCGGCGCAACCCATCTCGATGGCCTGAGCCACATGCTCGGCGGTGTTGGTCATGGTGCCAACCAGGATGAGAAGTTTGGAAGGGGTGCTCATATGAAGTGCACGCAATATACTTCATGTTTTATTGCAAACCACCCGGGGAAACCCCGATCTTTGGACCTCCCGCCAGATCGGCGCGCTGCTTTCCGCCGGGAGCGTATCGCCATCAGCGAAAATCGCGCACGACGCAGCGCCCCAGTGTGGGGTCCCACTTTCATCCAACGCCCATCTCATGACACTTTCCACTTGGTTGCTGTACGTGGCAGCCGTACTCGTACTGACTGTCACCCCCGGGCCCAGCGTGCTCATGTGCATTTCAACGTCGGTTCAGCACGGCCCACGCCGTGCGCTGGCGGCGGCGTTCGGAAGCACGACAGCCATTGCTGGCCTCATGTGCCTTTCCATGCTTGGGCTGGGGGCCGCCCTCGCTGCGTCGGAGGTGCTTTTCTCAACGCTCAAGTGGTTGGGTGCTGCCTACCTCGCTTACCTGGGTGTGACGTCTTTGTTGTCCAAGGCATCAAGCCTGAACGTTCCCAGTGACGATTTGCGCGCCGGCAACGCCCAGTCGCTGTTTGCGCGCGGCCTTCTGGTGGGAGCCAGCAACCCGAAAGCGTTGCTGTTCTTTGGCGCGCTCTTTCCTCAGTTCATCGAGCCTTCGGCGCCGCAAGCAACGCAGTTCGTGATCCTCGGAGTCACGTTTGTCTTCTTCGAACTCTTCTGGCTTTCTGTCTACGCACTGACCGCGGCGCGTGCCAGGCAGTGGCTTCAACAGCCGCGCCGCGCCCAGGCTTTCAACCGTGTCACCGGCGTTGTTTTTCTTTTGGCTGCGGGGCTTCTGGCGACCACCAAGCGGACCGCGCCCTGAAAAGGGTTGGCGCCCGGAGGGACTCGAACATCGGCCTGCAGACCGCATGTAGGCTAGCTTTCAGCCGGATGAAGTCCATGGGTACCGTGAAAAATACCGCGAAAACCAAAAGTGCCCTGACTGTTGGGTCGCTGAGACACGGCTGGTCTGCAGGCCGTTTGGATCAGGTCGACAGCACGACGGGAGAAGCGCCTTTGACCGCCAACCTGCCATCCACCACACGCGCCAGGGCTGATTAGTGCGCGAGCCGGTTCTACCAGCTTGTGGCGGCGCCGAGGCCATTCCCACGCTTCACGCGGAGCGGCCGCGCTCGACGGCCCTACAGGCTACGGGCCTTGATCTCAGCGATTGCATCCGCCAACGCGACTTCGCGATTCGATTTGACTCCGTCGCAATCGAAGCCTCCAGCGCACTTCCACCAAAACCCGTTGGGGACGTACCCGATCCGGATTGTGTAGGCCACCCCTTCAATTTCCACGGTGTGCAACTTCACGTCACCCATTTCCAACTGCATACCACTCCTTTCGAGGAAAGACGCAGTATCACCGACTTGCGCGGGCCCTGAAGGCTCGGTTCCCCGGGCTGAGCCGGCAGTCCTTTGTCGGCGAGCAATGCATCCGTACGATGCCAGTCCGCCTCGATGACCCCCACTAGGGTTTCATTTTTTCTGAACTGAGGTAGACATTTCCTGTTGCGCGCAGTTTTCAACCCGCGCAGCGTCCGGTGTTTGATCACCACCAGGCGTTGCGCACCAGGACGCAACATGGATCTCAAAAATTTCGACTCTCTGCCCGATTCGGCTCTTTTGCCGGTGACGGCCTTTCGCACTCTCGCCGGCATCGCACCCTCGACCGTCTGGCGGCGCACGAGTCTCGAGCCTGACTTCCCGAAGCCCGTACGCCTCGGCGCCAAGTGCACGCGCTTCAAGGTCGGTGACATCCGCCGCCTTTTGGCTGGGCAGGGGTCAGCATGACCGCCCTGGTTGCGACATCAGAGGACCTCGTCACGGGTCACCATCCAAGTCAAAAATCGTTTGCAAATGCCCGCGCCGAGTACGCACTTCGTGGCCATGCGCTGATTGCCGGCGGCCGCGGCGCAGACGGCAAAGACTCATGGGTGGTCAGTCGCTGGGGTCACGCCCGGTCTTTCGACTCCTGGCCAACCGTTCTGGAGTTCTTGGCGCAGATCGGAGGTTCGCGATGAACCGGAACGACCACCCAGAAAAAGCAAAAGCCCCAGGCGGCCAGGCCGGGGGCTTTCAGGGAAATAAGAAAACGGACAACGCTAAGTGTAGTGCGAAGAGCACGACTGCGGAAGCCCAGCGCCAGCGCATTCTTGATGCACTGCGCACCGGCCCCAAGACCTCGTACGAGCTCCGGAGACTCGGCGCGTACTCATGTGCCGCTCGCGTGAAGGAGTTGCGCGATCGTTTTGGATACGTGATTCGTACAGAGCGCGTGACCCTTTGGGATCAAGATGGCTTTGAGCACACGCGTTCGGCACTCTATGTCCTTGACACCGAGCCGAAACTGCGCAAGCAGCCGCGGCATGTCATCCGAACCGGCAGCAAGGTGGTTCCATGATGGCCGCCGATGCACGAATCTCGACGGGCCTTCCGTCGCACCCGAAGACGAAGAAGCTGATCCGTCGGCTGGGCCCGGCCGGTGGCTGGGGTCTTGTGTGCCTCTTCCTCTGGGCTGCATCGAACCGCAGCGATGGGGACTTGAGCGGCATGACCGATGAGGACATCGAACTGGCGGCCGACTGGGGAGGTGCTGATGGTGCCTTCATTGGCGAGCTGGCGAAGGTGCGATTCCTCGACGGTGAGGTCGGCACACGCGCGATCCATGACTGGGCCGAGCACAACCCATGGGCGGCCGGGGCCAAGATGCGGTCACAAAAAGCCCAGTGGAACGCGGCCAAGCGCCATCACGGTGTCGCTGAGGCGAACCGCCAGGTGCCTGAGTACGCCGCACTCCGAGATGCTGCCTGCAATGCTGGTAGCACGAGCGCAGCAGGCGAGGATGGTGCTGGGTGCATGCAACCAGCCGAAGACAGCATTGCTCCGTCTCCATCTCCGTCTCCGTTTCCGTTTCCGTTTCCGTTTCCGTCTCCGTCTCCGTCTCCGTCTCCGTCTCCAATTCCTACATCTCCACCACCTGACGGTGGTGTAGCACCTCGCAAGCGCAGCACCGCCGCCGGAGTTGGCAGACCGGACGACGTTGCCGAGCAGACCTGGGTCGACTGGCTGGCGTTGCGCAAGGCCAAGAAGGCGCCCGTGACTGAGACAGTTGTGGACGGAGCCCGGCGCGAAGCTGTGACGGCCGGCCTGCCTCTCGATGCCTTCTTGCAGGTCTGGTGTATGCGCGGCTCTCAAGGCCTCCAGGCCGACTGGCTCAAGCCGCATGAGCGGCAGACGCAGAGCCGAGCGCTTTCCACGAGCCGCTTCACCGCAGCAGCAGCAGCGATCTTCGACGGAGCCACCCATGTCTAAAACCATCACCCAAGCTATCAAGGGCGCGCAAATCGGCGCGGTGTCGGCGCAGCCTGAAGACCTGCAGGCCGGCGTCAAAGGCCTGTTCATGCTGTTTCATGCCTGGTACGGCACCTTGCTGCTTTCGCGGTACACCACCGGCGACGTGGACGCCGAGGGCAAGGACCGCGGCATCAAGTCGGCCATGGTGGTCTGGCAACACGAGCTCGACGGCTTTGACGGCGATGTGGTGCGCGCGGCGGCCGAGCGCTGCAAGGTGGATCACTCGAAGTACCCGCCGACGCTGCCCGAGTTCGTGGCCCTCTGCAAAGCAATCCAGCCACGGAGGCCTGCACCCGAGTCGCAATTCAAGATCCCCATGTCGGAGGGCCTGAGGTCGTCATACACCGCGCGCGCCCGAACCGAAGCCATGGCCACCTACAACGCCAGGATCAGCGTGTGCATGGGCATGGTCAAGCCAGGCGAAGGCCTGGACACCGTGCGAGCGCTGATCGCCGAGGCGGTTCGCCTCGCCGGTGGTGATGAGGTCGCGACGCTGCGCCGCCTTGAAAGCAAGGTCTCACCGCCAGAACGATCTCCCGCAGCGGTGCCTGCGCGAGAGTTCTCTGCGATGAAGGGGAAGAGGTGACCGACCACGAACTCCCGCCCGCTTTCTCCCCACATTTCAACAAATACCCACCGGACAACCATCATGTACACACGAACCCAAGATGCCCAGCCGCGCCAGCCCCAGCAAGGTCTGGGAACAGCCCCACTGCTTGCCGGCAAGAAGAGCCCAGTCGACCAAATCCCCAGCTCCGCACCTATGGGGTGGAAAGGAGGTAGCGGCACCCGCGACAACGGCACCGAGTTTTCCCGTGGCGTGAGCAATGCCGCTGCAGCCCTCGCGCCGATCGGTGGGCCCGTCGTCGCCGGCCTGCTGAAAGGCGCCGCCAAGGTGGCCACCGGATTTTCTTCACCTCTTGTCCAGGGCGTGCTCGCGCCCAGTGTTCCGCTGGCAGCAGGCGTGTCGCTGCTGAATGCCGCCGATGCGGACGGCCGTGGTGCGGCCGCACAAGTCAACGGATCGGGTGTCGCTGGTACCTCCAACCCCGCCGCCGCCCCACGAGCCCCTGGGGGCGTGCCAGGCCCTGCCACCGGTGGTGTGGCTCCCTCTGGCGATCAAGCGCTTGGTCTGGGCATGGTTGGCGTGCGCCGCCAGCCCAATGGCATCAAGGAGTTCAGTGGCGAGAACATCAGCGGCCCGCTGAACTACCAAGGGGCCCAGGCCGCGGGCTTCAAGCCGCGCGGCGCCGGCGTCAGCGTGGTGCCCGGCATGGCCCCAGGCGAAGCAAAAGCAATCCTCGATCGCCCGTTCGACCCGCGCAACGGCATGACGGCCGATCAGCGCTACACCTACGACAAGCAGGTGAAGGACGCCCAGGGCATCAACGCCTTCAACGCCGGCATGAACCCGCGCAAGACCACGATGGACGACTTGCTGCGCTCGCGCCTGGCCAACAGCGCCAGCAAGCGGCAGGCCACAGCCGACCAAACCGAGATTGCGCGCGGCGTCGCGGATCTGGGCGTACGCCGTCAGGCCGAATCGGAACTCAATAGCGCGAGCGCGCGCGGCTTTCGGGCGAACACCATGGCCGAGTCGGAGCAGTTGCAAGCCGCGCGCAGCGCCTACGTAACAGCCGATACCGATGCGAAGCGCAAGGCTGCGGCGCAGACCCTGATGGCGCTGCAGGGCAAAAGCGAAGCCAACCCCGGCTACACCGTGGTGCCTGGTGAGGAATACGCGGCGCCCGACGGTAGCGGAGGGGTCGTGAAGCTGCGCGGCCCGGCGCTGGTGGTGGACAACCGCACTGGCCAGGTGGTCGACATGGCCGCCCAGGTGCGCCGCGGCGAGGCTGGCCGCACGAAAGGCTCTCGCCCCGAGAACTACGAGGTGGGCAAGACCTACACCGTAGGTGATCGCAGCGTCCGTGTCGTGAGCCTCGATGCACAGGGTCAGCCCCAGTTCGAGGAGGTGCGCTAGGGCTACGCCCGGCTCACATCACGCGCGGAACCATCTCAACTCAACAGGAAGAATCATGCAGAACCTCTCGACCGTCGAACGGCTGTGGCAGGGCCACGAAGCCAGCAAAACCATCCTCTCGGGCTACTCGGCATATCACCGAGGGCCGCGCCTGGAGGAGGGTGCCAGCCCGCGCGACTCGGATCAGATCGCGAGGGGCCTCCCGGACGCGCTGTTCGCGGGGCACCCTGAGATCGAACGCCTGACGGCGGCGCTCACGCTGCTGCAGGCGCGCGCGGACGACGTGGCGATGCGGAAGACTCACCCGGCGACGATTGCCGAAGCCATGACGGGCATGCAGCGCCAGCTCGATGCTGGTGCGGAAGAGTTCCGCCTGGCCGCGCTTGACGATGCCTTGAAAGGTGACCTTGAGTTTCCGCGGGCACTGGCCACCAAGCAATCAATGGAGGTGGTTGAGCTCAGGCTACGGGCCGCGCGCTTGGCCTACGCTGATCTCTGCCGATCACCACCGGAGCAGGGCGAGTTTCGCGACCGCGCAAGGCAAGCGGAAACCGCCCTGAAGAACGCACTTTTCCTGCTCAAGCGCGAGCACGTGCAGGCGCATCCCGAACAACAGTTGCCTACCGCGTGAAGTCTGTGAACTGCCCTTGCGGAGCGTTCGGCAAAGTGGGCGGGCTGGGCCATCCCAGTTTCTTTGGCAGCGTTGGCTCTCGCTGCTTGGCCCTACATCAAGGCGGGCGTGTAGCGGGTCTCTCAAGTCGAGCCAGTGAGGAACGGCAAAACCTCGACCAGGATAGCCTGCACGATCGGCGTGGCGCTGGTCGCGGGGTCTGGTCTATGCAGGCCGGGCCGCCTTGGGAGTGGCGGAAGCGGTGAGCGTGGAGAACGTCACGCCGGGCCGACTGGCGCTTTGACAATGGGCAAGGGAGAATCGAGCGGGCCGTATTCAAATGATCAAGGAAGATTCATGCCGTCGAAGCCAACAAATCCGCGCACCCAAAAGTCTCTAGGAATCAATAAGTTACCTGCGACGTTAACCCCTAACCCGCGCACCCCTGCCGGACAGGGTGAGTTGTTCATCGACAAGCAACTGGAGATCAACGGCATAGGCATGGGGGTGCTGTCGGACGGCACGGCATTCCTCACGGGGCGCGGACTTGCCGGTCTATGCGGAATAGACAGCAGCCGCGTCTCTGAACTGGCGCAGAGTTGGAACAGCCAAGCGCCCAACCCACTGGCGCGTGCTGTCAAGAAAATTTTGGCAGACAAGGGCATTTTTGTCGCCACGCCTTATGTTGAGATCCGTCAAGCTGGCGAGTTCTTCCATGCTTACTCGGACGTGGTTTGCCTAGCTGTTCTCGAGTATCACGCCTTCGACAAGCCAACAGATGACGCCAAAAAGAACTTCCGATTGCTTGCGGGCAAGGCGCTCCATGATTTCATCTACACGCAGGTGGGATATGACCCGCAGAACCATGTGCCGGAGGTCTGGCGGCAGTTCCACGATCGTGTTTCGCTTGTCTACAACTCCGTTCCGAACGGATATTTCAGCATCTTTAAAGAGATCTCGGACATGATCGTTCACCTTGGTCAGCAAGGACTGATGATCGACAGCAACTTTGTTCCTGACATTTCAGTCGGCATCGGCTGGGGCAAGCATTGGACTGGAGGCAAGTCTGATGCGAAATACGGCGCCAGGATCAACTACGAGCACAACTACCCAGATTACTTTCCCCAGGCCATGTCCAATCCGCAGAAGCCATGGTGCTATCCGGACGCCGCGCTGGGAGAGTTCAGGCGCTGGTTTCGAGAGACATACGTTGGTGAAGGCAAATTCGAGAACTACCTGAACTCAAAGGTGCGAGACCGCGCCCTCCCGGCTTCGTTTGCCCAGATCGCATTGTCGGCTTACAAGGACCCGAAAGGCATCGGACGCAACTAGTCCTGACCATTCCCTTCCCCCAACAGCCCGCCTCTCGCGGGCTTTTTTACGCCTGCCTTACCCTGTGGAAACGGTGCTCGAGCTTCCAGCTACCGCCTACCATGTCGAGCAACGCGACAACTGGCGGATCGTTCGCATCACATCAACAGGTGAAGCTGTATATCACGGTCCTGGCCCGGTCGAAGTGTTCATCTCGCTGGCGCCGTTTTAAACGACAAGATTCTTCCATCTCTCAAGCTTTCGGGACACATGGTGGGAAGCCGGGAATGGGGCAGTGCCGGTACGCAGTGAGGTACGCAGTGAGGTACGCAAGGAGGTACGCACTACTTCAAGGCCCCCAAACAGCTATAAATGGGATCTCGGGGGGGGCCCCCGCCACCCCCCCCCCCAGCTCCAGAATGAATGTCATCTCCTCCGAAAGTGTGAAGCCCGCAGCGGGTCGGCGCACCAAAGACATCCTCTGGGGGGCCATCATGGACCTGCACGCCCACGACCAAGTCATCACCCGCGAGGTGCTGCGCAAGCGGTTCATCGAGGACGACGAAAGCCTGCGCCGCTTGAAGGCAGGGGTGTTTCGACTACTTCGGGCGCAGCCACCGATTCGGCCGGTAGGCCTGACGATCGAGGAAATCGGCGGCCCTGTTACGGCCAAAGTGGGGGACCAGTCGTTGAGCATGTCCCATCGCGAGGCCCACATCCTCGGACTGCAACTGGCAGGTTTTGCCCAGTGCACACATGCTCAGATCGCTGCCGATGAAGCGCTCGCAGACACGTTGCGTTGACGAGCCCGAGCTGCCTGGTGACACTGAGCCCATGACCAAACCGCCAAGCCATTCCATCGAACCAAAGCCGCAGCCATGCGGGGAGGGGCCGGGTACGCCCGGTGCCGAGCAGCCGCTGGAAACAATGATTTGCTGGACGCAGTTGCTCCGCGAGACGGAGGCCGAATTGGTGGGGCCGCACAGGCCGTTGGGCTCTGTGTCAAGCTTGGATGAAATGGAACGGTTGTTCGCGCAGCTCGAAGAGCATCACTTCGAGAACAGCCAATCATTGGCCTGATGTGCGCGAAGCCGTGACGTACTTTGGCACGTCACCACAATTGGTATGCTCCACTACACTTGTAACAAAACATAGGAGACGGAGTGAACAAAAAGCCAAGCGGCCCACCGCCCGCCCCGAGCCCGCAACCCACGAGAGGCCCGGCCCACGATCACGGTGGCAGGGGCGGAAAGGTGCTGGAGTATTTCTCTCCTGCTCCGCCTCCGGGGCCGCGCCCAGCGCCATCCTCACCCCCTTCATCAAAGAAGTGAAGCATGGCGGCCCAGGACGGAGATGCCACGGAGGGGATGCTCCATACCAATCGGCCGCCTGACGAGTGGGATCTTCGCTGCGAACTCTGGCATCGCCTCTGGATCGCATACCGCTATCACAGACGACGCGAGGCGTGGTTCGACAAACTCGATAAAGCGACAACAGCGATCTCCGTCCTTCTCGGGGCAACAATCCTCGCCAAGGCGCTGGAATGCTGGTTGCCGTTCGCTGCATCGGTGATAGCCGGTCTAGGCTTTCTCTCGTTGGTTTTCAATTACTCGTCTCGGCGCGTGCTCCATAACGAGTTGGCCGTAAAACTGATGCTCCTGATCGCCGACATCGAGGGGGTCCCTATAGATGACCTGACCATGGAGCAGGTCGCCATGTGGAAGAAGCGGTACGCCGCCGAGGTGTCAACGAAGGAGCCACCAATGCTCAAGGCACTGGCCATGGCCTGCGAATACGAGCAGGCCATCGCTGTCGCAAATCCCAAACCTCCGCCAAAAGTGCCTGGCTGGAGGTTGCTTTTCGCGAACATGTTCTGACCGCCCTCGGCTATAGACCGTCATTCAGCGCCGCGCCCTTATGGCCCACTGGTGGGACTGCACTGTAATGGAGGACGGCTACTAGTCTGACGATGGACCGATGATCTGTAAAAGAGGAAATTGCATGCACGCCTATCTAGATGAGCTTCGGCAACTGGAGGTACGGGCTGAATCGCTTTCGCAGATGGGCTCGTCCGTGACAACGAAGTGTGCCAGCGAAGATGATGCGAAGGCCGAGTACAAAGGCCTCAAGCAGCACCTTGAACTGCGACTTAAAGAGTTCGAGCGTCGAGAATCTGCTCATGTCGATGACTGGCTCGCAGCTACGTTCGCCTCTGCCCTCCGAAGCGCGCACATTGCTATGCGCTCACCCACCAACACCAGCCCTAAGAACAGCGGCTGGCTCAGATCTGTTGACGATGCTCGTGAAGAGCTCAGCTACGCGATATCTACCTGGCCAAAGGAATGAACATGACCAAGGATGCCCATAAGACAGTGAAGGTATCGATCGTGTACGCCGACGATAGCTATTCGGAGGAGTACTTCGAGATCGGTGTCTTAGCAAAACATGATCGCTTGATCCATCAGGGAAAGACCGGGAAGCAACTCATCGACGAGCTCATCACCGACGACTGGGCCGCGCCGCCGCGAAAGGTCACTCTTACCTTCCAGGGCGCCACTGGGCAGCAAATGATCGAGCTGTTCTATAACTAGCACCTCCGACATTGACGGATGCCTCCACCAACGATGTGAACCTCGCTTTTCCACAAAGCGCGAGCGTGCTCAGATTTGAACCTGCCCCCACCAGCGCCGGGAACATCATGAAGGAAGCTTGGAACCTTTGTTGGACTTGCGATAGCCGGAGCAGGCGGAGTCACTTCGGTGGCGCACATACCTTGATACCGTCCAAGGTCAAGAGGCTTTGAAAAACATCATTGCCGAACGCGACAGGTTGATAGCTCAGGAGAACTTCGACCCCACGGCAGGTATGTGGATGGAGGTGTCCAGAGGAGGTTTCGCAAGCAATCGAGCCGAGACGATCGATGTCACCACCTGAACGCCGAACACTGAGCGGAGTTCGTTGCGCTGGATGGTGCGCCGAGTGGCTCCGTCCAGCGACCTCAGTGTGATGCTCTTAGGCCGGTCTACGAGCAGCTCCTGCAGCATCGTCCTGCCATCCTTGAGCGCTACTACCACCCTGTCAGTGGGCGCAGCTTTCAGGTGAGGCTCGATCACAATGAACTCGCCTTCGCGGATCGTCGGATGTCCGATATCGCCGCAGACACGCATCGCGTATGCACTCTTCTTCAGCGCAAGCTGGGCGAAGTTGAACAATCCTTCCTCCAGTTTTAGTTCTTTCCCGTCGACGCTTCTCCCATCCGTTTCCACGTGTCGTGTTTGATGAGCGGTCAGGGTTCGTCGGTCCGCGAAATTCTCAAAGTCGATCACATTGCTCGGGGATCTAGAATCCAATGTAGCCATGGTGTGCGTCCTTTCAGATGTTGCACGTTGTGGTTAGAAGGTCGGTAGCGGGTCCAAGCGCTGCCGGCCTTCGTTATTTGCGCTCAGGTCCCGGAGCCTTCGCGCGGTCGATCGCTTTGTTGAGCCAGCCTGTTCCCAGTTCTCTCAACTTTGCCCAGCGATCTGGAGTCAAACGAATCGATCCATTCACAGTCCTTTGTTCCTCAGGGATCGGTGGCCGACCCATACGAGGTCGTGCTTCGAGTTCTTTATTCGCCATGCGACTTAATGTAATGCATAAAGTCGAATCGACGCACGGCTTTATGTATTCCGAAAAGTCAACTTCCGACGAGTGGCGGGAGGTCCATCAGAGGGTCTGAGATCATGAAATCGGTTCCCGGCACACCGATAAAGCCGAGTTGGGCGTAGTACCTGCAGAGTCTTGCCGTTGCACGGCCCTGATTTCGGTCGAAGTCTCCAAGGCCCATCGTCACGAACTTCGGATCACCTTCTTTCTCCGCCGGATCCCCTCCCTCAAATTGAAGGGGAAAGGGCTTCATTGCGACCAAGCCGCAACCCATGCTGAACTGCTCTTGGAGGCAGCGCAGCACCCGCAGGCCGATGCCATAGCCCCGGTACTTGGGGAGCACCTCCAAACGATCCAGTATTAGGAGGTTCGGACTCCATCGCTCACCGCCTGGCAGTATTGCGGTCACTTCGGGGGCGTACTCCCCATCGTCGCCATAGAGCAGTAGATAACCCATTGTTGTCGACGCGTAGTCAAAGATGTCGAACACCGATTCGTCATTCGCTAGAGCTCGCTCCACGTTGATGATGAAGATTGAAAACCGGCCCGCGCGATGCTTGCGACTGCCTCGATAGACCCAAACGACACCTTCGATTTCCTTCACGTACCTTGAAGGCTCGTCGTCGTCCACAAGCAACTCGTGACTGAACTCGAGAGTGAAGAAGTAGGTCATGCAGTGCATTATCGGCATGGCCGCTTGTGGGCGACCGGCCATAGAAAGCGAATCGATTTGGTCCGCCGCTGGATCAAGGTGCGTCTAGCGCCGAGAGGATGGTTTTTGGAGTTCTGAAACGGCAGGGCAGCGTACGATCGGCCTTTTTCAAGGAGGCGGATATGGACGGTATGGAAGGGATGCAGGCAGTTGGTGGGGTAGTCATGTTGCTGTTGGGCCTGCTTGTCCTGCTCATCGCGATTTTGTGGATCTTGATGCCCTTCGCGATCTTCGGCACCAAGGATCTTCTGCGCGAGCTCATCCGTGAGGAGAAGAAGACGAACGAGATCCTGATCGCCGAGGCCCGTCGTGTCAGGGTGCGGGATGGGTACAAGTCCGACGATGATCTGACCGCCACTCGCTGAGGTGTGAATGACCGACAAGCGATACAGCATTGGGATGTTGGTCACCATCGCGTACGTTGTCGCCTTGGCAATCTACGCCTATGTCCAACGCGATCCAGTGATGAAAATGACCCCGAATGAGCTGGGTGATGCCCTTGCAGGCGCAGCCAGCCCACTGGCGTTTTTGTGGCTAGTGCTCGGCTACCTCCAGCAGGGCGAGGAGCTGCGACAGAACACCACGGCGCTCAACTTGCAGGTGAAGGAGCTGCAGGCGTCAGTAGACCAACAACGGGCACTAGTGGAGACAACGCAGCGCCAGCATGAGTTTGAACTCGCTCGAGAAGAAGAAAGGCGTCGGGCAACATTTTTGTCGAACCAGCCGGTGTTTGACGTGCAACTTGCGGGCGGACTTGTGCACCACGGGAAAGACCTTTTCTACTTGACGATGACCAATATGGGGCGCCTGTGTTCGCGCTTAGCGATTTACGCAGATGAGGACGAGTCTCTCTTGTTTGAAGGCGAAGAACTCCCGTTAATTTTCAATGGCGGCACTGCAGTGGAGATGTCGTTTGCGCTTTCTGTTCAGCACATTGGGCAAGATCTTTCATGCGTGATCTGCTACACAGACTGGAACGGAGAGGAGCGGAAACAGAGATTTGCGATTCGCGTCGCTAAAAGGAAATCTGGCGATCTCCTTGCCTACATACCTGCGCCACCCGTGCTCGTTTTTCCCGAAGCGCGGGCGGCGCCATCCCCAAAGGCTACAACCTGAAAGACTGCCCCTTGTGTCGTGAGGCGCATCTTCTCGCAGACAGTGGTCCCTCGCTTGGCTCCACCACAGTAGATGCAACGGTCGGTCAGCTCAAGGGCAACGGAGCGCGCGTCAGCCTCCCGTACACGACGCTCGCCCATCACGCTGCCCTTAACGGGATGATCTTCGCGCCCACACGCAGCCTGTCCAGGTAGTCGGCCCACACGTCCATCATCTGTCGACGCTGTTCCATGAACTCCGCGCGGTCATAGGCCATGCCCAGCGGTCCCGATTTGCCGTGCGCCAGTTGCGCTTCGATCACTTCGGGCGAGATTCCTGCAATGCGCTCGATCAACAGTGTTCGAGCCATGGCGCGAAAACCGTGGGCGGTCATTTCGTCGCCCGTGAAGCCCAGGCGGCGCAGTGCGGCGTTCACGGTGTTCTCGCTCATGGGCCGCTCGCCGGTGCGCAGGCTCGGAAAGACGAAGCGCCCATGGCCTGTCAGCGGCTGGAGCTCTTTCAGGGTTGCCAGGGCCTGCGGTGAAAGAGGCACCAAGTGCGGCCGGCCGTTGAGCTTCTGAGCGAGCCGGCGCTTCATCTCCGCGGAGGGGATCGTCAACATGGCTTTGTCGAAATCGATCCATGCCCATTCCATCTGCCTGATGTTGCCGGGCCGCTGGAAGAGCAGGGCGGACAGGGTCAGCGCGGCCCGAGTGGCGGGCTGGCCGGTATACCCGTCGATGGCGCGCAGCAACTCGCCTGCCTGCTGGGGCTCCAACACCGCAGACATGTGCTTCACCACGATCGGTTTGAGGGCTCCATGCAAATCGGCAACCGGGTTTCGCTCGCACCGGCCAGTCTGGATACCGTAGCGAAACACTTGGCCAGCAGTCTGGCGTAACGTGTGGGCGGTTTCATTGGCCCCTCGCTTTTCCACCTTCCGCAGGGCGTCAAGCAGGATCGGCGCCGAGATCTCGGTCAACGTCAAGCGGCCGACGTAGGGGAACAGGTCTTTTTCCATGCGCTCGATCCAGCGCGCGGCGTACCTCGGGCTCCAGCCTCCGGCCTGGTTGGCATGAAACTCTCGAGCTGCCGCCTGAAAGGTGTTGGCGGCAGCCACCGACGTGGCCAACTTTCCCGCCCGCTTCGCAACACCGGGGTCGACGCCGTCAGCCAGCAGCTCCCGCGCCTTGTCGCGCCGCTGGCGGGCCTTGGCGAGCGAGACGTCTGGGTACACGCCCAGCGCAAGCGTTTTCCGCTTGCCAGAGAAGGCGTAGTCCTGACGCCAGTACCGGCCGGCAGCCTTCACGAGGAGGTACATGCCGGCACCGTCAGTGTGCTTGTCCCCGGCAGGTCGGCCGGAGTGCTTCACCTGTCTCACGAAAGTGTCGGTCAGAGCCATGGCTACCCCTTGTGACGGTATCCAGCGACTGGCAAAGACCAGATACCGCGACAGATACCGCTTTTGTTACGGTATGTCATGGTATCGACAGAGAGGGTGTGAGACAACAAAAAACCCGCAGTGCCAGGAAACACGCGGGTTACAAGTCGATTCGAGACGGTGTGAGAAGTTGATGTGGCCTGCCCGGAGGGACTCGAACCCCCGACCTGCTGCTTAGAAGGCAGCTGCTCTATCCGGTTGAGCTACGGGCAGACAGATAACCGGCAGCACATAGAAGAAAGGCCCACAGAGTGGGCCTTTTTCTTTTTCGATGAATGGTCGGAGCGGCGGGATTCGAACTCGCGACCCTCTGCTCCCAAAGCAGATGCGCTACCAGGCTGCGCTACGCTCCGACTAAGCTGCGAATTGTACCTGCTGAAATGGTCGGTTCTGGAGCGCAGGCTCTTCTTTCATCTCTTTTCATACTGAGTCTTGCCAAACAGGATGTCACGCGCCTTGTCATCGGTGAGTGGTTTGCGGGCATCGGCGAGCACCGCCACCCCGCGTTGCACTGCGGGGCGTGCAGCAATCTTGTCGAACCATTCCTTGAGATGCGGGTAGTCCGCCCAGTCGATGCCCTGGTTCTGCCAGCTGCGCAACCAAGGGAAGATCGCGATGTCGGCGATGGTGTACTGGTTGCCCGCAATGAACGTCTGGTTCTCGAGTTCCTTGTTCATCACGCCATAGAGGCGCTTGGCCTCGTTGGTATAGCGGTTGACGGCGTACTCGATCTTCTCGGGCGCATAGATGCGGAAGTGGTGCGCCTGGCCGAGCATCGGACCCACGCCCCCCATCTGGAACATCAGCCACTCCAGCACCTTGAACTTCGCCCGGTCCGACTTCGGCAGGAACTTGTCCGTCTTGGCTGCCAGGTACAGCAGGATCGCGCCCGATTCGAACAGGCTGATGGGCTTGCCATCCGGGCCATCGGAATCGACCAGCGCCGGGATCTTGTTGTTCGGGCTGATCTTCAGGAATTCAGGTTGGAACTGGTCGCCCTGGCCGATGTTGACGGCGTGGACTTGCCAGTCACGACCCAAGCGCAAACCACACTCTTCGAGCATGACGTGGACCTTGTGGCCGTTGGGCGTGGGCCAGGAGTGGACATTGATCATCAAATCGGCCTTTGTGTGCGTGCTTGCCGTGCGCAAGCTGCCGCACTCTAAGGTAAAACCGAAAACCATGTATGCACGCTTGAAGAATGCCTTGACGCCCACGACCTGGCTGCGAGCCCGCTCGGCGCCACTGGCCAAATGGGCGCAGGACCACGCGCTGAGTTTCAACCCGATGACGGGTGGGGCGTATGCGCTTGCCGGTCGTTGGCAGGACCGCCCGGTGCGCATCCAGTGCCTGCAAGCCTCTCGCCCGTTCATTCAGGGCATGGAGTTGATGGCGCGCGCCGACCTTGGTCTGAAGCAGGAAGGCAATGTCGTGGTGATGAACCGTCGGTTGAAGGAACTGCTGGAGGAGCAGTCGCGGGCGCTCTATTCGCAGTACACAGACGACCTGCAGACCATGGCGGGCGTGGTGCCCGAAGAGGTGAGGTGGCTGGCCACCTACCGCGATGCGGGTTGGGCAGGACCGGACCGGCGCTTCTGGGGCCGTTACGCGGTGCTCACCGACACGCCTGACATCGCCAGGCGCTGGATCGACAGCGAGACCGAACAGCAGTTGATGGACTGGCCCGAGTGGGTCTCCGAAGAGACGCCGGTGATGCTCATGCTGCAACGTGGCAAGACCTATTTGCGCATGCAGATCGACCGCAGTGGCGACACGGCCACCGCGTTGCACGCCTTGGCTCTGTTTGACCGCGCGAGTCAACGCGCCATGGAGATGGCTGCCCGCTGAATCATTCGCGGGCAGGCGGCCTCAAGAGCCGCGCGTGATCGGCATCTCCACTTCGGTTTTGATGAGCATGTGCTTGGCCAGCTCCAGCTTGGCGATCGACATGCGGTGCACTTCGTCCGGACCGTCGGCCAGGCGCAGGGTGCGCTGGCTGGCGTAGGCATAGGCCAGCGGAAAATCGTCGCTCACGCCGCCACCGCCGTGTGCCTGGATCGCCATGTCGATGATGTCGCAAGCCATGTTGGGCGCCACCACCTTGATCATCGCGATCTCGGCCTTGGCGACCTTGTTGCCCACGGTGTCCATCATGTAGGCGGCCTTCAGCGTGAGCAGGCGCGCCATCTCGATGCGGCAGCGCGCATCGGCAATGCGCTCGTGCCACACCGACTGGCTCGACACCGGCTTGCCAAACGCAACGCGGCTGTTCAAGCGCTTGCACATGAGTTCGATCGCGCGTTCGGCCGAGCCGATGGAGCGCATGCAGTGGTGGATGCGGCCGGGGCCCAGGCGGCCTTGCGCGATTTCGAAACCACGGCCTTCGCCCAGCAAGAGATTCCCGATCGGCACGCGCACGTTTTTGAGCACCACCTCCATGTGGCCGTGGGGCGCGTCGTCGTAGCCGAACACCGAGAGTGGTCGCACGATGGTGACGCCTTTGCTGTTGGCGGGCACGATGATCATGGACTGTTGCGAATGGCGCGGCGCGTCGGGGTTGGTTTTGCCCATCACGATGTAGACCGCGCAACGTGGATCCCCCGCGCCCGACGACCACCACTTGCGGCCGTTGATCACATACTCGTCGCCATCGCGCTCGATGCTGCACTCGATGTTGGTCGCGTCCGACGAAGCCACGTCGGGCTCGGTCATCAGGAAGGCCGAGCGGATCTCGCCACGCAGCAGCGGCTCGAGCCACTCGTCCTTGAGTTCTTCGCTGGCGTAGCGCTCGAAGGTTTCCATGTTGCCGGTGTCGGGCGCCGAGCAGTTGAAGACCTCGGCGGCAAACGGCACGCGCCCCATGATTTCACACATGGGTGCGTACTCGAGGTTGGACAGGCCCTGTGGCGCGCGGGGGCTGCGCGGCAGGAAGAGGTTCCACAGGCCGGCGGCCTGCGCCTTGGGCTTGAGCTCTTCGATGATGGTGGTCGGGATCCAGGCGTTGCCCTTGGCGCGGTTGGCCGCGATCTCGGCGAAAAAGCGCGCCTCGTTCGGGTAGATGTGCTCGTCCATGAACGCCAGCAGGCGCTCGCGCATGTCCTTGACCTTGTCGGTGTAGTCGAAATTCATCGTGTCTCCTTGTGAGTGATCGGGTGTTTGAAACTGTTCAGGTGCCGCTGGCGAATCGCCAGGCCATCTCGGCCATGGGGCGAGCGCCAGTGGCGGACTTCACCGCCTGGTCGCTCGATGCCGTGCCGGCCTCGACCCGCTTGGCGATGCCTTGCAGGATGGCCGCCAGGCGGAACATGTTGTAGGCGAGGTAGAAGTTCCAGTCGGCCTTGAGTTGCGCCGGCGCTGCGATGCCGGTGCGCTCGCAGTAGAGCGCGATGTACTCGTCTTCCGTGGGAATGCCCAGGGCCTTCACGTCGAGCCCGCCGATGCCTCGGAACATGCCGGGCGGTATGTGCCAGGACATGCAGTGGTAGCTGAAGTCGGCCAGCGGATGGCCCAGGGTTGAGAGCTCCCAGTCGAGCACGGCGAGCACACGCGGCTCTTCGCTGTGGAACATCAGGTTGTCGAGCCGGAAGTCGCCGTGCACCACCGACAGCATCGACTCGTCACGCGCCATGGCCGGGATGTTGTTCGGCAGCCATTCCATGAGCCGGTCCATCTCGGGGATGGGCTGCGTGACGGATGCAACGTACTGTTTGCTCCAGCGGCCGATCTGACGTTCGAAGTAGTTGCCGGGCTTGCCGTAGCCGTCCAGGCCGATGGCCAGTGGCTTGACGGTGTGCAACGCGGCGATGACACGGTTCATCTCGTTGTAGATTGCGCCGCGTTGTTCGTTCGTCATGCCGGGCAGGGACTGGTCCCACAGCACGCGCCCGTTGACGCATTCCATGATGTAGAACGCGCGGCCGATCACCGACTCGTCTTCGCACAGCACGTGCATCTGCGCCACCGGAACGCCGGTGTCATGCAGCGCACTCATCACACGAAACTCGCGCTCGATGGCATGTGCCGAGGGCAGCAGCTTGGCCACCGGGCCCGGCTTGGCGCGCATCACGTAGGCGCGTTGGGGCGTGATGAGTTTGTAGGTGGGGTTGGACTGGCCGCCTTTGAACATCTCCACCGTCAGTGGACCTTCAAAACCGGGCAGCCGGCTTTGAAGCCAGGTGGCCAGGGCGGCTTCGTCGAAAGCGTGTTGGCCGGCCACGGGGCGTGTGCCGGTGAAGTTCTGGGTGTCGCTCATGTCTGATGGCCTTGGGAGGAGGTGGGGAAGAAGGCCATCGCGCGGTGCCTCAGGTTTCGGCTTCTGCGATTCGCATCAGCATGTCCCGGTTGCGCACCACCAGTCCCCCCTGCTCGATGCGGATCGCGTTGTCGCGCTCCATCGACTTGAGTTCCTGGTTCACCCGCTGACGCGAAGCGCCGAGCAACTGAGCCAGCTCTTCCTGCGCCAGCTGCAGGCCGATGCGCATCTCGTTGCCGTCGGCCAGGCAGGGCACGCCGTAGCTGCGCACCAGGTGCAGCAGTTGTTTGGCCAGGCGTGCGCGCAAGGGCAGGGTGTTGAGGTCTTCCACCAGACCGAACAAGGTGCGGATGCGCCGCGCCTGCAGGCGCATCAAAGCCTCGTACAGTTCGATGTGCGAGCTGAGAATCTTCTGAAAATCGGTGCGGGCCACGCACAGCAGCGTGGTGGGTCCGTGGGCATAGGCATCGTGCGTGCGCTGGTCGCCGTCGAACATCGCCACGTCGCCAAACCACACGCCCGGCTCCACATAGGTCAGCGTGATCTGCTTGCCCGAGAGCGACGTGGAACTCACGCGCACCGCACCCTTGGCCACCGCCGTCCATTCGGAAGGCGGATCGCCTCGGGCGACGATCAGATCGCTGTCCTTGAATCGCTTGACGTAGGCGCATCGGAGTATGTCGTGCCGCAGGGAGGGAGAAAGGTTGGAGAACCAGCGACCACTGTTGATCGCCTCGCGTTCTTCCATTGTCAGAATCGGTTCGTCCATGGGCTGTCTTTTGAGTGACTGGAAAGTCAATGATTGTCGCCACTGGGACGTGGCAACGGGCTCAGGGTATGCGCGCAGACGGCCCGCGCCGCCTTGCTTGCGCGTCGGTTCAACGGTAGTTGGCCGGGCGCTTGTTGACGAAGGCGTCGATGCCTTCTCCCGCGTTCGCGTGGTGCAGGTTGCGCACGAAGTGGTCGCGTTCGGCGCTCAGCTGTGCGTGGAGCAACACGGTGGGGGCATCGTTGGCCAGCTCCTTGATGCTGGCCAGGGCATTGGGGGCGCGGGCGTTGAGACGCTCGCACAGCGCGAGCGCATCGACCAGCGCTTCGCCAGTGGCGCTCACGGTATTGATCACGCCCAACTGCTGTAGCCGCTCGGCGCCGATGCGGTCCCCGCACATCAGCAGTTGCAGTGCGGTCGCGCGGGGCAGGGCTCGCATGAGGCTCCAGGTGGCGCCGCCGTCGGGTGACAGCCCCACGTTGCTGTAGGCCATCACGAACACGCTGCTGTGCGCAGCCACCACCATGTCGCAGGCCAGGGCGAGTGAGAAACCCGCGCCGGCACACGAGCCTTCCACGGCCGCAACGACGGGCTTGGAAAACGCACGGATGGTTTCGATCCAGTTGTGCAGGCCTTCGATGCTCTGCGCTTGCACCTCGGGCGGCTGCTGGCGGTTGGCCAGCAAGCGCTGCAGGTTGCCACCCGCACAGAAGTGGTTGCCTTCGCCGGTGATCACCACGCTGCGCACCTCAGGGCTGCTTTCGGCCACGTTGAGCGCCTCCACACCGGCGGCGTACATGTCGGGGCCCAGCGCGTTGCGGTGCTCCGGGTTGCTGATGGTCAACACCATGGTCTGACCATGGCTGTGGCTCTTGATGCTTGCGGTCATGTGCGTGCGTCCGGTGGGGTGTCGGTCAGGCTTCTTCGTGCGTCAGGCTCAAGCCCAGGGCGCCGCGGCGGCGCAGCCAGGGCGAGGGGCGATAACGCGGGTCGCCGTAGACCGTTTGAAGGTTGAACAGAATCTCCAGCATGTTCGTCGGACCGATGCGGTCGCCCATGGCCAGTGGACCCGTGGGGTAACCCAGGCCCAGCGTGACGGCCACGTCCAGATCGGCCGGCGAGCAGATGCCCTGCTGGCACATGTCGGCGGCGATGTTGACGATGGTGGCTACCACGCGCTGCGTGACAAAGCCGCCACTGTCGCGGATCACGCTGACCGCCTTGCCGTCACGCGCGAAGAGCGCGTGAGCGGCCTGGGCCATGTCAGAGCGGGTGGCGGGGTTGGTGGCGAGCACGCGGCGTTTCACCGCAGCGTCGTCGAGCATCATGTCGATGCCGACGGTGCGTGTGGCGTCGAGCCGCTCCACGGCGGCCAGGGTGGTCACGTCCAGGCCCAGGGGGGCCACCAGGATCAGGGCGAGAGAGGAGGGCGCAGCCGCCGTCTCGATCTGAGCGCCCAGATTTTTCAGCAACAGGTAGAGCTCCGCGCGTCGCGCCGCCTTGGGCGACACCCACACCGGCGGCATCTCTGCCACCACAGGCACAACGGGCTCGGCCGGTATTTGTGCCACGCCCTTGTCGTACGTGTAGAAGCCTTCACCCACCTTCTTGCCCACCACGCCGCCGGCCAGGCGCTGTGCGGTGATCACACTGGGGCGATAACGCGGTTCCTCGAAGTACTGGTGGTAGATCGACTCCATCACCGGGTGCGACACGTCCAGCGCGGTCAGGTCCATCAGCTCGAACGGGCCGAGGCGAAAACCCATCTGATCCTTCAGGATGCGGTCGATCGTGGCGAAGTCGGCCACGCGCTCACCCGCCACCCGCAGTGCCTCGGTGCCGTAGCCACGTCCGGCGTGGTTCACGATGAAGCCGGGCGTGTCCTGCGCGGTCACGGGCGTGTGGCCGAACTGGCGGGTGAAGTCGGTGAGCTGCTGGCAAACCTTTGCACTGGTCTTCAAACCGGCGATCACCTCCACCACGCGCATCAGTGGCACCGGGTTGAAGAAGTGGAAGCCCGCCAGCTGCGCGGGGCGCTTGAGTGGCGCGGCAATGGCGGTGATGGACAAGGACGATGTGTTGGTGGCCAAGACCGCCTCGGGCCCGATGATGCCTTCGAGCTCGGCGAAAAGGCGTTGCTTGACGTCGAGCCGCTCAACGATCGCCTCGACGAGCAGATCGCAGGGAGCGAGGTCGCTCAAGGCATTGGCCAGATGCAGGCGGTCCACACAGGCCTGCATCTGCTCGGCGGACATCTTGTTCTTGGTCACCAGCGTCTGCCAGGTGGCGTGCAATGCGTCACGCGCCGCCTGGGCCGCGCCAGGCTGGACATCGAACAGCCAGACCTGGCTGCCCGCCTGGGCTGCCATCTGTGCGATGCCGCGGCCCATGGCGCCGGTTCCGACGAGGCCGGTGTTCTGAAAAATGGGTTGCATAAGCGTGTTGTATTTGGAATGAGTGCTTCTGGAGCTATGACAGAATCGCCCAACGAACGAAAGAAGGAACTCTGGCGTGCGCAAGTACTGGACAGGTTGTATTTTGCTATCAACTGCCTTGAGCAGTTCCGCCGTGACCCTCGGTCGTCACAGTGGCGCCGCCATGATCGGGCGCGCGCTCGATGTGCGCGTGCAGGTGCTGCTGGCACCTGGCGAGGACCTGGCCAACCTTTGCATCGAGACCGACGTCTTCTACGGCGACACCCAGGTGTCGCCCAGCTTGGTGCGGACATCGCCGCAAAGAACCACGCCCGATGCAGAAGCATCGGTGCGGGTTCAGTCCAATCTGCCGGTCAATGAGCCTTTCGTCACCCTTTATGTGCGAGCCGGGTGCGGCACCCAGTTCACACGCCGTTTCGTGTTGCTGGCCGATCTGGTCAACGAGCCGGTCACGGCTGCGGTGCAGCCCTCCACAGGCACAGCCGCGGCGCCCTCGACCTTGCCGCGAGCGACGGCTACGCCCAATGCCGCTGGCGTGCCCCCGTCGTCGGCTCCGGCATCCACCGCCGCGCGCGTTGCAAGCCCATCCCAACCCAGGCCCGCAGCATCTTCGCGCGCAGACGCGCCGCCCGCGCGAGCGCCTTCGGTGGTGCGCCGCTCGCCTGTCAAGCCACCCGTGGCCGCAGCGCCCCGGTTGCAGCTGGATCCCATCGACCTCAGCACCGGTATTGAACGCGACCCCACCCTCAAGCTCTCACCCCTGCTGCTGAGCGAACCCAGTACGTCTGAAGAAACACGGGCTGCGGCAGCCCAGCTCTGGAAAAACATCAACGCCTCGCCCGAAGACATCCTGCGCGAGGGACAGAAGCTGGCCGCGCTGGAATCCGAGGTGGCGCGGCTTCGTGCGGAGCAGACGCAAGCCCAGGTCGCACTGGGCGATTTGAATTCACGACTGGAACGATCGCAAGCGCAGCGCTACCAGAACTGGTTGGTCTATCTTCTGGGCGGATTGCTGCTGCTGACCATGCTGGCCGTGTTGTTGGTGCTGCGCCGCCGCCAAGAGGCCATGGTTCAGGGTTCGGAAGCCTCCCGCGCCTGGTGGGCACCTGAGGACGAAGAGAAGACGGTGTTGGTGCCACTGCAACCGGATGCCGGCATGTCCAAGGTGACTTCCGGATTCACTCCGCTGGGCAGCGGCGCGGATCTGGACATCGATCTTGACCAGGATTCTTCGTTTGATGGGCTGACGAGCCCCAATGAAACGGCTTTGAGCGCCAAGGGTGCGCGGGTGAACGAGCAGATCGCGGCGCCGTTGTCCGCACGAGATCGGCGGGAGTTTTCCACCAGCGCCTTGGGCGTGTCCCGGTCGGTGGCCACCGAGGAGTTGTTCGACGTGCAGCAGCAGGCCGATTTCTTCGTGTCGCTGGGCGAAGACGAGCAAGCCATCCAGGTCCTCAAGGATCACCTGACGGAAAGCCACGAGCCCAGCGCACTCACCTATATGGACCTGTTCCATATCTACCACCGGCTGGGGCGCCGCAGCGACTACGAAAGTCTGCGCGAAGAGTTCAACCACGTGTTCAACGCGGGTGCGCCACCGTTTGACAGTTATTCGCAACGGGGCCGAGGGCTTGAGGCGTACGAAACCGCGTTCAGCCGGATCCAGGCGCTGTGGCCGGAACCCCGGGTGCTGGACTTGATTGAACAATCGCTCTTCCGTGACTCCACCGACAGTGCGTCCGAGGTGTTTGATCTGGAGGCCTATCGCGAACTGCTGATGCTGCATGCGATCGCCAAAGACCTCATCGAGCGTGACAACCGAGCCTCCCGCGCCAGTGGAGATTTCCCGCACACCGCCATGCAGCCGCTAAAGGCGGCTGACAAGTCGGTGTCCATGGTGAGTGCGTCGCTGCACGATGCCTCGGAGCGACACACCCAGCCCATGGGTCTGGAGAGCATGCCCCCGGCCTCGTCCCGTCTGGGTCTGGACATCAATCTGGACGACTTTGCAGAGATGGACGGCTTTGAAGCCTTGTTGCCCGAGGTGAACTCAGCGGTGGACGCATCGACCAGACCCACCCAGCCTGCAGACTTTGAGATCCGGGAGGCGGAGGGCAATCTCATCGACTTCGAGGTTCTTGATTTTGACTTGCCGAATGAGTCCGAAGGCGCCCGAACGTCCGGCAAGAAGACCTGAGTTTCACCAGCAACCCTTCAAAAGAACGCCGCAGATGCGGCGTTTTTCCTGAGTGGGCTGGACCGGTCAGCGGCGAACCTGCAAAGCGCCGGGATTCACGATGTTGGTGGGCGTGCCCTTGATGAAGTTCACGACGTTGTCAAACGCCGAGGAAAAATACTGCTCGTAGCTGTCTTGCTCCACATAGCCGATGTGGGGCGTGCAGATGCAGTTCTCCAGTCGCAGCAGAGCGTGTCCCTGCAGGATCGGCTCGGACTCGAACACGTCGACCGCCGCCAATCCCGGGCGACCGCGGTTGAGCGAGGCGAGCAATGCCTCGGGCTCGATCAATTCGGCGCGTGAGGTGTTGACCAGCAAAGCCGTGGGCTTCATGCGACCCAGGTCTTCCAGCGTGACGCAGCCAGCGCTGGTCTCGCTCAGCCGCAGGTGCAACGTCAACACATCGCTCGAGGCGAAAAAGGCCTCCCGGCTCTCCGCCGCTTCAAAGCCGTCGGCCACCGCTCGGGCGCGTGAAGCTTCGCTGCCCCAGATGATCACGCGCATACCGAAAGCGTGGCCGTAGCCCGCAACCAACTGGCCGATGCGCCCATAGCTCCAGACCCCGAGCGTCTTGCCACGCAGCACCATGCCCACGCCGAAGTTGGTCGGCATGGCGGAAGACTTGAGCCCCGCTTGCTGCCAGGCGCCATGCTTCAGGTTGGACACGTACTGAGGAATCCGCCGCATCGACGTCATGATCAAGGCCCAGGCGAGCTCGGCCGTCGACACGGGGGAGCCCACACCTTCGGCCACTGCGATGCCGCGCTCGGTGCAGGCGGCCACATCAAGGTGTCCACCCACCCGCCCGGTCTGGGCGATGAGCTTGAGGCGTGGCAGCTTCTCGATGAGCTGGCGAGAGATCTGGGTTCGTTCACGGATCAGCACCAGCACGTCGGCGTCACGCAGGCGGACCGACAACTGGCCGACGCCCTTGACGGTGTTGGTGAATACCTTGGCAGGGTAAGACTCCAGCTTTTCAGCGCATTTCAGCTTTCGAACCGCGTCCTGGTAGTCGTCAAGAATCACAATGTTCATGGGCCTATTGTGCCCGCGCCTTCCAGGGAGGCGGCTTTGTCGCCTCAGGCTGCGCGTGCCATGGACGCCTGCTCCAGCGCAGCAAGGCGATCCAGTTCGGCGCAAACATCGTTGATCGGGCCGGATATGACGAGACGCATGTCCGGTCGCTTCACGGGACGGGTCTCGGCTTGACGCAGCACGCGGACCCGGCAGGTTGATGAAGCGAGCGGCTCAGCCACAGGAGCCGGATGTGTATGAGGTGGGGCGTTGTTGGCCGCTTCCCGGTTCAGCCAGCCGGCACGGGCAAAGCGTTGCATGGCCCTGGCCGCAACAGCTGAAGTGGCCGGACGGGCATGGCGTTGGGACGGCAGGGGCAACCAGCAGTCGATCAACTGCAGGGGGGCTCGCCACGTGTTGGTATTGAAGATTTTTCCCATGCGAAACTCCAGATGAGGGGTTGAACACAGGCAGGATTGCAAGGAAGTCGCCAACGCAGGGATGTGTCCAAGACGAGCCGTGTGCTCGTCGGACCAAACGCCCGCCACCTGCTGAGGCAACGTGACCCGAGGGGTCAGAGTTGGAAACTGTTGCGGATGAGGCCCACCGCGAGGCCTTCGATTTCGAACGGGTCACCGGGCTCGACCACGATGGTCTTGTAGTCCGGATTCTCGGCATGAAGTTCGATGACGTTTTGCCGCCGCATGAAGCGCTTCACGGTGACGTCGTCACCCAGGCGGGCGACCACGATTTGGCCGTTCTTGGCCTCCTTGGCGGATTTCACCGCTAACAGATCGCCATCGATGATGCCCACGTCGCGCATGGACATGCCACGGACTTTGAGCAGGTAGTCGGGCTCGCGCTGGAACAGGCTGCGCTCCACGTGGTAGGTCTGATCCACATGCTCTTGCGCCAGGATGGGAGAGCCCGCAGCCACGCGCCCGATCAGGGGCAGCATCAACTGGGACAGGCTGGGGAGCGGGAGTGTAAGCTGGCGCCCGCGCGAATCGTTGATGGAGCGCAGGTCTTCGCTGCGCAGGCGGATGCCGCGCGATGTGCCACTGACCAATTCGATCACCCCTTTGCGCGCCAGTGCCTGCAAGTGCTCTTCGGCCGCGTTGGCCGATTTGAAACCGAGCTCGCTGGCGATCTCGGCCCGCGTGGGCGGGGAACCGGTGCGTGCAATGGCGGTCTGGATGAGTTCCAGAATCTGCTGTTGCCGGGCGGTGAGCTTGGGCGTGGTGGCGGGCATGTCGAGCATGTGAACCTCATCGGGGTGGATGCCTCACCGGGCGGGGTATCCGACAGGTGGGTTACTGTTTTCTTATCCAGTGGCTGTATTTTTAACCAGTTCAAAGGACTTGGCAAGTGCTTAATGAAAACCAGGCGCGTCGCCTTGTGGTTCTGGGTACCGGCGGAACGATTGCCGGACGTGCAACCCAGTCGAGCGACAACGTGGGCTATGTGGCGGGGCAGGTGGCGGTGAGCGATCTGGTGGCGATGGTTCCAGCCTTGGCTGCCTGTCCGCTGGACGTGGAGCAGGTGGCACAGATCAACAGCAAGGACATGGTGCTGGGCGTGTGGCAAGCCTTGGCCACGCGGGTGGCCGAGCATCTGGATCGGCCCGAGGTGGCCGGCATCGTGATCACACACGGCACCGACACGATCGAGGAGACGGCCTTCTTGCTGCAGACTTTGCTGCGTCCGTCCAAGCCGGTGGTGCTCACGTGCGCGATGCGGCCAGCCACAGCATTGGTGCCTGACGGGCCCCAGAATCTGAGCGACGCGGTGGCGGTGGCCTTGCATCCGCAGGCCTGCGGCGTGGTCGTCGTGTGCGCGGGGCGCATTCACGGCGCCCTGGACGTGGCCAAGGTGCATCCTTACAGGACGGACCCGTTCGATTCCGGTGATGCAGGTGCTCTGGGCTGTGTGGAAGAGGCTCAGTTGCGTCTTTTCAGACCTTGGCCGCCAGCCGCGAGTCAGGGCACGCACGACGCCGCAGGCCTGCACCGTTTGCTGGGCGCTGCCGCACTTCCGCGCGTGGAACTGATGTTCAGCCACGCCGGCGCCGATGGCGAGATGGTGCGGGCCTTGCTCCGCCACACCCCCGTAAACGCAAGCCGGTTGCGCGGCATCGTGGTGGCGGGCACGGGCAACGGAACGGTGCACGACGACTTGCTGGTGGCGCTGAAACAAGCACAGGCCAGTGGGATCCATGTGGTCGTGGCCAGCCGATGCGCGCAGGGCCGTGTGGTGCCGCATGCCGGGCAA
This sequence comes from Hydrogenophaga sp., assembly GCF_018780385.1. Taxonomy (GTDB): domain Bacteria; phylum Pseudomonadota; class Gammaproteobacteria; order Burkholderiales; family Burkholderiaceae_C; genus Hydrogenophaga. Next base: position 25,393 of record NZ_JADMJO010000003.1, on the reverse strand, counting down.
CCGCTACCTGACTCGGCCGGCCTCTCGCCCGTGAAGGCACGCTTGGGGCTGGCGTTGCAACTCCTGGACGCCTGACATGCTGGTGGCTCTGGGTGCACACCCCTGGGCCTACCCCATGCTGGAGGTGGTCCACCTGATGGGCGTGGCCCTGATCCTCGGCAATCTGGTGATGCTCGAATTGCGTGTTTTTGGATGGGCGTCTGCTTTACCGATCGAGCCTCTGGCGCGGTTGAGTCTGGGGCTGGTCGGCTTGGGCTTCGGCCTGGCCGCGGTGACTGGATTGTTGATGTTTGGAACTCAACCCGGGGAACTGCTGGCCAATCGCGTGTTCACAATCAAAATGGTGCTGATCATGCTGGCTGGTTGCAATGCGGCCTGGTTTCATGCGCGCCGTTCGCTGCAGCTCCAGGACACCACTGCCCGTGTGAGCATGCTCTTGTCCTCGGTGATCTGGATTCTGGTCATCACCTGTGGGCGCTGGATCGCCTATGTCTGAAGGAGAACACCATGCAACGACGTGATTTTGTACAACTGGCGGCGCTGCTGGGCTGGGGCGGTGGCGCCACGGGTGCCCTTGCGCACCATGGCTGGAGCAGTTTCGATCAGAGCCGCCCGATCTACCTTGAGGGCAAGGCCGACGATGTGAAATGGCGCAACCCGCACGCTGAACTGGTGCTCGAGCTGCCTGAAACGTTGCGCCTGCCCGCCGATCTGGCCCAGCGTGCGCTGCCAGCGCAAACCGCCGGTGTCGACGGGCCCGCGTTGCTGGCCAAGTCGGTGGTTCCGACGCGGCGCGATCGGCGTTGGGAGGTGGAGTTGGCGCCACTGTTTCGCCTGGGGCAGTGGCAGATGCCCGAGATCAAGAACGGAGATGCGCTCTCGTTGGTGGGCTTCACGTTCAAGGACGAGGTGGGTGCTGCCATCGTGCGGGCCGAATACGTGTTTCTAGGCGGCAAGGTGTACGGCTTGCGTTCCAGCCCGGCTTGAAGCGCTGCGCTCACAAAAAACCCGGCTCGAGGCCGGGTTTTTTGTGAGAGAGGTCGGTTACTTCGATAGGGCCTCGAAAGCGCGCGCCGTGATGTCATCGACCGAGCCCATGCCGCTGATGGCGCGGTACTGAGGCGCCGCGGCAGCGTCGTTGCGCGCCCAGCTGCTGTAGTAATCGACCAGCGGACGGGTCTGGGCACTGTAGACCTCCAGCCGCTTCTTCACGGTTTCTTCCTTGTCGTCTTCGCGCTGAATGAGTGGCTCGCCGGTCACGTCATCCTTGCCTTCGACCTTGGGCGGGTTGAACTTCACGTGGTAGGTGCGACCCGAGGCAGGGTGCGAGCGGCGCCCGCTCATGCGCTCGATGATCGCGTCGAAAGGCACGTCGATCTCCAGCACGTAGTCGAGCTTGACACCCGCGGTTTTCATGGCGTCGGCCTGGGGGATCGTGCGGGGGAAGCCGTCGAACAGGAAGCCACCCGCGCAGTCGGGTTGTGCAATGCGCTCCTTCACCAGGTTGATGATCAGGTCGTCACTGACCAGACCGCCGGATTCCATGACTGCCTTCGCTTGCAATCCCAGTGGCGTCCCGGCCTTGACAGCGGCACGGAGCATGTCGCCGGTGGAAATCTGAGGGATGCCGTACTTCTGGCAAATGAACGTCGCCTGCGTTCCTTTGCCGGCTCCCGGAGCTCCCAACAAAATCAGTCTCATCACTTTCCTTCTTTGGTGTTTCAATGGCTTGGCCGCTTGTCTCGAGCGGCGGCCCAGGGCGTGGGGGCCGGGGCGACCAATCGAGGATAGCATGCACATCCTCGCGTCCGGCTTACACCGCAGAGCCCCCAACGGGCTGGTTCCTGGTGCGGGGAGTCAGTCCAGAGACAGCATGCGCCGCACCCTGTCGAGGTCCTGCGGCGTATCGACGCCCGCACCGGGAGCGACTGCGCTCAGGTGCACCGCAATGCGCTCGCCGTGCCACAGCACCCGCAGTTGCTCCAGCGATTCCATGGTTTCCAGCGGCGCGGGTTCCAGCCCGGGGAATCGCTTCAAAAATCCCACGCGATACGCGTAGATGCCCACATGTCGCAAGGGCGCGGGTGAGGGCAGCGCCGGAGAGCCATCGGCAGCCATGCCGTCGCGCCACCATGGCATGGGCGCACGGCTGAAGTAAAGCGCCGTCTGCCGGCGGTCCAGCACGACCTTGACGACGTTGGGATTCAGGAAATCGGCCAGTTGATCAATAGCGTGCGCTGCCGTGCTCATGACGCAATCGGTTCGGGCTTGCAACTGGGCAGCCACGGCATTGATGAGATCGGGGTCGATCAGGGGTTCGTCCCCTTGCACATTCACCACCACCTCGTCATCTGACAAGCCCAGCATGGTGCATGCCTCGGCCAGCCGGTCGCTCCCACTGGGATGGTCGTTGCGGGTGAGGATGGCGTTGACGCCGTGTGCCTTGCAAGCTTCAACGATGCGCACGTCGTCAGCCGCCACCACACACACGCGAGCAGCGCTGAGTTGCGCTTGCCGGGCCACCCGAACGACCATGGGCAGACCCGCGATGTCGGCCAGGGGTTTGTTGGGCAGGCGGGAGGAGGCCAGTCGTGCGGGGATCAAAACCACAAAGCCGTTAGGCTCCGGCGCAGCGCTCATGGCTGAGGCGTGGGTGCGTTGGGTCGCGCGGCTTCGTCGTCGGTCAACGGACGGGCCTCATGTTCCAGCAAGATCGGGATGCCGTCGCGCACCGGGTAGGCCAGACGCGCGCTGCGAGAGAGCAGTTCCTGACTCTCGCGGTTGAAGATCAGGGGCCCTTTGGTGACGGGGCAGACCAGCAGTTCGAGCAGTTTGGTGTCCATCTCGCGATGATAGTCGCGCGAGCCCGTTCAGGGCTTGCGTCCGAGCGCCAGGAGGTGGTGTTCGAGCGTGTTGAAGAAGGCCGGGTCTGGCGTCATTTCCAGAGGCACGGCCCAGGCCTGGACGCGCGTGGCGGGTGGCATATGGGTCAGCAAGGGAAACAGCTTGACGGCATCTTTTTCGGTGCAAAGCAGGGTGCGCGCGGGGTCGTGGGTCAACGCGGCATAGTCGGCCGCATCGGCATGGTCGGGCAAAGCCACTTCCAGCTCGGGTCGCAGGCCCGCTGCATGCAGCATGTCAAAAAACACCGAGGGTCTGGCGATGCCGGCCACGGCGGTCAGGCGGTGGTTGCACAACTCGTGCAGTGGCATGCGTTCTCCGCTTGGACCCACGGCATGAGTGGCAAGCCGCCGTGTTGCGCTGAACAACGATGCGCCGGGCGCGCTGACCCGTGCGGGCGCAGTCGCATCTTCACGGTGCTGGTGCAAAACCAGATCCGTCGGCAGGCTGCCGCTGGAACTGCGGGGCCACGCTTCGCGCAGCAGGCCAGCTGGCAGCAACCAGCCGTTGCCTGTGCCACGGTCGTCGAACACGACGATCTGCAGATCGCGGTGCAAAGCCCAGTGCTGCAGGCCGTCGTCGCAAACCAGGATGTTCACCTCCGGGTGCGCGTCCACCAAAGTGTTCGCTGCAGCGACACGGCTGGCAGCCACAAACACGGGGACACCCGTGCGCAGACGAATCAGGGCGGGCTCGTCGCCGCCGTCCTCGGGTGGGGTGTCGGGCGTGACCTCTACAACCTCCTGACTGTGCCGGCCGTGGCCGCGCGAGACCACGCCAGGCCGCCAGCCCTGCTCGCGCAGGTGGTTCACCACCGCGATCACCGTGGGAGTCTTGCCCGCGCCGCCCACCACCACATTGCCGATCACGATCACCGGCACCTGGATGCGGTGCGTCTTGAAGATGCCGAGTGCATACAGGGCACGCCGCAGCGCCATCAGGCCGGCGTAAACCAGTGAGACCGGCCACAGGAGACAGGCCAGCCAACCTCGCTTGCGGGAGTGCACCAACCACAGCGCCTGCCAGCGGGACCGACTCATCGGCGCGCGATGGGGGTTCAGCCCGTCAGGGTTTGCCACGGGCTGCAGCGGCGCCCGTCTGCTGGGTGGCAAACGTGATCTGGACCAGGCCTGCGCGACGCGCTGCGTCCATCACGTTGATGACCGACTGGTGGGTGGCCGTGGCATCGGCGCTGATGATGATCACCGTCTCGGCGTTGCCTTGTGATGCCTGGCTCAAAGCGCTTGTGAGCAATTCGACGCTGGCACCTTCAAGCACCTGCTTGTTGATCGAGTAGCGCCCGTCGCTGCCGACCGCCACGACGACTTCCTGGATGTTGGTCTTGGGTGCCTGCGCATCGGCCACCGGCAGGTTCACCTTGAGCTCCGTGAATTTGCTGTAAGTGGTGGTGAGCATCAGGAATATGAGCACCACCAGCAGGATGTCGATGAACGGGATCAGGTTGATCTCGGGTTCATCGCGCGAGCCGGGACGGAAGTTCATGGCTTCAATGTTTGCGCAGGCTCAGCAGGTGGCGCGCAAAACGCTCAGCCGCCAGCTCCAGACTGAGCAAGTAGTCGTCGACCCGGGCGCGGAAATAGCGCCAGAAGATGAGCGCGGGGATCGCCACGATCAGGCCGAAGGCCGTGTTGTAGAGAGCAATGGAGATGCCCTGGGCCAATTGGGCAGGGTCACCCACGCCTGGCACCACACCGGCCCCTTGCGCCCCTTGGGAGCCAAAGATCTCGATCATGCCGATGACGGTGCCCAGCAGGCCCAGCAGAGGTGCCGCCGATGCGATGGTGGCCAGCGCGCCGAGGTAGCGTTGAAGTTGCGCTGCGGCCTGGCGACCGGCGCCCTCCAGGCTGGCGCGCAAGTCGTCCTCGCTGGCGCGCGGGTTGCTGTTGAAGGTGCGAAAACCGCTGGCGAGGACGGTGCCGAGCACGGAGTTCTGTTCGAGCTGGGTCACCACGTCCGGGCCTGGCACGCCGTTGCGCGACACCATGATGGCCTCGTCCAGCAGTTTGGGGGGGAAGATCTTGGCTGTTTTGAGACTGACGAATCGTTCGATGACGAGAGCCAATCCGATGACGGAACAGAGGATCAATGGCCAGATGGGCCATCCGGCGGCTTGTATGATGGAAAGCAAGTCTGGGCTCCAGGCGGGTGCCGCTGGGTCGCGCGGCGCAAGACAGTGCGGCGATTATGTCTCAGGGGTGGCACCCACCCCGCGAAACGGCCCCCAACCCCGTACCCTATGCACCACGCCACGTGGTGGCTTCGTGCACAGATTCTGTGGATAACTTTGTGAAGAACCCGGCGCGCAAGTGGCGCGAGCCCGCGCGGGGCTTCAGTTTTGACAGATCGATCAGCAAACAGGCAGTGCAAAACGCTTCTGAATCAATGCGCTATTCGCCCCACCCTGCCCAAGCAGGCTTCTTGCACCTGAAGGCCAGTGTTCATGCGGCCTGTGGACACCTTTTCCTGGGAGACGCCCGTGGTTGAACCGTTTTCCGGAACGGACGCCCCATCGGCGGGGCGCGTGTGGGCGGTTGGCCCGCTCATGCGAGCAGTGGCGGACACGCTGGCCGCGCGTTTCAATCCGGTGGCGGTGCGCGGAGAGATTTCTGGCTTCTCGCGCGCAGCCAGCGGCCATTGTTATTTTTCCTTGAAGGACGAAACCGGGCAGGTGCGTTGCGCGCTTTTTCGGCGCTCGGCCGAGCAGCTCACGTTTGCGCCGCGCGATGGACAACTCGTGCAGGCCCGCGGCAAGCTCGACGTGTACGGCGCGCGCGGGGAACTGCAACTGATCGTGGACACCTTGCAGCCGGCCGGGCAGGGCGCGCTGTTCGAGCAGTTCCTTCGGCTCAAGGCCCAACTGGAGGCCGAGGGCTTGTTCGAGGCGGCGCGCAAGAGGCCCTTGCCGCCCCAGCCGCACAGCATCGGTGTGGTCACGTCGTTGGGGGCGGCTGCCTTGCGCGACGTGGTGACCGCTCTCCAGCGGCGGGTGCCGCATCTGCCCGTGGTGATCTATCCGGCGTCGGTGCAGGGCGCCCAGGCGCCAGCCGAACTGTGTGCGGCTCTTCAAACTGCCTACCGACGCCACACAGAGATGGGCGAGAGCGAGGTCTTGCTGCTGGTGCGTGGTGGCGGATCGTTGGAAGACCTGTGGTCTTTCAACGATCCCGAACTGGTGCGCACGGTGGCACGTGCGCCCATGCCGGTGGTGTGCGGCGTTGGGCACGAGACCGATTTCACACTGGCAGATTTCGTGGCGGACCTGCGGGCGCCCACACCCACCGCTGCGGCAGAACTCTGTGCCCCGGCGCGCGAACAACGCCTGGGCGAACTCGACTACCTGCAGGAGCGGCTGGGCACGGCGGCCTTCGGCATCCTTGACCAACGCGGTCAGCGGCTGGACCGGCTGGCGCAGCGCATGGGGCGTCCGTCTGCACGCCTGCACGACAGCCTGCAGCAGCTCAGCCGCTTGCAGCATCGGCTGCAGAGCGGCTGGATGCTGGGCACACAACAGCGGCGCAGCCGGTTGCAGGCCCTGGAAGCACAGCTGCCGAGCGCCTTGCAACGCTCGTTCAACCAGCAGCAGCAGCGCTTGCAACGGTGCGAGCTCTCGCTGGGCCTGCTCGATCCCCAACTGGTGCTGGAGCGCGGCTATACATTTCTCACCGACGAACAAGGCCTGGCGGTGACGCGAGCCGCTCAGGCGCACCCTGGCCAGCAGCTGAGGGCCACGCTGGCCGATGGCAGGCTTGATGTGCGCGTGCAAGCGCCTGACCAGAAACCCTGACACCATCGATGCACAGTCACGTGCCTACAATGGCCGCCTGATCGCAGGCCTGCCCAAACCTGTCGGCGAGTCTTTCAACAACACCACTCACGAGGAACCCCATGGAACACACCCTGCCCGCATTGCCCTACGCCCTGGACGCACTGGCTCCCCACTACAGCCGTGAAACACTGGAGTTCCACCATGGCAAGCACCACAACGCGTATGTGGTCAACCTCAACAACCTGCAAAAGGGCACCGAGTTCGAGGCCATGGACCTGGAATCCATCGTGAAGAAATCCAGCGGTGGCATCTACAACAACTCCGCGCAGATCTGGAACCACACCTTCTTCTGGAACTGCATGAAGCCCAACGGCGGCGGTGAGCCGTCCGGCGCTCTGGCCGCGGCCATCACGGCCAAGTGGGGCAGCTACGCCGCCTTCAAGGAAGCCTTCGTGAAGTCCGCCGTGGGCAACTTCGGCTCGGGCTGGACCTGGCTGGTGAAGAAGGCCGACGGCTCCGTCGACATCGTCAACATGGGCGCCGCCGGCACCCCGCTGACCACCGGCGACAAGGCCCTGCTGACCGTGGATGTGTGGGAGCACGCCTACTACATCGACTACCGCAATGCCCGTCCCAAGTTCGTGGAAACCTTCCTCGACAAGTTGGTGAACTGGTCGTTCGCCGAAGCCAACTTCGCTTGAAGGACCGCTTCCCGATGACTGGGCTCGAAGGGCAACCTTCGGGCCCTTTTTGTTGATGGAAATCTAAAAAAAGAAATCAGATATTTCGCTGCTCTTTTTGCATGGTGAGATAGCGGTTCAAAAATCCGGGTTTGAATCAGGCTCCGGAAAGCAAAATCACATACGGTTCGTATCCAGCCCGACGGACATCCCGTGCCGGACGATTCGAAGACCTCAGCCCAACAATTTTGGAGATACGCGATGAGCAGCCAGCAACCCACCATCATTTACACCCTGACGGACGAAGCCCCCTTGCTGGCGACCAGTGCGTTCCTGCCCATCATCCGCACCTTCGCGGCACCAGCGGGCATCAACGTCGCTACCAGTGACATTTCAGTGGCCGCGCGTGTGCTGGCCGCCTTCCCCGAGTGCCTGAGCGAAGCGCAGCGCGTGCCGGATCACCTGGCCGAACTCGGCAAGCTGACGTTCAAGCCCGAAGCCAACATCATCAAGTTGCCCAACATCAGCGCGTCGGTGTCGCAGCTGGTGGCCTGCATCAAGGAGTTGCAAGCCAAGGGCTACCCGATCCCGGACTACCCGGAAAATCCGAAGACCGACGAAGAAAAAGCGCTGCGCGCGCGCTACTCCAAGTGCACCGGCAGCGCCGTCAATCCGGTCCTTCGCGAGGGCAACTCGGACCGCCGTGCGCCCAGGGCCGTGAAGGAATACGCGCGCAAGAACCCGCACAGCATGGGCGAGTGGAGCCAAGCTTCACGTTCGCACGTCTCACACATGCACGCGGGTGACTTCTACCACGGTGAAAAGTCCATCACGCTGGACAAGGCGCGCGACGTCAAGATGGAGTTGATCACCAAGAGCGGCAAGACCATCGTGCTCAAGTCCAAGGTCTCCTTGCTCGACCGCGAGATCATCGACTCCATGTTCATGAGCAAGAAAGCGCTGCTGGCTTTCTACGAAAAGGAGATCGAGGATGCGCACAAGACCGGCGTGATGTTCTCGTTGCACGTCAAGGCCACCATGATGAAGGTCTCGCACCCCATCGTGTTCGGCCACTGCGTGAAGATCTTCTACAAGGACGCCTTCGAGAAACACGGAAAGCTGTTCGACGAGTTGGGTGTCAACGTCAACAACGGCATGGTGGATCTCTACAACAAGATCACCACGCTGCCGCAGTCCAAGCAGGACGAGATCAAGCGCGACCTGCACGCCTGCCATGAAGGCCGCCCCGAGCTGGCCATGGTCGACTCGGCCAAGGGCATCACCAACTTCCACTCGCCCAACGACGTGATCGTCGACGCCTCCATGCCGGCCATGATTCGCAACAGCGGCAAGATGTGGGGTGCCGACGGCCGCCTGAAGGACGTGAAGGCCGTGATGCCCGAGTCCACCTTTGCCCGCATCTACCAGGAGATCATCAACTTCTGCAAGTGGCACGGCGCCTTCGACCCCAAAACCATGGGCACGGTGCCCAACGTGGGCCTGATGGCTCAGCAGGCCGAGGAATACGGCTCGCACGACAAGACTTTCGAGATCACCGAAGACGGTGTCGCCAACATCACCGACCTGGCCACCGGCGAAGTGCTGCTCAGCCAGGACGTGGAGCAGGGCGACATCTGGCGCATGTGCCAGGTCAAGGACGCGGCGATCCGCGACTGGGTCAAGCTGGCCGTGAACCGGGCGCGCAATTCGGGCATGCCCGTGGTGTTCTGGCTCGACCAGTACCGCCCGCACGAAGCGCAGCTCATCACCAAGGTCAAGATGTACCTGCACGAGCACAACACCAGTGGCCTGGACATCCAGATCATGAGCCAGGTGCGTGCCATGCGCTACACGCTGGAGCGCGTGATCCGCGGCCTGGACACCATCAGCGCCACCGGCAACATCCTGCGCGACTACCTAACCGACCTGTTCCCCATCATGGAACTCGGCACCAGCGCGAAGATGCTGTCCATCGTTCCGCTGATGGCCGGCGGTGGCATGTACGAAACGGGCGCCGGCGGCTCGGCGCCCAAACATGTGCAGCAGCTGGTGGAAGAAAACCACCTGCGCTGGGATTCCCTGGGTGAATTCCTGGCCCTGGCGGTGTCGATGGAAGACCTGGGCTTGAAGACCGGCAACCCGCAGGCCAAGGTGCTGGCGAAGACGCTGGACGCGGCCACCGGCAAGCTGCTGGACAACAACAAGAACCCCTCACCCAAGACCGGCCAGCTCGACAATCGGGGCAGCCAGTTTTACCTGGCGCTGTACTGGGCTCAGGAACTGGCTGCTCAAACCGACGACGCGACGCTGGCAGCCAAGTTCGCTCCACTGGCCAAGCAACTGGCCGACAACGAGAAGGCGATCGTGGCCGAACTGGCGGCCGTGCAGGGCAAGCCGGTGGACATTGGTGGCTACTACAAGCCCGACTTCGACAAGCTCGAAGCCATCATGCGGCCCAGCAAGACCTTCAACGCGGCACTGGCTTCAGTGCAGGTTTGAAGAGGGCGTGTGAGTAAGTAAGGCGGCCTACCGTGTGAACGGTGGGCCGCTCAACTTTGAGCCGGCCTTCAGGCCGCGCTTGTCGAACCAGCCTTTGTTCATTTCCAGCACAAAGCGCACTGGCTTGGTGGAGCAGTGCGAAACCAGGCTCTGCGGTTGCATGTCCGCGAGGTTGACGATGGTGCCGTCGTCGGTCACGAACGCCGCCGTCAGCGGGAGCAGGGTGTTCTTCATCCAGAAACATTGCTCCGAGGCTTGTTCGAACGCGAACAGCATGCCTTCGTTGACCGGCATCTCCTTGCGAAACATGAGGCCCACGGCGCGCTCCTGCGGGGTGGCCGCCACTTGGGCGTGGATCAGGTGCATGCCGGCCGACAGTGTGACCCGTGGCAATTGAAGCTGGGGCGCATCCTGGGACCAGGCCGGCCCCACCACGAGGAACAGCAGAGACAGCAGGTGGATGGACAGTTTTTTCATGCAATGAATGGGGTGGTTCGCTTCAGGCCCGCATTCTCCGCCAACCCAATGCCCGGCGTGTGTCTGGTGTGTATCGGGCCGAAAGGCTTCCATGCTGCGTCGGGTTGGATGGTGGGGGACTAGAATTTCCGCAGCGCGTCAGCGCGACCTTCAGGCGAGCCTGGGCTCTGCGCGAGCCGGCCGCCGGCACCAGACACCACGGAGCTCTCCAACATGTACCAACACATCAAAGTGCCCGCCCAGGGCGAGAAAATCACCGTCAACGCCGACATGTCGCTCAATGTGCCTGACCAGCCCATCGTGCCGTACATCGAAGGTGACGGCACCGGGCTGGACATCACGCCGGTGATGCTCAAGGTGGTCGATGCTGCGGTGGCCAAGGCCTACGGCGGCCTAAAGAAGATCCACTGGATGGAGGTCTACGCGGGTGAGAAGTCGACCAAGGTTTACGGCCCTGACGTGTGGCTGCCGGAAGAAACCCTGGCCGCGTTGCGCGAGTACGTTGTCTCCATCAAAGGCCCGCTGACGACGCCCGTGGGTGGCGGCATCCGCTCGCTCAACGTGGCGCTGCGCCAGGAACTCGACCTCTACGTCTGCCTGCGCCCGGTGCAGTACTTCAAGGGCGTGCCATCGCCGCTGAAAGAGCCCGAGAAGACCAACATGGTGATCTTCCGGGAGAACTCGGAAGACATCTACGCCGGCATTGAGTACGAAGCCGAGTCCGACAAGGCGAAGAAGCTCATCAAGTTCCTGATGGAAGAGATGGGCGTGACCAAGATCCGCTTTCCGAACACCTCGGGCATCGGCATCAAGCCGGTGTCGCGCGAAGGCACGGAGCGCCTGGTGCGCAAGGCTCTCCAGTACACGATCGACAACGACAAGCCCAACCTGACCATCGTGCACAAGGGCAACATCATGAAGTACACCGAAGGTGGCTTCCGGGACTGGGCCTACGCGCTGGCCCAAAAAGAGTTCGGCGCTGAACTGATCGACGGCGGCCCGTGGTGCAAGTTCAAGAACCCCAAGACGGGACGGGACATCATCGTCAAGGACAGCATCGCCGATGCCTTCCTGCAGCAGATACTGCTGCGCCCGGCCGAGTACTCGGTGGTGGCCACGCTCAACCTGAACGGTGACTACATCTCGGACGCCTTGGCGGCCCAGGTCGGCGGCATTGGCATCGCGCCCGGTGCCAACCTGTCCGACACCGTGGCCTGCTTCGAAGCCACGCACGGCACCGCGCCCAAGTACGCCGGCAAGGACTACGTAAACCCGGGCTCAGAAATCCTCTCGGCCGAGATGATGCTGCGCCACATGGGCTGGACCGAGGCTGCCGATCTGATCATCAGCTCCATCGAGAAGTCGATCGCCAGCAAGAAGGTCACCTACGACTTCGCCCGCTTGATGGAAGGCGCCACGCAGGTGAGTTGCTCGGGTTTTGGTCAGGTGATGATCGACAACATGTGACCAACCGCTCGCGCTGCGCCAACTTGGTGCGCAGCGCAATTTGACGTGTCGAACGAGGTCAGTTGCGGGCTTGAGCGGGTTCAAGCGCACGGCGCCGGTGTCGAAAACATGGGAGACCGGCACCACGCTCTGTGGCCGCACATTCCCATCGAGACAAGTCATGAAGATCCGTCACAAACTTCCGCTCGCCATCGGCGTGGCCCTCCTGCTGGTGGCATCCGCCGGCCTGTTTGGCATCCAGCAACTGCGCCAGTCGCTGGCCACTTACCACCAACTGATCGAAGTGGACTATGCGCAGGAACGCATGGCCGCCGGCATGCTTTCCGACTTCAAGACACAGGTGCAGGAATGGAAGAACACGCTGCTGCGCGGCAAGGACGACAAGCAGCGAGACCGCTACTGGAGCGCGTTCCAGAAGAAGGAAGGTGAGATTGCCGCCACCGCCGCCCGCCTGCAGGCATCGCTGCCGCCGGGCGAGGCGCAACAGCTCGTCAGCCAGTTCCTCCAGGCCCATGCCGCCATGGGCGAGGGCTACCGCAAAGGTTTTTCCGCCTTCTCGGGGGCCGGCTTCGATGCCGCGGTGGGCGACGAAGCCGTCAAGGGTATGGACAGGGCGCCCTCTGATTTGATCGACAAGGCCGTTGGCAAGATCGCAGAGCGCTCCGAGGCCGAGGCCGTCGCCGCGGCCGCGGCCAGCCAGCGCGCCAGTGCCCTGAGCCTGGGGCTGATGCTGATCGCCACGCTCGCCGGCATCGGCGCTGCCGTGCTCATCGGCCGCAGCATCACGCGGCCCATCAACCGGGCCCTGCAGGTGGCCAGGACCGTGGCAGCAGGTGACCTCAGTGGGACGATTGAAGTCACCAGCACGGACGAGACCGGTGAGCTGCTGCAGGCGCTCAAGGCCATGAACGAGAGCCTGGCTGGCGTGGTGTCACAGGTGCGCCAGGGCAGCGAGAGCGTGGCCACCGCCAGTTCGCAGATTTCTCAGGGCAACCATGAACTCAGCCAGCGCACCGAGGAGCAGGCCAGTTCCTTGCAGCAAACCGCTGCCTCCATGGAGCAGCTCGGCACGACGGTCACGCAGAACGCCGATAACGCCCGTCAGGCCAACCTGCTCGCGCAAGAGGCACGTGGCGTGGCCATCGAGGGCGGTCGGGCGGTGTCCGACGTGGTGCTGACCATGAAGGGCATCAACGAGAGCAGCCGCCGCATCGCCGACATCATCGGCACCATCGACGGCATCGCATTTCAGACCAACATCCTGGCCCTCAACGCAGCGGTCGAGGCGGCGCGGGCAGGCGAGCAGGGCCGAGGCTTTGCGGTGGTGGCCGCAGAGGTGCGCAACCTGGCGCAACGAAGCGCGCAGGCGGCAAAGGAAATCAAGCTCCTGATCAACGCCAGCGTGCAACAGGTGGAACAAGGCACCGCGCTGGTCGACCAGGCCGGCGCGACGATGCAGAAGACCGTGAGTTCCATCGGGCGTGTCACCGACATCGTGGGCGAGATCAGCGCGGCCAGCACCGAACAAAGCTCCGGCGTGGCCCAGGTCGGACAGGCGGTGAGCCAGATCGACCAGGTCACCCAGCAGAACGCCGCGTTGGTTGAGGAATCGGCTGCAGCGGCAGCGAGCCTGAAGCACCAGGCGCAGCAACTGGTTCAGGCGGTGGCCGTCTTCAAGCTGGCCTGAACCAGGCACTGGGCTCAGCGCGCTACTGATGGGCTGGTGCGTGAGCAAACCAACGAAAAACCGGCAAGAAGGCGCCCAGCTTGGTGGTTTTCATCCGGGCTTTCGCCTCACAATGAGGCATGGAAAAGACCTTCCTCCAGCGATCGACCCCGCTATCGGGGCGGGGTGCAGTTTTGAGTGAAAGGCCACACCTATTCCCGTGTGGCGATGTGGGCAGATGGGCGCCGCTAGAATGGTTTTCATGGCCACCCAGAACCCCAAAAAACCCGAAAACCCGACGGCGCCACCCAGCGTCAGCAACGACGAGTCGGTGGTGCTCGAACGGCGCGCCCAGCGCACCAAACCACCCCAGATGTTTCAAGTGGTCTTGCTCAACGACGATTTCACGCCCATGGAGTTCGTGGTACACGTCATTCAGGAGTTTTTCAGCAAGGATCGTGAAACCGCCACCCAGATCATGCTCAAGATCCATCTGGAGGGAAAAGGCATTTGCGGCGTGTATTCGCGTGACGTGGCCAGCACCAAGGTGGATCAGGTGCTCCAGGCCGCACGGTCTGCTGGACACCCGCTTCAATGCATGAGCGAGCCAGTTGAATAAAGCACAACGCTCCCCATCTTCCCCTCGATTCATTTCATTTTGTCTTCCAGACGTTTGCTTCTCCGTTCACCCAAGCCCAAAGGACGTGCCCAATGATTGCCCAGGAACTTGAAGTCAGCTTGCATATGGCCTTTGTCGAGGCCCGGCAGCAGCGGCACGAATTCATCACGGTCGAGCACCTGCTGCTTGCGCTGCTGGACAACCCCAGCGCCGCCGAAGTGTTGCGCGCCTGCTCCGCCAACATCGACGACCTCCGCAAATCCTTGACGAATTTCATCAAGGACAACACACCACAGGTGGCCGGCACCGACGAGGTGGACACGCAGCCCACGCTGGGTTTCCAGCGTGTGATCCAGCGCGCCATCATGCATGTGCAGTCCACCGGCAACGGCAAGAAGGAAGTCACCGGCGCCAACGTGCTGGTGGCCATCTTCGGCGAGAAGGATTCGCACGCCGTGTACTACCTCCACCAGCAGGGCGTGACCCGCCTGGACGTGGTGAACTTCATCGCCCACGGCATCCGCAAGAGCGACCCGCCCGAGCCAACCAAGTCGGGTGAGAGCGCGGCCGAGAACGAAGAGGCTGGTGAAGCCAAGAGCAACGAGAAAGCCTCACCGCTCGAGCAGTTCACCCAGAACCTCAACCAGATGGCCAAGGACGGCAAGATCGATCCGCTCATCGGGCGCGAGTACGAAGTCGAGCGCGTGATCCAGATCCTTTGCCGCCGCCGCAAGAACAACCCGCTGCTGGTGGGTGAAGCCGGCGTGGGCAAGACCGCGATCGCCGAGGGCCTGGCCTGGCGCATCACGCAGGGCGAAGTGCCCGAGATCCTGGCCGATTCGAGCGTGTTCTCGCTCGACATGGGCGCGTTGTTGGCGGGCACCAAATACCGTGGTGATTTCGAGCAGCGCTTGAAGGGCGTGCTCAAGTCGCTCAAGGACCGTCCCAACGCGATCCTGTTCATCGACGAGATCCACACCTTGATCGGTGCGGGCGCAGCGTCGGGCGGCACACTGGACGCGTCCAACCTGCTCAAGCCGGCGCTCTCAAGCGGCCAGCTCAAGTGCATCGGCGCGACCACCTTCACCGAATACCGCGGCATCTTCGAAAAAGACGCGGCCCTCAGCCGTCGCTTCCAGAAGGTGGACGTGGTCGAGCCGACCGTGCAGGAAACGGTTGACATCCTCAAGGGCCTCAAGTCGCGCTTTGAAGAGCACCACGGCGTGAAGTACGCAGTCGCGGCACTGCAGGCCGCAGCCGAGCTGAGCGCGAAGTACATCAACGACCGCCACCTGCCCGACAAGGCCATCGACGTGATCGACGAGGCGGGTGCCGCCCAGCGCATCCTGCCGGTGTCCAAGCGCAAGAAAACCATCAGCAAGACCGAGGTTGAGGAAATCGTGGCGAAGATCGCGCGCATTCCCCCGGCCAATGTCTCCAACGACGACCGCAGCAAGCTGCAGACGCTGGAGCGTGATCTCAAGAGCGTGGTGTTCGGCCAGGACAAGGCGCTGGAGATCCTCGCCTCGTCCGTGAAGATGGCGCGCTCGGGCCTGGGCAAGAGCGACAAGCCGATCGGGGCCTTCCTGTTCAGCGGCCCCACGGGTGTGGGCAAGACCGAAGCCGCCAAGCAGCTGGCCTACATCATGGGCATCGACCTGATCCGCTTCGACATGTCGGAGTACATGGAGCGCCATGCCGTGAGCCGCCTGATCGGTGCGCCCCCGGGCTACGTGGGCTTTGACCAGGGTGGTCTGCTGACAGAAGCCGTGACGAAGAAGCCGCATTGCGTGCTGCTGCTCGACGAGATCGAGAAGGCACACCCGGACATCTTCAACGTGCTGCTGCAAGTGATGGACCACGGCACCCTGACAGACAACAACGGGCGCAAGGCCGACTTCCGCAACGTCATCATGATCATGACGACGAACGCGGGTGCCGAGACCATGAACAAGGCAACCATCGGCTTCACCAACCCGCGTGAGGCTGGCGACGAGATGGCCGACATCAAGCGCCTGTTCACGCCCGAGTTCCGCAACCGCCTGGACGCCACCGTGAGCTTCAAGGCGCTGGACGAGAACGTCATCATGCGTGTGGTGGACAAGTTCCTGCTGCAACTGGAGACGCAACTCGGCGAGAAGAAGGTCGAGGTCACGTTCACCGATGCCCTGCGCAAGCACCTGGCCAAGAAGGGCTTCGACCCGCTGATGGGTGCGCGTCCGATGCAGCGCTTGATCCAGGACACGATCCGTCGCGCCTTGGCCGACGAGTTGCTGTTCGGCCGCCTGACCGAAGGTGGCCGTCTGACGGTGGACATCGAGATCAAGACCGACGAGGCCGGCAAGGAAGTGCAGGAAGTCCTGCTGGACATCCACCCGCTGTCGAAGAAGGAAGGCAAGGCCAAGCCTGAAGAGGCCACGGCGGGTTGAGTCAGTTCGTCCCCCAGCAAAAAGGCCCGGTGATCCCGGGCCTTTTTGTTGGGTCGCAACGCGGCTCAGGGTGCCACGAGGTAGGCAGCGCGAATGGCCTCGATGCGCTTGCGGTTCACGCTGAAGTCTTCCCGTCCCAGCCGGCTGGCGCTGCGCAGCTCGATCACGCCGCTGGCGGGGTTGGCCCAGAACTCCACGTCATCAACGAACTTGAGCCAGCGCGTTTGAGCCTGCGCGTAGAGGTAGTCGGGGCGCTGCTCGACGATGGTCACGCCGGGCATGTCTCGCAGCACGGTTTCCAGCGCCTTGAGCGAAGCGGCAGCGCCGGCCAACTTGAACGGCAATGGATCGATGGTGGCGTAGGCGCGCTGTGGGTGGTCGGGGAACAGCACGGCCTGGCTGCTCACACTGTTGCGGGTGCGTGAGGGCTGCTTGAGGCGGCCGTCCTTCACACCCAGGTCTGCCGGTTGCTGGCCACTCAACAGGCCGAACTGCGCTGCCACGAGCGCCAGCACGATGGCGGCCAGGCCGATGTAGACGGCGAATTTCATGGGTGTGTCTCCGGTCAGCGTTTGCCGCCCAGCAGGCCACCCAGCACGCCGCGCAGGATCTGCCGGCCAAGGCCGCTGGCCACCGTGCGCGCGGCCGTCTTGGCCATCGTCTGCACCAGGCCGTCGTATTGGCCGCCGCGTGGACCGGTGCGGCCGAAGAGGGCTTCGTTGACCATGCCACCAATGCCGCCGCCGTCGGCGGCTTCGGGCTCTTGTTTCGCGGCGCCGGGAATGCGGGGCGTCCGGGGGGCGTCCTTGGTGGCCTCGGGCTCGGCTTGCGCCCCGCGCTTGCCCGCATGGTTGGCAAACATCTCGTAGGCGCTTTCTCGGTCGAGCAGTTTTTCATAGACACCGGCCACCAGCGAGTCCTGGCGCAGTTGTTGGCGCTGGGCGTCGGTGATGGGGCCGAGCTGGCTGCCTGGCGGCACCACGAACACACGTTCGGTTTCGCTGGGGCGACCCTTGGCGTCGAGCAGGCTCACCAGCGCCTCGCCCACGGCGAGTTCGGTGATGGCGGCTTCAATGTCAAGACCGGCCTTGGGCCGCATGGTCTGCGCGGTGGACTTCACCGCTTTCTGGTCGCGCGGCGTGAAGGCACGCAGCGCGTGCTGCACCCGGTTGCCCAACTGGCCGAGCACGCTGTCCGGGATGTCCAGCGGGTTCTGGGTCACAAAATACACGCCCACGCCCTTGGAGCGAACCAGGCGCACGACCAGCTCGATGCGCTCGATCAGCACCTTGGGCGCCTCGTTGAACAGCAGGTGGGCCTCGTCGAAGAAGAACACCAGCTTCGGCTTCTCGGGGTCACCGATCTCGGGCAGGGTCTCGAACAGCTCGGAGAGCATCCACAGCAGGAAGGTGGCGTACAGGCGCGGCGCGTTCATCAGCTTGTCGGCCGCCAGGATGTTCATCACGCCCTTGCCGTCCACCGTCTGCATGAAGTCGCTGATGTCGAGCATGGGCTCGCCGAAGAATTTGTCGCCGCCCTGTTGCTCGACTTGCATCAGCCCGCGCTGGATCGCGCCGATGCTGGCCGCGCTGATGTTGCCGTACTCGGTGGTGAACTGCTTGGCGTTGTCGCCGATGTGCTGCAGCATGGCCCGCAGGTCCTTCATGTCGAGCAGCAGCAGGCCGTTGTCGTCGGCGATTTTGAACACCAGGTTGAGCACGCCCGACTGCGTGTCGTTGAGGTTGAGCATGCGCGCCAGCAGCAGCGGGCCCATGTCGCTGACGGTGGCGCGCACCGGGTGGCCGAGTTCGCCGAACACGTCCCACAGCATGGCAGGGCAGGCCTGCGAGGCAGGAAGGGTGATACCGCGCTCCTGCAAGACCTTGCTGATCTTCTCGCCGAAGCTGCCCTTCTGGCTGATGCCCGAGAGATCGCCCTTGACGTCGGCCATGAACACCGGCACGCCGATGTTGGAGAACTGCTCGGCCAGGGTTTGCAGCGTCACCGTCTTGCCGGTGCCGGTGGCGCCAGTGATGAGGCCGTGGCGGTTGGCCAGCCCCGGCAGCAGTTGGCAGGTGGTGGTGGCGTTCTGGGCGATCAGCATCGGTTCGGCCATGGCGGAGGTTCCTTGTGTGCGGGTTCGGAGCAGGGCGGGTGAAAACGTAAAATCGCAGGCTTATTAGATCAAAGCCCAAGCAGGCAAAAGGACAATTTCGTGGCCGGACACAGCAAATGGGCAAACATTCAGCACCGCAAGGGCCGCCAGGACGAAAAGCGCGGGAAGATCTGGACCCGCGTGATCCGTGAGATCACCGTGGCCGCGCGCCAGGGTGGCGGCGACCCCGCCATGAACCCGCGCCTGCGCCTGGCCATCGACAAGGCCAAGGCCGCCAACATGCCGGCCGACCGGATCAAGTACAACGTGGAAAAGGCCTCAGGAACGCTCGAAGGCGTGAGCCTGGAAGAGATTCGCTACGAGGGCTATGGCATCGGTGGCGCGGCGGTGATCATCGACACCATGACCGACAACAAGGTTCGCACCGTCGCGGAGGTGCGCCACGCCTTCAGCAAACACGGCGGCAACCTGGGCACCGACGGTTCGGTGTCGTTCCAGTTCAAACACTGCGGACAACTCGTGTTTGCACCCGGCACGTCTGAGGACAAGGTGATGGAGGTGGCGCTGGAGGCCGGGGCCGACGACGTGATCACAGACGCAGACGGCGCCATCGAGGTGCTGACCTCACCGACCGACTTTGAAGCCGTGAAGAATGCGCTGGAAGCTGCGGGCCTCATGCCCGAGATCGCCGAAGTGACCATGCGCGCCGAGAACACGGTCGAGCTCACCGGTGAGGATGCCGTGCGCATGCAGAAGCTGCTGGACGTCCTTGAAGACCTCGACGATGTGCAAGGTGTTTTTCACAACGCCGAAATGAACATATGAACCCCCACGATCGCTATCGCTCTCTGCCCCCCGAGGGGGCTGGCCTCCTAGAGGCGGCTCGTCGGAGGCCCGAATGAAAGTCCTCGTCATTGGCGGCGGTGGCCGCGAACACGCCTTGGCCTGGAAACTCAAGCACGACGCCGGCGTGAGTCAGGTGTTTGTGGCACCCGGCAACGCCGGTACGGCGCGCGACCCGGACCTCATCAACCTCGACATCACCGACAAGGTGGCGCTGCGTGAATGGGCGCAGGCCCAAGGCGTGGCGCTTGCTGTGGTGGGGCCTGAAGCGCCCTTGGCTGCCGGTGTGGTGGACGAGTTTCGCGGCCACGGCCTCCCGATCTTCGGCCCCACGAAAGCGGCCGCGCAGCTGGAGAGCTCCAAGGCGTTTTCCAAGGCCTTCATGCAGCGCCACGGCATTCCCACCGCGAAATACCAGGCCTTCACCGACCCGTCCCTGGCGCACGCCTACGTGGATGCCGAGGGCGCACCCATCGTCGTCAAGGCCGACGGGCTGGCGGCTGGCAAAGGCGTGGTGGTGGCCATGACGGCGGCGGAGGCGCACGAAGCCATCGACTTCATGCTGCTGGACAACAAGTTGGGTGTGGCGCACAACGAAGGCGGCGCGCGCGTTGTCATTGAAGAATTCCTCGAGGGCGAGGAAGCCAGCTTCATCGTTCTGTGCGACGGCGAGCACGCGCTGGCGCTGGCCACCAGCCAGGATCACAAACGCCTGATGGACGCCGACCAGGGCCCCAACACCGGCGGCATGGGCGCGTATTCGCCCGCGCCGGTGGTTACGCCCGCGGTGCACGAGCGCGCGATGAACGAGGTGATCCTGCCAACGCTGCGCGGCATGGCCGTCGACGGCATTCCGTACACCGGTTTTCTGTACGCAGGCCTGATGATCACGCCCGATGGCCGTGTCAAGACACTGGAGTTCAACTGCCGCATGGGCGACCCGGAAACCCAGCCGATCATGATGCGTCTCAAGAGCAACCTCACGCAGGTGCTGCTCTCGGCCACACGCGCCGAGCTGGACCAAGTCACGCTCGACTGGGATTCGCGCGTGGCGCTGGGCGTGGTGCTGGCCGCCGCTGGCTACCCGCTGAGCCCGCGCAAGGGCGATGCGATCACTGGTCTGCCAGCCGATGCCGCCGACCGCATGGTGTTCCATGCCGGCACCGCCACGGCCGGCGAAGAGGTGCAGGTCTCGGGCGGCCGTGTGTTGTGCGTGACCGCTCTGGCCGAGACGGTTGCCCTGGCACAGCAGCGCGCCTACGAGGTGGTGAATGACATTCACTTTGATGGCATGCAGTGCCGCCGCGACATCGGGTACCGTGCGCTTTGAGTCCGGCTCACACCACCGCGTGATGCGCCAGTGCAGTCCCCGCCCGTGCTTTTTTTCGCTGAATCGGCCAGACCATGAAACAGACTTCTCTGTCCTCCGTGCGTGAGTTCCTCATCGACCTGCAGGACCGCATCACCTCCACCGTGGCCATGGTGGATGGTGGCAGCTTCGTGGTGGATCGCTGGACCAAACCGTCAGGCGAAACCCTGCAGGGCAACGGCGTCACCCAGATCCTCGAAGACGGCGCCGTGTTCGAGCGGGCGGGTTGCGGCTTCTCGCACGTCACCGGTCCTCGCTTGCCGCCCTCCGCCACGCAGCACCGCCCCGAACTCTCAGGTGCGCCGTTTGAAGCCATGGGCGTCTCGCTGGTGTTCCACCCGCGCAACCCCTATGTGCCCACGGTGCACATGAACGTGCGCATGCTCGCGGCCACGCCGGCTGGTGGCGAGTCGGTGTGCTGGTTTGGCGGGGGCATGGACCTCACGCCGTACTACGGCTTCGAAGAAGACGCGGTGCATTTCCATCAGTCGGTGAAGAACGCGCTCGACCCTTTCGGCGTCGACAAATACCCGCGCTTCAAGACATGGTGTGACGAGTATTTCTATTTGAAGCACCGCGACGAGCAACGCGGTATCGGTGGTGCGTTCTTCGACGATTTCTCTGAACTCGGCTTCGACGGCAGCTTCGCCATGATGAGTTCGGTCGGTGATGCCTTTCTCGACGCTTACCTGCCCATCGTCGATCGCCGCAAGAACACCCCCTACGGCGAGCGCGAGCGCAGCTTCCAGCTCTATCGCCGCGGGCGCTATGTCGAGTTCAACCTCGTGTGGGACCGTGGCACCCATTTCGGCCTGCAATCGGGCGGGCGCAGCGAGTCCATCCTGTTGTCCATGCCGCCGCTGGTGAGCTGGGCGTACAACCGCAAGACCAAGAAGGGCACGCCCGAGGAACGGCTCTACAAGGATTTCCTGGTGCGCAAGGATTGGCTTTGAAGGCCGATGGCGCAGGTCCACGCCGCGTGGGCATGTTCGGTGGCGCGTTCGACCCACCGCACTGGGCGCACCGCGCCCTGGCAGAAACCGCGCTCAAGCTGCTCGGTCTGGACGTGCTGCACATCCTGCCCACCGGGCACGCCTGGCACAAGACCCGGGTGCTTTCACCCGCCGTCGATCGGGTGGCCATGTGCCATCTCGCGTTCGACGACCTGGCCCGTGTGAAGATCGACGAGCGCGAAATCCACCGCGAGGGCCCGAGCTACACCGCCGACACGCTGCACGAACTGCGGCGCGAGTACCCTGGTGCTCAGCTGTTTCTGGTGCTCGGTGCCGACCAGTTGCTGGCCTTTCGCACCTGGGTGCGCTGGCAGGAGGTGCTGGACCTGGCCACGCTGGCGGTGGCCAACCGCGCCACCAACATTGGTGCTGACGCCCCGCTGGACCAAGAGGTCGAGACCGACCTGTCGCAGGTGGGGCTTCCTTTCGAACGGCTGGACATGCCGCTCAAGAACATCAGTGCGACCGCCGTGCGAGCCCGACTGGGACAGGCGGCGCAGAGCGCCCGTGCCCTGGAGGTTCTGGTGCCCGAGGCCGTCGCAAGCTACATTTCAACCCATCACCTTTATCAGAATCCCACATGACCAGCGAAACCATTGCCAAAAAAGACATCCAGAGACTCCAGCGCGCCATCGTCGACGGACTGGAGGACGTCAAGGGTCAGGACATCGTGGTTTTCAACACCGAACACCTCTCACCGCTCTTTGAGCGTGTGATCGTTGCCAGCGGCACTTCCAACCGTCAGACCAAGGCCCTGGCCGCCAGCGTGCGCGATGCCGTGCGCGAAGCCGGCTTCGACAAACCCCGCATTGAGGGTGAAGACAATGGTGAATGGATCATCGTGGACTGCGGCGCTGCCGTGGCCCATGTGATGCAACCCGTGATCCGCCAGTACTACCGGCTCGAAGAGATCTGGGGCGCCAAGCCCGTGCGCCTGAAACACGGTGCCGAGAGGCCCGTGGTGGCCGAGGCCAAGCCTGCCAAGACCAGCCGCAAGAAGCCGGTGGTCACCGCCGCCGCACAACCCGCCAAGAGCACGGCGCGCAAGGCTGCACAGTCGGCGGCGCGTGGTGCCGCTGCAGCCCCGGCCAAGACGGCCGCCAAGAAGCCTGCGGTGAAAACGGCGTCCAAGTCGGCACCTGCAAAGACCACCCGCAAACCTGTCGCCAGCGCACCGAAAACCGCACTGCAGAAACTGGTGGTCAAACCCCGCTCGGCCACCAAGCCTGGCGCAAAGACCGCGGTGAAGCCGGCCGCCAAAGCTGCACCGAAAGCAGCGGCCAAGCCCGCAGCCAAGGCGCCCGCGCGCAAAACCACCAAGGCAGCAGCCCCCAGGAAGGCATGAAGCTGCTGATCGTCGCGGTCGGGCAACGTGTGCCCGACTGGGCTCAGACCGCCTACGACGATTACGCCAAGCGCTTTCCGCCCGAGCTTCGGGTGGAACTCAAAGCCGTGAAGACGGAGCCGCGCGGCTCCAAGACCCTGGAGACGTTGCTCGCGGCCGAGCGCGAGCGCATCGAAGCCGCGATCCCGCGCGGCTCGCGCGTCGTGGCGCTGGACGAGCGCGGCACCACCCTCACCACCAAGGCCCTGGCCCAACAGTTGAACGAGTGGCAACTGGAGAGCGACGACGTGGCGCTCGTCATTGGCGGCCCCGATGGCCTGGACCCGGCGTTTCGCGCCGCGGCGCACCAGCGCATCCGCTTGTCCGACCTGACCCTGCCACACGCCATGGTGCGGGTGCTGTTGATCGAGCAGCTCTACCGCGCCTGGTCCGTGAACGCCAACCACCCCTATCACAGAGAATGACCGCCCCCACGCTCCGCCGCTCCGACTTCATCTACCTCGCTTCCCAGAGCCCACGCCGCAAACAGCTGCTGGAACAGTGGGGCGTTCGCTGCGAATTGCTGCTGCCCGATGCCGGCGAAGACGCGGAATCGCTGGAAGCCGTTATGCCGGGTGAAGCACCGGCAGTTTATGTACAGCGCGTCACCGGGCTGAAGCTGCAGGCCTCGCTGGCGCGTTTGAAGCACCGGGGCCTGCCTCCCGCACCCGTGCTGTGCGCCGACACCACCGTGGCGCTGGGTCGGCGCATCCTGGGCAAGCCGGCCGACGCGCAAGAGGCCACAAAAATGCTCGCCAGCCTGGCGGGCCAGCGCCATCGCGTGCTCACCGCTGTGGCGGTGGGCGTGCCCGGCAAGCGCAGTCCGCGCATCCACGCTGCCCTGTCCACCTCGTGGGTCACGTTCGAGCCGCTGACCAGCACGCAGATCGCGCGTTACGTCGCCAGCGGCGAACCCATGGGCAAGGCTGGCGCCTACGCGATTCAGGGCCGGGCCAGCCTCTGGGTGAGCCACATCAGCGGCAGCTATTCGGGCATCATGGGCTTGCCCGCGCACGAGACAGCGCAGGTGCTGCACGCCGCCGGTGTGCGGCTGATCTGAACCGCAACGCGCCACGGAGAAGGGCCCCATGAGCCAGGACATTCTGATCAATTGGTCGCCGCAGGAAACGCGGGTTGCCGTGGTGGAGCAGGGGGCGGTGCAGGAAGTGCACCTGGAGCGCACGCTGGAGCGGGGTCTGGTCGGCAACATCTACCTGGGCAAGGTGTCGCGTGTGCTGCCCGGCATGCAGTCGGCCTTCATCGACATCGGTCTGGACCGCGCGGCCTTCCTGCATGTGGCCGACCTCATGCCCAACATTGCAGCCAAACACGCGGCCCCACGCGCCAACGCACCGGTAGCGGCCGAATCCGAGCCTACTGCGCCAGCACCCGGCGCCAACGGCAAACTGCTCACGCCCAACCCGGTGCTGCCGATCGAGCGCCAGATCTTTGAAGGCCAGGCGCTGATGGTGCAGGTACTCAAGGACCCGATCGGCACCAAGGGTGCCCGCCTCACCGCGCAGATCAGCATCGCGGGCCGCCTGCTGGTTTTTCTGCCGCAGGACAACCACATCGGTGTCTCGCAGAAAATTCCACCGGCCCAGCGCGAGGCCTTGCGACAGCGATTGCTGCAGTTGACGGCCACCACCGACGGCACCGCAGCGGGCGGGTTCATCCTGCGCACCAACGCCGAAGACGCGACCGACGAAGAACTGGCCGAAGACACGGCCTATTTGCGCAAGACCTGGCTGCGCATCAAGGAAGCCGCCACCCGCCAGCCTTCGGCCACGCTGCTGCACGAAGACCTGAACCTGATGCAGCGCGTGCTGCGCGACCTGGTGGGGGCCGACACACAGTCCATCCGCATCGATTCGCGTGAACAGCACGGCCTGCTCACCGCATTTGCCGCCGAGTTCATGCCCGACACCGTGGCCAAGCTGCAGCACTACAGCGGCGAGCGGCCGATCTTCGATCTGTTCAACGTGGACGAAGACATCGTGCGCGCGCTCAGCCGGCGGGTCGACCTCAAATCGGGCGGCTATCTGGTGATCGACCAGACCGAGGCGCTGACCACGGTGGACGTGAACACCGGCGGCTTCGTGGGCGCGCGCAACTTTGACGACACCGTGTTCCGCACCAACCT
>NZ_JADMJO010000005.1 GCF_018780385.1 Hydrogenophaga sp. | reverse complement strand
TGCCGCAAAGCCTGCACGACATGGGCGCGCAGATCATCCTGGGCAACACCTTCCATCTGTGGATGCGCCCGGGCCGCGAGGTGATGAACAGCTTCGGCGGCCTGCACGCCTTCGAGCAGTGGCACAAACCCATCCTCACCGACTCGGGCGGCTTTCAGGTGTGGTCGCTCGGCGCCATGCGCAAGATCACCGAAGAAGGCGTGACCTTCGCCAGCCCCGTCAACGGCGACAAGCTCTTCATGTCGCCCGAGGTCAGCATGGACATCCAGACCGGCCTGAACAGCGACATCGTGATGCAGCTCGACGAGTGCACGCCGTATGAAACCAACGGCCACCTCACCACCGAAGCCGAAGCGCGCAAGAGCATGGAAATGAGCTTGAGGTGGGCCAAGCGTTCGCAGGACGAGTTTGCAAGGTTGGAGAACCCCAATGCCCTGTTCGGCATCGTGCAGGGCGGCATGTTCGAGCACCTGCGCCAGGAGTCGCTGGACGCGCTGGTGGACATGAATTTTCCCGGCTATGCCATCGGCGGCGTGAGCGTGGGCGAGCCGAAAGAGCAGATGCTGCAGATCATGGCGCACACGCCGCACCGCCTGCCCGCCCACAAGCCGCGTTACTTGATGGGCGTGGGCACGCCCGAAGACCTGGTGCAGGGCGTGGCCGACGGCGTGGACATGTTCGACTGCGTCATGCCCACGCGCAACGCGCGCAACGGCACGCTGTTCACCCGCTTCGGTGATCTGAAGATCCGCAACGCGCGCCACAAGACCGACCACCAACCGCTGGACACCACCTGCACCTGCCACGCCTGCGCGGGCAAGAGCGGCGTGAGCTGGGACGATGGCGGGCGCGACGGCTTCAGCCGCGCCTACCTGCACCACCTGGACCGCTGCGGCGAAATGCTCGGCCCCATGCTGGCCACCATCCACAACCTGCACTACTACCTGAACCTCATGCGCGAGGTGCGCGAGGCGCTGGACGCGGGGACATTCAACGCGTTCCGGGCGCAGTTCAAGGCGGACCGCGCGCGCGGCGTCTAGGGACAGCCTCTACACAACCGACACCGAGGCGCCGTCGTTGGGCAGGTGGGCGAAGGCGTCGTCCGGCGGCGCGGTCACGATGGAGCGCAGCGGCGGATGGGCCGCCTGCAGGGTCGCGGCATCGGGACGCGGGCGGCGCAACAAGGCGTTGCCGCCAAAGGCCTGCTCCATCGCGCGCGCCGCGGCGAGCACACGCCGGTCGCCCCGGAATGGCCCCACCACCTGCAGCCCGAACGGCATGCCCCTCGCATCGGTGCCGCACGGCAGCGAGATTGCCGGGTGCGTGGTGAGCGTGACCACGTAGGTCAACGCGAGCCAGCGGTAGTAGTTCTCCTGCTGACGACCGTCGATCACGTCGACATGGGATTGGGTCCATGGGAACGGTGATACGGGCGTGGTCGGCGAGAGCACCAGGTCGTAGCCGGCAAAGACGGGCTGAAAGCGGCCAACGATGCGGGTCTGCTCGGACTGGGCCCACGCACAATCGAGCAGGCTCATGCGGGTGCCCATCTCGTAGTTGGCGCGTGGGTTGGGGCCCAGGCTGCCCGGGTCGCGCTCGTAGGTCGCCCGCATGCCGGCCACGAAGGCCTCGGCGCGCAGCACATCAAAACAACGGTGCACGTCCCCGAGATCGAAGCTCACCTCATCGCAGACGGCGAACAGGTGCTTCATGGCCGCGATCTTTTCGCGGAACGCGGCGCGGATGCCTGGGTCCACGTCGCAGGCACCAAAGTCTTCGGTGTAGGCCATACGCAGGCGCGAGAGGTCGCAGGCGCCCGGATCGAGGAAGGACAGGGCATCCAGCGGATGACTCAGCGGGTCGCCCGGGTGCATGCCGGCGGAGGCCGCCATCTGCAGGCAGGCGTCGTCCACGCTGCGGCCCATCGGCCCCACCACCGAGATCGGCGACCACCCCAGCGTCTTGCGCACGCTGGGAATCACGCCCGGCGAGGGCCGGAAACCCACGACCCCGCAACAGGCGGCGGGAATGCGCAGCGAGCCCCCGGTGTCCGAGCCGGTGCAGATCGGCAGCATGTCCAGCGCCAGCGCTGCCGCGGAGCCGCCCGAGGAACCACCCGCATTCAGGTCGGGGTTGAACGGGTTGCCGGTGGCGCCCCAGACAGGATTGCGGCTGTTCGCGCCGGCGCCCATCTCGGGCACGTTGGTCTTGCCCACCAGGATGGCGCCGGCGCGGCGCAGGCGCGCCACCAGCTCGATGTCTCTGGACGGCACATGGTTGCGAAACGGCGGTGACCCCGAGGTCGACAGCAGGCCGGCGGTGGGCTCGAGATCCTTCACACCCAGCGGCAGGCCGTGCAGCAGCCCCAGGGCTTCGCCCCGCATGACCGCCTGCTCGGCGGCGCGCGCTTCCTCGCGCGCCCGCTCGAAGCAGGTGGCCGTGACCGCGTTGACGAACGGGTTGACGGTCTCGATGCGCGCGATGCAGGCATCGAGCAGTTCGACCGGTGAGAGTTGCCGGGCGCCAATCAGGCGCCGCAAATCGACGGCCGAGGTTTCCAGCAAGGAAGCGGAGGACGTGGAAGAGAACATGCGGGTCGATGGGTGGTCGGGGTGGGGTCAGTCGGCCTGGATGTTGGCTCGGCGGGCCACGGCGCGCATCAATGGCAGTTCCTTCTCGATCTGCGCGATCGCGGCCGCGCTGCTCGGCAGGGTCGGCTCCGCGCCCTGCTCCAGCAGCGACTTCCTGAACGCCGGCTCGCTGCCGACGGCGGCCAGCGCTTTTTCCAGCTTGCCTAGCACGGCGGGCGGCATGCCCTTGGGACCGACCACCATGATCCAGGTGTCGGCGTTGACGTCCTTGTAGCCAGCTTCAGCGAAGGTGGGCACGTCCGGGAGCTGCGACGAGCGCGTGGCCGTGGTCACGGCGATCGCCTTGACCTTGCCGGCCTTGATCTGCGGGATGGCGGCCGTGACGGTGTCCACCGAGAACGGCACCTGGCCGCCCATGAGGTCGGTCATGGCCGGTGCGCTGCCCTTGTAGGGAACGTGCATCAGACGGGCGCCGATGGCTTGCAGGATGATCTCGGCGGTGAAGTGCGAGGTCGTGCCGGCACCGAAGGACGCGTAGGAGTACTTGTCGGGCGTGGCCTTCGCTGCGCCCACGAACTCCTTGACGTTGTTGACGGGGACGTCCTTGTTGGCCAGCAGGATCAGCGGAATGCGGCCCACGATGCCGATCGGGTCAAAGCTCTTGACCGGGTCGTAGGGCAGGTTCGGGCGGATGGCCGGGTTCACGGTGAAGGTGGAGCCCGAACTCAGCAGCAGCGTGTAGCCATCGGCCGGCGCCTTGGCCACCAGGCCTGCACCCACGACGGTGCCCGCGCCAGCGCGGTTGTCGATGACCACGGGTTGCCCGAGCTTGTCCGACAGGCGCTTGCTGACCAGTCGGCCGATGGTGTCGGCGCTGCCGCCCGGCGGGAACGGAATCACCAGCGTGATCGGGCGGCTGGGGTAGACACCTTGTGCCACCGCGGGCTTGGCGCCCAGCGAGGCAGCCAGCGCAGCGGTCGCCATCAACAAGACGGCGGCGCGGCGGTGGGCGGGTGAAGCGGTGCGGGGCGTGTGAATCATGGTGGACTCCGGTGGTGGTGAGGTCATCGTAAAAAAAGTGTCACAGTGCAGCAATAGCAATGTGCAGAACTTTTCTTTGCGATAAACGCAATGCTGAAGTAGGCTTTCGCGATGAACACCCGCCCACCCCCCACCGTGTCGACCACCACCCGGAAGGCCACCCGCAAGCCTGTCAACCAGCGCGTGCTGCAGGAGGTGGCGCTGCGCTACTTCGTGGAGGTGGTCCGCGCCGGTTCGGTGACCGAGGCGGCCAGCCGCCTCGACGTTGCGCCGTCTGCCGTGAGCCGACAGATCGGCCGACTGGAGCGGGAGCTCGACACGCTGCTCTTCGAGCGCAAGGCGCGCGGCATGACGCCGAACGCCGCCGGTGAACTGCTCGCCGCCCATGCGCGCCGGGCCTGGCTGGACGTCGAACGCGTGACCGAAGAAATCCTCGCGCTGCGCGGGCTGCGCACCGGAGAAGTCCGCATCGCCGCGACGGAAGGCTTCGCCTACGAGTTCCTGCCCTCGATGGTCCTGGAGTTCCAGAAAAAATGGCCCGGCATCCATTTCGCGCTCGACATGGTCGCGCAGGCCGAGGTGGCCCGCCGCGTGCGGGACGGTGAGGTGGACATCGGCGTCACCGTCAGCCTGTCGTCCGAACGTGGCCTGACCGTGGAACACCGCCACCCGTCCCCGATCATGGCCGTGATGGCCATCGACCACCCCATGGCCGCGCGGCGCCTGGTCTCACTCGCCCAAGTGACAGCCTACCCGCTGGCGCTGCCATCCAAGACATCGACCCTGCGACAACTGCTGGACATCAGTTGCAGCCGCCAGGGGTTGCAGTGCGACGCGGTGATCACCAGCAACCAGCTCTACCCCCTGATCAACTACGTGTCGGAGTGCCAGGCCATCACGTTCTGTGGGGAGGCCGCGTTGCGCCGGCGGTTGGTGG
This sequence comes from Hydrogenophaga sp., assembly GCF_018780385.1. Taxonomy (GTDB): domain Bacteria; phylum Pseudomonadota; class Gammaproteobacteria; order Burkholderiales; family Burkholderiaceae_C; genus Hydrogenophaga. The sequence continues at coordinate 69,641 of NZ_JADMJO010000005.1, read as the reverse complement.
AAGGTCGCATCACGGCGGTGCCCCTGCGTGACCGCGAGATGAACGAGCGGCATTTTGAAGTGCAAACCCTGGCCGGCCGGCATCTGCCCGAGGCGGTGCGCACCTTCGTGACCTTCCTGCGCGAGCAGATCCTCGAGGAGGAGCGGCTGGAGGGCAAGGCCGCCCGCGGCTGACCCTTGCGTTTTGGGCAATCCATCTTTCCCGTTGTGGCGTTGGCTGGAATGGTGATGCTTCGGATAATCCAGCATTCCCGATCGCATCACCATGCCGCACAACGCCATCCTTCCCACCTCCAGCCGAGCGCACACGAAAAAGGACGTCTTGGTGCTGGGTGCCGGCATGGTCGGTACCTGCACGGCGCTGCAGCTCGCGCTGCGTGGGCATTCGGTGACCCTGGTGGATCGCCGCGAACCCGGTCGTGAAACCTCGTATGGCAACGCCGGCCTCATCCAGTGCGAGGCCGTGGAGCCCTACCCGTTCCCGCAGGACCCTGCCGTGCTGCTGCGCGTGGCCCTCAAGCAGGGTGCCGATGTGAACTACCACCTGGACGCCATCCCTTCGCTGGCGCCCGCGCTTGGCCGGTACTGGGCCAATTCACGCGGTGCGCGCTACCAGAGGATTGCCCGCGAGTACGGGCAGCTCAGCAGCCGTTCGGTCCCCGAACACGCGTCGCTGATCGAGCTGGCGGACGCTGGCGATCTCGTGCGCCGCGACGGGTACCGCATGGTGTTCCGCACCCAGGCCGGTCTGGACGCAAGCGTGCGCACGGCCGAGCGCCTCCAGCGTGATCTGGGCGTGAACTTCCGAGCCATGACCGGTGACGAACTGGCCGTGGCCGAGCCCTCACTCAAGCTGCGTCTTGCCGGTGCGGTGCACTGGACCGACCCCTGGTCCGTGTCCGACCCGGGCGAACTGGTGCAGCGCTATGCGGACCTGCTGGTGCGGCGCGGTGGCACCATCGCCCGGGGCGATGCACTGACCTTGCGCGCCAGCGGCGCGGGCTGGCAGGTGCAGTGTGAGCACGGCGCCATCGAGGCCGAGCAGGCCGTGGTGGCGCTGGGCCCGTGGTCCGATCAGTTGATCCGCCCGCTGGGCTACCGCTTCCCGCTGTTCGTCAAACGCGGCTACCACCGCCACTTCCAGCCGCGCAGCGGCCCGAACCTGGCCATCTTCGATGCCGAGCGGGGCTATGTGATGGTGCCCATGAAACGCGGCGTTCGCGTGACCACGGGCGCCGAGTTCGCGCGCCTGGATGCGCCCTCCACCCCGGTGCAGATGGCCCGCGCCGAGACATTGGCGCGCGAGCTGCTGGATCTGCCCCACCCGGTCGAGAGCGTGCCCTGGCGCGGCGCTCGCCCCTGCACCGGCGACCTCAAGCCCGTGATCGGGCCGGCACCCCGGCACAAGGGGCTGTGGTTTCACTTCGGCCACGGGCATCAGGGCTTCACCATGGGGCCGGTCAGCGCGCGCCTGCTGGCCGAACAGATGGATGGCGACACCACCATCATCGACCCCACGCCCTTCCTGCCTCAGCGCTTTCTCTGAAGCCGCCGGGGGGCGGCCATGCCCCCCGACTCCTTTACATTGGGGGCCCAACACCCACCCAGGAGGATTCCCATGCAAACCCACCCGACCAAACCCACGGGCGCATTTGTCGCCGCCTCCTGGGCAGCCCTGCTGGCAGGTGCCCTCACTTTCCTCGCCGGCCTGTGGAACGCCGCGATGCCGCTCAACGAAAAGGGCTACTACTTCACTCTGCTGATGTACGGCCTCTTCTCCGCCGTGTCGCTGCAAAAGTCCGTGCGAGACCGGCTCGAAGGCATCCCCGTGACCGGCATCTATTACGGCCTGTGCTGGTTGTCGCTGGGTCTGGCGGTTCTTCTGCTGGCCGTGGGTTTGTGGAACGCCAGCCTGGCCGACAGCGAAAAGGGCTTCTACGCCATGGCATTCCTGCTGGCGCTGTTCGGCTCCGTCACCGTGCAGAAGAACATCCGCGACGCGGCCCGGTTCAAGGGTGACTCGCAGCCCGACGACGAGATGCCCACCGCCGGTTAGACCCCGGGCTACAGTCGGCGACCGATGCCCCACACCGACGCCATCACGTCCCCCCGAGTCCCCCGCCACATCCTGCCCATCCTGGTGCTGGCCCAGTTCATGGGCACGTCGCTGTGGTTCGCGGTCAATGCGGTCATGCCCGACCTGCAGCGCGAACTGGGCTGGCCCACCAGCGCGGTGGGCACGCTCACCTCGTCTTTGCAGTTCGGCTTCATCGCCGGCACGCTGGTGTTCGCGCTGCTCGCCATCGCCGACCGCTTTGCGCCGCGCCGTGTGTTTCTGGTGTGCGCGTTGGCGGGTGCGGCCTGCACCATGGGCGCGTGGTGGATGGTGCGCGACTATTCGGCGCTGCTGGTCTGGCGCTTTGCCACCGGGTTCTTTCTCGCGGGCATCTACCCGGTGGGCATGAAGATCGCCGCGCAGTGGTACACGCGTGGCCTGGGTGGTGCGCTCGGCCTGCTCATTGGTGCGCTGGTGCTCGGCTCGGCCAGCGCCCACGCGCTGCGTGCGCTCGGCGGCGCCCTGCCCTGGCCCACGCTCATGCTGGGCGTGGCCGCGCTGGCCGCGGCCGGCGGCCTGCTGCTGTTCTTCGGCACCAGCGACCCACCGGGCGCGCAAGCCCGCGTGACGGTGCTGCAGTGGCGCGCGCTGGCCACGCTGTGGACCGATGCGCGCGTGCGCAGCTCGGTGCTGGGCTACTTCGGCCACATGTGGGAGCTCTACACCATGTGGGTGATGGTGCCGCTGGTGCTGGCCACGCGACTGCAGGGCAGCGCGCTGTCATGGGCGGCGTTTTTCGTGCTGGGTGCCGGCGTGATCGGTTGCGCTGGCGGCGGCTGGGTGGCGCAACGTTGGGGCAGCGCGCGCGTGGCGGGCACACAACTGGCCATCAGCGGCCTGTGTTGCCTCTTGGCATTCGTGATGATCGATGCGAGCGACACGCTGTTCTATGCCTGGCTGGTCCTCTGGGGCATCACCGTCTCGGGCGACTCGCCGCAGTTCTCCACGCTCACCGCGCGCAACGCACCGCCACAGGCCGTGGGCAGCGTGCTCACGCTGACCAACAGCATCGGCTTTGCGATCTCCATCGTGAGCATTCTTCTGTTTGTCTCGCTGGCCGACACCGTGGCGCTGGGCGCGCTGCTGCCCTGGCTGGCGATCGGGCCCGCGCTGGGGCTGTGGGCCCTGCTGCCGCTGCTGCGCGAAGAACGCAACTAAGGCATCAGCTGCTGCAGCGGGCCAGCCAGCCCGGCGCGCTCCAGCCAAGCAAACGCCGAGTCCACCGTCACTGTCTCGATGCGGTCGGCAAACCGTTTGTCGTTCGGGTGGTCGTCGAACGCAATGTGGGCCGAACTCACACGCGCACCCAGGCGGGTGAGCGCGCCCAGTTGCAGCGTGGTGGGCTGGTAGCCCTTGAAGCGCAGCCAGGCCTGGGCCTGCTCGCGGGTGGTCACCCCCGGCTCGGCGACTGACGCCAGCATTTCAAGCGCCCACTGGTTGGACTGCTGGTAGCGCGTGGCCCACGGATAGCTCAGCATGTTGTAGGCCCGGGTGTGCAAAGCGGTGCTGCGCGCCGGGTCGGTGAGCAGGGCGAGCAGCGACCCCTGCAGCGCGGGCGCGGGCACCATCCATGCGGCCTCATGCCGCCAGAGATCGTCCAGGAAGAATTCCCCCAGGCCCTGGCGGTACAGCGCGCCCTCGGCCGAACCGCAGCTGTTGAGCTTGTGCAGCACGCGCCAGGGGCCCTCGGCGGTCTTGTAGGCCCAGCCCAGGTGCGAATAGCGCAACCGGTATTTGCTCAGGTCCTGCCCGGCGCGGGCCAGCACCACCACCCGAGCGCCGCTGCGGGCATGTTCGGCGTCCAGCGCCTGCGAGGTGCGCAGTGCCAGGTTCATGCCCTGCTCGATGGAGCGGGCTGTCAGGGGTTTGGCTTCGCAGGAGCGGCCGGCGTGCGCGGCGGGTGCCGCCAGCAAGGCCAGGGCGACGGCGAGGCCTGCGAGCCAACGCGAGGCAAAAGCGTGCGTCATGGGGGGCTCCTCAGTGGGTGATGCGTTCGTTGTGCAGCAGGGCACGACCCAGTTCGTTCGGGATGAAGGCCAGCACCTCGCCGGCGGCCGAGAGCAGCACGCCGGTACCGATCACGCTGACCACCACCACCGTGCCCACGCCCATGGAAACGGCCGAGACTGCGCGGCCCGAGACCTCGACGCTCGCACGCGCGCCATCCGACACCCGCTCCAGCACGTAGACCGTGCCGCTGGCCGTGACTTCCACCACCTTGACCACCAGCGAGGCACCGGTCACCGACAAGGCCACCGGCACCACGCTCACCGCCGCCGCGCCGACCGAGGCCGCACCCACCACCGAAGCCACCGGCAGGGCCGACAGCGCCACCGACACCTCGCTCTGCGCACGGGCCGGACTCGTCGAGATGACGAAGGCCACCGCTGCCATTGCAGCGATCGAGCGCCAGGAAAAATGCACTGGGTTCATGTTCAAGCTCCTTGAAAAAAGTTGTGACAGGGATTCATTCGCCGACGGTGACACGCTCGCTCAGCGCCTGCTGGCGACCCGCCATCTCGCCTCGCACACGGGCTTCGATGAGGTCGGCCTCATGGCGGTCGCGCAGCGTCTTGGCCAGCGTGAAGGCCGAGGTCACGAGGTACAGCCAGCTCACGCCCAGGTAGGCGCGGTAGGTGTCGTTGATCTCCATGCGCAAGAGGCCCCAACCGGTCAGGCCCATGGCCACGGCAAAGCCGCCCCACACCACCAGGCGCCACATCGGCGTCTCGGCCTCGCCGGCTTGCGCGGCTTGCTGGCTGTCCCGCACCGCCTTGGACAGCACGAACACGGTCGACAGACAGAACACATAGCCCATCACCATGAACGCCCGGTCCAACGCCTGACCCGGCAAATACGCCAGGCCGGTGGCGCAGAGGAACACGGCCGCGCCGAACGAAACCCAGACCTGGAACTGCCAGGCGCGGGTGTCGCGCATCACGATGAGAGGAGATCGGTTCGAAGCCATGAAAAAACCTTTGCGGTTGTTGAAGGTGGCGCGATGGTGGAGTGAACGCCTTCCAAAGGGCGCAACATCCTGATCCAGTAGCCACAATCTTGCACATTGGCATCGAATATCGATACTTTCCCAGGCCGGTGAAGTCGTCCCCGGCTTTGGTCTACTCACCAGACACAACTTTGCCGTGCGCCACGCATCTCACGCCCATATGAAAAAAGTCCTGCTCTGCGTCATCTGGCTGCTGTTCGCCGCGGGCGCATCGGCGCAGGCGCTGTGGCAGGGCGTACCCGCGGGCGCCACATCGGCCGAGGTGCAGGCCTTGATGCCCGAAGCACGGGTCGCGCCAGGTGATCCGCTGTCCAAAGACGAGGGCGTGCAGCTGGAGATTCCGGTCCACGAGCTTGCCGGCGCGCGCTTCAAGGTGTCGTTCGTGTTCAAGGCAGACAAGCTGCAACGCGTCACCCTGCTGGCCAACGAAGGCTCGGCAGACGGGGCACGAGCGCTGGGGCAGCGCCTCACCACCTTGCTGCGTTCACGCTACGGGCTCGAGATGAGCACCAAGAGCCGCGGCGCCACCTCGTCGCTGACCATCGACCGCCAGTGGTCCTTCCGGCGCACCAGCGTGCATCTGCACGTGGTGGATGAGACATTCGTCCGCCTGGACTACAGCGGCCAGGTGCCGCCCCGCACCAACCGGTTGTGAGCCCGCGCGGATGTCGCGGGCATGTAACCGGTTTCACAGATAATTGAAACCAAATTACACCCGGGGCGATTCAAGCCCGGCCATCCACCGACAGGAGACACCCCAAATGCCCATGCGCGCCACCAAGATCGTTGCCACCCTTGGCCCTGCTTCCAGCGACCCGGCCTTGCTCGAAGCCATGATCCGCGCGGGCGTGAACGTGGTCCGCCTCAACTTCTCGCACGGCACCGCGCAGGACCACATCGACCGCGCCACGCTGGTGCGCGCCGCGGCCCAGCGCGCCGGGCGCGAGGTCGGCATCATGGCCGACCTGCAGGGCCCCAAAATCCGCGTCGGCAAGTTCGCCGAAGGCAAGGTGATGCTGGTGCCGGGTGAAAAATTCGTGCTCGACGCTTCGCGCACCGAGCCGGGCAACCTCGAAGGCGTGGGCCTGGACTACAAGGAACTCCCCCGCGACGTGAAGGCCGGCGACACACTGCTGCTCAACGACGGCCTGATCGTGCTGACCATCGACAAGGTGGTGGGCCCGGCGGTGCACACCACGGTGCATCTCGGCGGTGAGCTGTCCAACAACAAGGGCATCAACAAGCAGGGCGGCGGCCTGACCGCGCCCGCGCTGACCGCCAAGGACATGGACGACATCAAGACCGCCATGGGCCTGAAGGCCGACTACGTGGCGGTGAGCTTTCCCAAGAACGCGACCGACATGGAACTGGCGCGCCAGCTGTGCAACGTGGCCGGTGCGGCCGAAGGCCACAAGCCGGCCCTGATCGCCAAGATCGAGCGCGCCGAAGCCATCCCCGAGCTCGCCAACATCCTGAAGGTGTCCGACGGCATCATGGTCGCGCGGGGTGATCTGGCGGTGGAAGTGGGCAACGCGGCCGTGCCCGGCCTGCAGAAGCACATGATCCGCCTGGCCCGCGAGATGGACAAGGTCGTGATCACCGCCACGCAGATGATGGAGTCGATGATCGTGAACCCGGTGCCCACACGCGCCGAGGTGAGCGACGTGGCCAACGCGGTGCTCGACGGCACCGACGCCGTGATGCTGAGCGCCGAAACGGCTGCCGGCAGGTACCCGCTGGAGACCGTGAAGGAGATGGCCAACATCTGCTCGGAGGCCGAGAAGGCCGAGTACAGCGAACTCTCGGCCGATTTCAAGGGCAAGACCTTCAAACGCATCGACCAGTCGATCGCCATGGGCGCGCTGTTCACCGCGCACCACCTGGGCGCCAAGGCCATCGTGGCGCTGACCGACTCGGGCTCGACCGCGCTCTGGATGAGCCGGCACAACGTGCGCATGCCGATCTACGCCATGACACCCAACCTCTCGACCCAGCGCCGCATGACGCTCTACCGCAACGTGCGCCCGCTGCTGATGGACAACAGCGCCGACCGCGACTCCGCGCTGGCCGACGCGGAAGCCCACCTGAAGAAGCGCGGCATCGTGCAGACCGGCGATGTGTACGCGATCACCGTGGGCGAGCCCATGGGCCAGGCCGGTGGAACCAACACACTGAAAATTTGCAAGGCAGGGTAAGGAAGCACCCCCCGCCGCGCTTTGCGCGACCCCCTCAAGGGGGGCGCACCCTTGGACCGGCGAAGCCGGATCCGCGGGAGCTCTGAATGGAAACCACGCGCGCCGGAAGGCAATCCGGCGCCGGGCCGGAGCGTGGGGGCATTCAATCGAATCGGAGGGACACGCCAGTCACGAACATGGCGTCGCCCTTTTCCAGATGGGTGCCAGGGTCGCTGTCGTACCGGTAGCTCAGACCCGCTGACAGGTTGATCGTCGGCGTCATCGCGACGGTGAGGCCGGTGTCCAGCACCGCGCGGTACTTGCCTGAATCGCGAAGGTTCGGATACAGCGTGAACTTCTGGCGCAGGCTGGTGGTGTCGGTCAGCCGGTGGCTGGACTCCTCCGCCAGCACCAATTCGACACGGCCATATTTGTCTCGCGTCGCGCCCGCGATGTTGGTGGGCGCGACGAAGCGGTCGTGCGAATAGCCCAAGCCGACGGACACGTCGAAGAACCCACCGTCTTCGCGCCACAGGTGGCGCCCGACGCCGCTGGCCACCGAATACCGGGCCGCGATGTTGGCCAGCTTGTCGCGCAGCGTCTCGCCCGAGCCGAAGCCGAACCAGTCGGGCGAGATGTCGCGGTTGTACTGGGTGCGCAGGCCGTAGCGATCGGTGGTGGCCACGCCGGCGTTGCGCGCATGGTCGGCCTTGGCGACCCAGGTCCATTTGTCGTAGGGGGTCTGTTGCGCGCCCTCGGCCGCCAGATTCAGCGTGCCGGCGACGTTGTTGCCCGACGACACGTTGGCACCGGCCGTCAGCAGGTAGCGCCAACGGCCGTCGGGTTCGAGGGTCACCTGCGCCTGCGAGAGGGCCGGTGCGAGCAGGGTCGCGGCGGAGGTCAGCGTCACGATCAGGGAGCGACAAGGCATGGTGGTTCCGTTCAATTTCCAGATCAGGAGGTGTCTTCACCCCAGGGATGTTTTGCAAAGTGTCCTTGGAGGGTGCCATGTTGCAGCGCCACAGTTCCCCGCGGTTGTGTGACGATTGGTATCTGGACACACACTGCTCCCCGTTCGGCACCCCCACCCACCTGAATCCAGCGGGCGATGGCCTGCGTACACATGGCATGAATTCACCGCATCCCGCTCCCTCGACAACGCTCGCTCGACGCCGCTGGCTCACTTTGCTGGGCCTGGCTCCGCTGCTGCAAGCCTGCTCCCCCTTCCGTCTGATCAACGCCACCGTGCCGTCGAACACCCACACGGTGCTGCGCGGTGAGGCGTACGGCAACGCCGAGCGCCAGCGGATGGACGTGTACTTGCCGGTGGACAAGACGCCCGACGCGCCGATGGCCGTGTTCTTCTACGGCGGCAGCTGGAGCAGCGGCGAGCGCGCCGACTACAAGTTCGTGGGTGAGGCGCTGGCCTCACGCGGCATCGTCACTGTGGTGGCCGACTACCGCCTGAGCCCCGAGGTGCGCTACCCGGTGTTCCTGCAGGACTGCGCACTGGCGGTGCGCTGGGCGCGCGACAACGCACGGCGTCTCGGCGCATCTCCCTCGCGCCTGTTTGTCACCGGCCACAGCGCGGGGGCCTACAACGCGGCCATGCTCGCGCTCGACGCGCGCTGGCTGGCCGAGGTGAACATGCGGGCGACCGAGCTCGCGGGCTGGGCTGGTTTGGCGGGCCCCTACGACTTCCTGCCGATCGTCCTTCCCGAGGTGCAGCTGGCCTTCAACTGGCCCGACACACCCGCCAGTTCCCAGCCGCTCTTTCACGCCCCCGCCGGCACTGGCTTGAAACACCGCGTGCTGCTTCTGGCCGCCAGAAGCGACACGGCGGTGAACCCCCAGCGCAACACACTGGCCATGGCACAGGCCCTGCAGCAGCGCGGAACAAAGGTGGAACTGGAGCTGTTCGACCGTCTCAACCACGTCACGCTGATCGGTGCCATGGCCCCACCGCTGCGCGGCCTGGCGCCTGTGTTGGACCGCTTCAGCAGCTTCCTGCTGCAGCGCCCGACCTGACGCCATTGAGCCGGTGCGGCACGCGCCGTAAAATCGCCAGTTACCGACCGGTTACCAACTGACTTAAGGGATTCTCATGGCGCTCGTTTCCATGCGCGAACTGCTCGACCACGCGGCCATCCACGGCTACGGCATTCCAGCGTTCAACGTCAACAACCTCGAACAGGTGCAGGCCGTCATGGCCGCTGCCCACGAAGCCGGCGCACCGGTGATCCTGCAGGCCAGCGCCGGTGCGCGCAAATACGCCGGTGAGCCCTTCATCAAACACCTGATCCAGGCCGCCGTGGAGTCCTACCCACACATCCCGCTGGTGATGCACCAGGACCACGGCCAGAACCCGGACGTGTGCCGCGGTGCGATCGACCTGGGCTTCAGCTCGGTGATGATGGACGGCAGCCTCGAAGGCGACGGCAAGACGATCGCCAGCTACGAATACAACGTGGACGTCACCCGCAAGGTGGTCGACATGGCCCACAAGCTCGGCGTGACGGTGGAAGGTGAACTGGGTTGCCTGGGCAGCCTGGAAACCATGCAGGGCGACAAGGAAGACGGCCACGGCACCGACGCCGTGATGACACGCGAACAGCTGCTGACCGACCCCGAGCAGGCCGCCGATTTCGTCAAACGCACCCAGCTCGACGCACTGGCCATCGCCATCGGCACCAGCCACGGCGCCTACAAGTTCACCCGCAAGCCCACCGGCGACATCCTGGCGATCGACCGCATCCAGGAAATCAACCGCCGCCTGCCCAACACCCACCTGGTGATGCACGGCTCCAGCAGCGTGCCGCAAGACCTGTTGGCCGTGATCAACCAGTACGGCGGCCAGATCAAGGAAACCTACGGCGTCCCGGTCGAGGAAATCCAGAAGGCCATCCAGTTCGGTGTGCGCAAGATCAACATCGACACCGACATCCGCCTGGCCATGACTGCCGCGGTGCGCAAGTTCCTGGCCGAGAACCCCGACAAGTTCGACGCCCGCGAATGGCTCAAACCCGCGCGCGAAGCCGCCAAGGCGATCTGCAAGCAGCGCTACATCGAGTTCGGCTGCGAAGGCCAGGCCAGCAAGATCAAGGGCGAGAGCCTGCAGGTGGTGGCGGCCAAGTACGCCAAGGGCGAACTCGCGCAGGTCGTGCACTGACCGGTGTCGGCTCAAGCGCTTTTTCATGACGCCACCCTTGCGGTGGCGTTTTTCATGGCGGTGCGCAAGGCTCCGACCAGAGGTACCGCCGGGCCGGCTTTGCCGGACGGCAGGTGCCGCCCCCTTGAGGGGGTAGCGCGAAGCGCTGCGGGGGTGTTCAATCTTCCCAACCCGCTGCCTGGATTGCCGCCACGATCTCGCGCCCGGTCTTCACCAGCGCCGGGCCAAAGTCTTCGTGCAGCAAGGCACCCTGCAGCCGCGAGGCCGGCCCACCCACCGTGAGCGCCAGCGGCTCGCGGCCATCGCCGAGGTCCAGCCCCACGCCAATGGCGGCGATCTCGCTTTCCCACTCCGACGCCGACACCGCATAACCGCGCTCGGCGCAATCCGCTTCGGCGCGGTGCAACCCGGCCTCGCGCGCTGGCCACAGCGCCGGGTCCTGCGCCTGCAACCGGCGCGCCATCAAGGCCTGCATGCCGGGCGTGGCCGTGCACCAGATCGCGCGGCCCATCGCCGTTTCAGCGAACGGCAACCGCGTGCCCACATCCAGCCCGAGGATGAGCCGCGCCGTGCTGCGGCAATGCGCCACGTAGACAACCGACGTGTCGTGCCGCATCCCGAGTGAAATGGCGGCCTGGGTGTGCTCGGCCAAGGTTTCCATGAACGGCCGCGCGATGCGCCCGACCTGGAAATTGGACAAGACGCTGAAGCCCAGCGACAGCACCGCCGGACTCAGCGCGTACTCGCCAGTGGCCGCGCGGTGGCGCAGGTAACCCAGGCTGGTGAGCGTGAACGTGAGTCGCGAGACGGTGGCCTGCGGCAGGCCGGTGCGGCGCGCCAGCTCCTGGTGCGCCAGCCAGCGGTCGGCCGGGCTGAAGCAGCGCAGCACGGTGAGACCGCGCGCGAGTGCGGTGATGAAACGGCGGTCGTCGGCCGGGTCCGCCTCGGCGAGCGGCGTGGGTGGCGTGTGGCGGTGACGGCCCATGGTCAGTTTCCTTTTTCTGCAGATCGGAATATGTGAGGCCTTGGCATTCAACGTATTCCGCAGAACGGAATTTATAAACAATTTTCGCCTTCGCTACATGCTCGGTTTCCCTGAGATGGATTTACAGACTCTGTGGGCACACCGTATATTGATCGCGATCCATCAATTTTCCGCCCAGCGGAATGACAGAGCCCCACCCCCACGCTGCTTGCCTGCATGACGTCCCCCACCCCGGCCCACTGGCCGCCCGGCCTGCCACAGCACCTCACGCTTCCGCAGACGCACGTCTTCTTCAATCTGGAGGTGTCGGCCCGGCGCTACCCCGACAAGCCTTTCATCGTGTTCTACGACACGGTGCTCACCTATGCGGCGTTCCTGCGCGAGACCGAATCCCTCGCCGGCCACCTCCAGCAGGTCTGCGGCGTGCAGCCGGGCGACCGCGTGCTGCTGTGCATGCAGAACAGCCCGCAGTGGGCGCTGGCGTTTTACGCCATCCTGCGCGCGGGCGCGGTGGTGGTGCCGGTGAACCCGATGAACCGCGTGGAGGAGCTGCGCCACTGCCTCACCGACAGCGGCGCGCAAGTGGCCTTCGTGGCGCAAGACCTGTTGCCGCAGGTGCGCCCGCTGCTCGCGCCTGAAGGCGCCGGTCTGCGCCATGGGGTTGTGGCCACCTACAGCGACCACCTGCGCATGCCCACCGACCTGGCGGTGCCCGACTTCGTGGCCGCCCCGCGCGAGCCGCTGACCGAGCCCGGATTCGTGGCCTGGGCCGACGTGGTGGCCAGCGCCATGGCACCCGGACCCCTGACCACCGGCCCCGACGACCTCTGCGCCATGCCCTACACCTCGGGCACCACCGGCCTGCCCAAGGGCTGCATGCACACACACCGCAGCGTGATGAGCACGCTGGTGGGCGGGGTGCGCTGGTTCGGCACCGCGTCCGACGCAGTCTGCCTCTCGGTGCTGCCCTTCTTCCACGTCACCGGCCTCACCGGCAGCCTGAACGGGCCGCTCTACATGGGCGCCACCATCGTGGTGCTGGCGCGCTGGGACCGTGAAACCGCCGCGGTCTGCATGCAGCGCTACCGCGTGACCATGTGGCAGGCGATCTCGACCATGGTGATCGACTTCCTCGCGCACCCGCAGCTGGAGCGCTTCGATCTTGGCAGCCTGCGCTGCGTGCGCGGCGGCGGTGCGGCCATGCCCGAGGCCCTGGCCGCTCGCCTCAAGGCGCTCACCGGGCAAGACTACATCGAGGGCTACGGCATGTCCGAGACCATGGCCGCCACCCACATCAACCCCACGCACCGGCCCAAGCGCCAGTGCCTCGGTCTGCCGGTGTTCGACGTGGACGCGCGCGTGGTCGACCCCGACACCCTGGCCCGGTTGCCCCCCGGCGAGACCGGCGAGATCGTGGTGCACGGGCCGCAGGTGATGCAGGGCTATTGGCGCAACCCGCAGGCCACGCAAGAGGCTTTCGTCACCATCGACGGCCAGCGCTTCCTGCGCACCGGCGACCTCGGCCACGTGGACGAGGACGGCTACTTCTTCATGACCGACCGCCTGAAACGCATGATCAACGCGAGCGGCTACAAGGTCTGGCCCGCCGAGGTCGAAGCGCTGATGTACCACCACCCCGCCATCCAGGAAGCCTGCGTCATAGGCGTGCGCGACGCCAGGCGCGGCGAGTCCGTCAAGGCGCTGGTCGTGTTGCGACCCGAACACCGCGGGCAGGTGACGGAGCAGGACGTGATCGACTGGGCGCACGGCCACATGGCCGCCTACAAAAGTCCGCGCACCGTGGAATTCGTGGAGGCGCTGCCCCGCTCGGGCAGCGGCAAGGTCATGTGGCGCGAACTGCAGGAACAGCAGGCCGCGCGCGATGCCACCGCCCCTCCCCCTTGAGCACCCACGCGGCGCGAAGCGCCGCAACCACCGCCAAAACGGCATCCCCCAGAAGGAGACAAGCATGAAGAACACACCGTCCACTCCCCCATCGCAGCGCCGCCGCGCGCTGATGCTGGCCGCGGTCACCGCCACGGCCGCCGCCGGCGTGGCCCCCTGGAGCGTGGCCAACGCACAAGCCCAGGCCTACCCCAGCCGCCCGGTCACGCTCATCATTCCGTGGCCCGCTGGCGGCTCGACCGATCGCCACCTGCGCACACTGGCCGAACTTGCCTCCAAGCACCTGGGCCAGCCCATCGTGGTTGAAAACAAACCCGGTGCGGGCGGCACTCTGGGCCCCAGCACCATGGCGCAGACCGCCAAGCCCGATGGCTACACCATCGCGCAGTTCCCGCTGGGCATGCTGCGCATGCCGCACATGCAGAAAACCAACTGGAACCCGCTGACCGACTTCAGCTACATCATCGGCGTGTCGGGCTACACCTTCGGCCTCACCGTCAAGGCCGACTCGCCCTACAAGACGTTCAAGGACTACGTCGAGGCCGCGCGCAAGCAGCCCGGCGCGATCAACTACGGCTCCACCGGCACTGGCAGCAGCCCGCACCTGCTGATGGAAGAACTGGCCGGCAACGCCAAGGTGCAATTCACCCACGTGCCCTTCAAGGGCAACGCCGACCTGCAGTCCGCCCTGCTCGGTGGCCACGTGATGGCGCAAAGTGATGCCACCGGCTGGGACAAGTTCGTGGACAGCGGCGAGATGCGCCTGCTGGTGACCTTTGGTGAACAGCGCACCAAGCGCTGGCCCGACGTGCCCACCGCGCAGGACCTCGGCTACAACGTCGTGTCGAGTTCTCCCTACGGCCTGGTCGGCCCCAAGGGCATGGACCCGGCCATCGTGAAGACGCTGCACGACGCGTTCAAGAAAGCCATGGACGACCCCAAGCACCTGGAGGTGCTGGGCCAGCTCAACCAGGCCATGTGGTACCGCAACGGTGACGAGTACCGTCAGTGGGCGGCCGAGACCTTCACCAAGGACAAGGCGCTGATCGAGCGCCTGGGGCTGGCGGCCAAATAAGGGGTCACCCACCACGGGGTTGCCAACTTGCGATAATCCCCCGGAATGGTTCAAAGCCCGTTGGCTGTTCAACGGGCTTTTTTCTTGTCCCGCTTTTTCCCGATCCGATCATGACCTCTGCCTTGCACACCTCGGCCCTCACCTCCCTGCCCCTGCTGGCGCGCGGCAAGGTGCGCGACAACTACGCCGTGGGCGACGACCGCATCCTGATGGTGGCCAGCGACCGCATCAGCGCCTTTGACGTGATCATGGGCGAGCCGATTCCCGGCAAGGGCGAGCTGCTCACGAAGCTCTCGCTGTTCTGGTTCGACAAGCTCGGCCCCAACGGCCTGAACATCTGCCCGATCCACCTCACCGGCGACGCGCCCGAGAGCGTGGTCTCCGCGGCCGAGGCGCCCCAGGTCACCGGCCGCTCGATGCTGGTGCAGCGCCTGAAGCCCATCCCGGTGGAAGCCGTGGTGCGCGGGTACCTGGCCGGCAGCGGCTGGAAGGAATACCAGGACAACCAGGCGGTGTGTGGCGTGAAATTGCCCGCTGGTTTGCAGAACGCATCGAAGCTGCCCGAGCCGATCTACACGCCCGCGGCCAAGGCGGAGATGGGCGAACACGACGAGAACATCACCTTCGAGCAGACCGTGGCCATGATCGGCCCCGAACTGGCCGCGCAGATCCGCGACGTGTCGATCGCGCTCTACAAGGCCGCAGCCGAGATGGCGCTGCAGAACGGCATCATCATTGCCGACACCAAGTTCGAGTTCGGCCTGGACAAGGCCGGCAAGCTGGTGCTCATGGACGAGGTGCTCACGCCCGACAGCTCACGCTACTGGCCGGCCGAGAGCTATGTGGTGGGCCAGAACCCGCCGAGCTACGACAAGCAGTTCCTGCGCGACTGGCTGGAGACCGCGCAGGTGGGCGGCAAGCCCTGGGACAAGACGCCGCCGGCCCCGCGCCTGCCCAAAGAGGTGATCGAGAAGACCGCAGCGAAGTACCAGGAAGCACTGACGCGCTTGATGGGCTGATCAGCTCAAGACGACCGAAGAAAGGCGACGCCGGTAGGTCGCCACCGTCGGGTCTTCCGGCGGCACCTGGCCTTCGGCCACCTTGGGCTTGGGCGGCTCGATGATGTCGAGGATGGCAATGAAGGTCTTGCGCGCGAGGTCTTCGCTCCAGGCCTTGTCGCGCATGAGGATTTCCAGCAACTCGTCCATGGCAGGCACCCATTCGCCGTGCGCCATCAGCAGTTGGGCGAGTGCGAAGCGCGATTCAAAATCGCGCTTGTTGGTGGCAATCGCGGCCTGCAATTCGGCAGCGCGCGCTTGCGGGTCGACCACCTCGGCATGCGCGTCCCGCGCGGCCATCCAGCGCCGCAGCGAGTCGAGCCGGCGCACACCGGCCGCCTTGGCGATCACGGGCGCAAACGCCACTTTGGCGTCGTCGTCCAGACCGAGCTCCAGCAGCAGCTTCACCAGATCGAAGCGCGCGTCGTCGTTGTCGGGGTCGGTCTTCACCGCTTCCTGGCGCTTCTCCAGCGCACCTTCCAGGTCGTCATCGGCGATGGCTTCCTGGGCATCTTCTTCCTCGGCCATCGCTTCGAGCTCGTCGGCCGGGGGCAGGTGCTTGTCGAGGAATTCCTTGATCTGGCCTTCGGGCAGCGCGCCCATGAAACCGTCGACAGGCTGGCCGTTCATGAGCAGCACGCAGGTGGGGATGCTGCGGATACCGAAGGCCGCGGCGAGTTGCTGCTCCTGGTCGGAGTCGATCTTGACCAGCTTGAAGCGCCCGGCGTAGGCGGCCTCGACCTTTTCCAGCAGCGGGCCGATCACCTTGCACGGGCCGCACCAGGGGGCCCAGAAGTCCACCAGCACGGGCGTGTGGTGCGAAGCTTCGATGACCTCGGCTTCAAAATTGGCGATGGTGACGTTGATCATGGGGGGAGGCCTGAAGGGGGAGCGATACAGAGCAGCCGGTGCCGAGGGGGCGAACCGTAAAATCGACACTTTACCGGAGAGCGCCATGCCTGTTCATGCGCCACCGGGCTCCGCCCCCGCCGGGGGCGCATCGGCCAGAGGCAACACATGAACCCCATCCAAGTGGGCGTGGTCATGGGCTCCAGCAGCGACTGGGACACCATGCAGCACGCCGTGCAGATCCTGCAGGATTTCGGCATCTCGTTCGACGCCCGCGTGGTCTCGGCGCACCGTATGCCCGACGACATGTTCACCTATGCCGAGAGCGCGGCCGGGCGGGGCATGAAATGCATCATCGCGGGCGCCGGCGGCGCGGCCCACCTGCCGGGCATGCTGGCCGCCAAGACGGTGGTGCCGGTGCTCGGCGTGCCGGTGGCCAGCAAACACCTCAGCGGCGTGGACTCGCTCCACAGCATCGTGCAGATGCCCAAGGGTGTGCCGGTGGCCACCTTTGCCATCGGCGCGGCCGGCGCGGCCAACGCGGCGCTCTTCGCCGTGGCCATGCTGGCCAACGAAGACACCGCGCTGCGCGAGAAGCTCGAAGCTTTCCGCGCACAGCAGACCGCCGCCGCGCGCGGCATGACCCTTCCTCTGTGACACCACTCCCATGAGCCTCAAGACCATCCTCCCTGGCAGCACCTCGCCCACCGGCCAGCAGACCACGCTCGGCGTCATGGGCGGCGGCCAGTTGGGGCGCATGTTTGTGCAGGCGGCGCAGGCCATGGGCTATTTCACGGCGGTGCTGGACCCCGACCCTGCGAGCCCCGCCGGCCTGATCAGCCATTTCCACATCCAGACGCCGTTTGATGACGAACAAGGCCTGGCTCAGCTGATGCAGCGCTGCGAAGCCATCACCACCGAATTCGAGAACGTGCCGGCGCCCGCGCTGGTCACGCTCGGCGCGCACCGCCCGGTGGCGCCCTCGGCGAGTTGCGTGGCGGTGGCGCAGGACCGCATCAAGGAGAAAGCGCATTTCGTGCAGTGCGCGCCGGTCAGCGGCGTGTTCCCCGCGCCCTATGCGGCCATCACCACCGACGCGCTGCTGGCCGCAGTACCGGCGGATCTGCTGCCCGGCATCCTGAAGACCGCGCGCCTGGGTTACGACGGCAAGGGCCAGGTGCGTGTGAGCACGCGCGAAGAACTCGCATCGGCGTGGGAAGACCTGAACAAGGTGCCCTGCGTGCTGGAGAAGCTCATGCCGCTGCGCGGCGAGTGTTCGGTGATCGTGGCGCGTGGCGCCGATGGCCAGACGGTGAGCTTCCCGGTGCAGAAGAACACGCACCACGACGGCATCCTGGCCATCACCGAGGTGTTCGACGGCGCGCTGGACCCGACCCTGGCCGCGCGCGCGCAGGCCAGCACGGCAGCCCTCGCCCAGCACCTCAACTACGTGGGCGTGTTGTGCGTGGAGTACTTCCTGGTCGACACGGCCAACGGCGGCGCGGACCTGATCGTCAACGAGATGGCGCCCCGCCCGCACAACAGCGGCCACTACACACAAGACGCCTGTGACATCTCGCAGTTCGAAGCGCAGGTGCGCGCGCTGGCCGGCCTGCCCCTGCCCACGCCGCGCCAACACAGCCCGGCCATCATGGTCAACCTGTTGGGTGATCTCTGGTTCGCACCCAATGCCGTGCGCGAGAAGGTGAGCGAACGTGGGGTGTCGCCGCCCTGGGCGCAGGTGCTCGCACTGCCCGGCACCCACCTGCACCTCTACGGCAAGCTGAGCGCGCGCGCCGGTCGCAAGATGGGCCACCTCAACATCACCGCGCCCACGGTGGCGCAAGTGCGAGCGACCACGGCCGAGGTCTTGCGCTTGCTCGGCTTGCCTCCGCTCGACGCCTGATCACCCCATGCCGCTGCTGCTGAACGCCGTCGATGCGTCTGCCGTGAAGCAGGCAGCGCAACGGCTGGCCGCCGGTTCGCTGGTCGGCATGCCGACGGAGACCGTGTATGGCCTCGCGGCCGACGCCGACAACGCCACGGCGGTGCACCGCATCTTCGAAGCCAAGGGCCGCCCGGCGGATCACCCGCTGATCGTGCACCTGGCCCCCGGCACCGGTGCGCAGGGCTGGCGCGGCGGGGTCGACCACTACGCGCGTGATGTGCCGGCCTTTGCCACCGAGCTCATGAACGCCTTCTGGCCCGGCCCGCTCACACTCATCCTGCCGCGCCGGGAAGGCGTGGCGGCGGTGGCGGCCGGCGGGCAGGACTCGGTGGGCTTGCGATGCCCGGCCCACCCGGTGGCTCAAGCGCTGCTCACGGCGGCCGCCGCGCACGGCGTGAGCGGTGTGGCCGCGCCCAGCGCCAACCGTTTCGGCCGCGTGAGCCCGACCACCGCCGCCCATGTGGCCGACGAATTCGCCGCGCTGTCGGATGCCGACCTGCTGATCCTCGACGGGGGCGCCTGCCCGGTGGGCATCGAGTCCACCATCGTCGACGCCACGCGTGCCTGGCCCGTGCTGCTGCGCCCCGGCATGGTCACCTCGGCGCAGATCGAGGCGGTGTGCCAACAGCCGCTGCGCGAACGCGACGACACCGCGCCGCGCGCCTCGGGCACGCTCGAATCACACTACGCGCCACGCGCCAAGGTGCGGTTGATGGACGCCCAACCCTTGCAGACCGCGCTGGACTTGCTGGGGCCCGATGCGCGCCACATCGCGGTGTACGCCCGCACGCCCATCAAGGCTGCGCGCGGCGTGAGCGTGCGCCGCATGCCCCTGGATGCCGCACGCAGCGCACAGGAACTGTTTGCGGTGCTGCGCGAACTCGACGCCACCGGCGTGCGCTTGATCTGGGTGGAAACACCGCCGATTGATGCGGCGTGGGACGGCGTGCGCGACAGGCTGGTGCGCGCGGCAGCCTGATCAGCTTTGAGGCACGCGCCCGTAACGCAGCTTCATCACCAGGATCGACAAGGCAAGCACCAAGGTGATGGAGTTGGCCACCACCACGGGCCAGGCCCCCAGGCTCAATCCGTAGATGAGCCAGAGCGCCACGCCCAGCGTGAAGGCGCTGTACATGCCGAGCGAGATACCGCTCACGTCGCGGCTCTTGAAGGTGAGCCAGGCCTGCGGCACAAAGCTGGCCGTGGTGAGGAAAGCGGCACAGAAGCCGATGAATTCGCCGAGTTGCATGAGCACAATGATACGGACCGGGCCAGCGACGCGGGCTTCAGTCGGACTGCATTCAGTCGGGCTGCGAAGCGGTCCACTCCACCAGCGCTTCCAGCGCCGGCCGAGCCGCGGGCGCGTTGGGGTGGTTCACGAAACCGACCACCACATACCGCGCGCCATTGACCGCATTCACATAGCCGGCAATGCCCGTCACATCCTTGAGCGTACCGGTCTTGAGCTGGGCGTTGCCGCGTGCCGCGCTGCCGGGCGCGCGGGCCATGCGGGCCGCGGTGCCGCTCACGCCGGCGATCGAGAGGGAACTGGCGAACCGCTCGCCCTGCGGGTGGCGGCTGGCGTGGCGCAGCAGATTGGCCAGGGCCTCGGACGTGATGCGCTCTTCGCGCGACAGCCCCGAACCGTTGTCCATCACCGGCACCACGCTGCGGATGCCGAAGGTGCGCTTCCACCAGTTTTCCAGCACCTCGCGCGAGCGCTCGAACCGGGCCGGACGCATGGGCACGAGCCGATCGGTCACGGAGCCCTGGGACAACACCGGTTGAGGGGCTGGCGTGGGCACCAGACGCCCGAGTGTGAGGAACACCTGCTGCGCCATCACGTTGTTGCTCCACTGGTTCACGTCGGTGATGATGTCCGAGAGCGGCAGGGACGCGGCTTCGTGCAGCAGGGTGGCGCCCACCGGCGTGAGGCCGGTGCGCGCATGGCCCGTGATGGCGCCGCCGCTCGCGCGCCACAACCCCTCCATGGCGCGGGTGGCGTAGCTCGCCGGGTCCTGGTAGGCCACGGGCCATTTGAGTTCACCGCAGCTCTGCGGGTAGCGGCCTTCGAACCGGATGGTGTTGGCGTCATCGAAACGCGCCTGCAAGCCCCCGCGCCAGTCACCGCAGCCAGCGCCCACACGTGCCAGCGGCACGGTGGCGTCGATCGTGAGCCCGGCCATCGGTGGCTCGCTGATCACGCGCGCCACGCCGTTGGCGCCATCGGGCTGGAAGGTCAGCACGACCGATTTGAAGTTGACCAGCAGCGCGTCGGGCGTGGCGTTGTACGGGCGCAAGGCTTCACCGTCAAAAGCACCGGGGTTGGTGGCGGCGAGTTCGAAGGCGCTGTGGTCGAGCACGATGTCGCCCACCACCACGCGCACGCCCTTGTCTTGCAGGGCAAAAAACGCGCCCTGGATGCGCTCGAGCACGAATTTCGGATCGCCATCGCCACGCACGTACAGGTTGCCGCGCAGCACGCCCTGGTCGATCGTGCCGTCGGTGTAGAAGCGGGTGTTCCAGGTGTAGTCGGCGCCCAGCAGGTCGATCGCGGCATAGGTGGTCACCAGCTTCATCACCGAAGCCGGGTTCACCGGCACGCTGGCGCGAAAACGCAGCCGCTCTTCGGCCTTGTTGTCCACCGACACAACCAACGCGGACAGCGCACTGGGCGGCACCTGCGCACGCTTGAGGGCCGCCACCACGGTGGGCGGCAAGGCGCCGTATTCGGCCGGCAGCTGGGCGCAGGCCGGCAGCGCCAACATGGCCGGGATCAGCAGGACAAACAGGGAGCGGGGGAAGGACATGTGTTTCATTATGAAACGCGGTCCTTCTCCCCTGCGAGCACCCCCTCGTCAATGGGCCGCAGGCCTGACAGCCGGCACCCTGGCCGATAATCCACCGATGCCCATTGCACCCCCGCCCTCCCTGCGCCTGTTGGCCATCGAAACCAGCACCGATGCACTCTCGGTGGCTCTGGGTTCGGGTGAACCCGGCGGCGCGCTGTGGCAACGCAGCGGGCCCGGCGGCGCCCAGGCCTCCGGCTCGCTGCTGCCCATGGTGCGCAGCGTGCTGAATGAGGCGGGCTGGTCGCTGGACACGCTCGCCGCGGTGGTGTTCGGGCGCGGGCCGGGCTCGTTCACCGGCTTGCGCACCGCCTGCTCGGTGGCCCAGGGCCTGGCCTACGGCGCGCAAGCTCTCAGCCGCGCCGGCGGCCTGCCGGTTCTGCCGGTGGACACGCTGCTGGCGCTGGCCGAAGAAGCGCGGCAGGCGCTGGTGGACGCCGGGCAGGTGGTGCCCAGTGTGATCGTGGCGTTGCTGGATGCCCGCATGGGCGAGATCTACGTGGCTCCCTACGCCTGCCACGCCTCCGGCCCCGCGGGTCTGGTACCGCTGGCGCCACCCCGCCTGTGCACCCCCGCCGACCTGGAGGCCTATTTGAAAGACCTGGCCCCGGGGGAAAGCCTGCTCACCGGCAACGTGTTTGAAACCTGCGCCGCCGCGCTCACCGACCTGGCGGGCCAACGCCATCCCGCCCTGCCCTCGGCCACTGCGCTGCTGCGCCTGGCACCGGGCCTGATCGCCGCAGGCCACACCGTGCCCGCGCAAGACGCCTTGCCCCTGTACGTGCGCGACAAGGTGGCTCAGACCACGGCGGAGCGCGAACGCATCCGCCAGGCCGCCGAGGCAGGCGCAGTGAGCGCGCCGGGCCGCTCCCAAGCGCTCGTCCCGGAGCGCGCAGCGCGGAGGGTAGTCCAGTGACCACCCCCTTGCATGCCGACGCAGCGGTGACAGCCGTCCTGCCCGCCTGGACCAGTGGCCTGTGGCCCGCGCCCACCGAGCCGCTGGTGCAACCGCGCACGGCGTCGCGCCCCGAACGCCGGATCGTGTTCGAACCGATGCTCGAGTCGGACCTGGACGTGGTGCAGGCCGTGGAGTCGCAGGCCTATGCCCATCCCTGGTCGCGCCGGCATTTTCACGATTCGCTCAAAGCCGGCTATCCGGCCATGCTGCTGCTGTCCGAGGCGCTGCCTGGCGAAGTGGCGCACCCTCCGCGCGCCGACGGCCGCGTGCTGCTGGGCTACCTGGTGGCCATGCCCGGTGTGGACGAAGTGCACCTGCTCAACATCACCGTGGCCACCGCTCACCAGCGCCAGGGCTGGGCGCGGTTCATGCTCGACGCGCTGGCGTTGTGGTCACGCGGTCAGGGGGCGCAATGGCTGTGGCTGGAGGTGCGCCAGAGCAATGCGCCGGCGCGCGGCCTCTACGAGCGCTGTGGCTTTGCGCAGGTGGGCTTGCGCAAGGGCTACTACCCGGCGGGTCACTTCCAACGCGAAGACGCGGTGGTGATGAGTCTCAACCTGGTCGCGTCTGCCGCGGTGGAGGCCGCCCGGTGAACGACGCGCCCGACACCTCGTTCGTGCCCGAACTCGATGCGCGCCAGCGCGCGATGCTGGCCGAAATGGGCGTGCGGGTGTGGGCACCCAAAACGCAAGCCCAGGCACTGCCGAGCGTGACAAGCTCGGTTGCTCCACCGACTGCCCCGGCACCTGCACCCATCCCCGCGCCTGCACCCGTTGCACGGCCTGCTGTCACGCACACCCCCTCGCCAGAACCCGCGCGGCAGGCCGCACCGGCGAGCCCCGTGGCCACCCTGGACTGGCCCGCGCTGCGCGGAGCCGTGGCCAACTGCCAGGCCTGCGGGCTGTGCCAGGGCCGTACCAACACCGTGTTCGGCGTGGGCGACGAACAGGCCGACTGGATGGTGGTGGGTGAAGCCCCGGGCGAGAACGAGGATCTGCAAGGTGAACCCTTCGTGGGCGCGGCCGGCCAGCTGCTCGACAACATGCTCAAGGCCGTGGGCCGCAGCCGCACCGGCACCGGCGCGCAAGGCGCCTTCATTGCCAACGTGCTCAAGTGCCGCCCGCCGGCCAACCGCAATCCGCAACCCGACGAAGTGGCCCGCTGCGAGCCGTATCTGGCGCGGCAGGTGGCCCTGGTGAAGCCCAAGGTGATCGTGGCCATGGGTCGCTTTGCCGTGCAGGCGCTGCTCAAGAGCGTTGAGCCCATCGGCCGCTTGCGCGGGCAGGTGCACCACTACGAAGGCGTGCCCGTGATCGTGACCTACCACCCGGCCTACCTGCTGCGCACCCCCACCGACAAGGGCAAGGCCTGGGCGGATTTGTGCCTGGCGATGGCGCAGTTGCAGAACTGAACGGGGTCAGTTCGCGCGTGAGGCAGCGCCCCGCGCAGCGGCGGAGCGTGGGGGCAACAGACCCGGCGCCGGGCCGCCCCAAGCCGGGTCAGCCCCCTCGGGGGGCAGCGGACCTCGCGCAGCGGGGGAGCGTGGGGGCTCATGGACCCCGCGCAGCGGCGGAGCGTGGGGGCAACAGCACACTTGCGATGGCCACCATGATCAGCGCGACTGCGGCCCAATCTTGCCAGTGCAGCACCTCACCCAGCCACCAGGCGCCGCTGAACACACCCAGCACCGGGATGAACATCACCGACAGCGTGGACGCCACCGGGGGCAGGTCGCGCGCCATCATGAGCCAGGCCACCTGCGCGAAGGCGAACACGCCCAGCGCGTTGTAAATGATCGCGCCCCAGATGGCCGGCGAGGGCGCCACCCAGGCCGAGCGCTCGAACAGCACGGCGGCCGCGGTCATCCACAGCGTGGTGAAGAACGTCATCCAGAACGAGATGGCCAGCGTCGGCTGGGGCAAGGTGGTTCGGCGCAGCATCTGCGTGCCCAATGCCCAGGCGGCGGCGGCGATCAGCATCATGGTCACGCCCAGCGGTTTGCCCGAGAGCTGGGTGACCTCGTGCCACAACAGCAGCATCACCCCCAGTGCGGCCGCGGCCACGCCGCCCCAGGCCCGCGCGCCCAGCCGCTGCCCGAACCACCAGGCCCCGACGATGGCCGAGAACACCGGCATGGTGTAGCCCAGGATCGCAGCCCGGCCGCTGGACAGCGTCTGGATGGCCAGCACCGCCAGCGTGTGCCAGACGAGCATGTTGAAGACGGTGAGCACGAACAGTTCGCGCCAGTGCTCGCGCGCAATGCGAAACGGCACGCGCCGCCACACCAGCACCAGACCCAGCACCGGCAGACCGATCCACATGCTGATGGCGCGAAACGTGAGGGCCGGAAACCCGGTCACGCCGAATTTCATGATGGGCCAGTTGATGCCCCACACCAGGGTGAGAAGAACCAGAAGGACGAGCTGTTGGCGCGAGAGGGCTTGCATGGGTGACGATCTTAGAGCCTGCTCATGGTCTCCAAGGGGTCGCGCCGGTGTTCTATCGGGATGGGTCGCAAGGCGCAAAACGCAGCCGGGCCGGTGGCCCGGCGAGGCTTTGCAACGCAGCGCACCGCCCGATAGGACACCGGCCCTTCGGGTTGGAACGAAATCGGGCGATTTGCCCACCCAGCCCCTTGCATGGGCATGAGCCCATGCTGCGTGATCTGGGCAGGCAACTCATCCCGATTGCGTCCCAACGCGACCCCTTGGAGACCGTGAACAGGCTCTGAGCCCGCCCTCCAGACGCCCACCTAAAATCCCCGCATGACTTTTCTCGACATGCTGCGCGGCGCCGAGCGCCAGAACCGCTCCCTGCTCTGCGTCGGCCTTGACCCGGACCCGGCGCGTTTTCCCTCGAAGCTCCAGGGCGACGCCAGCCGCATCTACGATTTCTGCGCCGCCATCGTCGAGGCCACGGCCGATGCGGCCATTGCTTTCAAGCCACAGATTGCCTACTTCGCCGCGCACCGCGCCGAAGACCAGCTCGAACGCCTAATGGAGCACATGCGCCGCACCGCGCCCCAGGTGCCGGTGATTCTGGACGCCAAGCGCGGCGACATCGGCAGCACGGCGCAGCAGTACGCCATCGAGGCCTTCGAACGCTACGGTGCCGACGCGGTGACGCTCTCGCCGTTCATGGGTTTCGACTCGGTGCAGCCCTACCTGCAGTACCACGGCAAGGGCGCGTTCCTCTTGTGCCGCACCTCCAACCCGGGCGGCGACGATCTTCAGAACCAGCGCCTGGCCTCGGTCGAAGGTGCGCCGCTGCTCTACGAACACGTGGCGCGGCTCGCACAAGGGCCATGGAACCTCAACGGCCAGCTCGGCCTGGTGGTGGGCGCCACCTACCCGGCCGAGATCGAACGTGTGCGCGCCATTGCGCCCACCTTGCCGCTGCTGATCCCCGGTGTGGGCGCGCAAGGCGGTGACGCCGTGGCCACGGTGCGCGCTGGCCTGCGCACGCAGGGTGACACGACCACCGGCCCGATCATCGTGAACTCGTCGCGCGCCATCCTGTATGCGTCCGATGGCGACGACTTCGCGGCAGCGGCACGCCAGGTGGCGCTCAAAACACGTGACGAATTGCAGGTTGCGGCCTGCTCGCCAAGGCCCGCATGATCGACCTCTACACAGCGGCAACGCCCAACGGACACAAGGTGTCCATCGCGCTGGAAGAACTCGGGCTGCCGTACACGCTGAAGGTGCTCGACCTCTCCCAGGGTGAGCAGAAGACGCCGGCCTTCCTGGCGATCAACCCCAACGGTCGCATCCCGGCCATCGTCGATCACGAGTTGGACGGTTTCGCGGTGTTCGAGTCGGGCGCCTGCCTGGTGTACCTGGCCGAGAAGACCGGTCAGCTGATGCCCACCGATGTGAAAGGCCGCTCGCTGGTGATGCAGTGGCTGATGTTCCAGATGGGCGGCATCGGCCCGATGATGGGTCAGGCCAATGTGTTCTTCCGCTACTTCCCCGAGAAGATCCCGTCGGTGATCGACCGTTACCAGGGCGAGAGCAAGCGCCTGTTCCGCGTGCTCGACGAGCGCCTGAAAGACCACGAGTTCCTGGCCGGCGACTACTCCATCGCCGACATCGCAAACTGGGCCTGGGTGCGCACGCACCGGTGGTCGGGCGTGGACGTCGATGACTTGCCGAACCTTGTTCGCTGGCGCGATGCGATCCGCGCACGCCCCGCGGTGCAGCGCGGCATCGAGCGCCCGGCGTCCCGGGTCGACCTCACACGCGACGGCGATGCCGGTGCCCAGCGCTTTGCCGAAGAAGCCCGCCGCATGGTGGAGATGGGCCAGAGCTTGAAGGGCACTGCACCATGAAGCTGTATGTCTCGCCCCGCGCGCCCAACCCCCGCCGGGTTCAGATGTTCCTGGTCGAGAAGGCCATCGAGGGTCTGGAGCTCGTCAACATCGACCTGAACGCGCAGGAGCACAAGCAATCCGCCTACCTGGCCAAAAGCCCGCTGGCCCGCGTGCCCGCGCTGGAACTCGACGACGGCCGTGTGCTCACCGAAACCCGCGCCATCTGCACATACCTGGAGGGCCTGCATCCCGAGCCCAACCTGATGGGGCGCAACGCGCAGGAACGCGCCTTCATCGAAATGGCGGACCGGCGCATGGAGTGGTACCTGATGCTGCCGCTGGCCAACGCCATCCGCCACACCCATCCCGGGCTGGCCCCGCTGGAACAGCCGCAGTTCCCCGACTTCGGTCAGTCGCAACTGGTCAAGGCCAAAGAAACAGCGGTCTGGCTCGACGCGGAGCTGCAGCGCCAACCCTGGGTGGCCGGAGACCGTTTCACCATCGCCGACATCACCGCCTTCTGCACCGTGGAGTTCGGCAAGCTGATGCGGTTCAAGCCCGCCGACGCGGGCCTGCATGCACTGCAGGCCTGGCGCGACCAAGTGGCCGCTCGGCCCAGCGCCGCAGCCTGAGAGCGAACCTCAGCCCCAGGGGGTGGGGGCTTTTTCCAGCGAACGCTCCATGGCGGGCAACCCGCTCAGCCCGGCTTCCAGCCGGGCCTGCAAGGCCTGCTGCCAGCCCACCACCCGGGGTGAGGCGGGCCCCGGCGGTGCCGAGGCGAGCAGCGCGTGCGCGGTCGTGAGGTCGTTGAGCTGGCCCAGCAGTTGCTGCGCCTCAGCCAGCACGGCCGTGCTGCGCGCCACGCGCTTGGGCGGCAACACGCTGGCCAGAAACTCCTGCGCGTAACGCAGCTTCTTCAACGAAATGCGCAAGGCATGCCGCCCCTCGGGACCCATGCGACGCGCGGCCCTGGCTTGCTCCCGCAGGGCCGCATGGCGTTCGCGCAAGTTGGCCTGCGCCCAGGCCGCCAGACCTTGCTCATCGGCGGTCTCGGCCTCCGGCCTGTCTGCGGGCTGCAGGCAAAGCACCGCGCGGGTGAAGGCCAGCAGGCGCAGCGCGTGCTCGCGGCTGCCCAGCGCATTCGCTGCGCGCTGCCAGGCCGCTCGCCGCTGGTCCTGCACCCAGTCCAGCAGCACCTGGGCCGAGGTGTCGGCCTCTCCCGTGGGGCTCGGATCGTCGGCCGTCAGTTCGGGCAACCACTCGGTGACGAACACGTCCCAATTGCGCGCGTCCCCGAGCTGGTTGGTCAGCGCCTTCCACTCGGCCGACCAGTGCGCGGCAAAGCGGGCCGGCAGGTGCGCGCGAAAGATGCGCAGCCCAGTGCGCAACCGCCGCAGTGCCACACGCGCCTGGTGCACGAACTCGGGGTCGGGCAGCGCGCTGTCGGCGCCGGGATGCAGCACCCCGGCCTCATTGGCCTGCAGGTGAGTCAGGCAGCTCAGGGCCGCCGCGCGAAAAGCCTGCACCGGGTGCATGCCTGCGTGCAACTGCAGCACCGTCGCCTTCACCGGCTGCATCCGCTCGCCCATGAAGAGCGCGTAACCGCGTTCGGCCTTGCTGCGGTTGGCGGGCAGCAGGCGCAGTGCACTGGACGCCTGCCCCCGGGGGCCCAGCGCCAGGGTGTGGGCCAGGTCGAGCAGGGCGTCCACCGGGCCGTCGAGCAACTCGAGTTCCAGTTCAAGAATGGGCTGGCGGTGGTTGCCCTGCGCGGTGCCGGTGCCGATGAATCCTTGGTCCAGGGCCACTTCCACCCGAGCCAGACCGTGCTGCAGCACCCAGCTGCGCCGGGTGAAGTCGGTGCGAAACACCGGCACCAGTTGCCATGCAACGCTGGCCAGCTGTGCCGCCAGGGTTGCGTCACTCACCAGCGCAGCGAAGTCAAACGCGCCCGGCTGGGTGGGCGCCTCCCACTCACCGCGCCGCGACAAGCCCCCCACCGACTGCCCGGCGGTCTTCACCGTCAGCAGCGTCTGGCGCCCCACGCGGCGTTCGCGCACGGCCATGCGCTGCGCGCGCAGCGCGAGAGTGGAAGTGTCGAAATAGGTGTTGAACAAGCGCTCGCGCCGCGCGGGCTGCGACTTCAACAGAGGATGCTTCAGCAGATCCGCCAGGTCTTGCGGATGCACTTCGAGCTTGAGTTCGGTTTCTTGAGACAAGGAGATACCCGGTGAAGAAGCATGTGCTTGAAGTTGCGAGTCTGCCACCCTGTGGTCGCACGATGGCCGGCACCCGCACCGCGACGGCCGCGCAGTTGTAACTGCTCGTGCGGCAAGGCAACGAAGTAGACTTGTTCTCGACCCCACAACACCGGAGACCTGCCCTATGAAAACACCGTCCAGAACTTTGTGCGCTTTCGCCGGCCTGAGCCTGGTGATGGCCCTCTCGGCCTCCCCCGCTCTGGCCGAAAAACCCGACCATGCCGGCGGCGGCAAATCCAACAAATGGGAAAAGTCCGACCGCGGCGGCAAAAGCGGCAAGGGCGATCGCGACAACCAGCCGCGCCACACCCAGCAAAGCTCGGGCGATCGCTCGTCGACCAACGTCGCGGTGCAGATCAACATCGGCAGCTACTTCCAGGACAGCCAGCGCGTGGCGGTGCGCGAGTACTACGAGCCGCGTTTTCGCGCCGGCAACTGCCCGCCGGGTCTGGCCAAGAAAAACAACGGCTGCATGCCCCCGGGCCAGGCCAAGAAGTGGCGCAAGGGCTACCGCCTGCCGTCCGACGTGGTCTATTACGCCGTGCCCAACGACATCTCGATCCGCCTGGGTGCGCCTCCGGCAGGTCACAAATACGTGCGCGTGGCGGCCGACATCCTGCTGATTGCCGTGGGCACCAGCATGGTGGTCGATGCGATCGAAGACCTGAGCCGCCTCTGAGTGCAACGCCATGACGCGAACGGCCGTGCTTCCCCTGGCGCTGGTCGCCGCGTCGTGGGCCGTGGCGGGCCATGCCCAGGTGGCCGAACCGGTGGCGCTCGAAGCGAGCCGCGACTACCTGCTCGGCGCCTCGCTCTCCAGCGGACGCGACCCCTTCGGAACCAGCGAACAGCGCCTGGGCCTGCGCCCGATCTGGGCCTTCCAGCTCGGGCGTTTCCGCTTCGCCACCTCGGGTGCCAGCGCCTTGCTCGCGCAGGGTCGCGAATCGGTGGACAGCGGCGTGAGCACGGTGCTCACCCGCAGCGACCGTGTTTCGCTGAGCACGTCCCTGTCCCTTGACGAAGGCCGCTCATGGAAGGATGACCCGGTGTACGGCGGCCTGCCCCGGGTGCGCGACACGGTGCGCGGGCGCGTCACGGCTGGCTTCACGCTAAGCCCACGCTGGAGCGGCTCGTTGCGCGCTTCGCAAGACCTGCTGGGCCGCGAGGGTGGCCTGCGGCTCGACTCGGGTCTGAACTACCGCTACCCCATCTCGCCGCAAACGCACTGGGATCTGTCCATCAGCGCAGGCTGGGCCAATGGCACCTACCGGCAAACCCACTACGGCATCGCACCCGACGCGGCAGCAGCCACCGGCTTGCAGGCCTATGCACTGGGGTCGGGGTTCGACGGCGTCTCGCTGGGTTGGCGCATCACGTCGGCCCTGAGCAAACGCTGGGTGGCTTACGGCGGATTGACCGTGTACCAGTTGCAAGGCGCGGTGGCCCGTAGCCCCCTGGCCACGCGCACCACCACCTACGGCGCCTCGGTGGGACTGGCCTACCGCAACAAGTGAAGCGTCACGCGGTCTGAGGCAGCGTCAGCAGGCGCTTGAGGTAATGCCCGGTGTGGCTGTCCGCGTGCGCGGCAATGGTTTCGGGCGTGCCCTGCGCCACCACCATGCCACCGCCCGAACCCCCTTCCGGACCCATGTCGATCACCCAGTCGGCGGTCTTGATCACGTCGAGGTTGTGCTCGATCACCACGATGGTGTTGCCGGCGTCGCGCAGCTGGTGCAGCACCTGCAGCAGCAGTTCGATGTCGGCGAAGTGCAGGCCGGTGGTGGGTTCGTCCAGGATGTAAAGCGTGCGGCCGGTGTCGCGCTTGCTCAGCTCCAGCGCGAGCTTGACGCGCTGCGCCTCGCCGCCCGAGAGCGTGGTCGCGCTCTGGCCGAGCTGGATGTAGGACAGGCCCACGTCGAGCAGCGTCTGCAGCTTGCGGTGCAGCGTGGGCACGGCGGTGAAGAAGGCGTGGGCCTGCTCCACCGTCATGTCCAGGATCTGTGCGATGTTGCGGCCCTTGTATTGCACGTCCAGCGTTTCGCGGTTGTAGCGCTGGCCGCCACACACCTCACACGGCACGTACACGTCGGGCAGGAAATGCATCTCGACCTTGACCACGCCGTCGCCCTGGCAAGCCTCGCAGCGGCCACCGGCCACGTTGAAACTGAAACGGCCCGGGCCGTAACCGCGTTCGCGCGCGGTGGGCACCTCGGCCATGAGCTCGCGGATGCCGGTGAACAAGCCGGTGTAGGTGGCCGGGTTGCTGCGCGGCGTGCGACCGATCGGCGACTGATCGACGTTGATGACCTTGTCAAAATGCTCGATGCCTTCAATGGCTTCGTGCGCGGCGGGCTCGTCGTGTGAGCGGTAGAGCGTGCGTGCCACGGCGGCGTAGAGCGTGTCGTTGACCAGCGTCGACTTGCCCGAACCGGACACCCCGGTGACGCAGGTGAGCAAGCCGACCGGAAACGCCACGCTCACGCCTTTGAGGTTGTGACCGGTGGCGTTGACCACGCGGATCTCCTGCAGCTCGCCCAGCGTGGCCTGGTGCGCGGCTTCGCGCGCAGCGCGGCGCTCTGCCGCCGGGCTGGGGGCGAAGCGCGGTTTGAAAGCTGCGGCCTTGGCCGCCCCAGCGCCCTTGACCACAGGCAACCAGGGCGTGCGACGCGCCGGCACAGCGATGCTGCGCGCACCGCTGAGGTACTGGCCGGTGAGCGAACCTGGCGTGGCCATGACCGCCGCACAGGTGCCCTGCGCCATCACGCGACCACCGTGCACGCCGGCGCCCGGGCCCATGTCGATCACGTGGTCGGCGGTGCGGATCATGTCCTCGTCGTGCTCGACCACCAGCACCGTGTTGCCGAGGTCGCGCAGGTGCTGGAGCGTGGCGATCAGGCGGTCGTTGTCGCGCTGGTGCAGGCCGATGCTGGGCTCGTCGAGCACATACATCACGCCGGTCAGGCCGCTGCCGATCTGACTGGCCAGGCGGATGCGCTGGGCCTCGCCGCCCGAGAGCGTGTCGGCGCTGCGGTCCAGGCTGAGGTAGTTCAGGCCCACGTCGTTCAGGAACTTCAGGCGCTGGCGGATTTCGTTGATCACGCGCGCGGCGATGTCACCCTTGGTGCCGCGCAACTCCAGCTTCAGGAAATAGGCCAGGGCTTCGCCGAGCGTGACGTGGCTGATCTTGTAGATGGGCTGCTTCTGCTCGCCTTCGCCCACGAACACGTGGCGCGCCTCGCGCCGCAGGCGGGAGCCACCGCAGTCGGGGCAGGGCTGCACTGCGCGGTAGCGGGCCAATTCTTCGCGCACCGCTGCGCTGTCGGTCTCGCGGTAGCGGCGCTCGAAGTTGCGGATGATGCCTTCGAAGGGGTGTTTCTTGCTGATCTTCTTGCCCGCTCGCTCGCCCGATTCGAGCGCGTAGCTGAACTTGATCTCTTCCTCGCCCGAGCCATAGAGCAGGGCCTGTTGAACAGACTCATGCAAGGAATCCCAGGGGGCTTCGGCGTCGAACTTGTAGTGCGCGGCCAGGCTCTCGATCATGGCGAAGTAGTAGCCGTTGCGGCGGTCCCAGCCTTTGATGGCGCCGCTGGCCAAACTCAGCGTGGGAAACGCGACCACGCGCGCCGGGTCGAAGAACTCGGTGTGGCCCAGGCCGTCGCAGGTGGGGCAGGCGCCCATGGGTGAGTTGAACGAGAACAGGCGCGGCTCAAGTTCACCCACGGTGTAACTGCACAGCGGGCAGGCGAACTTGGCGGAGAAGGCCGTTTCCGCACCGGTGTTCATGTCCACCGCGAGCGCTCTACCGTCGGCCAGGCGCAGTGCGGCCTCAAAACTTTCAGCCAGGCGCTGACGCAGCGGGTTCACGCCCTCTTCCTCACCCTCCGCGCGCACCTTGATGCGGTCGAGCACCACGTCAATGTTGTGCTTCTCGGTCTTCTTCAGCGCGGGCAAAGCGTCGAAGTCGAGCACGGTCTGGTTGATGCGGAAACGCACATAGCCTTGCGCCTGCATGTCGGCAAACAACTCGGTGAACTCGCCTTTCTTCTCGCGCGCCACCGGCGCCAGGATCATCAGGCGTGTGCCCTCGGGCAGGGCCAGCACGGCGTCCACCATCTGCGCCACGCTCTGCGAGGCCAGCGGCAGATCGTGGTCGGGGCAATGCGGCGTGCCGGCGCGGGCGAACAACAGGCGCAGGTAGTCGTGGATCTCGGTGACCGTGCCCACAGTGGAGCGCGGGTTGTGGCTCGTGGCCTTCTGCTCGATGGCGATCGCCGGCGACAGGCCTTCGATCAGGTCCACGTCGGGCTTGTCCATGAGCTGCAGGAACTGCCGCGCATAGGCCGACAGGCTCTCCACATAGCGGCGCTGACCTTCGGCGTACAGCGTGTCGAACGCCAGGCTCGACTTGCCTGAGCCCGACAGACCGGTGATCACCACCAGCGAATGCTTGGGGATGTCGAGGTCGATGTTCTTGAGGTTGTGCGTGCGCGCGCCCCGCACCGAAAGATAGGGGCTGGCGTGGCGCAGGTGGGCGCCGGCGATGCGGTTCAACAGCGCTTGTTCGTCGGGCTCCATCGGCGCATCGGCGCCGGTCAAACTCGGCAGATTCAGGTCCGGGGGCAGGTTCTGGTTCAAGGCGCGGTGCGGGTGTTCGGGGCAACCCGACATGATAAGCCGCCCCGGGTTTTCGCGCCGGGCTGCCCGGCCCCCGCAGACCTTTCGCGCACAATACCGTTTTTGCCCGCCCAGCCTTGTCCTCCCTCAGCACCGCCCCCGCCGACACCCCCGCTCCCCAGGCGGCGGCTGCACGCATGACACCGACCGAGCGGCGCACCAGTGGCGCCCTGGCGTCCATCTACGCGCTGCGCATGCTGGGGCTGTTCCTGGTGCTGCCGGTGTTCGTGTTGCAGGCCCACACCTACCCCGGCGGCGAAGACCCCGCGCTGGTCGGTCTGGCCATGGGCATCTACGGCCTCACCCAGGCGCTGCTGCAGGTGCCGTTCGGCATCGCCTCCGACCGGCTCGGCCGCAAACCCGTGATCCAGGCCGGCCTGACGCTGTTCGTGCTGGGCAGCCTGGTTGCCGCCTGGGCGCCCACCATGGTCTGGCTGGTGATCGGTCGCGCACTGCAGGGCTCCGGCGCCATCTCGGCCGCCGTCACCGCCCTGCTGGCCGACCTCACCCGCGACGAGGTGCGCACCAAGTCCATGGCCTTGGTCGGTATCAGCATCGCGCTCATGTTCGCGCTGTCGCTGGTGCTGGCGCCGCTGCTCGTGCCCCTCATCGGCCTGTCGGGCCTGTTCGCACTCACCGCGGTGCTGGCCGCCATCGGCATGGCGGTGGTTGCCTGGGTGGTACCTCCCGAGCCGCCCCAGCAACACGTGCAGAACCGCGGCGGCCTGCGCGAGGTGCTCGCCAACGTGGAATTGCTTCGTGTGGACCTCGGCGTGTTTGTGCTGCACGCGGTGCAGATCGCCATGTGGATGTCGGTGCCGGCCTTGCTGATCGAGTCGGGCCTGGCCACGCCGGAGCATTGGAAGGTCTACCTGCCTGCGGTGCTGGCGTCGCTGGTGATCATGGGCGGACTGCTGTTTCGCCTGGAGCGCATGGGCTACTTCCGGCAGGTTTACCTGGGCTCCATCGCGCTCATTGTGCTGGCCCAACTCGGTTTCTGGCTCAACCTGCAATCCCCCTCGATGTGGATGGTGGGCGCGCTGCTGTGCGTGTATTTCGTGGGATTCAACACCCAGGAAGCCAGCCAGCCCAGCCTGGTATCGCGCCTGGCCGAGCCTCGCCAGCGCGGGGCAGCGCTGGGCGTCTACAACACGCTGATGTCGCTGGGCATCTTTGCTGGCGGCAGCCTGGGCGGCCTGGTCATCAAGACCTGGGGCAGCACCGGCATTTTCTTCGTCAGCGTCGGCCTGATGCTGCTGTGGATGGCGCTGGCCTGGCCGATGCGTGCGGCAGGCCGCGCCTGAGGCCAGCCGCCGGGCCGCTCCCAAGGCGGGCCCAGCCCCCTCGGAGGGCAGCGACCCGCAAAGTGGTGGAGCGTGGGGGGCAACGCTCAACGCCCAATAGGTTCGGGCCTTGCGCCCGCATCGGTGCGATCGCGCAGGGACCGCATCATCAGCAGCGACATGGTGCTGTAGAGCGGGCGGCTGATCATGCGCGACACCAGGCTGGCCAACAGCGCGCAAGCCATCAGGCTGAGCACCATGTTGTGGCCGTCGGTCATCTCCATCACGATGATCATGGCGGTGATGGGCGTTTGCGTGACCGCGGCCAGAAAGCCGCACATGCCCAGCGCGATCAGCGCAGCACCGTGAGGTGAGTTGAGCAGCCAGGCCACATCGGCCCCCACACCGGCGCCCAGCGACAGACTGGGGCCGAACACGCCGCCCGGCACGCCTGCCCACGCCGACAGCCACGACGCAACGAACTTCAGACCCGTGAACACCAGCGGCTGGTGCGCCGAGCCGGAATCCGCAACCTGGTCCAGGAGTTCCTTCGTGTGCGCGTGGCCCACGCCCACGGCCGCACCGTCGCTCACCACCGCGATCACCGCCACCACTAAACCGCACATCGCGGCAAACGACACCGGGCGCTTGCGCCGATAGGCGCAAAACCGGTCGGGCAGCCCGGTGAACGAAGCCAGCATCAGCCGCGACAGCAGGCCTCCCAGCAAACCGCACGCCAGGGCCACCAGCGCTCCAGGCGCCAACAGGCCCCACCACGAGACGGCGTCCGCCCGCACACGGCCGAAATAGGACAGGTTGCCAAACGCGGAAACCGCCACCAGACCGGCCACCACGATGGCCGCCAACATCAGGCCGCTGCTGCGGTCCTGCAGGCGGCGCGAGAGTTCTTCGATGGCGAACACGATGCCGCCCAGCGGCGTGTTGAAGGCCGCAGCAATGCCGGCGGCGCCTCCTGCGACAAGCAATTCGCGGTCGCCGATGCCCGAGGCGGGCGACAGCCAGCGCCGCGCGTGCAGCATGACGCCCGCTGCCACCTGCACCGAGGGACCCTGCCGACCGACCGACAGACCGGCCAGCAGCCCGCCCGACACCCCGAACACCTTGGCCACACTCAACTTGAGCGAGACAAAGCGCGAGCGCTCACTCAGAGGGGTTTCAGGCGCCAGCGCCGTGAGCACCTGCGGTACGCCCGATCCCACCGCGCCGGGCGCCCAGCGCCGGATGGTCCAGACGATCAAGGCGGTCAGGGCCGGCGTCCAGACCAATGGCGCCCACCACCAGCCGTTGCGCAAGCGACCGTACAGATCAATGGCCGCGTCTGCCAGCAACGTGAAGCCCACCACCGCGAGTCCGGTGAGGACGGCGTACGCGATCACCACCGCCCGGTCGAGCCATTGCCGGCCGCCGCCCATTTCATCGCGCAGGTTCTGCAGGAAATCCGGTTCGCCTTTCATGGGTCCGCAGTGTAGGCCCTGGGGTATTGCCGCCCATTCCAGTGAACACGACCAGCCTGCCCGCGATCAGTTGCGGCACAATGACTGACCGTTTTTCGGGCCGGCCCGCGCGGGCCGGCCCCTCTCTCTACAGGACATCACCATGGCATCCGTCAACAAAGTCATCCTCGTCGGCAACTGCGGACGCGATCCCGAAATCCGCTACCTGCCCTCAGGTCAGGCCGTGGCCAACGTGAGCGTCGCCACCTCCAGCCGCCGCAAGGACAAGAACAGCGGCGAGATGATCGAGGACACCCAGTGGCACCGCGTCACCTTCTACGACCGTCTGGCCGAGATCGCCGGTGAATACGTCAAGAAGGGCCGCCCGATCTACGTGGAAGGCCGGCTGAAGTACGGCAAGTACACCGACCAGGCGGGTGTCGAGAAAAACACGGTCGACATCGTCGCCACCGAACTGCAACTGCTCGGCGGCCGAGAAGGCATGGGCGGGTCCGAGGACGGCGGCAGCGGTGGTGGCTACTCCCGTCCGGCCGCCGCGCCCCGCGCGCCGGCGCCTGCCGCACGCCAAGCCCCTGCTGCCGCACCGGCACGCCAGTCCAGCGGCTTCGACGACATGGACGACGACATTCCTTTCTGACGCAGACCAGGCCCGCGCTGTGGGTACACGGCGCGGTGTTTTCTTCCTCTAACTGATGCCACCTATGGTCAAAGTTGTTGTTGCAGAAGATCATGCGCTGGTCCGCCAAGGCATCAACATGCTGTTGACAGCCACGGGGGGATTCGAACTGGTGGCCGAAACCGCGCTGGGCAGCGACGTCGAGATGCTGGTGGCCTTCCACAAGCCCGACCTGCTCCTGCTGGATCTCGCGCTGAGCGACAGTTCAGGCATCGAGGTGGCTCGCAAGGTGAAGAAGGTGGCGCCCAAGACCAAGGTGTTGATCGTCACCGGCAACGTCTACCCGGGCTCGGTGGCCAATGCGTTTGCGGCGGGCGCCGATGGTTTTGTTCTCAAGCACGAGCAAGGGTCGGAGTTGCTCGACGCGATCCAGGCCGTGCTCGCGGGCCGCCAATATGTCAGCCAGCAAGTGTCGAAGGGGCTGGACAACTCCACCAACGGGCGCCCCGCCGGATTTGGACTCTCGCAGGCATTGACGCAACGAGAACAACAGATCGTTCGCATGATCGCCAAGGGCGGCAGCAACCAGGAGATCGCCGACGCTTTGCACATCAGCGTGCTGACCGCACGCAAGCACCGACAGAACGTGATGCTCAAGCTGGGCCTGCACAACGGTGCGGAGATCGCGGCCTACGCCATGCAATCAGGACTGGCCGAAGCGCCCGACCTCGACAGCAACCTCTGAATTCGCAGCGTACACACCCCCGTACCCACCGCCGTTCTCGACGAAGGCGGAAGTCTTGCACCCCAAGGGGGAAATCGACCCATTTTTCACAAAATAGTGCTCATGCATTATTGGGGGTGGGGGTATCCGGAGCAGATACTTCATCCCATGGTGAACGCATCTTCGGACACCAAACCAACACCAGACAAGCGAGGCACATCATGGGGATTCATGCACTGACGCAAGGGGTCATCAAACACCTGGGCCTGAAGAATGAGGTGAAGCTACCGGTAGCCGATGACATCGACTCCGAAATCACGCCCACCTCGATCTCGGACGACTACCAGGACATGATCAAGGACTGCTTCCAGATGCTGGGATTGGGTCCCGACCAGATCCGCATCATGGTGCGCTCGGTCGGTCTGAACCCCGCAGGTCTGGAGATTTATGCGGCGTTCGTCAAGGTGGTGCGATGGGATGCCAGCGTCGTGGACATGCTCGGCAAGATGCCGGTGATCGAAAAGAAGATCGATCGGCGCGTGCGGCAGAGCTCGATGTTGCGCTACAGCGCCTTCGCCGGTCTTTGGTTCAGGTCACCCGCCGACGTGAACACGCCACTCGTCATGATGCACTGAGCAGTTTGCGCATACGGAACAAAAAGAGGGCCTTGCTGCGGCGCAGCAAGGCCCTCTTTTTTTGACCTTTCTTGACAAGTACGCCGAGGGGATCAGTACCCCGCTGCTGGATCGATCAATCCGAACTGCCTGGGCAGCAGACCCGCGAGTGCATACAGGTGGTACCCGGTGGCCTGCCGCTGCGACTGGCACATGAGCACCGCATGGTTGCGTCGGCTCTCTTCCAGAACGGCATCTGCGAAGTCGGGAGCGCTACGCGTATTCAAGCGAAAACCCGTGTCGGCGGTGCGCCGCAAGGAGCGCGCCCTGACCAGGCACGCATGCTCCCGGTCGAAATTCAGAACCGCCTGCAAATAAGACTCTCGGGCACTCGAAAAATCGGCCGCCGCTTGCGCTCGGGTGCTCTCCAGGTTCGACAACCACGCACCAAAATCCTCCGGCCCACAACCACCTTCACACGCAGGATCCGTTCGCCGCGCGGCCCATGCCTGCGCTCGTTGGCTCAAACTGAACTGCACATCGGCGTGGGTGGACAGGCAAGCGAGTGCAAGGCGATCCATTTCATCTGTCAGCACGGGCCCCAAGGTCTCCAAGCCGGTTTCCAGCTGGGCCGGCAGCAACCGGGTGAGTTGGGTGAAGCGGCGACCGACGCGGTTCCACTCACCCACAGCCTGCGTCACCGCCTCGCGCGAAGAAGCCAGGCGGGCGGTGACCTTGCGGTGATCCATCTGATTGGCTTGGCCCGCCTCAACCCGAGCCGCCAGCATCTCCAACACGATTTCCAGCTCACGCTGGGTGGAAATGGCGTTCTGAAGCTGCTGGCGCGCGGTATCGAGTTGCAGACTCGTCTCAAGCACCGTGTCGAGAATACGGTTCACGCGGCGCAAGGCGGGTTCCTCGGCAGGGGCAAGATCACGCACCGCGGAAAAAACCATCGCGGATCTGTCCAGCAACAGGACATGACGCAGCACCGCTGCCAATGTCAATGGCTTGTGGGTTTGACCGGGACCGCCCGTTGCAACTGCGGCATGCGCACAGGCATGAGCGTGATGATCAGGCTGACCGGCCTCGGCAGCTGGCTGCAAGTGAACTGCAAAGCTCTCTGTCATGCTCGACTCTTTCAGGATGGGTGGAGTGAGCTTCGAGTCTCTTGGCAGGCAATGGGGGCCTCAATAATGCACACGCAGTATTTTCCAGGCCCGGTTGTTCCGGACTTCACAGACGCAACATCCTGGTTGAAGCGCGCGTCTGTCCGATGGATTTATTTCGATCCAAAGGCTACGATGAACCACCGCCCCCCAGCCACCCAAGGACACGTCCGAAGCCCATGCGAAATCCCTCCTTGATTCCGTGGGAACTCCTCCCTGGTCTTGGGGCGGCCCTGGGGCCCGAGGCCGTGCTGCTGGAAGCATCACCGGCCTTCAAGGCGCTGCATGCATCCAGAGGGTGCACCACAGACTGGACGGACTTGTTGTCCGAGTCGTGTCGCCTTGAATTGATCTCGGACCTCCATCGCCAGGAGGACTTTCAAACCACACTGCATCTGATCGAAGCGTCCAGTGCAGATGTGTTGATGCCTGCCATGTGGTTGACGTGCAAGGGTTACTGGATGCCGGAGGTCGGTCACCACACGTGCTACTTTGCAGACACGACGGGCGTGGAACTCGATCGCGTAAAGGCGCAGACGCTCGTCGAGCGCATCCGCTTGATCTTCAAGCACTTGCCGGTGATGGTCGCTCACTTTGGCCCACGTCCGCTGAACCAGTGCGAGTTCGCCAATCAACGGTTCGCCGAGTTGTTCGGGTTTGACGAGCAGTCGATCATCGGAGTGCCGGCGCTCGATCTCATTGGCGAGAGTCTGCGGGCTGTGGTGGTGCCCTTTCTGCGTCGCGCGCTCAAGGAGCAGGTGGCGGTAACGTTTCCCTGTGAAATCAACTCGGCGACGGGCGAAACATTGAGGCTTGAGGTCACCGTCACCGCAGCACGGCATCTGCAAGCCACAGGCGCAGACGGTGGCTTCTTCTACCTGATTTCCAACATCACCGAGAGACACAAAACGGAGCTATCCCTGCGCGAATCCGAAGACCGGTTGTCCCGCTTCATGAATGCCAGCGAAGAGGGCGTGGTCTTCCACCGCGATGGTCTGATGACCGATGCGAACCCCGCCGCCAGCCGTCTGTTTGAAACACCATTGCACATGCTGCTGGGCAGGTCTGTGCTGGAGCTGGTGCCGCCGGAGTACCGAGCCCGCGCAGCCTCCGTCATTGCCTCCGGAGCCGATGCCTCCTACGAGAGCGAAGTCTTCAACGTGCACGGCGAGCGCATTCCGGTGGAGATCATCGGGCGCTCGATGATGCGCAACGGCGAGCGCCTGCGCATGGCCGTGGTGCGCGACATCCGCGACCGCCGCGAGGCCCAGGCCCGCATCCACGAACTCATCGAAGGCCTGCGCTCGGAGAAAGACAAGGCCGAGGCCGCCGACCGTGCCAAGTCCGTCTTCCTGGCCGCCGCCAGCCACGACCTGCGCCAACCCATCCACGCCCTCAGCCTCTTTCTCACCGCCCTGCGCTCCATGTCCCAGGCCAGGAGCGTGCGCACCGCCGACCTGGCCGAGATCTGCCGGCGCATGCAGGCCTCCCTGGACGGCCTGGGCCAACTCCTGAACATGCTGCTGGACGTCTCCCGCCTGGACGCCAACGCCGTGCAGGTCGAGCGCGCCCCCACCAGCGCACAGCGCCTGCTCGAAGACCTCGATCAGGACTTCCACCAACTCGCCACCGAGAAAGGCCTGCAGCTGCACGTCTGCAGCTCGCGCCTGTGGGTCGACACCGACCCCACCGTGCTGCGCCGCATCCTGGTCAACCTGGTCTCCAACGCCGTGCGCTACACCTCCCGCGGGCGCGTGCTCATCGGCTGCCGCCTGCGCGGCCCCGAGGTCGAGTTCCAGGTCTGGGACAGTGGCATCGGCATTCCCCCCGAACAGCGCGAGGCCATCTTCGGCGAGTTCTTCCAGATCGGTCAGAGCACCGCCGCGCGCCACGAGTCCCACGGCCTGGGTCTGGGCCTGTCCATCGTCAAGCGCTCCGCCCTCTTGCTGCACGCCCCGCTGGACCTGCGCTCCACCCCGGGGCGCGGCTCCATGTTCAGCATCCGTGTGCCTCGCTGCGAGCCGCCCGAGAACACCGAGCCCCCCGTGCAGGAACCCTCCTACTCCCAGTCCGCCTCCCGCATGGGCGTGCTCGTCATCGACGATGACGAGCAGGTGCTTGCCGCCATGCGCAGCGTGCTCGGCGTCTGGGGCCACCGCGTCTTCTGCGCCACCTCCCCCGACGAGGCCGTCGTCATGGCCATCTCCCACGCCCCCGACATCGATCTGCTCATCTCCGACTACCGCCTGGGCGGCAACGTCACCGCCGTGGACGCCATCCGCGCCGTGCACGCATGCCTCCCGCGCTCCATCCCCACCTACATCCTCACCGGCGACACCTCCCCCCAGCGCATACAGGAAGCCTCCGAACTCGGCTTCCCCATCCTGCACAAACCCATCGACGCGCTCGCCCTGCGCTCCATCCTGGGCGAATAG
The DNA here is from genome assembly GCF_018780385.1 of Hydrogenophaga sp. Taxonomy (GTDB): domain Bacteria; phylum Pseudomonadota; class Gammaproteobacteria; order Burkholderiales; family Burkholderiaceae_C; genus Hydrogenophaga. Next base: position 27,989 of record NZ_JADMJO010000005.1, on the reverse strand, counting down.
GTTCGCATGGAACACACGCCCCGCTCAGTCCCGGCGCCCGAAACGGCGCCCGAAACGGCGCAGCCGTGGTGGCAACACCTGCCGGGGCTGATTCTTGTGGTCACCGCAGAAGCGCAGCCGCTCTACGCCAGCCGGGCGCTCACCTCACTGCACGAGGCATCGCATCCGGATGGCGACTGCATTGCCTCGCTCACACCCGAATCAAATCGAGCGCTGCACGATCGGCTGAGCTGCCGCGCCGATTTCCAGCTGGATCTGGAGTGGAAGAAACCGCTCCAGGCCGATGCCCATGCACAGCACTTCTCCTGCTCGGCCAAGTGGCTGGCAGACACCGATCACTACCTCTGCGTGTGGGTCGACGTCTCCGCCAGCCAAGAAGCCCGGTCAGAAGCCTGTTCCAAGAGCGCGTTCCTCCGGCACTTCTGCAACGCGATGCCCATCATGGTGTCGCACTACAGCTACCCGCTGCGCTGCGAGTACGCCAACAGGCACTATGCGCACCAGTATGGTCTGGACGAAAACTCCATCCTGGGCCGCACGGTCGAGCAAGTGCTGGGCAGTTCCAACATCGAAGCCGTGCCCTTCAGAACACAAGCCTTCCATGAACGCAAGAGCGTCACCTACGAACGCTCGTTTGTCCACGGTTCGCGGGTGCAATGGGTGCTGGTGACCCTGGTGCCGCTGGTGGATGCACAAGGGAACTACCTGGGCGCGGTGGCCATGAACCAGGACATCACGCAGCGCCGCCTGGCCGAGCTGGCGCTGCGCGAATCCGAAGACCGGCTGGCCAAGTTCATGGATGCCAGTGCCGAGGGCGTGATCTTTCATGTCAACACCCTGATCACCGATGCGAACCCATCAGCCAGCCAGTTGCTGGAAGCGCCCGGGAAAAAGCTGCTGGGCAGGTCTGTGCTGGAGCTGGTGCCGCCGGAGTACCGAGCCCGCGCAGCCTCCGTCATTGCCTCCGGAGCCGATGCCTCCTACGAGAGCGAAGTCTTCAACGTGCACGGCGAGCGCATTCCGGTGGAGATCATCGGGCGCTCGATGATGCGCAACGGCGAGCGCCTGCGCATGGCCGTGGTGCGCGACATCCGCGACCGCCGCGAGGCCCAGGCCCGCATCCACGAACTCATCGAAGGCCTGCGCTCGGAGAAAGACAAGGCCGAGGCCGCCGACCGTGCCAAGTCCGTCTTCCTGGCCGCCGCCAGCCACGACCTGCGCCAACCCATCCACGCCCTCAGCCTCTTTCTCACCGCCCTGCGCTCCATGTCCCAGGCCAGGAGCGTGCGCACCGCCGACCTGGCCGAGATCTGCCGGCGCATGCAGGCCTCCCTGGACGGCCTGGGCCAACTCCTGAACATGCTGCTGGACGTCTCCCGCCTGGACGCCAACGCCGTGCAGGTCGAGCGCGCCCCCACCAGCGCACAGCGCCTGCTCGAAGACCTCGATCAGGACTTCCACCAACTCGCCACCGAGAAAGGCCTGCAGCTGCACGTCTGCAGCTCGCGCCTGTGGGTCGACACCGACCCCACCGTGCTGCGCCGCATCCTGGTCAACCTGGTCTCCAACGCCGTGCGCTACACCTCCCGCGGGCGCGTGCTCATCGGCTGCCGCCTGCGCGGCCCCGAGGTCGAGTTCCAGGTCTGGGACAGTGGCATCGGCATTCCCCCCGAACAGCGCGAGGCCATCTTCGGCGAGTTCTTCCAGATCGGTCAGAGCACCGCCGCGCGCCACGAGTCCCACGGCCTGGGTCTGGGCCTGTCCATCGTCAAGCGCTCCGCCCTCTTGCTGCACGCCCCGCTGGACCTGCGCTCCACCCCGGGGCGCGGCTCCATGTTCAGCATCCGTGTGCCTCGCTGCGAGCCGCCCGAGAACACCGAGCCCCCCGTGCAGGAACCCTCCTACTCCCAGTCCGCCTCCCGCATGGGCGTGCTCGTCATCGACGATGACGAGCAGGTGCTTGCCGCCATGCGCAGCGTGCTCGGCGTCTGGGGCCACCGCGTCTTCTGCGCCACCTCCCCCGACGAGGCCGTCGTCATGGCCATCTCCCACGCCCCCGACATCGATCTGCTCATCTCCGACTACCGCCTGGGCGGCAACGTCACCGCCGTGGACGCCATCCGCGCCGTGCACGCATGCCTCCCGCGCTCCATCCCCACCTACATCCTCACCGGCGACACCTCCCCCCAGCGCATACAGGAAGCCTCCGAACTCGGCTTCCCCATCCTGCACAAACCCATCGACGCGCTCGCCTTGCGCTCCATCCTGGAGACGTGAGGGACGGCGCTCACGGCGATCAGTCGATCAAGGTGGCGACCCGTTGGCGCAAGACATCCAGCGTCACCGCCGAGGCCGCGAGCGGACTGCCCACCTGAAGCCCGACACGGCTGAAGAATCCGCGGCGAAACGGCCTCACCATGGCCACCGCCTCCCCGTTGCGCACCTCGACCCGGCTGAAGTACGAGCCCCACAGGTTGCTCAGCCCCATCGGGATCACGCTCGGGTGCAGACCCTCGCGGTTGGCCATTTCCAGGATCTTCACCACGCCACCCTTGAAGGGCTGCAACTGGCCGTCGCGCGTGATGCCGCCTTCGGGGAAGATCGCGAGCAAGTCACCATCACGCAGCACCGCCACGGCGGCCTCGAACGCGGCCTCATAAGCCTGCGCATCTTCCTTTTGCGGCGCGACGGGAATGGCCTTGGCCAGCTTGAAGAGCCAGCCCAGCAGCGGCACCTTGAAGATGCGGTGGTCCATCAGGAAACGGATCGGCCTCGGGCTGGCGGCCATGAGCAGCACGGCGTCGACAAAGCTCACGTGGTTGCACACCAGCACGGCCGCGCCGTCTGTGGGAATGTGCTCGTCGCCCCGCACCTTGAAGCGGTAGACCAGGCGCGACGCGAACCAAGCCACGAAGCGCAGCAGGTACTCGGGGACCAGCATGAAGATGTAGAACGCCACCACCGCATTGGCCAGACCCACCAGCAGGAACATCTGCGGGATGGTGAAACCCGACGACAGCAAGGTGCCGGCGATGACGGCGCTGGCGATCATGAACAGCGCGTTGAGGATGTTGTTGGCCGCGATGATGCGGGCACGGTGCGTGGGCTGGCTGCGCATCTGGATCAAGGCGTACATGGGCACGCTGTACAGGCCGGCAAACAGACTGAGCAAGGTGAGGTCGGCCAGCACCCGCCAGTGGGCTGGCAGGGCGATGAACTCGCTCAAACCGAGCGCACTGGCGGGCGGCAGGCCGCTGGATGCGAAGTAGAGGTCGATGGAAAACACGCTCATGCCGATCGCGCCCAGCGGCACCAGGCCGATCTCCACATGGCGGCGCGAGAGCACTTCGCACAAGAGCGATCCGGTACCGATTCCGATGGAGAACACGATCAGCAGCAGCGAGGCCACCTGCTCGTCGCCGTGCAGCACCTCCTTGGCAAAGCTCGGAAACTGGCTGAGGAACACGGCGCCGAAAAACCACATCCAGCTGATGCCCAGCACCGAGCGGAACACCACCGTGTTGCCGTGCGCCAGCTTCAGGTTGCGCCAGGTCTCGGTGAACGGATTCCAGTTGATGGTGAGGCCGGGGTCCGTGGCCGGCGTGGCGGGCACCGCCTGAGCCGTGATGCGCCCGATCACCGCCAGCGCCACACAGCTGAAACCCACGTGGTGTGCACCGATCTCGGGCACCGCGATGATCAGGCCACCGGCCAGGTTGCCCAGCAGAATGGCCACGAAGGTGCCCATTTCCACCATGCCGTTGCCCCCCGTGAGCTCACGCTCGCTCAAGTGGTTGGGCAGGTAGGCGAACTTCACCGGGCCGAACAGTGTGGAGTGCAGTCCCATGAGGAAGGTGCACAGCAACAGCAGCGCAATGTTGGTGGTGAAGAACGCCCACGCGGCGAGCGCCATGATGCCGATCTCCAGCCGCTTGACGAAGACGATCAACGTCTTCTTGTCCAGCTTGTCGGCCAACTGGCCGCTGGTGGCCGAGAACAGCAGGAACGGCAGGATGAACAGCGCACCGATCACCAGCCCGGCGAGCGACGGCGGCAGCCAGCTCACCTGCAGCTGATACGTGACCAGCACGGTGAAGGCGAACTTGAACAGGTTGTCGTTGGCGGCGCCCAGGAACTGCGTCCAGAAGAATGGCGCGAAGCGGCGCTGGCGCAGCAGGGCGAACTGACCACCCTCGGCGGGGTGCGATGGGGACACGGACATGGTGGACTTCTCCTGTCGTTGTGGGGGCGGGTCTCAGCCCATTGCCGTGGGACGGACCGGCGCATTGTCACCGAGCCCGTGTTGGCTCAAGGCCCACGGTATCGGCACGGGCTGGCCGGAGTGTCCGTGCGCCTTCACCAGAAAGGATCGCTTTCCGATACAGTGGCCTGACTCAGATCAACTGGTATCGATCCTCAATACCAACGGCAAATCCCATGAGCACCACCACCGACCTCGTCACCGCGCTCAAGCACGAACTCAAGACCGCGCGCATGACCTACGCCGATCTGGCGCTGGCCATGGGCATGGCCGAATCGAGCGTGAAGCGCATGCTGGCCAAGGGCGACATGTCGCTCTCGCGGGTGGACGCGATCTGCCGCGCCCTGCGGCTGGACTTCGCCGACCTGGCGCGTCGCGTGGCGGACGCCCAGCCCCTCTTGCGCGAGATGACGCAGGAGCAGGAGCGCGCGGTGGTGGCCGACAAGAAGCTGCTGCTGGTGGCCATCTGCGTGCTGAGCCAGTGGACGCTGGAGCAGATCACGGCGCACTACCGCCTGAACGAGGCCGACTGTGTGAAATGCCTCGCCCAGCTCGACCGCATCGGCATCATCGAGCTGCGCCCGCTCAACCGCTACCGCCTCAAGCTGGCCAAGACCTTCCGCTGGCGCCCGCACGGCCCGGTGATGAACTTCTTCCGCGACCACGCGCTGCTCGACTATTTCCGCGGCGGCTTTGACGGCACCGGCGAGGGCCTGATGCTGGTGCACGGCTCGGTGAGCCGCACCCTGGCGCCCATGTTCATGGAGCGGCTGCAGCGCGTGGCGCAGGACTTTGCGCAACAACACCAGACCGACCAGAAGCTGGCCGAGAAAGACCGCGAGGGCTACACCCTGGTGCTGGCCATGCGCAGCTGGGAATTCGAAGCCTTTGGCCAACTGCGACGCTGAAGCGGTCCGGCTGGCATGATGTCGGGCTTTGCTCGAACGCCTGAATGCAGGAAACCATGAATCCGAACGCCTCCGAACCCACCGACGCTGCAGCGACGGCTCCCACCGAATCCAACACCGGGAACCGCCCACCGGGCCGCGGCGGACGCAACCGCCGCGGCCCGGCGCCACAGCGCGCGCAGCAAGGCGGTGCCAACCCGCCCGCGGGGACCGCTCCCTCTCGGCACCACCCCATGCTCGACCAGCTCGCCCAGCTCTACCCGGCGCTGTTTGGTGAAGTGTTTCTGCCCATGAAGCGCGGCATCTTCCAGGACCTGCTCGACGCGCACCCCGACGCGCTGGACAAGGACGGTCTGAAAGCCGCACTGGCCCTGCACACGCGCTCCACCCGCTACCTCACTGCGGTGGCCAGCGGCCAGCCACGCTGCGACCTGAGCGGCCAGCCGGTGGAAGACCTCGCTCCCGAGCACGTGCACCACGCGCTGGTGGAGGTGTTTCGCCGTCGCCAGGGCCGAGCACCACAAGACCTGCGGCCCAAGTTGCGCCAGCGCATAGAGCAAGCGTTTGAAGCCTCGGGCCTGGGTGCCGAAGCCTACGCCGCGCTGGTGCAGACGCGCGACGAAGCCGTCAATGCGCTGACCCAGGAAGCGCTGGACGCGGTGGTGAGCCGAGCGGCCAAAGACGCGGCGTTGCTGCGCGCGTTTGAAGCGAGTGGCAAGACGGTTGAGGAGTTTGCCGACATGTACGGCATGGGCGTGGCGGACGCGAACCGCACACTGGAGCGGGCGCGGGCCCGAGCGGTCAAACCGGCTTGAGCGTCGGCTGATGCGTCAAGGTGCCGGCATCGTGAAGACGGTCAGCACGCCGGTGTAGCCATACAGCCGGTGGTGCGCGATCTCGCCACCGGCAAAAAACCCCACCAGCGGCACGTCGCCCAGGGCGCGTCGCACCACCTGCAGCTCGGCACTGGGGCTGCCGAAATGCGGGCCACCGCGGCCCGCGCAGCTGACATAAATGGCGCCCGCGATGCGCCGCGCCGGGTGGGGCGCGGCCTCCGCTTCCGCCGCGGTCAGGGCGCTGGCCATCGACAGACTGAGCTCTTCGGGTTCCAGCTCTTCGCGCACCTCGGAGCACACCCGGACCAGGTCGGCCCGCGCGGCCTGCACGTTGCGCTCGCAGAACGCCAGCCGAGTGCCCTCGGGTGCCACATCGCCAATGGCCACGCCCCGGCGGCCCGGGTCCAGGCCGATCAGGTGCCTCACCATGACCTCGGCGCCGAACTGCCCGCGCAGCTGCGGGCCACTGGCCGGCAGCACGATGTCGACATCGGGGTGGGGCTGCGTCAGGCCCACCAGCGTGGCGCGCAGGCGCGGCATGGCCAGCTCGGGTTGCTCCAGCGAAATGTCGAGTTCCCGCAGCAGCACGTCCAGCGCGGGTTCGCCGTCCAGCTGCAGCACGAGGTTGCCGTCGGAGGCGGTGACCGTGCGCTGCCGGTCCACGGGCTGCGCGCCCTGCGTCACGCGCGAGACGATGCCCACGTCGGACCCGAAAGCCACGCCGCTCAAGCCCCCGTGAAACACGCCGCTGGCGGCACCATGACCACTCAGATTGCCCGCGCTGCCGAGCGAGAACTGCACGCTCTGCCCACGGCTGCCGGCCAGCCCACCGAACACGTAGCCGCTGGTGGTGCGGTCCGCCACTTCGGCAATCAGCTCATTGAGCTCGGGGGTGCTGCCATCGGCGTGCACCAGCGCGGTGTGGGCCACGAAGCCCGCAGTGCCCGCCGCGCGGCCGCTGGCCGAGAGCGGCGCCACGCCGCTGAACACGCGGTATTGGTCAGGACTCAGGTCACACAGCATCACACTGAGCGCGGGCTCGTCGAAATACTCGACGTTGTTGGCCGACACGCCCACCCCCACCGTGCCCGCCCAGTCGGTCACTTCCGGCAGTTCCGCGCTAAGGTGCTCGAGGATGGCCTGGGCCTCGGTGGCGTAGTGATCGGTGATGTAGAGCAGCGCCAGCGCGGGCGCCTTGGCGTAGTCGGGCAAGGCCATCTGGCCGCGCAGCTGCGCCAGCACCAGGGCGGCGGCCATGCGCCATTGCGGATGGGTGGCGTGGGCGTAGGGAAAGAGTTTCATGGGGATACGACCCACCAACGCTGTCCAGGTTCAACGTCGGCGAGTGGATTTGGCCGCCGCGGTCTTGCGGGCAGCGGGTTTCGGGGTGGCGGCCTTGCTGGACCCGCCTTTCTTGGTGGCGGCCTTGCTGGACCCGCCTTTCTTGGCGGCGGCCTTCCTGGGCCTGGCCGTCGGTGCAGCGGGCTGCAACGCGGCAAAGCCGGGGAAGAACGCCGTGGGCATGGTCCAGTCGCCTGCGGCCATGGGCTGCGCCGATGGCGCGCGCGCCGGGGCCTGGGCCGCTGGGGCACGGGTGGGCGCCTTTTTGGCTGCAGGGCGAGGCGCCGCCTTTTTCGCAGGCGCCGTGACGGCCCGTGCCGCTGCGCGGCCCATGCCGGCGGCGGTGCCCACGTTGCGAGCCACCGTGCCACCGATGCTGCGCGCGGCCTTGCCTGCCATGCCGGTGGCGGCCTTCACGGCCTGGTCGGTCAATCCCGAGGCCACCTGGCGCGTGGTGTCCCGCGCGGTCTGTTTGGCCACGTCCTTCATGGCGTTGCTGGCAATCTGCTGGAACTGCTGCGAGATCGCACCCCACCACTGCATCGGGTCGACCACGCCGCCTGAAGCCGGGGCGGGTGTTGTGACGGTCGAGGGGCGGACCTTGCTCTTGCGTGCGGGTTCGGGCGCCGGCTCGGGTTCGGCCATCTCTTCGTCCTCGGCCTCCTCGTCGGGTTCGGCCGCGGGGGCGTTGCCGTAAGTGCGCTCCGGAATCTCGAGCCCCGCGAACTGGGCACCCGGTGTGGCTGGCGCTGCGCCGGTGAAGCTGGCCAGCGTGTCGGCCGCCTTGATCTTGAGCGCGTTGGCGACATCGCCCATGCTGAAGTTCATGCTCTTGAGCGTGGACAGCGTCATCTTCTGCACTTCAAGCGCCTGGATGGTGGCACCCAGCGCCTTGGAATTCTGGTCGAGCCAGAAGTGCACCGCCTTGAGTTCCTCGATGCGTTTTTCGAGGTCCTCCACGTTGAAGGTGGGGGCGACCCAACTGCCGAGGTTGGGCAACTGCGGGATGTTCTGCCCGATGCCCTGCGCCACCCCCCCGGCGGCCTGGCCTGCGAGGTTTTGCAGGAACTCGAAACCGGGCACGAACTTGCCGAATCCGCTGCTGGGCGCGTCGCTCATGGGTGTCTCCTGTGGATGGGTCAGGGGCGAGTGCCGTGCTGCCGGTTCTCAGCCGTCCACGCCGTAGCGGGGAGCGCGGCGTTCACGCAAGGATGCCACACCTTCGCGCACATCGGGGCCGGCAAACCCCATGAATTCGAGCGCCAGCGAGGTGTCGAACGCGGGGCCGGCCTGGCGCAGCCAGTTGTTGAGCGAGTACTTGGTCCAGCGGATCGCGGTCTGGCTGCCGCTGGCCAGCCGGTCGGCCACTTCAAAGGCCTTGTCGTTCAGTTGATCGTCGTCCACCGCGAGCGACACCAGCCCGATGCGCTCGGCCTCTTCGCCGCTGATGGGGTCGCACAGCAGGAGGTAGTACTTGGCCTTGGCCAGCCCGCACAGCAGCGGCCAGACGATGGCCGCGTGGTCCCCGGCGGCCACGCCCAGGCGCGTGTGGCCGTCGACGATCTTGGCGCTCTTCGCGGCGATCGAGATGTCGGCCAGCAAGCCGGCCACCAGGCCCGCGCCCACGGCCGGGCCGTGCATCGCGCTCACGATCGGCTTGTCGCAGTTGATGACGTTGTAGACCAGATCACGCGCCTCTTTCCACACCCGCGTGCGCACCTCGAAGTCGGTCGCCATGTCCTGCACCAGCGCGAGATCACCACCGCCCGAAAACCCCAGGCCACTGCCGCGCAGCACGGCGCAGCGCACGCTGTCGTCGCGTCCCACGTCGCGCCAGATCTCGCTGAGTTCCCAGTGACCCTCGTGCCCGGCGGTGGGCAGCTTGCCATTGCCGCCGGGGCCGTCGGCGCGCATCTGGATGTCGAGCACCGAGGGCACGCCGCCCACGGCGGGGCCACGCCGGGTGATGGCCAGGGTCTGGTAACGGCTGTAATCCACGGTGGTCATCAGGGTCTCCTCGGGGAATCGGGTTATGAATCAGGGACGCGTCGCGCACCCTGGCGTTCGGGCCATTGTGATTGACGTGCATCAAGGCACCACGGCACCGAAAGGCGCACCATGGAACAACACAAAGGGTCGCCGCACGATCCACATTTTTCCCGAGGAGAACCGAATGACAGCCCACATTTCCGACACCTTCGCCGCCCAGCTCCAGGAGATGCGCACCGATGTGCTTGCGCAATTGCGCGCCCAGCACGGCGGCGCGATGAGCCGGGCCGAATCGGCCGCCGAAGCACTGGGCAACGCCAGCGACGATCAGTCCCAGGCCAACACCGAGCGCGAACTGTCCTTCACCCTGGAAGAACGCGAATCGGCCGAGCTGATCGCCATCGACGCAGCGCTCAAACGCATCGCCGACGGCAGCTTCGGTCTGTGCGTCGACTGCGGCGTGTCCATCCCCGCGTCGCGCCTGCACGCCAACCCTACTGCCATGCGCTGCATCGACTGCCAGACAAAGCTCGAAAAAACCGAGAGCGACCGTCTCTGAACGCCCGAACCCTCCCTTCGCGAGAAACCCCTGCATGACCACTTTTCACGCCATCGTCTGGATCGACCACAGCGAAGCCCACGTTCTGATGTTCGACCGCGAGCATGTCGAGGCGCAGCGCGTCAAGGCGCGCAGCCAGCACACCCCCAAGCACGGCAACCCCACGGCCGACAAAGACTTCTTCAACGAAATCGTGCAGGCACTCGACGGTGTGAGCGAGGTGCTGCTGACCGGCCCGGCCAACGCCAAGCTGGAATTCCGCGACCACTGCAAGCACCATGCGCACGCGGTGGACAAGGCGGTGGTCGACGTGATCAACAGCGACCACCCAAGCGACGCCCAACTGGTGGCCATGGCGCGCACCTACTTCCTGAAGTTCGACCAGACAGCGACCGATCCTACGCAGCGCTGAGCCGACTCGGTATGCTCAAGGCATGAGCCAACCAGCCACAACCCTGTCCACCCGAAGCCTGTTCCATTTTGCGTTCCACGTGCGTGATCTGGACGCAGCGCGCCGCTTCTACGGCGGCGTGCTCGGTTGCACTGAGGGTCGCAGCACCGACACCTGGGTCGACTTCGATTTTTTCAGCCACCAGATCTCGCTGCACCTCGGCGAGCCGTTCAAGACCACACGCACCGGGCGGGTGGGTGACCACCTGGTGCCCATGCCGCACTTCGGTCTGGTCTTGTTGTTGCCCGAATGGAAAGCGCTCGCAGAGCGCCTTCAGCAAGACGGTGTCGAATTCGTGCTGCCGCCGCAGGTGCGCTTTGAAGGGCAACCCGGCGAGCAATGGACGATGTTCTTCTGCGACCCCTTCGGCAACCCGATCGAGGTCAAAGGGTTTGCGTCGCTCGCGCAGGTGTACGCAAGCTAGAAGGCTCCCCCGCCGCGCTGCGCGCGACTCACCAACCCCGCTGTCGAAGGGCTTTGGGGGCGGATCGTGGGAGGGCTTCGACAAGCTCAGCCCGAACGGAGAAAAGCTCAGACCTGCAGTGGGGAAATCTTCTGGTCGATCGCGCCAAAGATCGACTGCCCATCCTTGCCCTTCATCTCGATGCGGATGGTGTCGCCGAACTTCATGAAGGCGGTCGACGGCTGACCGTCGAGGATGGTTTCGATCGCGCGCTTCTCGGCGATGCAACTGTAGCCCTTGGGCCATTCCTTGCGGCCGTCCACCTCCACGCTCTTGTTGCTCACCGTGCCGCTGCCCACGATGGAGCCGGCGCGCACATTGCGCGTCTTGGCGATGTGGGCGATCAGCTGGCCGAAGTGGAAGGTCATCTCGGGACCGGCTTCGCACATGCCGACCTTGCGGCCGTTCCAGGTGCTCTGCAGCGTGAGGTGCACGCGCCCGCCCTGCCAGGCGTCGCCCAGTTCGTCGGGCGTGATCGCCACCGGGCTGAACGCGGTGGCCGGCTTGCTCTGGAAGAAACCGAAACCCTTGGCCAGCTCGGCCGGAATCAGGTTGCGCAGCGACACATCATTGGCCAGCATGAGCAGGCGGATGCCGTCCAGCGCCTGCTCGGGCGTGGCACTCATGGGCACGTCGCCAGTGACCACCGCGATCTCTGCCTCGAAGTCGATGCCGAAGTCTTCGCTGGGCACCAGCACGTCGTCGCACGGACCAATGAAGTCGTCGCTGCCGCCCTGGTACATCAGCGGGTCGGCGTAGAACGACTGCGGCACCTCGCTGCTGCGCGCCGCGCGCACCAGCTCCACGTGGTTGATGTAGGCCGATCCGTCGGCCCATTGGTAGGCCCGCGGCAGCGGCGCCATGCACATCGCAGGATCAAACGGAAATGCATGGCGCGCCTTGCCCTGGTTGAGGGTGACGTAGAGGTCGTGCAACTGGGGGCTGATGAAGTTCCAGTCGTCCAGGGCCTGCTGCAATTTGTGCGCAATGCCGGTCGCATAATGCGCCGTGCTCAGGTCGCGCGAGACCACGACGAGCTGTCCGTCGCGCGAGCCGTCCTTGTAGGTGGCGAGTTTCATGAGAGTCTCCTGCTAGTTACGTTTAGTGAAATCGATTAACCTATTCGTAAAGACAGGATTCTAGGCGATGACCCGGGAACGCGGGCACCTGGCTTCAATCGGACACACATCGCGTTGAACCTGTCTGTCCGCCGACCCTCCTACTGTTCCACGCCGCCCATGTCCACCGCCCAACGCAACACCCTCACCACCCCAGCCGTCAGCGATGCGGACGACGAAGAGCCGCAGCGCGCGGGCATCCAGTCGGTGGAAGTGGGCTTCGAGTTGCTCAACGCCTTGTCGGAAGCCCCGGGCGCGCTGATGCTGCGCGACCTGGCCGCCGCCGCCGGCATGAGTGCCGCCAAGGCGCACCGCTACCTGGTGAGCTTCCAACGCATGGGTCTGGTGGTGCAGGACCCGGTGAGCACCCGTTACGACCTCGGCCCGGCCGCGCTGCGCCTGGGCCTGGCCAGCCTCTCGCGCATCGACGCGGTGAAGCTGGCGCGCGAGCGGCTGGACGCCTTGATCAACGAGACCGGTCACACCCTGGCCATCGCCGTGTGGGGCAATCAAGGCCCGACCATGGTGCACTGGATCGAAGCGCCACAGACCGTGCCGGTCACCCTGCGCCTGGGTGACGTGATGCCGCTGCTCACCTCGGCCACCGGCCGCTGCTTCGCCGCCTTCATGGGTAACGAGGGCCGCGACGCCCAGCGCATCGGCCCCATGGTGCGCGACGAACTGGCCCGCCTGAAGAAACTGCCGCGCAGCGGCCTGCCGCTGGTGGACGTTCCCCACACGCTGGCAGACGTGCAGGCCCTGCTGGACGAGACCCGCCGCCATGGGCTGGCCCGCGTGGTGCACAGCTTGCTGCCCGGCGTGGGCGGCTTCTGCGCACCGGTGTTCGACGCACAGGGCCACCTCGCGCTGGGCCTGGTGGTGCTGGGCTCGGTGGCCACGCTGGACACCGAGTGGTCGGGTGCCCCCGCCCATGCCGTGCTCAGGAGCGCGCGCCAGCTCAGCGCCGATCTCGGCCACCGATCACCCGCCCTCAGACCATGACGCCGCTGCGCACACCTGCACCTGCACCGCGCTGGCCCACCCTCGTCGCGCTGATTGCAGCCGTGCTGGGCGTGCACGTGGCGTTGCTGCTGGGCCCGCTGCCCTGGACATCCGCGGCGGCAACGTCCACCCCCGTTCAGTTCGCGGCGGCAACCCTGCCGGCCGACCGCAGCGACGGTGCATCGGCAGCGCCCCCTGCTTCCAATCTGCCGATGGCCCGCGTGAGCACCGTGCGCTGGATCGTGCCGGCGGTGGTCATTCAACCCGCCGCTGCCCCCGTGCCCAGACCGTTGCCACGCCCGACACCGCTGGTCCGTCCCGCAGCGCCGAAACAGCAAGTCCCACCCGCCCCACCCACACAGATCGCAGTGGAGGAACCCGCGGTGGAAGCGGTTGCTCTGGACGCAGCGCCGGCCGACGCAGTCACCCCACCCGCCAAGCCGGTGGAACTCACGGAGTCCATCGCCCCTGAACCGGCACCAGCGCCAGCGCCAGCCCCAGAACCAGCGACTGAAGAGGCCGCGCTCAATGAGCCCGCCGCAGCGCCCGATGAGGAATTGCTCGCCGCCGCAGCCGTGAAAAAGCGTGCCGCGCCTGCAGCCGCTCGCGCCTTGCCACCGGCACAGCCTCCCGCGAGCACCCGGCTCGACTACGCCGTGACCGGCCGCGTCAAGGGCATCGCCTACAACGCCGAGGGCAAGCTGGACTGGACGCTGGCCGACGGCCGGTACAGCGCCCGCATGGAAATGCGTGTGTTTCTGCTGGGCAGCCGGGTGCAGACCAGCACCGGACGGGTGGGCCCCCAGGGCCTGATCCCCGAGCGCTTCGCCGACAAGAGCCGCAGCGAAAAGGCGGCGCATTTCGAGAGCGAGCAGAACCGCATCCGCTTCAGCAACAACGCACCCGAGGCCGTGCTGCGACCCGGCGCGCAAGACCGCCTGAGCCTGTTCCTGCAGATCGCCGGCCTCCTGCAGGCGCGCCCGCAGGCCTACGCGAGCGGGCAGACGATCGAGATGCAGGTGGCTGGCACCGGTGAGGCGGACATCTGGCGCTTCAAGGTGGGCGATGAAACCACGCTGGCGCTTCCCGCAGGCGAGATGCGTGTCAGGCAGCTGGTGCGCCTGCCGCGCAAGGAATTCGACAGCACGGTGGAAATGTGGCTGGCGCCCGACCTGCAGCACCTGCCGGTGCGCCTGCGCGTGACCCAGTCCAACGGCGACGTGGCCGACCAGCAACTCAGCCGGATGCCTTAGCCCTTGCACTTCATTTGTGCCCAAAAACACACGCATCTTGAAACAGGACTGAACGTTGCCATGTAAAGAGCACTCAGAACTTCAAGACCGCCAACTTTTGCCGATATAAGAGACATTGGAAGCCGGTTTTACCAACACAAGGAATTTCAGTCATGAACATGCTCTACGACTCGGATGCCTTCGCTGTGGTCCACATCCTGGCCAACGCACCGGCAGAAGGTGAAGACACTTCCGCGCAAGGTCCGCAGATTCCCCGCCACGGCTTCGAAATCGTGGACAAGCGCTCGGGCAAAGAGGTCTACCTCGACGGCTCCTGGGCCGAGATGTTCCAGATCCAGATCACCGCCTGGCAACAAAGCACCCCTTCGCAGGAAGAGGTGGAAGACACGCTGGAAGGTTATGCCGAGTTGGCTCAGATGCCGGTGGTCATGCACTAGAAGAGTTCCCCCCGCGCCGCGCCTGCGGCGCGTCACCCCTCAGGGGGCAACATCTGCGGCCCGGCAAAGCCGGTTCCGCGATGTTCTTGAACAAGGCACGTTGCTCCAAAAGCCCGGTTTTCACCGGGCTTTTTCATGTCTGCCGGTAGCGCCAGCGGTACACCGGCTCGGCCAGCACCAGCACCGCCACCAGACGGCAGACCTGGAAGGCGGTGACCACGGGCACGCCGAGCTGCAGCACCTTGGCGGTGATGGCCATTTCGGCGATACCGCCGGGGGCGGTGCCCAGCAGCAGGGTGGCGGGGTGCAGGCCGGTGGCTTTGGACAACACCCAGCCGAACAGCGCGCAGATCGCCATCATGAAAAAGCTGGCAAACGCCACCGAGGCCAGCCAGCGAGGCGCCGTGTGCACAAACGCGGGCGTGAACCGCACCCCCAGACTCACGCCGATGACCAGCTGGGCCGCGTTGGACAGCGGTTGCGGAATGGCGGACAGGGTGACGCCCGAGAGCGTGACCCCCATGGTGACGACCAGCGCGCCCATGAACCACGGGTTGGCGCGGCCCAGCCACTGCATCACCAGTGCTCCGACCAGCGTGAGCCCGGTCAGCGCGAGCAAACCGGTGGGATGCACTTCGCGCAATCCCAGCGTGAGTGTGTCCAGACCACTCACGCCCCAGAACTGCAGTGCAAACGGGATGGTGAGGGTGACCAGCAGCACGCGCAGGCTGTGGGCGGCGGCCACGAGGTCGGTGCGCGCGCCCTGGCGCTCGGCGATCAGCGTCATTTCCGACGCCCCGCCGATGGCCCCGGCGAAGTAGGTGGTGCTCAGCAACTGCGCAGGCGTGAGGTGCGCCAGGTGCCCCGCATGCAAGCGGCGCAGCCAGGCGCCGAAGCCCAGACCCAGCAGCAGCGCCCAGGCGATGCCCAGCGTGATCGCCCACCACAGGCTGGCCACCAGCGCACCCACCGCCGGTGTGAAATACAGACCCAGCGCGGTGCCGATCACCCATTGCCCCGTGTTGCGAAACGGCGCCCAGCTCTCGGTCGGCACGCCCAGCACCGAGACCAGCGAGGTCGCCAGCAGCGGACCGATCATCCAGGGAATCGGCGTGCGCAACCACACGCACAAGAGCGCGGCAGCAAGGGCGAGCAACAGGGTGAGGACGACGCGCCGCCACGAGGTGGGGCCGAAGGCGGGCAAGAGAGGCACTCGGGTACTGGTGTGATGCACCCGCCACGACCGGCGGGCCACGTAGTATCCATGCATGACCTGTCGATCCGCTGTCGCACTGGCCGTGAGCGTGGCCCTGCTGAGCGCCTGCGCTCACCAGCCGCCCACCACGGTGCCCGCCCTGCTCGAACGCGTGATGCCCACCCCGGTGCTCATGCTCGGCGAACAGCACGACGCGCCCGAGCACCAGGCGCTGCAGCGTGATGTGGTGCTGTCGCTGGGCGCGCGCGGTCAGCTCGGTGCGCTGGTGATGGAGATGGCCGAGCAAGGCCGCCAGACCACCGGCCTGCCGGCAGACGCCAGCGAAAGTCGGGTGCGTGATGCGCTCAACTGGACCGACGACGCCGCCACCGGCTGGCCCTGGGCCATTTACGGCCCGGTGGTGATGGCCGCCGTGCGCGCCGGCGCACCGGTGCTCGGTGGCAACCTGCCGCGCAGCCAGATGCGCGCGGCCATGGGCAACACAGCGCTGGATGACCGCATCAGCAGCACGGCGCTGAAAGAGCAGCGCGAAGGCATCCGCAGCGGCCATTGCGACCTGCTGCCTGAGGGGCAGATCGCGCCGATGGCCCGCGTCCAGCTGGCGCGCGACGAAGCCATGGCCCGGACCACCGTGCAGGCGGTTGAACAGGCAGGCTCCGGCAAGACGGTGGTGCTGGTGGCCGGCAACGGCCACGTGCGGCGCGACCTGGGTGTGCCGCTGTACCTGCCCAAAACGCTGTCGCACCGCGTGGTGATGGCGCAGGCCGGAACGCCCAAGGCGGCCACGCCAGCGGACGCAGTGTGGCTTACACCCGCACAGCCACCGCGCGATTACTGCGCCGAACTGCGCCAGCAGTTCAAGCGCTGACGAGCAAGGTCAGGCAGCGCGTTTAATTGCGTCGGACAGGGTGCCGACCATGGTCTCGATCTGCCCGCGCTCGACGATGAAGGGCGGCGCGAGCACGAGGTTCTCGCCTGCGTTGCGCACCAGCACGCCCCGGTGGTAGCAGTCCATGAACACATCAAAGGCGCGCTTGCCGGGCAGGCCAGCGATGGGTGCGAGCTCCACCGCGGCGGCCAGCCCCAGACTGCGGATGCCGATCACGTTGGGCAAGCCCATGAGCGCGGCGTGCATCGCGTCGCCCAGCACCAGGCCCATCTCGCCGGCGCGTTCGAACAGCTGCTCTTCGCGGAACAGATCGAGCGTGGCGATGGCCGCCGCACACGCCACCGGGTGGCCCGAGTAGGTGTAGCCGTGGAAGAACTCGATGGCGTGCTCCGGCGCACTGCCGTGCGCGCCCATCATGGCGTCATAGATGCGGTCGGTGCAGATCACGCCACCGAGCGGGAACACGCCGTTGGTCACGGCCTTGGCGAAGTTCAACATGTCGGGCTGCACGCCGTAGTAGTCCGACGCGAAGGCGGTACCGAGGCGGCCGAAGCCGGTGATGACCTCGTCGAAGATCAGCAGGATGCCGTGCTTGTCGCAGATCTCGCGCAGGCGCTTGAGGTAGCCCTGTGGCGGCACGTACCAACCGGCGCTGCCCGCCACCGGCTCCACGATCACGGCCGCGATGTTGCTCGGGTCGTGCAGCGGCAGGATGCGGTTTTCCAGCTCCAGCAACAGGTCTTCGTCCCACACCGGCTCGGTGTTGTGCACGTAGGCGTGTTTCACCGGGTCGTGGATGAAGCGCAGGTGGTCCACGCGCGGCAGCAGGCTGGTGCCGTAGACCTTGCGGTTGGCCGGGATGCCGCCCACCGACATCCCGCCAAAACCCACGCCGTGGTAACCGCGCTCGCGGCCGATGAAGACGTTGCGGTGACCTTCGCCGCGCGCGCGGTGGTAGGCCAGCGCCACCTTCATCGACGTGTCGGCCGCTTCGCTGCCGGAGTTGCAAAACAGCACCTTGTTCAGGTCGCCCGGCGCCATGGCGGCGATCATCTCGGCGGCGCGGAAGGCCTTGTCGTTGCTCACACTGAAGGCCGTGCTGTAGTCCAGCGTGTCGAGCTGCTTCTTGATGGCTTCGTTGATGGGCTTGCGGTTGTGACCCGCTCCCACACACCACAGGCTGGAGATGCCGTCGATGACCTGGCGGCCGTCGTGCGTGGTGAAGTGCATGCCGTCGGCCGCCACGAAGATGCGCGGGTCCTTGGCGAAGCTGCGGTTGGGGGTGAAGGGCAACCACTGGTTGTCCATGCGAAGGTCGTTGTAGGCCATGGCGGCGTCTCCGGCGCAAGAATGAAGCCGGAATTGTGGCACCGGCATCGCCCCGCAGGGGCTCCACTGGCGGGGCCTGGCGCAGGCCCACCCGGGAGCTTGCTGCGACAATCGGCCCGCCATGAACCACACCCACGTCCTCACCCTCTCCTGCCAGGACCGCCCCGGCATCGTGCACGCCGTCTCCGGTTTCCTGTTCGAACACGGCGGCAACATCGAAGAAGCCGCGCAGTACAACGACCACGCGACCGGCCTGTTTTTCATGCGGGTGCAGTTCGCATGCAGCCAGCTCACGCAGGAAGACCTGCTCGTGCGCCTGAAGCTGTTCGCCGAGCCGTTCGGCATGCGCTGGAGCCTGCACCCGCTGGCCGAGCCGGTGCGCACGGTGATCTTCGTGAGCAAGGAAGGCCACTGCCTCAACGACCTGATGTTCCGCTGGAAGAGCGGCCTGCTGGCACTGGACATTCGCGCCATCATCAGCAACCACCGCGACTTCTACCAGCTCGCGGCCAGCTACAACGTGCCCTTCCACCACATCCCGGTGACCGCTGCGACCAAAGCGCAGGCCGAGGCGAAGCAGCTCGACATCATCCGCACCGAAGGCGCCGAGCTGGTGGTGCTGGCGCGCTACATGCAGGTGCTGAGCAACGACCTGTGCCGCGAACTGGCGGGCAAGGCGATCAACATCCACCACAGCTTCCTGCCCAGCTTCAAGGGCGCCAAGCCCTATTACCAGGCGCATGACCGTGGCGTGAAACTGATCGGCGCGACCGCCCACTACGTGACGGCCGACCTTGACGAGGGCCCGATCATCGAGCAGGACGTGGCCCGCGTGGACCACACCGACACGGTGGAAGACCTCACCGCCCGGGGGCGCGACACCGAGAGCCAGGTGCTGGCGCGTGCTGTGAAGTGGCACAGCGAACACCGTGTGCTGCTGAACGGACACAAGACCGTCGTATTCAAATGAATGTGGCCCCCACGCTCCGCCGCTGCGCGGGTCGCTGCCCCCCGAGGGGGCTGAGCCGCCTTGGGAGCGGCCCGGCGGCGGCTCGGCTCTCCCTCCGGCTGGGGCGCTGGCGCGCATGACCATCAGGATTCCGCCGATCCAGTGTCTGTTGACCTTCGAGGCACTGGCGCGTTTGCGCAGCGTCACGCAGACGGCGGACGAGCTCAATGTGACCCCCAGTGCGGTGAGCCACCGCATCAAGCAACTGGAACAGATCCTGGGCACCAAACTGTTCGGGCGGGCCGACTTCTCTCTCACCACCGAAGGCAGCGAATACCTCGCCCATGTGCGCGACGGTCTGACCACGCTGCAGAAGTTTCCCAGCAACGCCGCGGCGCCGGGCCGGCGCAAGCTGCGCGTGGCCGTCACGCCGACCTTTGCGCGTTCGGTGCTGCTGCCGCGCCTCAAACAGTTCAGCGACGCCTACCCCGAGATCGACCTCACGTTGCAGGTGAGCATTCCGCTGCTGGACGTGGTGGCCGAAGACGCCGACCTCACCGTGCGTTTCGGCACCGGTCGCTACGCCGATGTGGAACACGTCTGCCTGATGAAGGACGAAGTGACGCCGCTGGCCTCACCCGCGTTCGTGCGCGAACACGGCCCGTTCGAGAGCGTGCAGGACCTCGAAGGCGTGCCGCTGTTGCGCAGCCCGCTGGAGCCCTGGCGCACCTGGTTCGCCGCACACGACCTCGACTGGCCCGAACCCAACGAAGGCTCGCAGTTCAACGACATCGGCCTGATGTGCGACGGCGCCGCTGCGGGCATGGGCGTGGCCCTGGTGCGGCTCAAACTGGCCGCGCCCTGGCTGGAGCACGGCACCCTGGTGCCGCTGTACAGCCGTCACGTGCCCAGCCCGCACGCGCACTACCTGTGCTGGCGCACCGGCACGATGGACCGGTGGGAGTGCGCGGCGTTTGCCGAGTGGCTCAAGAAGGCCACAAGCCAATAGCCAAAGCCGAGACAGATCCGGCGCCGGGCCGCCCCAAGCCGGATCAGCCCCCTCGGGGGGCAGCGACCCGCGCAGCGGCGGAGCGTGGGGGCATGAAGATCCGGCGCCGGGCCGCCCCAAGCCGGATCAGCCCCCTCGGGGGGCAGCGACCCGCGCAGCGGCGGAGCGTGGGGGCACAGTCACTCGATCGTGAGGCGTTGACCTGCGGTTGGCAGCTTTTTCGGCAACGTCAGTTGCAATACGCCGTTCTCGTACTTCGCCTTGGATGTCGCGTTGTCGATGTCCTGCGGGAGCTGGAAGCTGCGCGACACTGCGCCGTAAAAGCGCTCGCTGCGCAGCAGCTTTTCACCGTCGGACTGGCTGTCCTGCTGCTTGATTTCGGCGCGCAGCGTGACCACCGGGCCGTCAATCGTCACGTGAATGTCTTCTCGCGACACACCAGGCACCTCGGCTTCCACCGCGTAGGCGTCCGGCGTTTCCTTCACGTCGATCTTGATCTGCGCGGGCAATCCTTCGCCGTGCAGGGGCTTGACGTAAAAGCCGGGGGCGACGTCCTTGAAAAAGTCGTCAAACAAATGGTTGCGGGCGATCAAACGGTTCATCACAAAGCTCCTGAAAAGAGGGGTTGAGCAGTCGCGCCCAAGGGCGCTTTTCGGTGCTCTTCAATTGATGCCGCCTGCCGGAAATTTCAAGAGGGCTGCAAGTTTCCTCAAACCACAGACGGGGCGTTGTCCTAAACTGAACCAGCCACCCTGCAGTCCATTTCGAGCCCGCCATGAACGCACCCGCCTCCCCCGCCCAGGTCACCCAGCTCCAGCGCGCCGCGCGCCAGGCCGAGGTGGTGCGTGCCCTGCAGGCCGTGGTGCCTGCTCACGCGCTGCTCTGGCAGGCCGAAGACACGGTGCCCTACGAGTGCGACGGCCTCACCGCCTACCGCGAGCGCCCGTTGGTGGTTGTGTTGCCCGAAACCGAAGACCAGGTGGCCGCCGTGCTCAAGGCCTGCCATTCGCTCGACGTGCCGGTGGTGGCGCGTGGCGCGGGCACCGGCCTCTCGGGTGGTGCCATGCCGCACGCCCTGGGCGTCACGATGTCGCTGGCCAAGTTCAACCGCATCCTGAAGATCGACCCGCGCTCGCGCACGGCGGTGGTACAGGCTGGCGTGCGCAACCTCGCCATCTCCGAAGCCGCTTCGCCGCACGGCCTGTACTACGCGCCCGACCCGAGCAGCCAGATCGCCTGCACCATCGGCGGCAACGTGGCGGAGAACTCCGGCGGCGTGCACTGCCTCAAATACGGTCTGACGGTGCACAACGTGCTGCAGGTGCGCGGCTTCACGGTGGAGGGCGAGCCCATCACCTTTGGCGGGGAGGCGCTGGACGTGCCCGGCTTCGACCTGCTCTCGCTCGTCATCGGCAGCGAAGGCATGCTGGCCGTGACGATCGAGGTCACCGTGAAACTGGTGCCCAAGCCGCTGCTGGCGCGCTGCATCATGGCCAGCTTCGACGACATCCGCAAAGCCGGCGACGCGGTGGCCTCGGTGATCGCGGCCGGCATCATCCCCGCCGGCCTGGAGATGATGGACAAACCCATGACAGCCGCGGTGGAGGACTTCGTGCACGCGGGCTACGACCTCGACGCGGAGGCCATCCTGCTGTGCGAGAGCGACGGCACGCCCGAGGAAGTGGAAGAAGAGATCGGCCGAATGATCGCGGTGCTGCGCGGCTGCGGCGCGACCGCCATCGCGGTGAGCCAGGACGAGGCCGAGCGCCTGCGCTTCTGGAGTGGTCGCAAGAACGCCTTCCCGGCCAGTGGGCGCATCAGCCCCGACTACATGTGCATGGACTCCACCATCCCGCGCAAGCGCCTGGCCGACATCCTGCTCGCGATCGCCGAGATGGAGAAAAAGTACGGCCTGCGTTGCGCCAACGTGTTCCACGCCGGCGACGGCAACCTGCACCCGCTGATCCTGTTCGATGCGAACGATGCCGACCAGTTGCACCGCTGCGAGCTCTTCGGCGCCGACATCCTGGAGACCAGCGTGGCCATGGGCGGCACGGTCACCGGCGAGCACGGTGTGGGCGTGGAGAAGCTCAACAGCATGTGCGTGCAGTTCTCGCCCGAGGAAAACGAGCAGATGTTCAGCGTGAAGCGGGCTTTTGATACCAAATCGCTACTGAATCCGGGCAAGGTCATTCCCACCCTGCAACGTTGTGCTGAGTACGGAAAAATGCTGGTGCGCGGCGGGCAATTGGCGCACCCGGAACTGCCCCGCTTCTGAGGGTCAAATATCACGTTCGGCGGCGTGCCCCCTGGGGTACAGTTGGCTCGATGAGCGCTCTCTTCCCTCCGAAAGACAGCCGTCCTGATGCGAACCGACCCGAGGCAACGATCTCGGCCCGAGAGCGGGCGCTGCTGTTGGAGATCGAGACCCTCAAGGCGGAAAACCTGCATCTGCGCAAGAACTACGCCCAGTACATGGGCGGCAGCCTGCATGAAGGCTCCTCCAGCGATGTGAGTGTTCCCGCCGATCTGCCCCTGTCGCTCGAACTGGCGCTCGATGCGGACAAAGGCTCGCCCGTGGCGGCCGCACACCTCGAATACGAGGCCCTCTTTGCCGCACTGGGCAGCGCGTTCCCCATCGGCATCTTCCGCACCGACCAGGCCGGCGTGCTCACCCATGTCGACGCCCGACTGCAGCAGATCTTCGCGCTGGGCAAACACGACTTTCCGAACTTCGGCTGGCTCGACCGCGTGCATCCCGACGATCTGCCGCAGGTACAGGAACACTGGATTCGCGGCATCGCCACGGGCGAAAGCCTGAGCGTGGAGTTCCGGCTGATCCGGCCGGGCAACGAAGTGGTGCACGTGCTGGCGCGCAATTCACCGCTGCGCGACGAGCACGGCAACGTGACCAGCCAGCTCGGCTTCATCCAGGACATCACGCCCATGCGTGTGCTCGAAGCCGAAGCGCGCATCAAGGACGAGCTGAACCGCCAGATCATTGCCAGCAGCCCCGACTGCACCAAGGTGCTCGACCTCGAGGGCCGGGTGGTGCAGATGACGGCGCAAGGTTGCCGTCTCCTGGAGGTGGAGGATTTCGAGCAAGTGCGCATGGGCGCATGGGCCGACTGGTGGCCCGATGATGGCGTGCTGCTGTCTCTGGAGGCGATCGAATCGGCCCGCCGCGGCGAGAGCTCAAGGTTCGTGGCTTACGGCCCCACCTTCAAAGGCACACCCAAGTGGTGGGACACCGTGGTCACGCCGATCTGCGACGCCCATGGCGAGCCGGTGATGCTGCTGGCGGTCTCGCGCGACATCACCGAACAGCACTTGCAGCAGGAGAGCATTCAGCGCTTCAACGCCGAGCTGGAAAGCGCCGTGCAGCAGCGCACCGAAGAACTGGCCGTGGCCAAGGACCGGATCCACTCTGCGTTGCGAGAGGCCCAGATCGCCTACAACCAGGCGCCCTGCGGCTACCACTCGGTTGACGCCAACGGTCTGTATGTGCTGATCAACCAGACCGAACTCAACTGGCTCGGCTATGAGAGCCGCAACGAGGTGGTGGGCAAGAAGCACTTTCGGGACCACGTGCAGCCCGCCTACCTCGCTGAAGTGCTGGAGCGCCTGCAACGCCTGCTGCGTGGCGAGACACTGGAAGCCGCCGAGATCGGCATGCTGCGGTGCGACGGCACGGGCTTCATCGCCCTGCTCAACACCACCGCGGTGCACGATGCCGAGGGGCGCTTCCTGCGCACGAACAACACGCTGGTGGACATCACCGAGCGCAAGGCGGCTGAAGTGGCTCTGGCGGCGCAACGCAATTTCCTGCAGACCGTGGCCAGCAGCGTGCCGGTGCAACTGGCGTTCTTCGACCGCGACCTGATCTGCCGCTTTGCCAACGCCAGCTACGCGCGCTGGCTCGATGGTTCACCCGACAAGCTGGTGGGTCAGCACCTGAGCCGCATTGCACGAAGCCAGGACTTTGAAGCGGCACGCCCGCGCCTGGAAAGCGCGCTCGCCGGCGTTGCACAGCGTTTCGAGGGTGAACGCGTGTTCCCGGACGGCACGGTGTTCTACGCCAGCATCGACTACACCCCATACTGGCACGACGGGGCCGTGGCGGGTCTGTTCATCCAGATGCTCGACATCACCGAGCGCAAGGCGTCGGAAGATCTGGTCAGCCATGCGAACTGCCAGCTCAATCAGGCACTGAGCCAGGCACAGGCCCTTTACAACCAGGCACCCTGCGGCTACCACTCGCTCGATATCCACGGCACCTTCGTGTCGGTCAACGACACCGAACTGGGCTGGCTGGGCTACAGCCGCGACGAGGTGGTGGGCAAGATGGACTTTCGCGATTTCATTCCGGCCGCGGACGTGCCGCTGCTCGAAGCCCGGATGCGCAAGATCGTCAAGGACGACGCGCTGGAAGGGGTCGAATACCAGATGCGCCGCCGCGATGGCAGCACCTTCCACGCGCTGCTGTCCTCGTCGGCGGTACGCGACAAGGACGGGCGTTTCCTGCGCAGCAACACCACCGTGGTGGACATCACCCACCGCAAGGCGGCCGAGAACTCCCTGCGCGACAACCAGCGCTTCCTGCAGACGATCACCGACCATGTGCCCGGCCTGATCGCCTACCTGGATGCAGGGTTGCGCTTCCGTTTTGCCAACGCGGAGCACCTGCGGGTCTACGGGATGGACCCGGTGCGCATCCTGGGCCAGCACATCGGCGACTGCATCGCCCCCGAAATCTGGGCTGACACAAAACCGCGCATGGAAGCCACGCTCGCGGGGCAGGAGCAGAATTTCACCACCTGGCGCCCCACGGCCGATGGCAAACACATCTTCGTCAGTGCCCGCTATCTGCCCGACGTGCGCGAGGGCAAGGTCCAGGGCCTGTTCGTCCAGATCGTCGACATCACCGATAGCAAGCTCATCGAAGAGCGGGTCAGCAACCTCAACGAAGAACTCGAGCAGCGCATCCGCGAGCGATCGGCGGAATTGCTGGAGGCCGAGCAGCGTTTCCGCCTGATGGTGGACAACCTGCGCGACTACTGCATCTTCTTCATGGACGCCGACGGGCTCATCACCGACTGGACCGACAGCGCCCAGCGCATGGACGGCTACTCACCCACCCAGATGCTCGGCCGGCACTACGGCGTGCTGTTCGATCCGGCCAACCCCGAGCACGGGCGGGTCCGCGCCGACCAGATGCTGCGCCTGGCCGCCTCGCGGGGCCAGCACGAGCTGCACAATTGGCACACCCGCAAGGACGGCACCCAGTACTGGTCGCACTCGGTGCTGATTGCCCTGCGAGACGACAGTGGCGAGCTGCGCGGCTTCGCCAAGATCAACCGCGACATGACCGACGCCAAGCGGCTCGACGACCTGATGCGCAACATCAATGACGAGCTGGAAAACCGTGTGGTCGAGCGCACCGAGCAGCTGCTCTCGGCCAACAAAGACCTGGAGTCCTTCTCGTATTCGGTGTCGCACGATCTGCGCTCGCCGCTGCGCCACATCTCCAGCTTCGTGAGCCTGCTGGAAGAACACATGGGAGGTCAGTGCGACGAGGTGAGCGCCCGCTACCTCAACACCATTGGCAACTCTGCCCGTCACATGAGCCAGCTCATCGACGGCCTGTTGGCGTTCTCGCGCCTGGGCCGGGCGGCGGTCAATGTGACGCCGGTGGACTTCCAGCTGCTGGTCGAAGCGGTGGTGGCCCAGCTCGGGCACGACACCGAAGGACGCATCGTCGACTGGGTGGTTGCCCCCGACTTGCCCGTGGTGCAGGGCGACGCCTTGTTGCTGCGAGAGGTGTGGGCCAACCTGTTGGGCAACGCCTACAAATACAGCCGGCCACGTGAACGATCGCGCATCGAGGTGGGCTGGAGCGTCGACCCGGTGGTGGGCTACACCTTCTTTGTCCGTGACAATGGTGTGGGTTTCGACACAAAATACGCGCAGAAGCTGTTTGGCGTGTTCCAGCGATTGCACCGCGCCTCGGAGTTTGAAGGCACAGGCATCGGACTGGCGCTCACAAGGCGCATCATCGAGCGGCACAGCGGCAGCATCTGGGCCGAAAGCGAACTCGGTGTCGGCAGCGTTTTCTACTTCTCCCTACCTTTTGAGGGCCCTGGTTTTTCGGACTCCATCCTGGACTCGATGCCTGCCCCCCTGGAATCATGAGCAAAAACGCCGACGCGATTCTTCTGGTCGAGGACAACCCCGACGACGCCGAGCTGACCAAGCTGGCCCTGTCGCGCCACGGCCTGGACGGGAGGGTGACCCACGTCTCCGACGGCATGCAGGCGCTGGACTACCTGTACCGGCGCAACGGCTTCACCAACCGATCCGGCAGCAACCCCGTTCTTGTGTTGCTCGACCTCAAGATGCCCTTGCTCGACGGCATCGGCGTGCTCAGGGAAATCAAGGGCAGCGACCTGTTGCACAACATCCCGGTGGTGGTGCTCACCTCTTCCACCGAGCCGAGCGACCTGCTGCGGGCCTACGACGCCGGCACCAACGCCTACATCGCCAAGCCGACCGAGTTCTCCCAGTTCCTCAGTGCCATGAAGCACGTGTGCGAGTTCTGGATCAACATCAACCAGACCGCGCCACAAACCGTCAACGCGACGGTGCGCAACACCGGCTTCGGCGACCTCATCTGAACCTGTTCACCAGGTGTCGATGAAGCGGGCGGTCAACGGCTCTGCCACCTTTGCGCCGGCCAGCCCCCGCACCAGCCAGTGGCGGGTTTGAGCGGGATCGATCACCGCATCGATCTCCAGCGTGGTGGCCATCTGCTCGGCCGATCCCTTGGCGTACTGCTCGGCCACCAGCCGTTCGTACAGCGCGTCACGCTCGGCGCCTTCAGCCGCGGCCTGCAACTCCTTGCGGTAGCCCAGACGCACGGCGCCCTCCAGCCCCATGGCGCCAAACTCACCCGTAGGCCAGGCGACGGTGAACACCGGCGCGTGAAATCCGCCAGCCGTCATGCCCATGGCACCCAGGCCGTAGCCCTTGCGCAGCACCACACTGAAGAAGGGCACGCGCAGCTGAGCCGCCACCACGAAGAGCCGGCTCACGTGTCGCACCTGTGCCCGCGCCTCCATGGCCGGCCCCACCATGAACCCCGGCGTGTCGACCAGGCTCACGATCGGCAGGCCGTGCGCGTTGCACAGCTGCATGAAGCGCGCGGCCTTGTCGGCCGCGTCCGCGTCGATGGCGCCACCCAGGTGCAGCGGGTTGTTGGCCATCAAACCCACGGCACGGCCCTCGATGCGCGCGAGCGCCGTGTGGATGCCCGCACCAAAGCCGGTGCGCAGCGGCAGCAGGCTGCCCTCGTCGACCAGCCCCTGCATCACGGTCCGGGTATCGTAGGCACGCAGGCGGTTCTCGGGCACGGCGTCGCGCAAGGTCTGCGCTTCTGGCGCGGTCCAGTCGGACGTGCGCCCCTGAAAGAAGGACAGGCAATGCCGCGCTGCCACCACCGCCTGCGCTTCGTCGTCCACCAGCACATCGATCACGCCGTTGGCGTGCTGGATGTCGCTCGGGCCGATTTCCTCGGGTCGGAAACTGCCCAGCCCGCCGCCCTCCACCATCGCCGGACCGCCCATGCCGATGTTGCTGCCCCGCGTGGCAATGATCACGTCGCTGCAGCCGAGCAGCGCGGCATTGCCCGCAAAGCAGCGCCCCGCCACGATGCCGATCACCGGTACCTGGCCGGACAGGCGGGCGAAGGCGGCAAACGTGCCCACATGCAGACCCGCCACGATGGGCATGTCGGTGTCACCAGGCCGCCCGCCGCCGCCCTCGGCGAACAGCACCACCGGCAGTTTCTGGCTCAGCGCGATGCCCAGCAGGCGGTCGGTCTTCTGGTGGTTGCGCATGCCCTGGGTGCCGGCCAACACGGTGGCGTCGTAGGCCATGACGACGGTGCGCGATCGCTCCGGGCCACAATCCGCCGCGTTGAC
>NZ_JADMJO010000052.1 GCF_018780385.1 Hydrogenophaga sp. | reverse complement strand
GTCACCATCACCAGGCCGAACACCGCGCTGGCCAGGTTCACCAGCGACTCCATCGCGTCCGACAACAAGCCCACCGAGTCGGTGATGAGCCAGGCCCCCGTCTTGAGGGCGATGGTCATGAGGGCCACCACCACCGAGGCCATGAGCAAGCGCTGTGGGGTGAGCAGGCGGGCGCGGTCGGGGGTCATGCCGTCATTGTCTTCCACCGCCCTGAAGGAAATGTCTGCTCGGGGCGCGCGCGGTGCCAGAATGGAACGACCCACAGCAAACATGACCCCAACGCCGCCCCCACCCCACACCGCAGGCCCCTCCTCCCCCAGCTTCTGGCTCGGCGAGACCGATGTCTGGCTGCTGGCCGAAGGCAAGCACCTGCGCCCCTGGCAGAAGCTCGGCGCCCACGCCACCACGCTGGACGGACAGGCGGGCACTGCGTTCGCCGTCTGGGCGCCGCACGCGCGGCACGTCGGACTGGCGGGCGACTTCAACCAATGGCGCGCGCAGCCCATGCGCCTGCGCCCCGAGTGCGGCGTGTGGGAGTTGTTCGTGCCCGGCGCGGCGGTGGGCGACTGGTACAAGTTCGAGGTGCAGGGCAGCGACGGCCGCCACGTCTTCAAGACCGACCCCTACGCCCGCGAAACCGAGCTGCCGCCGGGCAACGCCGCGCGCGTGTGCGAGCCCCTGCGGCCACCTGCCGACCGCGGCGTTGCAGCGCACGAGCGCCCCGCCGCGCCCATGGCCATTTACGAGGTGCACGTGGGCTCCTGGCGCCGCCCTGACGGCCCGCACACCGTGCCCACCTGGGACGATCTCACCACCCACCTGGTGCCGTATGCGGTGGACATGGGCTTCACCCACCTGGAGCTGCTGCCGGTGAGCGAACACCCGTTCTACGCCTCATGGGGCTACCAGCCCACCGGCCTGTACGCGCCCACCGCGCGCCACGGCTCGCCCGATTCGTTCCGCCGCTTCGTGCAGGCCGCGCACGCCGCCGGGCTCAAGATCATCCTGGACTGGGTGCCCGCCCACTTCCCCACCGACGAGCACGCGCTGGCCCGCTTCGACGGCACGGCGCTGTACGAGCACGCCGACCCGCGCGAAGGTTTCCACCGCGACTGGAACACGCTCATCTACAACTTCGGCCGCTTCGAAGTGCGCAACTTCCTGGTCGGCAACGCGCTGTTCTGGGTCGAGCAGTACGGCATCGACGGCCTGCGGGTGGACGCGGTGGCCTCCATGCTCTACCGCGACTACAGCCGCCCGGCCGGCGAGTGGATTCCCAACGAGCACGGCGGGCGCGAGAACTACGAGGCGATTGCCTTCCTGCGCGAGGTGCACGAGGTGCTGCAGCAGGAAGCGCCGCGCGCCACCACCTACGCCGAAGAGTCCACCGCGTTCCCGCGCGTGACCGGCCCCGTGGCCGAGGGCGGGCTGGGCTTCGACCACAAATGGAACATGGGTTGGATGCACGACACGCTGTCGTACTTCGCGCTCGACCCGATCCACCGGCGCTGGCACCACCACAAGCTGACCTTCGCGATGATGTACGCGCACACCGAAGACTATGTGTTGCCGCTCTCGCACGACGAAGTGGTGCACGGCAAGGGCTCCCTGCTGACCAAGATGGCCGGTGACCGCTGGCAGCAGTTGGCCAACCTGCGCGCGCTCTACGCCTGGATGTACGCGCACCCGGGCAAGAAGCTGCTCTTCATGGGCGCCGAGCTGGCCCCGCCCACCGAGTGGGACCACGATGCCGAGCTGCCCTGGCACCTGCTGAATGACCCGGCGCACGCCGGCGTGCAGCACCTGGTGCGCGACCTCAACCACATCTACCGCAGCGCGCCGGCCCTGCACGCGCGCGACACCGACCCCTACAGCTTCCAGTGGCTGGTGGTGGACGATGCCGACCACTCGGTGCTGGCCTTCGCGCGCTACGGCCACGCGCTCGAAGACACGGTGGTGGTGGTGGCCAACCTCACCCCCATGGTGCGCCACGGCTACCGCGTGGGCCTGCCGCACGGTGGGGACTGGCACGAGCGGCTCAACACCGACTCCAGCCACTACGGCGGCAGCAACGTGGGCAACCACGGCCGCGTGCTGGCCGAAGACCTGGCACAGCACGGCCAGCGCTGGTCGGCGAACTTCACCTTGCCCCCCCTCGCGGTGCTGTGGCTCCAACCCGGGACATGACCCCCTCCTGCGCCGCTCCTGCGTTGGGTGCGCGTCCCTGCAGCCAGGAAAGCGTGGACGGCGTGCGCTTTGCTGTCTGGGCGCCCGATGCCCATGCATTGGACGTCTGCCTGTTCGATCCCGGTGCGCCGGTTGAACAACGGCGCGTGGCCCTGCAGCCCGGCGGTGATGGCGTGTGGTCGGCTTTCGTGCCCGGTGTGGGTGCCGGCCAGCTCTACGGCCTGCGCGCCAGCGGCCCGTGGTTGCCCGAGGCCGGCCACCGATTCAACCCCGCGCGCCTGCTGCTTGACCCCTGGGCGCTCGCCCTGGTGGGCGACACCGACCGCCTGGCACTGCAGACCGGGCACGCCTGCGCCGACCCGCTGCACCCCACCCAGGCCTGGAGCGAACACCAGCCCGACCCGACCGACAACGCCGCGCACATGCCACGCTGCGTGGTGGTGGATGCGCAGGCCGAGCTGGCCGCAGGCTCGGAAATAGCGCCCGGCCCGGCCATCGCAGGTGAGCGCGTGGTGATCTACGAGGCGCATGTGAAAGCCCTCACCCGCCTGCATCCCGAAGTACCCGAGCACCAGCGCGGCACCTACGCCGCGCTGGCCCACCCCGCCGTGGTGCAGCACCTGCAGCGCCTGGGCATCACCACGGTGTGCTTGCTGCCGGTGCACCAGCACATCAGCGAGCGCCACCTGATCGAACGGGCCTTAAGCAACCACTGGGGCTACAACACGCTCAACGCGTTTGCGCCGGAGCCGGCGTACGCCGCAGCCACCGGCGGGCAGGCCCCGGCCAGCGCCGCCGACGCCGCAGCCGTGCGCGCCGAGTTCCGCCAGATGGTCGACACCCTGCACCGCGCGGGCATCGAGGTGGTGCTCGACGTGGTCTTCAACCACACGGCCGAGAGCGACCTCAACGGGCCCACGCTGAGCTGGCGCGGCCTGGGCCAGACCCACTGGTACGCCATGGGCGAACACGGCGTGCCACACAACTTCAGCGGCACCGGCAACAGCCTGGCGTTCAGCGAACCTCGCGTGCAGCAATGGGTGATGGACAGCCTGCGCTGGTGGGTGCAAGCCTTCGGTGTGGACGGTTTCCGTTTTGACCTCGCGGTCTCGCTGGGCCGCGACGCCGCACTCGGCCACGCCTTCAACCCGCGCAGCGCAATGATGGACGCGATGGCGCAAGACCCGGTGCTGCGCGGCGTGCGCCTGATCGCCGAGCCCTGGGACGTGGGACCCGACGGTTACCACACGGGTGGCTTCGAGGCCGGCTGGTGGGAGTGGAACGACCGCTTCCGCGACGGCGTGCGCGCCTTCTGGCTCGGCCACCACGGCACGCGCGGCGAACTCGCCACGCGCACGTGCGCCAGCGGCGATCTGTTCAACCAGCGCGGCCGACGACCCACCGCGAGCGTGAACATGGTCACCGCGCACGACGGCTTCAATCTGGCCGACCTCATCGCCTACCAGCACAAGCACAACGCCGCCAACGGTGAAGACAACCGCGACGGCCACGGCCACAACCTGAGCGCCAACGGAGGCACGGAGGGCGCGACCGACGACCCCGTGGTGCTGCACCGCCGTGGCCTGTGGCGCCGCGCCCTGCTGGCCACGCTGTTCTGCGCGCAAGGCACACCGCAGCTGCTGGCCGGCGATGAGTTCGGCCACAGCCAGCAAGGCAACAACAACTGTTACTGCCAGGACAACGAGACCACCTGGCTCGACTGGGCCCACGCCGACACCGAACTCACCGGCTTCGTGGCCGGTCTTGCAGCCCTGCGGCGGGAGCACCCCGGCCTGCGCCACGCGCACTGGTTCAGCGGCGAGGGCACCACGCCAGACATCGCCTGGCTCGACACCGACGGACTCCCCATGCGGTCCGAGGTCTGGCAAGCGCGCGACCGCCACACGCTCACGGCCCTGATCACCGTGGCGGAAGGCGACGCACCGCCCTTTGAGCGTCTGCTGCTGGTCTGGCACGCTGACCACGGCCACGGCCAGCTCACGTTGCCGCCTGGCGGCTGGGTTGTGCTGCTGGACAGTGCATGCGCCCGGGTGGCACGGCCCGGCCAGGCCCGCGACACGGTCACCGGCCGGCTGGCGCTGCGCGAAGCCGGCGTGTGGTTGCTGGTCCAGGGCTTGCATGCACCCGGCGGCACCCCGCCATGAACACCGCCATCCACCCCTTTCTGTCGCGCCGCACCAGCGGCGTGTTGCTGCACATCACCAGCCTGCCCGGCCCCAACGGCTCGGGTGACCTCGGCATCGGCGCGCGCCATTTCGTGGACTGGCTTGCGTCGGCCGGCCAGTCGATGTGGCAGATCCTGCCGCTGTCGCCCGCCGGCCCGGGCAATTCGCCCTACCAGAGCGTGTCGGCCTTCGCCGGCAGCCCGCTCATGGTCGATCTGGACGACCTGGTGCAGATGGGCTGGCTGCCCTGGATACCGACCCAGGGCTTCGACCATCTCCACTGCGACTTCGAGCGCGTGGCGCCCTGGCGCATGGCCTGCCTGCGCAAGGCCTGGGAGGGTTTCAGCCAGCGCGCCAGCGACGACTGCCGCGAGGCACTGGCCGACTTCTGCACCGACCACGCGCACTGGCTCGACGACTACGCCCTCTTCATGGTGCTCAGCGAGCGCCACATCGGCAGCTGGTCGCAGTGGCCCGCGCCGCTCGCGCAGCGTGATCCGGTGGCGCTCGACGAGGTGCGACAACATTCGCCCAAGGCGTTGGGCTTCTGGCAGTTCGTGCAGTGGCGCTTCTGGGTGCAGTGGCAGGCGCTGCGCGACTATGCCCGCGGCCGCGGTGTGCAGATCGTGGGTGATGCACCCATCTTCGTGGCGCACCACAGCGCTGACGTGTGGGCTCACACCGACCAGTTTCTGCTCGACGACGATTTCGAGCCCGACGTGGTGGCCGGTGTGCCGCCCGACTACTTCAGCGCCACCGGCCAGCGCTGGGGCAACCCGCTCTACAACTGGCCGGTCATGGCGCAGAACGGCTACCGCTGGTGGAAGGACCGCGTGGAGCACCTGTTCCAGCAAGTCGACGTGGTGCGGCTGGACCACTTTCGCGGTTTTGAGGCGCATTGGGAAATCCCGGCCAGCGAGCCCACGGCCGTGGCGGGCCACTGGCAAAGCGGCCCGGGCCTGCCGCTCTTCGCGGCCCTGCAGGCGGAGCTGGGCCCGCTGGCCATCATTGCGGAAGACCTGGGCCTGATCACACCCGAGGTGACGGCACTGCGCCAGGCCTGCGGCTTTCCCGGCATGCGCATCCTGCAGTTCGCCTTTGGCGGCGATGCGGCCAATCCCTACCTGCCGCACAACCTGGAGCGCAACTGCGTGGCCTACACCGGCACGCACGACAACGACACCACCCTGGGCTGGTGGCGCTCCGCCTCTGCGCACGACAAGACCGCCGCGCGCGCCTACCTCGGCCCCGCGGTGGACACCGAGCCGCACTGGACGCTGATCACCGCGCTGTCGCAGTCGGTGGCCAACACCCTGGTGCTGCCGTTCCAGGACGTGGTGGGCCTGGACGGCAAGCACCGCATGAACACGCCCGGCCAGGCCACGGGCTGCTGGGAATGGCGCTTCGACTGGCGCCAGGTCGATCACCACCCCGCCGAACGCCTGCTCGCCTTGACGCGCGCACACGGCCGAATACCCTGAATGGCAACAGCGGTGCCCGTTCCCGTTTCAAAATTCCCGTTTCAATGAGCCAGTGCGCACCAAGACGCACCCGCCCCCAACCACTGGAGACAAGCATGGAAAAGACATCGCCCCAGCAACTTGCCAAGCGCACCATTGCGCTGGTGCTGGCGGGCGGACGCGGCTCGCGTCTGCACGCCCTGACCGACCGGCGCTCCAAACCCGCGGTGTACTTCGGTGGCAAGTTCCGCATCGTCGACTTTGCGCTCTCCAACTGCCTGAACTCGGGCGTGCGCCGCATCGGTGTGCTCACGCAGTACAAGTCACACAGCCTGCTGCGCCACCTGCAACGCGGCTGGAGCTTCCTGCGCAACGAGTTCAACGAGTTCATCGACCTGCTGCCGGCCCAGCAGCGCATGGACGACCAGAGCTGGTACCTCGGCACCGCCGACGCCGTCTACCAGAACCTGGACATCCTGCGGGCGCACAAGCCGGAGTACATCCTGGTGCTCGCCGGCGACCACATCTACAAGATGGACTACGCCACCCTGATCGCCGACCACGTGGCGCTGGGCAAGAAGTGCACCGTGGCCTGCATCGAAGTGCCGCTGGCCGAAGCCACCGCCTTCGGCGTGATGGACATCGATGCCGATCGCAACGTCGTGCGCTTCCTGGAGAAGCCGGCCCAGCCGCCCCACATGCCCGGCAAGCCCGACACCGCTCTGGCCAGCATGGGCGTGTACGTGTTCAACACCGAGCACCTGTTCGAAGCGCTGAAACGCGATGCGAGCACACCTGGCTCCAGCCGCGACTTCGGCAAGGACATCATCCCGGCCATGGTGGCCGCCGGCGACGCGGTGGCGCACCCGTTCGGCATGTCGTGCGTGAAGAGCACGCCCGAAGCACCGGCCTACTGGCGCGACGTGGGCACGGTCGACGCCTACTGGGCCGCCAACCTCGATCTCACCAACACCATCCCCGAGCTCGACATGTACGACCGCGAGTGGCCGATCTGGACCTACCAGGAGCAGCTGCCACCGGCCAAGTTCGTTTTTGACGACGACGGCCGCCGTGGCTCGGCGGTGGACTCGCTGGTCTCGGGCGGTTGCATCATCTCGGGCGCGCTGGTGCGCCGCTCGGTGCTGTTCTCCCGCGTGCGCGTGCACTCATATGCGTCGGTGGAAGAGTCGGTGATCCTGCCCGAGGTCGACATCGGCCGCAGCTGCGAACTGCACAAGGTGGTGATCGACAACGGCTGCGTGATCCCACCGGGCACCAAGATCGGCGTGGACGCGGCGGAAGACGCGCGCCGTTTTTTCCGCACGCCGAGTGGAGTCGTTCTGGTCACCAAAGAAATGCTGGACAAACTGGAATGACCCTCAAGGTTCTTTACGTCTGCTCCGAAGTTTTCCCGCTGCTCAAGACCGGCGGGCTGGCCGACGTCAGCGCGGGTCTGCCGCCGGCGCTCAACGCCCTGGGCGCCGATGTGCGCCTGTTGTTGCCCGCCTTTCCCGGCGTGGTGGCCGGCGTCACGCCCGAAGGCCCCACCTTGCTGGTGCCCGCCGGGGGCAGCAGCGGCCTGCCCGCCGGCCTGGGACCGCAGCCCGCCAGCGCCCACGGCCCCACGCCATGGCTGCGCGCCGGACGCATCACCGACAGCGGCATGCCGGTGTGGCTGCTGCACGCGCCAGGTCTGTACGAGCGCAGCGGCAACCCCTATCTGGACGAGCACGGCCGGGCATGGCCCGACAGCGCCGAACAATTCGCCTGGCTGGGCTGGGCCGCAGCACTCCTGGGCACCGGTCTGGACAGCGGATGGCTGCCCGATGTGGTGCACGGCCACGACTGGCACACCGGCCTGGCCTTCGCCTACCTGCGCGAACTGGCGCACACCGCCGAGCACCGGCCGGCCAGCGTGTTCACCGTGCACAACCTGGCCTACCAGGGCGTGTTCAACGCCGGCCTGCGCCCGCGCCTGGGCCTGCCCGATGCGCTCTTCCACCTGCAGGGCTTGGAGTTCCATGGCCAGATCAGCTTCATGAAGGCCGGGCTGAAATACAGCGACGCCATCACCACCGTGAGCCCGACCTACGCACGCGAGATCACCGGCACCGAACAAGGCTGCGGTCTGGACGGCGTGCTGCGCCAGCGCCAGGCGCAACTGCACGGCATCTTGAACGGCGTGGACGACGCGGTGTGGAATCCGCAGACCGACCCGCTGGTGCAACCCGGCTTTGACGCCGACCACCTGCAAGGCAAGGTCCTGGCCAAGGCCCGCCTGCAACAGCGCATGGGCTTGGAGCCCCGGGCCGATGCGCTGCTGTTCTCGGTGGTGAGCCGCCTCACCGAGCAAAAAGGCCTGCACCTGCTGCCCGCCGTGGTGGACGAGCTGGTGCAGCGCGGTGGGCAACTCGCGGTGCTGGGCTCGGGCGACGCGGCCATCGAACAAGCCCTGCGCGACTGCGCGCAGCGCCACCCCGGCCAGGTGGCGCTCACCGTGGGTTACGACGAAGCCCTGGCGCACAGCGTCATGGCCGGCGCCGATGTGATCCTGCTGCCCTCGCGCTTCGAGCCCTGCGGATTGACCCAGCTCTATGGCCTGCGCTACGGCACGCTGCCGTTGGTGCGCGCCGTCGGGGGCCTGGCCGACACCGTGGTCGACTGCAGCCTGGAGAACCTGGACGATGGCAGCGCCAGCGGCTTCGTTTTCCACGAACTCGATGTGGGTGGCCTGCTCTCGGCCATGCGCCGCGCCTTTGCACTGCAGCGCCGCCCGGCCGACTGGCGCGCCGTGCAGCGCCACGCCATGTCGCAGCGCTTCGGTTGGGACCATGCGGCCAGCGACTACCTGCGGGTCTACGCCTCGGTCATGCCGGCCTCGCCCAGCACCTGAGCACCTGCACGTTTATTGCTACTGCCCTTCAGCACCCCAACGAACGCCCCAACGCCATGCCCAACACGCAGCCCACCCTCGATCCTGTCCCGTTCGAATACGACCACCTGGACAACGGCGTGGACGCCCTGCGCAGGTCCATCGCCAACCGCTTGATCTACTCGGTGGGTCGAGACCCGCGCTCGGCCACCCGGCGCGACTGGCTGTTTGCCCTGTTCCACGCCGTGCGCGACCGCATGATGCACCGCTGGCGCGAGACCCTGGCCACCTCGCAGGACAGCGACGCCAAGCGTGTGTACTACCTGTCGATGGAGTTCCTCACCGGGCGCGCGCTGACCAACGCCCTGCTCTCGGTGGGCATCCTCGACGAGGCCCGCACCGCCTGCACCCAGCTCGGTGTGGACTTCGACGCGCTGATCGACCTGGAATCCGACGCCGGCCTGGGCAACGGTGGCCTCGGACGGCTGGCGGCGTGTTTCCTCGACTCCATGGCCACCGTGGGTGTGCCCGGCATGGGCTACGGCATCCGCTACGACTACGGCATGTTCGCGCAGCGCATTGTTGACGGCCGCCAGATTGAAGAGCCCGACTACTGGCTGGTCAACGGCAATCCCTGGGAATTCATGCGCCCGGAGTTCAGCTACACGGTGCAGTTTGGTGGGCGCCTGGTGCAGGCTGACGAGCAGGTGCGCTGGGTGGAGACCGATGACGTGATCGCCACCGCCTACGACACCGGCGTGCCCGGCCACGAACTCAGCAGCGTGGCCACCATGCGGCTGTGGACCGCGCGCGCCACCAGCGGCATCAACCTCGACGCCTTCAACAAGGGCGACTACATGCGCGCCGTGGAGGCCAAGAACGAGTCGGAGAACGTCTCGCGCGTGCTCTACCCCGACGACAGCACCGAGCACGGCAAGGAACTGCGCCTGCGCCAGGAGTACTTCTTCGTCAGCGCCTCGCTGCAGGACATCGTGCGCCGCTTCCTCAAGCACCAGGGCGACTTCGCGCTCTTCGCCGACCGCGTGGCGATCCACCTCAACGACACGCACCCCGCGCTGGCCGTGCCCGAGCTCATGCGCCTGCTGGTCGACGAGCAAGGTCTGGAGTGGGACACCGCCTGGAGCATCTGCAAACGCGTGTTCAGCTACACCAACCACACGCTCATGCAGGAAGCGCTGGAGACCTGGCCGGTGGAGCTGCTCGGCCGCCTGCTGCCGCGCCACCTGCGCATCATTTACGACCTGAACGCGATTTTTCTGGCCGAGGTGCACGAGCGCTTCCCCGGTGAAAACGACCTGCTGCGCCGCGTGTCACTGATCGACGAGCGTGGCCAGCGCCGCGTGCGCATGGCCTACCTCTCGGTACTGGCCAGCCACAAGGTCAATGGCGTCTCGGCCCTGCACAGCCAGTTGATGGTGCAGACCATCTTTGCCGACTTCGCGCGGCTCTACCCCGAGCGCTTCTGCAACAAGACCAACGGCATCACGCCGCGGCGCTGGCTCTCGCAGGCCAATCGGCCACTGGCCAGCCTGATCGACGCGCGCATCGGCACCACCTGGCGGCGCAATCTTGACGAACTCGAACAGCTGCGCCCGCTGGCCACCGACCCCGAGTTCGTCAGCGCCTTCCGGGACGCCAAGGCACAAAACAAGCGCCGGTTGGCCGAGCGCATCGCCCTTGAGACCGGCGTGATCGTGAACCCCAACAGCCTGTTCGACGTGCAGATCAAGCGCATGCACGAGTACAAGCGCCAGCTGCTCAACGTGCTGCACGTGGTCACGCGTTACCAGCAGATCCTGGCGCACCCACACGCCGACTGGGTGCCGCGCACGGTGGTGTTTGCCGGCAAGGCGGCCTCGGCCTACTACATGGCCAAGCTGGTGATCAAGCTCATCAACGACGTGGCGCGCGTGGTCAACCACGACAAGCGCGTGGGCGACAAACTCAAGGTGGTGTTCATCCCCAACTACCGCGTGTCGCTGGCCGAGGTGATCATTCCCGCAGCCGATCTCTCCGAGCAGATCTCCACCGCCGGCACCGAGGCCTCGGGCACCGGCAACATGAAGTTCGCGCTCAACGGTGCGCTCACCATCGGCACCTGGGACGGCGCCAACATCGAGATCGCCGAACACGTGGGGCTCGAGCACATCTTCATCTTCGGCCACCGCACCGAGCAGGTGGCCGCCCTGCGCGCCAGCGGCTACAACCCGCGCCGCTACTACGACCACAACTACGACCTCAAGACCGCCATCGACCGCATCGCCGAAGGCGCCTTCAGCCCCGAGGAGCCCGGACGCTTCCACGACATCACGCGCACCTTGCTGGAGTCCGACTACTACCTGCTGCTGGCCGACTACACGGACTACCTGGCCACGCAGCACAAGGTGGATGCGCTCTACCGCAACCCGGCCGAATGGACGCGCCAAGCCATCATGAACGTGGCCGGCATGGGCGCGTTCTCGTCGGACCGCACCATCCGCGAATACGCCAGCGAGATCTGGAACGTCAAGCCGCTGTTTCCCTGAACCGGCGCCGCGCCATGAAGGCGCGTGCCAGAATCCGCCGCATGCGGCAGCCCTGGCGTTTTTCGTGGTGGTGGGTGCTCGGCGGGGCGGTGATCGCTCTGGCCGGCGCGGCCGCCATCGCGCGCCAGTCGCTGGAGCAACAGCGCGCCCTGTTCGAGACCGACGCGCGCATCGTGCACCGGCTGCTGAGCCAGCAGGTGGTGCAGCACGACGCGATCCTCGCCACGCTGGCGCTGCTGCAGCCCGCGCCCGCCGCGCCCGCTTCACCTGGAAAGGGCTCGCCCGAGCAGCGCCTGCCCTCGCTCTACCCACGCATCCTGTCGGTGCAACGCAGCGACGCCACCACCCCCTGGCCCGACCCCGCGCTGGCCGAGGCCGAGCGCCTGTCGCGCCAGAGCGGTCGCGCGGCGCTCGCGCCGCTGGACCTGCAGAGTGGCCGCTACCGGCTGGTGCTGGCGGCCTCCCCCGCGAGCTACGCGCTCACCATCGACCTGCAGGCCCTGGTGCCTTGGGCCGAGTGGCCGATGGCCGCCGAGACCAGCGCGGTTCGGGTCGAGCTGGAGCATGCCGGTCAGCACCACGTGGTCCAGCCGGGCCGACTGCGGACGGGCACCGGCTCGCGCTTCGAGTTCCACAAGGTGGTGGCGGCCGAGAGCCAGCCCTTTGACGTGGTCGCCACACAAACCGTGGGCTGGCGCCAGTGGCCCTGGGCCCGCATGGCCGTCTGGATGCTCGCGGTGGCCACGCTGCTGGCGGCGGTGCGGCACCTGCAGCGCCAGCGCATCGCCCGCCGCCGCGCCGAAGAATTGCTGCGCCTGGGCCAGGTGGCGCGGCTCAACACACTGGGCGAACTCGCCGCCGGCATGGCACACGAGCTCAACCAGCCGCTGACCGCGGTGCTCGCCAACACCCAGGCCGCGCAGCGCCTGCTCGACGACGACCCGCCCGAACTGGCCACAGCGCGCGGCGCCATGGCGCAGGCCGCCGCACAGGCCCGGCGCGCCGCCGAGGTGGTGGGCCGGCTGCGCCGCGCGGTGGAACGGCCCGACAGCGGCGGCCAGCACCAGGCCGTGGACGCGGTGGAAGCGGTGCGCCGCGCGCTGTACCTGCTGGAGCCGGAGTGCCAGCGCCGCAGCGTGTTGCCCGCGCTCGAAGGCACGTCAGCGCTCAGCGTGATGGCCGACCCGGTGGCGCTCGACCAGGTCGTGCACAACCTGATCCTCAACGCGCTGCAGGCCCTGGAGCAGGTGCCCCCCGCGCAGCGCCGCCTCACGCTCACCTTGCGCACCGTCGATGGTCTGGGCGAACTCACGGTGACCGACAGCGGGCCGGGCATCGCGCCCGAGGTGTTGCCGCGCCTGTTCGAACCCTTCTTCTCCACGCGCGAAGGCGGTCTGGGCCTGGGGTTGAGTCTGTGTGAAACGCTGGCCAGCGGCATGGGCGGGGCGCTCAGCGCGGCCAACGCAGCGTCGGGTGGTGCGGTGTTCCGGCTGCGGTTGCCACTGGCGCGGGCTGAGGCATGAGCACGGACACGCTCTCACCCACCGTGCACCTGATCGATGACGACCAGGCGGTGCGCGACAGCCTGGCCCTGTTGATCGGTACCGTGGGCCTGCGCGTGCAGCCCTGGAGCGACCCGCAGGCCTTCCTGAGCGAGTTCGACCGCGAGGCCATTGGCGCGATCGTGCTGGACGTGCGCATGCCCGGCATCAGCGGCCTGAGCGTGCTCGACACCCTGGTGGCGCGGGGCGTGGACCAACCCGTGATCATGCTCACCGGCCACGGCACGGTGGAGATGTGCCGCCGCGCTTTCAAGGCCGGTGCTGCCGAGTTCCTGGAAAAGCCGGTGGACGACGAGGCGCTGCTCGAAGCGCTGCAGAACGCCGTGCGCCAGCACGTGCGATCGCGTCAGCGCCACCAGGCCGACCGCGCGGCGCGTGAGCGCTTCGGGCAGCTCTCCGAACGCGAGCGCGAGGTGCTGGGCCTGATCGTCGAGGGCCTGACCAACAAGGAAATCGGCCGCGCGCTGGGCCTCTCGCCACGCACGGTGGAGACCCACCGCGCCAACCTGTTTGCCAAGCTGCAGGCGCCGTCGCTGGCGCAGCTGATCCGGCACTACGCCGCGCTGGTCGATGCAGGTGACACGAACGGCACCGCGTAGTTCTACGGAGGGCCGCGCGTAGCCGCCCGAATGGTGGTTTGCCGCGCGAATTTCTACAGTTCTCCCACGGTTGATCAAACCGTTCCACACCCCCGGAGAACTCCATGACATTCGCTGCAAAGACTTCCTTCCTCGCCCTGTCCCTCATCGCCGCCGCCGCCAGCGCACAGAGCGTTCGCGTGGAGAAAAACATGTCGCTGGACCTGGCCAACCAGATCGCCACCGCCACCGTCGCTTCGTGCAGCGCCAGCGGCTACAACGTGACCGCGGCCGTGGTGGACCGCGCCGGCTCCCTGCGCGCCCTGCAACGCGCCGACAACGCCGGCCCGCACACCGTGGGCGCCGCGCAAGGCAAGGCCTACACCTCGGCCTCGGCACGCAACACCACCGCCGCCATGCTGGAGAGCGTGCAGAAAAACCCCGGCGCCGCGACGCTGGTGGACATTCCGGGTTTCCTGGTGCTGGGCGGCGGCGTGCCGGTGAAGGTGGGCAACGAGGTCATCGGTGCCGTGGGTGTGGGCGGTGCGCCCGGTGGTCATCTGGACGAGCAGTGCGCGAACGCGGGCATTGCCAAGGTTGCCGAGTTGTTGAAATGAAGACGCTGTTGTTGGCCTTCGCGCTGGTCTTCACCGGTGCAAGCGCCCAGGCCCAGGTCGCCCCCAGCGCGGCCGAAGCTGCGGCCTCCACCGGGCTGCACGCAGCGGCTCACCAAGGCGACGCAGCGAAGATCGCGCGCCTGGTGGCCGGTGGCGCAGCAGTGGACGCCACCGACGCACACGGCCGCACGCCGTTGCACGTGGCCACGTTCGCGCGCCAACGCGAAGCGGTGCGTGCTCTGGCGAAGGCGGGCGCCGACATCAATCGACTGGAAAATGACCGCTACGACGCGGTGACGATCGCCTCGGTCGCCGACGACGAGGACACGCTGCGTGTGCTGCTGCAACTGGGCGCGAGCGCGAAGCAGACCACCAGCCGCTACGACGGCACCGCCCTCATTGCCGCCGCGCATCTGGGGCACGACGGCGTGGTGCGCCAGTTGATCGCCGCCGGTGCACCGCTGGACCACGTGAACAACCTGCACTGGACGGCCACCATCGAAGCCGTGGTGCTGGGCGACGGTGGCTCGCGTCACCAGGCCACGCTCAAGGCCTTGATCGATGCGGGCGCGAACCTGCAGCTGGCCGATCGCCATGGTCAGACGCCGTTGGCTTTGGCGCGGTCACGTGGCTACTCGGCGATGGTTCGCATGCTTGAGATGGCCAGGGGCAAGTGAGCTTCTTCGCCTGATGAACTGGCGCGGCCGACTCCGCGAATGTCCCCCGGCGGCTGGAGCCGCCTCCTCCTTTATTTCGCTGCGTCGGCCACACCAGCTCATCAGGCAGCCAACATCGGAGCAAGCCAACGCAGGTGCGCCACCACCTCGTCAGATCGAAGCGGCATTGCGCTCTGCGCAGCGAAATCAAGGAGGAGGTGGCCGCAGGCCACCGGGGGACATTCGCGGAGCAGAGCGCAATGCCGCTTCGATCCCGCAAAGGTCAATGAACGAAGCGCGACGTGCGAAAAACAATCAGCTCAAAGAAACACGAGCAAACTTCCGCTTCCCCACCTGCACCACAAACGTCCCGGCAGGCAGCTTCAAGCCCTTGTCGCTGATGACGGCGCCATCCACACGCACACCCCCACCCTCGATCAAACGGTTGGCCTCACTGGTCGAGGGTGCCAGACCCGCCGACTTCAGCAGCGATCCGATGCCCAACGGCGCGCCCGAAAGCGATACCTCGGGAATCTCGTCAGGCACACCGCCCTTGCTGCGGTTGATGAAGTCCTGCTCGGCCGCATCGGCCGCCGCCTTGCTGTGGAAACGTGTCGTGATTTCCTTGGCCAGCGCCACCTTCGCGTCCTTCGGATTCGCACCTTGGGCAATCGCCTGCTTCAAGCCTTCGATGTGCTCCAGCGACTGAAACGACAGCAGCGTGTACCAGCGCCACATCAGCGTGTCGGAAATGCTCAACACC
This sequence comes from Hydrogenophaga sp., assembly GCF_018780385.1. Lineage (GTDB taxonomy): Bacteria > Pseudomonadota > Gammaproteobacteria > Burkholderiales > Burkholderiaceae_C > Hydrogenophaga. The sequence continues at coordinate 2,546 of NZ_JADMJO010000052.1, read as the reverse complement.
TTCGCAAACATCGAGTTCGCCGCTTCCGTGATGCCGATGTAGTTGTTCTTGCTCTTGGACATCTTGTCCACGCCGTCCAGGCCTTCCAGCAGCGGCATCGTCAGGATGCACTGCGGCTCCTGGCCGTATTCGGCCTGCAGGTGGCGGCCCATCAGCAGGTTGAACTTCTGATCGGTACCACCGAGTTCGAGGTCACTCTTGAGCGCCACCGAGTCGTAACCCTGCATCAACGGGTACAGGAATTCGTGCACGCTGATGGGCGTGCCGGCCTTGAAGCGGTCGTGGAAATCGTTGCGCTCCATCATGCGCGCCACGGTGTACTTGGCCGCCAGCTGGATCATGCCCATCGACCCCAGCGGCAGGCTCCATTCGCTGTTGTAGCGGATCTCCGTGCGCGCCGGATCCAGCACCAGGCTGGCCTGCTTGTAGTAGGTTTCGGCATTGGCCTGGATCTGCTCGGTGGTGAGCGGCGGGCGCGTGTTGTTGCGACCCGAAGGGTCGCCGATCAGGCTGGTGAAATCACCGATCAGAAAGATCACCTGGTGCCCCAGGTCCTGCAACTGGCGCATCTTGTTGAGCACCACCGTGTGGCCGATGTGGATGTCGGGCGCCGTCGGGTCCAGCCCCAACTTGATGCGCAAGGGCTGCCCGGTCTTCTCCGACTGTGACAATTTTTTAACCCAGTCGGCCTGGGGGATCAATTCTTCGCACCCCCGAAGTGTCACGCTCAAGGCATTTTTCACACCGTCTGTCAGCACGCCGTCAACGGGATTGTTTTGATGAGTACTTTGTGCTTCTTGGGTGCTGGGTTTCATAAGCGTTTTCTCAGATGCAGGCTACATGGCGCTGGCTATACTTCGCGCCGAGTGACGGATTTTAGTTGGCGCGCTTTTTGCACATCTCAGACCCAGCTCATCGCACAGGCGCAATTCGTGTGAACTTGTTCCGCCTGGGCCTATCAGCCTGTGTGTGCCATCCAACAGACCGTTGGACCTCTTTCCAGGAAACACCGATTTTGATCCGCTCGCTGCTCCAGTCGCTGACCCAGGTCGCCGACGCCACCCGCCAGAGCCTCGCCAGGCACCCCCGCCGCATCATGGGCGGCATTGGCGCCTTGCTGCTGGGTACCGGCGTCACCGCCTTCGGCATCGCGCCGCTCGCACCCGACGCCGCCAACCTCCCCGTGCGCCAGATTGTCGAATCGCTCGACGCCTCCGCGTTCGCTTCCGCCAACTTGCTCGGCGCCCCCGCCACCGACTTCGTGCTGTTCCGCAGCGAAGTGACCCGGCGCGACGACACGGCCCAAAGCCTGTTGCAGCGCCTGGGCGTTGTCGATTCCGAAGCCCAGGGTTTCCTGCGCACCGACCCCACGGCCCGCCAGTTGCTGCAAGGCCGCGCAGGCCGCCTGGTGAGCGTGGAAACCAACGACCGCCAGGAACTGCAACGCCTGACCTCGCGCTGGCTTGCCAGTGACGACCGCAAGTTCTCCCGCCTGGTGATCGAGAACAGCCCTCAGGGTTTCAAGTCGCGGCTGGAGACGGGTGAACTCACCGCTTCGGCCCGCCTGGCCAGCGGCGTGATCCGCAGCTCCCTGTTTGCCGCCACCGACGCGGCCAACATCCCCGACCCGGTCGCCGTGCAGCTGGCCGAAATGTTCTCCAGCGACATCGACTTCCGCCGCGACCTGCGCCAGGGCGACCGCTTCAGCGTGGTCTTTGAGAGCCTGGAAGCCGATGGCGAGAGCATGCGCACCGGCCGCGTCCTCAGCGCCGAGTTCGTCAACAACGGCCGCAAACACGAAGGCGTGTGGTTTGAAGAGCCCGGCCAGCGCGGCGCCTACTATGGCTTCAATGGCGAGAGCTCACGCAAGTTCTACCTGTCGTCCCCGCTGGAGTTCTCCCGCGTGAGCAGCGGCTACGGCATGCGTTTTCACCCCATCACGGGCGGGCGCAAGGCCCACATGGGCGTGGACTACGCCGCTCCCACCGGCACGCCTGTGCGCACCATCGGCGATGGCGTGGTCGAGTTTGCCGGCGTGCAGCGCGGCTACGGCAACGTGATCTACATTCGCCACCGCAGCAACCAGACCACGGTGTTTGCCCACCTGAGCCGCATTGGCGTGCGCCAGGGCCAGAAGGTTAGCCAGGGCGACTGGATCGGTGCTGTGGGGTCCACCGGTGCCTCCACCGGCCCGCACCTGCACTTCGAGTTCCGCGACAACGGCATTCATCAAGATCCCCTGGCCATTGCCCGCCAGAGCGAGTCCATCCCGATCAACCCGGCGGCCCGCCCCCGTTTTGATGCCTTGGCCCAACTGCAGCGGGTGCAGCTCAACGCCGCGGCCAGCGTTCAGCAGGCCAGCGCCGAATAAGCCCGCAACACGCAGGCAACAAAAAGGGGAGCTTGAAGCTCCCCTTTTTTGTTGGCGCGAGGCCTTCAGCGAATCAGACGCTGAAGCTGGATCCGCAACCGCAGGTGCTATTGGCGTTGGGGTTCTTGATCACGAACTGCGCGCCTTCCAAGTCTTCCTTGTAGTCGATCTCGGC
>NZ_JADMJO010000107.1 GCF_018780385.1 Hydrogenophaga sp. | reverse complement strand
AGAATTGACAACCTACTGATAGGTAGTACAATGGCGCGTTACAAAAATCGTCAATAGGACACTCAATGAAAATCTACGACATCAAAGGCTTTCCAAACCCACTGCGGGTTCGCATCGCTCTGGCAGAAAAGGATGCAACGGACAAGGTTGAATTCGTCCCAGTGGATGTGATGAGCGGCGAGCACCGCTGCGATGCTTTCAAAGCGAAAAATCCGGATGCTACCGTGCCCCTGCTGGAGCTTGACGACGGCACCTGTATCGCCCAGTGCAACGCCATCACTGAATATATCGATGGCGTTTTCGATGGTCCTTCCCTAACCGGCGCAACCCCAAAGGAGCGTGCCCGCATCACGATGATGAATCTGCGGGCAGAAAACGGTTTGATGAACGCGGTCGGCGCCTATTTCCACCACGCTACTCCCGGCCTTGGTCCTGATCTGGAGACTTGGCAATGCGCCGAATGGGGCAACAAGCAGAGGGAAGTCGCTAGCGCTACCATGGCCTATCTGGATAGCGTTCTGTCGGAAAATGAGTTTCTCGCAGGCGACAACTTCTCTATCGCTGACATCACTGCCTTTGCGGGTCTGGCGTTTGCGGATTTCGCCAAGGTTGAAATCCCCGAGTCCCTGGTCAATCTCCATGCTTGGCGTGCAAAGGTTGCAGCCCGTCCTTCGATTGCCGGTTAATGCGCGATCTCCGGGTTGTAGGGGTCAAAGGAGTGGGTTTCATGGAGATCAACGCAGATTTTTCCAAGCGTGTTGTGGTGCATTCGCGCGAGTTGGAATGGCGACCCTCGCCCATGAAGGGGGTAGAGCGGCGCATGCTGGACCGAATTGGGGGCGAAGTTGCCCGCGCCACGACCATCGTGCGGTATGCGCCGGACAGCAAGTTCTCGGCACATACCCATACGGGGGGCGAGGAGTTCATCGTGCTCGATGGAGTGTTTCAAGACGAGCACGGTGATTTTCCTGTCGGCACCTATGTGCGCAACCCCCCAACGACGTCCCATACGCCAGGCTCTGACGAGGGATGCACGATCTTTGTGAAATTATGGCAATTCGACATGGCGGACCGCACACAGTTTCGCAAGGACATGGAAGCCGAACTGGGCACCCCGGTGGATGGCATTGCCAGCGCAATGCTATATGAGGACCATCGTGAGACCGTCACTTACAGCAGGCTTGAGGCGGGCGCAACTCTGAAGTCTGAGGTGTCCGGCGGGATAGAGCTGCTGGTGATAAACGGCGCTCTCACCGTGGAAGGCGAGATACTGGGAAAGCACACTTGGCTGCGCCTGCCCGAAGGCCAAAGCTTGTCCGCGATGGCGACGGGCGATGGCGCGAAAATCTGGATGAAGACAGGACACCTGCCATTTGCCAAAGCACCCGCTGCTTAGCCATGGCTACGGCAGATTCCCCGGCAGAGCTTACAGCACCACCGCTACCGACCCGCGGGTGTCTATCGTGACGACTGTGTGGCCAACAAAGACGAATCGGTTGTCCTTCGCTGGCGAGGTGTCTTGAGCGATGCTGACCGATACCCTGATCATCGGTGGTGGCCTGTCCGGGCTGGCCTTGGCTGCAAAGCTTGCTGCACAAGGCCGCGATTTCCTTTTGGTCGAGGCGCGTGACCGCTTGGGCGGTCGCATCCTGACCGTGCGCGAGGGTGCCGCTCATTTTGATCTGGGTCCCACGTGGTTTTGGCCAGGACAACCCTGGATCGCAGCGCTCACCGAACGCTTAGGGCTGTCCCGGTTCGATCAGTTCTGTCAGGGCGATGTGATCTTCGAGAATGAGCAGGGCCGTGTTCATCGTGGACGAGGGTATGCCTCAATGCAGGGGGCCTGGCGGCTGGAGGGGGGGTTGGGCGCCTTGATCGCGGCCCTTGAGAATGAGGTTCCGGCGCAACGACGCCGTGTTTCGACAACGATCCGTATGCTAACCCGGGCAGCACCGGGGATCATCGCAACGTCTGAGGATGGCGTGAGCATCCAGGCACGGCGGGTGGTTCTGGCCCTGCCCCCGCGCATGGCCGTAAGAATGTCCTTTACGCCGACGCTGCCAATCGCTGCGTTGACAGAGCTGGAGGGAATCGCAACCTGGATGGCAGGCCATGCCAAGGCCGTGGCTGTCTATGATCGGCCTTTTTGGCTTGAGGCTGGCCTTTCCGGTGATGCCATGAGTCGTCATGGTCCGGTGGTCGAAATCCATGATGCCAGCCCGGCCTCAGGCGGGCCTTATGCCCTTTTCGGGTTCATCGGCGTGCCGCCCAGGGCGCGATCCGACCAACAGGCCCTGCGCCGACAGATACAGGCCCAGTTGATCCGTCTGTTCGGACCAGAAGCCGCCACACCAAGTATTCTGTGTCTCAAGGACTGGGCTTATGACCGCTTGACAGCGACCGAACTGGACGCACAGGCGCCACATGTCAACTCGCAATACGGTTTGCCCCGCGTTCTCAATGGACTTTGGGATGGCGATTTGATCCTTGCCGGGACCGAGGTGGCGCCTAAATTCGGAGGATACCTTGAGGGGGCGCTGGAAGCATCGGAGCTGGCGCTGGCAAACCTAGGACACATAGAAAGGTGAAATGACAACGAACAGAGACACCAGAGTCGCCCTGATGGATTTTGCTGAACACGCAGCCCGGTCACGGGGTTTCGACGGCTTCAGCTATGGCGATATGGCAGAGGCGATCGGCATTCGAAAAGCGTCGATCCACCACCATTTTCCGACCAAGGCCAATCTTTCCGAAGCATTGATCGAGCGATATCAGACCAACCTGCAGCATCGCCTGGCCGAGATCGAAGCAACCCACGCCACCGCCGGTGCACGCCTCAAGGCCCTGATTGCCCTGTACCGAGCAGCCCTGGATGATGGCCGCACCGTTTGTCTGTGCGTTGCCTTTTCAACCAGCCGGGAAAGCTTGTCTGAAGTGGTCATCGCCAAAGTCAGCGCCGTCCGCGCAATGATCCTGCAATGGATCACTGCGACGTTCGAACTCGGCCAAAGGGACGGGTCCATATCGGCAATCCTTGATCCGGCATACGAGGCGCCCGCGACCCTGGCCATGCTGGAAGGTGCCCATCTCGCAGCGCGTACTGAAGAGGACCTTGTTGCGTTTGACGTCGCAACCCGACTGCTGAACGCCCGTTGTCAGTAGCTTTGGTCCAGTTCGTGCGCTTTTATTGGGCTACTCGCCCTCTTCCTTTAATTCTGACTTCCCCCCCATATCCGGTCACTTCTAAACTGGAGTTGGGCAGCTTTTCAGCTGTTGATCTGACCTCTTTCTGACGAACTCCCTCGGGGTCAGGTGGCCGAGTGAGCCATGCGGGCGGTGATGGTTGTAGTCATGCTGCCATGCCTTCAATTTCTCCCGCGCATCCTGCATCGTAATGAGTCGGACCTGATTTATTCAGATTGACGCAAAGGCCAAGCGATGGGCTGAG
>NZ_JADMJO010000084.1 GCF_018780385.1 Hydrogenophaga sp. | reverse complement strand
CATCAAGTTCCCCGACGCCGAAACCATGCAGCGCATCGTGGACGTGCACTTCCCCAAGCTCAAGAAGGAACTGCTGGCCGCGGCCATGAAGACCTTTTACGACGTGCGCAACCTGCCCGGCCTGAAGAAGAAGCCCAGCACCTCCGAACTGCTCGACTGGCTCAAGCTGCTGATGGCCGAAGACATCCCGCTCGAAGCGCTGCAAAGTGCCGACAGCAAGGTCAGCATCCCGCCGCTGGTGGGCGCGCTGCTGAAGAACGAGCAGGACACGACGCTGTTCGAGAAGCTGGTGTTCATGAACCAACGCAACCGCTGATTGAACCCGCCATGGCTTTTGTCGAACTTGTCACCCTGCGCAACAACGGGATCGCCCTGATCCCGCTGTCGCTGGACCACGAAGACGGCCTGCGCGCCGCCGCGGCCGACGGTGAACTCTGGAAGCTGCGCATCACCTCGGTGCCCGAGCCGCACGAGACGCGCGGCTACATCGAGTCCGCGTTGAAGATGCGCGAAGAAGGACACCGCTTCGCCTTTGCCGTCACCGACGAGGCCTCCGGCAAAGTGCTCGGCAGCACCAGCTTTCACGACATCCTGCCGGCGGTGAAGCGCGTGGAGATCGGCTACACCTGGTACGCCAAAAGCGTGCAGCGCAGCCATGTGAACACCACCTGCAAGCTGCTCATGATGGGCCACGCCTTCGACACGCTGGGCTGCCACGTGGTGGGTTGGCGCACCGACAACTACAACTTCGCCTCGCAAAAGGCCATCGAGCGGCTGGGCGCGAAAAAGGACGGTGTCATCCGCGGCCACGCCTTGCGCCGCGACGGCACCATCCGCGACACGGTCATGTACAGCCTGCGCTCGGGTGAGTGGCCGGAGGCGAAAGCCCAGCTGCTCTACCTGCGGGCACTTCACGCCTGAAACCGGGAGATCACCATGCTGATCGACTTCTTCTACACCCTGCGTTCGGCCAAGCTGCCGGTCTCCGTCAAGGAATACCTGATGCTGCTGGAGGCGCTGCAGGCCGACGTGGTCGGGCCGCGCAACCCCGATGCCTGCTCCATGGACGACTTCTACTTCCTGGCGCGCACCGCGCTGGTGAAGGACGAGAAGCACTACGACAAGTTCGACCGCGCCTTCGCCGCCTACTTCAAGGGCGTGGAAATGATCGCCGACTTCACCAAGCCGATCCCGGCCGACTGGTTGCGCCAGGAGATGGAGCGCATCCTCTCCGACGAGCAGAAGGCCAACGCGCCCAAGATGGACTGGGACGAACTCATGGAGACGCTGAAAAAGCGGCTCGAAGAGCAGAAAGAGCGCCACGAGGGCGGCAGCAAATGGATCGGCACCGGCGGCACCTCGCCGTTCGGCAACAGCGGACAGAACCCACAGGGCGTGCGCATCGGCGGCAAGGGTGGCAACAAGAGCGGCGTGAAGGTGTGGGAGCAACGCGCCTACCGCGACTACGACGACACGCAGGAACTCGGCACGCGCAACATCAAGGTGGCGCTGCGCCGCCTGCGCAAGTTCGCGCGCGAGGGCAACGAGTTCGAGCTGGACCTGCCCGACACCATCCGCGCCACCGCGGCCAACGCCGGCTACCTGGACATCAAGATGATCCCGGAGCGGCACAACAACGTGAAGGTGCTGCTGCTGATGGACGTGGGCGGCACCATGGACGAGCACATCCAGCGCGTGGAGGAGCTGTTCTCCGCCGTCAAGAGCGAGTTCAAGCACCTGGAGTTCTACTACTTCCACAACTGCGTCTACGACTTCATGTGGAAGAACAACCGCCGCCGCTACGCCGAGAAGTTCCCCACCTGGGACATCATCCGCAAGTACAACAAGGACTACAAACTGATCTTCGTCGGCGATGCCACCATGAGTCCTTACGAAATATTGCAACCCGGCGGCAGCGTGGAATACAACAACGAGGAAGCTGGCGCCGAGTGGCTGCAGCGCCTCACGCACGCCTTTCCGAAGTACGCGTGGATCAATCCGGAACCTCAGGGCGTGTGGCAGTATCGACAGAGCATCAGCGTGGTCCAGCAACTCATGAGCCAGCGCATGTTCCCGCTGACCTTGAAGGGGCTGGAGGACACGATGAGATTGCTCTCCAAATAACTGCATGAAATGTTCAGTTCCGGACTCCATCCGCTGGGTGGGGTCTCTCCTGCTTTGCGCAGCCGCCCTGTGGCCGCTCGTGCTGCCGCAGGCCGCGTGGGCACAGGCGGTGGACGTGCCCGAGGAGCCCGCTGACGCGGACATGCCAACACCGGCTTCCGGCGCGAGCGCCCCGCGCGATCGGGCCGCGCCGCGCACACCCCGCCCGCCGGCCGCTCCCCGCTTCGAGATCGACCTGCAGGCGCCCGACGAGGTGCGTGATTTCCTGCTGCGCCACATCGAGCTGCAGCGCTTTCGCTTGCTGCGCAACCTCGACGCCAACGAACTCACCCGCCTGCTCAACGCCGCGCCCGCCAACCTGCGCGAGCTGCTGGCCACACTGGGGTATTTTTCGCCGCTGGTGGACGTGATCGGGCCACCCGCCCTGACCGAGGCCGCCGACACCGCCGCCGCAGGCAACGGCACGACCAGCACCCGGCCGCTGGGCACGGTGACCATCCGCGTCTCGCCCGGTCCCATCACGCGGGTGGCGTCGGTCACCGTGTCCTTTGTGGGCGACATCGCCACCGCCCCCGAAGCCAGTGAGCAGCGCGACACCATCCAGCGCGAGGTGAGCGTGATGCAGGGGTTGCCGTTTTCGCAGAGCGACTGGGACCGCACCAAGGACGCGGCCCTGCGCGCCCTGATCGCGCGGCGCTACCCCGCCGGACGGATCCAGAACAGCCTGGCCGACATCGACGCCGACAACCGCCAGGCCAACCTCCACATCGAGCTCGATTCCGGCCGCGCCATGCGCATGGGCGACGTGTTGGTGGAGGGCGCCCAGCGCTACGACAAGACCACGGTGGAGCGGCTGGTGCGTTTCTCGGGTGTGGTGCCCGGCAGCGACTACGACCTGGCCCGGTTGCAGGCCGCTCAGCAGCGCCTGATCGAGAGCGGTTACTACGACTCGGCCTTCGTGTTCGTGGAGCCGAGCATGGACGGCGAGACCCTGCCGGTGAAAGTGCAACTGCGCGAGAGCCTGCGCCAGAAGCTGGTGCTCGGCGTGGGCGGCAGCACCGACAGCGGCGCGCGCCTGTCGATCGAACACACGCACCACAGCGTGCCCGGCATCAACTGGCGGGCCGTGAGCGTGCTCAAGGTCGAACGCGTGGACCAGCTCGCCAGCACCGACTGGAGCTCCCCGCCGAACAACGACGGCTGGCGCTGGATCGCTGGTGGTCGGCTGCTGCAGGAGCAGGACGACTTCAACATCACCACCAGCCAACGGCTGCGCGCTGGCCAATCACAGGACGGCATCGAGTACGACCGCAGCTTTTATTTGCAGTACGACCGCGCGAGTGTTTTCAACGAAGCCACGCAGACCTTGCGCACGGGCGAGGCCAACTCGTCGATCACCGCCAACTACGCCTGGACACGCCGCCGGTTTGACGACCCGATCTCGCCCAACGCGGGCTACGGCCTGGCGGTGGAGCTGGGTGTGGGCTACACGCTGGGCACCACGCGCCTGCCCTTCACGCGCACGCAGGCGCGCTGGCTGGGCTACTGGCCGCTGGGCGACCGCTCGCCACCGCCCGAGCCCAAACCGGGTGAGGCGCGTGTGGTGAACCCGTCGAGCAACCGCACCAACCAGGGCCGCCTGGCGCTGCGCGTGGAAGGTGGCGCGGTGCTGGCCAAAGACAGCGCCGCCATTCCCGACACCCAGCTCTTCCTCACCGGTGGCGACGCCACGGTGCGCGGTTACGGTCTGCGCGACATCGGCGTGCGCCAGTCCGACGGCAGCGTGCTGCCCGGGCGCTACAAGGGCGTGGTGAGCCTGGAATGGCAGCGTCCCATCTTCAACGCCAACGGGCGCTCGCCGGTGGAGAGCGTGCTCTTCATCGACGGCGGCGCCGTGGCCAACCGCGCAGGCGACCTCAAGCCGTTGTGGGGCGTGGGCACCGGCGTGCGCTACAACAGCCCGGTGGGACCGCTGCAGCTCGACCTGGGCTACGGCCTGGCGACCAAGCGATTGCGCCTGCACCTCAACGTCGGCTTCACCTTCTGACGGTTGGCGCCATGAACGACGAGACCGATCCCCAGCCCAACCTGCGGCGCAAGCGCAGCGCGTGGCACCGGGTCGCGCTCTGGTTGCCTGTGGGGCTGCTCGGCCTGGTGCTGTCGGCGGCCGTGGCAGCGTGGGTATGGGCCGGCACGGCGGGGTCGCTGGCCCAGGCCATCCGCTGGGGACAGAGCTACATGGCCGACCAGGGACCGAGCGCGGGCACGCTGAGCGTGGCCGAGGTGCAGGGCAGCCTGCGCAACGGCGGCGAGATCGGCCGGCTTCAGTGGCAGCGCGACGAACTGCTCGTGCAGGCCTCCAGCGTGTGCATTGCGCTGGACAACCGCTTCTGGCTCGACGCCCTGCTCGCGCGCGGCCTGCGCCTTTCGCAATTCGACATCGGGCGCCTGCAGATCACCGACCGCCGCCCGCCCACACCGGTGGAGCCGCTGCAGCCCATCACCCTGCCCATGGCCGTCACCCTGCCATGGTCGGTGGGCGAGCTGGTGCTCGACGGCAACCAGGACATCTCGCTCAGCGGCCTCAAAGGCCAGTACCGCTACCGCCCGGTCGACAGCCTGTGGAAGCTCGGCGTGGCCGATGCCCACCAGCTTGATCTGGAGAACCTGCGGGTGGCCGGGGGCCTCTACCAGATCCAGGCCGTGATGGGGGCGCAGGCACCGATGCCGCTGCGGGTGGACGCGCAGGGCGAGGTGAGGGCCACCGTGCCCGGCGGCGAAGACCTCATGCTCAGGGCCATTGCCAACATCACCGGCCACCTGGCCGAGTCCGACGCGGCACTGGACGCCACGACCAGCCTGACCACCAGCACAGCCAGCGCCACCGACGCCCCCGTGCTCGACGCCACCGCGCGCATCCGCCCCTGGAAGGCCCAGCCCGTCGAGTCGGCCAACGCGCGCATGAACCGGCTCAACCTCGCCATGCTCTGGCCCCAGGCCCCGGTGACCGCCCTCACCGGCACCGCCACGGCGCAGCCCGACGGCGAGGCCTGGCGCGCCGAAGTGCGCATGACCAACGCCGTGCCCGGCCCCGCCGACAAGCAGCGCCTGCCCCTGCAAAGCCTGCAGGCCGATCTGGAGCAGCGCGGCACGCGCTGGACCCTCACCAACCTGGATGCCCAACTCGGCGGCGGCCGCTTGCAGGGCCAGGGCTGGCGCGAGCCAGCAGCCTCCCCCCTGGGCGACTTTCAGGGCGAACTCAGCGCGCGCCGCATCAACCCCGCCGCGCTGTGGAGCAGCATCGCGCCGGCCGCGCTCGACGGCACGTTCTCCGCCCGGGCGGTGAACGTGAACACGGCCAACCCGGCGATCGACATCAACGCGGTGGTGAAGCCCTCGGGCACCCAACCCAAGGCCGGTCAGCTCGCCGGCCTGCGCCTGCGCGACCTCAACCTGCAAGGCCGCTGGACGCCCTCGCCCGCCAACGCTGCGCTCGGCGTGCTCGACCTGCGCACGCTCAGCGCGGGTCTGGCCGATGCCATGCTGGACGGCCAAGGCAAGCTGGATGTGGGCGCGCGCAGTTTTGAAGGCCGGCTCGCGCTCAAGCTGCCCGGCGCCCAGGGCGACTGGCAAGGCCGCGTGGCCCACGCCCAGGGCAAGGGTGAGCTGAACCTGGCGCTGGACGACGCCGCGCGCGTGCTCGCCTGGGTGCGCAGCCTGCAGACGCTGCCCGTGGTCGGCCCGCTGCTGCGCGCGCAACTCGAGGCCCAGCCCGGTCTGCAGATCGAGGGCAGCGCCCGCCTTGGTGCAACCTGGGACGGTGGACTGGGCGTGCTCGGTTACCCCGCGCCGGTGACGGGCGCCGCTGCCGCCGCGCCGCCGCGCGTGCAAGCGCGCTTGCAGGCCCCGCGCCTGTCCATCACACGCGGCACGGCCGCGCGCGCGGCCGACCCTGCCACCGGTGCCGACGCCGTGGTCGGCACGCTGCAGACCCTGGTTCTCGCCAACCTGAACCTGCAAGCCGGTGGGCTGCCCCACCAGCTCAACATCACCGCCACCGGCCAGGCCGAACAAGGCCCCTGGCGCGGCACGCTGGACACCCAGGGCACGCTGCAACTCGGCAGCGCGCAAAAGCCCGACATCGACAGCGGGCGCCTCGACCTCACCCGCCTGCAACTGCGCGCCACCGACAGCGCGCGCAAGGACCGCGTGGTCGACTGGACGCTGCAGACCGTCACCGCGCTCGGCCTGCGCTGGCAAAACGCGCGCAGCGCCATCAACCTGCAGGCCGACGCCGGCCAGTTGCGCCTGCAACCCACCTTCAGCAACCGCGGGGGCGGCGCATCGGCGGCCACCACCACCCCCATGACCCTGGCCTGGGAGCAACTCAGCTGGCAACAGGGCGCGCTCCTCACGCGCGGCCAGCTCACCGGCCTGCCGCTCTCGTGGATCGACGCCCTCATCACGGCCGAAGGCGCACGCAGCGGCCCGCTCAGCCAGTCCGGCCTGGGCGGCGACGTGGTGTTCGACGGCAACTGGGACTTCTTCCTGCCCGCAGACGCCACCACACCCCCGCGCCTGAGCGCACAGCTGCAGCGCCGCAGCGGCGACCTCTCGGTGCAGACCGATGGCGCGTTTGATGAAAACACCACCTCCACCCAGCGCCTGCAGACCGGCATCAAGGAGGCGCGCCTGAGCGTGACCACGCAAGGCGCCAACGTGCAGGCCAGCCTGCGCTGGGACAGCGAGCGCCTGGGCCAGGCCAGTGCCGACCTGGGCACCACGCTGAGCCCACCCGGTGGTGGCCAGACGGCCTGGCACTGGGCGGCAGACGCACCCCTGCGCGGCACCGTCACGGCCAGCCTGCCCCAGGTGGGTGTGTGGTCGGCGCTGGCGCCACCGGGCTGGCGTGTGCGCGGCACGCTGGCCGCCGCTGCCACGCTCAGCGGAACACGCGCCAACCCGCTGTGGAACGGCACCCTGCGCGCCGACGAGCTCGCCCTGCGCTCCATCGTCAACGGCATCTCGTTCTCGCGCGGCGAACTGCGCGCCACACTGGCCGGCGAACGCGTCACCATCGAGCGCTTCTATTTGCAGGGCCGCGGTGGCGCCGAGGCGGGTGGCACCCTGCTGGCCAGCGGCACCACCGAGTTCCGCCGTGTCACGGTGGACGGCGTGAGCCAGCGCCAGCCCTACATCAACCTGCAGGCCACGGCCACGAAGCTGCGCGTGTCTTCCCGCGCCGACCGGCGCCTCACGGTCTCGGGTCAGTTGCAGGCCGAGCTGGTGGGCACGGCGCTGCAGATCCGCGGCCGGCTCCTGGCCGACTCCGCCCTCTTCGTGCTGCCCGACGAATCCACCCCCAGCCTGGGCGCGGACGTGGTGGTGCGCGGCACCGAGACCGCGCTGGAGACGCCGGGCGCGTTCCGCGTGCGGCCCGACGTGTTGGTCGACATCGACCTCGGCGAGGATTTTCAGGTGAGTGGTCAGGGCTTGCAGACGCGGCTGGCCGGCCAGATCAATGTGCGCAGCACGCCCGAGCAGCCCACGCCGCGCGTGCTCGGCGACGTGCGCACTGTGCGCGGCTCGTACCGCGCCTACGGCCAGCAGCTCACGATTGAAAACGGCGTGCTGCGCTTCACCGGGCCGTACGACAACCCCACGCTGGACATCACGGCCGTGCGCCCCAACACCAGCCAGCGTGTGGGCGTGCAGATCAGCGGCACCGCGCAGGCGCCGCGCGTGCGCCTGTTCTCAGACCCCGAACTGCCCGACAGCGAAAAACTCGCCTGGCTGGTGCTCGGCCGCCCGGCCAGCGGCGCCGGGGCCGAAGCCGCCGTGCTGCAGCAAGCCGCACTGGCCCTGCTGGCGGGACGCGACGGGCGGCTGGATGGCGGTCTGGCCAGCGCGCTCGGTCTGGACGAACTCTCGATTGGGGGCAGCGCCACCAACGCCGACGGCTCCGCCGCTTCGGCTGCGCTCACGCTGGGCAAGCGGCTGTCGAACAACCTGTACCTCAGCTACGAACGCAGCCTGGCCGGTGCGCTGGGCACGGTGAGCATCTTTTACGACGTGACGCGCCGCCTGACGGTGCGAGCGCGCGCCGGTGAAGAAAATGCTTTGGACTTGATCTTCACCATTCAGTACGACTGACCGCTCAGGCCAGTGCGGCCTCGGCCGTGTGGCTGGCGATTTCGCCTTCGGCCGTCGTCAGCGCCTGGGCCTTGGCGTCCGGGCCCATGGCCACGCCCTCGGCGCGCACGAAACGCACATCGGTGATGCCGATGAAACCCATCACGGTCTGCAGGTAACTTTCCTGGTGTTCCATGGCGCGGCCACCTTCGCTGGTGGAGTACACGCCGCCGCGCGTCAGCGCCACGATCACCGTCTTGCCGCCCGCCAGACCTTTCGGGCCCTTGTCGGTGTAGGTGAAGGTGCGGCCGGCCTGGGCGATGCGGTCGATCCAGGCCTTGAGCTGGGTCGGGATGGTGAAGTTGTAGAGCGGCGCGCCGATCACGACCACGTCGGCCGCGAGGAACTGGCTCACCAGCGCTTCGGACAGCGCGTTTTCACGGCGCTGCACCTCGGTGGTGGCGGCCTGGCCGGTGCGGAAACCCAGCGCGTCGGCGCTCAGATGGGGCACCACGTCGGCGGCCAGATCGAGGTGTTGCACCTGTGTGCCGGGGTGGGTCGCCACCCAGGCGGCCACAGTCTGAGCGGTAAGCTGGCGGGAAACGGACTGGTCGCCGGTGATGGCGGAATCGATGTGCAGCAGTTGCATGAGGTGCTCCAGAGAAAGGGGTTACCACGCGAGTGGCGATGGATAGATTCTGATTTCCGACCGAATATTTGATAAGTCGGCAAAATCACGCTAGACCGTTCCATCAACAGGACAATCAAGGCCCATTGCCATGCAAGACCTCAACGACATGCTGTATTTCGCCGAAGTGGTCGAGCGCGGCGGCTTTGCCGCGGCGGGCCGCGCGCTGGGCCTGCCCAAGTCCCGCCTGTCACGCCGGGTCGCCGAGCTGGAGGCCCAGCTCGGCGTGCGCCTGCTCCAGCGCACCACGCGCAAGCTCTCCCTGACCGACGTGGGCGAAACCTACCTGCGCCACTGCCAGGCGCTGCGCGAATCGGCCCAGGCCGCAGCCGATGCCGTGGCCCACGCGCAGACCGAACCGCGCGGCACCATCCGCGTGGTGTGCCCCGTCACCCTGGCGCAGACCGTGCTGGCCAATGTCATGCCGATCTACCTCGCGCGGCATCCGCAGGTGCGCGTGGAGATGGAGGTGAACAACCGCGTGGTCGACCTGGTGAAGGACGGCGTGGACGTGGCGCTGCGCGTGCGCCTCACGCTGGAGGAGAGCGGCAGCCTGGTCGTCAAGCGGCTGGACGCGGCGCGCTCGGTGCTGGTGGCCAGCCCGGCCCTGCTCGCACGCCAGGGCACGCCCACCACGCTGGAGGAGGCGGGCAGGCTCGACAGCGTCGCGATGTCGGCCGTGGATGGCCTGGTCAGCGTGCCCCTCATCAACGCCGAAGGCCGCGAAGCCGTGCTCCAGTACCGCCCCCGCTTCATCGCCGACGACCTGCTCACCCTCAAGTTCGCCGTGCTCGGTGGCACCGGCATGTGCTGGCTACCCGACTACATGTGCGAGGACGAGCTGCGCGAGGGCCGGCTGGCGCGCCTGCTGCCCGAGTGGTCCACGCCGGTGGGCGTGGTGCACGCGGTGTTTCCCTCGCGCCGGGGCCTGTCTCCAGCCGTGCGCAGCTTCCTCGATTTCCTGGGGGAATACGTGCCCGTGTGCGGCAATGTGCTGCGCCTGCCCGCGGCCGCTCGTGCAGGACAGCCCCCGTACAATGCGGGCTCGCTTTCGCGGCCATAGTTCAATGGATAGAACGGGCCCCTCCTAAGGGCCAGATGTAGGTTCGATTCCTACTGGCCGCACCAGACGCCGCGCAATGCAAGCGCGCCTGCGCCTGGCGGACTTTTCATGGTGTGCGCTGCGCCCACGCAACCAGAAAATCCCTGCGTTCCAAACCCCGACACAGCCGTGGGCCGCCGGCGTAGTTGCTCTGGCACGCAAGCAAATTCAGGGACTTGCAGAGCCTTGTGTCACAGCGCCAGCCGAAGGTTGCCTGAATTGATGCGATCGGCCTGTTCCGCTGCCAGAGATCTTGCGACGGAAGTGCCGTCCTGGGGTGCTCAGTCCGCATGATTCATGCATCCCCTGCCGCCTCCCCTCGACTACGATGTCGGAGATCGGCCAAAAGGAGACGCCCGACACGACCACTTGAATCTGGTCGAAGCGCTATCAATCGACCTACTCAACTGATTGAAAATGACGTACCGACTTGACGAAGCGAGTGAGATTCGCGGGCAGACCTTGGTGTCCGAGACGATCACACTGCCGGAGCACGAGTGCCGGGGGATAGTTGACTGCACTCTTTCAAACGGGACGCTGAGACTTGCTCAAACTAAGGGGCGTCCGCTGATTGTTCGGGGCACATTTGAGAACTGCGATGTACGCGCCGTTTCGCCCCAGAGGAACTATCCGCTGTTCAAAGCTAGTTTCATCAGTTGCAGGTTCAATGGTGTTTTCAGCGGATGCGATTTCGGTCGCTCGCACGATGTCGAGCGTGATGGGAGCTTCGGGGCAATAGCGGCGTGCGACTTCACGCATGCAGTCTTAGACGGATGCCGTTTCTTCAATGTTGACATCTCGACATTGCGGCTGCCAATGTGGCCAAATATCGTACTGATCGGGCTGCTCGAACGCGCGCAGGAAGTCACCACCTTCGCTTGGCCTGGTGAAATGGGACGCTTTATGCGAATCTGCGCAGACCAGCCTGCGTCACTAGCAGCATCGGTGCTCCATGTTCCGTCATTTGCCGGTCTGGTCGCCTGCACCGAAGACCAGGTGAGAACGGCTTTCGAAAAGTTTGGCGGATTGATGATGTAGCCGTCACCCAATCGTCCCAACCCTGCCGTGAGCGACTGCTATCGAGGAAGCTCGATGACAACTTCGGGTCCAAAGCGGAAACTCGATTCCGCAATCATTCAAAGGGGCATGTCTTGTGTAGGAAATTACGGATAGGGTGGCCGAACTAGGAATCTCGCGCTCGGAGCCCACGAATCTGTACAAGAAGGAGAACAAAGAGCGCTATCGGCAGCAACGATCGCCATAGATATCGATTCCATCTAAATGCGTCGGCATGCCAACGCTTTGTACCTTCGATAGTCGACAGCGACAACTTCTCGCGACCATCCTTCGATTTATATAAGAGGTGTTGTTGAAGAATGCCAAAGGCGGGATGAAACCAGACTTCGCCCTTTGCCCCATCTAGTAATTCCCCATGGTGCGGTGAAAACCTATCGCCAAAGTACCCATCCACAATCTCAAATTTTCCATCTGCTGTTGAGATGTAGTAACGATTCCTGACTTCCAAACGTGAAAACAAAGGCCGTCCTTGCTTTGTCTCAATTTCACCAAAGTAGTAGTGGGCGTTTTCCAGTTCTGGAAAAGGCAGGAAAAGTTTTATAAATAGTGGAGAAGCAGGTATCAGCGAAACGAAGCAAAGCACTAGCGTACAGAACGCGCCAAACCACTTTCTTTTATTGTCCATTTTCAGACTTTGCGTCAATCAAGTTGAGGGCATCGGGAGGAACCTACTCAGAAAGAAGTCGATGCGAAAGACTACAGACTTCCTGACAAGCAAACGGCCTCCTGGTGACCGCTCTTGGCCGAAAGCGGAAAGTCAGTCGAGCGTACCCTATGTCCGACAGCATTTTGAGCGGTTGGTGAGTTGATCTGCTCAAGCATTTGGACCTGCAAAGAATCGTAGAAGCCGGCTGGTCAAAGATCAAACCGGGCCGACCCTACGGCACGAGGTTTTGGAAGCCCTTGATTTTTTGAATGTCCCAGAGCAGTTACTGTGGCGCCCTACGATGAATGCGCCCCGGACTGAAGGAGCATTTGCGCTGCCTTTCGCCTGCTGTTGCGCGCTTTGCCATCCCGCAGGGCCAATAGCATCTGCCCACACGGCGGTCTTTCGGGGTCGTCACTCGTGGCAGTCGCGGGAGGTGCAAGCCTTTCCGCGTTCAAATGCGGTGGCTTTGCAACATGCGGTTCTCGATCCCTGGGCTCACAGTCGCGCTATTCGTCGCCCTGCTCGGCGGGCCGGCCCTGCCGGCCAGAGCCACGCCATCACCCAACATGCCAGCTGTCGCTGCGTTGGCGCTGGCCCGACAGGTGATTGCCTCGGCCGACCACGGAGGCCTGCCTTTCGCTGTCGTCGACAAAAAGGCGGCCGTGCTCACGGTTTTCCTGGGCAACGGCCAACTCGTCGGCTCCACGCCGGTGCTGCTGGGGGCGGACTATGGCGACCGGGCCGTGCCGGGCGTAGGGGCACGCACCCAGAGCGGACAACTGCGAAAGGGCGACCGGGTGACCACAGCAGGCCGATTCGTCTCCCAGCCTGGCCGCAACCTCGGGGGCGAATCCGTGGTCTGGATCGACTACGACAGCGCGCTGGCTATCCACCGATTGCGCCCAGGACTGTCGCAGCAGCACCGCGCGACGCGCCTGGCCTCGGCTGACCCGCAAGCGCGCCGCGTATCGGCCGGCTGCGTGGTGGTGCCGGTGGCCTTCTATGAAGCTGTCGTATCGCCTGTGCTTGGTCGCAGCCGCGCTGTCGTTTACGTGATGCCTGAAGCCGGCGGGGCGGCGGACGAACCATTGGCCCCCAGCAACGCCTGAGCGTGTCGCCGGTGAGCCCCGCAGTTTCTGCAGGGACTGGTTGGCATAAATAGAGGCCGAGTGGAAGCTGTCTTTGGCCAACGAGCGCGTGCTCTGGCGCCCTACGACAGCTCACCGCCGATGCGCAAGGTGGGCGCGGTGTTCTCAGGCCTCGGGATAACCCGCACGCCCCGCACAGCCTTGGAAGGTTTCGCCAACCGCATTGGCCGATCCAGCCATTGGGGGGATTCCAACCCGTGCCTACGCTAAGGCCTCGCTGTTTTGAACCCCACTGCCCGCAAATACCGTGTACCTCACCCAAGGCCTGCACCGCTCATTGCAACGACATCCGGACAAGATCGCGCTCACCCACGTGAGTGAAGGCCTTGTGCGTCAACATACCTTTGCCGAGTTGCTCGACGGCATCGGGCGCCACGCGGCTGCCCTGTCGGCGCGCGGTGTGCGCGCCGGTGACCGCGTCGCCCTGCTCGCGCCCAACCACGACCTGTTGGTGCGCGCGATCTTTGCGTGCTGGTGGATGGGCGCCACGGCCTGCCCGCTCAATGTGCGCTGGAGCCTGCACGAGATCGCACATGCGCTCGAAGACAGCGGCGCGCGCCTGCTGCTGATCGACGAGTCGCTCACGGCGCAGGCTCATGGCCTGAGCCTGCCCACGGTCGACCTGGTGCAACTGGCCGACGAAGCTCGCGCGCTGGCGCCTCTCCCCGACGCGCGCGCCTGCGGCGAGCAACTGGCCGCCATCCTCTACACCGGCGGCACCACCGGCAAGTCCAAGGGTGTGATGCTCACGCACGCCAACTTCTGGACCGCCTCCATGACGCGCGGCGCAGAGCTCAACAACGCGCCCGACTCGGTCTCGCTGCTGGTCGCGCCGCTGTTTCACGTGGCCGGCCTGGGCCGCCTGATCGGGCAGACCATCGTGGGCGGCACCTGCATCACGATGGCGCAGTTCCGGCCCGCGGCGGTGCTCGAAGCGATCGAGACCCACGGCATCACCGACACCATCCTGGTGCCCACCATGCTGCAGTCCCTGATGGACGAGCCCGGCTTCCAGCCTGAGCGTGTGCGCAGCCTCGACCGCATCGCCTTCGGTGCCGCGCCCATGCCGCCCGACCTGCTCGAACGTGCCTTGCTCGCGTGGCCGCACGCCGACTTCTTCCAGGCCTATGGCCTGACCGAAACGGCCGGCGCCCTGTGCATCAACCTGCCCGAGAACCACCGTTCCCCCGAGGCCCGGGCGCGGGGCCGCCTGCACTCGGTGGGCCGCGCGGGCCTGGGTGCCGAAATCCTCATCGTGGACGAAAGCGGCCACCCGCTGCCTCCCGGCGAGGTGGGTGAGATCGTGGCCTGCGGCCCCATGGTCACCCGCGGCTACTGGAACAACCCGCAAGCCACCGCAGGCGCATTTCGCGACGGCTGGTTTCGCACCGGTGACGCCGGGCGCATGGACGCCGACGGCTTCCTCTTCATCGTCGACCGCATCAAGGACATGATCATCACCGGTGGCGAAAACGTGTACTGCGCCGAGGTGGAAGGTGCTCTGCGCAGCCACCCGCTGGTGTCACACGCCGCGGTGATCGGCCTGCCCGATGCGCGCTGGGGCGAGGCGGTGCACGCGGTGGTGGTGCTGGCCGAGGGCGTGGCACCGGAGCGACTGCCGGTGGACGAGCTGCGCGCCTGGTGCCGCGAGCGCCTGGCCGGCTTCAAGTGCCCGCGCAGCGTGGTCTATGTGCCGGCGCTGCCGCTGTCGGCGGCCGGCAAGGTGCTCAAGAACGTGTTGCGCGAGCAGGCCCGGGCATGACCATGAAAGCCGTCACTGGACACGATCCGCGCCAGATGTTCAGCCAGGTGCCGTTCACCCGCCTGCTGCAGATGCGGCGCGAGTTTTCCGAAGGCGGCAAGGCCCGCCTGTGCATCGACGCACGCGAAGAACTGGGCAACGTCATCGGCGCCATCCACGGCGGCGTGGTCATCACGCTGATCGACGTGGCCATGGCCAGCGCAGCCGTCTCGCATTGCAATTTCGAGCGCACCGCCGTGACGCTGAACCTCAACACCAGCTTCCTCGAACCGGGGCGCGGCTCGCTCACCGCCGACAGCGAGCTCGTGAGCTGCGACGACCAGGTGGCCTGGTGCAAGGCGGTGGTGACCGATGCCGACGGCCGTGTGGTGGCGCGCGGCCAGGGGACTTTCCGTTACCTGCCACTGCCCCAGTGAGACCCATGGATTTCCGTTCACACAACACCAGGAGACGCACATGAATCGTTCAACCCTCGCCTTCAACCGCCGCCAGTTCATCGGGGGCGTCGCCGCCCTCGGCGCCAGTGCCGTGGCCGCGCCCGCGCTGGCCAACACCGCGTTCCCGGGCCGGCCCATCCAGTTGGTGCTGCCCTTCCCGCCCGGGGGTTCCTTCGACCCCGTCATCCGCTCGCTGGCGGAAGCCGCCTCGAAGGAATTCGGGCAACCCGTGGTGCTCATGCACCGCCCGGGCGCCGGTGGCGTCAGCGGCACCGCCAACGTGGGACTGATGAACGAGGCCGATGGCTACACCATCGCCGTCATGCACAACTCGGTGATCCGTGCACCGCTGGTCCAGCGCGTCACCTGGCACCCGCTGAAGGATTTCACCTACCTCGGCGGCCTGTTCGGCCTGACCACCGGCGTGGTGGTGGCCAAGGACGCGCCGTGGAAGAACTTCGGCGAACTGATCGCCGACGCCAAGAGCCGCCCCGGTGTCGTGACCTGGGGCAACGTGGGCGCCATCAGCATCAACCGCATCACAGCCCAGCGCATGGCCCGCGCCGCCGGCGTGAGCTTCAACATGGTGCCGTTCAAGGGCGGTGGTGAAGCCTTCCAGGCCTTGCTGGGCCGCCACCTCGACGTCTACA
The DNA here is from genome assembly GCF_018780385.1 of Hydrogenophaga sp. Classification (GTDB taxonomy): domain Bacteria; phylum Pseudomonadota; class Gammaproteobacteria; order Burkholderiales; family Burkholderiaceae_C; genus Hydrogenophaga. Next base: position 2,470 of record NZ_JADMJO010000084.1, on the reverse strand, counting down.
GCGACCCGGGCTTCGGCGCACAGGTGCGCGGCGGCGGTTGCCGCCTGCTCGCCACCTTCACCGAGCAGCGCCTGAAGAACTACCCCGACGTGCCCACGCTCAAGGAGCTGGGGCACAACTTCTCGATCGAATCGCCGGTGGGCCTGGTGGCACCGAAGAACCTCGACCCGAAAATCGTCGCCCGCCTGCACGAAGGTTTCCGCAAGGCCGCCACCGACCCGGCCTACCTGGCCAACCTCGACCTCTACGACATGGTGCCCCAGCTCACCAGCGCGGAGGCCCACACCGCCTTTGCCCACGCCCAGTTCGATCGTGAGCAGAAGATGCTCGCCGAGATCGGCTTCAAACTCGACTGAACCCATGACCACGACTCCCTTTGACTTCACCGGCCGCCATGTTTTTGTGGCGGGCGGCTCCTCCGGCATCAACTTCGGCATCGCGCAGGGCTTCGCCCGCGCGGGTGCGCGGATCAGCCTCATCAGCCGCTCGCAGGACAAGGTGGACGCCGCCGTCGAACAACTCAAGGCCCTGGGCACGGACGCCTTCGGCCTCGCGGCCGACGTGCGCCAGCCCGACGCCGTGAAGACGGCGGTGGAGGCCGCCGCCGAGCGCTTCGGCCCCATCGACGTGCTGGTCTCCGGCGCGGCGGGCAACTTCCTGGCCAGCGTGCTCGACATGTCGCCCAACGCCTTCAAGACGGTGGTGGACATCGATCTCATGGGCAGCTTTCACGTGGCGCGCATGGCGCACCCCCACCTGCGCCAGCCCGGCGCCTGCGTGATCCAGATCTCCGCCAGCCAGGCCTTCACGCCCACGCCCTTCCAGGCCCACGTGTGCGCGGCCAAGGCCGGTGTGGACATGCTCACCCAGGTGCTGGCCATGGAGTGGGGGCCGCAAGGCATCCGCGTGAACTCCATCGTGCCCGGGCCGATCGCCGACACCGAAGGGCTCAAGCGCCTGGCCCCCACCGAAGAGACGCTCAACGCCATGGCGCAGCGCGTCCCGCTCAAGCGGCTGGGCCGCACCGAAGACATCGCGCGCATGGCCATGCTGCTGGCCAGCGACTGGGGCAGCTACATCACCGGCGCCATCATCCCGGTGGACGGTGGCCTGGGCCTGACCGGCCCGCGCGACTTCACCGCCGCGGCCGCCGCCTCGCGCCGGGAGACGCGCTGATGGACGAGGAGGTGCGCCTGATGGGCCTGCTGCAGCAGGCCCTGGTGAGCGCCGCGCGCACACGCCTGAACGACACCGCCCGCGCGCTCGGCGCGACCGACATCAGCGTGGTGTTCACCGCCCCGGCCCGGGGCGAGCTGCAGGCCAGTGGTCAGGCCACCGGCGGTGGCCGCTCGGTGTGCTTCTGCGAAGCCGAACTGCGCGACGCCGCCGGCCAGTCCGTGGCCCGGGCCATGGGCACCTTCCGTTACCGGGCAGCGTCCGGCGCCTGATCGGCCGCTGCCGAGGCCGCCTGAGCATCCTCGGTCAGCAAGTCCACCAGATCGCGGGCGAACACCGGCAGCGTGTCGAAGTTGCGCACGCAGATCTGCATGGCCCGCAGCGACCATGCGTCCGACAGCGGCACGATGTGCAGCGCCATGTGGCGCGCATGCCGCCGCGCCGCCGACGCCGGCAACACACCCACACCCACACCCTCTTCGATCAGCCGGCAGGCCACCTCGAAGCTGCTGACCTGGATGCGCAGTTGCAGCGTGCGCGACAGCCGCTCGCAGGCTTGGCGCAGGAAGGCGTGGATGGCGCTGGCTTCGTGCAGACCCACGTGCAGGTAGTCCAGCGTGCGCTCGAAGGGCACCGCCGCTTCCACCGCCAGCTCATGGTCGCGCGGCAGCACCAGCACCAGATGGTCCTGGCGGTAGGGCTTGGTTTCCAGGTTCTCGGTGCGCACCGAACCGGCCACGATGCCGATGTCGGTCTGGCCGTCGGTGACCGCGCGGATGATGTCGTGGGACAAGCGCTCGCGCAGGTCGATGTTCACGTCGGGGTGCGAGCGCAGGAAGGCCGCGAGCACCGGGGGCAGGTACTCACTGAGCGCGGTCGTGTTGGCATACACCCGCACATGGCCCTTGACGCCCTGCGTGTAAGCCTGAAGGTCACCGGTGAGGTGTTCGAGCTGGCCGAGCACCATGCGCGCGTGGTGCACCACGGCCTGGCCCGCCGGCGTGAGGGTCACACCCTGGCTGTTGCGCCAGAACAGGCGCGTGCCGATGCTCTCCTCGAGGTTCTTGACGCGGGTGCTGGCCGCCGGAAGGGAGAGGTGGGAGGCCTCGGCCCCACGGGTGAGGCTGTTGGCTTCGGCCACCCGCACCATGAGGCGCAGGTCGACCAGATCAAAGTGCAGGGCCATGGCTCCGATTTTGCCACCCGGGCCCACAGCGAGGCGGGCCTTCAGAGCTGTGCGATCAGCTCAGGCACGGCCTCGAAGAGATCGGCCTCCAGGCCATAGTCGGCCACC
>NZ_JADMJO010000126.1 GCF_018780385.1 Hydrogenophaga sp. | reverse complement strand
TTCAACAGCGCCTACGGCGTGATCAACGCGCGCAAGCAGCGCGTGATGGCGGCCAAGGTGATGGGCGCCACACGCTGGCAGGTGTTCAAGGACGTGCTGATCTGGGAAAGCCTGCAGCCCAGCTTCGTCGGCCTGCGCTCGGCCGTGTCGATGGCGCTGGTCATCGTGATCGTGGCCGAGATGTTCATCGGGGCCGACAGCGGGCTGGGCAACCGCATCATCAACTCGCAGCAGGTGATGAACGTGAAGGACATGTACGCCTCCATCCTGGCGGCCGGTGCGCTCGGCTATGCGCTGAACGTGCTGTTCCTCGTGGTCGAACGACGCATCGTGCACTGGAGTGGAAGATGAACGCTGTCCTCAATGCCCCCGTCTACGACGCCGACGTGCCCGCACCCGAGTTCACACCCGGTCCGGCCGGCACGCACATCACCATCCGCGGTCTCACCAAGTACTTCGCGGGCTGGCCGCTGTACGAGAACTTCGACCTCGACATCCCCAAGCACAAGATCGTGTCGGTGTTCGGGCCCAACGGCTGCGGCAAGAGCACGCTGATCAACATGATCGCGGGCCTGGTGCCGATCGACAGCGGCGATATTTTGTTCGACGGCAAAAGTCTGAAGGACACCAAGATCGGCTACGTGTTCCAGAACTACCGCGAAGCGATGTTTCCGTGGATGCGCACCATCGACAACATCGCCTACCCGCTCAAGCTCGAAGGCAGGAGCAAGGCCGAGGTGGACAGGCGCATGGCGGAGCTGGTGGCTTCGTTCGACGTGAAGTTCGACCTCCACCGCTACCCCTACGAACTCTCGGGCGGCCAGCAGCAGACCGCATCCATCATGCGGGCGCTGGCACCCAACCCGGAGGTGCTGTTCCTCGACGAACCCTTCTCGGCGCTGGACTTCGAGATGACACTGTTCATCCGCGAGAAGCTGCAGGAGGTCTTCATGCAGACCGGCACCACCATGGTGCTGGTCTCGCACGATCTGGAAGAGGCCGTGTACCTGGCCGATCAGGTGCTGCTGCTCACCAAGCGGCCCACCAAAGTGGCCGAGATCCTGTCCTACGACGATCCGCGACCGCGCACCACCGCCACGCTGTCGGAGGCGAGCTTCATTGCTGCCAAGAAGCGCAGCCTGGAGATCTTCCAGCGCGAGGTGCGCCGATGACGGAGGTGCAGACCCTCATCTACGTGCAGGCTGCCGCCGTGGCGGTGGACCTGCACCTGGACACGGCCCAGGCCGCGCGCGTGGCTTCGCACATGCACCGCACCGCCGGCATGGCTGCGCTGCTCGACGCCTTCGAGCTGAAGGTGGATGACGAACCGGCCGAGATCTATTGCCCGGCGCCGTTCCAGCCTTCACAACCCTGAGGGCGCGCCATGACCGCCCCCTTGTCATTGAGCGAGGTCGCGCAAGCGGTGGCCGGCGGCACCTTGCGCGCGGCAGACGCGCTGGAAACCAGCATCGCACGCATCGAAGCCACCGATGCGCGCGTCAACGCCTTCACCGGCACCCGCTTCGACGCCGCCCGTGCGCAGGCCGAGCGGATGGACGCGCAACGCGCGCGCGGTGAGCCATTGGGTCCACTGGCCGGTGTGCCGTTCGCGGTGAAGAACCTGTTCGACATCGCCGGTGAGGTGACACTGGCCGGCTCCAAGGTCAACCGCACCAACCCGCCCGCAACCGTGGACGCGGTGCTGGTGCAGCGCCTGCAGGCCGCCGGTGCGGTGCTGGTGGGCTCGCTGAACATGGACGAATACGCCTACGGCTTCACCACCGAGAACACCCACTTTGGCCCCACGCACAACCCGCATCGGCTCGATTGTTCGGCGGGTGGTTCATCGGGCGGCTCGGGCGCGGCGGTGGCCGCGGGTCAGGTGCCCCTGACGCTGGGCTCGGACACCAACGGATCGATCCGCGTGCCTTCGTCACTGTGTGGTGTGTGGGGCTTGAAGCCCACCTTCGGCCGGCTCTCGCGGCGCGGCAGCTACCCCTTCGTTCACAGCCTGGACCACCTGGGGCCGCTGGCCGACGACCTCCACGGCCTGGCCCTGACCTACGACGCGCTGCAAGGCGCCGACCCGCTGGACCCAGGCTGCCACGCCACCACGGTACAGCCCACCGTGCGCTCATTGGCGTTGGGCATCAAAGGCCTGCGCGTGGGTGTGCTGGGTGGCTACTTCGCCGAGCACACGACCGCGCCCGCCCGCGAGGTGGCCGCGCTCGCCGCGCAGGCGCTGGGCGCCACCACCACCGTGGAGTGGCCCGATGCGGTGCAGGCGCGCGCGGCGGCCTTCATCGTGAGCGCCAGCGAAGGCGGCGCCCTGCACCTGCACCGCCTGCGCACGCAGGCGGCCGACTACGAGCCGCTGTCGGTGGACCGTTTCATTTCGGGGGCATTGCAACCGGCCGCCTGGTACGTGCGCGCGCAGCGCTTTCGCCGCGTCTACCGCGACAAGGTCAATGCCCTGTTCCGCGACTGGGACGTGTTGATCGCGCCCGCCACGCCCGTGCCGGCGCAGCCCCTCGGTACCGAGTGGGTCGAGATCAATGGCCAGCGCCTGCCCTGCCGCCCCTCCATCGGCCTGCTCACGCAACCCATCTCGTTCGCGGGCTGTCCGGTGGTGGCCGCACCCCTGTGGCCGCAGGGCACCGGTGGCTTGCCGATCGGCGTACAACTGATTACCGCACCCTGGCGCGAAGACCTGGCGCTGCGCGCCGGCATGGCACTGCACAATGCGGGCCTTGCCCGCTGCAAACCCGTGGAGTTCTGAATGGATACCAATCTGCCCGATGTGCTGGCCGAAGTGACGGCCGCCTTTGAGCGCTACGAGCAAGCCCTGATCGGCAACGACGTGGCCGTGCTCGACGAGCTGTTCTGGGACAGCCCCCACACGCTGCGCTATGGCGCCACCGAAAACCTCTACGGCATCGACGAGATCCGTGCATTTCGCAACGGCCGGCCCGCCGTCGGCCTGCAGCGCACCGTGCTGCGCACCGCCATCACCACGCACGGCCGTGATGTGGCCACCACCAACATCGAGTTCCAGCGCGAAGGCAACCCGCGCACCGGTCGCCAGAGTCAGACCTGGGTGCGCAAGGCCGAAGGCTGGCGTGTCGTCTCGGCCCATGTGAGCTGGATGGCCTGATGGTCACACGCCCCCTGCGCGCCGTCCGCGCACGCCCCGCCAATATCGCCGCCAAGGCTGCCGCCAGCGTCGAGCCCTTCCAGTCGCGCGCCGAAGCGGTCTACCGGCAAGTCAAGCAGGACATCGCCGACTTCCGCCTGGTGCCCGGCGACCGCTTTACCGAACACGAACTCTGCGCGCGGCTCGCCGTCTCGCGCACACCGGTGCGCCAGGCGCTGTTCCGGCTGCAACAAGATGGTCTGGTGGAGGTGATGTTTCGCAGCGGCTGGCGCGTGCTGCCGTTCGACTTCGACAAGTTCGACCAGCTCTACGACCTGCGCATGGTGCTGGAGACC
>NZ_JADMJO010000094.1 GCF_018780385.1 Hydrogenophaga sp. | reverse complement strand
TCCAGTCCACGCTGTCGCCCATGCGGCGCATCTGCGTGGTGATGGTGTTGCCGCTTTCTTCCTTCCATTCCCACACCTTGGCCACGAAATTCTTGCGTGCCTCGGCGGGTGTGGGGCCCATGTCGTGGCGGCTGATGCCTTGCGCCTGCAGCTGGCGCTCCACCACGATCTGGGTGGCGATGCCGGCGTGGTCGGTGCCGGGCACCCAGACCGTGTTGGCACCGGCCATGCGGTGGTAGCGCGTGAGGCTGTCCATGATGGTCTGGTTGAACGCATGGCCCATGTGCAGCGTGCCGGTCACGTTGGGTGGTGGCAGCTGGATCGCGAATGACGGTGCGTCGGCCTGGGGAGCGCCCGTGCCGCGGAAGCCCGCCACGCCGTAGCCGCGCTTCTCCCACTCGGGGCCCCAGCGGGCTTCGAGCGGAGCGGGTTCGAACGATTTGGCCAGGGATTGCAGGCCGGGTTGGTTCAGGGTGTCGGTCATGGGGCGCGCCAGAAGTGGAAACGGCATCCCGCAGGATGCCGTCAGGGGAAATGGGGTAACCCGCGAATTTTATTCGACTGGTCCTTCAGACCGGGGTGGCGGGCAGTTCCCGCGCGGCATCGATGCACGCTTTCAGCACGCTTGCATCCCCGATCTGGTTGGCCAGCAGCAGGATCAGGCGCGCGTTGAGCAGCTCCGAGTCTTCGCGGCTGAGGCCCGCGTGGGCATCGAGCAGCTGTTCGTAGAAGGCATCGGCGTCCTGGAAGTGGGGGTTGGTTTTCATGGTTGGTCTCCGCGCAGGCCCAGCGATCGTTCGATCGCACGCACCAGCTGGGCGTTGATGGTTTCTCCGGTGGCAGCCAGATAGCCGTCGGGGCGCACCAGCGCCCAGGCGTGGCCGAACACGTGGCAGGCGCCTTGCAGGTGGCCCTTGGGGTCGCGCACGTGCTCCAGCGCCTGCGCGGTGCCATCAGCACCGAGCACCTGCACACTGCGCACCGGCGCGTCCAGGCACAGGCGGCGCAATCGTTGCAGGGTGGCGGCCGGCTGGTCGCCGAACACCAGCACCAGCAGGTCACCATGGGCCCAGTTGAGCAGGTCGTTCACGTCGCCCTGCGAGCCGTCGGCCCATTCAAACCCCACGTTCTGCACCGACTGGCCCGCGGCGCTGGCCGGTGCGTAGGTACAGGCGCGGGAGCGGGCGTAGGGGTTGGCCACGGCCATGCGACCGGTGTTGATGAGCGCGCGGGCGAACGGGTGCTGTTTGGCCAGGCCGATGGCAGCCTGGCGGAACACGCGCTCGGTGCCTTCGGCCGGGCGAAGAAAGCGCGCGGTGCGGTTGGTCACGCACACATTCTGCTGCGCGGCGTCCAGGCGCTCGTCGTTGTAACTCTCCAGCAGTGCGCCATCGGCCTTGCCGCAGAGCACGGCAGCCAGCTTCCAGGCCAGGTTGTCGGCGTCGGCCACGCCGGTGTTGCCGCCGCGTGCCCCAAACGGACTGACCACCTTGGCCGAGTCGCCCATGAGGTACACGCGACCGTGGCGCATGGCGTGCACGCACTCGCTGCGGTAGGCGTACGGTCCGACCCAGACGATCTGAACCTGCACGTCGGGTCCGAACTGGCGTGCCAGGCGTTCGCGGACCACGTCCTCGCGGCTCACGTATTCGGGGTCGGCGTTGGGCGCCATCTGGTAGTCGATGCGCCAGACGTCGTCGGCCATCAGGTGTTGCCACACCGCGCGGTTTTCGTTGAACGGGGCTTCGATCCAGGTGTGGCGCTCCTGGGGGGGGTGGGTGGAGAAGCGCACGTCGGCGATGCACCAGCGGTCGTCGCCTCGGCGCGAGTCGAAGGGCACGTTGAGCCATTTGCGCAGCGGGCTGTGGGAGCCGGTGGCGTCGATCACGTGCTCGGCTTCCATGCGGTAACTGCCGGCGGGAGTGTCCACGGTGAGCGTGGCGAAGTCGGCGTTTTGCTCGAAGGCGGTGAGGCGATTCTGCCAGCGCAGCTCCACGGCGCCGAGCTCCTGGATGCGCTCGACGAGGAAGCCCTCGATGTAGAACTGCTGGATGTTGATGAAGGGCGGTTGCTGCGAGAGGTGGTACTGGCCTTGCTGGCGCAAATCAAAGCTGTAGACCTCATCTTCACCGGCGAAGGTGCGGCCCACGCTCCACTGCACGCCCTTGGCAGCGATGCGATCAAAGAGCCCCAGGCGTTCGAAGATCTCGAGCGACTTCTGCGTGTAGCAGATGCCGCGCGACGAAGCGCCCTTGACGCCCACGGTGTTGTCTTCGTCGATCAGCACGGCGCGCACGCCCAGGCGGGCCAGCGAGCAGGCGAGGGTGAGGCCGGTGATGCCACCGCCCACGATCACCACGGGGTGCCGTACGAGGGTGGTGGTGTGGAGTTCGGGCGGTTCTACAAACGGGTACTCGGGCAGCTCGTAGCCTGCGCCTGCGGTGAACTCGTAGCTGTTGGTGTGTGCCGCTTCGCGGTACGTCGTCGGGGACATGCATCGCTCCTTGGTTTGTGTTTCGTTGTGCTTCTTGCGGAGCCGTTCGCCCCGTCATCGCAGACCGGAACCCCGCCAACGCCAAAAAACTCAGGCCGGAGCCCGCCCCACCACCTCAGGCCGATCGTTCTGCTGCGGCTTCAACGGCGCAGCCGTCTTCCCCTCGGCGCGCTCACGGCGCCACTGTTCCTTGCGCGCGTTCCACTCAGCCAACCGCGCGTGCGCCGTCTTGCTCTCTTCCAGCATCTCGAACTCGTCGGCCAACTGCGCCGTCAACTCCAGGCGGATGCCGTTGGGATCGAAAAAGTAAATGCTCTTGAAGATGTGATGGTCCGTCACACCCAGCACCTCCACGCCACTGGCTTGCAAACGCGCTTTGGTGTTCTCCAGCTCCTGCTCCGTGTTCACGCGAAAGCTGATGTGGTTGACCCACTTCGGCGTGTTCGGGCTGGGCAGTGCGGCCTCGTCGTCGCCCAGGTCGAAGAAGGCGATGAACGAGCCGTCTTGCAGGCGGAAGAAGAAGTGCGTGTAAGGGCAGTACTCGCCCGTGCTGGGCACGTGGTCACTCTGGATGATGTGGTACAGCGGCAGACCCAGGATGTCTTCGTAGAAACGACGCGTTTCTTCCGCGTCCTTCGCCCGGTAGGCGTAGTGGTGCAACTGCTGGATCGGTGCCGGGGCGGGCAGGGCGACTGGGTTCATGGATGTCTCCTCAAGATCGACTGGGATTCAACATTATGCAACGCATTTCCCTTATCGTAATGAAATGCCCCACAATCGAAGCCAGTTTGCGGCTTTCCCACGGGGCTGTCGATGAGGTTGACACTGGTTACCAGTGGAGTTGATCTGATAGTCATGAGCAATCCAGCGCATAGCCCAGAACAATTAGACGGAGCTCCTCACCAGGACTAACGTTTGCCGGTCTCTGCGGATGCAGGCCTCTTCCCGCACCCGTTGAGCGCTTGTTCAACCCACGCAAGGAGAACCGACATGCCCGCATTGAAAGGCTCGAAAACCGAGCAATGCCTGAAGGACGCCTTCGC
>NZ_JADMJO010000072.1 GCF_018780385.1 Hydrogenophaga sp. | reverse complement strand
TGGGCATGCGCCAGTTCAACGAGCGCGTGGTGCTGCAGGCGCTGCGCGTGCACGGCAGCCTGGCCAAAGCCGATATCGCGCGCCTGACCGGCCTGACCGCGCAGACCATCGGCCTGATCACCGCCCGGCTCGACGAGGACCAGTTGCTGCGCCGCGAGGCGCCGGTGCGCGGGCGCGTGGGCCAGCCCTCGGTGCCGCTGGGGCTGCATCCCGACGGCGCGTTCGCCATCGGCATCAAGATTGGTCGGCGCAGCGCCGACTGGCTGCTGGTTGACTTCACCGGCCAGGTGCGTGAGCGCCTGGTGCTGGATTACGCCTTTCCCGACATCCCGGTGCTGCTGCCCACGATCAAGACCAACCTCCACCGCCTGCTGAAGAAACTCGGCCCGCTGAGCGACCGCGTGGTGGGGGTGGGCGTGGCCGCGCCGTTCCAACTGGGTGGCTGGCATCGCATGCTGGGCCTCACGGCCGAACAATCGCAAGCCTGGAACCAGATCGACCTGGGAGCCGAAGTGCAGCAACTCACCGAGCTGCCGGTGAGTTTTGCCAAGGACACATCGGCCGCCTGCGTGGCCGAACTGCTGCAGGGGCGAGGGCGCGACATCCGCAGTTTTCTCTACCTGTTCATGGACACTTTTGTGGGCGGTGGGCTGGTGCTCGACTCGCACCTGCACCGCGGCATCCATGGCAACGCGGGCGCTGTTGCCTCGCTGCCCCTGCGCGTGGTGCAGGGCGGTGAGCCGGCGCCGCAGCTCATCAGCGAAGCCTCGCTGTGGGACCTGGAGCAGCGCTTTCGCCAGCACGGCCTGGACCCGATGGCCGCCTACGACGAGCGGGCCCTGCAGTCACCCTGGTTGCCGTACAGCCAGGAGTGGATCGAGCGCGCAGCGCCGGCGCTGGCGCAGTGCGTGGTCTCGGGCACGGCGTTTCTCGATGTGGAGGCGGTGGTGATGGACGGAGCGATCGCGCCCGATCTGTTGCGCGCCCTGTGCGAGCGCACGCGCGCGGCGCTGGCGGCCTACAACTGGGAAGGTCTGCATCGCCCGCGCCTGGAGCTGGGCAGCATCGGCTCCGATGCACGCGCCCTCGGCGGTGCACTGCTGCCGCTGCATGCCTGCTTCGCACCCGACCACGACGTGATCCTCAAGGTCTGAAACCTCAAGCCGGCTGCAGCCCGCTGGCGGTGAGGTGCAACACGCGCTGCGCGCGCGCGGCAGCGGCTTGTGAATGCGTGACGAGCACCAGCGCGGCACCACTCTCACGAGCCTGCTGCTGCAGCACCGCCATCACCTGGGCGGCCGTGCTCGGGTCCAGGTTGCCGGTGGGCTCGTCGGCCAGCAGCAGGCTGGGGCGGTGCACCAGCGCGCGGGCAATGGCCACGCGCTGCAGCTGACCGCCCGAGAGTTCGGCCGGCAGCCGCGCGCCGAGTTCGCCCAGCCCCACCGCTTCGAGCATCTGCTGCACGCGCGCGGCATCCGGCCGGCCCAGCAACAGCAGGGGCAGGCCCACGTTCTGCGCCACGTCCAGGTGCGGCAGCACGTGAAAGGCCTGGAACACGAAGCCCAGGTGCTTGCGGCGCCAGTGCGCACGCTGCGTGTCGGTCAGGTCACCGAGGTCCACACCGGCATGCGTGATGCGGCCTTCGCTCCAGTCGTCCAGCGCAGCCAGGCAGTTGAGCAGGCTGGATTTGCCCACCCCCGATTCGCCCACGATGGCAATGAACTCACCGGGCGCCACCGTGAGGTTCACGTCGCTGAAGACGGTGGTGTTGCCGTAGCGCTTTCCGAGTTGTTCGACGACGAGTGACATGCGGTTCAGGTGGGTGCGCTCAACAGGGCTTGCACCGATTCGATCACGCGCGCCAGCGCATCGGGTGCGTCACACGCAATGACCCGGCGCTGCGGCATGGAACGCAACCAGGTGAGCTGGCGCTTGGCGAGCTGGCGCGTGGCCGCGATGCCGAGTTCGCGCAGCTCGGCGAGTTGCTCGGGGGCGAGCGTGTTGCCGTGCGCGTCCAGCAGCTCCCAGGCCTGCCGGTAGCCCACGCAACGCATCGAAGGCAGGTCGGTACCGAGGTCGCCGCGCGCGCGCAGGCGCTTCACTTCATCGAGGAAGCCCTCAGTCAGCATCACATCGAAGCGCTGCGCGATGCGCGCGTGCAGCCAGGCGCGGTCAAGCGGCTCCAGCGAGATCAGCTGCCCGGGTGCGAGCGGACTGTCGGGGTTGTGCGTGCGCCCGGTTTGAAAGCTGGAGAGCGGCCGACCCGAGACCTCGAACACCTCGAGGGCGCGCTGGATGCGCTGCGCATCCAAGGGCGGCAGGCGCGCGGCCGTCATGGGGTCGACCCGCATCAGCTCGGCGTGCAGCGCGGGCCAGCCGAGTGCCTTGGCTTGGGCATCGATGCGCGCCCGCACCGCAACGTCGGCTTGTGGCATGTCGTCCAGGCCCACCAGCAGCGCCTTGAAGTACAGCATGGTGCCGCCCACGAGCAGGGCGGTGCGCCCACGCTGGTTGATCTCGTCCACCAGCCGGAGCGTGTCGCGCACGAAGTCGGCTGCGCTGTAACTCTGCAGCGGGTCGAGGATGTCGATCAGGTGGTGCGGCACCTGCGCCTGTTCTGCCGCGCTGGGTTTCGCCGTGCCGATGTCCATGCCGCGGTAGACCAGTGCCGAGTCGACGCTGATGATCTCCACTGGCCAGCGCTGTGCGATGGCCAGTGAGGCTGCGCTCTTGCCGCTCGCGGTGGGCCCGGCCAGGCCGATGCAGGACACGGGGGGCATGGGCCGGATCAGCCTTGCACCACGCCGGGCGTCGCGCGCTCGGGCCCGGGCCGGCTCTCGCCAAAGCGTTGCACCAGTGTCCAGGCGGTCAGGGAGATGAACACGCTCCAGAACCAGATGCCGTTGGTGAGCGGCAGCACCGTACCGGTACCGGCCTGGATCGCCGCCAGGCTTTGACCCAACCAGCCACCCACCAGAAACGCCGCGATCATCATGATGAAACCGGCCAGCGCCGACGCCGCACCGGCGGCCTGCGGAAAGGGACCCACCGCGCCGCTCTGGCCGCAAGGCTGGTGCACACCGTGGCCCATCATGAACAGGTAGAACGGCAACATGATGGCCCAGGCGCTCTGCACGCCCAGCCACGCCAGCACACCCATGCTGGTGCCACCCACCAGCGTGAACACCGCGGCCACGGCCACGGTGCGCCGCACACCCAGCAGCAGCAGCAGACGGCGGCAGATGAAGGTGCCCACGATGTAGCTCAGCGACATCGTCATCATCATCAGGCCATAGCCCGTCTTGGACATGCCGAGCACCTGGATGAACACGAAGGGTGAGGCCGCGAGGAAGGTGAACAGGCCGCAGTAGGAGGTGGCGGAGAGCAGAGCAAATGCCCAGAAGGTGGGGTGGCGCGCGATCTGCACCCAGGTGCCCAGCAGCATGCCGGGTTGCAGGGCGCGGGGGTTCTTCGCGAGCAGGGTTTCCTCGAACCGCCAGGCGATCACGCCCAGCGTGATGGCGCCGAACACAGCCACCGCCATCAGCGACAGGCGCCATCCCAGCAGGTCGGACAGGAAGCCGCCCAGTGGCGCGCTGGCGCAGGCGATCACACCCAGGCCGGTGAGGCCTTTGGACATCATGCGCGCGCCCTCGGTGGGCAGGTACAGGTCGCGCACGATGGCGCGCGCGCACATCACGCCAGCGCCCATGGCCGCGCCCTGCACCGCGCGCCAGACGATGAGCTGTTCGATGGAGGATGCAAAGGTGCTGCCGACCGACGCCACCACGAAGGCGCTCATGCCGATCAACAGAACAGGCCGTCGGCCAAAACGGTCCGACAGCGGACCCCAGAACATCTGCGACACGCCAAACGCCAGCAGCAGCGCGGTGAGCGTGAGTTGGGCCTGCGACATGGCCGCGCCAAAGCCGGCCGTGAGGGCGGGCAGCGCAGGCAGGTACAGGTCGGTCGCGATGGGCTGCAGGCCCAACAAAAGAGAGAGCGCCAGCACCACAAGACCGGGTGACATGGCTGAAGAGGATGGCGTTGCGGGCATCCGGTCGAGGGTAGCAGAACGCCTTCTGGTGCAGTGCCTCGGGGTCACGCGCGCCGGGGCCAGACGTGAGCCGCGATCGCTGTCCAGCGCGGGTCGTCGCGCAGGGTCGCGTTTTCGGTGGCCAGCAACACCAGGGGCAGGTGGCCGCAGCCCTCGCCCACCGCTCGCTCCAGGCGATCCAGTGCCTCGGTGCGGCGGCCCAGCAGAGCCAGCGCGGCGGCGTGCGTGGCCAGCTCGCTCGGGTTGCTGAGGTCGGTGTTGGCGATCACGCGCGCAGCGGCATCGGTCTCACCAGAACGCGCCAGCACGTAGCCCAGCGTGGAGGCGGCGAAGATCCACAAGGCCGGGTCCCTCAACATCTGCAAAGCCGGTGCGGCCAGCGCGGGCGAGGGTGTCACCAGCGCCTGCACGCCCAGCAGGTGCAGTGCGGCGGCGCGGTTCTCGGGTGCGTTCGCTCGCGTGCGCAGGGCGCGCGCGAGCGCCGCTTCGTGGTCCCCGGCGGTGGCGAGCGCACGCGCCAGAAGAATCGCCATGTAGACCGAGAACGGGTTGAGTTGCAGGGCCTGCTCCAGTGCCTGCACGGCTTCGCGCGGCCGGTCGGTGGCCAGCAGATGCCAGCCGCGGTAGTAGTGGGTGGCGGCGTCCAGCGGCGAGTCTGCGAGGGCGCGCGCGTGTAGAACGGCGGCCTCGTCGAAGCACCAGGCGCAGTCGAGCAGGTGCGCGGTTTCGGTGAGCAGACCGGGCATTTGCGGCGCTTGGGTCTCCACCCACGCCAGATGGGCGAGCGCCTCATCAATGCGCTTGCGTCGCACCGCCAGGCCGCAACTCACGGTGGCCGCCAGGCATTCCGCAAAGGCGAGCCGGGCCGCAAGATAGTCGGGCGCTTCGGCGATCAGCGCGCGCAGCAGTTGCTCGGCGCGCGCGAGTGCATCGGCCTCGCGCTGCTGCACCAGTTGGCGCGCATGGGTGAGCGTCTCCACCTGGTGTGGCCGGGCCATGGCCACGTGCAGCAACCGCCCGTGCGCGGCCGCCGGTGGTGCCACGGCGGTGGGGCCGTCGGTCGTCACCAGCAAGCGGTAGCCGCGCCGGTACTGCGCGCGCAGTGCCAGACCGGTCGCGGGCGGCACGGCCTGCCGCAATTGCGCGATGCAGCGCGCCAGGCTTTCGTCCGACATCGCCTGACCGGCCCAGACCTCGCTCGCGAACTGTTCCTTGGACACGGTGCGTGGCCACCGCCGCAGCAGCAGGTGCAGCACGGCGCGTTCCTTGGGCGGCAGCGCCAGCGGCCGGCCGTGCACGCAGACCTCGCCATCGTCGTCAGCGCTGTAGCCCAGCCCGGCGGGGCTGCTGCCGGAGGGCTCGTCGTTGTGGTCGTCGCCTGCGGGACTGGGCATCAGCTTCTCATCAAGATTGGGCGCCATTGTCCCGGCAACTTGCGCCGGGCGAGACCCCGGTATTCCCGAACCACAACAGGAGACAAGACCATGCACCACCGTGCCCGACCGATCACCACCGCTGTCTGTGGCCTGCTGTTCGCGCTGCCTGCCGCCTTTGCGCAGGCGCCGCAACTGCCGCCGCCCGACAGCGTGCTGCTCGACAAGCTGGGTTACATGGAGGGCTTCCCACCCGCGCCCGACAAGCTGGTGGACAACAGCAACCGCACGCGCTACCCGCAGATGACCTGGGCGTTCCAGAACGTGCGTCAGCTGCTGCCCACGCGCAACATCCGCCGTGGCGCGGCGCCGGTGGCCGTGCTGCCGCGCCGCGAGAAGAACCTCGACGAGTGGGCCTTCGCCGACGACAAGGGATCACGCACCACCATCGCCGAGTGGCAGCGCGACACCTTCACCGACGGCCTGATCGTGTTGCACCGTGGGCGTGTCGTCTACGAGCGTTACCGCAACATGCAACCTGAGAAGCCGCACCTGCTGTTCTCCATCACCAAGAGCTTCACCGGCCTGCTGGCCGCGCAGCTCGCACACGAGGGCAGGATCGACCCCAACGCGCGGGTGACGCAGTACGTGCCCGAGCTGGCCGGCAGCGCCTGGGACGACATGAGCGTGCGCCAGGTCATGGACATGACCGGCGCGGTGCGCTACCGCGAGGTCTACACCGACCCCACGACAGAGGTGTTCCCCTACCTGTTCTCCAGCGGCATGCTGCCCGCACCGGCCAGCTACACCGGTCCGAAAGACATCTACAGCTTCCTCAAGACGCTGAAGAAAGAAGGCGAGCACGGCGACGCCTTCGTCTACCGAACGGTGCATTCGGAGGTGCTGGGCTGGATCGTCTCGCGCGTGACGGGGCAGCACTTTGCCGATCTGCTGAGCGAGCGCATCTGGCAGAAGCTCGGTGCGGAGGAAGACGCGAACGTGATGATCGACGGGGCGGGCACGCCGTTGCAGGGATCCGGCATGAGCGCCACGCTGCGCGACCTCGCGCGTTTTGGCGAGATGCTGCGCAAGGGCGGCGAGTTCAACGGCCAGCGCATTCTGGCCCGCGAGGTGATTGAAGACACCGCGCGCGGTGGCGACCGCGACAAGTTCGCCAGGGCGCCGGGCCAGCAGTCGCGCGCCGGCTACAGCTACCGCAACCAGTGGTGGGCGCTGCACAACGCAGACGGCGCCTGGGAAGCGGCGGGCGTGCACAACCAGTTCATTCACATCAACCCCAAGGCCGAGATGGTGGTGGTCAAGCTCTCGTCGCACCCGATCGCTGCGGCGGCCGTCACGATGCCGCTGAATCACAAGGCCTGGGCGGCGCTGGCCCAGGCGGTGCAGCACTGAGGATGGCCCACCCGCTGTGCGGCGGGTTTACTGCTTGACCACTTTCACGGCTTCGGCGCTGGCGTTGCGCAGGCCGAAGAGGCTGGCCAGCGCGGTGCGGTACTGCGACTGGCCGACCGAGTTGGTGTTGTGGTGAGAGCCGCCCTCGACCAGCACGAAGGACTTGCGGCCATTGGCGGCCTCATACAGCTTGCGCCCCAGCTCGGGCTGGATCAGGCGGTCGTCACCGCCATGCACCACCAGCAGCGGCGAGCCGATGTCGGGCACGCGTTTGACCGCTTCAAAGCGCTGGGTGATCAAAAGACTCACCGGCAACCAGCCCCATTTGAAGGTGCTCACCACGTCGGGGATGGAGGTGAAGGTGCCTTCGACCACCGTGCCGGCTTCGTCTTTCACCTGCGCCGCGAGTTCAATGGCGATGGCGCCGCCCAGCGAATGGCCAAAGATGTAACGTGGCCGCCCCGGGTACTTTTCGCCCAGCCAGTCCCAGGCGGCGCGGGCGTCTTCGTAGGCCTTGGTTTCCGAAGGCAGTTCGTTCGTGCTTTTGCCGAAGCCGCGGTAGTCGATGGCCAGCACCGAGAAGCCGAGCTCCTGCATGCGTTGTGCGCGAAAGGCCGAGCCGGTCACGTTGAAGCGCGCACCGTGCAGGTAGAGCATCACCGGGGCATCGGCGCGCGCGGCGAAGTTGTCGTTCTGTGCCCACAGCCCGTGCAGCTTGACGGGTTTGTCGGTGACTTGCGAGGTGAAGTCGATCCACACGTCTTCCATGCTCTCGGCCGCGTAGGTGCCGCCCGCCCAGCTGCGGTCGGACGGTTGGAAGATCCAGGTGCGCTGCTGCTCGTCGAGCGTGGCGCAACCGGCGAGCAGTGCCAGCGAGGCCAGCAGGAGGGCAATCAGGCGTTTCATGACGGGTATGGAGCGGCTCGCTTGGCAAAAAGTTCAGACTTCGCTGCGCGCACGTTCCGTGCCAGCGAGTCGGCCGATCATGGCGGGTGACGGGATTTCTTGCCGAATTCCCGACCAAAGGCCGGCGATGGGCCCGCTCAGCGCCCGCGCAGGAACAGCGCGTCCAGCTCTTTCATGCCCACCTGGCGCCAGGTGGGGCGGCCGTGATTGCACTGGTCGGAGCGTTCGGTGACTTCCATCTGGCGCAGCAGCGCGTTCATCTCGTCCAGCGTCAGGCGCCGGTTGGCACGCACCGCGCCGTGGCAGGCCATGGTGGCGAGCAGTTCGTTGCGAGCGCGTTGCACGACGGTACTTGCGTCGTGCAGGCCGAGCTCGCCGAGCACGCTGCGCGCGAGTTCCACCGGGTCGCCCTGGGCGAGCGTGGTGGGCACGGCGCGCACGGCCAGCGTCTTGGGTGAGAGTGCGGTGATCTCCAGGCCCAGTGTTTTGAGCACCTCGGCGCAGTCTTCGGCGGTGGCCACTTCGTCGGGCGTGGCGGAGAAGGTGGCGGGAATCAGCAAGGGCTGGCTGGCCACCTGCTGGTCGTCCAACTGCTGCTTGAGCCGCTCGTAGACGATGCGCTCGTGCGCGGCGTGCATGTCCACCACGATCAGGCCGTGCGTGTTCTCGGCCAGGATGTAGACGCCTTGCAGCTGTGCGATGGCGCGGCCCAGCGGCCAGTCGCCCGATGGAAGGGGCGCTTGGTCGCTGAGGGCTTCGACAGGCTCAGCCCGAACGGTGGTGGGAGCTGGGTCTGAGGAAACATCCGTTCGGGCTGAGCCTGTCGAAGCCTGTCCTGAGCCTGGTCGAAGGGCCCCGCCAGACCCGTAGCCCCACAAGGCCCCCACATCACTCACGCGGTGCCCGACCTCGGGCTCGCGCGGGCGAAACGCAAAGCCGTCCTGCCGCGCTGGCGGCGTCCATGCGGTGACAGGCACTGCGTCCACCGGCTCAGCCGCACCACCCGAGCGCGGCACAGCCAGTGCCGCTTCCACCGCGTGCCGCACGCCCTGGTGCACTTCGCGTCCATCGCGAAACCGCACCTCGATCTTGGTCGGGTGCACATTCACGTCCACCCGCGCCGGGTCGAGCGAGACGAACAGCGCATACACCGGCTGGCGGTGGCCGTGCAGCACGTCTTCGTAGGCGCTGCGCGCGGCGTGGGTGATGGTCTTGTCGCGCACGTAGCGACCGTTCACGTAGGCGAACTGCCAGTCGGCGCGCGAGCGCGCAGCGTCGGGCACGCCCGCGAAGCCCCACACGCGCAAGCGCTGCGGGCCATCGTCGGTCGGCACATCCAGCGGCCAGTTCAGCGCCACCGCCTGTTCCACAAAATCGTTGCCCAGCACGTCGGCCAGGCGCTGGCGCAGCGCGTCCATGCCGCCACCGGTCACCGCGCGCCACTGCGCCACCAGCTTGCCGTCGTGCCAGATCGCAAAACCCACGTCCGGCCGCGCCAGTGCGTGGCGGCGCACCGCCTCGATGCAGTGCGCCAGCTCGGTGGCATCGGTCTTGAGGAACTTGCGCCGCGCCGGCGTGGCAAAAAAGAGTTCGCGCACCTCCACCGTGGTGCCAGGTGAGCGTGCCGTGGGTTGCAGCTCGCCGCTGCGCCCGTCAAGCAGCCAGCCATGGGGCTCGTCGGCCGTGTCCACGCGCGTGAGCAGCGAGACCTCGGCGATGGAGCAGATGGCCGCCAGCGCCTCGCCACGGAAACCCATGGTGCCCACCGATTCGAGGTCGGACAGGCTCGCGATCTTGCTGGTGGCGTGGCGCTTGAGTGCGTTGGGCAGTTCGCTGCGCAGGATGCCGCTGCCGTTGTCTTCCACGCTGATGAGCCGCACGCCGCCGGCCTGCAGCCGCAGCGTGACCTGCGTGGCGCCAGCGTCCAGCGCGTTGTCCACCAGTTCACGCACCACCGAGGCCGGCCGCTCGACCACCTCGCCGGCAGCGATCTGGCTGATCAGTTCATCGGGGAGTTCGCGGATCGGTCGACGCGGCGGCTGGAGGGTGCTGGGTGGGGTTGTCACGAACAAATTGTAGGCGGCAGGGATAATCCCCCTCCATGGAAATCATTGCCTTCCTCATCGACTTCATCCTGCACGTGGACCAGCACCTGCAGACCTTCGTGCAGAACTACGGCGCCTGGGTCTATGCGCTGCTGTTTCTCATCATCTTCACCGAGACCGGCGTGGTGGTCATGCCCTTCCTGCCGGGTGACTCGCTGCTGTTCGTGGTGGGCACGCTCTGCGGCGCCGGCCTCATGAGTCTGCCGCTGGCCATGGGCCTGCTGGTGGCCGCTGCAGTGCTCGGCGACCAGACCAACTATTCCATTGGTCGTTACTTCGGGCCCAAGGTGTTCCAGTGGGAGAACTCGCGCCTGTTCAACCGCAATGCCTTCAACCAGGCGCACGCGTTCTACGAGCGCTACGGCGGCATCACCATCATCCTCGCGCGCTTCATGCCCTTCATCCGCACCTTCGCGCCGTTCGTGGCCGGCGTGGCCGAGATGACACGCACCAAGTTCACCGCCTACAACGTGATCGGTGCGTTGATCTGGGTGGTGGGGCTGGTGGGCGCGGGCTACTTCTTCGGCAACCTGCCCTGGGTGCAGACGAACCTGAGCAAGATCATCTGGGCCATGATCATCATCCCCGGTCTCATCGCCCTGTATGGCGGCTGGAAGGCCAGCCGCGAGGCCAAAAGAAACCCAGCCTGAACCGGACTCATGGCCGCGCGCCCGTGCGGTCGGCGTGCAGCTCGAAGACCAGGTTGCGCAACCACTGGTTGGCCGGGTCCTTGTGGTACTTCGCGTGCCAGAACAAGTTGATGGCGATGCGGGGCAGATCGACCGGGTGGGGCAGGAACTTCAGTCCGAAGGGCACGGCCATGCGTTCGGCCAGTCGCTCGGGCACCGTTGCGATCAGGTCGGTGGACGCCAGGATGTGGCCGGTGGCCACGAAATGCGGCACCTTGAGCTTCACCCGCCGTTGCGGCGAGTGGTTGTCGAGAATGGCATCGACCTGGCCGTGGCCCGTGCCGGCCGAGACGATGGCCAGATGCTCGGCCATGAAAAAATCGGCCTCCCGCATGCGCTTGCGGTCCAGGCGGTGGCCCTCGCGGAACAGGCAGACATAGCGCTGCTCGAACAGGCGCCGCTGGAAGAAGCCCGCCTTGAGCTGCGGCAGCAGGCCGATGGCCAGATCGATCTGGCCGGCCTCCATCGCGTCTCCAAGATGCACCGCGGTGTTGCGCACCGTGCTGATGCTCACCGAGGGTGCGATCTGCTGGATGCGCTGCATCAGCTGCGGCAGGAAATAGATTTCGCCGATGTCGGTCATGCCGATGGAGAAGCTGCGCTGGCTGGTGGCGGGGTCGAATGAGCTGCGCGCGTTCACGGCGCTGTGGATCATGCCCAGCGCATAGCCAATGGATTCGGCCAGCTGCTCGGCAAAGGGCGTGGGCTGCATGCCGTGGGCGGTGCGCAGAAACAGCTCGTCGTCGAACAGCTTGCGCAGCCGGGCAAGCGCGTTGCTCACTGCCGGTTGCCCGAGGCCCAGGTTCTCGGCCACCTTGGAGACCTTGCGTTCGGTCAGCAACTGGTTGAACACGACCAGCAGATTCAGATCGATGTCTTCGAGTTCCATGGGCACTCCTTCAGATTCAGATATTGATTTCAATGATATGCAGAATTGATTCCATTGCATTGACTGATTTTTGTCGGGGCGTGATCATGGCCCCCCACGAGACCCAAAGAGACAAGAAAGCGCCATGGAAATTCATGTACGGCCGATGCAGCGCACGCTGAGTGTTCAGGCGGGCGTGAACCTGCTGGACGCGCTGCGCGCCCACGACATTCCGGTGTCGTACAGCTGCCTGGCCGGGCGCTGCGGCACCTGCCGCTGCAAGGTGGTCTCCGGTCAGGTGCTGGCGTCGGGTGGCGAGATGCGGCCGCCGCAAGCCGGCGAGGATGCGTCCAGCGTGCTGGCGTGCCAGACCTTTCTGACCGAGTCGTGCACCGTCGAAATTCCCGAACCCGACGAGGTGGTGGTGCACCCCGCGCGCATCATCAAGGCCAGTGTGGTGGCGATCGAGTCGCCCACGCACGACATTCAGCGCCTGCGGCTCAAGCCGGCCAAGCCGCTGGAGTTTTCACCCGGCCAGTACGCGCAACTGCAATTCACACCCGATCACATCCGCCCCTATTCCATGGCTGGCCTGTGTACCGATGGTGAGCTCGAATTCCATGTGCGGCGCGTACCCGACGGCCGTGTGACGGGTTACATCGAGCGTGAACTGAAGGTGGGCGACGCGGTGCGCGTGACCGGCCCGCTGGGCTCGGCCTATCTGCGCCGCAAGCACACCGGGCCGATGCTCTGCGTGGCTGGCGGCACCGGGCTCGCGCCGATTCTGTCCATCGTGCGCGGTGTGGTCGCGGCCGGCATGCACAACCCCATCCACCTGTACTTCGGTGTGCGCTCCGAGCGCGACGTGTACGGACAGGCCTGGCTGGCCGAGCTGCAGCAGCAGTACCCCAGGCTGCGGGTGCACACGGTGATTGCCTCGGGCCGAGCGCCAGGTTGCCGCACTGGCCTCGTCACCGATGCAATCGAGCAGGACTGGCCGGACCTGCAAGGCTTTCGCGCCTACCTCTGCGGCGCACCGCCCATGGTGGAAGCCGCGTCGCTGCTCATCCGGCGCATGGGCGTGTTGCCCGAGCAGATTTACGCCGACGCGTTTTACGCCAGCGGCACCTAGAAGTTTTCAGAAGGAGACAACACCCATGAACACATCATCCACAGACGGCGAAGGCACGTTCCCGCAGCGCATCCGCTGGGAATCCGAGGGCACGAGCCGCATTCCCTTCATGGTCTACACCGACGCCGAGCTGCACAAGAAGGAGCTGGAGCGCTTCTTCTACACAAAGCATTGGAACTACGTCGGCCTGGAGGCCGAAGTGCCGAACGCGGGCGACTACAAGCGCACGGTGGTGGGTGAGCGCTCGGTCATCATGGTGCGCGATGCCGATGGCGGCATCAGCGTGGTGGAGAACGTCTGTGCCCACCGGGGCATGCAGTTCTGCCGCGAGCGCCACGGCAACAAGAAGGAGTTTGTCTGCCCGTATCACCAGTGGAGCTACACGCTCAAGGGTGATCTGCAGGGCGTGCCGTTTCGCCGGGGCGTGAAGCAGGACGGCAAGGTCAACGGCGGCATGCCGGCCGATTTCAAGACCACCGACCACGGCCTGAACAAGCTCAAGGTGGCCACGCGTGGCGGCGTGGTGTTTGCCAGCTTCGACCACGGCGTCGAATCGCTGGAAGACTTTCTCGGCCCCACCATCCTGGGCTACTTCGACCGGCTGTTCAACGGCCGCAAGCTCACCATCCTGGGCTACAACCGCCAGCGCATTCCGGGCAACTGGAAGCTGATGCAGGAGAACATCAAGGACCCCTACCACCCGGGCCTGCTGCACACCTGGTTCGTGACCTTCGGCCTCTGGCGTGCCGACAACAAGAGCGAGCTCAAGATGGACGCGCACCACCGCCACGCGGCCATGATCTCCACGCGTGGCCAGTCGGGCAAGGCCGAGCAGGTGACCCAGGTGTCCAGCTTCAAGGAGAGCATGCAACTGCACGACCCGCGCTTTCTGGACATCGTGCCCGAGCCCTGGTGGGAAGGGCCGCCGCCGCCGGGCCGCCCCAAGGCGTCGGACGCCCCCTCGGGGGGCAGCGAAGCGCGCGAAGCGCCGAGCGTGGGGGCACCAGTTCCCACGGCGGTGATGATGACGCTCTTTCCCAGCGTGGTCCTGCAGCAGCAGGTCAACAGCGTCTCGACGCGGCACATCCAGCCCGACGGCCACGGCGCGTTCGATTTCGTCTGGACGCACTTCGGCTTCGAGGACGACAGCGCCGAGATGACCCAGCGCCGCCTGCGCCAGGCCAACCTGTTCGGACCGGCCGGCTTCGTCTCGGCCGACGACGGCGAAGTGATCGAGTTCTCGCAGCAGGCCTTCGAATCGAAGCCGTTCCACCGCACGCTGGCCGAGCTCGGGGGGCGCGAGGTGGGCGACACCGACCACATGGTCACCGAGACCCTGATCCGTGGCATGTACCAGTACTGGCGCGAAGTGATGGAGGATCCGACATGAGCACCGCATCGGCCATCCGCTTCGAGGACCACATGGCCATTGCGCGGCTGTACGCCGACTATGCCCAGGCGGTCGATTCCGGCGACTGGGACCTCTGGCCCGAGTTCTTCGTCGACGACTGCGTCTACAAGCTGATTCCGCGCGAGAACCACGAGCGCGGTTTTCCGCTGGCCACGCTGTTTTTTGAGAGCAAAGGCATGCTCAAGGACCGTGCCTACGGGATCAAGGAAACGCTGTTCCACGACCCGTACTACCAGCGCCACGTGGTGGGCGCACCACTGGTGCACAAGGCCGAAGCCGACCGTTTCGAGGTCGAGGCCAACTACGCGGTGTTTCGCACCAAGCTGTCGCACGAATCGACGGTATTCAACGTCGGCCGCTACCTAGACGTGATCGTGCGCACGCCCGAGGGGTTGAAGTTCGCTTCGCGCCTGTGCGTGTACGACAGCGAAATGATCCCGAATTCCATCATCTACCCCATCTGACACCCATGAGCAACGACCAAGAATGGCTGGACGCCAGTGACGAAGCCGACGTTCCCGAGGACGACGTGATCGGGGTGCAGGTCGCCGGCCGCGACATTGCGCTCTACAAGGTGGACGGCCGCGTGTTCGCTACCGACAACACCTGTACCCATGGCCACGCGCGCCTGTGCGACGGGTTTCTCGATGGACATGAGATCGAATGCCCGCTGCACCAAGGCAAGTTCGACATTCGCGACGGCAGTCCCACCTGTGCGCCGGTCACCGAGGCCATCCGCTGCCACCCGGTGCGCATCGAGGGCGGGCGCGTGTTGCTGCGGCTGCAAGGTTGAGCTCAGATCTGGCGGTTGCGCGCCAGCGGCGGGTTCTTGCTGAAGTACGCCACGATGCCGCGCAGCAGCGCATCGGCCAGGTCGTCCTGGTACTTCGGGTCGTTGAGCCGGGCTTCTTCATCGGGGTTGCTGATGAAGGCGGTCTCCACCAGAACGCTGGGAATGTCAGGGGCGCGCAACACCGCGAAGTTGGCCTGTTCCACGCGCGGCTTGTGCAGTTTGCCGACCTGCTTCACATGGCCGAGCATGGCGCTGCCGAGCTTGAGGCTGTCGTTGATCTGTGCGGTGGTGCTCATGTCGAGCAGGGCGCGCTGCACCGTGGCGTCCTTGGCTTTCACGTTGAGGCCCCCCACCTCATCGGCGGCGTTTTCCTTGTTGGCCATCCAGCGCGCGGCGGCACTGCTGGCGCCTTTGGTGCTGAGTGCGTACACGCTGGCGCCTTGCGGACGCGGCGTGAAGAAGGCGTCGGCATGCAGGCTGATGAACAGGTCGGCTTGCACGCGCTGGGCCTTCTGCACCCGCACTTGCAAGGGAACGAAAAAGTCTTTGTCGCGCGTCATGTAGGCGCGCATCGGGTTGCCGTTGACGCGCGTGTCGTTGATGCGGTCGCGCAGCTTCTGTGCGATCTGCAGCACCACCTTTTTCTCGTGCGTGCCGCCCGGGCCGATGGCGCCGGGGTCTTCGCCACCGTGGCCGGGGTCCAGCGCCACGATGATCAGGCGCTCGGTCTTGCCCTTGTCGCCGGGCGGCGACTTGGCGGGGCTGCCCTTGTCGGGCTTGGCGCCGGCCACGGCGGTGTCGTCGTCGACCGATGGCTTGGGCGCAGGCGAGATCGGGGGGCTGACGGGGGGCTTCGGCCGCTCGCGGCCCGCGATCAGTTCGCCCAGCGGATCGTCTGTCCGCGTCGCCGGCTTGGTGACCTTGTCGGCTTCCAGGCCCAGCAGGCGTGCGGCGCGTTCGCTGGCCGCGTCCATGTCCTTCATGCGCTGGGCAATCAATTGCTCCAGCGGATCGGGCGCATTCACCGGGTACAGGTCGAGCACCAGGCGGTGCTGGTACGCGGCCACCGGCTCCAGGTTGAACACCTGCGGCTTGATGGCCTGTTTGAGGTCGATCACCAGCCTGACCACGTTGGTCGCGTTCTGCGCCACGCGGATGTTGCCGATGTTCGGATCGTCCGACTTCAACTTGCCCACCAGTTCGCGCAGGCCGGGCAGCAGGTCGATGCCTTCGATGTCCACCACCATGCGGGGCGGATCGGTCACGAAGAACCGCTGCGCCTTGAGTTCTCCGTCGGACTCGATGGTCACGCGGGTGTAGTCCTCGGCGGGCCAGATGCGCACCGCCAGCACGCTGGCCCCACGCGCGATGTGCTGCGCGCCCAGCAGCAGCACCAGCGTGCCGGCGCGCAGCAAGCTGCGGCGGCTGACGGGTCCCGTCATGCCAGCGCTTCCAGCAGACGCTGGCCCGTGAGGGTGAGGGCGGTGACGCGCACGGCGCGGGCGCTGTCGTGTTCCGGGTCGGTGTGTGGATTCATGTCGTCGGGTTGGATGTCGATCCGCAGATCGACCGCCGGCAAAAATGCGCCGGCGCGTTCGGGCCACTCCACCAGCTTGAGACCCGGGCTGGCAAAAAGTTCGCGAAAGCCCGCGTCTTCCCATTCGCGCGGGTCGTTGAAGCGGTAGAAGTCGAAGTGCCAGACCGACAGCGCCTCGCCCGCAGGCATGACCGGGCAGTCCATGGCGCTGTGCGGTTCCACCACCGCGTAGGTCGGGCTCTTGATGCGCCCGCGCACGCCGAGCGCACGCAACAGGTGCCGCGCCAGGGTGGTCTTGCCCGCGCCCAGATCGCCTTGCAAGGTGAGGGTGGCGTGGGCAATGGCCGGCGACAGCGCGAGGCGTTGGGCAAAGGCCTGCGTGTCTTCTTCATTGATCCAGCGGCCTTGCCACTGCTGCGACGCGCACGCCGATACCGCAGGCACCGAACCGGTTCCTACAATGCTCGTCACATGAATGTCGTTTTGGATGCCGCTCAACTCGTCTCTCGGATTCAGGCCTGGGGCCAGGAGCTCGCATTTTCCCAAATTGGGGTGACCGGTGTGGATTTGTCGGCTGCCGAGCCCGGATTGATGGCATGGTTGTCGGCTGGATGTCACGGTGACATGGGCTACATGGCCGCGCACGGACTCAAACGCGCCCGCCCGGCCGAACTGGTGCCGGGCACGCTGAGCGTGATCACCGCCCGTATGGACTACCTGCCACGCACCACACCCGAAGGCTGGCAGGGCATCGAGTTCGAGCGGCTCGACCGTCCGCAAGAGGCGGTGATCTCGATGTACGCGCGGGGCCGGGACTACCACAAGGTCCTGCGCAACCGCCTGCAGACGCTGAGTGAGCGCATTGCGGCGGCCATCGGTCCGTTCGGCCATCGCGTGTTCACCGACTCGGCCCCGGTGCTGGAGGTGGAGCTGGCGTCCCGCAGCGGCATCGGCTGGCGCGGCAAGCACACGCTGGCGTTGCACCGCGAGGCGGGCTCGATGTTTTTCCTGGGCGAGATCCTTGTGGACCTGGCCCTGCCGCCCACCGAGGCCACCAGCGAACACTGCGGCAGCTGCACGGCATGCATCGCCGTGTGCCCCACTCAGGCCATCACCGGTGCGCAGCGGGTGGACGCGCGGCGTTGCATCAGCTACCTGACCATCGAACACGCAGGCCCCATTCCTCTGGAGTTGCGTCCACTCATGGGCAACCGCATTTACGGCTGCGATGATTGCCAGCTCATCTGCCCCTGGAACAAGTTCGCGCAACGCTCACCCTTGCCCGATTTCGACGAACGCACCGGGCTTTCGGGCGCGTCGTTGATCGAGTTGTTCTCGTGGAGCGAGATCGAGTTCCTGCGCCGCACCGAGGGCAGTGCGATCCGCCGCATCGGCCACGAACGCTGGCTGCGCAATATCGCGGTGGCCCTGGGCAACGCGCTGCGCGCGGGGCGCGACGAACATGTGCTGCGCGCGCTGCAGGCCCAAGCAGACCACCCCGGTGAACTGGTGCGCGAGCACGTGGCCTGGGCGCTCTCTCAGGCACACAATCCCCTCCGTTCGCCCTGAGCTTGTCGAAGGGCTCACCAACACTGCTGGATGGGCTTCGATCCTTCGACAAGCTCAGGATGAGCGGGTTTCGGCCCGAACGGTGGTTGGCACTCTCAAGCCTCGCCCACGTTCTCCTGCAAGCGGTCGAGCAGGGCGATCAGAGTGGCGCGCTCGCTCTCGTTCAACCCGGCCGCCATGGTCTTCTCGAAACGCACCCGGTGCAGCTGCATCTTGCGTTGCAAGGCCTGGCCCTCGGGCGTGACGCTCACGCGCTGGCTGCGGCCGTCGTTCGGGTCGGGCTGGCTTTGCAGCAGGCCGCGCTCGTGCAGGGCCTTGACGATGCGCGCGATCTGCGCCTTGTCGCGCCCCGAGTGCTGTACCAGATCACTTTGTGTGGCGCCAGCGTGGCGCAAAAAATAGCCCAGGCAGCGCACCTCCATCGGCCCGAGGCCATCGCCATCCTGCCGCGCGGCTTCCTGCAGGTGGCGCCGCAGGCCGTGCATGAGCGTGTGCAGCCTGTCCAGCACCTCGGTGTTTGCTTGTCTCGTCATCGTGGTGTTATGTAGTTGACAGTATCATCCAAGTTCGGCATGATGGTTGTTATTATCAACCAAATGCAGCCATGACCACAAGCACCCATTCCCCTCTCGCCGTCGAGCGCGTGCGCCATCCGATCCAGGTGCGCCGCCTGCAGGTGCAGCGCATCGACCGCATCGGCGCGAACTTCCTGCGCATCCG
>NZ_JADMJO010000131.1 GCF_018780385.1 Hydrogenophaga sp. | reverse complement strand
GGTGGCCGACTATGGCCTGGAGGCCGATCTCTTCGAGGCCGTGCCTGAGCTGATCAAGGCGCTCTGAGCCCTCTGAACAACACAAGGGCATCGTTCGCGATGCCCTTGTCGTATCTGCATCCGTGAATCCCGTGGAGACAACAGAATGAGTTACACCGCACCCCTTAAAGACATGCTGTTCGACATCGAACACCTGGCGCGCATCGACCAGGTCTCGCAGATGCCGGGCTTCGAAGACGCCGGCCTCGAAACCGCGCAAGCCGTGCTCGAAGAGTGCGCCAAGCTCAACGAAGGCGTGATCGCGCCGCTGAACTTCGACGGCGACAAGAATCCGTCGTCGTTCAAGGACGGCATCGTCACCACCACGCCGGGCTTCAAGGATGCGTTCAAGCAGTACGCCGAAGGCGGCTGGCAGGGCCTGCAGCATCCGGTGGACTTTGGTGGCCAGGGCCTGCCCAAGACCATCGGCGCGGCCTGCGGTGAAATCCTCAACAGCGCCAACATGAGCTTTGCGCTCTGCCCGCTGCTGACCGATGGCGCCATCGAGGCGCTGATCACCGCTGGCAGCGACGAGCTCAAGGCTGTCTACCTGGAGAAGCTGGTCAGCGGCCAGTGGACCGGCACCATGAACCTCACCGAGCCGCAGGCCGGCAGTGATCTGGCCGCTGTGCGCAGCCGCGCCGAACCGCAGCCCGACGGCAGCTACAAGGTGTTCGGCACCAAGATCTTCATCACCTACGGTGAGCACGACATGGCCGAGAACATCGTGCACCTCGTGTTGGCCCGCGTGACCGGAGCGCCCGAGGGCGTGAAGGGCATCAGCCTGTTCGTCGTGCCCAAGTTCATGGTCGGCAAAGATGGCGCACTGGGTGCGCGCAACGACGTGCACTGCGTGAGCATCGAGCACAAGATGGGCATCAAGGCCAGCCCGACCGCCGTGCTGCAGTACGGCGACCACGGTGGCGCCGTGGGCTACATCGTGGGCCAGGAAAACCGCGGCCTGGAGTACATGTTCATCATGATGAACGCTGCCCGCTACGCCGTGGGCGTGCAGGGCATCGCCATCGCCGAGCGCGCCTACCAGAAGGCGGTGGTCTACGCCAAAGACCGTGTGCAGAGCCGTCCGGTGGACGGCACGCTCTCGGCGGCCGCGCCCATCATTCACCACCCCGATGTGAAGCGCATGCTCATGACCATGCGCGCGTTCACCGAAGGCTGCCGCGCCATGGCTGCCGTGGCCGCGGCCGCGTATGACGCCGCGCACCACCACCCCGATGCCGACACGCGCAAGCAGAACGCCGCCTTCTACGAATTCCTGGTGCCGCTGGTCAAGGGCTACAGCACCGAGATGAGCCTGGAAGTCACCAGCCTGGGCGTGCAGGTGCACGGCGGCATGGGCTTCATCGAAGAAACCGGCGCGGCTCAGTACTACCGCGACGCCAAGATCCTCACCATCTACGAAGGCACCACGGCCATTCAGGCCAACGACCTCGTGGGCCGCAAGACCGCGCGCGACGGTGGCACCGGCGCCAAGGCGATTGCCGCGCAGATCGAGAAAACCGAAGCTGAACTCGCTCAGCGCGACAGCGCCAACGCCAAGGCCATGCACAAGCGCCTGAGGGCCGCGCGCGAGGCGTTTGTGGACGTGGTCGAGTTCATCGCCGCCAACACCCGCAGCAATCCCAACGCAGCGTTTGCCGGCAGCGTGCCTTACCTCATGCTCGCCGGCAACCTCATGGCGGGTTGGCAACTCGCGCGCTCACTGATGGTGGCCGAGGATCTGTCCGCCAAGGGACAGGACACGGCCTTCATGCAGGCCAAGATCATCACCGCGCGTTTCTACGCCGACCACATCCTCAGCCGTGCACCGGGCGTGCGCGACAGCATCGTGGACGGCGCCGAGGCCGTGACCGCACTGGCCATCGAATCGTTTTGATCCATCGCAACACATATCAGCCGTTCGGGCTGAGCTTGTCGAAGCCCTCGCCAACACCTGGGCAGGCCCTTCGACAGGCTCAGGGCGAACGGGCTTTTTCCTTTCACCCGGAGACAACATGACCGCACCCGCCCGCAGCTTGCCGCCCGTTCTCAAGAACATCAAGTTTCCCGTGATCGGCTCGCCGCTGTTCATCATCAGCAACCCCAAGCTCGTCATTGCCCAGTGCAAGGCCGGCGTGGTGGGTGCGATGCCCGCGCTCAACGCGCGCCCGGCTTCGCAGCTCGACGAATGGTTGGCCGAGATCACCGAGGCGCTGGCTGCGCACGACCAGGCGAACCCGGACAACAAGGCCGCGCCATTCGCCATCAACCAGATCGTGCACAAGAGCAACGACCGTCTGGAGCACGACATGCAGTTGTGCGCCAAGTACAAGGTGCCGATCATCATCACCAGCCTGGGCGCGCGCGAGGACGTGAACAAGGGGGTGCAGAGTTGGGGTGGCGTGGTGCTGCATGACGTGATCAACAACGTGTTCGCGCACAAGGCGATCGAAAAGGGCGCCGATGGCCTGATCCCGGTGGCGGCCGGTGCCGGCGGCCACGCCAGCGTGAAGAGCCCGTTTGCCATGGTGCAGGAAATCCGTGAATGGTTTGGTGGCCCGATCGCGCTCTCGGGCGCCATCGCCTCGGGCGGTGCTGTCCTGGCCGCACAGGCCATGGGTGCTGACTTTGCCTACATCGGCTCGGCTTTCATTGCCACCGAGGAAGCTCGCGCGGTGGATGGTTACAAGGAGATGATCACCTCGTCGAATTCCGACGACATCGTCTACAGCAATTTCTACACCGGCATTCACGGCAACTACCTCAAGGGCAGCATCCAGAAAGCCGGCATGGACCCGGACAACCTGCCGCAAAGCGACCCGACCAAGATGAACTTCTCCACCGGCGAAGGCGCCAACGCGGCCAAGGCCTGGAAGGACATCTGGGGCTGTGGCCAGGGCATTGGCGCCATCCGCGAGGTGGTGCCCGCGGCCGATCTGGTGGCGCGTTTCAAGCGGGAATACGCGGAAGCCAAAGCGCGCATCTGCGCGGGCTGATCAGATCTTCGTTCACGAAAAAGCCGGCTTCAGAGCCGGCTTTTTTCATGTGCAGGTCGCGTGGTTCAGACTCTGCGTCTTCTCGCCACACCCAGCATGGTCAGCGCCAGAGCCATCAAGGCCAGAGCGCCGGGCTCCGAGACGCTGTTGGCGAGGCCCGGTTCGTCGTCAAGCGTGAAAGACGTGAATTTGGCCGAGTTTCCGAAGAACGAGATCCTGACCCATTCGAGGTCTTCCCAGAGCGGGCCACTGTAGTCGTGGTTTTCAAAGCCTTCCTCGAAGACATCCACGCCACCACGATTCGAAGTGAGGGTCGCGCCGTTGGTCAGGTCGCGAATGCTGAAGCCCAGGAAGTCGAAGTTGGCGCCGGCCAGATCCAGCTGGATCAGCTGGCTGACGCCGGTGAAGTTCTTGAGATTCACCTCTGGAAAAAAGGTGACTTCATACAGGCCTTGAAGGGCTTGCAACCGGATGCCGTTCTGTGAAATGGTCTGCGAGGTGCCTGTGCCAAATCCCAGGCCGGTGAAATCTGAAAAATTGGTTGTCAACGGGGCGGCGTGACCGGACAACGCGAACGCCCATCCGAACAACACTGCGACACATCTCTGAACACTGAACATTGTTTTTCCTTCCATGTGAAAAATCATCTCTGCCAAAAACGGCAGGTGAATTGTAGTCACATGGTTTTACAAAAAGCGTATTCAGTTAATTCAAAAGAATTTGTTGCAATAACCGAATTCAGCGGGGGGACTCCCCACGCAGCCACGCGCCAAAGTTGCTCAAGGCCTCGCCGATGGCCGCACCTGGCGTCTGCGTGTACTGCACGCCCCCCACGTCAGAAATCTGCGCCACCGAGCCACTGTTCTGCCACTCGGCGTACATCCAGTCATCCGCCACGCGTACCAAGCCGTCGGGCACGGCGGGCGGCTGTGCCACCGGCGTGCCCTTGAGCGCCGCGCTCATGTAGTCAATCCAGATCGGCAGCGCGATGCGGCCTCCCGATTCGCCACCGCCCAGGCTGCGCGGCTTGTCGTAGCCCACCCACACGGCGGTGGCCAGGCTGGGCTGGTAGCCGGCGAACCAGGCGTCGACCGCATCGTTGGTGGTGCCCGTCTTGCCGTAGATGTCGGGCCGCTGGAGTGTGGCCTGCGCACGGGCTGCGGTGCCGCTGCGGGTCACTTCGTTGAGCAGGCTGGAGACCACGAAGGCGTTGCGCGCCGGAATGACGCGGCTGGCCTCGGCCAGTGGCTCGGGCGGGGGTGCTTCAAACAGCACCTTGCCCTGCGCATCGGTGATCTTCTCTACCACCACCGGCGCCACCTTCCAGCCGCCGTTGGCCAGCGTGGCGTAGGCCTGTGCCATCTGCAGCGGTGTCACGCTGCCGGTGCCCAGGGCCAGCGTGAGGTCGGCTGGCTGGCGCGCAGCGTCCAGGCCGAAGCGGGTGGTCCAGTCGCGCGCGACCTGGGTGCCGGTGTGCTGCAGCACCCTGACGCTGGCGATGTTGCTGGAGCGCGCGAGGGCCTCGCGCAGCGTGATGGGACCGGCGTACTGCCCGTTGCTGTTGGTGGGGCTCCAACCGTTCGAGGCGGTGAATGGCAAGTCGTCCACCAGGGTGCCCGGCATCACGCGCGCTTCGAGCGCGGCCGAGTACAGCAGCGGCTTGAGTGCCGAGCCGGGCTGCCGCCAGCCCTGGGTGACATGGTTGAACGGCTGCCGGGTGAAGTCGAACCCGCCCACCAGCGCGCGCACGCGGCCGGTGTGGCTGTCCATGGCCACCATCGCGGCTTCGGCCTCGGGCCATTGGGAGATGGCCCACGCCGCCTTGCCCTTGACTTTGCCCGCGCTCACCACCCGCACGATGGCGCCTCGCACGACCTTCAGCGGTGCCTTGGCCTTGGGGTCCAGCCCCTTTTGCGCCCAGCGCAGGCCCTCGCCTTGCAGGTTGATGCGCTCACCGCTGGCCAGTTGCACCTGCAGGGCTGTGGGGCTGGCCGCCAGCACGATGCCCACGCGCAGTGTTTCGTCGTCGCGGTGGTCCTTCAGGGCTTCGGCGGCTGCGCGTTCGACTTCCGATTCGGTGCCCGACGGAAGCGATTCGAGATCCTCGGGTCCGCGCCAGGCGCCGCGCCGATCAAAGGCCAGCACCCCGCGCTGCACCGCCGCGTGGGCCGCGCGCTGGTCGACTGCGCGCAACGAGGTGGTGACGCGCAAGCCGTTCGAATACGCCTCGGTGCCGAAGCGCTCCACCACCGCGCGGCGCGCCATTTCGGCCACGTGCGCGGCGTGCACGCTGCGCAAACCGGGTGTGCGGATATTGAGCTTCTCGGTGCGCGCGGCGGCCAGTTGAGCGTCGGTGATCGAGCCGGTGGCGCGCATGCGCTCCAACACCACACGCTGACGTTGCGTGGCGCGTTCGAAGTTGGCCACCGGGTTCGCGTAGTAGGGGTTCTGGGGCAGGCCGGCGAGCATGGCGGTCTCGGCCAGCGAGAGTTTGTCCAGTGGCTTGCCGAAATAGATTTGCGATGCGGCCGCAAAGCCGTAGGCACGTTGGCCCAGGAAAATCTCGTTGAGGTAGATCTCCAGGATGCGGTCCTTGGAGAGTTCGTCTTCCAGTTTGAGCGCCAGCCAGATTTCCTTGGCCTTGCGCTCGGCGGAGAACTCGCGCGTGAGCAGCATGGTGCGCACCAGCTGCTGCGTGATGGTGGAGGCACCCTGCTTGCGCCCACCGGTCACGGCCGCCACCAGCGCGCGCGCCATGCCCCGGGGATCCACGCCGTTGTGTTCACGAAAGCGCGCGTCTTCCACCGACAGCACGGCGTCCTGCAGCAGCTTGGGGGTGCGTGACAGCGGCAGGTATTCGCGGCGCTCGGTGCCGAACTGCGCGATCTCCACGCCATCGGCGGTGAACACCTGCAAGGGCAACTTGGGCTGGTACTTGACGATGCTGTCCAGCGGCGGCAGATCGAAGGGCGAGGCCTGCAGGGCAGGGGCCATGAAGGCAACGGGCACCACGGCCAGGGTGAGCGCGGTGCGGCGAAGGAAAGGCTTGAGCATGGGGGGAGATTGTCCCGGATCGGTGTGCGGTGCATGTGCAGGCTGTGCGTGAGGGTGGTAACCAGCTGTGTCCGACCCCGCAGGTAAGATGGCCGGCCGCCCCTGGCCCGCCCTGTGAAACCGCCCATGCGCAAGCGCATCCTGTTGCTGGAAGACGAACAAGCCATCGCGGACACCTTGCTCTACGCGTTGCAGAGCGAGGGCTTCGAGGTGCAGCATGTGCGTCTGGCCGGCCAGGCGCTCGAAGCGTTTCGCTCGCAGGCGCCCGACCTCGCGATTCTCGACGTGGGCGTGCCCGACGGCAACGGCTTCGATGTCTGCCGCGCCATCCGCAAGATCAGCGAAATGCCCATCGTGTTCCTCACCGCGCGTCACGAAGAAATCGACCGTGTGCTGGGCCTGGAGCTGGGGGCCGACGATTACGTGGTCAAGCCGTTTTCGCCGCGTGAGGTGTGCGCGCGGGTGCGTGCGATCCTGCGGCGCAGCGCTGCGCTTCCCGTGGCAGCTTTGCCGGAGAAGGCGTCGCAGGGCCCGATGCTGCAGCTCGATGAAGCCGCGCAGCGCATCAGCTGTGGCGGTGAATGGCTCGCGCTCACGCGTTACGAATTCCAGCTGCTCGCCACCCTGTTGCGGCGGCCCGAGCGCATCTTCTCGCGCGTCGAGCTGATGGATCTGGTCTGGGGCGGGGCGCTGGACACGTCGGACCGCACGGTGGATGCCCACGTGAAGCTGCTGCGCGCCAAGCTGCGTGCGCGCGGCGTGGAGGCCGAGTTGATCCAGACCCACCGCAACATGGGCTATTCGATCCGCTCGGTGGACTGACCCATGCGCATCGGTCTGCGGCTGCTGCTGGGGTTTTTCCTCATCCTGGGCGTGGCCCTGGTGGTGGTGCTCAACGTGTTCCTGCAGGAGGTCAAGCCCGGCACACGCCTGGCTATGGAAGACAGCCTGATCGACGCGGCCCATGCGTTTGCCCAGCTGGCCGCCGCCGACATGAAGGCCGGCACCATCGCCACCGGCGGCTTTGCGCAGGCGCTGCAGGCTTATCCGGGTGCGCAGCCCGGAGCGAGCATCTGGGGCTTTGAAAAGAACAGCGTCGACTACCGCATCACGATCACCGACGCGCTGGGCATCGTGCGCTTCGACACGCGCCAGGAGGCCGTGGGGCAGGATTTCTCGCGCTGGAACGACGTGCTGCGCACACTGCGCGGCCAGTACGGCGCGCGCTCCAGCCTGGCCAACCCGGACGATCCGAACAGCACGGTGATGCACGTGGCCGCACCCATCCGCGATGGTGATCACATCATCGGCGCGCTCACCGTGTCCCGGCCCAACCGCAGCCTGGAGCCCTACATCGAACGCAGCCAGCAGCGCATCCTGCGTTGGTCCTGGGCGCTGCTGGGGCTGTCGCTGTTGATGGGTGTGTTGCTGAGCTGGTGGATGGCGAGTTCACTCTCGCGCCTGAGGGGCTATGCCAACGCGGTGGCCAGCGGCGAGCGGGTGGCCCTGCCGCGCTTCGGGCGCCTGAGCGGCAACACCGAATTCAACGATCTGGCGCAGGCCGTGGAGCGCATGCGCGTGAGGCTCGAAGACAAGGCCTATGTCGAGAACTACGTGCACACGCTCACGCACGAACTCAAAAGCCCGCTGGCCGCGATCCGGGGCGCGGCCGAGTTGCTGGAGGAAGACCTGCCCGAGCCGGACCGACAGCGCTTCGCCGGCAACATCCAGCGCCAGACCGAACGCCTGCGCCAGCTGATCGACAAGCTGCTGCGCCTGGCCGATGTGGAGCAGATGCGCTCACTGAGCAAGCTGGAGCGCGTGGACCTGAGCGCCTTGACGCGAGACCTGCTGCAACGCGCCGAGCCCCGTCTGCGCTTGAAAGGATTGCGCGTGCGCGACGAGTTGGGCCACGGTGAATCGGTGCGCGGTGATCCCTTCCTGCTCGGTCAGGCGCTGCAGAACCTGCTGGACAACGCGATCGAGTTTTCACCGGAGCAGGGTGAGCTGTGGCTGCGGCTGGTGAAGGAGGGGGACGCGCTCGTGTGGTCGGTGCGCGACCAGGGCCCTGGGGTGCCCGACTACGCGCAGGCGCACATCTTCGAACGCTTTTACTCATTGCCCCGCGGCGATGCGCAAGAGAAGAGTTCGGGCCTGGGCCTGTGTCTGGTGAAGGAAGTGAGCGACCTGCATCACGGAGAGGTCCAGGTCGGCAACGTGAGCGACCCGCCCGGTTGTCTGGCGAGCTTGCGCCTGCCGCTCTGAACCGTTTCACATTCACTGCACAAAACGCCGTGGCACTGCACGGCCGCTGCACACCCGCTTGAGAGACTGGCGCGGTCCCCACCACGGAGCCCGCCTTGAACAAACACCCCTTGCTGAGCAAGTTGCTCGTCATCTTCTCCCTGATGCTGCTGCTGTCGATCCCGTTGCTGATGGTGTTCGACACGATCCAGGAGCGCAGTGCCTACCGCGCCGAGGCCGCCACCGAGGTGGCGCGCGCCCATGCCGGCGCGCAGACCATCACCGGCCCGGTGCTCCATGTGCCGTACACCGAAACCTTCACGCGCACCGTGCCGGTGGAGGGTGGCCGCGGCGAGACGCGCGAGGAGCGGGTCACACAGGCGCATGTGGCCTTGCGCTTTCCCACCCGCCTGGACACGCGCAGCCAGCTCGATACACAAACCCGCTGGCGCGGCATCTTCCCGGTCACGGTCTACACCAGCACCCACCAGAGCACTGGCCGCTTCGTGTGGAGCGGTGTGGAGCCGGTGGAAAAAAACGGCCAGATCACCCTCGGGCAACCGCGCATGATCCTGGGCGTGAGTGATCTGCGTGGCCTGCTCAGGGCACCGCAGCTCACCGTGGCGGGCCAGGCCGTGACCATGGCGCCATCACCCGCGGCGCAGAAACTGCCGCTGCCCCTGGCAGCTTCGGTGGATGTGGCGCTGCTCAAGCCCGGCGCCGCGTTCGACATCAGCCTCAACGTGGAGCTCGCCGGCACCGGGCGTATTGGCTGGGTGCCGCTGGCCGACGAGAACAGCGTGAGCCTGCGATCCAGCTGGCCACATCCCAACTTCGGTGGTGATTTTTTGCCGCGCACGCGCAACGTGAGCGAGCAGGGGTTTGACGCCACCTGGAGCGTGCCTTCGTTGTCCACCCAGGCGCAGCAGCAGTTCGCGCAGCAGGGTGAGCTGCGCTCCGCGCCGGACAGTTTCTCGGTGTCGCTGGACAACCCGGTGGACGTGTACCGCCTGACCGAGCGCGCCACCAAGTACGCGCTGATGTTCATCGTGCTCACCTTCGCCGCCTTCTTCGTGCTGGAGATGGTCAAGCGCTGGCGCATCCACCCCATGCAGTACCTCATGATCGGCGCGGCGCTGGTTCTGTTTTTCCTGCTGCTGCTCTCACTCGCGGAGCACCTCGATTTCGCCTGGGCGTATGGGCTGGCGAGCGCTGCCTGCATCGGGCTGCTGACGCATTACCTGCGCCATGTGCTGGGCGGCTGGCGGCCCGGCCTGGGCATGAGCGCCATGCTGGTGGCGCTGTACGGTGTGCTCTACGGCATCCTGGTCTCGGAGGACAACGCCTTGATGATGGGTTCGCTGCTGCTCTTCGGCGTGCTCGCGGCCATCATGGTGGTCACCCGCAAGGTGGACTGGTACAGCGTGATGGGCTCACCTGCGCAGCCTTCTCAATGACCTTCGATGGCGAACAGCGTGCCGGTGGAAGCGCTCTGGCGGATCTTGATCAGGCGCTGATAGTCGGGCGAGGTGTAGAAGGCCTGCAGGTGCGCCATGTCGGGGAACTCCAGGATCACCTGGCGGTGCGGCACGCCGCTGCCTTCGAGCACCGTGACCGCGCCGCCGCGCACCAGGTAGCGCCCGCCGTGTGCGGCGATCAGCGCGGGCACGTCGCGCCGGTATTCCTCATAAAGGGCGGGGTCGGTGATCTCAACATTGCCGTAGATGTAGGCGGGCATGGTGTCTCCTGTGGTGTGGGTGTCCCTGGAGCTTAAGGTCTGCTGGTCGGTTGCAGGAACTGCGGCAGCAGTGCCGTGTACAGCGCCTGGAAGCGCAGGTGCCGATCGCGCAGGGCTGCGTGCGCAGCGGCATCGGGCTCGAAGCTCCGGGTCACCGCGGGCGTGGTGCACACCGCATCCACCGAACCGCCGCAGGCCAGCCAGGCCAGGCGCGCCGCACCCAGCGCCGCGCCGATCTCGCCACCGGCGTGCACGCGCAGCGTGAGACCCAGCGTGTCCGCCAGCAGCTGTGCCCACCATGCGTCGCGCGCGCCGCCGCCCACCAGCGAGAGCGCTTGCAGCGGCGGCTCGGTGGCGCTCAGGGTCTGCAGGCCATCGCGCAGGCCGAAGCCCACGCCCTCGGCCACCGCATAGGCGAGCGCCTCGCGGCCGTGTGTGGCCGACATGCCGAACCAGACCCCGCTGGCCAGCGGCTGGTTGTGCGGCGTGCGCTCGCCGCTCAGGTACGGCAGGAACAACGGGGCGGTGGCGCGCGCGGCCGGCGTGAGGCGCGCGGCGGCGGCGAACAGCGCGGCTTCGTTCTCGAACGCCAGCGTTCTGGTGGCCCAGCTCACCGCGCTGGCCGCGCTCAGCATCACGGACATCTGGTGCCAGCGCCCCGGTAGTGCGTGGCAGAAGGCGTGCAGCGCGCGCTGCGGGTTGGGCTGGAAGTGGTCGCCGCTGACGAAGACCACGCCCGAAGTTCCGAGCGAGACAAAACCTTCGCCCGGCCGCACCAGGCCCATGCCGACCGCGCTGGCCGCGTTGTCGCCCGCGCCACCGGCCACCGGTACGCGCGCCGGCAGGCCCCAGCGCGCGCAGAGTTCGGGGGTGAGGTAGGCCGAGACTTCGCTGCCTTCCACCAGGCGCGGCATGTGCTCGCGCGTGAGGCCGCAGGCTTCGAGCAGGGCTTCGGACCAGTCGCGCCGCGCGCAGTCCAGCCACAGCGTGCCCGCCGCGTCCGACATCTCGCTCACCGCTTCGCCGGTGAGTTGCAGGCGCAACCAGTCCTTGGGCAACAGCACGCTGCGCACCTGGGCGAATGTGCCGGGCTCGTGCTCGCGCACCCACAGCAGTTTCGGCGCGGTGAAGCCGGGCATGGCGAGGTTGCCGGTGATGCGGGCCAGTTCGGGCACGGAGGCGCTGAGCTGCTCGCATTGCGCGCCGCTGCGCCCGTCGTTCCACAGGATGGCCGGGCGCAGCACGGTGTTGTGTTCATCGAGCAGCACTGCGCCGTGCATCTGGCCCGACAGGCCCACGCCCTGCAGTCGGGCGAGCGCGGCGGGATGGGCCTGCTGCAACTGCGCCATGACGTCTTCGAGTGCGTGCCACCAGTCGGCCGGCGCCTGCTCGGCCCACAGAGGCTGGGGCCGCTGCACCGTCAGCGCTGAACGCGCGGTGGCGATCACCTCATGGGTGTCGGTGAGCAGCAGGGCTTTGAGTTCGGACGTGCCGAGGTCCAGACCGAGGAACATGAATCAGTTCGAACCACGAAAGCGGGTCAAAGACTGGCGGCGGAATTCAGACGGCGTCATGCCCTTGATTTCGAGGAATCGGCGGTTGAAGTTGGCCACGTTGTTGAAGCCCACCTCGTAGCAGATGTGGGTGATCTGCTGGTCGGTGTCCATCAGCAGCTGGCAGGCGCGGCTGATGCGCACGCGGTTGACGAAGTCGGTGAAGGTGTTGCCAGTGGCACGGCGAAAGAAACGGCTGAAGCGGCTTTCACTCATGCCCAGTTCGTTCGCCAGTGCAGCGGCCGAGTGCGGCTCGGCCAGGTGGTCGGTGATGCGGCTGACCACGGCGTCGATCTGGTCGAGCGAGGCGGGGTCGTCGTCACTCTGCAGTTGCACGCTGGAGAGCAGGCGGTAGTCGGTGCAGGCGGCCAGGTCGGCCAGGAACGCGCAGAAGGCGGTGAAGCGGCGCAGCCCGCGCGTGCCCTTGACCTTGTGCCAGTGCGCCTCGGCCACGTCGGACAGGCCGAAGAATTCGATGCCGTGTTTGGCGCGTTCCAGCAGCGGCAGCACGTCGCCGAGTTCGGGAATGGTTTCGCTCGCGCGCACCAGCGGCTCGTGCGAGAACTGGATCACCAGGTCACGCAGCGCCACGCCGCCTTCGGGCAGGTCCATGCTGACCCAGTTGTGCGGCAGGCGCGGGCCGGTGAGCACCAGCTGGCCGGGTTGGAACGGGCCGATCCAGTCGCCCACGAACAGCTTGCCCGAGGTGGCGGTGATCAGGTGCAGTTCGTACTCGTCGTGGTAATGCCAGCGCGCCAGCGGCGTGGGAAAACCGTGTGAGAGGCAGCGCACGAAGCCGACCTCGGCGGGTGACTCGTAACCCAGGTCGGGCGAGCGCGCGTACTCGTGTTCCAGCTCGGGTTTGAGCTGGCGTGGAGTGGCGTGCGTCTTGACAGTCATGTTTTCAGTTCATGACGTTACCACCGTCGACGTTGAGTGTCTGCGCGGTGATGTACGACGCCTCGTCGCTGGCCAGGAAAACGGCGGCGCCGCAGATGTCGCCCGGCTCGCCCATGTGGCCCAGCGGCACGGCCTTGCCGACCTGGATCTGTTTCTCGCCCAATGGCAGGTTTTCGTATTTCGCGAACAGGGCATCGACGTTCTTCCACATCGGCGTGGCGATCACGCCCGGCGAGATGCCGTTGACCCGGATGCCGTGCGGCGCCATCGCCAGCGCCGCGCTCTGGGTGTAGCTGATCACGGCGGCCTTGCTCGCGCAGTAGTGCGACACCAGCGCCTCGCCGCGCCGTCCGGCTTGCGAAGCCATGTTGATGACCGCGCCGCCCGCCACCTGCTGCGCCACCATGTGGGCCAGCACCTTCTGCATGACGAAGAAGGCGCCTTTGACGTTGACCGCGAAGATCCTGTCGTACATGGCTTCGGTGCTCTCCAGCAGCGGCGCCATGTCGAAGATGGCGGCGTTGTTGAAGAGCGTGGTGATGGGGCCGAAGCGCGCTGTGGCCGCGTTGATCAGCGCATCGACCTGAGTGCCCTGCGTCACGTCGGTCGGCACGTATTGCAGGATGTCCGGGTAGGCCTTGAGGAGCCGGGTCAGCTCGGGTGTGGGCTTGGCGCCGATGTCGGCCACGGTGCAGCGCGCGCCCTGTTGCAGGTAGGCGGCGACCACGGCCAGGCCGATGCCGCCCGCCGCGCCGGTCAGCAGCGCGTGTTTGTTGCTCAGACGCAGGGTCATGGCGTTGTCTCCGAGACGAAATGTTGAACGCGCAGGCTGGCTTCGCGCAGCGCCGCGACGAGGCGCGGGTCGCCGGCGAGCTCGTGCCACAGGGTGGGGTCGGCGGCGAAGGCGGCCACCGCGTCGGGCGCCTCGCAGATCGCGTGGGCGGCGGTCGGGTCCATGGCCTGGTCCTGGTAGTCGTAGGGAATCTGCCCGCGGTGCCAGCGCTCAAGGTAAGCCAGGAAGAGGGCGGGCAGCAGGGCCACGCTGCGGATGGATTCACCGCGCGCGAGCCGCTCGCGAATGGTGGGCGCGATCATGCCGGGGATCTTGGCGAACCCGTCCATGGCCACGCGCTGGTTGGTGTCGGCAATGGCCGGGTTGCCAAAGCGGTCGAGCACCACGTCGCGG
The DNA here is from genome assembly GCF_018780385.1 of Hydrogenophaga sp. Lineage (GTDB taxonomy): Bacteria > Pseudomonadota > Gammaproteobacteria > Burkholderiales > Burkholderiaceae_C > Hydrogenophaga. The sequence continues at coordinate 5,015 of NZ_JADMJO010000131.1, read as the reverse complement.
TAGGCGGCCAGGTCCAACGGGCTGGGCTGCAGCACGGGGATGGCGTCGTCGGTGACGTAGTCAAACGCCATGCGGCGGATGGCGGGGTCGTGCGTGCCTTCGTGGATGAAGCGGTAGCCCGCGAGCGTGCCGGCCCAGGCGATGCAGCTGTGCGTGGCGTTGAGCAGGCGGATCTTGGCTTCTTCGTGCGCCGCCACCGAGTCCACCAGCTCCACGCCCACGCGTGCCCAGTCGGGGCGGCCGTTGATGAAGTGGTCCTCGATCACCCACTGGATGAAGCTCTCGCCCATGACCGGTGCGCGGTCGTTCCAGCCGGTGGCCGCGCGCACGCGCTCGGCCACGTCGGGTGTGGGGCGCGGCGTGATGCGGTCGACCATGGCGTTGGGGCTGGTGGTGTGCGTCAGCACCCAGTCGCGCAGCGCGGTGTCGTCCAGGGCTTCGATGAATTGCAGCAAGCCGCTGCGCGAGCGCTCGCCGTTGTGGCGCAGGTTGTCGCAGTTGAGCAGGGTCACGGCGCCAGCGCCGGCCTGCATTCGCGCGCGCAACAAGGTGGTGAGTGCGCCAAAGATGGTGTGTCCGGCGTGTCCCTCGCGCACGGCTTCGAGGTCGTCACGCAGGTCGGCGAAGCCGGCCCAGTCGAGCCGGTCCTGCGCGTCGAGGTAGTAGCCGGCCTCGGTGACGGTGAAGGAGATGATGCGCGTGGCCGGGTCGGCGCTCAAGGCAACCAAGGGCGCCAGATCTGGCTGGTAGGGCAGCACCAGGGCGATGGAGCCGATCCGCGTGTAGCTGCGCTCGCCCTGCGGCGTGACGGTCTCCAGCGTGTAGTGCCCATTCTGGGCTTGCAGGGCTGCGATGGTCTCGGCCATGTCGGGGCGCAGGTTGCCACCGGCAATGGCCCAGCGCGTGTCGCCCAGCTCGCGCAGCTGGTGCAGGTAGAGCGCCTGATGGGCGCGGTGGAACGAACCCAGCCCCAGGTGCAGGATGGTGAATTCGGCGGCAGACGTGGGCGTGCTCATGAAGGCTTTGAAGGATCGGGAACGGGAGGGGTCAGGCAGTGGCTTGCGAGGGCACGATGTGGCCGGCAGCGTCGAACCAGTGGGCGTGGCCGGTCACCACGTCCAGCGTCACCGTGTCACCGGGCGAGAGGCTGGTGCGTTCGCTCTGGCGCGCCACCAGGTGAGCGCCTTCGCCGGTGCTCACGTAAAGCAGGGTCTCGGCGCCGAGCGCTTCGATGAGGTCGACCTGGCCCTTGACGAGGCCCTGACCGTCCTGGCGCACCACCACGTTTTCGGGCCGCAGGCCCACGGCACCGCCAGCGGCCGCAGGAGGGCACAGCTGCCGCACCTGCGGCGGCCAGTGCGCGGCGGGCACCACGTTCATCTGCGGCGTGCCGATGAACTGCGCCACGAACTGGTTGGCCGGGTGGTCGTAGAGCTCCAGTGGCGTGCCCACCTGCTCGATCTGGCCGTCGCGCAACACCACCACACGGTCGGCCAGCGTCATCGCCTCCACCTGGTCGTGCGTCACGTAGACGGTGGTGGCACCCAGGTCGCGGTGCAGCTTGGCAATCTCCACGCGGGTCTGGCCGCGCAGCGCGGCGTCCAGGTTGGACAAGGGCTCATCGAACAAGAAGACCTTGGGCGCGCGCACGATGGCGCGGCCGATGGCCACCCGCTGGCGCTGCCCGCCCGAGAGCTCCTTGGGCGTGCGCTGCAGGTAGGGCGTGAGGTTGAGGATGTCGGCCGCGCGCTTGACCTTGTCGTCGATCACCTTGGGGTCGACCTTGGCGAGTTTGAGCGCGAAGCTCATGTTTTCGAACACGCTCATGTGCGGGTAGAGCGCGTAGCTCTGGAACACCATGGCCAGGTCGCGTTTGCTGGAGGGCTGGTGCGTGATGTCGCGGCCCTCCAGGCTGAGCGTGCCACCGTCGATGTGCTCCAGCCCGGCGATGAGGCGCAGCAGCGTGGACTTGCCGCAGCCCGACGGTCCGACGAAGACGATGAATTCGCCCGGCTGGATGTTGAGGTCGATGCCCTTGATGGCGCGGTGTTCACCGAAGAATTTTTCGATGCCCTTGAGTTCCAGGTAAGCCATGGTTCGTGTCCTGAAGAGGTTTACTTGACCGCGCCGAAGGTGAGGCCCTGAACGAGTTGTTTCTGACTGAACCAGCCGAACACCACGATGGGCGCAATGGCCATGAGCGAGGCGGCGGAGAGCTTGGCCCAGAACAGACCTTCGGGGCTGGAGTAGCTGGCGATCAGCGTGGCCAGCGTGCCGGCCTGGGCCGAACTCAGGTTCAGGCTCCAGAAGGCTTCGTTCCAGCTCAGCACCAGGCACAGCAGGCCGGTGGAGGCGAAGGTGCCCAGCGACAGCGGCAGCAACACCTTGGTGGCTTCCTGCCAGAGCGTGGCGCCGTCCATGCGCGCGGCCTCCAGGATCTCGTTGGGAATTTCCTTGAAGCCCGAATACAGCATCCACACCATGATGGGCAGGTTGGACAGCGTGAACACGATGATGAGACCGAGCTGCGTGTCGAGCAGGTGGCTCTTTTGCGCCAGCACGTAGATGGGCACCAGCGCGCCCACGGCCGGCATCATCTTGGTGGAGAGCATCCACATCAGGATGTCCTTGTCGTACTTGCCCTTGAAGAAGGCCATGGCGTAGGCGGCCGGCGCGGCAATGGCCAGACCGAGCAGGGTCGACACCACACTGGTGACCACCGAGTTCCAGGCGTAGTGCAAGTAGTCGCTGCGCTCCTGCACCTCGTGGAAGTTTTCCAGCGTGGGCTTGAAGAACAGCTCGGGCGGGATCGCGATGGCCTGCAGCTCGGTCTTGAACGCGGTGAGCAGCAGCCAGCCCAGCGGAAAGAACAGCAGCAGGGCCACGGCCCAGGCGGCAACGGTGCGCACCGCGTAGGCGGGCGTGAAGGTGGATTCGCGTGCCATGGGGTGATCTCACTTGTCCAGATTTTTTCCGACCATGCGGATCAGGAAGATCGCCGCGATGTTGGCCAGCACCACCGCGAACAGCGCACCGGCCGAGGCCACGCCGGCGTCGAAATTGAGCAGCGCCTGCTTGAAGATCAGGAAGGCAACATTGGTGCTGGCATCCCCCGGGCCGCCGCCGGTGGTGGTGTAGATCTCGGCGAACACGCTGAGCAGGAAGATCATCTCGATCATCACGACCACGGCCACCGAGCGGCCCAGGTGCGGGATGTAGAGGTAGCGCAGTTGCTGAAGGTACGTGGCGCCGTCCATGCGCGCGGCTTCGAGCTGTTCGCGGTTCATGCTCTGCAGCGAGGTCATGAAGATCAGCGTGGCAAAGGGCAGCCACTGCCACGAGACCATGACGATGATGGAGAACAGCGGGTGGTCGGTGAGCCAGTCCACCGGGGTGGCGCCGAAGAAGGCCCACACCTGCGCGAGCACGCCGTAGATGGGGTTCATCATCATGTTCTTCCACAGCAGCGCATTCACCGTGGGCATGACGAAGAAGGGCGAGATCAACAGCACGCGCACCAGGCCACGGCCGGCGAAGGGTTCGTTGATCAGCAGGGCGATGGCCACGCCGAAGCCCACGGTGATCAGGATCACGCTGCCCAGCAGCAGCAGGGTGTTGAGCACCGCCGTGCCGAACGAGGCGTCGGTGACGAAGTACTCGAAGTTCTCCAGCCCGGCAAAGCCGGTCACATCCGGTTGCATCAGGTTGTAGCGGATCAGGCTGAAGTAGATCGTCATCACCAGCGGCACGATCATCCAGAGGAAGAGCGTGGCGATGGCGGGGGTGAGCAGCAGGCGGGGGAGCAGGCGGTTCATGGTGAGACCCTGGAGAACGGCTGGATGGTCCAACGCCCTCTCCCGCTGGCGGGAGAGGGTTGGGGTGAGGGTTCCCCGCTTACTTGTAGTAGCCCGCTTTCTTCATCTCGCGCTCGGCCGCCACCTGCGAAGCCTTCAGCGCCGCGTCCACCGTGGTCTTGCCGGCCAGCGCCGCGCTCATCTGCTGACCCACCGCAATGCCGATCGCCTGGAACTCGGGAATGGCCGCGAACTGGACGCCCACGTACGGGCTCTTGGGCAGGGTCGAGTCGGTCGGGTTGGCCGAGTCGATGGCCATCTTCTCCGCCGCTGCGAAGCGCGCGGCCTTCTGGAACTCGGGCGAGGCGTAGGTGCTCTTGCGGGTGCCGGTGGGCACGTTGGCCCAGCCATTGGTCTTGGCCACGAGCTGGATGTAGTCCTTGCTGGTCGCCCAGGTGATGAACTTCTGCGCCGCGTCCACTTTCTGCGAACCGGCCGGGATGGCCAGGTTCCACGACCACAGCCAGTTCGCGCCCTTCGGGGTCACGGCGGTGGGGGCTTGCGCAAAGGCCATCTGGTCAGCCACCTTGGACTGTTTGGGATCGCTCACGAACGAGGCGGCGATGGTCGCGTCGATCCACATGCCGCACTTGCCCGAGTTGGTCAGCGCCAGGATCTCGTTGAAGCTGTTGGCCGACGAGCCGGGCGGGCCGTAGTTCTTCAGCAGGTCCACGTAGAACGTGATCGCGTCCTTCCAGGGCTTGCTCTCCAACTGCGGCTTCCATTGCATGTCGAACCACTGGCCACCGTGCGTGTTGACCAGGGTGGTCAGAAAGGCCATGTTGTCGCCCCAGCCCGGCTTGCCGCGCAGGCAGATGCCGTACACGCCGTTCTTGGGGTCGTGGATCTTGGCCGCGAGGTCTTTCACCTGCACCCAGGTCGGGCGCTCGGGCACCTGCACGCCGGCCTTGTCGGCCAGGTCCTTGCGGTACATCAGCATCGAGCTCTCGCCATAAAACGGCGCGGCAAACAGCTTGCCGTCGATCGACAGGCCACTGCGGATGGCCGGCAGCAGGTCGTCCACGTCGTAGGCGCCGTCGGTCTTCAAGGCCTGCAGCCAGCCCTTCTTGCCCCAGATCGGCGCCTCATACATGCCGATGGTCATCACGTCGAACTGGCCGCCCTTGGTGGCGATGTCGGTGGTGACGCGCTGGCGCAGCA
>NZ_JADMJO010000012.1 GCF_018780385.1 Hydrogenophaga sp. | reverse complement strand
ACGCCCGAAGACACCAGCCGCCTGCTGCGCGAGTTTGCGGCCGAGGGCCTGGTCAACATCGTGGGCGGCTGCTGCGGCACCACCCCCGAGCACATTGCGGCCATTCACAAGAGCGTGGAACCGCTGGCGCCGCGCAGCCTCAGGCGCGAGGTCTTCTACAGGGAAGCGGCCTGACAGCGACTGAAAATTCGGGCGCATGAGGAAAGACCTGCAGGAAAAACCTGAAGGTCTTTCAGTTTGTGGGGCCCGCATTTCCCGCTGACAATCGCGCTTCCCTTCAAGGGGAGTAGTCAGCCTGCCATCCGGCGCCAAGCCGGGTCTCGGTGGGTGGGGTTTTCGTCAATACGCGGCCTGACGGCCGCCGGAAACCTCCAACCGCACCATGCGCGGCAGTGGCAAGACCTTGGGGTGTTCTTCAACACCAACCTGAGGTTTTTTTCATGGAAAGCATTGCCCCCTTGTGGCTGTGGGTCGTCTTCGTTGCGTTCGTCGTGGCGGCCCTGTTTGTCGATTTTGTTCTGCTCAAGAAGCAGGGCGCGCACGAGGTGGGCGTCAAGCAAGCCGTCAACTGGTCGCTGGTCTGGGTGGGCCTGAGTTTCGTCTTCAACGCCCTGTTCTGGTGGGCCGTGAAAGACAGCACCGGGTCGAGTGCGATCGCCAACGAGAAGTCGCTTGAGTTCCTCACCGGTTACCTGATCGAGAAGAGCCTGGCGGTCGACAACATCTTCGTCTTCCTGCTCATCTTCAGCTACTTCGCGGTGCCCGCGGCTTACCAGAAGCGCGTGCTCATGATCGGCATCGTGGGCGCCATCGTGCTGCGCACCGTGATGATCCTGGTGGGTGGCTGGCTGCTGACGCAGTTCCACTGGATCCTGTACCTGTTCGGCGCTTTCCTGCTGCTCACCGGCGTGAAGATGTGGTGGGCCGCAGGCCAGGAGCCCAGTCTGGACGACAACCCCGCGCTCAAGCTGCTGCGCAAGGTCTTGCCCGTGAGCCAGTCGTTCGACGGTGAGAAGTTCTGGACGGTGGAGAACGGCAAGCGCATTGCCACGCCGCTGCTCATGGTGATCTGCCTGGTGGGTTTGACCGACGTGATCTTCGCGGTGGACTCCATCCCCGCCATCTTCGCCATCACCAAAGACCCGTTCATCGTGCTCACCAGCAACGTGTTCGCCATCCTGGGCCTGCGCGCCATGTTTTTCCTGCTGCAGGCCGCGGCCAGCCGCTTCCACCTGCTGAACTACGGTCTGGCCGTGATCCTGGTCTTCATCGGCAGCAAGATGCTGTTGATCGACGTGTTCAAGATTCCGGTGGCGATGTCGCTGGGTGTGGTGCTCTCCATCCTCGCGATCACCATGGTCTGGAGCAGCAAGACGGCGCCCAACACCTAAGACTGTTCGGGAATCAAGCGGTCGATCTCCTGCTGCATCGACAGCACGAGTTGGCCGTACAGCTGCAGCTTGGTGTCGTTCTCGCGCAACCGCTGGCTCAGGCGCTGGGCCACTGCGCTGAGCAGCTTGGCGGCGGTGGTGGGTTCTTCGTCGATCAGGGTCTGCAAGGAAGAGCGCGTGAGCACGGCGCAGCGCACCTCGGTGCTGGCGGTGCAGGTGGCCGAGCGGGCTTCGCCGTCCATCAGCGACATCTCGCCCATGAGGTGGCCGGGCCCGAGCACGTTCACCGTGTGGGGCTCGGTGCGGCTCACCGTCACCGCTTCCACCGTGATCTCGCCCTCGATCACCAACGCCATGAAGCCGTCTTCCCCGCCACTGTGGCCTTGCCGGATGATGGCTTCGCCCTCGGCGCAGCGCCGCAGCTCCATGTAACCCACCACCGTCAGCGCCTCGGCGGCGGTGAGCTGGATCAGCGCGTTGGTCGAGCGCAGCAACTCGGCGGCGCGGTGGGCGGTGGTGGAGATACTCACGCGGCTGTGGCGGCGCTGGCGCGCGCGGGCGGCGGTGTAGCGCTCGCCGAAGAGTTTGTCGAACAGGGCCATGGGAGATACCGGTGACTGCGGGGTGTGGTGCTGCGCATTGTCACCCGGCTCCCACTGCACCACGCACCGCTTTGGCACATTCATTGCGTGCGGCGAGCGAATGCAGATCGACGCCCCCACCCCGCCCACCCGTGCCTGGGGCGATCCGCTGGCGTTGCTGCTGGCGTCCACCGGTGAAGGCGTGTTCGGCATCGATCTGGACGGCCTGTGCGTGTTCATCAACCACGCCGGCGCCCGCATGATCGGCTTTGAGCCCGACGAATTGCTGGGCCGCAACATGCACGACCTCACCCACCATTCGCACGCCGACGGCGTGCACTACCCGGTGGAAGACTGCCCGATCTTCAAGGCGTTTCTGGAGGGCCTGCCCTGCCGCATCGACACCGAGGTGTTCTGGCGCCGCGACGGCACGGCCTTCCCGGTCGAGTACTCCAGCCACCCCATCATCGACGGCGGCGCGGTGCGCGGCGCGGTGGTCACCTTCGTCGACATCACCGAACGCAAGCGCGCGGCCGATGCCCTGCAGCGCGCCAAAGACGAGCTGGAAGAGCGCGTGGGTGAGCGCACGCTTGCGCTGGCCACGGCGCTCAAGCAGGTGCGGGAACTGGCTGCTCGCTCGGAAGCCGTGCGCGAGGAAGAGCGCACGCGCATTGCGCGCGAGGTGCACGACGAGCTCGGCAGCCTGCTGGTGGCGCTCAAGATGGACGTGAACTGGCTGGACAAGCGCCTCTCGGAACAGGAGCAGCGCACGCTGGAGGCGGCGGGCGACATGCGCGAGCGCATGCGCTGCAAGTGCCAGAACATGAGCCGCCTGATCGAGAACGCGGTGGACAACGTGGGCCGCATCATCACCGACCTGCGCCCCAGCATCCTGGACCACCAGGGCCTGTGGGCTGCGCTCGAATGGCAGGCGCAGGAGTTCGTGCAGTCGGCCGAGATGTCCCTGAATTGGTGCATGGACGTGGACCCGGATGGCGAATGGCCGGACCCGCCCGAGCCATTGGCCATGGCGGTGTTCCGCATCTTTCAGGAGATGTTGAGCAACGTCGGGCGGCACGCGCGCGCCCGTCGTCTGGACGTGCACATCGTCGTGCAGGCGGGGGTGCTGAGCCTCTCGGTGCAGGACGATGGTGTCGGTGCGCTGGCCCAGGCGTTTGAAGCGGCCGACGCCTACGGGGTGATGGGCATGCGCGAACGCGCCCGCCACTTCGGCGGCGACATCCGCATCAGCAGCGCACCAGGACAGGGCACGCTCATGCGCCTGTCGATCGAATTGCCAGCAGGAGCCCTTGCATGACCACCGTTTTTGATGTTCTGACCGAATCCATCCGCGTGCTGATCGGCGACGACCACCGCATCGTGCGCGAAGGCCTCAAGCAGATCCTGGCCGACGCGCCCGACGTGGCGGTGGTGGCCGAGGCGCAGACCGGTGACGAGGTGCTGGCGCTGGTGAGGGCGCTCGGCGGCCTGGACGGCCTGGACCTCGTGCTGCTCGACATCGCCATGCCCGGGCTCGACGGCCTGGACGTGCTGCAGACCCTCAAGCGCCAACACCCGAAGTTGCCGGTGCTCATGCTCAGCACCTACCCCGAGAAGCAGTACGCGGTGCGCTGCAT
>NZ_JADMJO010000055.1 GCF_018780385.1 Hydrogenophaga sp. | reverse complement strand
ATCCGCATCAAGGAGATCGCGGCGGTGCAGGGCGTGCGCAGCAACCAGCTCACCGGCTATGGCCTGGTGGTGGGCCTGGACGGCACGGGTGACCAGACCACGCAGATGCCCTACACGGCGCAGAGCATGAACAACTACCTGCAGCAGCTCGGTCTCTCGCTGCCGCCCGGTGCCAACATGCAGCTGAAAAACGTGGCGGCCGTGCTGGTCACCGCGCAACTGCCTGCCTTTGCCCAGCCGGGCCAGGCGATCGACGTGACCGTGTCCTCCATCGGCAACTCCAAGTCGCTGCGCGGCGGCACGCTGATCACGACCCCGCTCAAGGGCGCCGACGGTGAAATCTACGCACTCGCCCAGGGCAACCTGCTGGTGGGTGGCGCCGGCGCTTCGGCCGGTGGCAGCAAGGTGCAGATCAACCACCTGAGCGCGGGCCGCGTGCCCGGTGGCGCGCAGGTGGAGCGCGCAGTGGCCACGCCCTTTGCTCTTGGCGAAACCATCGACCTCGGCTTGAACTCCAGCGACTTCCAGACCGCCAGCCGCGTGACCGACGCCATCAACCGCGTCATGGGTGCCGGTGTGGCCAGCGCGGTCGACGGCCGCGTGGTGCGCCTGCGCGCCCCGGCCGACCCCGGCGCCCGCGTGGGCTTCCTGGCCAAGGTGGAAGAGATCCGCCTGGACGCCACCATTCCCATGGCCCGCGTGATCATCAACTCGCGCACCGGCTCCATCGTGATGAACCAGGCCGTGAGCCTGGGGGCTTGCGCCGTCTCGCACGGCAACCTGTCGGTGAGCATCAGCTCCACGCCCGTCATCAGCCAGCCCAACGCCTTGTCCACCGGCGGCCGGACCGTGGTGAGCGAGCAGGCCAACATCCAGATCAGCCAGGACAAGGGCTCGCTCATCAAGCTCGACACCGCGCCGCAACTCGCCGACGTGGTGCGCGCCCTCAATTCGCTGGGCGCCACGCCGCAGGACCTGCTGGCCATTCTTCAAGCCATCAAGGCTTCGGGCGCCATGAACGCCGAACTGGAGGTGATCTGATGTTGTACGGAACACTCGTTCAGACGCGCCACCGCACGGGCGGGGGCTTCGACAGGCTCAGCCCGAACGGGATGGGTGTCGGGGCGGGTCTCATTCGTGTGCTCACATTTCGGTTCGGCCTGAGCTCCCCTCCGTTCGGGCTGAGCCTGTCGAAGCCCTCGCGCGGTGCAGCCCAGCCATGAACCCGACCAACGCCCTGTCCAATGGCGGCCTTGCGGCCGACCCCACAGCGCTCAACGCGCTGCGGTATGGCGCGGGCAAGGGCGGCAACGAGAAGGCCGCGCTCAAGGAAGCGGCGAAACAGTTTGAATCGCTCTTCATGCGCGAGCTCATCAAGAGCATGCGCGAGGCCACGCAGAAGTCGGGCCTCATGGAAGGCGAGGGCGCCGACCTCGGCACCGACTTGCTCGACCAGCAGTTCGCGGTGCAGCTCTCGGGTCTGCCCGGCGGATTGTCCGAAGCCATCGAGCGCCAGCTCGGCAAACAGATGCAGAACAACGCCGCCGAGAAGGCCGGTGTGTCCGATGCCTTGCCGGCAGGGAGCGACACGAGCACCGTGGGCCGCGCCAGCGCAGGCCCGCGCCAGGCCGGTTTTGTGGACCAGCACAGCGAGGCCGCGGCCACTGTTGCGCGCGAGTCCGGCATTCCGGCCAGCTACATGATCGGCCAGGCCGGCCACGAGACCGGCTGGGGCAAAAGCGAGATTCGCCACGCCGACGGCACGCCCTCGCACAACCTCTTCGGCATCAAGGCCACCGGCGCCTGGAAGGGCAAGGTCGCCGAGATCACCACCACCGAATACATCAACGGCGAGCCGCGCAAGGTCACGGCGAAGTTCCGCGCCTACGACTCGTATGCCGACTCGTTTCGCGACTACGCCAAGCTCATCGGCAACAGCCCGCGCTACGACAACGTGATGGACCAGATCGGCTCGGTGCAGGGCTTTGCCTCGGGCTTGCAGAAGGCCGGCTACGCCACCGATCCGCAGTACGCCGCCAAGCTCAGCCGCGCCATCAACACCACACTGAGCCTGCAACGCGCTCAGGGCTGAGGACCACACAACCATGTCATCGCTGAACATCGGCGCCCGCGCGCTCACCGCCAACCTCGCTGCCCTGCAGGTCATCGGCAACAACATTGCCAACGTCAACACGCCCGGCTATTCGCGCCAGAACGTGATCCAGCAGACGTCGGGGTACCAGCAGATGGGCAACGGCTTCTTCGGCAAGGGCATGGAGATCGCCACCGTCGAGCGCTCGCACAACGCCTACCTCACGCGCGAAGCGCAGATGGCCGGCTCCGTGGCGGCAGCCGACGCGCTGCGCTACTCGCGCCTGCAAGCCCTGGAGAGCGCATTTCCACTCGGCGCCGGTGGCCTGGGCTCGGCGCTGAACGACACCCTCAACGCCTGGGCCGACGTGTCGTCTTCGCCCAGCAACCTCACCGCTCGCGTGGTGGTGATCGCCAAGGGCGAGGAGTTCGCCAGCCGCCTGCGCAACACCGCCAGCCAGCTCGATGCGCTCTCGAAGAGCACACAGCAGCAGGTGAAGGGCTCGGTCGACGTGATCAACGGCCTGGCGCAGGACCTGGCCAAGGTGAACCAGAAGATCATCGAGACGGCAGGGGACACGCACACTCCCAACGATTTGTACGACCAGCGCGACCAGCTGCTCGGCGAACTCAGCAAGCACATCCAGACCAGCTCGGTCGCCAACAAGGACGGCTCGGTGAGCGTGTTCGTCGCGGGAAGCCAACCGCTGGTGCTGGGCCAGAGCGCCAACCAGCTCGCCGTCACACCCGACCCCACCGACAGCTCGCGCATCGCGCTGGCCTTCGTGCAGGGCGGCGTGGCGACGCCGCTGCCCGACGCCACGCTGGGCGGTGGCGAGTTGTCCGGGTTGATGAACTTCCTGAACAAGGACCTGACAGCGGTGCAGAACCAGCTGGGCCGCATGGCGCTGGCCTCGGCCACCACGGTGAACAACCAGCACGCGCTGGGCGTCGACCTGCAGGGCAACCCGGGTCAGAACTTCTTCATTCCCCCTGCTGCCGCCGTCGGCAAGGCCAACCCGGCCAACACCGGCACTGCGCAGGTGAGTTCCAACGTGAGCGACCCGACCGCCCTGATGGCGTCGGACTATGAGTTGCGCTTCACGGGCACCGACGTGACCCTCGTGCGTTTGTCCGATGGCGACAGCACCACCGTGCCCATCGCCTCCGCCCCGTTTGTCAAAGACGGTCTCACGTTCAACATCGACTCCGGCACGGCCGCCGCTGGCGACCGGATTCTGGTGCGCCCCTTCGAGGCAGCCGCGCGCAACCTGCAAGTGGCCATCGGCTCGCCCGACCGGCTGGCCGCCGCCAGCCCGGTGATGGTGACGCCCGGCCTGACCAACGCGGGTGGCCTCAGCGTGGAAACCCTGTACGCCGTCTCCAACTCGGCCAACCTCACCGACCCGGTGAGCCTGACCTTCCAGGCCGACGGCACGTATGTGGCCACCGGTCTGGGGCCCGGCAACCCGCCGCCCGACAACCCTGGCCCGCCCGCCACGTACAACTTCAAGCCCGGTGAGCCCATCGTGCTCAACGGCTGGAGCCTCACTTTGCGCGGCAGCCCGTCCGCCGGCGACCAGTTCAACATCGACCCGGCGCCAGCCGGTTCCACCGCGCAGAACGCGGGCAACGCCAGCGCCGTGCTCGCCCTGCGCGACCGCCCGACCTTTGAAGGCGTGGCCCTGGCCGACGGTTATGTGAGCCTGTTCTCCGACGTCGGCACCCGCGTGCAGGGCGCGAAATTCGCCACCGAGTTCTCGGCCCAGATCGCCACCACGGCAGAAACCGCCCGCACCAACGTGTCGGGTGTGAACCTGGACGAAGAAGCCGCGCGCCTGCTGCAGTACCAGCAGGCCTACCAGGCCTCGGCGAAGTTTCTGCAGATTGCGCAAAGCACCTTCGACAGCCTGCTGGCGACCGTGGGCCGCTGAAACCCCCTCACCGGCCTGACAGGAACACCTCATGCGAGTCTCCACCGCCAACAGCTACGACAACACCGTGAGCCTGCTCGCCCGCCGCCAGGCCGAACTGGTGGCGCAGCAGGAAAAGATCGCCACCGGCAAGCGGGTGCAAAAGCCCAGCGACGACCCCGTGGCGGCCACGCTGGCCGAAACCGCACAGAACCGCCTCTCGCGCACGCAGGCCGATCTGCGCTCGCTGGAGACGGCGCGCACCAGCTTGCAGCAGGCCGAAAGCGGTCTGGCCGAATCGGGCGAAATCATCCAGAAGGTGCGCGACCTGCTGGTGAGCGCGGGCAACTCCACCTTCGGGCCGAGCGAGCGCGAGGACATTGCGCGCCAGCTCGAAGGCCTGCGCGAACAGATGATTAGTGTGGCCAACCTCAAGGACAACTCCGGCCGCACGCTCTTCGGCGGTCTGGGCGGTTCGGCAACGCCGTTTGTGGACCTGTACGGCCCCACCGGCAACGGCGTTCAGTTCAACGGACAGCGCGGTCAGGCCGCGGCGGGCAACACCTCGCTGCCGCAGGCGCTCGATGGCAACGCCATCTGGATGCGCGTGCCCGAGGGCAACGGCAGCTTCTCGCTCAGCCTGGGCGTGGGCAACACCGGTGGCGTGAGCACCAGCGTGGGTGCCGTCACCGACCAGAGCGCGCTCACTGGCGACGACTACCGCATCGACTTTGCCGATGTCGCCGGTGTGAAGCAGTACACCGTGACCAACCTCACCACGCCAGCCGCCAACCCCATGCCCGGCCAGACCGGTGTGCCCTACAGCTCGGGCATGACGATCGAATTCGATGGCCAGTCGCTCCTGATGAGCGGCCAGCCCGCCGCAGGCGACCAGATCAACCTGGTGCCCAGCGGCAACACCGACATCTTCAGCGTGGTGCAGAACGCCGTGACCGCGTTGCGCTACGACGGCGCCAACAGCAGTGCCTACCGCTCGCAGGAACTCGCGCGCACCATGACCGAGCTCGACGCCGGGCACGACCGCGTGTTGCTCGCGCGTGGCCGCGCCGGCGAATGGCTCAACCGCGCCGACTCGCTCGACACCCTGCTGGAGGACCGCGGCGTCGACCTCAAGGCAGAAAAATCCCGCCTGGAAGATCTTGACCTCGTCCAGGGCATTTCGGACTTCCAGACCCAGCAACTCGGCCTGGAAGCCGCCCTCAAGTCGTACGCCCAGGTGCAGCGCCTGTCGCTGTTCCAGGTGATCAATTGACACGCGTTCCATCATGCTGAGTCACACCGTTCTGGACAGCCTCGCACTCGGCTACGAGCCGGTGTGGAACCGCGATCGCCAGCTGGCCGCGGTGCGCCTGAGCGTGCACCCCATCCACTCGGCTGCGGTGGATGCTGCCCACCTCATGCAGGCGCTGGGCGACGACTGGCCCGAGAGCGCGCCCGTGCTCATCATCTCGATCGCGTCGCCCATCTTGTTGCAACAGGCCCTGGCCTGCGCACCCGTGCACAACACCTGGCTGGAAGTGCCCGCCGCCCCGTTTGATGCGCCCGAGACCCTGGCCGCCTTGTCGGTGGCCAACCGGCGCGGGCACCGTTTGATCCGCCGCACCAGCCTGGAGGCGCTTCGGCAAGGCAAGTCACCCGGCTTTGATGTGCGCAACCTGCTGCAGCTCAGCCCGCAAGAGGCCGCCGATATTCTGCAGACCCAGTCCACACCGGGCTTGCACCAACGCAGCCAGGGCCTGCCGCCCGCGCAGCTTTACCAAGGCGTGCAGACCCGGACCTTTGCCCGCTACCTGCTCGACGATGCCGACGCGTGGGGCCTGCTGGGTTGGCCCGACGCCGACGTGTTGCTGGCCCACCGCCACAAACCCATCTCTTGCGATCCGCGCGTGATCCGCCAGATCTTGCAGGCCATCAACGACGACTGCTCGCTCGAACGCCTGGAACGCCTGGTGCGCCAGGACCCGGTGCTGGTCTACCGCATCCTGCTGCTGGTGAACTCGGCCGCGTATGGCGGTCGCCACGAAATCGGGTCGCTGCGCCACGCACTCATGATGCTGGGCTTTCGTGAACTCAGCCGCTGGCTGTTCGAGCAAGCGCCCGGCAGCGAAACCGACAACGACCTGCAGCCCGTGCGCGGAGCCATGGTCATGCGCGCGCGTCTGGCGCAGCATCTGCTGGCCACCGGATCTGAAGACAACCTGCGGCTGGAGGTCTACACCACCGCGCTGTTCGCCCACCTCGACAAACTGCTGCACGCGCCGCTGGGTGAGCTGCTGCACAAGCTGCCGCTGTCGGGCCGTCTGTACGACGCCGTGCTGCGCCACGACGGCCCCTACCACCCGCTGCTCGATGTGGCGCGCGCCCAGGGCGAGCCGGGCCAGTTGCACCGCCTGAGCGCGGTGTGCGATCGCAACGAGGTGAGCCTGGAGCAAGCCAACCGCGCGCTCATCCGCATGCTGGCCACCAGCCGCGACCACGCGGGTGTGCGCTCCGAAAGAATGGTTTAAATGGGACTCCCCCCGTTGCTTGCTCACTGCGTGTAGCCGCATACCCCCCAGGGGGCAACACCTGCGGCCCGGCAAAGCCGGTTCCACGGTGTTTCTGAGCCAAGGCATTTCTCTCCGGAGCGGATGGGGCTAGCTCCCTCTCCCCCTGGGAGAGGGCTGGGGTGAGGGCCCGCGCGCTACCATGCCGCCCATGACCGCCGCCATCTCACACAACACTCCGCACCACACCAGCGCACTCGTGCTGTTCTCCGGCGGGCAAGACTCCACCACCTGCCTGGCCCACGCACTGGAGCGCTTCCCGCGCGTGGAAACCCTGGGCTTCGACTACGGCCAGCGCCACAGCGTGGAACTGCAGGCCCGCCCCGTGGTGCTGCGCGAACTGCGCGAGCGCTTTCCCGCCTGGGCCGATCGGCTGGGTGAAGACCACGTGCTCGATCTGGCTGTGCTCGGCAAGGTGAGCGAAACCTCGCTCACGCGCGACATGGCTTTTCGCATGGAAGAAAACGGCCTGCCCAACACCTTCGTGCCCGGCCGCAACCTGCTCTTCCTCACGCTCGCCGCAGCACTCGCCTACCGCCGCGGCATCCAGGTCATCGTCACCGGCGTCTGCGAGACCGACTTTTCAGGCTACCCCGACTGCCGCGACGACACCATGAAAGCGCTGCAGGTGGCGCTGTCACTCGGCATGGACCACCGCTTCCTGATCGACACCCCACTCATGTGGATCGACAAAGCCGCCACCTGGCGCATGGCCGAAACCCTGGGCGGCCAAACACTGGTGGACCTGATCGTGGAACACACCCACACCTGCTACCTGGGCGACCGCGAGCACCGGCATGCCTGGGGGTATGGGTGTGGGACGTGCCCGGCGTGTGAATTGCGGGCGCGGGGGTGGGTGGGCTACGTGGGCGAAGCCAGCAGCTTGTAGCGCGCATCCCCGGTCGCATCGGGCGTGAATGTCCACTGCGTCTGGTGAAACGCTGCCACGCCCGGCCGGTGCGCGATGGACACCAGCGCGCCGTTGCTCTCTTTCACCAAGGCCTGCAGCCGTTCGTACAGCGTGGCTTCAGCGGCTTCGTCCAGCGCACTCGTGGCTTCGTCCACGAACAGCCAGCGTGGCTTTTTGAGCAGCGCGCGGGCAATGGCCAGTCGCTGCTGTTCGCCGCCCGAGAGTTTCTGGCCCCAGGCGTCGTGCTCGTCCAGGCGCGTGCTCAGGTCGGGCAACAGGGCGTCCCGCAGGGCTTGTTGCAGGTCGGCGTCGCTGTAGCGGTCGGCGGGTTCGGGGTAGGCCAGGGCGTCGCGCAGCGAGCCCAGCGGGAAGTAAGGCCGCTGCGGCAAAAACATCACCTTGTCCGCAAAACCGGCCGGTGTGCGCAGGCGGCGCTGCGCCCAGGGCCAGATGCCTGCGAGGCCGCGGAACAGGGTCGATTTGCCGCTGCCCGAGGGGCCCTTGACCAGCACCGTGTCGCCCGGCGAGACCTTCAGGCCATGCACCGCCAGCAGCGCCACGCCACCAGGCAGCGAAAGCCGCATGTCGTCCAGAGCCAGCGCGTCTTCGGTGTTGGGCAGCGGGGCGGCGATGTGTTCGGAGGCATCGAGCGCCTGGAAGCTTTCTTCAAAGCTGGTGATGCGGTCGGTGGTGGCGCGCCAGGCGGCCAGGCTGCTGTAGTTCTCGACGAACCACGAGAGCGAGTCCTGCACACGGCCGAAGGCCGACGAGATCTGGATCAATTCACCAAGCTGGATGGCGCCGCTGAAGAAACGCGGCGCGGCCACGATGAAGGGGAACACCACAGCGGCCTGGCCGAAACCCACGGTGAACCAGGTCAGCCGTTTCTGCGCGTTGATGAGCTTCAGGTAGTTGCCGATGACGGCGCCGAAGCGCCCGCCCAGTTGCTGCCGTTCCACCGGTTCGCCTTTGTCCAGCGCGATCGATTCGCTGTACTCGCGCACGCGCACCAGGTGGTGGCGGAAGTCGGCTTCATAGCGCTGTTGTTTGAAGTTGAGCGCGATCTGCGAGCGGCCCAGGTAGTGCGTGATCACGCTGCCGAGTGCGCAGTAGAGCACCGCCATCCACACCATGAAGCCGGGGATGGTGTATTCGCTGCCATTGAAGTTGAAGGCAAAGCTGCCCGAGAGCGCCCACAGGATGCCGACAAAGCTCACCAGCGTGACCACTGCGTTCAGCAGGCCCATGGTCAGGCTCACCGTGAAGCTGGTGAACAGGTTCATGTCCTCGGCAATGCGCTGGTCCGGGTTGTCGGGCGGGGCGTCTTCGCCTTGGGCAAAACGCGCAAGTTCGAGGTGGTAGAAGGCCTTGTTGGAGAGCCAGCGGTCGAGGTAGTGGCCGGTCATCCAGGCGCGCCAGCGCATCTCGAGCAACTGCGTGAGGTAGAAGCGGTAGACGGCGATGATGATGAAGCCGAAGGCGAGATACGTGAAGCGGCCCAGCTCGCGCCAGAACACCACGGCGTCCTTGTTTTGCAGCGCGTCGTAGAACACGCGGTTCCACTCGTTGAGCAACACCAGCATGTAGACCGAGGCGAGGTTGAGCGCCACGATGGCCGCGAGCAGAGCCCGCGCCTTCCATTTTTCTTCAGATTGGAAGTAGGGCATGGTGAGGCGGCCTACCTTGCGGGCGAACACCCGGAAGCTCTGGAATTTTTCGCTGAACGTCATGGTTTCACCTGTCTCAGGGATTCGAAATGCCGCTGGCCACGTGGCCCGAGGGCACATGGCGGGATGCCGATTCGATGTGACCGGTCTGGTCGTCGAAGAAAAAGTCGGGCTCGAACTCGCGCAGGAACTCGCCCTTGGGCAGGCCACCGAGGAACATGGCCTCGTCGACCTCGATGTTCCAGTTCATCAGCGTGCGGATGGCGCGCTCATGCGCGGGTGCGCTGCGCGCGGTGACCAGTGCGGTGCGCACGCGCATGAGTGGCGTGCCTTCGCTCTGCAGGCGGTGCAGGGCTTCGAGCAGGGGCTTGAACGGGCCGCCGGCCAGTGGCGAGCCAGCATGGGTCGCCTCGTGCGCCTGAAAGGCCGAGAGGCCTTCGGCCTGGTAAACCCGCTCGGCCTCGTCGGAGAACAGCACGGCGTCGCCGTCGAAGGCGATGCGCACCTCGTGCGGGTGCGCGTCGCTGGCGTGCACCGAGTGCGGGTACACCTGCGCGGCGGGCACGCCGGCGTCGAGCGCGGCGCGCACGTCGGCCAGGTGGGTCGAGAGGAACAGGTTGGCGCGCAGCGGGCGCAGGTAGCGCCAGGGCGGCTGACCGCGCGTGAAGCTGCCACGCTGGATGGGCAGGCCGTAGTGCTGCGCCGAGCGGAACACGCGCATGCCCGAGACCGGGTCGTTGCGCGAGAGGATCACCACCTCCACCCGCTGCGCATGGGCGTCGTTGAAGGCGAGCAGTTTGTGCACCAGAGAAAACGCCACGCCGGGCTGCGCGGGCGTGTCGAGTCGGTCCAACTGCAGCTTCATGTAGGCGCGGTCGTCGCCGGTTTCAAACAGCCGGTTCTCTTCTTCAAAATCGAACAGGGCACGGGAAGAGATGGCAACGACGAGTTTGCCGTCGAGAGTTACACCCATGGGAAAGTTACCTGAGTCATGTGAAACATCGCGAGCCAGCGTGCCTTGTACAGCAAACGCCGCGGAACTGGCTTTGCCAGGCCGCAGGCGTTGCCCCCTTGAGGGGGTGACGACCCGCAGGGGCGGCGCGGGGGTGGGTCAAGTCACCAGTTGATTCAATTGGATGATGGGCATGAGCACGGCCAGGACGATCAACATAACCACCACGCCCATGCCCACGATGAGCAAAGGCTCCAGTATGGTGGCCAGGTGCATGGCGCGGCGCTGCACCTCGGCGCTCAGCTGTTCGGCCGCGCGGTCCAGCATGGCGGGCAGCTGGCCGGTCTGCTCACCCAGGCGGGCGAACATCGACACCAGCGGTGGAAAACGTTTCTTGCTGGCCAGCGCGGAGGCGAGCGGCGCGCCTTCGCGCACCAGCACCAGCGCGTCCAGCGCGTCGGCGCGCATGGCCTGGTTGTTGAGGGTTTCGGCAGCGGTCTGCAGCGCCCGGAGGATGGGTACACCGGCGCCCGCGAGCATGGCCAGCGTGGCCGCAAAGCGCGCCGCGTTGAAGCCACGCGCCAGGCGCCCCACCAGCGGCAGGCGCAGCCACGAGGCGTCCATGCGCAGGCGCAGTGGCGCGTTGCGCCGCGCCATCACCAGCGCGCCGCTGCCCGCCACCAGCGCGGCCAGCATCAGCCAGCCATAGCTGCGCACGAAGCTGCTCAGGCCCAGCATCATCACCGTGAGCAGGGGCAAGGCGCGCTTGCTGCCGGCAAACACACTGGCCACCTGAGGCACCACGTACGACACGAGGAACACCACGATCACGATCGCCACGAGCGTGACGATGGCGGGATAGAGCGACGCCGCGATCAGCTTGTTCTTGAGCGCTTCACGTTCTTCCAGGTCGCCGGCCAGGCGCTCCAGCACGGTGCCCAGTTGCCCGCTTTGTTCGCCCGCGGCGATCACCGAGGTGTAGATGGACGTGAACTCGCGCGGGTGCTGCGACAGCGCCTGCGCAAAGGGCGAGCCGGCATTGACCTCGGAGCGCAGCGAGGCCATGAGGTTGCGCTGTTTGTCGTCCTCGGCCTCTTCGGTCAAGGCTGAGAGCGCCCGCTCCAGCGGCAGACCCGCGGCCACCAGCCCGGCCATCTGCCGGGTCCACACCGCGAGCGAGGTGGCGTTGAACACGCGTCCGCCCCACAGCGTGACGTTGAGCCCGCTGCCTTTGACCTGCGTGCCGCCACCGGTGGCGGGCTCCACCTGCAACGGCACCAGCGCGCGTGCGCGCAACATGCTGCGCGCCGCGCGGGCGGTGTCGGCGTCGATCAGGCCCTTTTGGGTGGCGCCCTGGGCGTCGAGGGCTTCGAAGGTGTAGGCGGGCATGTCGGATAGGGATCAGTCGCGCGTCACACTCATCACCTCTTCGAGCGACGTGATCCCCGCATCGATCAACCGCTGCCCATCGGCGCGCATCGACTGCAACCCACCGGCCTCGGCCGCGGCAAGGATCTGGCTCTCGGCCGCCCGGTTGTGGATCAGCGCGCGGACCTGTTCGTTGGCCACCATCAACTCGTAGATGCCGGTGCGGCCCTTGTAGCCGCTGTGGTTGCAGTGCGCGCAGCCCACCGGGTGCCACAGACCTTTGTCGTCCTGGCGCCGGCAGTGCACGCACAGCTTGCGCACCAGCCGCTGCGCCAGCACGCCCAGCAGCGACGAGCTGAGCAGGAAGGGCTCCACGCCCATGTCGGTCAGGCGGGTCACGGCGCTGGGCGCGTCGTTGGTGTGCAGCGTGGCCAGCACCAGGTGACCGGTGAGCGAGGCCTGGATGGCGATCTGGGCGGTCTCGAAATCGCGAATCTCGCCGATCATGATCACGTCGGGGTCTTGCCGCAGGATGGCGCGCAGCGCCTTGGCAAAAGTCAGGTCGATGCGCGCGTTCACTTGCGTCTGGCCCACGCCCGGCAGTTCGTATTCGATCGGGTCTTCCACCGTCATGATGTTCTGCGTGCCGGCGTCCAGCCGTTGCAGGCCCGCGTAGAGCGTGGTTGTTTTTCCCGAGCCGGTGGGCCCGGTCACCAGAATGATGCCGTGCGGCTGGCCGATGAGTTTGCGAAAACGCGCGAGCACATCGCCCTGCATGCCCACCGATTCGAGACTGAGCTTGCTCTCGCTCTTGTCGAGCAATCGGAGTACGGCACGCTCGCCGTGCGCGCTGGGCAGGGTGGACACGCGCACGTCCACCGCGCGGGTGCCGATGCGCAGCGAGATGCGGCCGTCCTGCGGCAGCCGTTTCTCGGAGATGTCGAGCTCGGCCATGATCTTCAGGCGCGAGATCAATGCGGCGTGCAACGCGCGGTTGGGCTGCACCACCTCGCGCAGCGTGCCGTCCACCCGAAAGCGCACGCTGGACGTGCGCTCGAAGGGCTCGATGTGAATGTCGCTCGCGCCATCGCGCGCAGCCTGCGTGAGCAGGGCGTTGAGCATGCGGATGATGGGCGCGTCGTCGGCGGTTTCCAGCAGGTCTTCAATGGCTGGCAGCTCCTGCATCATGCGGCTCAGGTCGGCGTCACTTTGCACCTCACTCACCACGGCCGCCGCACTCGACTCACCCTGCGAATAGGCCACACTGATGCGCTGCTTGAGGCTGTCGCCATCTTCCCATTGCAGGTCCTGCACCGTGTGGCAGCGCAGGATTTCAGACAGTGCCGACAGGCGACGGGTCTGCGCGGCGGCATCCACGGCGGCTGTGCTGCTGCCCAGCAAGGTTTGCGAGGCGCCGTCGTCCTCGATCAGCCAGAGGTGTTCGCGCGCGAAGGCGTAGGGCAACGGGTACTTCACGGCCCGGGCCTCACCGCGGCGGTGTGGGAATGGGTGCCGCCGGCGCCGCGGGTGGGTTCAGCGGGGGTGACGACTGGGGGTTGGCCAGCGAGGGCGCCTGCGGTGTGAGTGTCATGCTGGCGGGTGAGAGCGGTGCGGGCATGACCGGCGCTTCGTTGATGCCCAGCACGCCGCTGGGCTTGGGCTGCGAGTCCTGCTGCACCGAGCGCATGAGTTCGTAGCGGTCCAGCGCCAGGGTGCTGGTCTCGCGCGCGTCGCGCACCACCACGGGCCGCAGGAACACCATCAGGTTGGTCTTGCGGCGCGAGCGGGTTTCGCTTCTGAAGAGGTTGCCGAACACAGGCACATCGCCCAGACCGGGCACCTTGTCCTGGTTGGCAGAAAATTCGTCTTGCAGCAAACCACCGAGCACCACGATGGCGCCGTCGTCCACCAGCACGGTGGACTCGATGGAGCGCTTGTTGGTGATGAGGCCCGAGGCCGAGTTGATCGACGAGGCCTGCACGCTGCTGACCTCCTGGAAGATGGTCAGCTTGATGGTGCCGTTCTCGCTGATCTGCGGCTTCACGCGCAGGGTCAGGCCCACGTCTTTGCGCTCGATGGTCTGGAACGGGTTGACCGAGCCGTTGTTGCTGCCGGTGTTGGTGAACTGGCCGGTGACGAAGGGTACGTTCTGACCGATCACGATCTTGGCTTCTTCGTTGTCCAGCGTGAGCAGGTTGGGGGTCGAGAGGATGTTGCCCTCGCCGTTCTGCTGCAGGAATCGCGCGAGGAAGCCCAGCACGTAGACACCATTGGTGCGCCGGGCCACACCCACGTTCAGGCCCGGCGTGGGCGTGGCGTTGCCACTGGCCAGGTCGATGATGTTCTGCCCGCCGGTACCGAAGTTGGTGCCCAGCAGGCCGATGAGCGAGTCGCCCGATTTGCCCAGCGCGCCTTGCCACTGGATGCCGAACTCCGCCGCCTTGTCGGCATTGACCTCGGCGATCAGGCTCTCCACGTACACCTGTGCGCGGCGCGAATCGAGCTGGTCGATCACCGCGCGCAGTTGGCGGTATTGCGGCTCGGGCGCGGTGATGATGAGCGAATTGGTCGCCGGGTCGGCCTGGATCTGGCCGCCGGTGGACGGTTGCGCGCTGGCAGCCACCGGTGTGCTGGCCGGGCTGGTGGCCGGGTTGGCGGAACCTGAGCTGGCCACGGTGGTGAACGCGCGGGTGCTGCTGCCGTTGCCACCATTGCCACCGTTGCTGCCCGTTGCCGACGACTCGCCCGCCAGGGCCGCCCGCAAGGTGGAGGCCAGCGCCACCGCGTCCGCGTTCTTGAGGTAGACCACGTGGATGTTGCCGCTGACATTGGCCGATGAAGGCTGGTCGAGTCGGGCCACCAGAGAGCGCACCAGCGCCAGCCGGGCAGGGTTGGCCGCGCGCAGCACCAGGCTGTTGCTGCGCGGCTCGGCGATCAGCGTGGTTTTGTACGTGGCCTCGGGCTGCCCGGCGCCGCCAGCGGCCACGGCCGGGTCGATCAGCCGCGTCACGAGGGCCACCAGATCGGCCGCCACGGCATGCTGCAGCGGAATCACCTCCACATCGGTCGCGCCCGACACGTCCAGTGCCGTGATGATGCGGCCAATGCGTTGCAGGTTGTCGGCGTAGTCGGTGATCACCAGCGAGTTGTTGCCGGGATTGACGTTGATGGTGTTGTTGGGCCCGATCAAGGGCCGCAGCACCGGCACGAGGTTGTTGGCCGACTCGTGGTTGAGGCGGAAGATCTGCGTGACGACCTGGTTGGAGGTGGGCAACGCGTTCACCGAGCCTGCGTTCACCACATTGCCCTGCAGCTTGGCGTCGGCCTCGGGCACGATCTTGTAGAGACCTCCGGTGTCCACGATCGAGAAGCCCTGCAAGCGCAGCACAGCGGCGAACTGGTTGAGCGCGGCGGTGGGTGACACCGGGCGTTCCGTGGCCAGGGTGATGGTGCCTTTGACGCGTGGATCGACCACCACGTTGCGGCCCGTGATGGTGGCCATGGTGCGTGCCACCGATTCGATTTCGGCCGCCACAAAGTTCAGCGTGACGGGCTCGCCGTTGCGGTTTTGTGCCCGCACGGTCGACACGGTGGAGAGCCCGAGCACCAGCAGCGTGGCCAGGGCCATGGTCGTCACGGTCTTGCCGGGGGTGGCAGCGGTGGAGCTCGGTTTCATGGCGCGATCGTAAGGGTAAGTGGGGTGCTGAAACATCGGAGATGTCAGCCAATGTTGAGCAGCGAGCGCAGGCCCTGCCGCCGCCCGATGATGTTGAGCAGGTTGGCCAGGGCGGCCTCGCTGTCGGGCGCGGCCTCAGCCACCCCTTGAAAGCGCAGGCGTCCACCCACCCAATGGCCCTGGCCCTGCAGTTGCAGGCGCCCGCTGAGGGTGTGCAGCGACAGGGCGGTGTTGCTGCCATCGGCGTCTGTGCGCAGGTCCATGCGGTAGCTGCCCAGCGGGCGCAGCGTGGACAGGCGCGACGCGATGTCTTGCGCCTCCAGTACCAGGGCGCCTTGCAGGCGACTCCCACTGCCGTGCCAGCGCAGCGTCAGCCCCTCGGTCTGCAGGCTCAGCAGGCCTTCCATGCGCAGGGTGTTCCACGGCGTGCCCAGACCGGTCAGCAGGTCGGCGGGCCAGCGGCTGCTGAAGGCGGCCAGGTGAATTTCCGCGCCGCCGAAGCGAGGCCGGAAGGTGAGAGCCATGGGCTGTGGTGTGCAGCACGGCGCGCTCAGCTGCAGCGCCAGCGCAGGCACCCCGGCCCACAGCGCGGGA
Source organism: Hydrogenophaga sp. (assembly GCF_018780385.1). GTDB lineage: Bacteria > Pseudomonadota > Gammaproteobacteria > Burkholderiales > Burkholderiaceae_C > Hydrogenophaga. Next base: position 61,458 of record NZ_JADMJO010000055.1, on the reverse strand, counting down.
GACAAGCGCCACTGCACGCCTTGCGGCAGTGATGCCTGCGTCTGGCTGCCCTGGCCGCCGGTGAGCAGCACATCGGCCTGACCGCGCCACACCGTGCCCCGCGCATTGACCAGCTGGAGCTGCCCACCCGTGGCCGAGGTGATGGCGTGCGCCAGCCAGCGCGCGGGCGCGAACAGCAGCTGGGCCGTGACGAGCCCGAGCAGGGCGCCCAGCCAGGCCAGGCGGGTGGGCCAGCGCGGGTTCATGGGCCGCCGGCCAAACCGGGCCCGGTGAGCACCACGGTGCCGTTCCAGCCGCCGGTGGCGACGTCTCGTGTGAGCTGCGTCTCCAGCGGGAGCAGCCGGGCGTTGATGCGCACCTGAGCCAGCCACTGCGCCAGCGCTGCCGGCGCTGTGCCACGCAGGGTGGCGGTGGCGCGGTCGCCCAGCACCGTGAGTTGGGCCGTGGTCCCCAGCGAAGCGGTGGCCGCTTCGAGCGCGCGCAGCACCGCGTCGCGTCCCGGTGGCTGGGCATCGCTTCCCGAGCGCAGCGCGTTGGCAGTGGCTGCCATGCGCTGCATCTGGCTCAGCTGGGCGTCCAGCCGGGCGTGTCGCTCGGGGGCTTCGCGCAGTGTGGCGAGAGCCGGTGCCACCACCAGCCACCACACCAGACCCAGACCCACGACCCATCCGGCGATCAGCACGGCCTTGCGCTCGCGGGGCGACAGGCGATCCAGCGCGGCCGACAGCGGCGCAGCGAAGCTGGCCAGAGGCGGCGCGGCGAAAGTGGTTCGTGAACGTGTGACCATGGGGATTCAGGGTGCCGGTGGGTTGATGGACAGCTCGTTGCCGTCCAGGCGCACGCGCCAGCCACCGCCCTGCAGCGCCTGCTGCAGGGCGCGCAACTGTTCTTCGGTGGCGCGCCAACCCGAGAAGCGCCCGTCGCCCGGTGTGTAGGCGATCGTGGCCGGCAGCAAGCCCTGGCCGCCGGAGGCCTGGTCGATCGCGCCCAGCAGCGTTTCCAGGTCGCCCGACGACAAGGCCCCGCTGGCCTGCTGCAAGCGCGCCAGCTCGCGCTGCATCTGCACCGGTGCGTCGAGCACCAGCGTGACCTGTGGAAAGGCCTGCTGCAGCGCCTGGCGCACCGCTTGTTGTTTGGCTGCGAGCATGCTGCGCTCGTGCCAGGCGGCGGTGTTGAGCCCCACCAGATGCACAGCCACAAGCGCGGCCGCACCCCAGCGAGCTGGCCGCCATTCGGGTGCGCTGAGCCATTGCCGGAGGCTGCGTCGCCAGCGCTGACCGCGCCGCGCGCCGGCGGACAGGCTCAGGTCGAACTGCGCCAGATTCCAGTCGGACTGGGCGCAGCGCAGCAGCCACTGCGGCAGCGCCACGAGCTCGAAGCGTTGGTTCAGCACCCGCTCGGCAACGGCCGCCGCGCCGGGGTCTGCGAGCCAGATGTCGTGCTCCCCGGCCTCACCGGGGAGGTCTGGTGAGGAGGGCATCAAGGCTTTGACGGCGGCCGCACTGGTGCTGCCACCCAGGCTGCTGCTGGCCTCGAGCAGCGGAGTGCAGCTCACGCCCAGCAGACTGGCACTGCCCAGCCAGGCTTGGTCGCCTTCGTTGTGCGCCCAGTGAATGGGGGCGGGCACGTCGAGTTCGAAGCTGCGTGAAGCGCCAGGCTGGGCCAGCGGTGCTTCGGCTTGGGTCAGCGGCCACATCGCCGGCACGATGCGCGTGACGGGTCTGCCCGCGCCTTCCAGGATCTGAAGCCAGCTGCGCAGCCAGATCTTGTTGCAGGCGGCCACCCACACCGTCTGGCCCGACTTGCCGCCCGCCTCCAGCGCGAAATGCAGTTCGGTCACCTCGGTGAGCAGGCGGTCTTCCAGCAGTCCCTCGAGCGCGGCTCGCAAGCGGTTGGAGGCGACCTTGGGCAGAGCGACCCGGTGCCACGACAGTGCGCGAGGGGGCAAGACCAGAACCACATCGTCATCGCGGGGGAGCAGCGATGCGCCGCATTGGCCGCTGTTGTTGATCTGCTGGCCATTGGCCGACTCGGCCCAGTCGAACAGGGCCGACGCGGGCGCGGGTGTGGCAACAGAAAAGTCCGACGGGGTGACGATCAGCACAGTGACTCGGCTGGCGTGGCGCAGGGCCACAGAGCGGACCATTCTAGAGAGCCTGCGCGACAAGTGCTCATATAGCGGAAGGCGGTGTGAGGTTGTTGGCTACAGGCATCACGGGCGGGCAAAACGTTCGCGCCAGCGCACACGCACATCCAGGTTGTTGCGCACGACCAGCGACCGCTCCTCGATCACCGCGTTCTCCAGCCGCAGGCGCCCCCGCACCTCGAAGTAGCGGCTGCGGGTGCCGTGGGTCTGATCGGTGAGGTTGCCTGCGGTGCCCGGCACGGCCGTGAGCACGTCGCCCAATGCCTTGAACGGATTGCGCTCACGCGCGGCCACCACCTGGCGGGCCTGGGCCAGGTCCAGCCCGGGAACGCTGGCAAGGATGGCCTCGGGGCTGGCGGTGTTCAAGTTGAGGGCGGTCCGTTCGGGCAACACGGTGACATGCGGCTCCAGCGCGGCCAGGCTGGCGCGGCTGATGCCCAGCCAGCCCAGCTGCGACAGCTTGTGCGGCACCAGCGCGGTCCGCGAGGGAAGGGGGTCGGTGAGCGCGAGCTGTGTGGTGTTGCGCAGCTCCTCGGAGGCGTTGATGAGCTCGCTCAGCGGAAGGCCGAGTTGCTCGAAGAGCCGCGTGAACGCGAGCAGATCGGCTTCGGAGGTCTCCACTTTGGCCGTCGCGCCACCTCCCGTGGTGCGCACGAGGTTGTTGAAGTTCAGACGCGACTGCATGTCAAGGATTTCACCGGAGAGAAAGGCCTGCAGGGTGTCGTCGTCGGCGTTGTTGGCCTTGTCGGCGGCCAGAAAACTGGAGAGGCGCGCTTCCTCCAGCGGCAGCGCCCAGGGCTCGCCCAGGTGGTCGGCGTTGCCGCTGCTCTGGTTGCCGCGCGCGTCTTCGCGCAGGATCAGTCGGGCCCAGTCGAGTGCGCCGGTCAGGATCCAGCCGGCCTGCACGCGCTGGCGCTCGGCCTGCTCGATCTCGGTGGAACGCCACTGCTGCCAGAGCGCCGCCGAGGCCAGCGTGGCCACCAGCGTGACGGTGAGCATCGCCAGCAGCAGCGCCGCGCCGCGTTGGTTCCTTGACCTCATCGGCCCGCCTCCAGCGTGGGGCGAACCCAATCCCGGATCAGACCACCGCTTAGAGCCTGGCCACTGGCGATCGTGAGCTGCAGCCGCACGCCGTTGGGCATGCTGCCGACGCCTGCAGCCTCGGTGCCCACGGACGAGAGCGGATTGCCCCAGGTCTCGCCCCGGTGGTAGAAGACCTGCCATTGATCAATGGCGATCAAGGCCAGCGAACTGTCGGCCCCCGTGTCAACAGCATTGACTGAGGCGGTGGGCCTCGACGACCCGGCGCCACGTCCCCAGTCGGCTGCCCGCTGCCAGGCCCGTGCCAGCTCATCGCGCTGCAGCAGCGGCCCCGATTGCCAGCGCGACCATTGCCTGCCCGCCGCCGTGGGCTGCAGCGCCCAGGCCACCACCCGCACACCCCGGCTGTCCAGGCCTGTTTCGGCGCTGTCGCGCCGGGTGATGCGCAGTGTCTGTCCGTTGAAATCCACCGGCGTGATCTCCCCCGTGTCGAACACCGCATCGAGATCGGCAACCCATTGGCCCACCGTCGATTGCAGTCGCAGCAGACCGTCGGAGCGCTCCTGTGTGATCGTTTGCGTGCGGGTCATGCCGTCGATGGAGCGCCAACTCAGCAGCGCGAGCATGGCCATGACCGCGATCGCGACCAGCAGTTCGATGAGGGTGAAACCGTGGGGACGACGAGGCGGTGGAGCGTGGGGGCAGTCCATGTCAGTAGCGCCCCAGAATGGTCGAGAGGGACAGCAATCTCACGGTGTTGCCGTCCACATCGCCTTGCACGACCGCATCGATGCGCCGGAAGTTGGGGTTGGGTGTGGGCAGCACCGCCACGCGAACCAGCATCGCCCGACCGGCTTGCGAGCAAGGTACCTCGCTGTCGCCCGTGCCCGGCAACTGGCGCAGCAGGCGCAGCCGGGTGAGTTCGTTTTCAGCGCAGATCTGGGCCAGCCATTGGTCGCTCTGCCGGGTCGCTGCCCGCGTGAGTGCGCCGGTGGCCTGCAGTCCGGCGGCCAGGGTGATGGCGATCACGGCGAGCGCCACCAGCACCTCGATCAGTGTGAATCCCCGCTGCGCCCTCATGGCGTTTCGGGCACGACGGCAAAGGGCGAGAGGCCATCGGTGGCCAGGGTCAAGCGCCGATCCCCCTGTTGCAGCACCACGCGCTGCGCGGCAATGAGCGGCTCGGGTCCGAGCACCAGGGTCAACGCCCCCGGGGGCTGGATCACCTGCGACCGGGTGTCCGTGCTGAGCCAACTGCGCGGCTTGTCGAGGCTGTCGGAGTTGGCGTTTGCGCCGTTGCGCGGGGGAGGCAGTCCGACGAACTCGAAGCCCTGCGGCAAACTGCGCCACACCACCGGCAGTCCGCTGGTGCGCGATTGCGCGCGGGCCGACTCGATGAGCGCCGACAGGCGCAGCGCCTCACGTTCCAACCGCGTCGAGCCGTCGTCGCGCAGGGAAAGCGTCACGCCCGCGGTGGCCAGCGCCACCAGCGCCATTACCACCATGAGTTCGATCAGGGTGAAGCCGTGGCTGCGCTGCATGGGGTCTTCATTGCCAACTGCCTACATCGGCATCACGGTTCTCGCCGCCTGGTTGACCGTCGGCACCCAGCGAGAGCACGTCCACCTCGCCTTTGAGGCCCGGGTTGAGGTACTGGTACGGGCGGCTCCAGGGGTCGGCAGGCAGCTTGTCGAGGTACGGGCGCCAGTTGGGCGGCACCGGGCCGGCGGTTGGCTTGACCACCAGCGCGTTGAGACCTTGTTCGCCCGTGGGGTAGCGCTGGTTGTCCAGCCGGTAGAGCTTGAGCGCCTGCATCAGGTTGTTCACATCGGTCTTGGCGGCGGTGACCCGCGCATCGTCGGCGCGGTCGAGCACGTTGGGCACGATCAGCGCGGCCAGCACCCCAATGATGACCAGCACCACCATGAGTTCGATCAGGGTGAAGCCACGCTGGAGCGCACGCGAGACAGGTTGAAGGCGCGAGCTGCCCAGGGACGTGTGTTGGCTGTGGCTTGTCAAATCGAACTCCCGGTAACTGGCATCTGGGCATGGCCGCAAAAGGGAATCTGCAGGCTGGGTGCCTCGCCTGGTCGGCAAGGGCCAAAAGATCATAATCCGGTCCTATGAACAAGCACCCCACGTTCGGTCATTCCGGATTTCTGATGGAGAGCCCGGCGGCGCTGCAAAGCACCAGCCGCCGTGCGCCGGCGTGGGTGGCGGGTCTGTTGTGGTTGGCCGCAGGCCTCAGCGCAGGTTATTGGATCTTGCTCGCCGCGGGGCGTTCACCGCTCACGCCGCTCAGCGTTGCAGCGTCGTCGACCACCCAGGTGGACACTGCCGCGGTGGCGCGCGTGCTGGGGGCATTGCCCGAGGCAACTCAGTCGCCTGCCACGCCCGTGGCCACGGGCACCGAATACAGCCTCTTGGGGGTGGTGGCCGCCAACGCACCCGATGGCGCGGCCCTCATTGCCGTGAATGGCCAACCGCCCAGGCCCTACCGGGTGGGCGCCTCGCTGGAAGGCGGGCTGGTCCTGCAAGCCGTGTCGCGCCGGGGTGCTCGGTTGGGTGCGTCGATCAACGGGCCGGTCACCCTCGAGCTGACCTTGCCCGAGGCCAATCTCGCCCCCTCCTGATTTCAACGCCTGAGCGTCGCGTGGAGACCTAGCGTTCCAGCAGACTCTGCGCGGCCAACAGCATCGGCCAGGCCATCAAGGCACCCGTGCCCTGACCGATGCGCAAACCCATGTCGAGCAGCGGTTGTGTCTGCATGTGGATGAGCAGCAGGCGGTGTCCGGCATCGGCTGCGCGGTGGGTGAACACCAGGTAGTCCACCACATCCGGACAGAGGCCACGCGCCACCAGGGCCGCGGCCCCGGCCACGTAGCCGTCCACCAGCACCACACGGCGTTCGCTCGCGGCCTGCAGCATGGCGCCGGTCATCATGGCAATCTCGAATCCGCCGAGCGCCGCCAAAGCCTCAAAAGGGCCAATGGCGTTGCGGTGCCGCGCGGCCGCCGCAGAGAGCTTCTCCACACGCTGCACATGCTTGGTGTCGTCCAGGTTGCCGGTCTCGGTATCGTCGCGGCTGAATGCATCCACCAGCGGCACGCCACACAAACGCGACAGCAGCAAGGCCGCGCTCACCGTATTGGCCACCCCCACGTCACCCAGTGCAATCACATTGCCCGGCAGGTGTCGCACCACATCCATGCCGGCATGCACTGCCGACACCGCCTGCGCGGTGGACATGGCCGGACCGAGCAACACGTTGCGCGTGCCATAGGCGATCTTGCGCAGCAGCAAGGAGCCGCGCAGCCTGGAGTCGTTGGGCGGCGAAATCGGCTTGGCCATGCCGGCGTCAACCACGGTGAGATCAAAACCATGCAGCGCGGCGAGTGCATTCACCGGCGCCTGGCCGCGCAACAGCTGCATGACCATCTGCTCCGTCATGGACGCACCCATCGACGACATGCCTTCATCGGCGATGCCGTGGTCGGCGGCAAACACCACCAGCTGTGGCGAGTCGAAGGCCAGCAAATCGAACTCGATGGACATGCCGTTCTGCGCGCGCGCCAGCTGAAGCACCAACGACTCCATGCGACCCAGGGAGTGCTCGGGCAGGCCTTCGGGTGTCAGGCGCTGGCGCAGTGCGAACTCCAGCATGGTGTCTGTCGTGCCCGCCACCACTGGCAACCGCAGCGCCTCGGGCAATGCCGCCGAGCGCTTGGAGAGGGGTGCAAAGATGGGGTCCAGTGCCATGGTGCGCTCCGTCTCTCTCAACTCTGCAGGAACAAGCGGTAGACCGGATTGTTGGTCTCTTCCACGCAGGGGTAGCCGAGGGTTTCCAGAAACTTGTCGAAGGCCTTGTGGTCCTTGGCCGGCACCTGCAGGCCCACGAGGATGCGCCCGTAGTCGGCGCCCTGGTTGCGGTAGTGAAACAGGCTGATGTTCCAGCCCGGTCGCATCAGGCTGAGAAACTTGAGCAGCGCCCCCGGACGCTCCGGAAACACGAAGCGCAACAGCCGCTCGTCATGCGCCAGGGGCGAATGCCCACCCACCATGTGACGGATGTGTTCCTTGGCCAGGTCATCATGGGTCAGGTCCAGCGTCTGGAACCCGTGCTTGATCAGGTTTTTCGCGATCTTGGTCGACTCACCCTTGCCCTGTGTGGTCAGCCCCACGAACACGTGGGCCTTGCTGCCGTCGTGGATGCGGTAGTTGAACTCGGTCACGTTGCGCGCGCCGCCCGGCAAGTCGCCAATGAGTTCGCAGAAACGCCGGAAGCTGCCGCGTTCCTCGGGAATCGTCACCGCAAACAACGCTTCGCGTTCTTCGCCAACCTCCGCGCGCTCGGCCACGAAACGCAGGCGGTCGAAGTTCATGTTGGCGCCGCACAGGATGGCCGCGTAGGTCTGGCCTCGTGTCTTGTGGGTGGCCACGTACTGTTTGACGGCCGCCACCGACAACGCACCGGCCGGCTCCACGATGCTGCGCGTGTCCACGAACACGTCCTTGATGGCCGCGCACACCGCGTCCGTGTCCACCGTGATGAATTCGTCCACCAGCCCGCGGGCGATGCGAAAAGTCTCTTCGCCCACCAGCTTGACCGCCGTGCCGTCCGAGAACAGGCCCACGTCGGCCAGCGTGGTGCGTTCGCCCTCGCGCACCGAACGGATCATCGCGTCCGAGTCGTTCATCTGCACGCCGATCACCTTGATCTCCGGGCGCAGCGCCTTGATGTAGTTGGCCACGCCGGAAATGAGACCACCGCCGCCGATGGCCACGAACACCGCGTCCAAGTGGTCAGACCCCAGGCTTTGCAGCTGCCGCAGGATTTCCATCGCGATCGTGCCTTGGCCCGCGATCACGTCGGGATCGTCGAACGGGTGCACAAAAGTGAGTCCCTGCTTCTTTTGAAGCCCGACCGCGTGGTTGTAGGCGTCCGTGTAGCTCTCACCGTGCAGCACCACCTCGCCACCAAAGCCGCGCACCGCGTCGATCTTGACCTGCGGCGTGGTGGTCGGCATGACGATCACCGCCCGTGTGCCCAGCTTGCGCCCGCTCAGCGCCACACCCTGGGCGTGGTTGCCGGCCGAAGCGCAGATCACGCCCTTCTTGAGTTGCTCGGGCGTCAGGTGCGCCATCTTGTTGTAGGCGCCGCGCAGCTTGAAGCTGAAGACCGGTTGCTGGTCTTCGCGCTTGAGCAGCACCGTGTTGTGCAGCCGCTCGCTCAAGTTGCGTGCCGGCTCCAGCGCAGACTCCACCGCCACGTCATACACGCGAGCAGTCAGGATCTTTTTAAGGTAGTCGGCCGGCCCCATGGTGGTGACGGGCGACGGTGTCGATTGAGGCGGTTTTTGGGTCTTGGCTGCGCGGGCGGTCATGAATTTTCTCCAACCGCATCATATCGATGGCGAAAAAAAGCCCGGACTGGCAGAACCGGTCCGGGCTTAAATCCACCCAGGGAGGGTAGAGGAGACAACCTTACATACAATGCCGCGAGTATATCGAAGCCATGTTGCGACGCAACATGTGCCGTCGTTTTTTTAGCGCTTTCTAGGGCGCCGCCCCCAACTCTGTTGGCTATTTCACGACTGGACATCTTCCATGGAATGCACCGTCACCTGGACCGGCGCGGCCGGCACCCGTTCCCACATGGGTTTTGTGGCAGAAACCGGCAGTGGACATGTGATCACCATGGACGGTGCTCCCGACGCCGCCAAGCCCGAAAACGGCGGCGCCAACATGGCACCGCGCCCCATGGAAACCGTGTTGGCCGGCACCGGCGGTTGCACGGCCTACGACGTGGTGCTTATCCTCAAGCGTGGACGCCATGATGTACGCGGGTGCAGCGTGAAGCTTGAGACCGAACGCGCCGAAACCGATCCGAAAGTCTTCACCAAGATCCACATGCATTTCACCGTGAGCGGCAAGGCCATCCCGCCCGTTGCGGTGGAACGCGCCATCGCCATGAGCCACGACAAGTACTGCTCAGCCAGCATCATGCTGGGCAAGACGGCGGCCATCACCACCAGCTTCGAAGTTCTGGAAGCCTGAGCCAGGGTTTCAGATGCGGTGCGCCACCGTCGTCATGACTTTGGCCGCCAGCTTCATCAGTCCCTTCACCGGCGCCGGTAACTCCACCGCCCCCGCGTCCTGGGCTTCGCGAGCATGTCGGGCTTCGTCCAGCTTCATTTGCGCCACGATGGCGCGCGAGGCGTGGTCTCCGACTGGCAGTCGCTCCATGTGTTCGGCCAGATGCGCCTCTACCTGCCGCTCGGTCTCCACCACGAAGCCAAGGCTCACCGCAGGACCCAGGCGCCCCGCAATCAGCCCCAGCCCGAAGGCCCCCGCGTACCACAGCGGGTTCAGCAGCGAAGCACGCGCTCCCAGTTCGTCCAGCCGAGTCTGGGTCCAGGCCAGGTGATCGGTTTCTTCCTTGCCTGCCGCGTCCATCTGTGCCGCCAGGGCCAAATCCGGTTGGCCTGAATTCGTGGGCCAGCGTGCCGTGAGGGCCTGCGCCGTGTACAGCGCTTGCGCGCACACCTCACCCACATGGTTCACCCGCATCAAGGCACCAGAGAGGCGCTTGTCGGCCTCGCTGAGATCGTGGTCGGTGGCCCGCTCGGGCACCGTCGGACAGTCTCGTGATGCCCTGGGGGTCACGAACAAGGTCCTCAAGGCCGAATCAGCGGCATTGATCAAGGCGTCTGTGGCGGTGGTCATGGATGGTTTGTGATCGATGGCGAAGAAGAGATGCTGCCACGTTCTGTCAGCCAAGGAGTTGTCGAAGCACAAGCTTGAAGATCACCGTTGGCGAGAGGCTGGACGAAGTCTGTGAACAAATCCCGTACGGGTTACTACCAAGTGCGTCGCAGTGGTGCAACAGAAGCACCTTCATAGGGCGGAAATGCGGATTCCACCGTGGCGCCCTCCATTACTTTCTGATGCAATCCATTCAGCTTCCTGATGGAGGTCGGCTCGGCGGCACAGACCACCAGTCCTTATTCAACCCTTGGAGAACCCTTCCATGAAAAAGACCCTGATCGCTCTGGCCGCCGTGGCAGCCACCAGCGCCTCCTTCGCACAATCCACCGTGACCCTGTCGGGCACTGTGGATACTGGCCTCGAGAAGCGCTTTTCTGGCGACCCGATGCGCATGACCTCCAACCGCAACGGCACCAGCAACTGGACCTTGTCTGGCGCTGAAGACTTGGGTGGCGGCCTGAAGGCCGTGTTCCAAGTCTCGACCTCGTTTAATACCGATGACGGTACCGTCACTACGGCCAACGGCTTGGGTAACAACGGCATGTTTGTTGGTCTGACCGGCGGCTTCGGTACCCTGCGCGCTGGCCGTCCGGTCAATACGCTGTTCGGCAACGCCATGTTCGCCAATGGCACCAAAGGCGTTTCATTGCACGACTCGAACACCGTGCTGTCTGGACTCGTGGCTAACGCCGGTAACTCGGTGTACGTGGCCAATGCGCTTCAGTACCACACGCCGCGTTTCGCTGGTTTCCAAGTGCAGTTGGAGTACGCACCGTCCGAGGTCGCTGGTGCAGATGCAGGTACCGGCATTGCTGTTCGTTACGACGGTGGCCCTCTCAGCGCGTCTATCACCAGCTACACGGGCGCTGGCACCGTTGGCACTCCTGCCACCCTCAGCCCCAAGTCCGTGACTCAGCTGGCTGCCGCCTACGACTTTAGCGTTGCAAAGCTGTTCTTCACGTATCGCGATCAAAGCGGCTTGGCTTCCAACGCCGACACCGGCTACGCTATTGGCGCTACGGCACCTGTGGGCCCTGGCTCCCTGTACGTTTCGTACAACGTGCGCGAGCAAGCCGCGTCGGATGGCCGCACCATCATTGGTGGCTACAAGTACCTGTTGAGCAAGCGCACCAGCGCCTATTTCAACGTCGCGCGACGCAATGCCGCATGGCAAGGCGCTGCTGTGACTGCTGCGGGTGGCACTGGCACCGAGTCCAGCACGGGTTACGGCATTGGTTTGACCCACACCTTCTGATCTTTCAAGCTGGCTTCGGGCCAGCTGATCCAGAGGCAAAAGCCGCCTGTCTTCATGACAGGCGGTTTTTTTTTGCCCGTCGCGCTCAAGCTCGGGTTGTCGGCTTGCAGAAGCCGTGCTGTTGCAAGGCGACAACGAACTGAGCCCGATTCGCCCGGTTTTTCAGGGCTTACCCTTACCTGTACCTCCGTTCGCCCATAACATCCACAAGTCGGTTTTATTAACTCGTGGTGTTGCACCGCGGTACTTTTAAGGAAATCTCCATGAAAAAATCCCTGATTGCCCTGGCAGTTCTCGGTTCGGTTGCTGGCGTTGCACAAGCACAGTCTTCCGTGACCCTCTACGGTATTGTTGATGTGTACCTCGGTTCTTCCAAGTCCGGCATTGGTGCGTCTTCGGTGACCCGACTGGACTCTGGTGGCTTCAATGGCAGCCGTTTCGGCCTGAAAGGCTCTGAAGATCTGGGCGGTGGTTTGAAAGCCGTTTTCGCGCTGGAACAAGGCTTCTCAGCTGATACGGGTGTTGCGAACACCTTCAACGGTGCTTCTACTTCGTTCAATCGCCAATCGTATGTTGGTCTGGCTGGTGGTTTCGGTACCGTGACCTTCGGCAACGTGTGGTCGTCCATGGACGATGTGCTCGGCGCTTCGAACGCAGCTTTCGACTCCGTGTTCTCGCCTGCCGGTTATGTTGCTGCTGTGAACGGTAGCTACGTTGACCGTCCGCGCAATGCCATCAAGTACCAGTCGAACGACTTTGGTGGTTTCAGCGCCGGCTTCACGCACGGCCTGGACGAAAACACCACGGCCAACACTGATGTGACCGACTTCAGCTTGTCGTACGCCGCTGGCCCGGTCGCCGCGAACCTTGCTTACCAAGTGCAGAACGGTGTTGTGGTCCCTGGTTTTGTGAACGACCTCAAGCTGACGCACCTCGGCGGTTCTTATGATCTGGGTGTGGCCAAGATCCTGGCAAGCGTCGGCAACGCCAAGTACGGTTCTTTCAAGACCAACGACTACCAAGTCGGCGTCGATGTGCCTCTGTCGCCAGCGCTGACGCTGTCGGCCAGCTACGCCATGTCTGATGACAACGCAGCAGCCGGTGATTCCGAGCGTGCAGGCTTCGGCATCGCTGTTGAGTACAAGCTCTCCAAGCGCACCAAGGTCTACGGTGGCGTGGTCAGCACCAAGGATGAAGATGCTGCTGGCGTGAAGACTGACGAGAACCGCCTGTACGCTGTTGGTATCCAGCACCGCTTCTGATCTCGGTTCTTCGGAACTGTAATCAGCCAAAAAAGCCACCCGGCATGCCGGGTGGCTTTTTTTATGGGTGTGACATGTCGATCACTTGGCGGCGGCGGGCTTCTTGTCTGAGGCCTTTTTCTCAGCCGCGGGCTTGTCCGAGGGCTTGAATGCGTCACCGTTCACGGTCAGACCTTCCGAGGACAGCTTGGCTGCGCGTTTGTCACCAATGCCGGGTACCCTCTGAATGAGATCGGCCCAGTCTTTGAATGGTGACGTCTTGCGTGCGTCGAGGATCTTGGTGGACGTGCTGGGGCCGATGCCTTTGATGCTGTCGAGGTCGGCCGGGGTGGCCTTGTTGATGTCGACGGCAGCGAAGCTGGCTGCTGCGAGCAATGCCAGCGAGCTGGCCAGAAATTTCTTGAACATGAGTCCTCCGTTTTTGAAGTGGTGTGAACGCGCCAGACTCGAACGGCTGGTTTGCAATGTCGGGTCTGCCGCGGAAACCTGAGGGCAGGCTTCGGGTTTGAAATTTAAATCAAAACAATTACAAAAACATCGCTTTGAACAGAATTTATTAGTCCTTTTTGACCTGTTTGCAACATGCGCCATCGCCTGCCTTTTTCACGTCCTCGCACCTTTGTTCGCGCTTCCAGGCATGGGCGTTGGTTGGTAGCGCTTTTTCTCGCCCTGGGTGTGGCGGCCTGCGCGGTACCGCCCGAACGGGGCGACAGCGACGCCGAGGTGGTTGCTTCAAGGCGCCAGCTGGCGTTGAACCGGGCAGCAACGCGGCTGTTGACCACACCGCCCAGCACGCAGGCGTGGCAACCGTTTGCCTTGCCGGGCAAGCGCTACGTGGCGTATGAGCCGGCGGATGTGTTGGCGCGGCCGTCGTTGCGCGTCAAGGCGGACAACTCTGTGAGCATTTTTCGACGCCGGTTTGAGCCCAGCTTGCTCGCGCCGGGGCGCTTGGCATTTTCGTGGAAGGTGGATGCATTGCCGTTGGGGGCCGATCTGGCGAAGGCCGACGCATCTGACTCTCCGGTGGGCATCGTCTTGGGGTTTGAGGGCGACCGCACGCGCTGGACGCCCAAGATGCACAGGCTCTCTGAAATGAGTCGCCTGCTCACGGGCGAGGAGTTGCCTTATGCCACCTTGATGTATGTGTGGGGCAGCAAGGAGGCCCCAGGCACCGTGGTGGTGAATCCGCGCACCGATCGAATACGCAAACTGGTGCTCGACAGCGGTCCAAGCCAGTTGGGTCGCTGGCGCGACCATGTGCGTGACGTGCAGGCGGACTATCGACAGGCCTTCGGCGAAGAGCCCGGGCCGCTGCGTCTGGTGGCCCTGATGACCGACACCGACAACACCGGCAGCACCCTCACGGCCTGGTACGGTGCGCTGACGCTGGAGAGCGTGGCACCCGCGCGTTGATCCGAGACTTGTTTGCACCTTCGATGCGGGTTACCCCGGTTCGGAGGCGGGAACGTTTGTTGCATAGTCCTTGTTCGTTATTACTGACCAGGGTACTTCCATGCATTCAACCTTTACCTATTTCCGCTTGGCCGCATTGACAGTGGCGCTCTCGGTGACCGCGGGTGGCCTACACGCCAAGACCTTCAAGTGGACCAGCGCCAGCGACATCCCGACCTGGGACATTCACTCGCAGAACAACGCGTTGGCCAATGGCATTCACGCGTCGGTGTACGAGTCGCTGGTGTACTACAACAGCAAGACCTTCAAGCCCGAGCCCATCTTGGCCACGGCGTGGAAGCAAGTCACGCCCACGCAGCTGCGCCTCAATTTGCGCACCGGCGTGAAGTTCCACGATGGTTCCACGTTCTCGGCCGACGATGCGGTGTTCTCGCTCGAGCGAGCCATGACCAAGACGTCGAACTTCGGCATCTACGCCCAAGGCATCGACAAGGTGGTCAAGGTGGATGCCAACACCATCGACATCTTCACCAAGGATCCCAACCCGGTGCTGCTGAACCAGCTCACCGAGCTGCGCATGATGAGCAAGGCCTGGGCCGAGAAGAACAACTCGACCTCTCCCAAAGACATCAAGACGCAAGACGAAAACTTTGCCCACCGCAATGCCAACGGCACTGGTCCGTTTGTGTTGAAAGAGTGGCAGCCTGACCAGAAGATGGTGCTCACGCGCAACCCGAACTGGTGGGGCAAGTCTGAAGGCAACGTGACCGAGGTGATCTACACGCCGGTGAAAGCGGTGGCCACGCGCATGGCCGCGCTGTTGTCCGGCGAGGTGGATCTGGTGCTCGACCCCAGCCCGCAAGATCTGCCGCGGGTGCGCTCCGAGGGCACTTTGAAAGTGATCGACGGGATTGAGAACCGCACCATCTTTTTCGGCATGGACCAGTTCCGCACCGAATTGCCCGGTAGCAACATCAAAGGCAAAAACCCGCTGAAGGACCAGCGCGTTCGCAGGGCGCTCTACCAGGCGATCGACATGGACACCATTGCCCGCGTGACGCTGCGCGGACTGGGCCAACCCACTGGTGCGTTGGTGGCGCCACAGGTGAACGGTTGGACGGACGCCGTGCACAAGCGCCATCCGTTCGACGTGGCTGCGGCGCAAAAGCTGTTGGCCGATGCCGGCTACAAGGACGGCTTCGAAGTGGACTTTGCTTGCCCGAACAACCGCTACATCAACGACGAGCAGATTTGCCAGGCTGTGACGGCCATGTGGGCGCGCATCGGCGTGAAAGCCAAGCTGCGCACGCTGCCGCTGTCGACCTACTTCCCGATGATTCAGCGCTACGAAGCCAGCATCTACATGCTGGGGTGGGGCGTGCCGACGTTTGATGCGCTGTACAGCCTGCAGTCGCTGGTGCGCTCGGTGGGCGCGGGCGGTGACGGCAACTACAACGTGGGACGCTACAGCAACCCGCAGATGGATGCGCTGGTGGAGCGCACCAAGAAGGAAACCGACCTGAAGCTGCGCACCGAACTGCTGACCAAGGCGCTGGCCCTCCAGAATGAGGACGTCGCGCATATCCCGCTGCACAACCAGGTGATTCCGTGGGCGATGAAGAAGAACATTGACGTGGTGCACCGCGCCGACAACCGGCTGGACTGGCGTCTGATCAAGGTAAACTGATTTCAGCCCATCTGCAGAGGGTCGCTCACCTCGGGTTGCGACCCTCTCTTCATTTGTACCCACGATGTTTGCATTCATTCTCCGGCGACTGGCGCAAGCCGTGATCGTCATGATCAGCGTAGCGCTGATCGCGTTCATGCTGTTCCAGTACGTGGGCGACCCTGTTGTGTTCCTGCTGGGGCAGGACGCCACGGCCGAGCAGGTCCGCGAGTTGCGGGCCGACCTCGGCCTGGATCAGCCCTTCTTCGTGCAGTTCTGGCATTTCCTCGCCAACGCGGTACAGGGCGAATTCGGCCTGAGTCTGCGCCAGGGAGCCAAGGTGTCACGCCTGATCACGGAGCGGTTCCCGGCCACGCTGGAGTTGGCCATGGTGGCCGCCGTGCTCGCGCTGGCTGTCGGTATCCCGATGGGGGTTTACGCCGCGCTCAAGCGAGGCACGTTCATGAGCCAGTTTTTCATGACCGTGTCCTTGCTCGGTGTGTCGCTGCCCACGTTCCTGATCGGCATCCTGCTGATCCTGGTGTTCGCCGTGAACCTGGGTTGGTTTCCCAGCTTCGGTCGCGGTGACGTTGTGCAACTCGGCTGGTGGTCCACCGGGTTGCTCACCGCCAAGGGCTGGTTGCACATCACTCTGCCAGCCATCACGCTGGCGATCTTCCAGCTCACGCTGATCATGCGACTGGTGCGCGCCGAGATGCTGGAAGTGCTGCGCACCGACTACATCAAGTTCGCCCGCGCCCGGGGCCTCACCGACCGCGCCGTGCATTTCGGCCACGCGCTGAAGAACACGCTGGTGCCGGTGATGACCATCACGGGTCTGCAGTTGGGCGGTCTGATTGCGTTTGCCATCATCACCGAGACGGTGTTTCAGTGGCCAGGCATGGGCTTGCTGTTCATCCAGGCGGTCACCTTTGCCGACATCCCGGTGATGGCCGCCTACCTCTGCCTGATCGCGCTGATCTTCGTCGTGATCAACCTGATCGTGGACTTGTTGTACTTCGCTGTCGACCCACGCTTGCGCGCCGAAAAATCGGGTGGACATTGAGCTTCACACCGCCATGTTGACCTCTCGCATCAAGGCCCACGGCCGCGCATTCGCGCACATCGTCGCATTCCATCCCGAGCTCACCGCGCTGCGTCGTGATCTCCACGCGCACCCGGAGATCGGCTTCGAAGAGCACTACACCGCGAAGCGCGTCGTTGAATCGCTCAAGGTGTGCGGTGTGGACGAGATCCACACCGGCATCGGCAAGACCGGTGTGGTGGCGGTCATTCACGGCCAGCGCCGCGAGAGCGGCCGCATGATCGGTCTGCGCGCCGACATGGACGCGTTGCCCATGACCGAACACAACGACTTTGCGTGGAAGTCCACCAAGCCCGGGATGATGCACGGCTGCGGTCATGACGGCCACACCACCATGCTGGTGGGGGCCGCCCGCTACCTGGCCGAAACAAGGCAGTTCGATGGCACGGCCGTGTTGATCTTCCAGCCCGGTGAAGAAGGTTTTGCCGGCGCCAAGGCCATGATCGAAGACGGCCTGTTCGAGCGCTTCCCGGTGCAGTCGGTCTACGGCATGCACAACTGGCCGCAGATGAAACCAGGTACCGTGGGTGTGAACCCCGGCCCCATGATGGCGTCGGCCGACCGCATCACCATCGAGATCACCGGCAAGGGCGGCCATGGCGCGCACCCTTACCAGACGGTGGACCCGGTGCTGGTCTCCGCACACATCATCACCGCGGTGCAGAGCATCGTTTCGCGCAACGTGCGCGCCATCGACAGCGCGGTCATCAGCATCTGCGCGATGCAGGCCGGTGACATGGGTGCCTTCAGCGTGATGCCGGGCAAGGCCACGCTGGTGGGCACGGTGCGCACCTTCCACGCCGAGGTGCAGAACATGATCGAGCAGCGCTTGCAAGAGGTGTGTTCGGGCGTGGCGCTGGGCCTGGGCGCTGCGGCCCATGTCAAGTACGAGCGCATCTACCCGGCCACGATCAACAGCGCCGCCGAGGCGCGCTTTGCGGCCGACGTGGCGCAGAAGCTGCTGGGCCACGACCACGTGGACCGCAACATGGACCCGAGCATGGGCGCTGAAGATTTTTCGTTCATGCTGCAGGCCAAACCCGGTGCCTATCTGCGACTGGGGCAAGGCCTGGAGAGCGGCATGGGTGGGTGCTACCTGCACAACAGCCGCTACGATTTCAACGACGAGGTGTTGCCTCTGGGCGCGGCGCTGCACGCCGGCCTGATTGAGCATGGCATGCCGCTGGCCGATGGCCATGCCAAACCCGCTCTATCGAATTCAACAGTTTCCAACCACGCAAGGAGTGATGCATGAAGTTCAACAAGAGACTGGTCAGTGGTCTGGTGATGTCTGCGGCCTTCGCCGTGGGCTCAACCAGCGCGCAGACCGTCCGCGTCGGCAACCAGGGCGATGCGCTCTCCATGGATCCGCATTCGCTCAACGAAACGCTGCAGCTCAGCGTGACGAGCAACGTCTACGAGCCGCTGGTGGGCCGCGACAGGAACCTGAAGCTGGTGCCGGCATTGGCCACCAGCTGGAAGCAGGCCTCGCCCAGCGTGTGGCGTTTCGAACTGCGCAAGGGCGTGAAGTTTCACGACGGTGCGCCGTTCACCGCTGACGACGTGCTGTTCACCTTCGCGCGTGCCTCGGGCGAAGGCTCGGACATGAAGAGCTACACCAACGATGTGAAGGAAGTCCGCAAGGTCAACGACTTCACGGTCGACATCGAAACCAAGGGACCATTCCCGATCCTGCCCGACGTGCTCTCGCTGCTGTTCATCATGAACAAGAAGTGGTCCGAAGAGAACCAGGCCACGCGCCCGGTGGACCGCCGCAAGGGCATTGAGAACGCGGCCTCGTTTCGCGCCAACGGCACGGGTCCGTTTCGCCTGCGCGAGCGCCAGCCCAACGTCAAGACCAGCTTCGTGCGCAACGGCAACTACTGGGGGAAGATCGAAGGCAACGTCGTGAACGTGGAATACACCCCGGTCGGCAACGACTCCACCCGCGTGGCGGCTTTGCTCTCGGGTCAGGTGGATGTGATCGAACCGGTGCCGCTGCAGGACATCGCGCGCATCAACGCCAGCGGCAAGAGCAAGGTGATGCAAGGCCCGGAGCTGCGCACCATTTTCCTGGGCATGGACCAGAAGCGTGACGAACTGCTGTATTCGAACGTCAAGGGCAAGAACCCGTTCAAAGACAAGCGCGTGCGCCAGGCCTTCTACCAGGCGATCGACATGAACGGCATTCAGCGCACCGTGATGCGCGGCGCTTCCAAGCCCACCGCGCTTTTGGTGGGCCCCGGCATCAACGGCTTTGACGAGGCGATGAATGCGCGCCTGCCTTATGACACGGAAGCGGCCAAGAAGCTGCTGGCCGAGGCCGGTTACCCGAACGGCTTTGAAGTGGCCATGAACTGCCCCAACGACCGCTACGTGAACGACGGTGCGATCTGCGAAGCGGTGGCGGCCAACCTCGCCCGCATCGGGGTGAAGATCAACCTGCAGGCCGAGACCAAGGGCACCTACTTCCCCAAGATCCTCCGGCGCGACACCAGCTTCTACATGTTGGGCTGGACCCCCGGCACCTATGACTCGCACAACGCGCTGAACGCGCTGATGCGCTGCGTCGACGACAAAGGCAGTGGCCAGTTCAATCTGGGGGCGTACTGCAATCCCAAGGTCGACGAATTGACCGTGCAGATCCAGTCTGAAACCGACAAGGGCAAGCGCGACGCCTTGATCAAGCAGGCTTTCAAGCTGCACTCCGACGACATCGGTCACCTCCCACTGCACCAGCAGGCGCTGGCCTGGGGTGTGGCCAGCAACGTGGAGCTGGTCCAGATGGCCGACAACTTCATGCCCTTCCGCTACATGTCGGTGAGTCCGGCGAAGTGAGCCGGCCCTGCCGCCGCGAGCCCTCAGTCTTGCGGCGGCATTGATTCCAAACAGGTTCCCCACGTGATCAGTTTCATCAAAAGAGGGCTCGACAGCGATGTCGGCCACAGCTTCCGCAATTCACCGACCGCCATCGTGGCGGCGGTGATCGCGTTCATCTGCATCTTCTGCGCCGTGTTTGCGCCCTGGGTGGCGCCGCACAACCCGTTCGACCTCGCCACGCTCGAGCTCTCCAATGCGCGCTTGCCGCCGGCCTGGAGCCCCGAGGGGTCGCGCAACTTCTTGTTGGGCACCGACGACCAGGGCCGCGACATCCTCTCTGCCCTCATGTACGGCGCGCGCATCTCGCTGGCGGTGGGGCTGGCCTCGGTGGTGCTCTCGGTGGTGATCGGCGTGTCGTTTGGCCTGGCCGCCGGTTTCCTGGGCGGATGGGTCGACAGCCTGCTCATGCGCCTGTGCGACGTGATGTTGTCCTTCCCCGCCATCCTGGTGGCTCTGTTGATTGCTGGTGTGGGTCGTGCCTTGTTTCCCAATGCGCATGAAGCGCTGGCTTTCGGCGTGCTCATCATCTCGATCACGCTCACCGGCTGGGTGCAGTACGCGCGCACCGTGCGTGGCTCCACGCTGGTGGAGCGTAACAAGGAATACGTGCAGGCGGCCCGCGTGACCGGCGTGGCGCCGTTGCGCATCATGCGCAGCCACGTGCTGCCCAACGTCATGGGTCCGGTGCTGGTGCTCGCCACCATTCAGGTGGCCACGGCCATCATCACCGAGGCCACGCTGTCGTTCCTGGGCGTGGGCGCGCCGCCCACCTCGCCGTCACTGGGCACGCTCATCCGCGTGGGCAACGACTACCTGTTTTCCGGAGAGTGGTGGATCACCATCTTCCCGGGCGCCATGCTGGTGCTGATTGCACTCAGCGTGAACCTGCTGGGCGACTGGCTGCGCGATGCTTTGAATCCGCGACTCCGATAACAACATGAGCCTCCTTCAAGTCAAGAACCTGGTTGTCGAGTTCCCCGGCCGACGTGGCACGCTGCGCGCCCTCGACGACATCTCCTTCGACATCGCACCGGGTGAAATCCTCGGTGTGGTGGGCGAGTCCGGCGCGGGCAAGTCGCTCACGGGCGCCTCCATCATCGGCCTGCTCGAACCACCGGGCCGTGTGGCCTCGGGTGAGATCCTGCTGCATGGCCAGCGCATCGACAACCTGCCGCACGAAGAGATGCGCAAGGTGCGCGGGCGCAAGATCGGCGCGATCTTCCAGGACCCGCTGACCTCGCTCAACCCCCTTTACTCGGTGGGCCGCCAGCTCATCGAGACCATCACCACCCACCTGCCTGTTACGCAGGCCGAGGCGCGCAAGCGTGCCATCGACCTGCTCAAGGACACCGGCATACCGGCCGCTGAGCAGCGCATCGACCATTTCCCCCACCAGTTCAGTGGCGGCATGCGCCAGCGGGTGGTGATCGCGTTGGCGCTCGCGGCCGAGCCGCAGCTGATCGTGGCCGATGAACCCACCACAGCGCTCGACGTATCGATCCAGGCGCAGATCATCACGCTGCTCAAGACCATCTGCAAACAGCGCGGCGCGGCGGTGATGCTGATCACCCACGACATGGGTGTGATCGCCGAAACCTGCGACCGCGTGGCCGTGATGTACGCCGGGCGCATTGCCGAAATCGGCCCGGTGCACGAGGTCATCAACCACCCAGCCCATCCATACACCGCAGGTCTGATGGCCTGCATTCCCGACATGAGCATGGACCGCGAGCGACTGCACCAGATCGACGGCGCGATGCCGCGTCTCAATGCGATTCCAACAGGCTGTGCCTACAACCCGCGTTGCGAAAGGGTGTTCGACCGCTGCCATGTGGATCGACCCGATTTGCTGGTGGCCGGCGCCACGCGCGCGGCCTGCTGGCTGCACGCCACCACCGGAGTTGCTGCATGAGCGCCGCGCCGGGCCGCGCCAAGCCAGCTCGCACCGCAGTGCACAGCACGGAGGTTAGCCAATGAGCGACGACATGTTCGAGCGGGCCGTGCAGGCTCAGGCGGTCCGGTCGCAGACAGCCCAGACGCACGCAGCGGTGTCCGCCGCCACCACCGAGGCGGCCACCGGTGCGCCGCTGGTGCGTGCCACCGACCTGGCCAAAACCTTCGACGTTTCGGCACCTTGGCTCAACCGCGTGATTGAACGTCAGCCGCGCCAACTGCTGCGCGCGGTCGACGGCGTGTCCTTCGACATCCCGCGCGGCCAGACGCTGGCACTGGTGGGCGAATCGGGCTGCGGCAAGAGCACCGTGGCGCGTTTGCTCGTGGGGCTGTACGAGCCCACGCGGGGCGGTTTCGAGTTCGACGGGCAGGACGCGCATGCGGCGTTCAAGACGCCCGAAGGGCGCAAGCTGCGCCGCCGCATTCAGATGATCTTCCAGGACCCGTATGCCAGCTTGAACCCGCGCTGGCGCGTGGAAGACATCATTGCCGAGCCGCTGCGCGAACACGAGATCGAGACCGAGCCGGACGCCGTGCGTGCTCGGGTCGACGACTTGTTGAAGTCGGTCGGTCTGTCGCCACTGGACCGCGTGAAGTACCCGCACCAATTCTCTGGCGGCCAGCGCCAGCGCATCTCGATCGCACGCGCCCTGGCCACGCAGCCCGAGTTTCTCGTGTGCGACGAGCCCACCTCGGCGCTGGACGTGAGCGTGCAGGCGCAGGTGCTCAACATCATGAAGGACCTGCAGCGCGAGCGCGGCCTGACGTATCTTTTCATCAGCCACAACCTTGCTGTGGTGCGCCACGTGAGCGACCAGGTGGGCGTGATGTACCTGGGCCGGCTGGTGGAGCTCGCGCCCAAGCACACGCTGTTCGACAGCCCGCGCCACCCTTACACGCGCATGCTGCTCGACGCGATTCCGAAGATGCACGACACGGGTAGAGCGCGCACGCCAGTGTCAGGTGAGGTGCCCAACCCGCTCAACCCACCCACCGGCTGCGCCTTCAACCCGCGCTGCCCGCACGCCAACGACCGCTGCCGTAACGAACGACCCAACCTGCTGACGCTGGGCGGTATCCGTATTGCCTGCCACGCGGTAGAGGAAGGACGGATTTAGGTGCCCCCCGCGCCGCCTGCGGCGTCACCCCCCAGGGGGCAACATCTGCAGCCCGGCAAAGCCGGTTCTGCGATGTTCTGAAACCAGCTTCCCCTCCGGCACAACGTGTTTGAGGCTGAGGATGCCGTGGAACCGGCTACGCCGGACCACAGGCATCGTCCCCCTCTGGGGGAAGACGCGTCAGCGGCGCAGGGGGTGCGTGACGAGTGCGCAACGCGCACCATCACGCATACCGTTTACTCCGCAGGTTGTTCTTCATTTCCTTCAGCAGCGGCTGCAGCTTGGTGCCGCCGATGCGAAGCGCCAGGCAGGTGGCCACGATGTCGATCACCATCAGGTGCATCAGACGTGAGGTCATGGGGCTGTAACGGTCGTAGCCCTCGGGGTGGTCGGCAGACAGGTGGATGTGGCCGGCCTGGGCCAGCGGTGTGCCGCTGGTGGTGATGGTGATCACGGTGGCGCCGTGCTTGCGCGCGATGTCGGCGGCGTCCATCAGGTCGCGCGTGCGGCCGGAGTTGGAGACGATCACCACGCAGTCGCCCGGGCCGAGCAGTGAGGCGCTCATCACCTGCATGTGGCCGTCGCTGTAGGCAATCGCGTTGATGCCCAGGCGGAAGAACTTGTGCTGTGCGTCCTGCGCCACGATGCCGGAGTTGCCCGCGCCGTAGAACTCGATGCGGCCCTTGTGCTTGTAGGTCGCCACCAGCGCGTCCACCGCCTTTTCAATGGCGTGGCTGGACGCGTCGTTGCGGTACTTCAGGAACGCCGCCACCGTGTTGTCGATGACCTTGACCAGCACGTCGCTCGTCTTGTCGTCCACGTCCACGCTGCGGTGGATGAAGGGCACGCCCTCGCTCACGGTGCCGGCGAGCTTGAGCTTGAAGTCGGACAGGCCGTCGTAGCCCATGCTGCGGCAGAAGCGCACCACCGTGGGCTTGCTCACGTGGGAGCGCTCGGCGAGCTCGGTCACGGGCAGGCTGGCAAAAGTGCGGGGGTCCAGCAGCACGAGCTTGCCCACGCGTTGCTCGGCGGGTGCCAGCGAAGGCAGGGAGGCTTTGATCCGGTCGAGCATGGGGGGTGTACCTGGTGACAGCAAGGAATGAAATTTTATTACCAAGCTTGTCGGATAATCCGTTCCATGAACCAGCTCGACGCCCTCAAACAATTCACCACCGTGGTGGCCGACACCGGCGACTTCAAACAGATCGCCGCGTTTGCCCCGCACGACGCCACGACGAACCCATCGCTGATCTTGAAGGCGGTGCAAAAACCCGAGTACGCGCACTTGCTGAAAGACGCTGTGGCAACCTACGGTGAACAAGGGCTGGACGAAGTGACGAACCGGCTGCTGGTGCGTTTCGGGTGCGAGATCCTGCAGCTGATTCCGGGGCGCGTGTCGACCGAAGTGGACGCCCGATTGAGTTTTGACACCCAGGCCACGGTGGCCCGTGGGCGCCGCATCATCGAGCTGTACCAGAGCGAGGGTGTGTCTGCGGAGCGCGTGCTGATCAAGGTCGCCTCCACATGGGAAGGCATCCAGGCGGCAGCACAGTTGGAGCGCGACGGCATCCGCACCAATCTCACCCTGTTGTTTTCTTTTGCCCAGGCGGTGGCTTGCGGGCAGGCCAAGGTGCAGCTGATCTCACCGTTCGTGGGCCGCATCTACGACTGGTACAAGAAGTCGGCGGGTGCGGGCTGGGATGAGGCCGCGATGGCAGGCCCCAACGACCCGGGCGTGCGCTCGGTGCGCAGCATCTATGAGTTCTACAAGAAGCACGGCATCCTGACCGAGGTGATGGGTGCGAGCTTTCGCAACGTGGGCCAGATCACGGCGCTGGCCGGCTGCGACCTGCTGACCATCAGCCCGGAGTTGCTGGCCCAACTGGCTGCCAGCGAGGCGCCCTTGAGCCGCGCGCTCGACGCCGAAGCTTCGAAAGCCATGGACATCCCATTCGTAGCCCACGATGAAGCCAGCTTCCGCTTTGCTCTCAATGAGGATGCGATGGCGACCGAGAAACTGGCTGAGGGCATCCGGGCGTTTGTGGCTGACACCATCAAGCTGGAAGCGTTGATGCGCTGAGCTTCTTGTCTTTGGCCTGGAGCGCATGGGCGCCCGGGCTGGCCGGACGGCTCATCAGCCGCTTCGCGTCAGCAAATCGCCATCCGGCCAGCCCGAGCACCCATGCTTGGGGTGAGCGAACAGCAGAAACAAAAAAACCCCGCGAGGCAACTCGCGGGGTTTTTTCTTGGGGTCGTTTGGCACACCGGGGTGCACCTACGACGCAGCATGAGGCACCAGGCCAAGGCGCAAGGGCGTAGACAGTGGCAGCGCCACTGCAAGCCCTTGCAACGCCGGCATGGCGCCTCAGGCAAGGAGCAATTACATGCCCATGCCGCCCATGTCGCCCATGCCCATGCCGCCACCACCCATGGCAGGCGCGTCATCCTTCGGGGACTCGGCAACCATGGCTTCGGTCGTCAGCATCAGGCTGGACACCGAAGCGGCGTTCTGCAGCGCGGTGCGAGTCACTTTCGTTGGGTCCAGAATGCCCATTTCGATCATGTCGCCATAGGTGTCGTTGGCAGCGTTGAAGCCGTAGTTGCCTTTGCCAGCCAGGATGGCGTTGACCACCACCGACGGCTCGCCACCGGCGTTGGCCACGATTTCGCGCAGGGGGGCTTCGATGGCCTTGAGGACCAGCTTGATACCGGCGTCCTGGTCAGCGTTGTCACCCTTGATGACACCAGCGGCCTGGCGTGCGCGCAGCAGGGCCACGCCACCACCAGCCACGATGCCTTCTTCCACCGCAGCGCGCGTGGCGTGCAGGGCGTCTTCCACGCGGGCTTTCTTTTCCTTCATCTCGACTTCGGTGGCAGCGCCAACCTTGATCAGTGCAACACCGCCGGCCAGCTTGGCCACGCGCTCTTGCAGCTTTTCGCGGTCGTAGTCGGAGGTGGCTTCTTCGATCTGAACGCGCACTTGCTTGACGCGGGCTTCGATGTCGGCAGCCGCACCAGCACCGTCGATGATGATGGTGTTTTCCTTGCTCACTTCGACGCGCTTGGCGGAGCCGAGATCAGCCAGGGTCACTTTTTCGAGCGTCAGGCCGACTTCTTCAGCGATGACCTTGCCGCCGGTCAGGATGGCGATGTCTTCCAGCATGGCCTTGCGGCGGTCGCCGAAGCCAGGAGCCTTCACAGCCACGACCTTCAGGATGCCGCGGATGGTGTTGACCACCAGGGTCGCCAGGGCTTCGCCTTCGACGTCTTCGGCAATGATCAGCAGCGGACGGCCGGCCTTGGCGACTTGCTCCAGCGTGGGCAGCAGGTCACGGATGTTGGAGACCTTCTTGTCGTACAGCAGCACGAAAGGGTTGTCCAACATCGCGGATTGTTTTTCCGGATTGTTGATGAAGTAGGGCGACAGGTAGCCGCGATCGAATTGCATGCCTTCGACGACTTCGAGTTCGGACTCCAGCGATTTGCCGTCTTCGACGGTGATCACGCCTTCTTTGCCAACCTTGTCCATCGCATCGGCAATGATCTTGCCGATGGTTTCGTCGCTGTTGGCCGAAATGGAACCAACTTGGGCGATTTCCTTGGAGGTGGTGGTGGCCTTCGAAGCCTTCTTCAGCTCGGCGACCAAAGCGGTAACCGCTTTGTCGATGCCGCGCTTCAGGTCCATCGGGTTCATGCCGGCAGCCACGTACTTCATGCCTTCGCGCACGATGGCCTGGGCCAGCACGGTAGCGGTGGTGGTGCCGTCACCGGCGTTGTCGGAGGTCTTGGAAGCAACTTCCTTGACCATCTGGGCGCCCATGTTCTGAAGTTTGTCCTTCAGTTCGATTTCCTTGGCCACGGACACACCGTCCTTGGTCACGGTGGGGGCGCCGAACGAGCGCTCGAGCACCACGTTGCGACCCTTGGGGCCCAGGGTGACCTTGACGGCGTTGGCCAGGATGTTCACACCCTCGACCATGCGTGCGCGGGCTTCGCCGCCGAAAATGACGTCTTTTGCTGCCATGTTGATTTCTCCAGAATTCAGTTAAAAAGAAAGAAAAGAGAAGAATTACTTCTCAACAACCGCAAACAGGTCGTCTTCTTTCATCACCAACAGTTCGTTGCCGTCGACCTTGACGGTCTGGCCACTGTATTTGCCGAACAGAACGCGGTCACCGACCTTGACGTTCATGGCGGCCAGTTCGCCCTTGTCGTTTTTCTTGCCAGGACCGACCGCCAGGATCTCGCCCTGGTCAGGCTTCTCTGCGGCTGCGTCAGGAATGACGATGCCGGAAGCGGTTTTGGTTTCGCTGTCAATGCGCTTGACGATCACGCGATCGCCGAGAGGACGAAGGTTCATTGCATCTCCTGGATATGGAACGGATGGGAAGGGGGCTCAGGTCGGCGGTGCCGGCTGGGAACCGGGCGGATGCCGCCGATCACTTGGGGAAAGCTTGTTAGCACTCAACCCCAGCGAGTGCTAATGATAAGGGCGACGGCAACCCATTTCAAGGCCGCCGTGCTTTATTTCTGGTGTGAGCCAGCAAGTGACCGCGCCATCCCGGGACGGGTGGCGCGAACATTTACGATCCTGGGATGGATCGATTTACCCCATCACCCGATCCGGCCCCCTGTTTTGCTTTCCTGTTCCGCCGCCTGGCGGGATTGACCGTCCTGTTATGCGGTCTCTGGTTGGCTCTGTGGCCGGACTTCGCCCGCGCTTCGTCCGGCGAGACCGACATCACCTTGCAGGCGCGCCACTGGATCGACACTTCCGGTGGCCTGCCCATCGAGGAGGTGACCCGCCGGCCAGCCGGCGATTTCATGACCATGGAAGGCTACCAAAGCTTCCAGCTCGATGGCGCAGCGCTGTGGCTGCGTCTGGATCTGTCGCAGCGCGACGCCGGTCGCCGCTGGTACCTGATGCTGAGCGCTGCGGCCTTCACGAATCAGGCCACGCTGTACACCGCGAGCTCGTCGGGCGCGTGGACGGCCCAGCAGGCGGGGGATCACCTGCCGGTGTCGCAGTGGGCTCACCCGGACCAGACGCCGGTGTTTGCGCTCGACCCCCAGGCCACCGGCCCCGTCTGGCTGCGGCTGGAGAACCGGCCCGCGCCACTGAGCCCGCGCCTGATCTTGCTGGATGAGCGGCAGTTGCAGGAGAAGCGCCAGTGGACCTTTCTGATGGTGGGTGGCTACCTGGGCTTCGGGCTGCTGGTGCTGTTCATCGGCTGGGTGCATGCGCGCCTGTACGCCGACAGGGCATTCATCGCCTACTGTTGCTATGTGGCGTCCATGCTGGGATTTCAGGCCGCCTTCACCGGCATCGGAGGCTTGTTTTTCTGGCCCGACCATGCCGCATGGAACGACGCGGCACCAGCCGTGTTCATGCTGTGGTTGACGGCGTCCGGCATCTGGTTCGTGCGTGAGGTTTGCGTGGTCTCGCGCCACCACCGCGGGGTTGATCGATTCGTGCTCGCGTGGTCGGTTTTCGGCCTGCTGTTCCCCGCGCTCTACCTGTTGCTGCTGAACCGGCCGGCCTTCATCGTGCTCAACCTGTATGGCTTGCTGTCGGTGCTGCTGAGCTTTGGCCTCTGCGTCTGGACCTGGCGTCGGGGCGAAACCTACGCGGGCTGGATGGCGCTGGGTTTCCTGCCGGTGCACCTGGCGTACCCCTTTCCGGCGCTGCGCAGTGCCGGAGTTCTGCCGGACAGCTGGGCAACGCAGTACGCCGTGCTGATTGGCTCTGCGATCGAGATCCCGCTCCTGCTCTACATCCTGCACCGCCGCGCCAAGGATTTCAGCGAAAACCGGGCCCGCCTGCGTGCGATCGAAAGCACCGACCCCCTGACTGGCTTGACGATTGCGCCGGTGCTCATGCTGCGCCTGCGCGATGCGCTGCGCCGTTCTCGCCGTTACGGCCACCGCTGCGGTGTGGTGCTGGTGGAGTTGTCCAACCACGCCGCCATCATCGAGCGTGAGGGCCGTGAGGCCGGTGACCGGTCGCTGGTGGTGACCGCCTCACGCTTGTCGGCTGTGGTGCGCGATGTGGACACCGTCAGCCGCATGACGGAGACGCGCTTTGCGATGCTGGTCGAGGGGCCCGAGGATCTCAAGCTGCTGGGCCAGCACATCGTGGCCAAGGGACTGGAGCGGGTGCCCTTGCTGCCAACCGACCTGCCACTGCGTTTTCGCCTGGTCTCTGCAGCGCTGCCCGACGAAGACGACGAGTCGCTCGACGACACCCGCCTGATGGAGCGCCTGCATCGCGCGCTGGATCAGCTCGCTGACGATCCGCGCAAGGTCGTGTTGCACCTGACCCCAAACGGCGCAGGGCCGGTCGGCGCCTGAATCAGAAATGGGCCAGATAGCCACCGTCGACCACCAGCGTCTGCCCGGTCACGTAGCTGGCCGCAGGTGAGGCCAGAAACACGGCGGCCCCCGCGATCTCGTCCGGTTGGCCCCAACGGCCGAGCGAGCTGCGTTGCTGCAGCCAAGCCAGTGTCTGGGCGTTTTCGACCATGTCTGTGTTGGCTTCGGTGGCAAAGAAGCCCGGGGCAATGGCGTTGACGTTGATGCCATGCGGGCCCAGTTCGGCCGCCAGGGCGCGGGTGAGGGCTTCCAACGCACCTTTGCTGGTGGTGTAGGCCGCGTCTCCTCCACGGGCGATCGGCCCGGCGATGGAGGTCACGTTGATGATGCGACCGAACCCCTGTTCGCGCATGGGGCGCGCGGCTTCCCGGCACAGGTGCCAGGCCGACACGAGATTGGCCTCCAGCACCTCGCGCAGGGCCTGGGCGGGCAGCTCGTCCAGCGGCTGGCGGCGGCGTTGGCCCACGTTGTTGATCAGGATGTCCAGGCGACCGCTTTCAGCCAGCACACGGGCGACGGCGGCGGTGGCAGCAGCTTCGTCGGTCACGTCGAACGGCAGTGCGTGGGCCAGACCACCAGCCGCTGGCCCGGCGGCGCGGGTGTGTTCCACGGCCAACTGGAGGCTGTCGGCATCACGGCCATTGAGCCAGACCTCGGCCCCGTGGGCGGCGAGCGCACGGGCCATGGCCAGGCCCAGGCCACGGCTGGCGCCGGTGACCAGGGCCACGCGGCCTTGCAAGGAGAAGAGGGGCGTTGACGTCACGCGCGAATTATCGACGGGCATCATGCCCACCGATCGACGCGCCTCAGGCCGTGAGTTCGACCATTGATGGTTCCGGGAAAGCCAGGTCGGGCTCGATGCTCTCCAGCGGCAGCGTGAAGTAGAAGGTGCAGCCCGCGCCCGGAGCGGTTTCCGACCAGATGCGACCGCCGTGCCGGTCGATGATGCGTTGCGCCAGTGCCAGACCCGTGCCGGTGCCCTCGAAGTCCATCGAGTGGTGCTGGCGCTGGAACATCACGAACAGGTTGTGCGCTTTCTCCAGGTCGAAGCCGGCGCCGTTGTCGCTCACGTAGAAGGTGCGTCCGCCCATGGGGTTGACCTTCCAGCCCACCTTGATGACGGCATCCGTGCGTTTGCTGGTGTACTTCACTGCGTTGTCGAGCAGGTTGCCCCAGGCCTGAGCCAGCAGCATGGCGTCGCCACGAACCAACGGCAGATCCGGATCGATGGACCATTCAATGGAGCGATGCGGGTTTTCTTGTTTGAGGTGGGCGACGACGCCGTGCAACAGCGGCGTGAGCGGCACGGGCTGGGCCTCGATCGTCACACGGCCCAGGCGCGCGTACTCCAGCAGGCCTTCGATCATCAGGCTCATGCGCTTGGATGCCTTGGCGATCGAGGTCTGGTACTGACGGGCGAGGTTGTCGGTGGATTCACCGGTCTGCTCCTGCAGCAGACTCACAAAACTGGCGATGTGGCGCAGCGGTGCGCGCAGGTCGTGCGAGACCATGTGCGAGAACACGTCCAGATCCTTGTTGGCCGCCACAAGCTGCTGTGTGCGTTCGGCCACGCGTTTTTCGAGCTCGCGGTTGAGATCGTTCATGACGTCCTCCAGGCTCTTGGCGGCGGTCATGTCGCGCGTGATGCTCGACAAAGCCTGCAGTTCGCCGGCCTCGTTTCGCAGCGCGGTGAGCACGGTGTGCGCCCAGAAGCGCGAGCCGTCCTCGCGCAGGCGCCAGCCGCGAGACTCCCATTGGCCGTGGTCCTTGGCCAGGCGCAACACCTGGCTGGGGTCCACCTCGTCTTCGCCGGCGTTGTCGGTGCACATCAGCGTCTCGTACGACTGGCCGACGATCTGTGAGCGCTGGTGGCCGTGCAGGCGCTGGGCGCTCTCGGTCCATTCGGTCACGGCGCCGGTCTCGTCCACGAAATAGATGCAGTAGTCCTGGATGGCATCGACCATGAGGCGGTAGCGCTGCTCGCTGGCGAACAGCTCTTCGGAGCGCTCCCGCACCCGCTCTTCCAGATCCTGGTTGGCGTGCAACACGAATTCTTCGGTGCGGCGACGCTCGGTGATGTCGTGCAGCTCGATGAACAGGCCCTCGACCGAACCATTCTGCACATCGGGGATGTAGTGGATATCGAAGTAGTTCTGCTCGCCGTCGGCTCCCTTGCGTGCGGCTTCGAAGTTTTGCGCCTGGCCCCCGAGCGTGGCCAGCACGCGCGACATGATTTCAGGCAGCACCTCGGGGCGCACCACCTCGCTCAGGTGTGAGCCCACCATGTCTTCAGGTTCCTTGGCGTAGCGCTGGGCGTGCGCGTTGTTGGCAAAGCGGCAGATCAGGTTCTTGTCGTAGTAAGCCAGCCGCGCCGGGATGCGGTTGGTGATGCTGCGCAGGATGGCGTCCTTGGGCGCGTCGATGACGTGGTTGACCGGTACGTTGCCCTGGTCCGCCACCATGGTGCTGGTGTGCAGGAACTGGCCCTCCGCGTCATAGACCGCAGTGGAGGTGAGTCGGGCTTGCAGGAAGTCGCCGTTGGCGCGGCGCAACGTCAGCGACAGCGGCTCGGTGCGCCCGCTGATCAACAGTTGCTCCACATGCGTGGACGCCAGGCTGCAGCACTCTGGCGCGGCCAGGTCCACGAGCGTCATGAACATGACCACCTCTTCCCGGTCCATGCCGAGCCAGTCCAGCAGGGTCTGGTTGACGTTCACGCAGCGCAGATCGGCGTCCAGCGCCAACAGGCCGCAGGGCGCGTTGTCGTACAGCGCGCGCGCGGCGCTCAGGGCCGCCAGCAGTTCGTCGGTGATGGGTGCCAACTGCTGCTCAGTGGTCGATGCAGAGGTGTCCATGGGAGGGCTCCAGGTCGGTTCGAATCGGGGCAAGGAATTGCTCGTACTTCCTTATCGGACGCTGGCGACAAAAATTCAGCGGATGCAAGCGCTGGAATGGGAGGTGTATCCAGCCCATTTCTGACGAAAAAAAGCCCCGGGGCTCGCGCACCGGGGCTTTTTGGTGACTTGTAAGTGATTGCTTACAAGCCGGCAGCCTTGCGCAGGGCGGCAGCACGGTCGGTGCGCTCCCAGGTGAACTCAGGCTCTTCGCGGCCGAAGTGGCCGTAGGCGGCGGTCTTGGTGTAGATCGGGCGCAGCAGGTCCAGCATCTGGATGATGCCTTTGGGGCGCAGATCAAAGTGTTCATTCACCAAGGCTGCGATCTGCTCGTCGGAAATCACACCGGTGCCTTCCGTGTAAACGGTCACGTTCATCGGGCGGGCCACGCCGATGGCGTAAGCGACCTGGATCTGGCATTGCTTGGCCAAGCCGGCGGCCACCACGTTCTTGGCCACGTAACGCGCGGCATAGGCGGCCGAACGGTCAACCTTGGACGGGTCCTTGCCGGAAAACGCACCACCCCCGTGCGGGCAGGCGCCACCGTAGGTATCCACGATGATCTTGCGTCCGGTCAGGCCGCAATCGCCTTGCGGACCACCGATGACGAAACGGCCGGTGGGGTTGATCAGGTAACGCGTGTTCTGCAGCCATTCCTTGGGCAGCACCGGCTTGATGATCTCTTCGATGATGGCTTCATTGAACGAGGCCTTCATCTTGGTGGGGGTTTCGCTCTGGTCAGGGCTGTGCTGGGTGGACAGCACCACGGTGTCGATGCTGTGCGGCTTGCCGTCCACGTAGCGCATCGTCACCTGGCTCTTGGCGTCGGGCCGCAGGAACGGCAGACGGCCGTCCTTGCGCAACTGGGCCTGGCGCTCCACCAGGCGGTGGGCGTAATAAATGGGCGCGGGCATCAGCTCGGGCGTCTCGTCGCACGCGTAGCCGAACATCAGGCCCTGGTCGCCCGCGCCGATGTTCAAGTGGTCGTCGCTGGCGTGGTCCACGCCTTGGGCGATGTCGTTGCTCTGCTTGTCGTAGGCGACCAGCACCGCACAACCCTTGTAGTCGATGCCGTAATCGGTGTTGTCGTAACCAATGCGCTTCAAGGTGTCACGCGCGACCTGGATGTAGTCAACGTGCGCGTTGGTCGTGATCTCGCCGGCCAGCACCACCAGGCCGGTGTTGCACAAGGTCTCGGCCGCCACGCGGCTGCGTGGGTCCTGCTCGAAGATTGCGTCAAGGATCGCGTCGGAAATCTGGTCGGCAACCTTGTCGGGGTGGCCTTCAGAGACGGATTCGGAGGTGAAAAGGAAATCGTTCGCCATGTATAAACTCCAAGTTGGTTGATCGGCGTTGCCGGTCTTCAGAGTTCGGCGAACGCTTTAGCGGAATTTATGAATCGCCCCGCAATTAGTTCAGTAACTCGGCGATGGGCGAATTCTAGACCATGGTCCGTGCCCCGTCCCGTCCCACCACCGCCTTGGCCTCGCTGATCCAATTCCTTTTTCGTACCTTGAGTCTGCTGCCGCTGCCGGTGCTGCACGCGCTGGGCTGGGTGCTGGGCTGGGTGAGCTTTCTGCTCTCGGGCCGCTACCGCCGTCGCCTGCTCGCCCATGCGAAGCAGGCCGGGATTTCCTCGGACGTCGCGCGGGCTTCCGTCGGCGAGGCGGGCAAGCTGGTGGCCGAGTTGCCCCGTCTGTGGCTGGGGCGCCCGGTGCGGGTGGAATGGGACGGTGCCGAGCTCATCGAGCTGGCGCAGGCGCAGGGCTCGGGGGTGCTGTTCCTGACGCCGCACCTGGGCTGCTTCGAGATCACCGCCCAAGCCTACGCGCAGCGCTTCGGCGCCCAGCATCCCATGACGGTGCTGTTTCGCCCGGCGCGCCAGCCCTGGCTGCGCGATCTGGTGGCGGGCGCGCGTCAGCGCCCGGGCTTGCTGGCCGCACCCACCAACCTGGCCGGCGTGAAACAACTCATCAAGGCGCTCAAGGGTGGCGATGTGGTGGGCCTGCTGCCCGATCAGGTGCCGCCTGCGGGGCAGGGGGTCTGGGCGCCGTTTTTCGGGCGCGACGCCTACACCATGACGCTCTCGGCGCGCTTGGCGCAGAGTGCTGACACGCAAATCCTGGTGAGCTGGGGCGAGCGGCTGAGCTGGGGCCGTGGTTTCCGGGTGCACGTGCGGTCGTTTGGTCCCCTGGCCGGCGACGCTTTGGTGGCGGCGCGGCAGATCAACCAGGCCATGGAAGCGCTGGTGCGAGAATGCCCGGCCCAATACCTCTGGTCATATGACCGTTACAAGAGCCCACCGCCCTTGCGCTGATGTCCGATCCCATTCCCGTCTCCGCCCACCAGTTGCCGCCCGGCGGCATCGCCAATCGGCTGGGGCTGGTTTTCATGCGCGTGTTGGCCGCTCTGCCCTTGTCGTGGGTGCGCGCGCTGGGATGGGTGCTCGGTCAGGTGCTGCACACGGTCGCGGCGCGCCGCCGCGGTATTGCCCGCACCAACTGGGCCTTGTGTTTTCCGGAGCACAGCGCCGCTGAACGCAATCGCGCGGTGCGCCAGCATTTCGTGTTTTTCGCCCAAGCCTGGATGGACCGCAGCTGGCTGTGGGAGGCGAGCGATGCGACCATCCGCCAGCGCCTGAAGCTCACGGGCGACCTGCAGGCGTTGGCCGGCAACGAGCCCACGGTCATGTTCGCGCCGCACTTCGTGGGCATGGATGCCGGCTGGACCGCCCTGACCGCCCACCTGGAGCGCCGCTTTTGCGGCATCTACGCCGAGCAGCTCAACGCCGACGTGGACCGCTGGATGTCCAAAGGCCGTCAGCGCTTTGGCGAGCCCCACATCGTGGCCATGCGCCAAGGGCTCAAGCCGCTCGTGGCTGCGCTGCGCCAGGGCCTGCCGCTGTACCTGCTGCCCGATATGGACTACGGCACGCGCGACTCGGTCTTCGTTCCCTTCTTCGGTGTGCAGACCGCCACCATCACCTCACTCTCGCGGTTTGCGCGCATGGCCAAGGCACGCGTGGTGCCGGTGGTCAGCCGCTTGACCAAGGAGGGGTACGAGGTGACGGTGCATGCACCCTGGCCGAACTACCCCACGGGCGACGTGGAGGCCGACACGGCCATGATGAACACCCACCTTGAAGGCTTCATCCGAGCCACGCCCGAGCAGTACTACTGGGTGCACAAGCGCTTCAAGACCCGGCCTGACGGCGAACCTTCGTTCTACGCCGGCCTTTGAGCATCCCCCTGCTCAGTTCTTCAGGAAAGCCCTGATCAGTGCTGCCACCTGCTGGGGCTGTTCGTGCACGATCCAGTGCGTGGCGCCCGGCACCCGCTCGATGCGCAGGTCGGCCACATAGCCGCCGAGCCCGTCCAGCAAAGCTTCTGGCAAGGCGGTGTCGCCCAGTCCCCAGATCACCAGCGTGCGCACGTTGACCGCCACGCGCTCGCGCGGCAGCTGCACTGCCACGGCGCCAGGATCGCTGGTGGTGGGTGGGCGCAGCGGTGAGGCCGCGTAGTAGGCACAAGGGCCATGCAGACCCAGGCTCCAGACTTCGCGATAGCGTTCGCGCGTGGCGTCATCGAGCCAGGCCATGGGGCCGCTGTCGGCCGCCATGTTGGTGAAGAAGGGCCACAGTCGCGCGAAATCGTTTTCTGCCAGCAGCGCTGGCGCGTCGGGTCGCGCGAGGAAGTTCATGTACGCACTCGAGGCCTGTTGCGTCGGCGAGTTGGCCAGTTCGCGCTGGAAGGTGGCTGGGTGGGGCGCATTCACGATGGCGAGCTGGCGCATGGTCGCCGGCATCTGCGCGGCCACGCTCCAGGCCAGCGCTCCGCCCCAGTCGTGCGCCACCAGACACGCGAGTTGCCCTGGCGTGGGGCTGTCCTGTGTGATGACATCGATCAGCGCGGCAAGGTCCTGCACCAGCGGCTTGGCGCGGTAGGCCGCCATCTCTGTGGGCGCGCTGGAGTGTTCGTAGCCCCGCAGGTTGGGCGCCACGCAGCGGTAACCGCCGTGTTGGGGTTGCGCGAAATGTGCCAGCAGCTCGTCCCAAACGAACGCGGCTTCGGGAAAGCCGTGGAGAAACAGGAGAACCGGCCGGCCCGGCTGGCCCGCAGCCCGGCAGCTCAGCGTGATGCCGTGCGGCAGGGCTTGTTGAAACGTCTCGATCATCGCGCGCAGCCTCCTTGGGCCCGCGCAACGTCAATCGAGGGCGGGCGGTTCGTCTTCGGGTTCGGGTTCGGCGACAGGTGCGGCCACGGCCGGGCCGTCTTCATGCGTCCAGCGCCAGAGCATCTGTGCCACCTCGTCCAGGCCCTTTTTCTTCAGGGCGGAGAAGAGTCTGGCTTCGCCGCCGCCAGATTGCAGTCGCGCAATCGACAGCGCTTTTTGCGCCTCGGCATGGTTGAGCTTGTCGGACTTGGTGAGCAACACCAGGAACTTCAGGCCTTCCTCGACCCGTGGACGGATCACTTCCAGCAGGATCTCGTCGAGCTCGGTCAGGCCCAGGCGCGGGTCGATCAGCAGCACCACGCCCTTGAGGTTCTCGCGCGTCAGCAGGTAGTTGCCCATGACGCGTTGCCAGCGCAGCTTGGCTTCGCGCGGCACGGCTGCGTAGCCGTAGCCGGGCAGGTCGGCCAGCACGGCGTCGGTGATGCCCTGCTTGCCCAGCGAGAACAGGTTGATGCTCTGCGTGCGCCCTGGTGTCTTGGAGGCGAATGCCAGACGCTTCTGCTGCGTCAGGGTGTTGATGCAGGTGGATTTGCCGGCGTTGGAGCGGCCGACAAAGGCTACCTCGGGCACGTCCAGCGCGGGCAAGTGCTCAAGCTGGGGGGCGGTGGTGAGGAAACGGGCGGTGTGCAACCAGCCGTGGGCGATCTTGACGTCAGGGGTCAGCGAATCGGGCGATTTTCCAGCGTTGGGTTTGCGGGCTTGGGGGCTCTTGGCGTCCGCAGACGGGGAAGCAGGGGTGTTGGCTGGAGTGTGGTTCTGGGTCATTGGGGGTGTTTCCCGAGTGGGCATTGTAAAATCGATTGGCTGTAACCAGACAACCCGCGAAATTCTTCAACCTGAACACGTCGCACGCGACGCCCGTCCCGTCATGAAATTGCCTGTTTCCTTTCTTTGCGCCGCCGCTGCTGCGGCTTTGTCGTTCAGTGTCCAGGCGCAGGCGGTCAAACCCGATCTGGCCAAGGGCGCCGCGGCGTTCGGTCAGGTCTGTGTGGCTTGCCACGCGGCCGATGGCAACTCCACCACGCCGGCCAATCCCAAACTCGCTCAGCAACATCCGGAATACCTGGTGAAGCAACTGCAGGAATACAAATCGGGCAAGCGTGACAACGCCATCATGAAGGGCATGGCAACCGCCTTGTCTGACGACGACATGCGCAACATCGGCTTCTGGCTGGCGGCTCAAAAGGCCACGCCGGGCGCTGCCACCGACAAGGACCTGGTGACCCTGGGCGAGCGCATCTACCGCGGCGGCATCCCTGATCGCCAGATCGCCGCATGCGCCGGCTGCCACAGCCCCAACGGTGCCGGCATTCCCGCGCAGTACCCCCGCCTGTCCGGTCAGCATGCCGACTACACCGCTACCCAGCTCAAGCTTTTCCGCGACGGCACCCGTGCCAACAACCTCCAGATGGCGGGTGTGGCCGCGAAAATGAACGACCGCGAAATCAAGGCGGTGTCCGACTACATCGCCGGTCTGCGCTGAGATTCCTCCTGGCCTCTTGCCCTTCACCGGCTGCTGGGATATAAGTAAACGATAATATTTGCCGGTGCAATGCGATAAAGCCTTCCGGCGGTGAACCGCCAGCGAAAAACAACATCACAACAGGGCGCGTTCCAGGATCACTGGAACCGCCCTTTTTGTTGAACCGTACCCCACTGCTCCATGACCGTTTCCACCCAAGGCCTGCACATCCGCACCAGCTCGCGCATCGTCAGCGAGACGGTGGAGTTGTTGTCGTCGATGCGGTTCTCGATCTCGCTGCTCACGGTCATCTGCATCGCTTCGGTGATCGGCACCGTGGTCAAGCAGCACGAGCCGGTCAACAACTATGTCAACCAGTTCGGCCCGTTCTGGGCCGATGTGTTTGCCAGCGCCAACCTCTTTTCGGTGTACAGCGCGTGGTGGTTCCTGCTGATCCTGGCGTTTCTGGTGACCAGCACCAGCCTGTGCATTGCCCGCAACACGCCCAAGATCCTCGCCGACTTCAAGGCCTACAAGGAAAACATCCGCGAGCAAAGTCTCAAGGCGTTCCCGCACCGCGCCGAGAGCACGCTCGTGGAAACGCCGCAGACCGCGGCCAACCGCATCGGTCAGACGTTGCTGGGCTCGGGCTGGAAGGTCAAGCTGCAGTCGCGCGACACGCCGCAAGGGCAGGGCTGGATGGTGGCGGCCAAGACCGGCGCGGCCAACAAGATCGGCTACCTCGCGGCGCACAGCGCCATCGTGCTGGTGTGCATTGGTGGCTTGCTCGATGGCGACCTGATGGTGCGGGCCCAGACCTGGTTCAACGGCAAGTCGGCGTTCACTGGCGGTGGACTCATTGCCGATGTGCCTGCCCAGCACCGCCTCTCCTCCAGCAACCCGACCTTTCGCGCCAACTTGCTGGTGACCGAGGGCACGACCGCCAGCACGGCCATCCTCGCGCAACCCAATGGCGTGTTGTTGCAAGACCTGCCTTTCTCGGTCGAGCTGAAAAAGTTCATCGTCGAGTACTACGAGACCGGCATGCCCAAGCTGTTCGCCAGCGACATCGTGATCACCGACTTCGAGACCGGTGAGAAGAAGGAAGCGCGCGTGGAGGTGAACCACCCGGCCAGCCACCGCGGCATCAACATCTACCAGTCGAGCTTTGACGACGGGGGTTCGCGCGTGAAGTTGCAGGCCGTGCCGCTGAACCGGCCCACCCGGCCGTTCGAGATCGAAGGCACCATCGGCAGTTCGAGTGCTTTGAGCAACGGCGACGACAAGATGGTGCTGGAGTACACCGGCCTGCGCACGATCAACGTCGAGAACTTTGCCGGCGTGAACCCGGCTGCTGGCGTGGACGTGCGCAAGGTCGACCTGCGCAGCTCGATCGAAAGCCGCCTGGGCAGTGGCCACAAGACCACCACCGAGAAGACCCTGCGCAACGTGGGTCCGAGCATCACCTACAAGCTGCGCGATGCGGCGGGCCAGGCGGTGGAGTACCACAACTACATGCTGCCCATGGATATTGAAGGCGCGCGCATGTACCTGCTGGGTCTGCGTGAAACGCCTTCCGATCCGTTCCGTTACCTGCGCATCCCGGTGGACGAGAACGACAGCATGGACGGCTTCGTGCGATTGCGTGCAGCGCTCGACGACCCGCAGATGCGCGAACTCGCGGTACGCCGCTACGCAGTCACGGCGGTCGAAGACGGGCGCCCGGAACTGGCGGAAGCCCTGGTGGCCTCGGCCACGCGGGCGCTGGCCTTGTTTGCCGGTGCGGAACCCGCTGCCCGGATCACGCCGGTGGCTGAGGTGAACGGTGTGGCGATCACGAAGCCACGGGTGCAGGGTGGCTTGCAGGCCGTGTCGAATTTTCTGGAAACCAATGTGCCGCAAGCCGAGCGCGAGCGCGCGAGCGAAGTGCTGGTGCGCATCCTGAACGGCACCTTGTTCGAGCTGCTGCAGGTCAGCCGCGAACGTGCCGGTGTGCCGCCTCTGGAACGCAACGACGCCACCCAACAGTTCATGACGCAGGCGGTGATCAGCTTGAGCGACACCTTCTTCTACCCTGCGCCCATGACGTTCCAGCTCAAGGACTTCACACACGTGCAGGCCAGCGTGTTCCAGGTGGCGCGTGCGCCGGGCCAGAACATCGTCTACCTCGGTTGCCTGTTGCTGATCGTGGGCGTGTTTGCGATGCTCTACGTGCGTGAACGCCGCCTGTGGGTATGGCTCTCGCCCTCCGGTGAGCACGCTTCCCAGGCCAGCATGGCGCTGTCGTCGAACCGCAAGACGATGGAAGCCGATCGCGAATTTGAACTCTTGAAGACCCAGTTGTTGAAGGTGCCAGCATGAATACCGCCACCGCGAACCAGACGATCGAACTGAAGAAAAACCGAGGAGGTCAAGGCCTGGAGCCGGGCTACTTCGCTCGCCGCAACGTGTGGGACTGGCTCTTCGCCGCGCTGGTCGTGGCGGGCTCCGCGATCGCGTTTGCGCTCTATGGTTCGGCCATGGATGGTTACGAGAAGGCCATCCTCGTGGGTGTGGTGCCCTCCTTGATCTGGCTCGGCTGGTTCTGGCGGCCGCTGCGCGCGCTGGCCGTGGCCGTGGCGGCATTTGCATTGTTGGCGATCTGGCTCTACCAGACGCCCGCGGGCACCGCCGATCTGGCGCGCGCCGATCAGATGTTCATGCTGAAGTACTTCATCTCCAGCCAGTCGGCCATCCTGTGGATGAGCATGCTGTTCTTCATGAGCACCGCGTTTTACTGGACGGGCATGTTCACCCGCGCGGGCGACACTTTCGAATTGCTGGGCTCGCGTCTGGCCTGGGTGGCCGTGGCCCTGGCGCTCATCGGCACCATGGTGCGCTGGTACGAAAGCCACCAGATCGGCCCCGACATCGGTCACATCCCGGTGAGCAACCTGTACGAGGTGTTCGTGTTGTTCTGCTGGATGACGGCGGCCTTCTACCTGTACTACGAAGACCAGTACAAGACCCGCCGCATGGGTGCGTTCGTGATGCTGGTGGTCAGCGCCGCTGTGGGGTTTTTGCTCTGGTACACGGTGATCCGCGAAGCGCATGC
Source organism: Hydrogenophaga sp. (assembly GCF_018780385.1). Lineage (GTDB taxonomy): Bacteria > Pseudomonadota > Gammaproteobacteria > Burkholderiales > Burkholderiaceae_C > Hydrogenophaga. Next base: position 20,796 of record NZ_JADMJO010000055.1, on the reverse strand, counting down.
GATCCAGCCGCTGGTGCCTGCCTTGCAGAGCTGGTGGATGAAGCTGCATGTGCCGGCCAACTTCATCGGCTACGGCACGTTTGCCATCGCAGCCATGTTGGCCTTTGCCTACCTCATCAAACAAAGCGCGAGCGAAACACGCTGGTACAAGCTTGCGCCGTTGTGGATCCTGGGCCTGGTTCTGTGCCTGGAGCCCATCGTGTTCCGTCAGTCGGCAGCCGAAAAGGGCGGCAGCTACTGGTTCGTTTATTTCGGCGTGTCGGCGCTCATCGTGGCCACCATCATGTTTGGCCGCAAGCGCATTGCAGAGCGTCTGCCCAGCTTCGAGGTGCTGGACGACGTGATGTACAAGGCCATCGCCGTGGGCTTTGCCTTCTTCACCATCGCCACCGTGCTCGGTGCTCTGTGGGCGGCCGAGGCCTGGGGTGGCTACTGGAGTTGGGACCCGAAGGAAACCTGGGCGCTGATCGTCTGGCTGAACTACGCGGCCTGGCTGCACATGCGCCTCATGAAAGGCCTGCGTGGCACCGTGGCGGCCTGGTGGGCGCTGGTGGGCCTGGCGGTCACGACCTTCGCCTTCCTGGGGGTGAACATGTTCCTGTCGGGCCTGCACAGCTACGGCGAACTCTGATCCCGCAGGCGGGGCATGGAGCGGGCTGACGCGGTCCGCACCGGAACTTTGTAAGAATCGCGGCTGTCCGACGACTCACGGCAAGTCCTGCGCGGCATCCTCTGCGCAAGGCGTTGCATCAGCCAGGATCGCCAACATGCTCATACGCACTTCCCAAGACGGCTTCAACCACCCATTCCCCAGCGAGATCACGTCCAAGGCGGCTTACCAGAACCGTCGGCAGTGGCTGCAGCGAAGTGCTTTCACCGCAGCCGCCCTCGGTGGTGGTGTCGCTTCGCTGGCTTCGCAGGATGTCTGGGCCCAATCGGCCGGCTCCACCCCCAAGCCTGGCAAGCTGGCGGCACTGCTTGGCAAAACGTCGGCCGTGCCGGGTGCGGCCACGGTGGAGAAGCTGACCTCGTACGAGGACGCGAGCAGCTACAACAACTACTACGAGTTCGGAACCGACAAGTCCGATCCGGTTGTCACCGCCAAGACACTCAAGCCACGCCCGTGGACGGTGGCTGTCGAGGGTCTGGTGAACAAACCAGGCACCTTCGACCTGGACACGCTGCTCAAGCTGAGTCCGATGGAAGAGCGCATCTACCGCCTGCGTTGCGTTGAAGGGTGGTCGATGGTGGTGCCCTGGGTGGGCTACTCGATGGCCGAACTCATCAAGCAGGTGCAGCCGCAGGGCAGTGCGAAATTCGTGGAGTTCGTGACGCTGGCCGACAACAAGCAGATGCCGGGATTGAGCTCGAATGTGCTGGAGTGGCCGTATGTGGAAGGCCTGCGGCTCGATGAGGCCATGCACCCACTCACGCTGCTGGCTTTCGGCATGTACGGCGAGGTTTTGCCCAACCAGAACGGCGCACCCGTGCGCTTGGTCGTGCCATGGAAGTACGGTTTCAAGAGTGGCAAGTCGATCGTGAAGATCCGCTTCACCGACAAGGAGCCGCGCACGGCTTGGAACCGCGCCGCGCCCCAAGAGTACGGCTTTTATTCGAACGTGAACCCGCAGGTCTCGCACCCGCGGTGGAGCCAGGCGACCGAGCGCCGCATCGGCGAAGAAGGCGGGCTGTTTGCCAAACGCCGTCAGACACAGATGTTCAACGGCTACGAACCCCAGGTCGGCCAGATGTACGCGGGCATGGACCTGCGCAAGTTCTTTTGATCCTTGAACAAGGTGCCTCATGACATCCACCGTGTCTCAAGTCGTCGCGGGCTCATCGACCCGTCCCACTCGCCCGGTAGGCTCGCGCATCAACCGCTGGCTCGGTCACCGCGCGGCCAAGCCCATGGGTTTCGTGCTGGCCCTTCTGCCGTTCGCCTGGCTTGTCTGGGCGGCGGTTGCCAACCAACTCGGTGCCAACCCGGCTGAAGCGCTGATCCGATCGCTGGGCGACTGGACCATCCGCTTCCTGGTGCTGGTGCTGGCCATCACGCCGCTGCGCACGGTGACGGGCTGGGTGGCGCTGGCGCGGTTGCGCCGCATGGTGGGTTTGTTCGTGTTCTTCTACGCCTGCATGCACCTGCTGGCGTATGCCTGGTTCGACATGGAATTCAGCGTGCCCGGCATCGTGGACGACGTGATCAAGCGGCCGTTCATCCTGGTGGGTTTCCTGAGCTGGTTGCTCTTGCTCGCACTGGCAGCCACGTCGTTCAACCGGGCCATCCGTGCGATGGGTGCCCAACGCTGGCAGATGCTGCACCGCGCGGTCTATGCCGTCGCCGGTCTGACCGTGCTGCATTTTTTCTGGATGCGCAGCGGCAAGAACGACTTTGCCGAGGTCGCGGTCTATGCCGCCATCTTTGCTGCGCTGCTCGGTTGGCGCCTCTGGCGGCGACTTTCAAAGCCGCGCAGCGCCTGAGGCGCGGGCTCAGGCTGGTGGCAGCAAGGTTTCCAGGCGCAACTGATCGGCGGCTGACTCGCGTGCCCGGATCATCGTGGCGGTGCTCCCATCCACCAGCACTTCGGCAGCTCGACCCCGCGTGTTGTAGTTGCTCGCCATGCTCATGCAATACGCGCCAGCCGAGAGCACTGCCAGCAGATCGCCCGCCTGCGCGGCCAGCGCGCGGTCGCGGCCCAGCCAGTCGCCGCTCTCGCACACCGGGCCAACCACGTCCCAGGTGAGCGGCGCTTCATCGCGGGGAGAGACCTCCACGATGCGGTGGAAGGCTTGGTACATGGCCGGGCGCGGCAAGTCGTTCATGGCCGCGTCCACGATCAGGAAGTTCTTCTGCTCGCCAGGCTTCTGGTAGAGCACCTCGGTGAGACACACCCCGGCGTTGCCCACCAGCGAGCGCCCGGGTTCGATGAAAATCTTGCGGCCGCCAAAACCACGAGCGTCCAGGCGATGCAGAAGCTGTTGCCACAGGGCATCGGCTTGGGGGGGCGTATCGCCGTGGTAGTCGATGCCCAGACCGCCGCCGAAGTCGATGTGTTCGATGGGAACACCCGCGGCTTCGATGCTCTCCACCAAGTCGATCACCCGGTCCATGGCATCGAGGTAGGGTCCGGTCTGCGTGATCTGGGAGCCGATGTGGCAGTCGATGCCGACCACGCGCAAGCCAGCGCAGCCAGCCGCATGCCGGTAAGTGGCCACCACGTCTTCATGCGCGATGCCGAACTTGTTGCCTTTGAGACCGGTGGAAATGTAGGGGTGGGTCTGCGCATCCACGTTGGGATTCACGCGCACGCTCACCGGCGCGCGCAGGCCCATGCCACGGGCCACTTCGTCGAGCACGTCCAGCTCGGCGCGGCTTTCGACGTTGAAGCAGCCGATGCCGACTTCCAGCGCGCGTCGCATCTCGGCGCGCGTCTTGCCCACGCCGGAAAATATCACCTGGCCGGGCTCGACACCCGCAGCCAGGGCACGTTCAAGTTCGCCCCCCGAAACGATGTCCAGTCCGCAGCCAGCGCGCACCAGCGTCTGCAGGATGCCCAGCGTGGAATTGGCCTTCATGGCGTAGCAGATCTGGTGCGAGCGCCCGGCCAGTCCGCGCTGGTAAGCCGCCAGCGCGTTCAGCATGGCGGCGCGGCTGTACACGAACAGGGGGGTTCCGTGCTCACTGGCCAATTGTTTGAGCGACACGCCCTCCATCACGAGATCACCCGCTTGGTACGAGATGAAGGGTGGCAGGTTCATGGGTGGCGGGCCGGGCAGGGTGGTCATGCTGGGAGGGAGAGGTGCGGATGAATCGGGTGAGCATGCCGGCGGATGGACCCGCTGGGCATGTCAGCGCGGGGCTGTGCTGCCGGGTGTTGCCGGGGTGGCCTGCGTGGGGGTTGCAGAGGCCGGTGCGGGTGCGGGCGTGGGCAGATACAGGGGGCCCTTTTGACCGCAAGCCGTCAGCAACAACAGGCTGATCACCATCCCCACACCCCGAGTGCGTGAAGGGGCGCGGCCTAGAATGAGTGACGTTTTCAACATGCAACCATTGTAATGACCGACACCGAGTACCAAGACCTGGCGGAATCGCTGCTGAGGTCGATTGAGCTGGCCTGTGATCGCATCAACGATCAGACCGATGCCGATGTTGATAACCAGCGAGTGGGCGGCATGATCACGATGACGTTTGCCAATGGCAGCCAGATCATCGTCAACCTGCAAAAGCCGTTGCAGGAAGTCTGGCTGGCGGCGCGCGCTGGCGGCTTCCACTACCGCCACGACGGGGCGGCGTGGATGGATACCAAAGGCCAGGGCGAGCTGTTGGCCCACCTCTCCCGTTTCGCCTCGGAACAATCCGGGCAGACGCTGGACTTCAGTTCCTGAACAGATCCAGGATGCCGCGCCGGTCCTCCACCTGGGCGGCAGGCGCAACTGGGGGGGCTGTTGCAGGGTCCGGCGCCGGTGGGGCGGCGCCTGGCCAGGCATCCTGCAGTCCCAGGCCATGTACGCCGTGGCCGGGACCAAATTCTTCAAAGTACCACTCACCGTTCACATTGATGACGCCCGGAGGGGGCGTGTACGCCGCGACCGGCACGTCCTTGAGGGCCTGTGTCATGAACGAGATCCAGATCGGCAGGCTCAAGCCTCCACCGGTTTCGCGGCTGCCCAGGTTGCGCGGCGCGTCGTAGCCCACCCAGGCGGCTGCCACCACCGTCGGCTGGTAGCCCACGAACCATGCGTCGACCGAATCGTTGGTGGTGCCGGTCTTTCCGAAAAGATCGGTCCGCTTCAAGGTGGCCTGCGCGCGCGCAGCCGTGCCCGAGCGTGTGATCTCCTGCAGCAGGCTGTTCATGATGAAAGCGTTGCGCGGCTCGATGGCCCGTTGGGCGTCGGTGAGCGTGGGCTCAGGGGCCTCGTAGATCACCTTGCCTTTGTGATCGGCAACACGGGTGATCAGCGTCGGGGCAACGCGGTAGCCACCGTTGGCGAACACGCCGTAGCCGACCGCCATCTGCATTGGCGTGACCGAACCCGCGCCCAGAGCCATCGTGAGGTAGGGCGGGTGCTTGTCCACGTCGAAGCCAAAACGCCCCACCCACTGCTGAGCGCTCTGTGTGCCCACCAACTGGAGCACGCGGATCGAGACCATGTTCTTGGACTTGGCCAGGGCGCGGCGCACCGACATCGGTCCCTCGAACTGCCCGTCGTAATTCTTGGGCTCCCAGGGCTTGCCCCCTGTCGCGTCCGCGCTGTAGAACAGCGGCGCGTCGTTGACCACAGTCATCGGCGTCAGCCCTTTTTCAAGCGCAGCGGAGTAGATGAAGGGCTTGAAGCTGGAGCCGGGCTGGCGCCAGGCCTGGGTCACATGGTTGAACTTGCTCTTCTGAAAATCGAAGCCGCCCACCAGCGCAAGCACTTTGCCCGTGCGGGGATCCATGGCCACAAAAGCCGATTCCACATCAGGCAACTGCGTGATGCGCCATGCCTTGGTGGTGGTCTGCACCACCCTGACCACCGCGCCAGGCCGGATCTTGATGTTGGGCCCAGCCTTGTCCGACAAGCCGGACTGCACCGGCTTGAGACCATCACCCGTGATCTCGAAAGGTTCTCCATCCTGTCGCACCGCGAGCACACGCTTGGGCCCCGCTTCAAGCACCACAGCCGACAGCAAATCGTCGTTGTCCGGCCTCTCGGTCAGTGCGTCGTCCACCGCTTCATCCAGGGCAGCCTTGTCGGTGGGTAGGTCGATGAACAGCTCGGGTCCCCGGTAGATCTGTCGCCGTTCGTAGTCCAGCACACCCTGGCGCACAGCCCGGTAAGCCGCCAACTGCTCCGTCTGCTTGAGGGAAGTCGTGACCACCAATCCCCGGGTGTAAGCCTCTTCACCGTACTGGGTGACGATAGATTGCCGAACCATCTCGGCCACGAACTCGGCATGCACCTGGGTGGCGCTACCCACCGGACGCAGTCTCAGATCCTCGGACTTGGCCTGCTCAGCCTGCTCGGCCGAGATGAACCCGTTTTCCACCATGCGGTCGATGATGTGCAACTGGCGAGCGCGGGCCCGGCGCGGATTCCTGACCGGGTTGTAGGCTGAAGGCGCCTGAGGCAGGCCCGCCAGCATGGCGGCCTCGGCGATCGTCACGTCCTTGAGCGCTTTGCCGAAATAGACCTGGGCTGCCGACGAGAACCCATAGGCTCGCTGACCCAGGAAGATCTGGTTCATGTAGATCTCGAGAATCTGCTCCTTGGTGAGCATGTGCTCCAGTTTGAAGGTCAGCAGCACCTCGTAGATCTTGCGTGTGTAGCTCTTCTCGGCGGACAGGTACACGTTGCGTGCAACCTGCATGGTGATCGTTGATGCACCCTGGCTCTTGGCCTGACGCAGGTTTGCCAACGCGGCGCGGATCATTCCTCGATAGTCAACGCCGCTGTGCTGGAAAAAGCGCGCGTCCTCAATGGCCAGCACCGCATTCTTCATCACCTCGGGAATCTCGTTGATCGTGAGCAGGTTGCGGCGCTCCTCGCCGAACTCGCCGATCAGTTGTCCTTCCGCCGTCAGCACACGCAATGGCAGCTTGGGTCGGTAGTCAGCGAGCCCAGTGACATCGGGAAGATTCGGGTAGGCCACAGCCAACGCAATGCCCACGGTCATCAACACGCTTACAACACCTGCCGCCGCCAGTCCGGCCACAACCACCACCAAGCGTCCCACCCAGATGAGTGCAGTGTGCCCCGCAGATACTGGCTTGGAAGATTCGGGAGGTGTGGGGGTATCTTGGGTAGGCATGCAGTCGATCAAGGCCTCAAACCCTGATTATAAAAATGGCGCGAAGCGGCTTGAGCCAGCGTTGTCGGCATATTGTGAGTTGTTGTGTAGTTCGCTGACCAAAGGTGCATGACAGGGTTGGCAGCGCAGCACCGACACGTAGGATTTTGACAACGTTTCGATTTGTCGCAAAAGCAAAATTTCTTTGCTGGACAAGGGCCTTGCTGCTAGCATTCAAGTGAAGTCTTAAGTCTGGCGCCCACTGGCGTCATCATATCTGGGGGTCACCTTGATCTCATTGGGGTCGTTATTCAGCCGGGAACCGGCGCCCATGTTGGGCATTGACGTGAGCTCGTCGAGCGTCAAACTGGTTGAACTGTCCCGCAACCGATCTGGTGATCTGGTGCTGGAGCGTTGTGCCATGGAACCGCTCGAACGTGGCTGGATCACCGACGGCAACATCGAAAAGTTTGACGAGGTGGCCGAAGCCGTTCGCCGAGTTGTTCGCAAGAGTGGCAGCAAGACGAAAAACGTGGCCCTGGCGCTCCCTGCATCGGCCGTGATCACCAAAAAGATCATCCTGCCCGGTGGGTTGTCCGACAAGGAGCTGGAGGCGCAGGTTGAATCTGAAGCCAATCAGTACATTCCCTTTTCACTCGACGAAGTGAGCTTGGACTTCTGTGTCATTGGTCCAAGTACCAATTCGGTGGGCGACGTCGAGGTCCTGATTGCTGCGTCGCGCAAGGAAAAAGTGTCGGACCGTCAGGGTCTGGCCGAGGCGGCCGGGCTCAAGCCGGTGGTCATGGATGTCGAGTCTTACGCCTCCCGCATGGCCGCAGGAAGGGTCATCGAGACGCTGCCAAACCAAGGCATTGATTCTTTGGTGGCTCTGTTTGAAGTGGGCGCCCTGACGACCAGCATGCAGGTGATGCGCAACGACGACGTTTTGTATGAACGGGATCAGGCCTTTGGCGGCGCACAGCTGACGCAGTTGATTGTTCGCCAGTACGGCTTTTCCGCTGACGAGGCCGAGGCCAAGAAGCGTTCCGGTGACTTGCCGGATGACTACCGTGCGGCGGTCCTGGATCCTTTCATTGAAAGCATGGCGCAAGAGGTCGGCCGGGCTTTGCAGTTCTTTTTCACCAGCACGCCCTACAACAAGGTGGACCACATCTTGCTGGCGGGGGGTAGTGCAGCGTTGCCCGGGCTGACGGAGGCGGTGACCCACCAGACTTCGTTTGCCTGCATGGTCATCAATCCCTTCGACGCCATGGAGATGGCGCCCTCCATACAGGCTCGCAAGATCTCGCGCGAAGCGCCTTCGTACTTGACGTCAACCGGGTTGGCCTTGCGGAGGTTCTACCAATGATCTTGATCAACCTGCTGCCCCACCGAGAGGCGGCGCGCAAGCGACAAAAGGATCAGTTTTTTACCCAACTGGGTCTATCAGCCTTGTTGGGCGGCATCGTTTGTGGCGCCGTGTTCACCTGGTATCAAGGGCAGATTGCCTCGCAACAGGATCGCAACGCGTTCCTGCAGGCCGAGATAACCCGCCTGGATGCCGAAATCAAGGACATCGCGGGCCTGCAAAAGGAAATTGCATCCCTGCGGGCCAGGCAAACCGCGGTTGAGGATCTGCAGGGCGACCGCAACACACCGGTGCATTTGCTGGACGAGTTGGTGACGCAGTTGCCTGACGGCGTTTACCTCAAGTCCATGAAGCACGAGAACCAGAGCGTCTTGCTCAATGGCGTGGCCCAGTCCCAGGAGCGGGTGTCCGACCTGCTGCGCAATCTGGCCAACAACAGCCAATGGTTGGTGCGCCCAGAGCTGATCGAAATTGTGTCTTCAAGCGTGGCTTTGGCTGCACAACAGAGGCGGGTATTCAACTTCTCCATCCGCGCATCACTCAAACGCCCCTCTGCCGAAGCAGGGACCACTCCCGCCGGCGCCCCTGCCGCTCCGGGCAAGGTCTGACACAGGCAACGCATCATGGCCAAATCGCCCAGCATCAACGTGGACTTCAAAGGAGTCCAGGAAAAACTCAAAAGCCAGTTCACCGGGCTTGATCCCAACGATCCTTCGCAGTGGCCCGGCCTGCCGCGCAATCTGTTGTTTGTGGCGGTGTGTGCGGCGGTCATTGCCGGCCTGTGGTTTGCCTGGTTGAAAGACTCCGACGAGGAGTTGATTGCCGAGAAAGCCCGCGAGCAGCAGCTTCGCGAAGACTACAGGAAGAAGGCAGTGCAAGCGGTCAACCTGGATGCACTGCGCAAGCAACTTGAACAGGTTCAGCAGTACGTCACCCAGCTTGAAAAGCAGCTGCCCAGCAAAGCAGAAATGGATGCCTTGTTGTCGGATATCAACCAGGCGGGCTTGGGACGCAGCTTGCAGTTTGAGTTGTTTCGCCCGGGCGCTGTCAGCGTGAAGGAGTACTACGCTGAACTGCCGATCTCGGTACGGGTGACGGGGACTTACCATGACATCGGACTGTTTGCCGCTGACATCGCAAACCTCTCCCGCATCGTGACGCTGAACAACCTGACACTGACGCCGGTTGCCAATCGCGAAGGCGTTCTGACGATGGACTGCATTGCCAAGACCTTCCGGTACCTGGATCAGGACGAAATCGCTCTTCAACAAAAAGCACAGGGAGCCAAGAAGTGACTTCCTCAACGTATTTGAATCGCTTGGCTGTGCTTGCAGTTGGCTTGGTGATGTCAGCTTGCACCTCTTCTGGACAAGACGAATTGCAAGCCTGGATGCAGAGTGAGCGCAACAGCATCAAGCCATCGGTCAAGCCCATACCGGCGCCCACGAAGTTTGAACCGCAAGCCTATGCCGGGGAGCGGTTGACGCCACCTTTCAGCGTTGAAAAGCTCACGAGCGTGTTGCGCGGAAGCCAATCCACCCCGGTGGTCAACGCGGCCTTGATCGAACCTGAACTCAACCGGCGCAAGCAACCACTTGAAGCCTATCCACTGGACACGATGTCCATGGTCGGCAGCATGAACAGGGATGGGCAACTGGTTGCACTCGTCAAGGTTGCCAACCTGCTGTATCAAGTTCGTCCGGGTAACTACCTGGGGCAGAACTATGGACGCGTGACCCGGATTTCGGAGACGGAGGTGGTCATGCGCGAGGTCGTGCAGGATTCCGGCGGCGAATGGACGGAGCGCCCCGCAGCGCTGCAGTTACAAGAGGAAGCTTCTAAATGAACAAGCCAAACAAGGCTCCCGTGGTCTCAGCCGTGCAATGGGGCGTGGTCAAGGGCGCAGTCTTTGCCTGCATGGCATTCACCTCCGTCTGGGCGCAAGCTCAAAACGCGATTCAGTCGGTGACGGGAGGCGTGCAGGGTGGGGTAGAGGTCATTCGCATCAACACCGCCCAGCCGCTCACCGCGGTGCCAACCGGGTTCACCATTCAGTCTCCTGCCCGCATTGCGCTGGATTTCCCTGGTGTTGCCAACGCCATTGGCCGCAGCACCGTTGAAATCAACGAAGGTAATCTGCGCTCGGCCAATGTGGTGCAGGCCGGCGACCGGACCCGTGTGGTGATCAATTTGAAGCAGACAGCTTCTTACGAAACCAAGATTGAAGGCAACTCCCTTCTGGTCGTGTTGCAGCGCTCCGAGGCTGTGACGGCCGTGACTGCGCCGCCATCTTCTTTTGCTGAGAACCGCAACCGCGATGTTTCGTCGCTTCGCGACATCGACTTCCGGCGCGGCGTGGGCAACGCTGGGCGTGTGGTGGTGGAACTGGCCAACAACCAGGTCGGTGTTGACATACGTCAGCAGGGGCAAAACCTGGTGGTGGAGTTTCTGAAGACCTCCCTGCCTGAGGGATTGCGCCGCCGGCTGGATGTGAGTGACTTCGGCACGCCCGTGCAGAGCGTCACAACCTCGCAAACCGGCGACCGGGTGCGCATGGTGGTGGCGCCCACTGGCAACTGGGAACACTCCGCCTACCAGAGTGACAACCAGTTCGTTCTGGAAATTCGCGAGCAGAAGATCGATTCGAGCAAGTTGACGCAAGGGCCTGGCTACAACGGTGAGAAGCTTTCGTTGAACTTCCAGAACATTGAAGTTCGCTCGCTGCTGCAGGTGATCGCCGACTTCACCAACTTCAACGTGGTGACCTCGGATTCTGTGACCGGCTCGGTGACGCTGCGCCTCAAGGATGTACCTTGGGACCAAGCTTTGGACATCATTCTTCAAGCCAAAGGCTTGGGCATGCGCAAGTCGGGCAACGTGCTTTGGATCGCACCGAAAGACGAGATTGCTGCGCGTGAGAAGCAGGACCTTGAAGCAAGGGCCTCAACGGAGAGCCTGGAGGCGTTGCGCACGCAGGGCTTCCAGATGAACTACGCCAAGGCGGTCGACATCGCGACCCAACTGACCTCAAGCGGCAGTGGTGGTGGCGCCGCAGGCGGCAGCAACGCTCGCATTCTGTCGGAGCGCGGCAGTGTCATCTCCGAGCCTCGGACCAACCAGCTGTTCGTCACGGACATCCCGTCCAAATTGCAGCAAGTTCAAGATTTGATCGCCAAGTTGGACATCCCGATTCGCCAGGTGATCATCGAGGCACGCATCGTCGAGGCTGACGATACCTTCGGCAAATCGCTGGGTGTGAGGTTGGGTGGCGGTGTTCGCGGCTTCGGCGCAGGCTCCATCAACGGGAATCAAGTGCAGGGCAACTTTGGCTCTACCTATGGAGCCGTCTCAACTGGTCCAACAACAACATCGCAGCCGTTTGTGAGTTTGCCGGCCAACCCGGGTACTGCCTTGGCAGCCTCCTATGCGCTGTCGCTCTTCAGCCCCAACGCGTCGCGTTTCCTGAGCCTTGAGATCTCCGCGCTGGAATCGGATTCCAAGGGCCGCATCGTGGCCAGCCCACGAGTCGTGACCGCTGATGGCGTCAAGGCCTTGATCGAGCAAGGCACGGAGTTCCCGTACCAGACAGCAACGTCCAGCGGTGCCACGGCCATCGCGTTCCGCAAGGCCAATCTGAAGCTTGAGGTGACGCCTCAAATCACGCCCGAAGGCAACATCATTCTGGACCTGGACATCAACAAGGACAGCAGGGGTGTGGACACACCCGACGGTGTGGCCATCAACACCAAGCACGTGCAGACCCAGGTGCTGGTTGAAAATGGTGGAACCGTGGTGATTGGCGGCATCTTCGAGCAGACGCAACGTGACACCGTGAACAAGGTTCCACTGCTGGGGGATCTGCCCGGCGTGGGCAATTTGTTCAAGTCGCGCGAACGGACCAACAACAAGTCAGAGTTGCTCATCTTCATCACACCGCGCGTGCTGGGTCGATCTGCCATCAATTGAGTGCCACCTCCTGTTTCTTGATCGGCTTGCCTGGCTCAGGCAAGTCGACGGTTGGTCGGCAGTTGGCACGCCGCCTTTCGCTTCCTTTCTTTGACTCGGATCATGTGATCGAACAACGGTTGGGTTGTTCGATTCGAGAGTTCTTCGAGCGTGAGGGCGAGGAGCGGTTTCGAGATCTCGAAGCGTCCGTGATCGATGAACTGACCGCTGGACCTGCCTGCGTGGTGTCCACCGGCGGCGGTTCTGTGCTGCGTTCTGAAAACCGGGAGCGGTTGCATCAGCGCGGTTCCGTGGTGTATCTTCGCTCCACGCCCGAGGAGGTGTTTCGTCGGCTGCGGCACGACCGCAATCGACCTTTGCTGCAGGTGGCCGACCCTCAGCAGCGGCTGAAAGATCTGTACGCCGTGCGGGATCCGCTGTACCGCCAGATCTCCCACTTCGTGATAGAGACCGGAAGGCCTTCGGTGGCGATGTTGGTGAACATGATCCTGATGCAACTGGAACTCAGCGGCGTGGTCCCGCCCGACGCGCCCGGGTCGGGCGATTCAACCGGCTCTTCGCAAGCTCGCCAGTGAGTTGAGCCGGGGCTCGACCCGGTCAGGGCATAAACTTGGGGCCCATGACGCCTCAAGCCACATCTTCCCTCCATCAACAGGTCGAGATCGATCTCGGTGATCGCAGCTACGCCATCGACATCGGCGCGGGTTTGCTCGATGCGCAGGAAAGCTACCGCTCCCTGCCGGCAGCGCACAGCGCGATGATCATCACCAATGAAACCGTGGCACCGATCTACGGAAAGCGCCTGGAGCACGCGCTCTCATCGCGCTATGCCCGTGTCCACACGGTGAGTCTGCCCGATGGTGAGTCCTACAAGACCTGGGAATCGCTGAACCTGATCTTTGATGCATTGCTGTCTCATGGCTGCGACCGCAAGACGGTGCTCTTTGCATTGGGCGGGGGTGTGGTGGGTGATATGACCGGCTTTGCTGCCGCAAGCTACATGCGTGGCGTGCCTTTCGTGCAGGTGCCCACCACTTTGCTCGCACAGGTGGATTCGTCGGTCGGGGGCAAGACGGCCATCAACCATCCGTTGGGCAAGAACATGATCGGGGCCTTCTACCAGCCGCAGCGCGTGGTGTGTGACCTCGACACGCTCAATACTTTGCCCGCGCGCGAGCTCAGCGCCGGGTTGGCCGAGGTCATCAAATACGGCCCCATCGCCGACATGGCGTTTCTGGACTGGATCGAGGAGCACATGGACCAGCTCATGGCACGTGACCCCGAGGCACTGGCCCACGCGGTCAAACGCAGTTGTGAGATCAAGGCATGGGTGGTGGGTCAGGACGAGCGCGAGTCTGGCTTGCGGGCCATCCTCAACTTCGGTCACACCTTTGGCCATGCCATCGAGGCGGGCATGGGCTATGGCGCCTGGCTGCACGGCGAGGCCGTGGGCTGCGGATTGGTGATGGCGGTGCGTCTCTCGCAGTTGCTGGGTGGGGTGGATGCGGCGTTTGTCGAACGCCTCATGCGTTTGGTGCAGGCGGCGGGTCTGCCCACCGTGGCGCCAGTGATCGATGCGCACGACAACGTCGGACGCTACCTCGCCCTGATGCGGGTGGACAAGAAATCGGAGGCGGGTGAGATCAAGTTTGTGGTGATCGATCGTCCAGGCAGTGCCGTGGTGCGCACCGCGCCCGATGCGCTCGTGGCCCAGGTGATCGAGGCGAGTGTGCGCGCCTGATGGAGCGAGTGCCGGAACGAACCGTCCAGACGCTGGCGCCGTATGCCAGTGACCCCGCGCAGAGCCGTGGTCGCCGCTACCCCGAAGCGGAGGCGCCCACACGCACGGCCTTCCAGCGCGATCGGGATCGTGTGATTCACTCCACCGCGTTTCGCCGGTTGGTCTACAAGACCCAGGTGTTTCTGAACCACGAAGGCGATCTTTTCCGCACGCGCCTGACCCACTCGCTGGAAGTGGCGCAGCTCGGGCGCAGCATAGCCAGATCTTTGCAACTCAACGAGGATCTGGTGGAAGCCATTGCCCTGGCGCACGACCTGGGCCACACGCCGTTCGGCCATGCTGGCCAGGACGCGTTGAATGCCTGCATGCAGTCGCTCACACCCAGTGAACATGCCGTGGATGGCTGGGGCTTCGAGCACAACCTGCAGAGCTTGCGCGTGGTGGACGAACTGGAGGAGCGTTACCCGGCCTTTGACGGTTTGAACCTGTGCTTCGAGACCCGCGAAGGCATCCTCAAACATTGTTCACGGAACAACGCGAAGCGCTTGGAGCAGCAGGAGCCGCACGGCGTGGCCGCGCGCTTCCTCAGTGGTGGTTCGCCCAGCCTGGAAGCGCAGTTGTGCAACCTGGCTGACGAGATCGCCTACAACGCGCACGACATCGATGACGGTGTGCGCTCGGGTCTGTTGACACTGGAACAGCTGGGTGAGGTGCCCTTGTTCGAGCACTACCGGCAACAAGCGCTGCACGCCCATCCCACATTGGCTGGCCGGCGCCTCTTGTTCGAATCGATCCGGCTGATGCTCAGCGATCAGGTGTACGACGTGATTGACCACACGCGCCTGCGCATTGCCGAACACGCGCTGGACAACGCCGATGCGGCGCGCGGCTTACCGCCCCTGGTGGCGTTTTCCCCGGCCATGCGCGATCGCTCGCAGGTACTCAAGGCCTTTCTGCTGCGCAACCTCTACCGCCACCCCCAGGTGATGGAGACCACCAACCGTGCACGCCGTGTGGTGAGTGACTTGTTCGAGCGCTACATGAATGCTCCCGAAGAATTGCCCCACGCGCATGGCCGCAGCCAGCATCACGCTCGCGCGGTGGCCGACTACATCGCCGGCATGACCGACCGTTTCGCCATTCGCGAGCACGAGCGTCTGTTCGGCACGGTGGCGTTCCCTTGAGCTGACCCGAACCGCCTGCCTTCATGACCGCTCGCGACGATCCGGTGTCCCGGCGAACAGCCGCCATCGTGTTCGCCGTGGGCGTCACCTGCGCCCTGCATGTGGGCAAGCTGCCGGTTGCCATCCCTGTGTTGCGAGAGGCTTTGGGTTTGTCTCTTGTCCAAGCTGGCTTCCTGCTGTCCTTGGTGCAGCTGGCCGGCATGACCCTGGGGCTGGTGGTGGGCTTGACGGCCGATCGTTTGGGCCCACGGCGCGTGATGTTGGCTGGGCTGGCGTTGCTGGCGCTGGGCAGCGCGCTGGGTGCGATGGCACCAGGAACGGGTGTGCTGCTGCTCTCCCGCGTGGTGGAGGGCATGGGTTTCCTGCTCGCCGTGCTGCCTGCGCCGGGTCTGTTGCGCCAACGCGTGCTCCATGCGCCCACCCTGTCGCGCGCCTTGGGTTGGTGGGGTGCCTACATGCCGTTGGGCACGGCGTTGGCCTTGTTTTTTGGTGCAGCACTCATGGGTGCGGTTGGTTGGCGCTGGGCCTGGGTATTGCTGGCGCTGTTGTCGCTATGTGCGGCTGTGGTACTCGCGCGCTGCGTCTCGGTCGACCTGCGGTCGAGTGGGCAGGGCAGCCCTACTGCATGGCGCCCGCGGCTCAAGAGAACCCTCACGGCGCCCGGCCCCTGGTGGGTTGCGCTGGCGTTCTTCCTCTACTCGGGCCAATGGCTGGCCGTGGTCGGTTTTTTGCCCACCATCTACGCGCAAGCCGGCTACGGCGCGGTGGCGGTCGGTGCCTTGAGCGCACTGGCAGCCGGCATCAACATGACCGGCAACATCGGCGCTGGGCGCTTGCTGGCGCAGGGTATGCGCCCCGGCGTGTTGCTCGCCGCAGGCTTCTGCGCGATGGGGCTGGGCTCCGTGATCACGTTCACAGCGGTGGGATACCCCGTCTGGCAATACGTGGCCGTGCTGGCCTTCTCGGGCGTGGGTGGCTTGATTCCTGGCACCTTGTTCGGCCTGGCAGTGGTGCTGGCGCCAGGTGAGGACACCGTGTCCACCACGGTGGGCTGGATGCAGCAGTTCTCGGCGTTGGGACAGTTCATTGGCCCACCACTGGTGGCCTGGGTGGCCACCCAGGCCGATGGGTGGCAGTCCACTTGGTGGGTCACCGGCGCTTCGTCTTTGTTGGGATTGCTGATAGCGGGGCGGCTTCAGGCGGCCATGCGCCGTCGCGCCTGATAATCGATAATCGGGGTCGGATTCCGATGTCGCAGCATCGCGCTGCCCTCAACGCGCTCAACCACCATGGCCCGTCTGCCCCGCCTCACCGTTGCCGGTTATCCCCATCATGTGATCCAACGCGGCAACAACCGGCAGGCGATCGTCAAGACCGACGCCGACCGCGAAGTGCTGCTCGAATTGCTGGGCGAGAGCGCCAAAAAACACATGGTGGCGATCAACGCCTATGTGTTGATGGACAACCATTTCCACCTGCTGCTTACTCCCGAAACGGCAGAGGGCGTGCCGTTGATGATGCAGGCGGTGGGGAGGCGCTACGTGCGTTATTTCAACGACTTGCACCAGCGCAGCGGCACGCTCTGGGAAGGTCGGTACAAGTCCACGCTGATCCAGTCCGATCGTTACCTGTTGGCCTGCATGGCGTATCTGGACCTCAATCCGGTGCGTGCCGGCCTCGTTGGTGACCCGAGGCAATACGCCTGGTCCAGCCACCATCACTTTATTGGTCAGACCAACGACCGACGCGTCACACCCCATGCCTTGTACTGGAGTCTGGGGAACACGCCCTTTGCAAGGGAAGCCGCTTACACCGAATTGGTGCGCGCGGGGCTGGCTGGTGATGAGCAAAAGGCCATCACGCTGGCCACGTTGCACGGTTGGGCACTGGGCGATGCCGGTTTTGTGGAAGCCCTTCAAAAGCAGACGCCGCGTCGAATCAGCAAAGCGCGGGCTGGAAGGCCGGCGGGCCTCGCTCTAAAAACTGGTTGATCTCCAATCTGGCTCCGGGCACATTGCATGCAATATTAATCCGTCCCCAATTAATACACACATATCAATTGGTGATAAAAATTGGAATCTGACCCCATTTAATCTGCTTGGCATTGTTGTTGCAATGCAATATGCTCCGCAGTCCCACGTTTTGAATCAACGCCCCCGAACCGAAAAGGAAGCGCCATGACCACGGCAGCCGAAAAGCAGCACCTCCAACAACACGGTCTGTACGACCCGGCCAACGAGCACGACGCCTGTGGCGTGGGTTTCGTGGCGCACATCAAAGGCGAAAAGAGCCACGGCATCGTGCAGCAAGGCCTGAAGATCCTGGAGAACCTGGACCACCGGGGTGCGGTCGGGGCCGACAAGCTCATGGGTGATGGCGCGGGGCTCTTGATTCAGCTGCCCGATGCGCTGTACCGCGAGGAGATGGCGGCACAAGGCGTGACCCTGCCACCCGCGGGTGAATACGGGGTCGGCATGATCTTCATGCCCAAGGAACACGCCAGCCGCCTGGCGTGCGAGCAGGAAATGGAGCGCGCCATCGCCGCCGAAGGCCAGGTGCTGCTGGGCTGGCGCAACGTGCCGGTGAACCGCGACATGCCGATGTCGCCCACCGTGCGCGAAAAGGAACCCATCATCCGCCAGGTCTTCATCGGCCGGGGCAACGACGTGATCGTGCAGGACGCGCTGGAGCGCAAGCTGTATGTGATCCGCAAGACGGCCAGTGGCGCCATTCAACGCCTCAAGCTGACCCACAGCAAAGAGTATTACGTGGTGAGCATGAGCAGCCGCACCGTGGTCTACAAGGGCCTGCTGCTGGCCGATCAGGTGGGCACCTACTTCCGGGATCTGCAGGACGAGCGCTGCGTCTCGGCGCTGGGCCTGGTGCACCAGCGCTTCTCCACCAACACCTTCCCCGAGTGGCCGCTGGCACACCCGTACCGCTACGTGGCGCACAACGGTGAAATCAACACCGTCAAGGGCAACTACAACTGGATGAAGGCGCGCGAAGGCGTCATGTCCTCGCCCGTGCTGGGTGCCGACCTGCAGAAGCTCTACCCGATCAGCTTCGCCAGCCAATCCGACACGGCAACGTTTGACAACTGCCTGGAGCTGCTGACCATGGCGGGCTATCCGCTCGCGCAGGCCGTGATGATGATGATTCCCGAGCCGTGGGAGCAGCACACCACCATGGATGAGCGCCGCAAGGCGTTCTACGAATACCACGCCGCCATGATGGAGCCGTGGGACGGCCCGGCCTCCATCGTGTTCACCGACGGTCGCCAGATTGGCGCCACGCTGGACCGCAACGGTCTGCGCCCGTCGCGCTATTGCATCACCGACGACGATTTCGTGATCATGGGCTCCGAGTCGGGCGTGCTGCCCGTGCCGGAAAACAAGATCGTGCGCAAGTGGCGCCTGCAGCCCGGCAAGATGTTCCTGATCGACCTGGAGCAGGGCCGCATGATCGACGACGAGGAGCTCAAGGCCAACCTCGCCAACAACAAGCCCTACAAGCAGTGGATCGACAACCTGCGCATCCGCCTGGACGACGTGGACACGCCGGTGGCCGGTGAATCCGCGCAGGAGCAGGGCATCGGCGCCACCGAGCCGCAGACCGGCGGCATGGAGAGTGTCACGCCCGAACTGCTGGATCGCCAGCAGGCGTTTGGCTACACGCAGGAAGACATCAAGTTCCTGATGAGTCCGATGGCCGCCAACGGCGAAGAGGGCATCGGCTCCATGGGCAACGACAGCCCGCTGGCCGTGCTCTCCGACAAGAACAAGCCGCTCTACAACTACTTCAAGCAGCTGTTCGCGCAGGTGACCAACCCGCCGATCGACCCGATCCGCGAAGCGATCGTGATGTCGCTGGTGTCCTTCATCGGCCCCAAGCCCAACCTGCTCGACATCAACCAGGTCAACCCGCCGATGCGCCTGGAGGTGAGCCAGCCGGTGCTGGACTTCGCCGACATGGCCAAGCTGCGCGACATCGAATCAGCCACGCAGGGCAAGTTCCGCAGCCACACGCTGGACATCACCTACCCCGCCGACTGGGGCCGTGCCGGTGTGGAAGCCAAGCTGGCCTCGCTGTGCGCCAGCGCGGTCGATGCCATCAAGGGTGGCAAGAACATCCTGATCATCAGCGACCGCGCCATCAGCGCCACGCAGATCGCCATTCCCGCGCTGCTCGCGCTCTCGGCCATCCACCAGCACCTGGTGCGCGAAGGTCTGCGCACCACGGCGGGCCTGGTGGTGGAGACCGGCACCGCGCGTGAAGTGCACCACTTCGCCGTGCTCGCGGGTTACGGCGCTGAAGCCGTGCATCCCTACCTCGCCATGGAAACGCTCACCGCGATCCACAAGGGTCTGCCGGGTGACCTGAGCGCCGACAAGGCGATCTACCAGTACGTCAAGGCCATCGGCAAGGGTCTGTCCAAGATCATGTCCAAGATGGGTGTGTCGACCTACATGTCGTATTGCGGTGCCCAGCTGTTCGAGGCCATCGGCCTCAACACCGAGACCGTCAACAAGTACTTCACCGGCACCGCCAGCCGCGTGGGCGGCATCGGCGTGTTCGAGATTGCCGAAGAGGGCATCCGCATGCACAAGGCCGCCTTCGGTGACGACCCGGTGCTCGCCACCATGCTCGACACCGGTGGTGAATACGCCTGGCGCGCCCGCGGCGAAGAGCACATGTGGACGCCCGACGCCATCGCCAAGCTGCAGCACAGCACGCGCGCCAACAACTGGAACACCTACAAGGAATACGCGCAGCTCATCAACGACCAAAGCCGCCGCCACATGACCTTGCGCGGCCTGTTTGAATTCAAGATCGATCCCGCCAAAGCGATTCCGATCGACGAAGTCGAGTCGGCCAAGGAAATCGTCAAGCGCTTCGCCACCGGCGCCATGTCGCTCGGCTCCATCTCCACCGAGGCGCACGCCACGCTGGCCGTGGCCATGAACCGCATCGGCGGCAAGAGCAACACCGGCGAGGGCGGCGAAGACGCGCTGCGCTACCGCAACGAGCTCAAGGGCATCCCGATCAAGCAGGGGCAGACCATGTCCGACCTGCTGGGCAAGGACACCTTCGAGGTTGACTACGAGCTGCAGGCCGGCGACTCCATGCGCTCCAAGATCAAACAGGTGGCCTCGGGCCGTTTCGGTGTCACCGCCGAATACCTCAACAGCGCCGACCAGATCCAGATCAAGATGGCACAGGGCGCGAAGCCCGGCGAAGGTGGCCAGTTGCCCGGTGGCAAGGTGAGCGACTACATCGGCAAGCTGCGCCACAGCGTGCCGGGCGTGGGCCTCATCAGCCCGCCGCCGCACCACGACATCTACTCCATTGAAGACTTGGCGCAGCTCATTCACGATCTGAAGAACGTCGCGCCGCACTCGAGCATCAGCGTGAAGCTGGTTTCGGAGATCGGCGTGGGCACCATCGCCGCGGGTGTGGCCAAGTGCAAGGCCGACCACGTGGTGATCGCCGGTCACGACGGTGGCACCGGTGCCTCGCCCTGGTCCTCCATCAAGCACGCCGGCAGCCCATGGGAAATCGGCCTGGCCGAAACCCAGCAGACGCTGGTGCTCAACCGCCTGCGCAGCCGCATCCGCGTGCAGGCCGACGGCCAGATGAAGACCGGTCGCGACGTCGTCATCGGCGCGCTGCTGGGCGCCGACGAGTTCGGCTTCGCCACCGCACCGCTGGTGGTCGAGGGCTGCATCATGATGCGCAAGTGCCACCTCAACACCTGCCCGGT
>NZ_JADMJO010000090.1 GCF_018780385.1 Hydrogenophaga sp. | reverse complement strand
AAAGCGTGAGCAAGGAAGCCTGGGCCGCCTGGCTCAAGCACCAGACCATGCTGCTGAACGAAAACCGCCTGAATCTGGCCGATGCGCGCGCGCGCCAGTACCTCGCGCGCCAGATGGAAAAGCACTTCTTCGGCGAAGGCGCCGACGCCGCCGCCGGCTACGTGCCGCCACCTTCGCCCTGATCCGCGCAACCCACGCACCCCCGCCCGTGTCTGACGCTCGACGCCATGCCTTGGTGATCGGCGCTGGCCTGGCTGGCGCGGCGGCTTGCTCCGCGCTGGCCCGCCGT
This sequence comes from Hydrogenophaga sp., assembly GCF_018780385.1. Classification (GTDB taxonomy): domain Bacteria; phylum Pseudomonadota; class Gammaproteobacteria; order Burkholderiales; family Burkholderiaceae_C; genus Hydrogenophaga. The sequence continues at coordinate 19,201 of NZ_JADMJO010000090.1, read as the reverse complement.
GGCTGGAAAATCACCCTGCTCGACGCTGCCGATGGACCGGCCAGTGGCGCATCGGGCCTCCCGGTGGGCATGCTCAGCCCCCACGTCACACGATCACCCACACCGCTCTCGCGCCTGTCGGCCCTGGGCGTGGCCGATACCCTGGCCGAGCTGCGACGCCTGGTGCCTGAAGGATCGGGTTGGCAAGCCTGTGAGGTTGACAACCTGGCCCACGATCCAGGCCGCTGGCCCGCTGCGCTGGTGCGTCCTTCCGCACTGGTGCAGGCCTGGCTGCACGAGGCAACGGGCCTCGACGCCTTGACTTGCCTCTGGAGTGCACACGTCCACCGGCTGAGCTTCGACATGAGCCATGACCCGTCTTCCCCCGCGGTCTGGCAAGCCTGGGACGCACAAGGTCACCCGCTGGCCAAAGCACCGGTGGTGATCGTCGCGGCCGCACTGGGCAGCTTGAGTTTGCTCGCGGGTGATGCGGGTCAACTGTCAGGCAGTGATTTGCCGCTGCGCCCGGTGCAGGGACAGATGAGTCTGGCGGCGCTGGAGGGCCCGCCACTGGCCGAACGGCCTCAGCGCAACGACGGCGTGTTCGTGCCGCGGTACCAGGACAGTGGCCTGCCGCCTCAGTGGCCCGACACGATCTGGACCATGGGCTCGACCTATGAACGCGGCCTGACCCACACCGACGTGAGTCTTGAGGCCCATGAGCGAAATGCCCGAAGCCTGCAAGCCATCCTGCCGGCGGCAGCCGCCCGTCTGAAATCCGCCATGGCCCATGGCCAGTTGATGGGATGGGCGCAGGTGCGCTGTGCCTCACTCGACCGGCTTCCCCTGGTGGGCGCCGCGCCCGACACCGCCGCGCTTCGCGACCTCATGGCATCGGGGCGCGGGCAACGCCACCGCGTGCCGTTGGCGGATGTTCCGCGCTGGCCAGGGCTCCATCTGCTCAGCGCCTTGGGTTCTCGGGGCCTTACTCTGGCCCATTGGTGCGCTGAGCAACTGGCCATGCAGCTGGCGGAAGAAGCCACATCGGTGGAACCGGATTTGCTGGAGGCACTGGACCCAGCGCGGTTTGCCCTCAAGAACGCCCGCCGCCAGGGCGCCGCACAGGAACGGGCTACAGCAGGTTGAGCCAGACCGAGATTTCGGGCGGTTGAATCGGGCGCGCCAACAAGGCCGAGATGCCCGCGCGCTGGGCATTGCGTCGCACACGGCGCCGACTCCACCACCCCGCCAATGGGCCGGCAAGCTCGCTGGTGGCCAGGGTCAGGGCCTTGGGGTTGTGCTCGGCAAACAGCCGCATCAACAACCAGACATCGAGCTGGGGATCGTCCAGATTGAAAACACCACAAAGATAGTCATTGCGGGCGATGATCGAGATCGCGGCCTCTGTGGTGGTGACCTCGTCCACCTGTGCCACGCCGGCCAGGGCCAGGCGGGTGCGCAAATAGGTGCGCTCCTGCTCGTCGGCACCCGCCACCAGGGCGCGGCGCGCCCCGACCACGTCTTCGCCGAAGGCCACATCGAGCGGTGCAGGGGCTGTCACATCCAGATCGAGCAGACCGGAGTCGGCCTGCTTGGCCGCATACACCGCATCCAGATCGTTCAGCACGGCGGCCCAGTCGATCGGCCGGTCCATGACGCGCCATGCGTGATCCGGTGCATCCTGGCCGACCCAGATCAGGCGCTGCCCCGCCGGCATTTCCTTGGCGTGCGACAACACCGCCTCAGCACTCTCTCCATCCACCAGAGCCACTTCAGACACGCCCTTGGGCGCTGCGACACCCGGGGCGGTCAAGGGAACGTAGGGCGCATACGACAGGTCCCGGGACTGGGAGAGGCGGAACACGGTGTTCAAGGCGTGGCGCTCCACGTCGGAGAAGCCCACCACGCTGACCAGAACACGCTGTTTTTGCATGGCGGCGATGTTACGTCAGCGCCTCTGCGTGCCACGGCACGCGTGTCAGCCCGTCGGCACCGGCGTGCGATGCCACACGCCCGGCCTTCTATATTCACCTGAGGCATACCCCCATAAAGAAAAAATCGTTTGGGATATAAGCCTGGCTCCGTACAGTCGCGCCCATGCCTGACATCGCCATCATCCTGGCCGGATTTGCTGTGGGACTCATCGTGGGTCTCACGGGTGTGGGTGGCGGTTCGCTCATGACGCCCATCCTCATCTTCTTCTTCGGCGTCAAACCGTATCTGGCGGTCGGCACCGATCTGCTGTTCGCGGCCTTCACCAAGATGGGCGGCACCATCAGCCTGGCGCGCCAGAAGCTCGTCCCTTGGCGCGTGGTGGGGCAGCTTTGCGCGGGCAGCATCCCCGCCGCGCTGATCACCCTGGGCGCCCTGCACCAGTTGGGCCCGGCCAGCCCGCTCGTGCAATCGCTCATGACCAACACCCTGGGTGTGGCGCTGCTGCTCACCGCCGCCGCCATGCTCTACAAGGCTGCGCGCGGCAAGCAGTTGCCACGAACCCTGGCCGCAGGTCAGCTGGAAGCCGCGACGCACGCGCGCCACTGGAGCCTGCCGGTGCTGTTTGGCGCAGTCATCGGCACGCTGGTCACACTCACCTCGGTCGGCGCCGGTGCCATCGGCGTGTCGGTGCTGTTGCTGCTGTTTCCGCTGCTGCCGCTGCCGCGCATCGTCGCCGCCGACATCGCCTACGCCGTGCCCCTCACGCTGGTGGCCGGCCTCGGTCACGCCAGCATGGGCTCGGTGGACTGGCCGCTGCTGGGCAAGCTGCTCGCGGGCTCGTTGCCCGGCATCTGGCTCGGCACCCGCCTGATGCGCCACACGCCCGAACGCCTGGTGCGCTCTGCGCTCTCGGTGTTGCTGGCCTACGCTGGCATGAAATTGATTGCCCTCTGATTCTTTCTGCCCCACGAAGACGACGTACCAACGATGTACCAATATTCCGACTTTGACCGCCAGTTCGTGCAATTGCGCGCCGACCAGTACCGCGACCAGCTCACCCGCTGGCAAGCCGGCACGCTGGGCGACGACGAGTTCAAGCCGCTGCGCCTGCAGAACGGCTGGTACGTGCAGCGCTTTGCGCCCATGCTGCGCGTGGCCGTGCCCTACGGTGAGATCAACAGCGCACAGCTCAAGGTGCTCGCAAAGATCGCGCGCGACTTCGACCACAAGGAAGACCACGACGTCTCCCAAGCCAATGCAGGCCTCTCCGAAGTGCCCACGCTGCCCGACCGCTGCGGCCACTTCACCACGCGCCAGAACGTGCAGTACAACTGGATCCCGCTCTCGCGCTCGGCCGACGTGATGGATCTGCTGGCCAGCGTGGGCATGCACGGCATCCAGACCAGCGGCAACTGCATCCGCAACATCACCACCGACGCGCTGGCCGGCATCGCGGTGGACGAGGTGGCCGACCCGCGCCCCTTCGCCGAAATCATGCGCCAGTGGAGCACGCTGCACCCCGAGTTCGCCTTCCTGCCGCGCAAGTTCAAGGTGGCCATCACCGGTGCGCGCGAAGACCGCGCCGCCACCGCCTGGCACGACGTGGGCCTGCGCCTGCTGCGCAACGTGGACGGCGAGCTGGGCTTCCAGGTGCGCGTGGGTGGTGGCATGGGCCGCACACCCATCATCGGTAGCGTGATCCGCGAGTTCCTGCCCTGGAACCAGATCCTCAACTACCTCGAAGCCGTGGTGCGCGCCTACAACCGCTTCGGCCGCCGCGACAACATGTACAAGGCCCGCATCAAGATCCTGGTGAAGGCCGAGGGCCAGGCTTTCACCGATCAGGTAGAAGCCGAGTACCGCGACATCATCGAGAAGGACGGCGCGCCGCACACCATCAGCCAGGCCGAACTGGACCGCGTGAGCGCCTTCTTCGTGCCGCCGCAGCTCAAATGCGACCGCAAGAGCGCCGACGCCAAGATCGCGCACATCCTCAAGGCCGCGGCCGAGGACGACATGGAGTTCAGCCGCTGGCTCACGCAGAACGTGAAGCCGCACCAGAACCCCGACCTGCGCGCGGTCACGCTCTCCTTCAAACGCTTCGGGCAGGCGCCCGGTGACGCCACCGCAGACCAGCTGGATCGCGCCGCCGACCTGGCCGAGCGTTTCTCGGCCGGCGAAGCCCGCGTGACGCACGAGCAGAACCTGTTGCTGCCCTGGGTGCGTTGCGACCAGTTGCCCGAGCTCTGGCGCGAAGCGCGCCGCCTCGGCCTGGCCAAGCCCAACATCGGCTTGCTGACCGACATGATCGCCTGCCCCGGCGGCGACTTCTGCGATCTGGCCAATGCGCGCTCGCTCCCGCTGGCGCAGGCCATCCTGGGTCGCTACAAGGACCTCGACGAGCTGCACGACCTGGGCGAGATCGACCTGCACATCAGCGGCTGCATCAACTCCTGCGGCCACCACCACAGCGGCCACATCGGCATCCTGGGCGTCGACAAGGATGGCCAGGAGTGGTACCAGGTCACGCTCGGTGGATCGGACGGCACGCGCCTCTCGGGCGAGCCCGCCCCGGGCAAGGTGATCGGCCCCTCTTTCGCCGCCAGTGAAGTGCCTGACGTGATCGAAGCCCTGCTCGACACCTACCGCGCACAGCGCACCGGCGGTGAGACCTTTGTGGCCACGCTGCGCCGCACGGGTGCCGATCCCTTCAAGAGCGCCGCCAACGCGGTGCGCACGAGCACGGCCCGCGCCACCGCCTGAGGACAGACACCATGAGCCAGACCCTTCAACTCTTCAGCGCCGGCGCCTTCGTGCCCACCGAGGCCGAAGCACAGCGCCTCACGCTCGCCAACGACGCCGACCCGCGCGAAGCCGACCTCACCGGCATCACCGCAATAGAACTGCAGTTCCCCAAGTTCAGCGATGGCCGTGCCTTCAGCCAGGCCTTCCTGCTGCACCGCCGCCTGGGCTTCACCGGTGAGATCCGCGCCACCGGTGATGTGCTGATCGACCAGCTCGTGCAAATGCAGCGCAGCGGCTTCACGCAAGCCGTGCTGCGCGCCGACCAGAATCTGGCCCACGGTCAGGCGCTGCTGGCGCACTACCCCGCCTTCTACCAGGGCGATGCGGTGCACACCGCGCCCCACTTTGCCCCCGCTTGAGGACCGCTTTCATGAAAGCCCTCGACCTCTACAACAAGCCCTCCAGCGACTTTGCCGCCAAGGTTGAGCGCAGCATCGCACTGCTGCGCGAAACCGCCGCCAGTCACCCCAGGCTGACGCAGGCTTCCAGCCTCGGCGCTGAAGACATGGTGGTCACCCACCTGATGCACCTGGCCGGCATCGATGCCAGCGTCTTCGTGCTGGAAACCGGCAAGCTGCACGCCGAGACGCTCGCCATGATCCCGAAGATCGAGCAACGTTACGGCATCAGCGTGCAGGTGTTCCGCCCAAAGCAGGAGTCGGTCATCCACTTCGTTCGCAAGAACGGTGAGGAGGCGATGTACAAGAGCATCGAACTGCGCAAGGCCTGCTGTGACATCCGCAAGATGGAGCCGCTCGCTCGCGCCCTCGCCGGGCACGATGGCTGGATCACCGGTCTGCGCCGCGAGCAGTCGAATGCGCGCGCCGAGGTGGGCGAGGTCATTCAAGAACCAGGCCGCGTCAAGGTCAGCCCCATCGTCGAATGGACCTGGGGCGACGTGTGGCACTTCATCGCGCAGCACGAGCTCGACACCAACGCGCTGCACGACCAGTTCTATCCCAGCATCGGCTGCGCTCCCTGCACGCGAGCCATCAGCGTCGGCGAAGACTTTCGCGCCGGCCGCTGGTGGTGGGAACAGGAAAGCGCCAAGGAATGCGGCCTGCATGTGCAGCCTGCCACTTCCTCCCTTGTTTCTCCCCTCGTGTCCTCACTCGAACGGACCCTCTCATGAACGCCCGCACCGAATCCGCCGTGATCCAGACCGCCCTGCAACACGCCAGCGACTACCACCTGAGCAACGCCCACCTGGATGCACTGGAGGAAGAGACCATCTTCATCCTGCGTGAAGTGGCCGCCGCTTTCGAGCGCCCGACGCTGCTGTTCTCCGGTGGCAAAGACTCGCTGGTCATGCTCAAGTGCGCCGAGAAGGCCTTCGGCACGGGTCGCATCCCCTACCCGCTGCTGATGATCGACACGGGGCACAACTTCCCCGAGGTCACCGACTTCCGCGACCTGCGCGCGAAGGAACTCGGCGCCGAGCTGATCGTGCGCAGCGTTGAAGACTCGATGGCGCGTGGCACCGTGCGCCTGGCTCACCCGGGCGAGAGCCGCAACGTGCACCAGTCGGTCACGCTGCTTGAAGCCATCGAAGAATTCCGCTTCGACGCGCTGATTGGTGGCGCTCGCCGCGACGAGGAAAAGGCCCGCGCCAAGGAGCGCATCTTTTCCCACCGCGACAGCTTCGGCCAGTGGCAACCCAAGGCCCAGCGCCCCGAGCTCTGGACTCTGTTCAACACCCGGCTGCAGCCCGGCGAGCACTTCCGTGTGTTCCCCATCAGCAACTGGACCGAGCTCGACGTGTGGCAATACATCGCCCGCGAAAACATCGCTCTGCCTTCGATCTACTACACGCACCAGCGCGAGGTGGTCGACCGCCGCGGCCTGCTGGTACCGGTGACCGAACTCACGCCGCCGCGCGACGGCGAGACCGTGCAGGTGCGCGACGTGCGCTTCCGCACCGTGGGCGACATCACCTGCACCTGCCCGGTGGAGAGCCTGGCCGCCACCGCCGACGACATCGTGATCGAGACGCTGGCCGCCGAGGTCAGCGAGCGCGGTGCCACACGCATGGACGACAAGACCTCCGACGCCTCGATGGAAAAACGCAAAAAGGACGGCTACTTCTGAAGCCGCGCCGACCCAGGACACCGACATGACCACACTCGCCCCCCAGGCCACCGCGCCACAAACCGCCACGGGCCCCATCGACACGCGCTCCGCCCTGCGCCTCATCACCTGCGGTAGCGTGGACGACGGCAAGAGCACGCTGATCGGCCGCCTGCTGGTCGACAGCAAGGCCGTGCTGCAAGACCACCTGGCCGGCGTGCAGCGCCACGGCCAGACCGACCTAGCCCTGCTGACCGATGGCCTGTCGGCCGAGCGCGAACAAGGCATCACCATCGACGTGGCCTACCGCTACTTCAGCACCGAGGCGCGCAAGTTCATCATCGGCGATGCTCCAGGCCATGAGCAGTACACGCGCAACATGGTCACAGCCGCATCCAGCGCTGACGCCGCTGTCGTGCTGGTCGATGCCACCAAACTGGCCTGGGCCGATGCCGCGCTCAAGCTGCTGCCGCAGACGCGTCGCCACAGCCTGCTGCTCAAGCTGCTGCGCGTGCCCTCGGTGGTGTTCGCCATCAACAAACTTGATGCAGTGGAAGACAGCACCGTCGCGTTCGAACACATCGGTGCGGCCTTGCGTGAATTTGCCGCGCAAGCCGGCATCCCGGTCACCGCTGTGGTGCCGATCTCGGCGCTCAAGGGTTGGAACGTCGTCGACGCCAGCGAACAGGCTGGCTGGTGCGGTTACAGCGGCCCCACGCTGCTCGAGATCCTCGAGGGCCTGCCTGTGACGCCTGCGGACAGCACGCTGCCCTTCGCGTTTGCCGTGCAATGGGTGGAGAAGTTCAGCAGCTCCGCCGACACCTCACAAGGCCGCCGCGTTTTCTGGGGCCGCGTGGCCACTGGTGGTGTGCAAGCCGGCCAGAGCGTGCGCATCATGCCCAACGGTCAGACGGCCGTGGTGGCTCAGGTGCTCAATCACGTGCGCCAACCGCAGGCGGTGCTGGCTGGCCACAGCGCGGGCATCGTGCTCGACCGCGAGGTCGATGTCTCGCGCGGCGACTGGCTGCTGGCCGATGGTGAAGGCGAGGCTTTGAGCGGCAGCCGCGAGATCCGCGCCACCGTGGCCTGGCTCGACGACGAAACCCTGGTACCGGGTCGGGTGTACTGGGCGCTGCACGGCCATCGTTGGGTCAAGGCCAAGATCAAGCGCATCGTGCATCGGCTGGACATCCACACGCTGGCTGAAGAAGACGCCAATCAGCTGGAGCCCAACGCCATTGGCCACATCGAACTGACATTGCAGGAACCACTGGCCACGCTGCCCTTTGCGCAATCGCGGGCCTTGGGTTCGCTGGTGCTGGTGGACACTGCCAGCCATCGCACGGCGGGTGCCTTGCTGGTCCAATGACCCCTTCGCGGGCCGAGCGCTCGGTCCGCATCTGCTTAACTCATGTCAGGGCAAGGGCCATGGCCCGGGCCGTCCTTGCCGGAAACCCTAAAATCACGGCTTCCACCGATTCCCAAGACCACCATGACTCACGTTGTCACCGAAGCCTGCATCCGCTGCAAATACACCGACTGTGTGGACGTCTGCCCCGTGGACTGCTTCCGCGAAGGCCCCAACTTCCTTACCATCGACCCGGACGAGTGCATCGACTGCGCGGTGTGCATCCCTGAATGCCCGGTGAGCGCGATCTACGCGGAAGAAGACCTGCCCAAAGACCAGTTGCACATGACCAAGCTCAACGCCGATCTGGCGCTGTTGCCTGGCTGGAAGAGCATCACCAAGCGCAAGGCCCCCCTGGCCGACGCCGACGACTGGAAAGACCGCACCGGCAAACTGCCCGAGTTGCTGCGCTGATCGGCATGGAGCCGGACCTGAACACGGCGGCCAGTGCGACGGCTACCGTGCACGACGGGCTCATTGAAACCGACGCGGTCGTCATCGGAGCCGGCCCAGTCGGCTTGTTTCAGGTGTTCGAGCTGGGCCTGCTGGAGATCAAGGCCCACGTGATCGACGCCCTGCCCTACCCTGGTGGGCAGCCGGCCGAGCTGTACCCCGACAAGCCGATCTACGATATCCCGGCCATTCCGGTGTGCACGGGCCAGGAACTGGTCAATAACCTGCTCAAGCAGATCGAGCCCTTCGGCGCCACCTTCCACTTGCGGCAGGAAGTCACCACGGTTGAACAGCAGGACGACGGCCGCTTCTCCGTGGCCACATCCCGGGGAACACGCTTTCTCACCAAGACGCTTTTCATTGCCGCTGGCGTCGGGGCGTTCCAGCCCCGTGCCCTCAAGCTCGATGGGCTCGATGCATTTGAAGGCAAACAACTCTTCTACCGAGTCAAGAACCCCGGCGAGTTTGCGGGCCAGAACATCGTGATCGTGGGGGGCGGTGATGCCGCGCTGGAGTGGGCCACGACCTTCGCCGCACAGGGCCCCAACCGCGCCAGGAGCGTGACCCTGATCCACCGTAGAGATGGCTTCCAGGCTGCTGCTGCGAGCATCGCGCGCATGCGTGAACGCTGCGAGCGTGGAGAGATGCAGTTCATGGTCGGTCAGCCCACCGGCTTTGAATCCAACGGTGATCGCCTCACGGCCGTGCAGATCACCGACCCCAAAACCGTGACCCACACCGTACCGCTCGACGTCTTGCTGGTCTTCTTCGGCCTCTCGCCCAAGCTCGGACCGATCGCCGAATGGGGACTGGACATTGAACGCAAGCAACTCGTGGTGGACACCGAGAAGTTCTCCACCAGCGTGCCGGGCATCTTCGCCGTGGGCGACATCAACACCTATCCCGGCAAGAAGAAACTCATCCTCTCGGGCTTTCACGAAGCCACACTCGCAGCCTTTGGCGCAACGCCCTTCATCTTCCCCGACAGGAAGGTGATGCTCCAATACACAACCACGAGCACCAAACTGCACAAGGTGCTCGGCGTCGCATCACCCGTGTTCGACTGAACACGACAAATTTTCGACAAAACGAGCCTCGCTCCAGAAATCGAAAATTTCAACGCTATAATTTGAGGCTGTTCCCTGATAGCTCAGTTGGTAGAGCGACGGACTGTTAATCCGCAGGTCCCTGGTTCGAGTCCAGGTCGGGGAGCCACCCAATATCCACTCAAAGGCCTTCATGCGAAGGCCTTTGTTGTTTCTGCAAGCCCTTGCCTGCCATGCACCCACGACTGATCAGAACCATTTTCTGGTGCAGCGCCATCCTGCTGGGCATTGCGTCTCTTGTGCCTGTGGATCTGTTGCCACGCGAAGCCTCAACGATCTGGGACAAAGGCCAACATGCCTTCGGATTTGCCTGGTTGACCTTGGTGGGCCTGCTCGCCTACACCCGCAAACCGTGGCCAGTGCTCGCCGGACTGGTCGTTTATGGCGGTGTCATCGAATTGCTGCAGGCCACCACCGGCTGGCGCTACGGAGAATGGCGGGATTTTCTGGCCGATGCCATCGGCATCTTGATCGGCGCGGCACTGTGGATGGGGCTCAGACGTCTGGCAACACCGTACAGCTGAGGCCCGCCGCACAATAGCGGCATGTCACACGCTCCACCCAACCGCGCCCTGCCTTGGCTGGAGCCAGGTCAACCGTTTCCACCGGTGGAGACAGCGTGGGGTTCGGGCGACCCGGCGCCGGGCCTGCTGGCCGCTGGTGGTGTACTCGATGTGCCCTCCCTCATCGCGGCCTACTCGCGGGGCATCTTTCCCTGGTTCAGCGCAGGACAGCCCATTCTGTGGTGGAGCACCGATCCCCGCATGGTGCTGGAAACGCAGGCGTTTCGCCTGCACAGATCCCTGCGCAAGACCATTCAGAAAATGCGCCTCGAAGGCCGCTTGGAGATTCGCTTCGACCACGGTTTCGAGCGTGTGATCCGAGCCTGCGCCACCACGCCGCGGGATGGTCAAGACGGCACCTGGATCCTGCCGGCCATGGTGCAGGCCTACACCCGGCTGCACCATGCGGGCATCGCACACTGTGTGGAGACCTGGATCGATGGCGACCTCGCTGGTGGCCTGTATTGCATCAACCTGGGCGGAATGGTCTATGGGGAATCCATGTTCAGCCGGCAAAGCGATGCCTCCAAGATCGCGCTCGCTGCACTGGTGGCCTTCTGTCGGGCCAAGGGCCTGCCTCTGATCGATTGTCAGCAGAACACACCACACCTCGCCAGCCTCGGCGGGCGATTGATGCCTCGAGTGGCCTTCTGCCGACACGTCAGCGAGGCTATGTCGCGCCCAGCGCCAAGTTGGGAATTCGTACCCATATACTGGCAAAACGTCATCCTTGAACAACGTCCGCACGCGTGACACACCTCAAAGAACTCCCGCTCCAGGCGCTGCAGTTTTATGCCACGGCGCCCTACCCGTGCAGCTATCTGCCGGGACATCAGGCCAGATCACAGGTGGCCACGCCCAGTCACCTCATCCACAACGACGCGTACTCCGATCTGGTCACGCACGGCTTTCGCCGCAGTGGCATGTTCACCTACCGCCCGTACTGCGATGGCTGCCAGGCCTGCGTGCCGCTGCGCGTGCCGGTGGCGGATTTCAAGCCCAGCCGCAGCCAGCGTCGCTCGCACGCTCAACACGCCCATCTCCAAAGCCGTGTGCTCAAGCTGTGTTTCGTACCCGAGCACTACCAGCTTTACTTGCGCTACCAGAACAGTCGGCACGCCGGTGGCGGCATGGACCACGACAGCATCGACCAGTACACCCAGTTCCTGCTGCAGAGCAGAGTCAACTCACGCTTGATTGAGTTCCACGAGCCCGGCATGGATGGGCAGCCCTCGCGCTTGAAGATGGTGTCCATCGTCGATGTGCTCAATGATGGCTTGTCAGCGGTCTACACCTTCTATGAGCCCGACGACAAAGCCAGCTATGGCACCTACAGCGTGCTCTGGCAGATTGAGCAGGCGAAGGCGCTGGACCTGCCCCACATCTACCTGGGCTACTGGATCGCCCAGAGCAGCAAGATGAGCTACAAGGCGGGCTTTCAACCGCACGAGTTGTTGTTCGAGGGTCGATGGGTCCCGGGCGCTTGAGCACTCGCGGGCAGGAGAAGGATGCCGCGCACCACACGGCACTTGATTTCATCTCGTAAAATTTCGGTCACACTCGTGCCATGACCAAACGCTCCGACTCCCTCCCCGCCACACCCACGGTGCAGGTCATTGAACGCATGTTCAACCTGCTCGAAGTACTCGCCTCCAAAGAAGAGCCGGTGTCGCTCAAGGAGATCAGTGAAAAAACCGGATTGCACCCGTCCACGGCGCACCGCATCCTCAACGACCTCACCATTGGCCGCTTCGTTGACCGCCCCGAAGCGGGCAGCTACCGGCTGGGCATGCGTCTGCTGGAGTTGGGTAACCTGGTGAAGGCACGGCTGAGCGTGCGCGACGCGGCCTTGCTACCCATGCGCGAGTTGCACAAGCAGATCCAGCAACCGGTCAATCTGAGCGTGCGACAAGGCGATGAGATCGTGTATGTGGAGCGCGCCTACAGCGAGCGCTCGGGCATGCAGGTGGTGCGTGCCATTGGCGGCCGCGCGCCGCTGCACCTCACGTCGGTGGGCAAACTCTTCCTCGCTGACGACGAGCCACAGCGTGTCCGGGCCTACGCCACGCGCACCGGGTTGGCAGGCAACACGCGCAACAGCCTGACCCAGTTGCCCAGCCTGGAACGCGAGCTGGCGCAATGCCGCCAGGCCGGCGTGGCGCGGGACAACGAAGAATTGGAATTGGGCGTGCGCTGCATGGCAGCCGGCATCTACGACGACCAGAACAAGTTGGTGGCCGGCTTGTCGATTTCCGCCCCGGCGGATCGGATCGACGAGAGCTGGCTTCCCAAACTCAGGACCACAGCGGCAGAAATATCGTCGGCCCTGGGATGTTCACGGCCGACAAGCACGACGGGACGCTGAGCCCACTGACGCCCAAAAAAAACGGTCCTGAACGGACCGTTTTTTTGTCACCTCCGGGAGCGATCCGAATCAACCCTGCGGGCGTGCTGCGATAGGGCGAGGCGTTGTTTCAGCCTGCACTTCCACCCAACGCCGCACCCGCTCCGCGTCCTGCATGCGGCTCAGTTTTCCGGCCGAGTCCAGGAACACCATGATCAACTGGCGACCAGCCACCTTGGCCTGCATCACCAGGCAGCGGCCTGCTTCAGAGATATAGCCTGTCTTTTGCAGACCGATCTCCCAATCGGGGTTCTTGATCAGGCGATTCGAATTGTTGTAGTGCAGCGTGCGGCGGCCCAACTCGATCTCATGGCCAGGCGACGTGGACAGGCTGCGCAGAATGGGTCGCTCATAAGCCACCGACACCAGCGTGGCAAGGTCGCGCGCGCTGGACTGATTCAGGCTGGACAGCCCGGTGGGTTCGACGTAGCGGGTGTCGCTCATACCGAGTTGCCTGGCCTTGTTGTTCATCAGCCGAACGAACTCGCTCAAGCCACCTGGGTAGGTGCGCCCAAGGGCATTCGCTGCACGGTTTTCGCTGGACATCAGCGCCAGATGCATCATTTCGCCACGCGACAACGTGCTTCCCACAGCCAGTCGCGAACTGCTGCCCTTGTAGGTGTCCACATCGTCCTGGGTGATGGTGATCAACTCGTTCATGTCCAGATTCGCGTCGGCGATCACCAGACCGGTCATGAGTTTGGTCAAGGAGGCGATCGGCAGCACTGCCGCGTCGTTCTTGCTGAACAGCACCTCGTTGGTTTCCTGATCGATCACCAGCGCTACGCTGGAGTTGAGCTCCAGGCGATCATCGCTACCCCGCAGACCCAATTGCTCCCCCATGGACAGCCGCGCTGGCGCGACCACCCGCACCACGGCAGTCTTGTAGGACTTGCTGGCTGCGCTGCGATAGGCCGACTGACGGGCCGTGGGTTTCTTGCCAGATGCAATCTGTACCCTGACACGGGACGCCCCGTTTTTCGACACAACCAAGGCCTTTTTCGGCTTGGCTGTCGCCAACTTGCGGGCGGGTGCTTGGGCCGACACGGCTTTTCGCTTGGTCGCAAATTTTGCCGAGCTTGCTTTTGAGGCTTTGCCGACCTTGGCGGTGCTGGAGGCTGCGTTCACCACCGTGGGCAATGCGCAAACGCCCATCCAGGCGGCCACCGTGGCTGCAAAGATCAGTTTTCGAATGCGAAAAATGCCTAGGCTCATAACTTCACTCCAGCAACAGGGATTGCGCTGGAGTGAAGTATATGCATATGGAAAAAAACTAGCAATATCAATCGCTTGGGAAATTCTCTTAAATGATCGGTAGAACAGGTGCTACTTTTGGTGTCATTTCTGAGGATTACGACACTGAGTGTTTTAAGTGGTTGATTTTGCTTAACTTTATCCCTGCGCCGCCACCCGGTCGAACTTGCTGTGCAATTTGTTCAAGGCGCTCAGATAGGCTTTGGCGGAAGCCACGACGATGTCGGGGTCTGCACCCACACCATTGACAACACGTCCACCGTGCTGCAAACGAACCGTCACTTCACCCTGGCTCTCGGTCGAACCACTCGTGATGGCATTGACCGAATACAAGACCAGCTCGGCACCGCTTTTGACATGGTTCTCGATGGCCTTCAATGACGCATCCACCGGGCCATTGCCGTCGCTCTCGACCTGGATCTCCTGGCCGTCCGCTGTGAACACCACACTGGCGTGCGGACGCTCACCAGTCTCGCTGCGCTGCTTGAGCGAAACCAGACCGTATTGCTCCTTCTCAGCCGTCACGCTCTCGTCACTGCACAGGGCGAGGATGTCCTCGTCGAAAATCTCGCTCTTGCGATCGGCGAGTTCCTTGAAGGCGGCGAATGCGGTGTTGATCTCGCTCTCAGACTCCATCTCGATGCCCAGGTCCTGCAGACGCTGTTTGAACGCATTGCGCCCGCTGAGCTTGCCCAGCACGATTTTGTTGGCCGCCCAGCCCACATCCTCGGCACGCATGATCTCGTAGGTGTCACGTGCCTTGAGCACGCCGTCCTGGTGAATGCCGCTGGCATGCGCAAACGCATTGGCGCCCACCACTGCCTTGTTCGGCTGCACCACAAAACCGGTGGTCTGGCTGACCATGCGGCTGGCCGGCACGATCTGCGTGGCGTCCACGCCCACGTCGAGTCCGAAGTAGTCGCGCCGCGTGCGCACCGCCATCACGATCTCTTCGAGAGAGCAATTGCCGGCGCGCTCGCCCAGGCCGTTGATGGTGCACTCCACCTGACGTGCGCCGCCGATCTTCACACCCGCCAGGGAATTGGCCACCGCCATGCCCAGGTCGTTGTGACAGTGCACCGACCAGATCGCCTTGTCGGAATTGGGAACGCGCTCGCGCAAGGTGCGGATGAACTCACCATACAGCTCGGGCACCGCATAACCCACGGTGTCGGGGATGTTGAGCGTGGTGGCCCCTTCCTTGATCACGGCTTCCAGAACGCGGCAAAGATAGTCCATGTCGCTGCGGTAGCCGTCCTCCGGGCTGAACTCGATGTCGTCCACCAGGTTGCGTGCAAAACGCACCGACTGCTTGGCCTGCTCCAGCACCTGCTCGGGCGTCATGCGCAGCTTCTTCTCCATGTGCAGGGCGCTGGTGGCAATGAAAGTGTGAATGCGTGCTCGGTGCGCGCCCTTGAGTGCCTCGGCAGCGCGCGAGATGTCGCGGTCGTTGGCGCGCGCCAGCGAGCACACCGTGGAGTCCTTGATCACGGCGGCGATCGCCTTGACGGATTCGAAGTCGCCATTGGAACTCGCGGCAAAACCGGCCTCGATCACGTCCACCTTGAGGCGTTCAAGCTGGCGTGCAATGCGCAGCTTCTCGTCCTTTGTCATGGACGCGCCGGGCGACTGCTCGCCATCGCGCAGGGTGGTGTCGAAAATGATCAGTTTGTCGCTCATGGGAAAACTCCGTGGGAAATGATGGTCTTGGGCAGGCTGGCGTCAGCTCGCCTGCATGGTGTCGGGTTCACTGGCGTGCGGCCGTTCAACCCGCTGCAGGCCGGACACGATGGCCTTGAAGGACGCGGAAACGATGTTCGCATCGATGCCGACACCGAACAGCGTTCGAGCGTCGTCAACACGCAGTTCCACATAAGCCACGGCGCGGGCCTGTGCGCCGGAACCGATGGCGTGTTCATGGTAGTCCAGCACCCGCAACTGGCGCCCCGTGGCCGCGGCAAGTCCGTTGACAAAGGCGTCGATGGGGCCGTTGCCCTGCCCGTCCACGGCCACAGGCAGGCCACCGATATGCAATCGGGCGGACACACGCACGCTCTGGCCGTCAACGTCCTCCATGACGGCCTGCAACGGTGCATGCGCCTGCGACAAGCCGTACTCGCGCTCGAAGATGGCCCACAGGTCTGCCGCGCCCAACTCCTTGCCTTGCGCATCCATCACCGCCTGCACAACCTGGCTGAACTCGATCTGCAGGCGGCGCGGCAACTCGAGGCCGTACTCGTTCTCGAGCAGATAAGAAATACCGCCCTTGCCCGACTGGCTGTTGACACGGATCACGGCCTCGTAGCTGCGGCCCAGGTCCTTGGGGTCGATGGGCAGGTAGGGAATGTTCCAGGACTCGCCTTCACGTCGCGCGGCAAAGGCCTTGCGGATCGCGTCCTGGTGCGAGCCCGAGAACGAGGTGTACACCAGCTCGCCCACATAAGGATGGCGCGGGTGCACCGGCAACTGATTGCAATGTTCAACCGTGCGGCGGATGTCGTCGATGTCGGAAAAGTCCAGACCCGGTGACACGCCTTGTGTGTACAGGTTGAGCGCGACGTTGACCAGATCAAGGTTGCCCGTGCGCTCGCCATTGCCGAACAGGCAGCCTTCGATGCGGTCGGCGCCCGCCATCAAGGCAAACTCGCCCGCTGCCGTGCCCGTGCCCCGGTCGTTGTGGGGGTGCACGGACAACACGATCGCATCGCGCCGGGCGAGGTGACGGTGCATCCACTCGATCATGTCGGCGAAGATGTTGGGCGTGCTGTGCTCCACCGTGGAAGGCAGGTTGACGATGCACTTGCGCTCGACCGTCGGCTGCCAGACTTCGGTCACGGCATCGACCACACGTTTGGAGAACGCCAGTTCGGTGCCCGAGAACATTTCGGGTGAATACTGGAAAGTCCATTGCGTGCCGGGTTGCTGCGCGGCGATCTCGTTGAACAGGCGTGCGTGCGTGCTGGCCAAATCGACAATGGCATCCTCATCCATGCCCAGCACCACCCGCCGCATCACCGGCGCGACCGCGTTGTAGAGGTGAACAATGGCTCGTGGCGCGCCTTGCAAGGCCTCGAAAGTGCGCCGGATCAGCGGTTCACGCGCCTGGGTGAGGACCTGGATGGTGACGTCGTCGGGGATGAGACGTCCATCGATCAGGCGGCGCAGGAAATCGAACTCGGTCTGCGAGGCCGACGGAAAACCCACCTCGATTTCCTTGAAACCGATCTGCACCAGCAGCTCGAACATGCGAAGTTTGCGCTCGACATCCATGGGCTCGATCAGGGCCTGGTTGCCATCGCGCAGGTCAGTGCTCAGCCAGATGGGCGCCTGGGTGATGACAGCGTCAGGCCAGGTGCGGTCCTTGAGGGCGACTGGCTGGAAGGCGGGGTACTTGGAGGCAGGTTGTTTCAACATGGTGCTCTTTCGATGGTACTGAAACCCGCAGCCCCAAATACAAACGGCCCGCTGCAGGTGCAAACGGGCCGTTTTGAATGGAATGCGCGTGCGCTACCAAGCCTGCCCGTGTCGGACATCCAGTAGTAGGGCGAAAGCGCGAAAACTCATGCCGCAAACTGTATCACAAACATGCCTTCGCGCCATCGCCGCCCCTCAGTCGTGCAGCCCGCGCTCGTCGGGTTCGTCGGTGGAAGTGCTGATCACGCTGGTCGGGCGGCCCTTGGCCTTGCGCCAGAAGTACATCGCGTAACCCGACAGGCCATACACCACGAACAGGCCAAACAACACCGTGGGTGGGTGGATGTTGATCACCGCGATGGCCAGCGCCACCAGCACGATGGCCGCAAACGGAACGCTCTTGCGCAAACTGAGGTCTTTGAAGCTGTAGAAGGGTACGTTCGTCACCATGGTCAAACCGGTGTAGAGCGTGATGGCGAACATGACCCAGGTAACGTCCTGAGGGGGTATCTCCAGCTCGGTCATGAGCCAGATGAAACCTGCCACCAGGGCTGCCGCCGCAGGCGAAGGCAGACCTTGAAAGAAACGCTTGTCCACCACACCGGTGTTGACGTTGAAACGGGCCAGGCGAAGCGCGGCACAGGCGCAATACACAAAGGCAGCAATCCAGCCCCATCGGCCCAGGTCCCTCAAGGTCCACTCGTAGGCAATCAAGCCGGGCGCCGCACCGAAGGACACCATGTCGGAGAGTGAATCCATCTGCTCGCCGAAGGCGCTCTGGGTGTTGGTCATGCGGGCCACGCGCCCATCGAGGCTGTCGAGCACCATGGCCACGAAAATGCCCACGGTGGCCAGGTCGTAGCGACCATTCATGGCCATCACCACCGAGTAGAAGCCCCCGAAAAGGGCGGCCAACGTGATCATGTTGGGCACCATGTAGATGCCCTTGGAGCGCTTGGGCCGGTCTTCGTGATGGGTATGCTGGGGATCGGAGCCGTCGTGCATGAGATTTGTGTTGAAGGGTGCCAGCGGCAACCTTGCAAGGTTCAAAAGTGCAGTGTAAGGCAGTGACCCTCCGCGCAGAAACAGCAAAGGCCACCAAGGTGGCCTTTGCTTCGGGAAGATCCAAGCAAGCAGGCCCTCTGGCCTGCGCAGGAATATCAGTTGCGCGTCTGGTCGACCAGTTTGTTCTTGGCGATCCAGGGCATCATGGCGCGCAGCTGGGCACCGACCACTTCGATCTGGTGGTCGGCAGTCAGGCGGCGGCGAGCCGTCATGCTTGGGTAGTTCGTGCGACCTTCCGAGATGAACATCTTGGCGTACTCACCGGACTGGATGCGCTTCAAGGCATTGCGCATGGCTTCGCGGCTCTGGGCGTTGATCACTTCGGGGCCGGTCACGTACTCGCCGTATTCGGCGTTGTTCGAGATCGAGTAGTTCATGTTGGCGATGCCGCCTTCATAGATCAGATCGACGATGAGCTTGAGCTCGTGCAGGCATTCGAAGTAGGCCATCTCGGGCGCGTAGCCGGCTTCCACCAGCGTCTCGTAACCCATCTTGATCAGCTCGACCGCTCCACCGCACAGGACGGCCTGCTCGCCGAACAGGTCGGTCTCGGTTTCTTCCTTGAAGTTGGTCTCGATGATGCCGGCCTTGCCGCCACCGTTGGCCATGGCGTAGCTCAGCGCCAGGTCACGCGCCTTGCCGCTCTTGTCCTGATGAATGGCGACCAGGTGGGGCACGCCGCCACCTTGGGTATAGGTGTTGCGCACGGTGTGGCCAGGGGCCTTGGGCGCGACCATCCACACGTCCA
>NZ_JADMJO010000077.1 GCF_018780385.1 Hydrogenophaga sp. | reverse complement strand
CTGTTTCGATGATCAAGCGCGCCGAGGAGCGTGGCGAGATCAAGCCTGGCGACACCCTGATCGAAGCCACCTCGGGCAACACCGGCATCGCACTGGCCATGGCCGCGGCCATCAAGGGTTACCGCATGGTGCTGATCATGCCGGAGGACTTGTCCATCGAGCGTGCGCAGACCATGAAGGCGTTTGGCGCCGAACTCATCCTCACTTCCAAGAGCGGCGGCATGGAGTCGGCCCGCGACCTGGCCGAGAAGATGCAGGCCGAGGGCAAGGGCCGGGTGCTGGACCAGTTTGCCAACGCCGACAACCCGCGCGTGCATTACGAAACCACCGGGCCAGAGCTCTGGGCGCAGACCGCCGGACGCATCACGCACTTCGTGAGCGCCATGGGCACCACCGGCACCATCACCGGCGTGTCGCGTTTCCTGAAGGAAAAGAACCCGGCCATCCGCATCATTGGAGCCCAGCCCAGCGAGGGCTCGCGGATTCCCGGTATCCGCAAGTGGCCGACCGAGTACCTGCCGAAAATCTACGACCCGAGCACGGTCGACGAGCTGGTGTATGTGAGCCAGTCCGATGCCGAGGCCATGTGCCGCCAGCTCGCCCGCGAAGAAGGCATCTTTGCCGGCATCTCCGCCGCGGGTGCGTGCTGGGTGGCGCAGCAGATTGCTGCCCAAGTGGAGAACGCCACCATCGCCTTCGTCGTGTGCGATCGCGGAGACCGTTACCTCTCCACCGGCGTGTTCCCGGCCTGACCATGAGCACCTCGTTCAAGTTCTGCCCCTCCTGCGCAACGCCTCTCGCCTTGATCGGTCAGGAAGAAGACGGTGGGTTCACCGAGCGGCTGCGATGCCCCGCCTGCGGGTACACGCACTGGAACAACCCCACTCCGGTGCTCGCCGCCATCGTCGAGGTGGATGGCCGCATCCTGCTGGCGCGCAACGCGGCCTGGTCGGGTCGCACATTTGCGCTCATCACCGGCTTCATGGAAGCGGGGGAGTCGCCAGAAGAAGGCATCCGTCGCGAAATTGCCGAAGAAACTTCGCTGGATGTGACAAAACTCACGTTGGTGGGGGTGCATGATTTTCAGCGCATGAATCAGGTGATCGTGACCTACCACGCGGTCGCGCACGGCGAGATCAAACTCTCGCCCGAGCTGTTGGAATACAAGCTCATGGAACCGGCCAACATCCGCTGCTGGCGCGCCGGCACTGGCTTTGCGCTGGCCGACTGGTTGCGCAGCCGAGGCCTGGAACCCGTGTTCATGGAAGACGTTCAGAGGCCTGCAGACCCCGTCGCCTAGCGCAAAAGTGCACTGCGGTACGGTGCAGGGTAAAAAAACGCGCCGCTTAGAATGATCAATTCCAAGGAAAGCCCCCATGCACGCCGACAAAGAACTCGATGCCCGCGGTTTGAACTGCCCGCTGCCCATCCTGAAAGCCAAGAAAGCCCTGGCCGACATGCACAGTGGCCAGACCTTGAAGGTGATTTCCACCGACGCGGGTTCGGTCCGTGATTTCCAGGCCTTTGCCAAACAGACCGGCAATCAGCTGGTCG
The DNA here is from genome assembly GCF_018780385.1 of Hydrogenophaga sp. Taxonomy (GTDB): domain Bacteria; phylum Pseudomonadota; class Gammaproteobacteria; order Burkholderiales; family Burkholderiaceae_C; genus Hydrogenophaga. The sequence goes on along the minus strand of NZ_JADMJO010000077.1, from coordinate 2,211 downwards.
AACAGCAAACGGTGGGCAACGAACACTTCACGCTGCTCAAACGGCGCTGAAGTCAGCTCGCAATCAGCCCGCCCCCCATGGAAGTCCTGCTCGTCGATCCACTGGTGCCTGAGGCGCTGTCCTGGTTGCAGGAGCGGCACGAGGTCACGTATCGCCCCGAGCTGGGCGACGATCCGGTGGAGCTGCGCAAGGCCACCTACAAGACGCGAGCCATCGTGCTACCGCCGCACGTGGTCGTTTCCGAGGAATTCCTCAACTTTTCGCCCAAGCTCGAGATCGTGGCGCGCATGCAGATCTCGAGCGACAACACCGATCTCGATGCTTGCGCACGGCGCCATGTGCGCGTGTTGCAGGCGCGCAGCGCAACGGTGCGGTCCAACGCCGAGTACCTGCTCTACGGCCTGCTCATGCTGTACCGCCGCGGCATGATCAGCGCGCTGCTCGGTCGCAAGATTTCCCAGGTGCGCATGGGGCGCGAGCTCTCCGGCAGCACCGTGGGTCTGCTCGGCCTTGCGCCTGTGGCCCACACGCTGGCGCCCATGCTCAAAAGCCTGGGTGTGCGCTTGCTGGGTTACGACCCGGCGGTGCACCACGCCGCGGCCATCTGGAACAAGCTCGGCGTGGAGCCTGTGACCCTGCAAGACCTGCTGTCCCGCTCGGACGCGATCTCGCTGCAGATGGTCTATGCCTCGCGCTTTCGCGGCTGGATCAACGAGCGCCTGCTCAACCATTGCAAACCGGGGCAGCTCTGGGTGGGCGTGAGCCGCAGCACATTGTTCGATGCCGACGCGCTGGCGCTGGCGCTGTGCGACGGGCGCATCGATGCGTGTTTGATGGACGGAGCCAACCCACAGTTCGCCGCCGAAGGCACGCCCTTGCACGGCATCCCCAACCTGCACCTCACACCTCGCCTGGGCTCGCACACCCGCGAAGCCAAGCTGCGCGCGAGTTGGTACGTGGCGCATCGCATCCACGAAACCCTGTCGCCGCATGCTGTGGGGCAAGAGGGGCGGGTGAGCGATTTCTCGGTGCTCGACAGCCTCGAATACCACGAGCCCGAGGACCCGCAGGCGGTCACGCCGTCGCAGTGGGGTTCGATCGCAATGCATCGCGGGTAACCCCCGCCGCGCTGCGCGCGACCCCCCTGGAAGGGGGGCGACACCTGCGGCCTGGCAAAGCCAGTTCCGCGGTGTCTCTGGGTAAGGCATCTCTCCCCGGAGAGACGTGACAGCCCCGGCCCCTCTCTCCCCTTCTCTCAGGCGCCCAGCCGCTGCAGTTGCTCGCGCATCTTCTCCAGCGTCGCTGTGAAGTCGGCCACGCGCTTTCTTTCCTGATCGATCACGGCCGGGGGTGCCTTGGCCACGAAGGCTTCGTTCGACAGCTTGGCTGTGGCCTTGGTGATCTCGCCTTCCAGCCGTGCGGCTTCCTTGCCCAGTCGAAGCTTTTCGGCCGCGACATCGATCTCCATGAACAGGCACAGGCGCGCCTCGCCGACGACGGCCACCGGAGCGGCTTGCGCGGCAGCAGCCCAGGCGGCCTCATCGGTGAACACTTTCACTTCGTTCAGCTTGGCCAGACCTTGCAGCACCGGGCCCATGGACTGCATGTAGGTGGTGTCGCCCAGCACGTACAGCGGCAGGCGGGTGGCCGGTGAAACGCTCATCTCACCGCGCAGGTTGCGGCAGGCGTCCACCAAGGCCTTGAGTTTGGTGACGTGTGCAATGGATGCCTCGTCAATCTTGTTGAGCTGGGCTTGCGGGTATCGCGCGATGCTCACCGACTCGCCCGGCAGGCCGGCCACGGGCGCGACCTTTTGCCACAGCTCTTCGGTGATGAAGGGGATCACCGGGTGTGCCAGGCGCAAGATGGCTTCGAGTGTGCGGATGAGTGTGCGGCGGGTGGCACGCTGTTGTGACGCATCGCCGGTCTGGATCTGCACCTTGGCGATTTCCAGATACCAGTCGCAGAACTCGTTCCAGACGAAGTCGTAGATGGTGTTTGCAACGTTGTCCAGCCGGTATTCGGCGAAGCCCTTGGCCACCTCGGCTTCTGTCTTCTGGAGCAGCGAGGAGATCCAGCGGTCGGCCTGGCTGAAGCTCAGGTAACCGTGGAAGGGTTGGCCCACGGCGCACTCTTCCTTGGTGTGGTCTTCCAGACCGCAGTCCTGGCCTTCGCAGTTCATCAGCGTGAAGCGCGTGGCGTTCCAGAGCT
>NZ_JADMJO010000153.1 GCF_018780385.1 Hydrogenophaga sp. | reverse complement strand
TGGTGGTCGAGGGCTGCATCATGATGCGCAAGTGCCACCTCAACACCTGCCCGGTGGGCGTGGCCACGCAAGACCCGGCGCTGCGCAAGAAATTCAGCGGCAAGCCCGAACACGTGGTGAACTACTTCTTCTTCATTGCCGAAGAAGTGCGCCAGATCATGGCCCAGCTGGGCATCCGCAAGTTCGACGACCTGATCGGCCGCGCCGATCTGCTCGACATGAAACAGGGTATCGAACACTGGAAAGCGCGCGGCCTCGATTTCAGCCGCCTGCTGGCCTTGCCCAATGTGCCTGCCGACGTGCCGCGCCTGCACACGCAACAGCAGGAACACGGCCTGGACAAAGCGCTGGACAACATCCTGATCGCCAAGTCGCGTGCAGCGCTCGACAAGGGCGAACGCGTGCAGTTCATCGAGGTGGCGCGCAACGTCAACCGTTCGGTGGGCGCCATGCTCTCGGGCGCTCTCACCAAGCTGCACCCCGAAGGCCTGCCTGACGACACCATCCGCATCCAGCTCGAAGGCACGGGCGGTCAGTCGTTTGGCGCTTTCCTGGCCAAGGGCATCACGCTGTACCTGATCGGCGACGCCAACGACTACACCGGCAAAGGCCTTTCGGGTGGCCGTGTGGTGGTGCGACCCAGCATTGATTTCCGAGGCGAGGCAGCTCGCAACATCATCGTGGGCAACACCGTGATGTACGGTGCCACCACCGGTGAAGCCTTCTTCAGCGGCGTGGCCGGCGAGCGCTTTGCGGTGCGCCTCTCGGGCGCCACCGCGGTGGTGGAAGGCACGGGCGACCACGGCTGTGAATACATGACCGGCGGCACCGTGGTGGTGCTGGGCAAGACCGGGCGCAACTTCGCCGCTGGCATGAGCGGTGGTGTGGCCTATGTGTACGACGAAGACGGCCAGTTCGCCAAACGCTGCAACATGGCCATGGTCAGCATGGAAAAAGTGCTGCCCGCCAAGGAGCAGGAGGCCACCATGGACCCCGCCATCTGGCACCGTGGCCTGAGCGACGAGACGCAGCTGAAAAAGCTGCTCGAGGAGCACAACCGCTGGACCGGCAGCAAGCGCGCACGCGAGCTGCTCGACACCTGGGCGCAGGCGCGTGACAAGTTCGTGAAGGTCTTCCCGAACGAGTACAAACGCGCCCTCGGCGAAATCCACGCCCGCAAGAATGCTGCCGAGGCGACCACCAAGGCCCAGGCCACGGCGAAAAAAGCCACCGTCGCCGCCAAATAAGCCAACGCAATCGAAGGACACGCATCATGGGAAAAGTCACCGGCTTCATGGAATACGAGCGTCTGGAAGAGGGCTACAAGCCCGTGCCGGAGCGCCTGAAGCACTACAAGGAATTCGTTGTTGCGCTGGATGACCAGCAATCCAAGGTGCAGGCCGCGCGCTGCATGGACTGCGGCACGCCGTTCTGCAACAGCGGCTGCCCGGTCAACAACATCATTCCGGACTTCAACGACCTGGTGTACCAGGGCGACTGGAAGAACGCGATCACCGTGCTGCACAGCACCAACAACTTCCCCGAGTTCACCGGCCGCATCTGCCCCGCGCCCTGCGAGGCCGCCTGCACGCTCAACGTGAACGACGATCCGGTGGGCATCAAATCCATCGAACACGCCATCATCGACCGCGCTTGGGCCGAGGGCTGGGTGCAGCCGCAGCCACCGCGCCACAAGACCGGTAAAAAGGTCGCTGTGGTGGGCTCCGGCCCGGCCGGCATGGCCGCGGCCCAGCAGCTCGCGCGCGCTGGCCACGACGTGACGCTGTTCGAGAAGAACGACCGCGTGGGCGGGCTGCTGCGCTACGGCATCCCCGACTTCAAGATGGAGAAGACCCACATCGACCGCCGCGTGGCGCAGATGGAAGCCGAAGGTGTGGTGTTCCGCACCGGCGTGATGGTCGGCTCGCTGCCCAAGGACAGCAAGGTCACCAACTGGGCCAAGGAAACCATCACCCCCGAACAGCTGAAAAAGGACTTTGACGCCGTGTTGCTGACCGGCGGCTCCGAGCAAAGCCGCGACCTGCCGGTGCCCGGCCGCGACCTCGACGGCATCCATTTCGCGATGGAGTTCCTGCCACAGCAGAACAAGGTGAATGCGGGCGACAAGGTCAAGAGCCAGCTGCGCGCCGAGGGCAAACACGTCATCGTGATCGGTGGCGGCGACACCGGCTCCGACTGCGTGGGCACGAGCAACCGCCACGGTGCCGTCAGCGTGACCCAGTTCGAGGTGATGCCCCAGCCGCCGGAAGAGGAAAACAAGCCTCTGGTGTGGCCGTACTGGCCGCTCAAGTTGCGCACCAGTTCCAGCCACGAAGAAGGCTGCACCCGCGAGTTCGCCATCTCCACCAAGGAGTTCAAGGGCGACAAGGGCAAGGTCACCGGCTTGACCACCGTGCAAGTCGACATGAAAGACGGCAAGCTGGTCGAGATCCCGGGTACCGAAAAGGAGTACAAGGCCGACCTGGTGCTCCTGGCCATGGGTTTCGTGAACCCGGTCGCCAGCATCCTGGACGGCTTCGGCGTGGACAAGGATGGCCGGGGCAACGCCAAGGCCAGCACCGAATTCACCGGCGGCTACGCCACCAACGTGCCCAAGGTGTTCGCCGCCGGCGACATGCGCCGCGGCCAGAGCCTGGTGGTCTGGGCGATCCGCGAGGGCAGACAAGCCGCTCGGTCGGTCGACGAATTCCTCATGGGCTTCTCCGACCTGCCGCGCTGAAAGCTGGCGCAGCACCACCGGACTCGGGTTTACCCCGAATCCCTTATCATTCAACGACCGGGCACCCACTGCCCGGTTTTTGTTTGATGCCCATCGATTCCACGCCTCCCCTGGTCGAACTGCGCAACCTCACCTTCGGGTACGGCGAGCGCGCCATCCTCGACAACATCACGCTGACCGTGCCTCGCGGCAAGGTCACGGCACTCATGGGCGCGTCTGGTGGCGGCAAGACCACGGTGCTGCGCCTGATTGGCGGGCAACTGCGCGCACAGAAAGGCCAGACCCTGTTCGACGGCCAGGACGTGACCGTCATGCGATCTGAGGCCTTGTACGCCGCACGCCGGCGCATGGGCATGCTGTTCCAGTTTGGCGCGCTGTTCACCGACATGAGTGTGTTCGACAACGTCGCCTTTCCGCTGCGCGAACACACCGATCTGCCGCCACCGCTGGTGCGCGACATCGTGCTGATGAAGCTCAACGCGGTGGGCCTGCGCGGTGCGCGCGACCTCATGCCCAGCGAACTCTCGGGCGGCATGGCCCGGCGCGTGGCACTGGCCCGCGCCATCGCACTCGACCCCGAACTCGTGATGTACGACGAACCCTTTGCCGGCCTCGACCCGATCTCGCTGGGCACCGCCGCCCGGTTGATCCGCCAGCTCAACGACGCCATGGGCTTGACCAGCATCGTGGTCTCGCACGACCTGGACGAGACCTTCCACATCGCCGACCAGGTCATCGTGCTGGCCAACGGCAAGATTGCCGCCCAGGGCACGCCCGACGAGGTGCGCCACAGCGAAGACCCGCTGGTCAAACAGTTCGTCAATGCCTTGCCCGATGGCCCCGTGCGCTTCCATCACCCTGGCCCCAGTCTCGAAGATGACTTCGGCGACGGGCACAACCCCCTCGGGATTGAGCTGGTATGACGTTGATGTGGATCTCTCGCCTGGGCTTCGCGGTGCGCAGCCAGATCACCGACATCGGTACCGGCACGCGCCTGATGGCGCGCCTGCTGTGGCTGCTGGGCGCGTCCCTGCGCCGCCCGGTGCTGCTGCGCGACCAGATCCACTTCCTGGGCAACCACTCGCTGGCCATCATCGGTGTCTCGGGCCTGTTCGTGGGCTTCGTGCTCGGCCTGCAGGGCTACTACACGCTGCGCATCTACGGCGCCACCGAAGCGCTGGGCCTGCTGGTCACGCTCTCGCTGGTGCGTGAACTCGGCCCCGTGATCACGGCGCTCCTGTTTGCCGGTCGCGCCGGCACCTCGCTCACGGCCGAGATCGGCCTCATGAAAGCCGGTGAACAACTCAGCGCCATGGAAATGATGGCGGTGGACCCGGTGCGCCGCGTGCTGGCCCCGCGTTTCTGGGCCGGCGTGATCGCCATGCCCCTGCTCGCCGGCATCTTCAGCGCGGTGGGCGTGATCGGTGGCTGGGTGGTGGGCGTGCTCATGCTCGGCCTGGACGGGGGCGCCTTCTGGAGCCAGACGCAGGCCGGTGTGGACGTCTGGGCCGATGTGGGCAACGGCGTCGTCAAGAGCGTGGTGTTCGGTTTCGCCGTGACCTTCATCGCCTTGCTCCAGGGCTACAGCGCACACCCCACGCCCGAAGGCGTTTCACGCGCCACCACCCGCACCGTGGTGATGGCCTCGCTCACCGTGCTGGCGCTGGACTTCATTCTCACCGCCACGATGTTCAGCATCTGAGCGTTACCCGGAGATCAACATGCAAACTTCCAAAAACGACATCTGGGTCGGCCTGTTCGTGCTGATCGGCGCAGCGGCCATCCTGTTCCTGGCCCTGCAGTCGGCCAACCTGCTCAGCCTGAACTTCGAGAAGACCTACCAGGTGGTGGGGCGCTTTGACAACGCCGGTGGCGTCAAGCCCAAGGCCGCCGTGCGCAGCGCGGGCGTGGTGGTGGGTCGGGTGGAGTCCATCACCTTCGATGACAAGACCTTCCAGGCCAACATCACGCTGGCACTCGAATCGCGCTACGCCTTTCCCAAGGACAGCTCGCTCAAGATCCTCACCAGCGGTCTGCTGGGCGAGCAGTACATCGGCATCGAGCCCGGCGGTGACGCCGAGAACATCGCCGCGGGCGCCGTGATCACGCAGACCCAATCGGCGGTGATCCTGGAGAACCTGATCAGCCAGTTCCTGTTCAGCAAGGCCGCCGACAGTGGCGATGCGAAACCCGCCGAGTAAGCCCAACAGGGCCTTTGGCGGAGCGCTCAGACAAGACGCTGCAACCTGACAAGAATGCAGGGTGCTCAAGCAACAACGATTCGGGCGTTGCGCCCAGGGGGTTCCAAGATGAAAGACACATTCGCCAAGATCAGTCGGTCCACAGGCCTGCTGACGGGCGGCATTGCGTTGGCCTTGCTGACTGGCTGCGCCACCGGCCCCGACGCCAACCCACGCGACCCGCTGGAGCCGTTCAACCGCGGGGTCTACCGCTTCAACGACGCGGTGGACACGGCGGTGCTCAAGCCGGTGGCCACTGTTTACAAAGACGTCACACCCAGCCCGGTGCAAACCGGCGTGAGCAACTTCTTCAGCAACATCGGTGACCTCTGGTCGTCGGCCAATGCGGCGTTCCAGCTCCGTCCCCGCGAAGCCACTGAAAACCTGATGCGTTTCAGCGTCAACTCGGTGTTCGGTCTGGCGGGCTTGCTCGACATTGCCACCGAAGCCGGCATCCCGCGCACCCGCCTGGACTTCGGCCAGACCCTGGGCCGCTGGGGTGCACCAGCGGGCGCCTACCTGGTACTGCCGATTTTCGGCCCCTCGTCGGTGCGGGATGGCACCGGCTTGGTGGTCGACATGAGCGTGGACCTGGTCTCGGGCATGAACGATGTGTCGGCGCGCAACGCGCTCACCGCGCTGCGTGTCGTCGACACCCGTGCAGGCCTTCTGCGAGCGTCATCGCTGTTGGAAGACGCTGCGCTCGACAAATACAGCTTCACCCGCGATCTCTACCTCAACCGCCGTCAAAGCCAGATCGACGACATGATCGACAAGGGGATCGGTCTGGGCGGCGATCAGTGACGCGCTGATACGTATCGCAACGAATGAAGTGGAACTGCTTCATATTCGTACCGTTCTGATGAATTACGCTGCATTGTCTGCAGCAGGGCCTCTGGCCGCGAAAGGAAAAAACTCATGATGAAACGCCGCTCCTGGCTCACCGCCCTTGTGATCACCGCCGCCGGTGTGATGTCCGTGCCTGCCATCGCGCAGGACGAAGCACCCGATGCCTTGGTCAAGCGCCTTTCCAGTGACGTGCTGGCCTCAGTGAAGGCCGATCCCGCCATCCAGGCCGGTGATGTGAACCGCATCGTGGCGCTGGTCGACACCAAAATCCTGCCCAGCGTCAACTTCACCCGCATGACGTCCTCGGCGGTGGGCCGCTTCTGGCGTCAGGCCACGCCCGAGCAGCAAAAACAACTGCAGGACGAGTTCAAGATCCTGCTGGTGCGCACCTACTCCGGCGCGCTCGGCGAGGTGAAGGATCAGACCGTGACCTTCAAACCGATGCGCTCCAAGCCCGAAGACACCGAGGTGGTGGTGCGCTCCGAAGTGCGCGGCAAGGGCGACCCGATCCAGCTTGACTACCGCATGGAAAAGACGGCTGGCGGCTGGAAAATCTACGACATCAACGTGCTCGGCGTCTGGCTGGTGGAAACCTACCGCACCCAGTTCGCGCAAGAGATCAACGCCAAGGGCATCGACGGCCTGATCGCGTCGCTGGTCCAGCGCAACAAGTCCAACGTCGCCAAGACCAACTGATCCCGTGACGACTGCCATGTCCACGGCCGCGGTGCCCGCGGCCCTGCCCGCGCAGGTCACTCTGGCGGAAGCCGGCAAGACCTTGATGGAGCTGAAGTTGGCTCTTGCGCAGCAATCCGGCCCGGTGGTGATGCTCGACGCCGCTTCGCTGCGCGTGTTCGACTCGTCGGCGGTGGCCGTTCTGCTGGAGTTGCGTCGTCAGCTTCGCGCCGAAGGCAAGACCCTGCAGGTGAGCCACTGGCCAACACGGTTGGAGGACCTCATGGGCCTGTACGGGGTGGGCGACCTGCTCGCGCCCTGAGGGCTCGGCGATCGCACTTGGCGCCGGCCCTTGTCCCGTGCGCAGTGCGGGCAACCCACCGGGCATAAAATACGCGGTTCCCAACCGCTGCCAGATGTCCTGTGCGCGGCCAATGACCTCAGTGGTTTTCCCCGCGCATGCCCGCAGTTTCCTTCTCTGACGTTTTCAAAAGCTACCCGTCCTCGCGTGGCGCCGTGCAGGCCCTGCAGTCGGTGTCGTTTGACATCGAGGCCGGTGAGTTCTTCGGCCTGCTCGGGCCCAACGGCGCTGGCAAGACCACCCTGATCAGCATCCTGGCCGGACTGGCTCGCGCCACGTCAGGCCGTGTGCTGGTGCATGGCTGCGACGTGCAGACCGACTACCAGGCCGCTCGTCGCCAGCTCGGTGTGGTGCCCCAGGAACTGGTGTTCGACCCGTTCTTCAACGTGCGCGAAGCCCTGCGCATCCAGTCCGGCTATTTCGGCATCCAGCGCAACGACGCCTGGATCGACGAACTGCTGGAAGGTCTGGGCCTCACGGACAAAGCCAATGCCAACATGCGCCAGCTCTCCGGCGGCATGAAGCGCCGGGTCTTGATCGCGCAGGCTTTGGTGCACAAGCCACCCGTGATCGTGCTCGACGAACCCACCGCGGGCGTGGACGTGGAGTTGCGCCAGACCCTGTGGCATTTCATTTCCGATCTGAACAAACGCCTGGGCAGCACCGTGCTGCTGACCACGCACTACCTGGAAGAGGCCGAAGCCCTGTGCGGGCGCATCGCCATGCTCAAGCAGGGCAGGGTGGTGGCCCTCGAATCGACCTCCGCCCTGCTGGCGCGCGCCGCGTCCAACGTGCTGCGCTTCAAGACCGACGCGACTCTGCCGACCGATCTCGCGGTGCAGGCGCGCGTCACCGGCCGCGTGGTGCAACTGCCGGCCAACGACGCGCTCGCGGTCGAGCGCATCCTGGCGCGCCTGCGCGAGGCCGGCGTGGTTCCCGAAGACATCGAAATCCGCAAGGCCGATCTTGAAGACGTGTTTCTGGATTTGACGGGCGCGCAACCTCGCGCGGCCGCCCAGGTGAAGGTGCCAGCATGACCGGTTGGCAAACCCTGTTCTACAAGGAAGTGCTGCGTTTCTGGAAGGTCGGCTTCCAGACTGTGGCGGCCCCCGTGATCACCGCCATCCTGTACCTGATGATCTTTGGCCACGTGCTCGAAGACCGGGTGCAGGTCTACGACTCGGTGAGCTACACCGCCTTTTTGCTCCCCGGCCTGGTCATGATGAGCGTGCTGCAGAACGCGTTCGCGAACAGCTCGTCTTCGTTGGTCCAGAGCAAGATCATGGGCAGCCTCGTGTTTCTGCTGCTCACGCCACTGTCGCACCGCGCCTGGTTCGTCGCCTACGTGGGCTCGTCCATCGTGCGAGGTCTGGCCGTGGGTCTGGGCGTGATGGCGGTGACCTGGTGGTTTGCCCAGCCGTCGATGGTGGCGCCGCTGTGGATCCTTGTGTTCGGCTTCATGGGCGCGGCACTGCTGGGCGCGCTGGGGTTGATCGCCGGTCTGTGGGCCGAAAAGTTCGACCAGATGGCCGCGTTCCAGAACTTCATCATCGTGCCCATGACCTTCCTCTCGGGCGTGTTCTACTCGATCCACTCCCTGCCTGAGTTCTGGCAGAAGGTGAGCCATCTCAATCCGTTTTTCTACATGATCGACGGCTTCCGCTATGGCTTTTTCGGTGTCAGCGACGTGTCGCCCTGGATCAGCCTGGCCCTGGTGGGCGGGGCACTCGCCATCGTGAGCGCGATCGCGCTGCACCTGCTCAAGACCGGCTACAAAATTCGCCACTAGACATGACCGCTGAACAATTGCAAACCCTCATTGCCGCTGGCCTGCCGTGCGAGCACATCGAAGTCACCGGCGATGGTCGCCATTGGGCCGCCGTGATCGTCTCGCCCGCGTTCGAAGGCCTGCGCCTGATCAAGCGCCACCAGGCCGTGTACGGCACGCTGGGCGCGCGCATCCAGAACGACGAGGTGCACGCCTTGTCGATGAAGACCTACACGCCGGCCGAATGGGCGGCCCAACCCTGAACCGATAGCCAGCCATGGACAAACTCCGAATCACGGGTGGCCGTACCCTCCATGGCGAGGTGACCATCTCCGGTGCCAAGAACGCCGCGCTGCCCGAGTTGTGCGCTGCGCTGCTCACTTCCGAGCCGGTGATCCTGAACAACGTGCCGCGCTTGCGCGACGTGGCCACCATGCGTCAACTGCTCGACAACATGGGTGTGCAGACGCAGACCCATGGCGATCGTGGCGGCATCACGCTTCAGGCGGCCGATCCCATCCAGGCTGAAGCGCCGTATGAGCTGGTCAAGACCATGCGCGCTTCGGTGCTCGTGCTTGGGCCGCTGCTCGCGCGCTTCGGGCACGCCCGCGTGTCGCTGCCAGGTGGTTGCGCCATCGGCTCGCGTCCGGTGGACCAGCACATCAAAGGTATGCAGGCCATGGGTGCCGAGATCGTGGTGGAGCACGGTTACATGGTTGCCAAGCTGCCGGCGGGCAAGACGCGCCTGCACGGCGCGCGCATCGCCACCGACATGGTGACCGTGACCGGCACCGAGAACTTCCTCATGGCCGCCGCGCTGGCCGAGGGCGAGACGCTGCTGGAGAACGCCGCGCAGGAGCCCGAGATCGGTGACCTGGCCGAGATGCTGATCGCCATGGGCGCGAAGATCGAAGGCCACGGCACCAGCCGCATCCACGTCCAGGGGGTGGAGCGCCTGCACGGTTGCACCCACCAGGTGGTGGCCGATCGCATCGAGACCGGCACCTTCCTCTGTGCGGTGGCCGCCACAGGGGGTGACGTGGTGCTGCGTCACGGCCGCGCCGATCACCTCGACGCGGTGATCGACAAGTTGCATGAGGCCGGGGCGGAGATCGAAGCCGGCAAGGACGCTGGCGGTGATTTCATTCGCGTGCGGGCCACCGGTCGCATGAAGGCCCAGAGCTTTCGCACCACCGAGTACCCGGGCTTTCCCACCGACATGCAGGCCCAGTTCATGGTGCTCAACTGCATTGCCGAAGGCACCAGCAAGGTCACCGAAACCATCTTCGAAAACCGTTTCATGCACGTGAACGAGTTGGTGCGACTGGGTGCGCATATCCAGACCGACGGCAAGGTGGCGGTGGTCGAGGGCATCTCGCGGCTGTCGGGCGCCACTGTCATGGCCACCGACCTGCGGGCCTCGGCCAGCCTGGTGATCGCCGGCCTGGTGGCCGAGGGTGAAACCATCGTCGACCGCATCTACCACCTGGATCGGGGTTACGACCAGATGGAAGAAAAACTGCGTGGCATCGGCGCCGACATTGAAAGAGTGAAATGATCACCCTCGCCCTGTCCAAAGGCCGCATCTTCGACGAGACATTGCCGCTGCTCAAGGCCGCAGGCATCGAGGTGTTGGAAGACCCCGAGAAGTCGCGCAAGCTGATCCTCGCCACCAGCAACCCGCAGGTGCGTGTGGTGCTGGTTCGCGCCAGCGATGTGCCGACCTATGTGGAGCACGGTGGCGCCGATCTGGGCGTGACCGGCAAGGACACGCTGATCGAGCACGGCGGCCAGGGCTTGTACCAGCCGCTGGACCTCAACATCTCGCGCTGCCGCGTCAGCGTGGCCGTGCGCGCCGATTTCGACTACGCCTCGGCCGTGCGCCAGGGCTCGCGCCTGAAGGTGGCCACCAAGTACACCCACATCGCGCGCGAATTTTTCGCCTCCAAGGGTGTGCACGTGGACCTGATCAAGCTCTACGGCAGCATGGAGCTGGCCCCACTGACCGGCCTGGCCGACGCCATCGTCGACCTCGTGTCCACCGGCAACACGCTCAAGGCCAACCACCTGGTCGAGGTCGAACGCATCATGGACATCAGCGCCCGGCTGGTCGTCAATCAGGCCTCGCTCAAGCTCAAGCAGGCCGCCATCCGCCCCATCATCAACGCCTTTGCGCAAGCCATCGAGCAAGGCTCACCCGCATGACCTTCACCGCCCGTCCCGCCCGCCTGTCCACCACCGACGCCGATTACGAGGCGCAGTTTGCGGCCCGGCTGCATTGGTCGGCGGAGACCGATGGCGCGATCGAGCAGCGCGTGGCCGACATCCTGGCCGATGTGCGCAAGCGTGGGGACGCGGCGGTGCTCGAGTACACGGCGCGCTTCGACGGTCTGGCCGCGAGCAACATGGCCGATCTCGAACTCACCCAGGCCGATTTCAAAGCCGCCTTCGATGGTCTGCCGGCCGCCCAGCGCGAGGCCCTGCAGGCTGCCACGCGCCGCGTGCGCAGCTACCACGAAGCCCAGAAGAAGGCCGGCGGCGAGAGCTGGAGCTACCGCGACGACGACGGCACGCTGCTGGGCCAGAAGGTCACGCCACTGGACCGCGTGGGCATCTACGTGCCCGGCGGCAAGGCGGCCTATCCGTCGAGCCTGATCATGAACGCCGTGCCCGCGCACGTGGCCGGCGTGCAGGAAATCATCATGGTGGTGCCCACGCCGGTGCGCGGCAGCGTGGCCACGGGTGGCAGCGGCGCGGCCACCGCCATGCGTGGCGAGCGCAACGACCTCGTGCTGGCGGCGGCCTTTGTGGCGGGCGTCACGCGCGCCTTCACCATCGGCGGCGCGCAGGCCGTGGCTGCCTTGGCCTATGGCACGGCCACCGTGCCCAAGGTCGACAAGATCACCGGCCCCGGCAACGCCTTTGTTGCCAGCGCCAAGAAGCGTGTGTTCGGCACCGTGGGCATCGACATGATCGCCGGCCCCAGCGAAATCCTCGTGCTGGCCGATGGCAGCACGCCGGCCGAGTGGGTGGCCATGGACCTGTTCAGCCAAGCCGAACACGACGAACTCGCGCAAAGCATCCTGCTGTGCCCGGACGCGGCCTACATCGACGCGGTGCAGGCCGCCATCGACCGCCTGCTGAACACCATGCCGCGCGCGGCCATCATCGCCAGGAGCCTGAACGACCGCGGCGCGCTGATCCACACCCGCAGCATGGAAGAGGCCTGCGCCATCAGCAACCGCATTGCGCCCGAACACCTCGAGGTGTCCAGCAGCGACCCGCACCGCTGGGAGCCGTTGCTCAAGCACGCTGGCGCCATCTTCCTGGGCGCCTACACCAGCGAAAGCCTGGGCGACTACTGCGCCGGCCCCAACCACGTGCTGCCCACCAGCGGTACCGCGCGTTTCAGTTCCCCGCTGGGCGTGTACGACTTCCAGAAGCGCAGCAGCTTGATCGAGGTGAGCCAGGCCGGCGCTCAGAGCCTGGGGCTGATTGCCGCCGAGCTGGCTTATGGCGAAGGCCTGCAGGCGCACGCGCGTGCGGCCGAGATGCGGCTGGACGAGGTGCCACCGATGCGGGCGACTCCGTGAGCGCCAACCCACTGGACATGATCCGCCAGGACGTGCAGTCGATGCACGCCTACGCCGTGCAGGACGCTGCCGGCATGGTCAAGCTCGACGCGATGGAGAACCCGTTCGCGCTGCCCCCAGAGTTGCAGGCCGCGCTCGGGGCGCGCCTGGGCGCCGTGGCCGTGAATCGCTACCCCGGTCCGAGCATCGAGGACCTCAAGGCCGCCCTGGTCCGGTATGTGGACTTGCCGGCGGGGTGCAGTTTGATGCTGGGCAACGGTTCAGACGAACTCATTTCGCTGCTGACCCTGGCCTGCGACCTGCCGGGCGCGTCCGTCCTCGCCCCGTTGCCGGGCTTCGTGATGTACGCCATGAGCGCGCAGCTGCAGGGCCTGAAGTTCGTTGGCGTGCCGCTCACGGCCGATTTCGAACTCGACGAATCCGCCATGCTGGCCGCGATGCGCGAACATCAGCCCGCCATCACCTACATCGCCTACCCCAACAACCCCACGGCCAACCTCTGGAACGCGGACGCCATCCGCCGCCTGATCGCCGAGGCCGCGACTTTCGGTGGCCTGGTGATCATGGACGAGGCTTACCAGCCGTTTTCCAGCCTGAGCTGGCTCGACGAGATACGCAAAGAGCCTGCCGCGAATGCCAACGTGCTGCTCATGCGCACGCTCTCCAAGTTCGGCCTGGCCGGCGTGCGGCTGGGCTACATGCTGGGCGCCCAGGCGCTGGTGCACGAAGTCGACAAGCTGCGCCCGCCGTACAACGTGAGCGTGCTCAATGCCGAATGCGCGCTTTTCGCGCTGGAGCACGCCGACGTGTTCGCGCAGCAGGCTGTGCAGATCTGCGAGCAACGCGCCGTGTTGATCGACGCACTGCGCCAGATGCCGGGTTTTCAGCCGTTCCCCAGCGAAGCCAACATGGTGCTGGTGCGTGTGCCCGATGCGCAACGTTGTTTTGACCACCTGAAAGCCCAGAGCATTCTGGTGAAGAATGTTTCTAAAATGCACCCACTGCTGACGCACTGTCTGCGGCTGACGGTGGGCACACCGTCGGAAAATGCCTCGCTGATCCGCGCCCTCCAAACCACTCCATGACTTCCACGCCTTCCGCATCCGCCCCCGCAGGAACCCATGACCGCGTGGCGTTCGTGCAGCGCAACACCTCGGAAACGCAGATCGGCGTGCGTGTCAACCTCGACGGCACGGGAGCCGCCACGCTGTCCACCGGCATCGGGTTCTTTGATCACATGCTCGACCAGATCGCCCGCCACGGGCTGATCGACCTCGAGATCAAAGCCCTGGGCGACCTGCACATCGACGGACACCACACGGTGGAAGACGTGGGCATCACGCTCGGCCAGGCTTTTGCGCAGGCCGTGGGCGACAAGAAGGGCATCCGCCGTTACGGCCATGCCTATGTGCCCCTGGACGAAGCGCTCTCGCGCGTCGTCATCGACTTCTCGGGCCGCCCGGGCCTGCACATGCGCGTTCCGTTCAAGAGCGGCATGGTCGGCGGTTTCGACACCCAACTCGCCTTCGAATTCTTCCAGGGTTTCGTCAACCACGCGGGTGTGACGCTGCACATCGACAACCTGCACGGCGAAAACGCCCATCACCAGGCCGAAACCGTGTTCAAGGCATTTGCCCGCGCCGTTCGCATGGCTCTGGAGCGCGACCCGCGCATGGGCGACGTGATTCCCTCGACCAAAGGTTCGCTGTAACCCCTTCCCGGCCATGAAACGCAAGACAGTCGCCGTGGTGGACTACGGCAGCGGCAACCTGCGCTCCGTGTCGCAGGCCGTGCAACATGTGGCACGCACCGAAGACGTGGAGGTGCTGGTCACCTCGCGTGCGCAAGACGTGTTCGACGCCGACCGTGTGGTGTTGCCCGGTCAAGGCCACATGGCCGACTGCATGAGCGAGCTCGCCGCCTCCGGACTGAAAGACGCCGTGCTGCACGCGGCAGCCAACAAGCCGCTGTTCGGCGTGTGCGTGGGCATGCAGATGCTGCTTGACCGCAGCGAGGAAGGTCCGACCGACGGACTGGGCCTGATTGCCGGCGAAGTGGTGCGCTTTCGGCTGGAAGGCCGTCTACAGGCCGATGGCAGCCGATTCAAGGTGCCGCAGATGGGCTGGAACCCGGTGTTCCACGAATTGGGGCGCCCGGTGCACCCGCTGTGGGCCGGCATCGGGGATGGCTCCTATTTTTATTTCGTGCACAGCTTTTATGCTCGCCCCGCCCAGGCCTTGCACTGCGTGGGCGAAGCCGACTATGGTGGCCGCTTCGCCGCCGCCATTGCCCGCGACAACATCTTTGCCACCCAGTTTCACCCCGAGAAAAGCGCCGACCAGGGGCTGGCGCTCTACCGCAACTTCCTCTCCTGGAAACCCTAGGCCTTTCACCACACCATCATGCTGCTGATTCCTGCCATTGATCTGAAAGACGGCCAGTGCGTTCGCCTCAAACAGGGCGACATGGACCAATCCACCGTGTTCGGTGAAGACCCGGCCGCCATCGCGCGCAGCTGGGTCGACAAGGGTGCGCGCCGCGTGCACCTGGTGGACCTCAATGGTGCCTTCGCCGGCAAACCGAAGAACGAACAGGCCATACGCGCCATCCTGAAAGAGGTGGGCTCCGAGGTGGACGTGCAGCTCGGCGGCGGCATCCGCGACCTCGACACCATCGAGCGTTACCTCGATGCCGGCCTGCGCTACGTGATCATCGGCACCGCAGCGGTCAAGAACCCCGGTTTCCTGCAGGATGCGTGCACTGCGTTCGGCGGCCACATCATCGTGGGCCTGGACGCCAAGGACGGCAAGGTCGCCACCGATGGCTGGAGCAAGCTCACCGGCCACGAGGTGGTGGACCTGGCCAAGAAGTTCGAGGACTACGGTGTCGAAGGCATCATCTACACCGACATCGGCCGCGACGGCATGCTCTCGGGCATCAACATCGACGCCACGGTGAAGCTGGCGCAGGCGTTGTCGATACCTGTCATCGCCTCAGGCGGCCTGTCCAATCTGGAGGACATCCGCGCGCTGTGTGCAGTGGAAGAGGAGGGCGTGGAGGGCGTGATCTGCGGTCGGTCGATCTACAGCGGCGATCTGGATTTTGAAGCTGCGCAGCAACTCGCTGACGACTTGAACGGTTGAGCATGCTCGCCAAGCGCATCATTCCCTGCCTCGACGTGACCGGCGGCCGCGTCGTCAAGGGCGTCAACTTCGTGGAACTGCGCGACGCGGGCGACCCGGTGGAGATCGCGGCGCGCTACAACGAGCAGGGCGCCGACGAACTCACGTTCCTGGACATCACGGCAACAAGCGACGGACGGGACCTGATCCTGCACATCATCGAAGCCGTGGCCTCGCAGGTCTTCATTCCGCTCACCGTGGGTGGTGGCGTGCGCACCGTGGAAGATGTGCGCCGTCTGCTCAATGCCGGCGCCGACAAGACCAGTTTCAACTCGGCGGCCATTGCCAATCCGCAAGTGATCCGCGATGCCTCGGCGAAATACGGCGCGCAGTGCATCGTGGTGGCCATCGACGCCAAGCGCCGCCACGGGGACGATCTGGCGCTGCGCGGTGAGGGCTGGGACGTGTACAGCCACGGTGGGCGCAAAAACACCGGTCTGGATGCCGTGGCCTGGGCCCGGCAGATGGCCGAACATGGCGCTGGCGAGATCCTGCTCACCAGCATGGACCGTGACGGCACCAAGTCGGGCTTCGATCTGGCGCTCACACGCGCGGTGGCTGATGCGGTGGACGTGCCGGTGATCGCCTCCGGTGGCGTCGGCAATCTTGACCACCTGGCCGACGGCGTGCAGCAGGGTGGTGCCGACGCCGTGCTGGCCGCCAGCATCTTTCATTACGGTGAATTCACCGTGGCCCAGGCCAAGGCCCGCATGGCCGAACGCGGCATCCCGGTCCGGCTCTGAGCCGTTGCGGTCAGATGCGATCGCTGCGCGGCTGAAACTGCCGCTCCAGGCGGTCTTCCAGCTCGCCCAGGCTCGCGCTCAAGCCGTTGCCGTTCTGTTCGATCACCTCGGTCATGGCCGCCTGCAGGCGGTCCACCTTCTGGTGCAGCTTCTCGGCCAGATCAATTTCACGCGCCGCCGTGGCTTGCATCTCGGCTTGCAGGAAGGTGCGCAGTTCGGTGAAACGCGAGGCCTCGGCCTTGTCGGCCAGGGTGCGTTGCTCCGAGGCTTCGCGGGTGACGCGGCGCACTTCCATCATGTGCGTCGTTTGCTGGAAAACGAGCGCAGCGAGAAACACCACGAGCACCAGTGCCAGCATGCCCAGCAGCACCAGGCCCAGCGGTGCCTGCACCTCGGTGAAGCCGAAATTCAACGCGGTGGGTTGCAGGATCTGGGCGAAGTTGAGCGCCACGAATCCGGCGACCAGCAGAATGAAGAGAACGAGAAGCAGGGTGCGGAGTTTCATGAGGGTTCCTTTGCGCGGGCGGCGCGGTGGCAAGAGATCGGGTTGGCATCGGTCTTGTCAGAACCGGCTTCATCGTAGCGGCTTTGCCCAGACTGCCGCGCGGTCCTGCAAATGCCCATGGTAGATTCCCCGGATGAACTGGTTGGACGATGTGAAATGGGACGCGCAGGGCCTCGTGCCCGTGATCGCGCAGGAAGCGGCCACGGGCGATGTGCTCATGTTTGCCTGGATGAACCGCGAGGCGCTGCAAAAAACCGCAGAACTCGGTCGTGCGGTGTATTTCAGCCGCTCCCGCAACAAGCTGTGGTTCAAGGGCGAAGAGTCGGGCCATGTGCAGACCGTGCACGACATCCGCATCGACTGCGACAGCGACGTGGTGCTGCTCAAGGTCACCCAGCTGGGTCACGAGCCTGGCATTGCGTGCCACACCGGTCGCCACAGCTGTTTTTTTCAGCGCCTGGAAAAAGACCAGTGGCAGGCGGTCGAGCCTGTGCTCAAAGACCCCGAATCGATCTACAAGTGAGCCAACGATGAACCCCACCGATGACCTGGCGCGTCTGGCCGCTGTGATCGAAAGCCGCAAGCCGGCCAACGGCGGCGACCCCGAGAAAAGCTATGTGGCCCGGCTGCTGCACAAGGGGCCCGACAGCTTCCTCAAAAAAATCGGTGAAGAAGCCACCGAGGCTGTGATGGCCGCCAAGGACCTGGACCACGGTGGGGATCCGCAGAAGCTCGTGAACGAAACGGCCGACCTCTGGTTCCACTGCTTGATCGCGCTGGCCCACTACAACCTCGGCCCGGCCGATGTGGTGGCCGAGCTGGTGCGCCGTGAAGGTCTTGGCGGCCTGGAAGAGAAGGCCATGCGCAAGGTGCTCGCGCGCGAAGCGGCGCCTGGACCCGAAGCCAACTGAAAGGACCCCGCCATGAGCGACATCATCGACGTCGAGCCGGTCGACAACGAACGAGCCCAGTCCCTCAAGACCGTGGGTTGGGTCAGCTACATCCTGCACCTCATCGTGGCCGTGGGTGCGGTGTTGCCCGGTACCCAACCCGGCGTGGCCTTGCTGATCGTGGCACTGGTCATCGATCTGTTGAAAAAAAGCGATGCAGAAGGCACGTGGCAGGCCAGTCATTTTTCGTGGCGCATCCGCACGGTGATCTGGGCCGCCGTGCTCTACCTGGTCACATTGCCGTTGTGGCTGCTCTTCTTCGTCCCCGGCTGGATCGCGTGGGGACTCATCTCCATCTGGTTCCTGTACCGCATCGTCAAGGGCATGGTGCGCATGAACGCCAGCCAGCCCATGCCCGATTGAACCTGCCACACCTGTATTCGACATGACCGCGCACGACCCGAACTGCATCTTCTGCAAGATCATTGCAGGCCAGATTCCCTCAAAGAAGGTGTATGAAGACGAAGACCTCTTCGCTTTTCATGACATCCACCCTTGGGCACCCGTGCACTTCCTGCTGGTGCCCAAGTTGCACCTTGCGTCCATGGCACAGCTTGGACCTGAGCACGAAAGGCTCATGGGCCGCCTGATGGTGCTGGCGCCGAAACTGGCCATGGAGCTCGGGTGCAATCCGTATCCTGAGGGTGGCTTTCGCATGGTGTGCAACACCGGCACCGAGGGTGGGCAGGAGGTGCACCACCTTCACGTTCACGTGATGGGCGGTCCCAGGCCCTGGTTGCGAGGCTGATCGTCCAGCACCCGGTACGGCGTCCCATTGCGCCGGTGCTGGAATTGCTTGCTCACAGGGCTTGAACTACTGCACGGGCTTAGAATCCCACCCACAGCGCACTGCGCGACACCTCAATATCTGGAGTAAACCATGGGTTCGTTTTCTATCTGGCATTGGCTCATCGTGCTGCTCATCGTGGTGATGGTCTTCGGCACCAAGAAGCTCAAGAACATCGGCTCCGACCTGGGGGGTGCCGTCAAAGGCTTCAAGGATGGCATCAAGGAAGGCGGCCAGAACCCCGCTGATGCGAATGCGGCGCCAGCAAGCCAGGTGACCCAGGAAACCCGCGCTGATAAAAACGCCATCGACGTCGAAGCCAAGCAAAAAAGCTGATCTCTCCGTGCGCTGCGGTGACCACCATCGCTGCCCGAGCGCCCACCTCCAGGCTCTTCCAGAGCTCGAACTCGCCCGCAGGATGGCCGACACATGATTGATTTGGGCATTTCCAAACTCGCCCTCATCGGGGCCGTGGCGCTGATCGTCATCGGCCCCGAAAAGCTGCCGCGTGTGGCGCGCACCGTCGGGGCCCTTCTGGGCAAAGCGCAGCGTTATGTTGCCGACGTGAAGTCCGAGGTCAGTCGCTCCATGGAGCTCGAAGAGCTCAAGAAAATGAAGGACACAGTGACCAGCGCTGCACGCGATGTCGAGCAGTCGGTCCAGAGTGGTGCCAGCGATTTCGAGAAGTCCTGGTCCGACGCCACGGCGGGGCTCGACGGAAGCAGCAGTTCCTACGGCTCCAGCGACGCCCTGGGTTCGCTCGAACCCCCCGTTTACAAACACCCGAAAAAGAACTGGCGGCTCAAGCAGAAAGCCATGCCCCAGTGGTACAAGGCCCGCACCGGGGTGCGCACACGCACCCAATCCGGCGCGGCCCGCGTGGCCCGTTTTCGGCCACGCTCCTCTTCTGCTCCCCGCTGATGTCCGACACCGATAAAACCACCGACGAACTCGCCGGTTCAGAACAACCGTTCGTGCAGCATCTCATGGAGCTGCGGGACAGGTTGCTTTATGGGGTGATCGGGCTTGCGATCTGCATGGCCTTGCTGGCCTTCTGGCCCGGCCCCAGCGGCTTGATCGACCTGATCGCGGTGCCTATCCGCGCGCACATGCCGCCCGACGCGAAGTTGATCGCGGTGGGCGTGTTTTCGCCGTTCTTCGTGCCGATCAAGGTGCTGGCCATGGCCGCGCTGTTGCTGTCGTTACCGTGGTGGATGTACCAGGTGTGGGCCTTTGTGGCTCCCGGCCTCTATAGCCATGAGAAGCGTTTCGCCATCCCGTTGATCGTGCTGGGAAGCCTGCTGGCTTACGTGGGCATCGCCTTCGTGCAGTTCTTCGTGCTCGACAAGATGTTTGGATTCATCCAGCAGTTCACGCCGGCCAGTGTGGCGGCCACGCCCGACATCGCCTCGTATGTGGAGGCCATCCTCTCGCTTTACCTCGCGTTTGGTCTGGCGTTTCAGGTGCCCATCGTGGTGGTGTTGCTGGTCAAGATGAACATGGTGACGGTGCAGAAGCTCAAGGAGTTCCGCGGCTA
>NZ_JADMJO010000037.1 GCF_018780385.1 Hydrogenophaga sp. | reverse complement strand
CTGATCTACGGCGTGATCCTGTGCAACGCGCGGGCCATGGGCGAGTTCGGCGCGGTCTCGGTGGTCTCGGGCCACATCCGCGGCCAGACCAACACCATGCCGCTGCACGTGGAGATCCTCTACAACGAATACCAGTCGGTGGCCGCGTTTGCCGTGGCTTCGCTGCTGGCGCTGCTGGCCTTGGTCACGCTGGTGATCAAGTCGGTGGCCGAGTGGCGCATGGAGGCCGAAATGAAGGCATTGGCCGAGTTGCCACCCGAGCGGCCCACGTCGGTTGCCAACCCTTTGCTGGGACAAACATCATGAGCGCCGCGCCGGGCCGCCCCAAGCAAGCTCGCGCCGCAGTGCGCAGCACGAAGGACTTCCTATGAGCATCGAAATCCGCAACATCAACAAGCACTTCGGCACCTTCCAGGCGCTGAACAACGTCAACCTCGACATCCACTCGGGTGAGCTGCTCGCGCTGCTCGGCCCCTCGGGCTGCGGCAAGACCACGCTGCTGCGCATCATTGCCGGGCTGGAAACGCCGGACACCGGCAACATTCTCTTCAGCGGCGAGGACACCACCGACGTGCACGTGCGCGAGCGCAACGTGGGTTTTGTGTTCCAGCATTACGCACTGTTCCGCCACATGACCGTGCTGGAGAACGTGGCCTTCGGCCTGCGCGTGAAGCCGCGCCGCGAGCGTCCGAGCGACGCGCAGATCAAGGCCAAGGTGCACGACCTGCTCAAGCTCGTGCAGCTCGACTGGCTGGCCGACCGTTACCCCTCGCAACTCTCGGGCGGCCAGCGCCAGCGCATCGCCCTGGCACGTGCGCTCGCAGTCGAACCCAAGGTGCTGCTGCTTGACGAGCCGTTCGGCGCGCTCGACGCCAAGGTGCGCAAGGAACTTCGCCGCTGGTTGCGCCGTCTGCACGACGAGCTGCACGTGACCAGCGTGTTCGTCACCCACGACCAGGAAGAGGCGCTCGAAGTGGCCGACCGCGTGGTGCTGATGAACCAGGGCCACGTGGAACAGGTCGGCGCGCCGCAAGAGGTGTGGGACCGCCCGGCCAGCCCGTTTGTGTATGGCTTCCTGGGCGACGTGAACCTCTTTCACGGCCGCGCGCACGAAGGCCAGATGCATCTGGACGGCGTGTCGATCGCATCCCCCGAACACGCCGGCGCGCAGGATGCCAAGGCCTTCGCCTACGTGCGGCCGCACGAGCTGGATGTGTTGCCCTATGCGCCGGGCCTGAGCGGCATGGTCGTCACACTGGACCGGGCCGTCGTGGTGGGTCCGATCGCCCGCCTCGAACTCCTGCCCCTGGAATCTCCCGCCAACGGCGACAAGCCCACGCTGATTGAAGCCCACCTGCCGGCCGATCGCTTTCACGAGCTCGGCATCCAGGAAGGTGACACCGTGGTGGTCGCGCCCCGCAAAGCGCGCGTGTTCCTTCATCCCCACGCCGCCTGATCCGCAGGCCGCCCTGATGCGATCCTGATACGGGGTGTGCTACGTTGCGGGCGATGACGCCGCCGGACGCAACACCGCCCTCTTCGCCCCCTCCCCCGAGCCGCTGGCCAGGTGCCTTGGTCTGGGCCCTGGCCTGGCTGGCCATGGGGGTGATGCACCCGGTGCTGGACCTGGCCAACCTGGCCATGATGCTGGTGCTGGCCTCGGCACTGGCCGCGCTCTGGCTCCCGCCAGCCATGTGCCTGGCGGGTTGCGCGCTCGCGGTGCTGGCGTTCAACTTCGCTTTCGTGCCGCCGCGCTTCACCTTCAGCGTGGACCTGCACCAGCATGCCCTGCTGCTGACCACCATGCTCTCGGTGAGCTGGATCGTGGCGCTGCTGATGGCGCGCCAGCGCCGACTGGCCGAGGCAGAGCATCTGCTCGCGCAGCGCGCACGCCAACTGCAGGACTTCGGCGCCACGCTGCGCGACACCGACGACCCACGCTCGCTTGCCTCCGAGTTGCAAGCAGCGCTGGCCTCTCTGGTGGGTTCCCCCGTGGCCATGTTGCTGCGCGATCGCCCCGATGCCGACACGCGCCTGGGAGAAGCCAGCAGCGACGGCTGGCAAGGCCTGGGCATGAGCCTGCGCCACAGCCAGGCCATGGGACCGGGCACCGGGCGCCATGAAGAACAGGCCGCCTGGTACCTGCCGATGCGCGGGCGGCAGGCGGGTCTGGGCGCGGCGCTGCTGCCCTTGCAGGCACAGCCAGAACCCACGCCCCAACTGCGCGCCCACGCACAGGCCTTGTGCGACCAGATGGGTCTGGCGCTGGAGCGCGCCGACACCACCCAAGCGGCCACCGCGGCACGCGAGCAGGCTCGCGCGCACGCGCTGCGCAACACCCTGCTGGCCGCCATCTCGCATGACTACCGCACGCCACTGGCCACGATCCTGGGCGCTGCCTCCTCGCTGCACGACCAGGCAGACCGGCTTTCGAACGAACAGCGTCAGCGGCTGGCCGCGACCATCATCGACGAGGCCGTCCAGCTCGGCCGCATCACCGACAACACGCTGCAGCTCGCGCGCCTGGACACGCCGGGCCTCGCCCTGCACCTGGACTGGGAATCGGCCGAGGAGATCGTGGGCACGGTGTTGCGCCGCACGCGCCAGCGCCAGCCCGACCGCTCGGTGAAGGCGCGCGTGCAGCCCGGCCTGCCGCTGCTGCGCGTGGATGCGGTGCTGCTGGTCCAGATGCTGGACAACCTGGTGGACAACGCGCTCAAGTACGGCGGCAACAACGCCCCGGTGGAGATGGCCGTGACGCTGGAGACCGGCCAGATCCGCCTGGCCGTTCTCGACCGGGGCCCGGGCATCGCTCCCGAATGGCGCGAACGCGTCTTCGACGCCTTTCAGCGCGGCGACACCGGCAGCACCAACGCGCAGCCGGCCGACGCACCGGCGAGACGTGGCGCGGGCGTTGGTCTCGCGGTCTGCCGCACCATCGCGCGCGCGCACGGCGGTGAACTCACGCTGCGCATGCGCCAGCGCGGAGGTTGCAGCTTCGAATGCACGCTGCCGGTGACAGCGGCGCAGGCCGACGCACCGGAGGCGGTCCCATGAGCACCCGCCCGGCCGTTCCGAGGAGGGCTCGCACCGCAGTGCGAAGCACGAAGGAAATTCAATGAGCTTGCGCGTGTTGCTGGTGGAGGACGACCGCGAACTGCGTGGCACCTTGCGCGAGTCGCTCACGGTGGAGGGCTACGAGGTGGCGGCGGCCGCCAGCCTGGCGGATGCGCGCGCGCTGCTGGCCCATGGGGATGTCGACATCGTGCTGCTCGACCTCGGCCTGCCCGACGGCGACGGCGAGACTCTGCTGGCCACACTGCGGCGCGGGCGCAGCACGCCAGTGATCGTGATCTCCGCGCGCGAGACCGACGACCCCAAGATCCGCCTGCTCGACGCCGGCGCGGACGACTTTCTGGTAAAGCCTTTCAGCCTGGGCGAGCTGCTGGCGCGCATGCGCGTGGCGCTGCGCCACCGTGGCACGCCCATGCAGGCCGCCATCACACAGTACACACAGGGCGACCTGCGGATCGACCTGCGCGCGCACCGTGTGAGCCTGGGCACCGCGCAAGTGCACCTCACGCCGACCGAATTCAAGCTGCTGGCGCGCCTTGTGCGCAACGCCGGCCAGGTGGTCACGCACCGCCAGCTGCTGGCCGATGTGTGGGGTGCCGAGTTCACCGAGCACACGCACTACCTGCGGCTCTACATGGGACAGCTGCGCGCCAAGCTGGAGACCGAGCCGGCCGACCCGCAGCGCCTCTTGACCGAGCCCGGTGTGGGCTACCGCCTGGTGGAGGGCGAGGACTGACGCGCTGACTTGGACCCTTATGCGTTCCTGATGTCCCCATCGGTACGCTGCGAATCCTCTCCACTTCGCACCCTTGCCCATGACCGCGACCGCTCCCCCGCTTGACGCCGACCAACCCGCCACACCCTTGCGCCGACAAGGCACCGCCGCCCTCACCCTGGGTGCACTCGGCGTCGTCTATGGCGACATCGGCACCAGCCCGCTTTACACCGTCAAGGAAATCTTCGCGCCCGCAACCGGCGTGGCGCTGAATGCGCACAACCTGATCGGCGCGGTCTCGGTGATCTTCTGGGCACTCATGCTGGTGGTCACGCTCAAATACGTGATCCTCATCCTGCGTGCGGACAACCGGGGCGAAGGCGGCGGCCTGGCACTCACCGCGCTGGCCGCGAACGCGGTGAGCTCGCGCCCTGCCTTGCGCCGCGCGTTGCTGCTGCTGGGCGTGTTCGGCGCCACGCTGTTCTACGGCGACAGCGTGATCACGCCCGCCATCTCGGTGCTGGGCGCCATGGAAGGCCTGCAGTTGCTCACGCCAGCGCTGGCACCCTACGTGATTCCGATCACCGTGGTCATTGTGGTCGGCCTGTTCGCGGTGCAGCGCTTGGGCACCGGCCTGGTGGGCAAGCTGTTCGGGCCGATCATCGTGCTGTGGTTCGTCACGCTGGGTGCCATCGGCGCCGTGCACATCGCGGAGCAGCCTGCGATCCTCTCGGCGCTCAACCCCGTGCACGCCTGGAACTTCCTCATGGAGCGCGGCTGGGCTGTGTTTGCCGCCGTCGGCGCGATCGTGCTGGCGCTCACCGGCGCCGAGGCGCTGTATGCCGACATGGGCCACTTCGGCCGCAAGCCGATCCAGCTCGCCTGGACCGGTCTGGTGTTGCCGGGCCTGGCGCTGAACTACATGGGTCAGGGCGCGCTGCTCATGGCCGACCCCACCGCGATTGAGAACCCGTTCTACCGCCTGTTCCCCGAGGCCTTCGTGCTGCCCGCCCTGGTGCTGGCCACGCTGGCGGCCATCATCGCCTCACAGGCCGTCATCTCCGGTGCGTACTCCATGACCAAGCAGGCCATCCAGCTCGGCTTCCTGCCACGCATGGCGATCAAGTACACCTCGGCGCGCGAGGCCGGGCAGATCTACATGCCCGCCGTCAACTGGATCTTGATGACGGGCGTGGTGGCCGCCGTGGTGGGCTTCGGCAGTTCCTCGGCTCTGGCCGGCGCCTATGGCATTGCGGTCACGCTCACCATGATGATCACCACCGTGCTGACCTACTTCGTGGTGAGCGAGGGCTGGCGCCTGCCCAAGCCGCTGGCCATCGGTGCCACCCTGTTCTTTCTGGCCATCGACGCGCTGCTGGTGGCCGGCTGCGCCGTGAAATTCTTCGACGGCGGCTGGTTTCCGCTGGCACTGGGCCTGGTGTTGTTCGGCCTCATGAGTACCTGGTCGCGCGGACGCGATCTGCTGCTGGAGAGCATTCGCCGCGACGGCTTGGAGCTGCAAAATTTCATCGACAGCCTGGACCCGCGCAGCGTGCACCGCGCCGAACGCACCGCCGTCTATCCCGTGGCCGATCCGAGCACCGTGCCGCAGGCGCTGCTGCACAACCTCAAGCACAACCAGGTGCTGCACGAACGCAACGTGATCCTGACTGTGAAGTTCCACGAGGTGCCGTGGGTGTCGATGGAGGAGCGGGTGGAGGTGCAGGCACTGGGCCACAGCTTCTGGCGCGTCACGCTGCACTTCGGCTTCATGAACACGCCCGACGTGCCCAAGGCCCTGGCGCTCATCGGTTCACACGGCCTGCGCATTCCGGTGTTTGAAACCAGCTACTTCCTCAGCCGCGAAACGGTGGTGGCCACGCCCGGCGGTGGCATGTGGAGCTGGCGCGAACGCCTGTTTGCTGCGATGAGCCACAACGCGGGCGGCGTGGTGGACTTCTTCAGGCTGCCCGGCAACGCGGTGGTGGAGCTGGGCACGCGCGTGCCGATCTGACGGATTGCACCCGGTCAGGGTCAGCGGTCCCGCGCTGCGGGCCCATCCGGTTGTGTGCCGTAGAACTCGTGCACGCCCTTTTCCCACTCGGGGTCGGCCATGTCGGGCCAGTGCTGTTTGTCAAAACCCGGCGCGCTCTCCAGGCGCGCCTTGCTCACGCGCAGCACGAAACAGCGGCTGGTGGTGTCCAGCTCCAGCGCCGCCCAGGGCACGGCAAACAGCTTTTCGCCCATGCCGAGAAATCCCCCGAACGACAGCACCGCGTAGTCCACCCGCCCGGTGTGCATGTCGAGCATGATTTCCCGGATCTCGCCCAGGTCTTCATCCTGGTCGTTGAAGACGTCGTTGCCGATCAAGGTGTTGGCGCCCATGAGTCGGGGGCCCGGGCCCTGGCGAGGCGCGGTGCGCCCCCTGCGGGTCGAGGTGGCGTGGTGGGTGGGTTCTTCAAGTGTTTCGTCGTGCATGGCGGTTCCCGGTTCGATGACCAGATTCCATGCTGGCGAAAATGCGGCGCCAGGTCTGTGCGGCGGCGCACCTCACACGTGGGCAGTGCCGCGATCCTGCCGGCAGTTGCCGGGCGGTGCACCGGAGGTCGCCGATGCCGGCTTGGCCTGCAGCAGCGCGTCATTCTTCAAGCGATCGTAGGCGTCGCGAATCACGCCGTGGCATTCGCAACTGTGGACTTCCAGGCCCGCGCGGTCCAGCACCGACATCTGCCCGCGGCCATAACGAATGACCCCGGCTTTCTGCAGACGCAAAGCGCCTCCGGTCACACCCTCGCGGCGCACCCCCAGCATGCTGGCAATGCGCTCCTGCGTGATGTGCAGTTCGTCGTCAGGCTGGCGATCCAGATGCACCAGCAACCAGCGCGCGAGTTGCTGGTCCAGCGAGTGATGGCGGTTGCAGGCCGAGGTTTGCGAGATGTGCTGAAACAGCGTGCGTGTGTAGTTCAGCAAGTGGTGCATCACCTGCTCCGAACGCTTGGCGTGGTGCGCGATGGACTGTGCGCTCATGCGGTAGCCGTGGCCGCCCCGGCTCACCAGGGCCGTGTTCTGGGCCATCACGGTGCCGCTGGCGGTGGTGCCGTTGTTGGCGTTGCTGCTGCCCATGAAGGCATCCACGCCCACCATGCCTTCGTTGCCCACGGCGGCCACTTCCACCGTGGCGCCGTCCAGCATCGTGGACACCAGAGAAACCACAGCGGTGGTCGGAAAGTACACATGGCGCAGGCTGCTGCCGGCTTCAAACAGGGTGCTGAGGGCGGGCATCTCGACCCACTCCAGGTGGGACTCGATATAGCGCCAGTCTTCGAACGGCATGGCCGCGAGCAATTGGTTCTTTTCGCGGTGGGAAACGGCAGAAGATGTCATTTACATGTGCCTCGTGTTTGTCATTGTGTCGAGCTGCCCGGCCCGGCTCGGGCGCAGGGCTTTCACATGAGCGCAGTGAAAGGTCGCTGCGCCCGCTCAGAGACGCAATGTAGGTTGATGCATATGGGGTTTCAATGTCGAAAGACACATACCCATTGCGCTTTACATAACTTGTCCATCGGTTACATCCCGGGGCAACCACCCCCCGGCCGCGCCTTCAGACCAGTGGTCGCGGGGGCGGATTCCCGTCACCGTACAGATCGGCCAGGCGCGCGAGCGCCTTCACGTCGCGCAGAAACAAGCGGCCATCCTTGATCTGGTGCAGGCCGCGTTTTTCCAGCTTGCGCAGGGTCTTGTTGGTGTGCACCAGCGACAGGCCCAGCGCGTCGGCAATGTGCTGCTGGGTCAGGGGGAAAGCCACACCGCCCGCGCCCTTGTCTTGCTGCAGCGCGGCCGCGCGCTTGAACAGCAGGATCAGCGTGCTGGCGATGCGTTCCTCGGCGCTGCGCCGCCCCACCGACAGCAGCGTGTCATCCACCAGCGACTCCTCGTGCGCGGTGAGCCAGGTCACGTTGAAGCCCATGGTGGGCGAGCGGCGGTGAATCTCCCACAGCGCGTCGCGCTGGAACACGCAGAAGCTCGCCGAGGTGAGCGTGTCCACGCCGTGCGCGGCGGCATCGCCCATCTTCTGCTGCACGCCAACGAAATCGCCGGCCAGCAGGAAGCTCAGGATCTGGCGCCGCCCGTCGCTCAAGGTCTTGTAGCGGAAGGCCCAGCCTTGCAGCAGGGTGTAGAGCGGCGCATCGTTCTGGCCTTCGTGGATCAGCGTCTCGTTGGCCTCCACGCGCAGCGCGCGGCGCTTGAGCGACTGCACGAGTTCCAGCTCTTCGGAGGTGTGCTGCACAAACAGTGGCAAAGACCGCAACGGGCATTCGGTGCAGGGCATGGCGGTGGCGGGCGCCTGGTCGGGCCACTTGAGTTCGGGCGCCGGGCTGACAGCGGATGTGGGCATGAATCTGCTTCTGAGGGGGGACGGTGGGGCGTAAACAGCGGGTCGGCTGAGCCCCGGTATGGGAGTGTGAATGTACCGGGTTGGAACAGTGTTCGACAGCGCACAGACTCCGATCGGCGGTGGCCTTACGGTGGACCCATGAACACCGATCAAAGAGCCCACCTGCGGGGACGCTTGGCCAAACGAGCACCACCCAGCCGGCCCCTGCCCGACGCCATCTCCAGGCTCGCGGCCGAACACGCCGAGTTGCAGCAGATGTTCACGGCATTCGAGAATACACGCTCGGTGAACAACAAGCGCTTCCTGGTGGAGCGTATCTGCACCACGGTGGTGGTGCACGCGCAGGTGAAAGAGGAGATCTTCTACCCGGCCGTCGAGGCGGTGATGCCACAGCCGGCACCGCCTCATGACGCCATGAAGGCACTGGTGGCCCATATCCAGAGCCTGGAGCCCGTGGCCGAGCAGGTCGACGGTCCCATCCAGGTGCTGGCCGAAGAAGTGAAGCAGCACGTGTCGACTTTGCATGAGGACATGCTGCCTCGGGTCAAGGCCTCCCGCATTGATCTGGTGGAGCTCGGTGAGCGCATGGCCCGGCGCAAGGCCGAACTGATCGCGCAAAACCCCTGAACGGGGGACTCCCGGCATCTCCACGCTCCAGGCCACGCGCTGCGGCCAGGTCTTCAGCGCAACGGCGTCAACCGGATGAGCGCTGTCAAACCTGCCAGCGCAGGCGCACGCACCCTGGTCACGGGTACGTACACTTGTGGAAAAAACGCGCCCATGACCCCACAAGACTACGTCCAGCAAAAAGCAGCAGCCTCGGGCAGCAGCTTCTACTACGCTTTCCTGTTCCTTCCCGTCGAGCGGCGCGCCGCCATCACGGCCTTCTATGCCTTCTGCCGAGAGGTCGACGACGTGGTGGACGAGGTGAGCGACCCCGCCGTGGCACAGACCAAGCTGGCCTGGTGGCGGCGTGAGGTGGCGCAATCGTTTGCCGGCTCACCCACGCATCCGGTGATGCGCGCGCTGATGCCCCTGAGCTCCGCCTACGCCATCGAAGCCCGGCATCTGAACGCCGTGATCGACGGCTGCCAGATGGATCTGGAGCAAAACCGCTACCTCGATTTCGCCAACCTGCAGCGTTACTGCCACCTGGTGGCCGGCGTGGTGGGTGAAGTCGCGGCGCGCATCTTCGGCCAGACGCAGTTGCAAACCACCGAATACGCACACCGGCTGGGTCTGGCGTTCCAGCTCACCAACATCGTGCGTGACGTGGGTGAAGATGCCGCGCGCGGGCGCATCTACCTGCCTGTGAACGAACTGCAGAGTTTCAACGTGAAGGCGCACGAACTGCTTCAGCGCGGCGCCGCGCCCGGCACCGATGTGGCCGATTTCAAACGCCGATTCACCGGACTCATGCAGTTCCAGTGCACCCGCGCATTGCAGACCTACGACGACGCCTTGGCGCTGCTGCCCGCAGCCGACCGCCGCGCCCAGAAGCCGGGCCTGATGATGGCCAGCATCTACCGCACCCTGCTGCAGGAGATCGCCGCCGACCCGCTGCTGGTATTGACCCAGCGGGTCAGCCTCACCCCGTTGCGCAAATTCTGGCTCGCCTGGAAAGTGCAAGCCCTCGGCAGGCTATGAGGATTGCCGTCGTCGGCGCGGGCTGGGCCGGCATGGCGGCAGCGGTGGAAGCCGCCGGGCTGGGCATGGATGTCACTGTGTTCGAAGCCACGCGCACCCTCGGTGGTCGCGCCCGCGCGCTGGCCACCGAGAAGCCCGACGGCACGCCCATCATGCTGGACAACGGTCAGCACATCCTGATCGGTGCCTACAGCGAGACACTGGCCCTGATGCAGCGCGTGGGGCTGGACCTGCCACAGGTGCTGATGGCGCTGCCGCTCTCGCTGCCCTACCCCGATGGCACGGGTCTGCAGACACCGGCCTGGGCGGCGCGCTGGCCCGCTCCGCTCGATGCACTGGCGGCAATTGCCACCGCGCGCGGATGGAGCTGGGGTGAGCGCCTGGCATTGATCCGTGCATCACTGGGCTGGCAGCTCACGGGCTTTCGTTGCGCGCCCACACTCACCGTCGAGGAGTTGTGCGAGTCCTTGCCCGACCGCGTGGTGCAGGAACTGATCGATCCGCTGTGCGTCTCGGCACTCAACCTCCCTTCGCTGCATGCCAGTGCGGCCATTTTTCTGAACGTCATGCGTGACGCCCTGTTTGGCCGCGGCGCGGCGGGCTTCAGCGCATCGAGCCTGCTGCTGCCCCGCACCGATCTCTCCAGCCTGCTGCCGGACGCGGCGGCGCGCTGGCTGCAAGCGCAGCACGGTGCGACCACCCGCGTTCGACCGGGCGCTCGCATCACCGGGCTGTTGGCCCACGCGGGCCGGTGGCAACTGACGGGCGAGGGTGTGGACGAGGCATTCGATCGCGTGATCTGGGCAACGCCGGCCAGTGTGGCCGCGCAGACCCTGCTCGCCCACGCCGATGACAACGAATCTCTGGCCAGTTGGGCGTTGTCTGCGCACGCGCTCGAGTTCACCGCCATCACCACGGTCTACGCTTACGCCGCGGGCGCGCGGCTGCCCGCGCCCATGCTGGCCTTGCGCGCGGAACCTGACGCCCAGGCCGCGCCCGCGCAGTTCGTGTTCGACCGTGGGCAGCTCAGCCCGGCCGATGCGGCCGCGCAAGGCGTGCTGGCCTTCGTGGTCAGTGCCAGCAGCGGCGAGCGCGACGATCTGCAGGCGCGCGTGTTGCAGCAAGGCGCGCGGCAACTGGGCCTGACCTTGCAGCCGCTGCTCAGCGTGGTGGAAAAGCGCGCCACCTTCGCCTGCACGCCCGGCCTGGAACGCCCCGGCGCCCTGATGGCCCCCGGGCTCTTCGCCGCGGGCGACTACGTGCAGGGTCCGTATCCGGCCACGCTGGAAGGCGCCGTGCGCAGTGGCGTGGCGGCGGCCCGGCTGGCGAACAGCTGAGCCGGCCTGCCCGCCGCTCCAGGGCGTCTCAAACCCGAGTCTCAGTCGAACTCGCGCACCTGAACATAGGCCGGACGCGCCATGCAGCGCAGGATCCAGTCGTGCGTGAGCGGGTGGGCTGCCATGAGCTCTGTTGAAGGACGCGCCCAGTTGAGCACACTGGCCGCACAGACGTCGGCCACGGTGAACCGTGCGGCCGCCAGAAAGGCCTGACCCGCGTCCTTCTGTTTGCGCAGGTGTTGCTCGATCACGCGCAGCGGCACCGCGAGGCGGCGCTCGGCGGCATCGGCCATCTCGGGCTTGCGTCGCTCCTCGGGCATCGCCATGCGGTGCATCAACACGGTCAGTGCGTCGGACTCGGTTTCCGTCACGGACCAGAAGCTCCAGCGCAAGGCCTCCGCGTCTTCGCGCGGCGTGGCGGGTGTGATGCTCACGCCGTCCGCTTGTCCATGGTGGCGCGCGATGTACAGCGCACAAGCCATGCTCTCCCACACCACCACCTCGCCTTCTGGCCGCGCATCGACGATCACCGGCACGTGGCCGTTGGGGTTGATGGCCAGGAACTCCGGCGTGCGCGTGCCTCCGCCCTGGTAGGGCAGCCTCACGTGGTGGTAGTCCAGTGCGAGTTCGGTGGCGGCCCACAAAGGGCGCACGGCGCGGGACGCAGGAATGCCGTAGATCGTGAGGCTCATGTTGAACGCTGCGGGGAGAAGAGGGGTCAACCGATCTGACGGCACAGGGCCATCAGGTCGACCACGGTGGTGTGCGGCTGCAGGGGTGCGTGCTCCCAGGCCATGCCCGTGCGGTTGACCCAGGCCACCTGCATGCCGGCGCCCAGGGCACCCAACACATCCAGGCGCGCATCGTCACCGATGTGCAGGACCTCGGTGGCGTCCACGCCGGCGGCGTCTGCAGCAGCGTGGAAGATGCGTGGATCGGGTTTGCCCACGCCGAATTCACGGGCACTGAACGCCGCATGAAAGTGGTGCCCCAGACCCACGCGGTGCACATCGGCATTGCCGTTGGACACGGCCACCACCGGAAAGCGCGTGCTCAGCCATTCCAGTGCGGGCATGGCGTCTTCGAACAGCTGCACGCGCTGGCGCTCGTCAAAAAACACGTCGAACGCCGGCTCGGCCAGTGCGGGATCGTCTCCAGCTCGTTGCAACACGTGGCGGATCGACTCGCGGCGCAGCGCGCTGAGGTCGTAGGCCAGGTCGGGCCGCAGGGTCTGCAAGTGGTTGCGCGCCTCGCGCAGCGCACCGGGCGTGGCGTAAAGCCGGGCGGTGGCAGGCGCGTGCTGACTGAGCCAACTGGCCAGCATGGCTTCGGCGCGCTCGATGGTGGGCCAGATCGGCCAGAGCGTGTCGTCCAGATCGAGACTGATGGCGCGGATGCGGGAGGGGTCCAGCGCAAGCGGTGCGGCCTGCGGGGCTGTACTCATGGGGGTTTTCATGCTGCGAGAGAATAGCGCATGCCCTTCAACACCGAACCGCCCTACCAACATGGCCAACCGGCTCGCACCGCTGTTCTGCTGTGCAACCTGGGCACCCCCGACGAACCCACCGCCCCCGCCGTGCGCCGCTACCTGGCCGAGTTCCTGGGTGATCAGCGCGTCGTGGAGATCCCGCGGTTTGTCTGGATGCTGATCCTGCACGGCATCATCCTGCGCGTGCGGCCCAAAAAATCGGCCGCGAAGTACGCTGGTATCTGGATGCCCGAGGGCTCGCCGCTGAAGGTATGGACCGAACGCCAGGCCACGCTGCTGCGCGGCTACCTGGGTGAGCGCGGCCACCAGGTGACCGTGCGCTACGCCATGCGCTACGGCAACCCATCCATTGCCTCGGTGATGGACGAGCTCAAGGCCAAAGGCGTGACGCGCGTGCTGGTGCTGCCGGCCTACCCGCAGTACAGCGCCACCACCACGGCCAGCGTGGTGGACGGCGTGATGAACTGGGCGGCCAAGGTGCGCAACCTGCCCGAGCTGCGCTTCATCAACCGCTACCACGACCACCCGGGCTACATCCAGGCCTTGGCCAGGTCCATCCGCGCGCACTGGGCGGCCCATGGCCAGAGCGAGCAGCTGGTGATGAGCTTTCACGGCGTGCCGGAGCGCACACTGCATCTGGGCGACCCCTACCACTGCGAGTGCCACAAGACCGCGCGCCTGCTCGCCGAACAGTTGGGGTTGGCGAAAGACCGGTACAAGGTCACCTTCCAGTCGCGCTTCGGCAAGGCCAAGTGGCTGGAGCCCTACACCGAGCCCACACTGATCGATCTGGCGCAGAAGGGCTTGAAGAGCGTGGACGTGGTCTGCCCCGGCTTCACCAGCGACTGCCTGGAGACGCTGGAAGAGATCAACATGGAAGCGCGCGAAGCGTTCCTGCACGCCGGCGGTAGCAGCTTCCAGTACATCCCCTGCCTCAACGACCAGCCCGAGTGGATTCGCGCGCTCACCGACGTGGCCGAGCAGCACCTGCAAGGCTGGGCCACCAAGACCGCCGACAACCCGATGGAGCTGCAGTTGAGCCGCGAGCGTGCGCTGGCCATGGGTGCAAAGGACCAGGGCCTGGCGCCCACCGCGGAAATTGAACCCGTGAACTGAGGCGCTTTCACGGCGCAGTTCGGTGCTTGAAACCCTTGCCTGGAAGGCAAGCTTGAAGCCTTTGCGCACACATGCCGCAAGACTTCCGGGCACCAGAAACATGAGCATGACCATCTCCGAGTCGACCAGCACGCGCCTGGCGGCAGCAGCATCGGCCAAACAGCAGGCGACTCAGGCCGCATCGCCGCTTGATGCCTCCACAGCCGCGCTGAAAAAGGCGGACGCCCGCGTACAGAAGCAGCTGGCCAGCACCGTTGCGAGCATCTCCGGTCTCGGAAAATTCAAGGCGGCGGTGTCTCAGGCGCAGTTGTCCGCGCGCGACCTGGCCGGCATCAAGGATTCAAGCACGGGTGAAGCGGTCAAGAAGACACTCACGGCTTTCGCCTCCAGCTTCAACGCGATCGTGGCGGAAACCAGATCGGTCGCCGCTGACGCCAGCGGTACCGCTCGCATCAGCCGCGGGATGACCCGGACCATGAACGCAGACCTGTCCAGAATCCAGGACCTTCGCGCCATGGGTTTCACAAGCGCTCCGGATGGATCCATGAAGATCGACATGGCGAAATTCGAAGCTGCCCACAAAGCCAATCCCAAAGGCGTTCAGGACACCTTGGCAAAACTGGGCAGGCTGGTTGAGAAGACCGCGGAGAAAGAGCTGGCCAGCGAAGGAAGAATCGCAAACTCACTGGCGGCGCTCAACGGCCACAGCAACTCATTGAAGCAACAGCAGAGCGCCCTGCTCAACGTATCCCAGCTGTTCGCCCAACAGGGAAAGAACACCGGTTTTTTTGGCACGCTCATGTCTGCGTACTCCTCTGCATCTTGATGGGGTGTGTGCATTCCGGTTCTGTACGGTGAAGAACAGACCCGGTGTTCGTTGGCAGCGACCATGAGGGGGACGTGAAAACGTCCTGCGCCGCAACGGACGCGGCGCTCTCCAGGAGAACACTCATGAACCCATCTGCCCTCCCGCCGTCCAAGACGGCATTGGTTGACGAAGACCTTGCCGAGCAGGCCCGCCCGGGCCACGGCATTCCGTCGCAAGACGCGAACCCGGCAGCACAGTTGCCCATGGAACCCGGAGAAGCCGAACGCGAGGCCAACTCGGTGCTGGCGGGTGGTGGTGTGATGGTCGGTGCGGCCGCGGGTGCTGCCATTGGCAGCGTGGTGGCGGGCCCCGTGGGCGCGGTGGTGGCTGGCACGGTGGGCGCGGTTGTCGGCGCACTGGGAGGCGCTGCCGCAGGCCCCTTGTTGAACCATGAGGAGTCGAGCGCCGTCGACAAAGTGCCCGCGGAAAAGCGCTCACCTTCTCGCTGACATCGGTGCCACTGGCCGCTTGACCGGGACCTCAGATCGCCATGGCATCCGGCAGCAGCCGGTCGTACTCCTGCTTCACCACCTGGTAGCACTCGCAAGTTCGCCGCTCCAGCTTCGGGCGGTCAAGCACCGAGATATGGCCGCGCGAGTAACGGATCAGGCCGGCGGCCTGCAGCTTGAGCGCCGCTTCGGTGACACCCTCGCGCCGCACGCCCAGCATGTTGGAGATCAGTTCCTGCGTCATCACCAGTTCGTTGCCGGGCAGGCGGTCCAGGCTGAGCAGCAGCCAGCGGCACAACTGCTGGTCCAGCGTGTGGTAACGGTTGCACACGGCGGTCTGGCTCATCTGGGTGATCAGGGCTTGTGTGTAGCGCAGCATCAGGTGCACGACCGGGCTGGAGCGCTCGAATTCGGCCTTGATGGCGTCGGCGCGAAGCCGGTAACCCTTGCCCGCGCTCTGCACCACGGAGCGGTTCGGGGTTGAGCCGCCGCCCATGAAGATGGCGATGCCCACCACGCCCTCGAAGCCGACCACGGCGATCTCCGCCGACGCGCCGTCTTCCAGCACATAGAGCAGAGAGACGATGGCGCTGGTGGGGAAATGCACATACGTCAGCGGCGCTCCAGACTCGTACAACACCTTGCCCAGTGGCAGATCAACCAACTCAAGCTGGGGCAACCAACGTTTCCATTCGGCATCGGGCAAGCAGGACAACAGGTGGTTCTGACGGGGGTTGTCAGGTTCGGTCAAATGGCGCTCCTCTGGGTGACTACGGTCCCAGCAAACTGCCCAACACTTGATTTGTACCCCTCTTGAGGACCGGTGGATATGACCACCTGTCCGGCCAAGCCCGGCCTTCTACGTGCAGACCGCCTTCACCTCCATCAGTGTCCGACGAGGAATCGCTGCACCAGTTCGAACTGTTCGGGCACATTCAGCGCGGGCGCGTGCCCGCACCCGGCAATCGTCACCACCAGCGCTCGCGGTCCACGGTCGCGCATGGCCTCGGCCGTGTCGGCCAACAGCAGATCGGAATCGGCACCGCGCAGACACAGCACCGGCACGTCGATGCGGTCATAAGTCGACCACAGCTCGTAGTCGGTCGGGTGGTGGATGAACTGCTGCACCATGGCCGGGTCGTAGTGCGGCGTCACGCGACCGTCGGGCAGGCGGCGCGTGGAGCTCTCGGTGAGCAGCGTCCACTGCGCATCGCTCAAGTAACCATACGGTTTGTAGATGGTGCGAAAGTACTGCTGCAACTCGCCCACCGTATCGAAGGCGGCCGGGTTGCCGGCGTAGCTGCGGATGCGCGCGATGGCCGCGTCCGCGGTCTTGGGGCCGATGTCGTTGAGCACCATGCGCTCGATGCGGCCGTGCAGCGGACCGGCCGCGCACACCATGCCGATGGCCCCTCCCATGGAGGTGCCGATCCAGTGGAATCGCTTGAGCGCGAGCTGGTCGACCAGTGCGGTGGCGATGCGGCTGTAGAAATCGAGGCAGTACTCGGTCTCGGGCTTCGGGCTCCACTGCGAGAGACCTCGGCCGATGGTGTCGGGGCAGATCACCCGCCAGCCCTGCGCACTGAGGTGCGCCGCCAAAGGGTCCATGTCGCGCCCGGTGCGCGCGAGGCCATGCCAGGCCACCACCACGGGGCCACCCGGGGTGTCGGGTTGCCAGTCCATGAAGTGAATCTCGCGGCCTTCGCACGTGAGGTAGCGCGAACGTGGAACGACAGTGGCCTGCGGTTTCATTTCGACCCTTTCAGGCG
The DNA here is from genome assembly GCF_018780385.1 of Hydrogenophaga sp. Lineage (GTDB taxonomy): Bacteria > Pseudomonadota > Gammaproteobacteria > Burkholderiales > Burkholderiaceae_C > Hydrogenophaga. The sequence goes on along the minus strand of NZ_JADMJO010000037.1, from coordinate 3,076 downwards.
ACCGAGCACAGCGCGCTCCCTGAGCTTGCCCACGATACCGGTGGGGAAGTAATACACCGAGAGCACGAACAAAACGCCCAGCCAGAGCAGCCAGCGGTCGGGCGTGAGCAAGGCAGGCAGCAGCGGAATGCCTTCGGTGGCCTGGCCGGCGACGCGCAGCAGGTCCTGCAGGTAACTCTGCGCCACGAGAAACAGGACGCTGCCGATCAGCGCGCCGTACAGCGTGCCCATGCCGCCGATCACGACGATGAGCAGGATGTCCAGCATGATCTCGAACGAGAGCGAGGTGTCAGGCCCGTTGTAGCGCAGCCAGATCGCCAGCAGGCAACCCGCGAGCGTGGCGAACGAAGCCGAGAGCACATTGGACAGGGTCCGATAGACGACAGTTCGGTAGCCCAGCGCCTCGGCACGAAAGTCGTTCTCCCGAATGGCTTGCAGCACACGGCCGAAGGGCGAATTCACGATGCGCAGGATGGTCAGGAAGATCGCGGTGACGGCCACGAAGATCAGGTAGTAGGTGACCAGGCGGCCATTCAGATCGACCTCGCCCAGCGGTGTCACCAGTGGTGCCTCGCGCAACATGAAGCCGGGCGAGAGCAGCTCGGGCACGCGGAAACTCAGGCCATCTTCACCACCGGTGAAGTCCGACAACTGCGAGGCCAGCGTGAGGAAGGCCGAGGCCACGGCCAGCGTGATCATGGCGAAGAAGATGGCCTTCACCCGCAACGAAAACAGACCGATGAGCAGCGACAGCACGAGCGAGATCAGCAGCGCGCAGACCACGCCCACGGCCAATGCGCCCCAGCTCGCCTGCTCCACCGAATTGAGCGCGATCGCCACGCCGTAAGCGCCGATGCCGAAAAACATGGTGTGCGCAAAGCTCACGATGCCGGTGTAGCCCAGCAGCAAATCAAAGCTGGCCACCAACGCCACGAAAATCAGCACCTTGGCCGCCACGTTGAGCGCCTTCACGCCCGGGAACAGGAACGGTGCGAACGCGAGGCCGAGGAACAGCACGATCAGCAGCAGGGTGAGCCAGCGGCTGCGTGGGAGGTCGTTGGAGAGAAGACGGGAAATCATGTGCGTCTCCTGTTCAGCGGTTGGTCACGGGGTACACGCCCTGCGGGCGCCACAGCAGGATGGCGACCATCAGCGCAATGTTCGAGAACAGCGCGACCTTGGGCACCAGAAAGCCGGTGTAGTTGGCCATCAGGCCCACCAGCAACGCGCCGATCAGCGCGCCCAGCGTGGAGCCCAGGCCGCCGATGATGATGACGATGAAGATCAGCACGTTGACCTGCGCGCCCATCTGCGGCATGACGCTCTGCTGGTACAGGCCCCACATCACGCCGCCCAGGCCGGCCAGCGCGCTGCCCACCACGAACACGCCGATGAAGAGCTGGCGGATGCGGTAGCCGAGCGACTCGACCATCTCGCGGTCCTGCACGCCGGCGCGCACCAGCAGGCCGACCTTGGTGCGGTTGAGTGTCCACACCATCGCGGCGAACACCGCGGCGCCCACCAGCACCGCGAGCAGGCGGTATTTTTCCACCGCCGCGTCGCCGAAGATGAAGGAACCGCGCAGGCTCTCGGGCAACGGCAGCGCGATCTGCTCGGGGCCCCAGATGACCTTGATCATTTCTTCGCCGATGATCATGCCGCCCATGGTGATGAGGATCTGCTTGAGGTGCATGCCGTACACCGGGCGGATGATGATCCGCTCGAACACCCAGCCCAGCGCACCCGCCACCGCCATGGCCACCAGCATCGCCGGCAGCAGCGCCATGAGGTTGAGCCAGAGGCTGTCGGCGGTGGTGTAGCTGCCCATGCTGGCCAGCACGGTGGTGGCCACGAAAGCACCCAGTGCGATGAACACGCCGTGGCCGAAGTTGAGCACGTCCATGAGGCCGAACACCAGCGTGAGGCCCGAGGCGATGATGAAGATGATCATGCCCATGGCCAGACCCGCCACGGTGAGCGTGATCCAGGTCGAGCCGCTGCCCACGGCGGGCAGTGCGATCAGCGCCAGTGCCGGCACCAGCGCGAGCGGCTTCCAGTCGTAGTCGGCTTTGAGAAGTTTCATTGGTGCGCTCCCAAGGACAAGCCCAGCAGCCTGGACTGCATCGATTCATCGGCGGCCAGTTCGGCCATGGATCCGCTGTGCACCACGCGCCCGTCGTCCATCACGGCCACGGTGTCGCCGAGCTGGCGCGCGAAGTTGAAGTTCTGTTCGACCAGCAGGATGGTGGTCTTCGCGGCCTTGAGTTCGCGGAAGGCCGCGATCATGTTCTGGATGATGGCGGGCGCCAGGCCCTTGCTGGGCTCGTCGATCAGCAGCAGCTTGCGCGGCTCGACGATGGCGCGCGAGACCGCGAGCATCTGCTTCTGCCCGCCGCTGAGCTTGCCGGCCGGGTGCAGCCAGAATTTCTTGATGGCGGGGAACAGGCCGAAGATCCATTCGAGCCGCACGGTGTCGATGTCGTCGAGCGTGCGCGCGCCGCGCGCGGCCAGCAGCATGTTCTCGCGCACCGAGAGGTCCGAAAAAATGCCCATGCTCTCGGGCACATAGGCCACGCCGCTTTGCGCGGTGTCGGGCGTGGGCTGCTTCGTGATGTCCACGCCGTCGAGCACCACCGTGCCCTGGCTCGCATGCCACAGGCCCATGATGGTGCGCAGCGTGGTGGTCTTGCCCGCGCCGTTGCGGCCCAGCAGCATGGTGAGCTGGTTGGCCGGTACGACGAGGTCCACGCCGTGGAGGATGTGGTACGCGCCGATGTGGGTGTGGACACCCTTGAGCTTCAGCAGGGGCGATGCGCGATCCGGCGCCGGGCCGCCCCAAGCCGGATCAGCCCCCTCGGGGGGCAGCGAACCGCGCAGCGGTGGAGCGTGGGGGCTCATACAGCCTCCGCTTCGGTAGGGTTGATGCCGAGGTAGGCCTGCTGCACCACCGGCGAGGCGATCACGGTGGCGGGGTCGCCATCGGCCACCAACTCGCCGTTGTGCAGCACGATGATGCGGTCCGAGAGTTCGCGCACCACGTCCATCTTGTGTTCGACCAGCAGGATGGTCTTGGTCT
>NZ_JADMJO010000054.1 GCF_018780385.1 Hydrogenophaga sp. | reverse complement strand
CTCGACATGCCCTGCTGCGCGTCCGAACCCACGTCGAAACCAGTGCAGCCCCAAGTGCCCTATTTTAAGACGGTTCGAGCAATTGCAAGACCTGCAATGGAGAAGAAACTTCTGCGTCTGCACCCCAGGAGGCAACGTCAGCCCCTGCGCCAAGATAACCATAGCGTGCCGCCACAGTCCACATACCAGCCGAACGCCCTGCTCGGATGTCGCGCTCATCATCACCCACATAGATGCACTGGGCCGGTAGCAACGACATGCGGCGCGCAGCTTCCAGCAGAGGCTCGGGGTGTGGCTTGGCGTGGGGCGTCGTGTCACCGCTGATCACGGTGGCCGCTGAATCGAACATCCCCATGGCGCGGGTGATTGGTGTCGTAAACCGCTGAGCCTTGTTGGTCACAACCCCCCAGCGCATACCGCGCTCGAGCAGAGCAGACACCAGCAAATCAACCTCCTCAAAGGGACGCGTGCGCTGGGTCAGGCAGCTTTCGTAGTGAACGAAGAACTCTTCCTTGTATTGTTCGTAGTTGACATGCTCAGCATCCATCCCGAACGCCACTTGCAACATGCCGCGCGCACCGGAGCCCACATGGGGGCGGTATTCCGCCAACGGTTTGGAGGGCAAGCCGCGACGCAGGCGCATGCCATCCGCTGCCGCGCCCAAATCGGGCGCACTGTCAATCAGCGTCCCGTCCAGATCGAACAACACCGCGCGCACCCCCCGGAAAGCGACGGAACTCATGTTTTTCGGGTAGCAAACAGATAGTTCACGCTGGTGTTCTGGCTCAACCAGTAGCGACGAGTCAACGGGTTGTACTCCATGCCGCGGGCGTCCGTCAGCTCAAGACCGGCGTCGCGCCCATATCCTGCCAACTCACTCGGCCTGATGAATTTGGCGTACTCATGGGTCCCCTTGGGCAACAGTTGCAGGATGTACTCGGCGCCGAGAATCGCAAACAGAAACGACTTGGGGTTGCGGTTCAAGGTCGAAAAAAAGACCCAACCACCCGGTTTCACAAGAGCGGCACATGCACGAACAACGGAAGAGGGATCGGGCACATGCTCAAGCATTTCCATGCACGTCACCACATCAAACGAACCGGGCTCTTGGAGCGCCATGGCCTCTGCACTGATTTCCAGATACTCGACATTCGCCGTGCCTGCTTCGAGCGCATGCAACTGGGCTACCCGGAGTGCTTTGATCGAAAGATCGATACCCGTCACCCGGGCGCCTTTTCTTGCCATAGCATCCGAAAGAATGCCGCCGCCACAACCAATATCCAGGACACGTTTGCCTGCAAGTTGGGCCATTCCGTCAATCCAGCTCAATCGCAATGGATTGATCTGATGCAGTGGACGGAACTCGCTTTCCGGATCCCACCAGCGATGAGCCAGATCGGAAAATTTGGCCAACTCGGCTGGATCGGCATTGAGATTGTGATTCATTGCTTGATTATCGTCAGCCCATGAAAAAACCGCGCCAGGGCGCGGTTTTCTTGGAGCAACCCGAAGGTTTACTTGTTGGCGCGGGTGCCGACAACTTCCACTTCAACGCGGCGGTTCTTGGCACGGCCTTCGCGGGTGGCGTTGTCTGCCACTGGCTGCGTCAGACCCTTGCCTTCGGTGTAGATGCGGTTGCTTTCGATGCCCTTGCTCACCAAATAGGCCTTGACGGCTTCTGCACGGCGGTTGGACAGAGCCTGGTTGTAACCAGCAGCGCCCGTGGAGTCGGTGTGGCCGACGGCGATCACAACTTCCAGGTTGATGCCGGAAACCTTGCTGGCCAGATCATCCAGTTTGGCTTTGCCTTCTGGTTTGAGTACCGCTTTGTCGAAGTCGAAGAACGCATCGGCAGCGTAGGTCACTTTGGAAGCTGCGGGAGCTGGAGCAGCGGCTGGAGCGGGTGCAGGAGCAGCGGCTGGAGCGGGTGCAGGAGCAGCGGCCGGAGCTGGTGCAGGAGCAGCCACGGGAACGATGGCACCGTCGCAACCGACAGCTGCCGTTGCAGGCGTCCAGTTGGCATTGCGCCAGCACAGTTCATTGGTACCGTTTTTCCAGACCAGCTCACTGGTGCCATTGCGCCAGTTGTCGATGGTTTGGGCGCCGGCGGCCGTTGCCATGGCGGCCGTTGCGATCAGCATTGCCACTTTGTTGAGTTTTTTCATGGTTTTCCTCTTGGTAAGCCGCAGACAATCTGCGTACAAAAAAAGACGCTTGAAGTGACCACCACTCAAAACGCTGGATTTCATTGTGCCACAAGCGCTATAGGGCCGACCGGTAGGCACGGGCGCCTCGGTGACTGTATTCCGGCAGCCCCCGCATTCGTTGTGGTGTTACAACAAAGAGCGCACAAAGGTGCGATCCGGTGCCGCCCGTAAAATGGCGAGTTGCCTTTTGGCCCAACCGACGCATTTCATCCCCTGCTCATGACACAGTTCGCCAAAGAGACCCTGCCCATCAGTCTTGAAGAGGAAATGCGCCGTAGCTACCTCGACTACGCAATGAGCGTCATTGTCGGGCGGGCGCTTCCCGATGCACGCGATGGTCTGAAGCCTGTGCACAGGCGCGTGTTGTTTGCCATGCACGAGCTCAACAACGACTGGAACCGGCCCTACAAAAAATCGGCCCGTATTGTGGGCGACGTGATCGGTAAGTACCACCCGCACGGCGACAGCGCGGTGTACGACACGATTGTGCGGATGGCGCAGGATTTTTCGCTGCGTCACATGCTTGTGGATGGACAGGGCAACTTCGGCTCGGTGGATGGCGACAACGCGGCCGCCATGCGGTACACGGAAATCCGCCTGTCGAAAATATCGCACGAGATGCTGGCCGACATCGACAAGGAAACCGTCAACTTCGGCCCCAACTACGACGGCTCTGAAAAAGAGCCCTTGGTGCTGCCTTCGCGTCTGCCCAACCTGCTGGTCAACGGGTCGTCGGGCATTGCGGTCGGCATGGCCACCAACATTCCGCCGCACAACCTCAATGAGGTGGTGGATGCGTGTCTGCACTTGCTGAAGCATCCGGAGGCATCCATCGATGAATTGATGGAGATCATTCCAGCGCCCGACTTCCCCACGGCCGGCATCATCTACGGCATCAATGGCGTGAAGGATGGCTATCGCACAGGTCGCGGCCGCGTTGTGATGCGCGCGAAGTGCCACTTTGAAGACATCGACCGCGGTCAGCGCCAGTCGATCATCGTGGACGAGTTGCCATATCAGGTGAACAAGAAGACGCTGCAGGAGCGCATTGCCGAGCTGGTGCACGAAAAGAAGATCGAGGGCATCAGCCACATCCAGGACGAGTCGGACAAATCGGGCATGCGCCTGGTGATCGAGCTCAAGCGGGGCGAAGTTCCCGAGGTGGTGCTCAACAACCTGTACAAGCAGACGCAATTGCAGGACACCTTCGGCATCAACATGGTGGCGCTGGTCGACGGCCAGCCGCGTCTGTGCAACCTCAAAGACCTGATCCAGGTGTTCCTGGAACACCGCCGAGAGGTCGTGACCCGACGCACGGTGTTCAACTTGCGCAAGGCGCGCGAACGCGGACACGTGCTCGAAGGTCTCGCCGTGGCGCTGGCCAACATCGACGATTTCATCAAGATCATTCGTGAGTCGCCCACACCGCCCGTGGCCAAGGCCGAGCTGATGGCGCGACCTTGGGACAGCCAACTCGTGCGCGAAATGCTCACGCGCACGCGCGCCGACGGCGGCGTGATCAACGCTGACGACTACCGGCCCGAGGGTCTTGAGAAGGCACTCGGCATGGGCAGCGACGGGCTGTACCGGCTGTCCGAGACGCAGGCACAGGAAATCCTGCAGATGCGTCTGCAGCGCCTGACCGGCCTGGAGCAGGACAAGA
>NZ_JADMJO010000018.1 GCF_018780385.1 Hydrogenophaga sp. | reverse complement strand
CATCCGAAATTCATCGTCTCAGCTCACGCTGCAGCGGGTGTTTTGCAGACCTTCCCAAGGCGGCATGTTTGCCCGCCCAAGCCGTACGATGTGCGGCCTGGGCAGGCGCAATGGGGTTTCTGGCGGCTGCAGCGCCGGTCATGGCCCAGAGTGCTGCGCCCGTGGTTCGTGAATCTGGAGTTTTGCAGCCGGTCTCGATGGACATTGTGGAAGATGATGAGATTCGCGCCGGCCAACTGCAGGTCAATTTGTCGGAGAGTCTGGGCGCGTTCCGGGCCTTGTGATTCTTGATCGACAAAACAATGTGCAGAACCTGCAAGGTGAGATACGTGAGGGCAATGGCCGATATTTCGAAGCAGCGACCGGCCGGGCGGCGGTTGTTGGTTCGGCGTTTCGACCAGGGAATTCATTAACACAAGGCGAGCAGCATGAAGTGGCAGATGTTTGGGCGTGCGCGCGTGGTGGTCATGATTGCGGCGCTTGCAGGCTCCGCAGTTTTTGCGGCTGAGCACACGCACGGCGTTCATGGATCACACGCCATGTCCCAGAGCGGCGCGGCGAAGGACACGAAGGAACTGCCACGGCTGCGCATCGTGTCGCCGCTTTCCGGGGCGCAGGTCGAGCCCAACATGGAGGTCGAGTTCGAGACCGATGCGGATCTGGCGAACATGACGATGAGCGCCAAGTCCACTGGTGTTCATCTGCATGTTGGTATCGACGGTACGTCTCTGATGCCGATGATGGCGGACCTGGCACGCGTGGGGAAAAACCGTTACCGCTACAAATTTGACCTGCCCGCCGCTCTTGGTCAGCGCGTCATTTGCGTGTACTGGTCCGATGCATCCCACAAGACCATCGAATCCTCGGTACAGAAGGTGAGTGTGGTGGTCGTACAGAATCAGGGCAAGGTCAAACCATAAACGGACGGTCAAATCGTCCCTGGGGCCAATGAATATGAGTGCAAGTCGCTAATAGCATCGTCGGCACATGAAGTCGTTTCCCGTATACCCACAATGAAATAGAGCCGCCTCATGAAAATCGAAAAAACGTTGAAACACGTACTCGCCATCGCTGCCGTTGCCTGGGCAGCCGGTCCTGCTTTTGCGCAGGACACGCCTGTCGGTCTCTGGAAGACGATTGACGACGACGGCAAAACGGTGAAAACCTTGATACGCATCACCGAATCGGCTGGCGTGCTCAGCGGCGTGATCGAAAAGCTCCTCGATCCCAAGGCAGCGACAGTTTGCGAGAAGTGCACCGGCGAGCGCAAGGACAAGCCGGTGGTCGGGATGACGATTATTCGCGGCATCAAGCGCAATGCCGATGACACCACGCTGTGGGACGGTGGCGAGGTGCTCGATCCGGAGAACGGGTCGACCTACCGGCTGCGTCTGCGGCCCGCCGAGGGCGGCAAGAAGCTCGAGGTTCGGGGTTTCATCGGCGCTCCGGTGTTCGGGCGCTCGCAAACTTGGGTGCGTGCCGAATGAACGCCCGGCGCAAGATGGTTTCGTGGCTCGTCGCGCTGCTGGCAATGACCGCCACTGGCACGGCGCTGGCGCATGCCGCGCTGGTCAAGTCCGAACCGGCACGGCGGGCGACGCTGTCCAAACCACCGCTGCAGGTCAGGCTGTGGTTCAACGAGCGGCTGGAGCCCGAGTACGCGACGATCAGCATGATCAAGGAAGGTGCCGGCCCGGTCACGACCCAGAAGGCCCGGGTTGACAAGGACGACCCCAAACTGCTGGTGTTGGAGTTGCCCATGCTCAGCCCGGGTGCCTATACGGTGAAATACCGGGTGCTCTCGGTCGATGGCCACACGGTTGATTACGGTTATACCTTCACCGTGAAGGCCGAGGGCTCCGGGAAGTAAATGGAGTTCCTCGGCACGGCACTGCGCTGGCTGCAATTGACCAACGGCCTGGTGCTGTTGGGCAGCTTTGCCGTGCTGTTGCTCGCTGGGCCTGGCCGAAGCCCGGATGCAGCGCGCTGGCGCGCAGCGATCCTTGCCGCCGCGCCATGGCTGGTGGCACTGCTGCTGGCCACAACGGCAGGTCTGTTGATGTTGCAGGCGGCTTCGGTCAGCGGCCGCGGAGAGGCAGTTTTTGAATGGTCCGAATGGACCCGGTTGCTGGAGCGAACGCGCTACGGTGCGGTATGGAAACTGCGGCAGGCGACGGCGCTGATCTTGTTGCTGCTGCTGTTGGGTCGTGGGCCTCTGATCGCGCGGTTCGGCGAGCGCGTCGTCGATGTGGTGCTGCTCATCCCGGCGCTGCTGATTAACGCAGCCGCGGTATTTACAGGGCACGGCGCAGCCACGGAACCGCTTTGGCTTGCAGGTGTCGGCCATGTCGTGCATCTGCTGGCGGCTGGCGTTTGGGCTGGCGGCCTGCCGGCGCTGGCCTACGGACTTCACATGGCTGCGGGAGGTCGGGATCCGCTGTTCCGGAAGATGTTCCTCGGCGTGGTGCGCCGCTTCTCGGTGCTTGCGACGGTTTGCGTTGCACTGATCGTTGCGTCCGGAGCCCTCATCGCGTACCTGCAGTTCGGCGCGCCGACCCGCTGGCCCGCGCGGACAGACGACATCTTCGGCGGTCTGATGACGGTGCTCGAACGCAGCCTGGCGCCGCTGCTCGCCACGTCGTTCGGTCTGCAGGTGCTGGCCAAGATGGTTCTGCTGATGCTGGTGCTGCTGGTTGCAGCGCGGGTTCGCTGGGTCTGGATGTCGCGTATGGGCCAGGGGGCATTCGAGCAGGGTCTTGCGTGGCAAGGCGCGGCCGGTCTGGTCCGGGTGGAACTGGGCGTTGTGCTGCTGATTCTGCTCTTCGCAGCCAGTCTGACAGGTACGCTGCCCGCGGCCCATGCTCAGATGGCGTGGCCGCTTCCGTTTCGTCTGTCGCTCGCGGCGACCTGGGACCAACCCGGGGTGGCGGCCACCGTCGTGGGCGCGTCGCTGCTGGCGATGGGGGGGCTGGTTTGGTCGCTGCACACCATCGTTTCAAGGCCACGCACGGGCGCAGCGCGGGGTGTGGACCGCTGGCGTTTGGGTATCGCAGTGCTGGCGATTTCTTCAGGCTTAACCACCGGTTTGTACGCGTTGTCGGTGGACGCCTATCCCGACACTTACCGGCGCACGAATGTCAGTTACAACGCGGTGTCGGTCACGCGCGGGGCGGTGCTGTATTCCCAGCACTGCGTGTCCTGTCACGGTCCGGGTGGCAAGGGAGACGGTCCGCAGGCCACCCGCTTGCCCACCAGGCCCGCGAATCTCACCGAGCCGCATACTGCGCTGCACACTGCGGGCGATCTCTTCTGGTGGCTCACCCACGGCAAGCCGAGAACCGCCATGCCCGGCTTTGCGCAGGAAATGACCGAAGAGGAACGTTGGGACATGGTGAACTTCCTGCGTGCGTTCTCCGCTGGCTTCCAGGCTCGCATCCTGACGCCCCAGGTGGTGCCCGGGCGGCCCTGGCTCGGTCCGCCCGATTTCGATTTTGTGACCCGGTCGGGACTGACCGCGGCGCTCAAGGAGTACAGGGGGCGCAAGTCCGTGCTGCTTGTCTTCTACTCGCAGCTCTTCTCCGCGAAACGTCTGGTCGAACTGGCGCGTGTCTATCCGCAGTTGCAATCAAGCGGCACCGAGGTGATTGCGATTGCGTTGCCGGGTGCCACTTCTTCGCTGTCGTTGCCGTTTTCTGTCGTCACCGACGGGGCGCAGGAGGCGGCGACCGCCTATTTGCTGTTCCGGCGTACATTGAACGACCCCGGCAAGACCGTCTTGGGGGCGCCACCGTCTCACATGGAATTCCTGCTTGACCGATTCGGCTATGCGCGTGCGCGCTGGGTGCCGCAGGACGAGGAGGGCGCCGGTGAAGGATGGCGCGACACGCAGTTTCTGCTCGGCCAAATCGAACGCATCAACCGCGAGCCGCAAATCCTTCCCCCGCCCGATGATCATGTGCATTGAGCGGCAGTGCTTTGCCGGGCGGTCTCCGCCGTGCACCGGTCAGATCGCTTTGACCAGCGACTTGGTGTAGATGCGGTAGGTGCCGATGCCGCGCGACACGATGTCTCCGTCGAGTGCGTCGAGCGTCACCTTCACCGAGACGTAGGCCAGCGTCTTGCCGATGTGGTCGGGTATTGCCGATGCAAACAGGATTCCTGTGCCGACCGCACGCATGAAATCCACGGTCAGGGTGACCGTTACCGACGACTGGATGATCTGGCCGCCGCCGGGGATCGGGCGGTCGATTAACGTTCTGCCCCCAACCGCATCGAGCAAGGTCAAGGGCACGCCGCCCTGGAGCACGCCGTGGGGTTGAGTTGGTCGCGCCGGATCGGTAGCCGGAAATACGGGCCACCCTCGTTGTGCAGGATGTCGTACCCTACGAGCTGCTGAAAAGGCCCGTGGAAGTAACTTGCCGACGGAGGAGGGGCTGCGCGCTCAAGTTGGCTCGACTTTGAAATAGTCCGGCTTGCCAGCAGGCCAGAATTCGCCCCACAGCAGCATCCCGCCTTCGACGTTGAGCACCTCGCCGGAAATGAACTTGCCCGAGGGTGCGGCGAGGTAGACCACCGCCTCGGCGATGTCCTGCACGTCGCCGGCCCGTTTCATCGGATTGCACGAGTAAAAGGTTGCCACATTCTCTTCGTGGTAGTTGTTGAAGCCGTTGCTCTCGATGGCGCCGGCGCCAATGCAGTTCAGGCGGATGCCGTGTTCTGCCCACTCAATGGCCAGCGTACGCGACAGCGCGATGACGCCCGCGCGCGAGGCGGTGGTGTGCGCCATGCCGGTGAGGCCGCGGTCGATGGCGGCGGTGATGTTGACGATGTTGCCGTGCCGGCCATGCTCCACCCAGCGTTTGGCAGCGCCCTGCATCATGTACCAGGTGCCGTTCAAGTTGGTGTCGATCACCGCGTTCCAGCCCTTGACGTTGAAGTCCATTGCATGGGCGGCAAACTGGCCGCCGGCGTTGTTGACCAGAACGTCAACGCCGCCCAAACGTTCCCACACGGCACTGAGCATGGCGTCCACCTGCTCGGGATCGCGGATGGTCATCGGGTAGGTAAATACCTCACGGCCTGATAAGGCGCGCAGTTTTTCGGCACAGTCCTCGAGCTTGTCGGCCTTGCGCCCGCAGATGGCGAGCGTGGCACCCAGTCGGGCAAACAGAAAGGCGATCGCCTTGCCGATGCCGCTGCCGGCGCCCGACACCAACACCACTTTGCCGGCGAAAAGGTCGTCGCGATAGACCGTCGGGAGCGCGGCCAGGGCTTCGTCGCCCGGGCCGAACTTGGGGTGTTGCGTATCGGCCGAATTCATGAGTTCACCTTGAAGTAGTCGGGTTTGGCGATGGTCCAGACTTCGCCCCAGAGCACGCCTCCGCCATCCACCGTGAGCAGTTCGCCGGTGACGAACTTGCCGCTGGGCGCGCTGAGGTAGACCGCGGCCTCGGCCACGTCCTGCACGTCGCCGACATGTTTCATCGGGTTGGCTCCGGCGAAGGCCTTCACCGCCTCGGGGGAGTACTGACGAAAGCCGGTGCTGGCGATCGCTCCAGGCGCGATGCAATTGACGCGGATGCCATGCTGCGCCCACTCGACGGCAACCGTTTTGGACAGATGGGTAACGGCGGCGCGCGCAGCGCAGGTGTGCGCCACGCCCGGCATGCCCCGCTGGAAGGTGGCGACGATGTTGACGATGTTGCCCTGCGTACCGGTGTCGCGCCAGCGGCGAGCCAGCGCATGCATCATGTACCAGGTGCCGTTCAGGTTGGTGTCGATCACCGCCTTCCAGCCCTTGACGCTGTAGTCCAGCGCTCGCTGCGGGAATTGCCCGCCGGCGTTGTTGACGAGCACGTCGATGCGTCCGAAGTGCAGCCAGGCCACGTCGATCAACTGTTCCACCTGCTCGGGCTCACGGATCGTCATGGGGTGCACCAGCACATCAGGGCTGCCGAGCCGGCGCAGCCATTCGGCGCAGGTCTCTAGCTTGGCTGGGTCGCGCCCGCAGATGACCAGCTTGGCGCCCAGGCGCGCGTACAGGAAGGCGATGGCTTTTCCGATGCCGCTGCCGGCGCCGCTGACCATCACCACCTGGCCTTCGAAGAGTCCGCTCTGGTAGACGGTGGGGCGGGTTGCGAGGGCTTCATCGTCGAAGCCGAAGGTAGTGTCTTCTGTCATGTTGTCCCTTCAGAATCGGAAAATTCCATAGTGCGGGTCGGCGATCGGGGCGTGGGCGGCGGCTGAAAGTGCCATGCCCAGTGCGTTGCGGGTGTCGGTAGGTGCCAGCAGACCGTCATCCCACAGGCGCGATGTGGCAAAGTAGGCGTTGGACTCGCGCTCGGCCTTTTCGTACACACGTTGGCGCAGTTGCGCCATCTCGGCCTCATCGGGCGCGTGGCCCTTGCGCCGCAATTGGGCGATTTTCACGTCGGCGAGGGTGTTGGCGGCCTGATCGGGGCCCATCACCCCCATGTGCACGTTCGGCCAAGCCCAGATCATGCGCGGATCCCACGCCCGTCCGCACATGCCGTAGTAGCCCGCACCGAAAGCTGCACTGGTGATGACGGTGAACTTGGGCACCTCGCTGCCAGCCTGCGCCATCAACATCTTGGCGCCGTCCTTGGTGATGCCTTCCATTTCATAGTTGCGGCCGATCATGTAGCCGGTGGTGTTTTGCAGAAACACGAGAGGTGTGCGGTTCTGGTTGCACAGCGATATGAAGTGCGCCGCTTTCTTGGAGCTGTCGCTGAACAACACGCCGTTGTTGGCGAGGATGCCCACGCGGTAGCCCCAGATGTAGGCGTAGCCGCAAATCAGGGTAGTGCCGTAGGCGGGCTGGTACTCGTGGAAGCGGCTGCCGTCCACCATGCGTGCAATCAGTTCACGCTGATCGAATTGCACCCGGTGGTCGGGTGAGACGATACCCAGCATTTCGTTGGGGTCGTAGTAGGGTGGCTCGGCATCGCGCTCGGGCAGATAGCTTTTTGTTGCGGGCTTGAACTGCGCGACGATCTCGCGGCAAATCGCGATGGCGTGGGCTTCGTTGTCGGCCGGATAGTCGACCGTGCCGGATACCTGGGTGTGTAAATCACAGCCTCCGATCTCGTCGGCGGTGTGCTCCTCGCCGGTGGCGGCCTTGACGAGCGGTGGCCCGCCGAGAAACACGCCGCCAGCGCCACGCACGATGATGCTGTAATCGCACAGCGCGGGGATGTAGGCACCGCCGGCGGTGCAGTGGCCGAACACCATCGCGACCTGCGGCACGCCGGCCTTGGACAGCAGGCATTGGTTGCGGAACACCCGGCCACCCTCGATGTACACGCCTGACAGTTCTTCAAGGAAGGCGCCGCCGCTATCGCACAGATGCAGGACCGGTAACTGGTTTTCCAGCGCGATGTCCAGCAAGCGTGCGAGCTTGCGTGGCGTCAAGGTGTACCAGACACCGCCCTTGACGCTGGAATCGTCGGCGTGGATCAGCACCTCGCGCCCGCTGACCACGCCCAGACCGGTGACCACGTTGGCACCCGGTATCTCGCCGTTGTAGTCCTCGCAGGCGGCCAGCGCCGAGAACTCAAGAAAGGGCGTGCCGGGATCGAGTAGCAAGTCCAGCCGTTCACGCACCAGCAGTTTTCCCTGCGCGCGCACGCGCTTGATCTCATGCGGCGGACGTTGGTGGCGAGTGATTTCCATGCGCTCGCGAAAATTCGCGACGATGGCGCTCATGGCTTGATGGTTTCGCCGGAACGCTTCGGATGCGGTGTCAATGCGGGAGTCGATGCGTTTCATCAATCGGTTCTCAGAGGTCTTGCAGCGTCACGAGGGCGGACTTAAGAGCGAAGGTGTTGCCAACGACAAAGTGCACCGCCTTGACCCGGGCATCGCGCGGCGCCGTCAGCGTGGTTTCCAGTTTCATGCTTTCGATCACGATGAGCGGTTGACCAACGCACACTGCATCACCGACGGCCACATGAACCGCGATCACCGTGCCGGGCATCGGTGCCTGCAGCAAGTCGGAAGCGGTACCGGTCTGGTCGCAGCCAGAAGGTCCGCTGAGATCGATCACCTCGACCTCGAGGGCGCCGGTGGCCGCGCTGTGCACGAATCGGCTGTCGCCCCGTGTGGCGATCCAGACGGCTTGCGACCGCTGATCCACGGCTACCCGCCAACGGCCATCAGCCAGCGCCTTTCCCTGCATCTCGAATTTGCGTTCGCCATGGCTGACGTGGAACACGCCATTCGCTCCACGTGTCACCACGAGGTCATGGGCCTGGCCATTGATGACATAGCGGCGGCGCATCGTCAATTCCTCCAGGGTCCCATGGCGGCGTGCATCGCGGGAATAGCGTGCACGGCGCGCAACAGTTCGCGGTCGGCGAGCACCGCCGATGCCAGTACCAGGTCGATGTCATCGGGGGTGAGAGACTCGCGCAGCTCTTCGGCACAGCGTGCCAGCATGCCGGTGTCGGCCTGGCCAGCACGGAACTCGGCATGGCGCAGTACCCGCGTGAGGTAGCGTGCGTTGGTGGTCAGACCCAATAGCACCGATTGCCCAAGCGCCAGGATGGAGCGTTCTATTGCCTGCGCACGCGTGTTTCCATGGCAGATAATTTTGGCGATCATGGGGTCAAATGCAGTGCTCACCGCCTGACCTTCGCGCACGCCGGCATCAACCCGCACGCCGGGACCGGATGGCGGCCGCCAGCACAGGATGTCGCCGGTGGAGGGGCGGAAATCATGCTCGGCATCTTCGGCGTAAAGCCTGCATTCGATGGCGTGACCAAGCTGCACGATGTCCGCCTGGGTGTAGCCGAGCGGCTCACCCTGGGCAACGCGCACCTGTTCGCGAACGAGGTCAAAGCCCGTCACCATTTCGGTGACCGGGTGTTCCACCTGCAGACGCGTGTTCATCTCAAGAAAGTAAAACTCGCCACCGGCGCCGTAGATGAACTCCACGGTGCCGGCGCCGCGATAGTTGGCTGCGCGGGCAATGCCGGCTGCGGCTTCGCAAATATCGTGGCGCTGCACCGGTGAAAGAGCCGGGGAGGGGGTTTCTTCAATGATTTTCTGGAAGCGTCGCTGCACTGAACATTCACGCTCCCAGAAATGCACCAACTGGCCATGCGCGTCGCCCATCACCTGCACCTCGATGTGCCGGGGGCGCTCCACATAGCGTTCGACAAACAACCGACCGTCGCCAAAATAGCGCTCACCTTCGCGCCGTGCGGTCTCGATCTCGCGATCCAAAACGGACAGGTCACGCACGATGCGCATGCCCTTGCCGCCCCCGCCGGCTGAAGGTTTGATCAGCAGTGGCGCGCCGAGCGCCCTGGTGCGCTCGACGAAGCTGGCCGGGTCATCATCCTCGACGGCGCTCGGTGCTACTGGAAACCCGCGTTTGGCCACGAAGCTGCGCGCGCGCACCTTGTCGCCCATCAGTTCGATGCTGTCAGGACGCGGGCCAATGAAGACGATGCCTGCGGCCTCTAGCGCACGCGCAAACGCAGCGTTTTCAGAAAGGAAGCCGTAACCGGGATGCACCGCCTGTGCCCCACTGTGCCGACACGCTTCGACCAGTTGCGCGATATCGAGGTAGGAAGCCACGGGTGTCGAGCCGTGCAATTCGACCGTCTCGTCAGCCTCCAGCACGGCCGGGCTATCGGCATCCACCGCGTGGTGGGCCACCACGGTGACGAGCCCCATGCCCTTGAGTGCACGCAGGATCCGCAGCGCGATCTCGCCACGGTTGGCGATCAGAACCTTTTGAAACACGGGCGGGCCCCTGTTGTATGGCCGGTGACGGTCACTCAACGGTGTCTGGTGTCAATCGAGCACAGGGATGGGGTCGGACACGCGCTCGAAGCGGGAGTTTTTGGCGTCCGAACGCAACACGAGCACGCTGCTCGGCGAGTGCCGGTCATTGGGGCCAAAACTGATGGGAGAAGCCAGTCCATCGGTGCCGAAGTTCTTGGTTGTTTCCAGCTTCTCGACGACACAGGCGCGAGTCAGCGCCTTGCCACAGCGGCTGATCGCGTCTTCCATCAGCAGCGCACCAACGTAGGCTGTGATCGAATAGCGGTTGAGCGACTTCAACTCGTCGGCTGACAGATATTTCTGTGCCAACCCCATAAACTTGGCCATGCCTGGCACCGACAGGTCGGTCAGAGGCGGGACATAGTCTGCGACGAAGTAGCCGTCGCCCGCGGCACCGGCGAGCGCCTGAACAGGGGTCAGGTGGGCCGAATGCACGGCAAGGAAGGTCAGCGACATCTGGTTTTTAGCGGCTTCCTTCATCAGCATCGAATGCTCGGCCACCACGCCGCCCGACGCGAGAAAGGTCGCGCCCACCTGCTTCAGACTCAGCATCTCGGCCGAGAAGTCCTTGGTGCCACGCTTGAAGGAAATCTCGGACACGCTGTTAAGCCCCAGATCCTTGATCGCCTTCTGGTAGCCGCAACGCACGTCGCTGCCAAACTCGTCATCCTGATAGACCAGCGCAAACTTCTCCTTGTGCAACTTCTTGCTAGCGACCATGTTTTTCATGGCGGCGCTCAACTCCTGACAATAGGTTGGCCCGACCACAAATACCGTTTTGTTCGGTGGAGTGAAGTGCGCTGCTGCCACTGCCATCGCGTTGATGGTTGGCAAGCGTTGCTCGTTTATGTAGGGCAGCATGGCTTGCAGCATGGCTGAGCCCGAGGTGCCGATGAGGCCGAAGATGCCTTCCACGTCGACCAGTCGCTTGACGCCTTGCACAGCACGCTGAGGCACATAGCCGTCATCTTCCTGGCGAATTTCCACCTTGCGGCCATTGATGCCACCGCGGGCGTTGACATCCTGCTCCCATACCCGCAAGGCAAGCATGTGGGCCTTGCCCAAGAGGCTAGGGGGGCCGCTGACGGGCGTCACCGAGCCGAGGACGATTTTGGCGTCGGTCACACCGGGGTCAGCAGCAACGGCGGTCGTGGCCGTCAGGCCGATGACCATGCCGAGCAGACTGGTGGCGGCATATCGAAAGTATTTGCGTGTCATGGAAAGGCACTCCTGGAGGAGAAATGGGGGTGGGGCTGGTAGCGCGTCGTCAGAATCACTTGGAACTCAGAAATTCAGAGGCTCGCTCGAATTTCCCGACGCCGGCATTCGCCTTGAGCAAAATGGGGCGGGTCCCCGACTGTCGAATATTGGGCCCGAAGGTCAAGGGGGCCATGATGCCGTCGCTGGTGAAGTTCTTGGTCTGCTCGAGCTTTTCGACCACGCAGGCACGCGTGAGGTTTTTGGTGCAGGCGTTGAGCGCTGATTCGAGTAACTGGACACCCACGTAGGCGGTCAATGAATACCGGTTCATGTCCTTGACCTCATTGGCTGAAAAGTATTTGTAGGTCAGTGCGGTGAGTTTGCCAATGCCCTGGGTTTGAGTGTCGGTCACTGGAGGCACATACTCGGCGACGTACACGCCGTCAGCTGCCGGGCCGGCCAGGGCCAGTACCGCAGGCAGATGCGAAGGGTGAGCGGCCAGACGCACGACTTGCATCTGGTTCTTCGCGATCTCTTTGAGCATTGCGGCGGTTTCGGTGATGATGCCGCCGGTCAGCACGAAGGTGGCGCCGGCGCGCTGCACGCTCAACACCTCCGCGGAAAAATCCTTCGCCCCGCGTTTGTAGGCAACTTCGATGCTGCTTTTCAAACCGAGCTCTTTCAGGGCCTGGTCGTAGCCACACTTGACATCGACGCCATAATCATCCTCCTGAAATATCAGGCCGAACTTGGAGCCTTGCAGCTTCTGGGATGTGACCAGATGCTTCATACTGGCAAAGACCTCCTGGCAGTAAGTTGCCCCGATATTGAACAGCGTCTTGTGCGGTGGGTTGAAGTGGGCGCTGTTGACGGCGATATGGTTGATGGCGGGAATTTTCTGTTCGTCGATGATGGGCAGCATGGCCAGCAACTGCGACGAGCCGGAGGTGCCGATCAATGCAAAGATCTGTTCGACATCCATCAGTTTTTTGAGACCCTGGACGGCGCGCTGTGGCACATAGCCGTCGTCCTCGATGCGAATGTCGACTTTGCGTCCGCCGATGCCGCCGCGCGAATTGACATCCTGCTCCCAAACTTTCAGGGTCGTGGCAATGGCCTTGCCAATGATGCTGGGCGGGCCGCTAAGCGGGATGACCGCGCCAAGCACGAGTTTGTCCTTCGTGACCCCGGGATCTGCCGCCAGTGCGCTGCCGAAGGTCAGTGTGGCGAGTGCGCTGAGGCAAAGGCGCTGGGTCAGCTTCTGTAGTGTTCGCATCGCAGGTCTCCTATGGAATAAGCAGCGCGTGTGCTGCAGGGTCAGAATCGGAATGGCCAATGGGTCCAGTAATGCTTGATGTCGCGCCATCGCCCCATCAGGCCATCGGGCTCAAAACGCAGGAACAACACAATCGCGAGCCCATAAATGACGCCTTTGATCTCATAGGCGGCAGTGGAGCCCGACCCGCCGAAGCTGGCGCCGATCATGCCGAACACGAAGCCCAGGCTCTCGTTGAGCAGGACGATGAATGCCGTGCCGAGCAAGGCGCCGGCCACCGAGCCCAGGCCACCCACGATGAGCATGGAGAGCGCCTCGATCGAGATCAGCAGGCTGAAGCTGTCCACGTTCAGGTAGCGTGTGTAGTAGGCCAGCAAGCCCCCGGCGATGCCGGTGTAGAAGGCGCTGACCATGAAGGCCAGCAGCTTGTAGCGCACCAGGTTGACGCCCATGGCCTTGGCGGCGATGTCGTGCTCCCGGATCGCCAAGAAGGCCCGACCAATGCGGCTGCGCAGGATGTTCAGGGTGATGAAGGTGAACACAACTACAAAGCACAGCACCACGTAGTAGTAGCCACGTTCTGCCCCCAGCGCCTGGCCGAACAGCGAGGGTTGCGGCACCGTCAGGCCTTCCGAGCCTCCGGTCAGGCTGCCACCGTTGAGGATCAGGTGGTTGATGATCACGGCAAACGCCATCGTCGTGATGGCCAGGTACAGCCCTTTGAGACGCAGCGATGGTATGCCCACGATGATCCCGGCGATGGCCGCGCTCACGCCGCCGGCGAAGATGGCCGCCAGCATCGGCCAGCCGAGTTTGCCGGCCACGATACCGGCCGTGTAGGCGCCGACCGCCAGAAAGCCCGAGTGCCCGAGCGAGATCAGCCCGGTGGTCCCGGTCAGTAGGTTCAGGCCCAACACCCCCACCGCTGTGATCAGCAGCAGCAGAATGACAGAGACATAGTACTTGGACAGCAGCAGTGGCGCGGCCGCCAGCAGCGCAACCAGCAGGCACGACCAGACGATGACAGGGACCGAGTCGGTCAGTGCCAGCAGTTGACGATAGCTTTGTTTGAAATTTCCGCTCTGCATCAGACACGCTCGATATCAGGTTTGCCGAACAGGCCATAGGGTCTGACCATAAGAACGACGAGGATCAAAACAAAACCGGCGATCTCCTTCATGCCGCGGCCGATATAGCCTTCCGACAAGTTCTCGACCACCCCGATCAGGATGCCGCCAAGTGCGGCGCCGAACACCGAGTCCAGCCCGCCCAGAATGACCGCCGGAAAGCTGCGCAGACCTGTCGTCCACATGCCGGGGTTGACGTCGTAGATCACGCCGATCAACACGCCGGCAATGGCGGCGAGACCGGCCGACAGAGCCCAGGACAAGGCGAAGATGCGCTTGACATTGATTCCCATCAGTAGGGCTGCAGTTTGGACGTTGGCGGTGGCGCGCATGGCGATACCGATCCGTGAATAGCGAAAGAAGGTCCACAGGCCGAGCAGTACAGCCGCCATCAGTCCAACGGCATACATCTGCGCCGGATACAGGCCGGCCGGGCCGATCTTGATGATTTCGGTCGGCAGGCCGGCATTGAGTGGCATGGGGTCGGCGCCCCAGATCAACACCACCACCGAGCGCAGGATCACTGCGAGGCCAATGGTCACCATCACCGTGGAAAACACCGGCTGACCGAGCATCGGACGGATGAGCAAGACCTCGATCAGCAGGCCGATCAGCACCGAGGCGATGGTCGTCAGAAGCAGCATCGGCCAGAAGCCAAATTGGAAGGTGCCGGCCAGGGTGAAGGCGATGTAGGACACCAGCATCATCAGCTCGCCCTGGGCGAAGTTCACCACGCCGGTGGCGCGGTAGATCATGGCAAAACCCATGCCGATGAAGCCGTAGACTAGGCCGACGGCAATGCCGGAAATGACCAGTTGCAGAAAATAGTCCATCAGACCGCCCCTCCACCGTAGATGATCGCGATCTCTTTTGCGAAGGTTTTTTCGATGACGTTGCGACGAACCTTCTGGGTAGCGGTGAGTTCGCCGTCGTCGTGGTCGAGTTCCTTCTCCAGAATCAGGAACTTGCGGATGTTTTCGACCCGGGCAAACAGTTTGTTCACGCGTTTGACGTCCTCGTCAACCAGTTCGCGCACCTCGGGCAGCAAGGCCAGGCTCTTGTAGGTGGTGTATGCCAGCTTGCGCTCCTGCGCCCACTTGCCCACCGTGTCAAAGTCGATCTGGAGCAATGCAGACAGGTAATGGCGCCCATCGCCCAGAACGATGGCTTCGCGCACATACAGGCTGTCCTTGAGCGCGTTTTCGATCTCGGACGGTGCGATGTTCTTGCCGCCACTGGTGATGATGATGGCTTTCTTGCGGTCGACGATCATCAGCTCGCCGTTGTCAGCCAGCGCCACGATGTCGCCCGTGTGCAGCCAGCCGTCGACGACGGTTTTGGCGGTGGCGCTCTCGTCGTGGAGATAGCCCTTGAACACGGCGGGGTGCTTGACGATGAGCTCGCCGTCGTCGGCGATCTTCCAATTCAGGCCGTCGATGGGCAGGCCTGTGGCGCCCAGTTTGACTGCTTTTTCATGCTGGAAGAAGATCACGCCGCCGGACTCGGTCATGCCGTAGACCTGGTACACCGGGATGCCTAGAATACGAAAGAATTTCAGTACCTCGGGCGAGACGCTGGCGCCGCCACAGAAGCCGCATTGCATGCGGTCTAGGCCGATGAATTTCTGCAGATTGCGAAACATCAGCAACCACAGCACGAAGAAGTGCAGGCGATCCGACAGGCTGCGTTGGCCCTCTTGCGCCTCGATCTTTTCGAACAGACGACGCCCGGCATCGAGGCAATGCTTGAAAGCCCAGCGCTGAAAGCGCGAGGCGTCCTGCATGCGAATCAAAATGCCTTGCTGCAGCTTTTCCCAGATGCGCGGCACACCCAAGAACACCGTAGGTGCGATCTCGCGCAGATTGACGGCCACCGTGTCGATCGATTCGGCGTAGTTGACCACACCGCCGGTGAGCAGATGCAAGACCGTGGAGAAGGCTCGCTCGGCCACGTGGCACAACGGCAGGTAGCAGACCACCTCGTAGTTTTGGCGGTCCAGTTTGAAATGAGTTTTGAGCTTTTCAACGGTGACGATCAGGTTGCGGTGCGAGAGCATCGCGCCCTTGGGCGGACCGGTGGTGCCCGAGGTGTAGACCAGCATGCAGGTGTCGTCGGGCTGGGTGTCCTCGATGCCGCGATCAAAGGTACCCGCGTGCTGGGTCGATGCCGCAGCGTATTGGTCGCCAAGCTCGAGCACGTCGTCAAACGACATCAGCTGGTCGTGCTTGTAGCCGCGCATTCCCTTCATGTCGACGCAGATAATCTTCATCAGGTCGGGCAGGCTGTTGGCGTGCTTGTCCAGGGCGTCGAGCACTTTGTCGACCTGCTCCTGGTCGCCGCAGACCACGAACTTGCTGTTCGAGTGGTGCACGATGTACTGCAGCTCCGGCCACGGGTTGGTGGGGTAGATGCCGACCACAATGCCACCGATGGCCTGCGTCGCGAGATCGGAGAACATCCAGTGGGGGCTGTCCTCGCTGGCAATGGCCAGGCGGTCCCCCTTTTCGAATCCGAGGGCCTTCAGGCCGTGAGCGAAGCGGCGCGCGGTCTCCAGATAGTGCTGCCAGCTCATGCGGTTCCAGATGCCATAGTCTTTCTCGCGAAACGCGAGCGCATTCGGAAACCTCTGAGCCCAATGCTTGAGTAGCTTGGGCAGGGTGGTGTTGCCGTCGCACAGCGAGGCGTCCAGGTTATCGATCACGCGGCCTCCTTGGTTTTGCTGCCCAGGTAGGCGTCGATCACGGCCGGGTTGGCCGATATCTCGGCCGGCGTGCCCTCGCCGATCTTGCGGCCGAAGTTGAGCACGCAGACGCGGTCGGAGATGTCCATCACGATGCCCATGTCGTGCTCGACCATGAGGACCGAAATGCCAAGTTCGTCCCGGATGTCAAGCACGAAGCGGGCAATGTCTTCGGTCTCCTCGCTGTTCATGCCCGATACCATTTCGTCCAGCAGGAGCAACTTGGGCTCGGTGGCCAGCGCGCGCCCCAGCTCGACCCGCTTTTGAAGGCCATAGGACAGGGTGCCCACCGGCATGTCGCGAATTTCCTCGATTTCAAGAAAGTCGATGATCTCTTCCACCTTGCGACGATGTTCTAGCTCTTCGCGCCGCGCCCGTCCAAAGAACCACGAGGCATCCAGCACGTTGGTGGCCATGTGGCAATGGCGGCCGACCAGCAGGTTGTCCACCACGCTGGCATGTTTGAATACCGCCAGGTTCTGGAAGGTCCGACCGATGCCGATGGCGGCCAGGCGGTGCGCCGGCATGCCGGTGATGTCGCAGCCATCGAAATGCACGGTGCCGCTGCTGGGCTTGACGACGCCGCTGATCATGTTGAAGGTGGTCGTCTTGCCGGCCCCATTGGGGCCGATCAGGGAATAGATTTCACCGCGCCGGACGTGAAAACTGACACCGGCAACGGCTTCGACGCCGCCGAAGCGTTTGGACAGGTTTTCGACCCTTAACAATGTGTCGTTCATGTTTTTCTCAGGACAGCCAGCGCTTTCGCCGCTTGTAGTGCTTCACGTCGCGCATGTTCTTGCGCGATCCACCTTCGCTGAAGCCGAGGTAGAACTCGCGCACGTCGTCGTTGCGCAGCATCTTGTCGGCCTCGCCGTCTAGCACCACGCGGCCGTTTTCCATGATGTAGCCATAGTCGGCAATGGCCAGCGCCATCTGTGCGTTCTGCTCTACCAGGAGAATGCCCATGCCTTCCTGGCGGCACAGGCGGGTGATGATGTCGAAAATCTCTTCGCTGATTTGTGGCGCCAGACCGAGCGTGGGCTCGTCGAGCATCAGCAGTTTCGGGGACGACATCAGCGCACGGCCAATGGCCACCATCTGCTGTTCGCCGCCTGACAGGTAGCCCGACACCGTGCTGCGTTTTTGCACCAGACGCGGGAACAGCCCATACACCATCTCCATCTGGCGCCTGGCGTCAGTCAGACTGCGCGTGTAGCCGCCCATCACGAGGTTTTCCTCGACTGTCAACTGGTCGAACAGGCGGCGCCCCTCGGGCACCATGACCACGCCGGCGCGTACGATCTCGTCTGGCGCCAGGCCGGTCAGCTGGCTGTTTTCAAACGTGATCTGACCACCTTTGATCTCTCCGTCTTCCGGATACAGTACGCCCGAAATGCCTTTGAGTGTGGTTGATTTTCCTGCCCCGTTGGAACCGAGCAAGGCGACTATGCGACCTTTGCCAACGGCCAATGAGGCCTCTCGCACCGCCTCGATGGTGTTGTCGTAAACGATCTGGACGTTGGTGAGTTTCAGCATGACAGACCGTTCCTTGCCCCGTTCTGTAGGGGCCCAACCATTGAACGGGTGTGCCGGTCGAGCGTAGTGGAGGGGTGCGCCAAGATGGCGGCCGCAGTCGTGCAGACCTTCGGGTCGGATGGGCCGGATTCGTGGGCACGACCGTGGCCTTTGGTTTCCAGGGTGCAGGTTGGGGGGGCAGTGAATTTACTCAAAGTTTGTCCCGTGTTGGCCGTGTTGGGTCGGCGACGTGCCTGCCCTGTGCCTTGCCGTTTGCCGAGTTGTGCATCTTGCCTTGTTTAGATGTCTCTAATCTAACGGTAGTTAGGTTAGAGGCTATTCGGGAAATCCCTATGCCACTGCCATCAAGTCCCGTTTCGAGTGCGAGCGGTAGCGCCTGCCCAGGCGCGCTTCCGAACGAGAGCCGGTGACTCAGCGTCGGCGGATCAAGACTGAAGTGCAACACCTGCTACCGAGAAAGGTCCGCAGCTGCAATGCAGCCCACTCAAGCGCTATCAACAACTCCAGCCCGTAGACCGAGTGACACTGGCCAGCCTGGTCCAGCAAAAGCACAGCGTTCGAACCATGGTTTTGGTCCTGGGACGCTCCCCGAGCAGCATCCGCCGAGAGCTGCGGCGTAACGCACAGCCCGCAGGCTACGCCTGCACTGCAGCACGTGCCTGTGCCCTGCAGCGCCGTCGACAAAGCGATCCGCTAAACAAGCTCCATCGCGATGGCATCCTGTACGGCCTGATGCGCCACTTTCGGGTCAGCGCTGGTCGCCCGAACAGATTGCCCTGGAGCTGATCGCCACCCTGCGTCACGCCCACAACCGATGACTACCTCGCAGCAAAGGAGAAGACCGAAGAGGTCAGATCCCTGACATGGTGAGCATCCACGTGCGCCCGCCCGAGATTGAAGACCGACAGTTCCCCGAGCACTGGGAAGGCGATCTCATCAAGGGATCGGTCAAGGCAAGTGCAGTGGGCACGCTGGTCGAGCGCACCAGCCGGCTTCTCATGCTCATCAAGCTGCCCGAGTTCAAGCCCGCCAGCGCGGTCAATGTAATGCAGGCCTTCTCTGACAAGCTCTTGGGGATCGCTGAGCCTATCGGGTCATGGCTGCCAACGCCTTGCTGTTGCCCAAGGCGCCACGGCGAGCGCAATCGAGCCGCAGGCACACCGGCCCCGTCTCTGTGCAGGCCAGCGACACGCGCTGGTGCTCTGACGGCTTCGAGATCAAGTGCGACTCGGGCTAGACCGTGACAGCCGCGTTCGCCAAAGACTGCTGTGATCGCGAGATCATGGCCTTCCTTGCATGGGAGGGCAAAAGCCTGCCAGGCGAGCCGGTGCGCGAGATGCTCATCGAGGCGGTGGAGAAGCGCTTCGGTGCGGTGGAAGCCTTGCCCTCGGGCTACCCGCTGCAATCCCTGACGGACAACGGCAGCGCCTACATCGCCCATGAGACTCAACGCATCGCACGCTCACTGGGGCTGGCGCCGGTCAATACGCCGGCGTGCAGTCCGCAGAGCAATGGCATGGCCAAGAGCTTCGTCAACACGTTCAAGCGCGACTACGTCGGGCGCATGGACTTCAGCAATGCATCGACGGTGCTGGCGCAGTTGCCAGCTGCGTTCGAGCACTTCAACGAGATCCACCCGCACTCGAGCCTGAAGATGAAATCGCCGCGCGAGTTCAGGCGGCAACGGGTTGAGCAACTACGCCGCTCTCAACTTGAACAACCGGCGCTACATTGCGTATAGGCCGTGTCCTGAAATACGGGGGCAAGATCACCGATCAGATCAATAACCGGACGCGGAAGGGTGTACTGGGCGTACGGTCCCCACTTGCGTTCCATCGGGAGCTACTCCTGAACAGCCCGCAACATTCCACACTCGATCAGTGAAGCCCATGGGGTTGTACTTCAGATTTGAATCCGCCGTCCCTCGGCTACATTCCCGCGTAGTTCGGCCCGCCGCCGCCTTCGGGCGTGACCCAGACGATGTTCTGCGTCGGGTCCTTGATGTCGCAGGTCTTGCAGTGCACGCAGTTCTGCGCGTTGATCTGTAGGCGGTCGCTGTTGTCCGGGTTTTTGACGAACTCGTAAACGCCGGCCGGGCAGTAACGGCTCTCGGGGCCGGCATATTTCGCCAAGTTGATCTGCACCGGCAGGCTGGCGTCTTTTAGTGTCAGGTGCGCAGGCTGGTTTTCTTCGTGGTTGGTGTTGCTGACGAACACGCTGGAGAGCCGGTCGAAGGTGAGCTTGCCGTCGGGCTTGGGGTAGCTGATCTGCGGCATCTCGGCGGCAGGGCTCAGGGTGGCGTGGTCGGCCTGAGTGCGGTGAATCGTCCAGGGCGGACGCTTGATGCCGAGTCTAGGCAGCAGCCACTGCTCAATGCCGACCATCAAGGCACCGACGAGGTGGCCCTTCTTGAACCATTGCTTGAAATTGCGTGACTGGTCGAGTTCGGTGTGTAACCAGCTGTTTTCGAACGCAGCTGGGTAGGCGCTGAGTTCGTCGCTGCTGCGTCCGGCGGCCAGGGCTTCAAACGCGGCTTCGGCGGCCAGCATGCCGCTCTTGATAGCGGCGTGGCTACCTTTGATGCGTGCGGCGTTCAGGTAGCCGGCATCACAGCCGATCAGCGCGCCGCCCGGGAACACGGTCTTGGGCAGGCTGAGCAGGCCGCCGGCGGTGATGGCGCGCGCGCCGTAGCCGATGCGCTTGCCACCTTCGATGTGGGCGCGAATGGCCGGGTGGGCCTTCCAGCGCTGCATTTCCTCAAAGGGACTGAGCCAAGGGTTTTTGTAGTCGAGCCCGGTGACGAAGCCAAGCGTGACCTTGTTTCCTTCCAAGTGGTAGAGAAAACCGCCGCCGTAGGTCTGGGTGTCCATTGGCCAGCCGGCCGTGTGTACCACACGGCCGGGTTGGGCGCGGGTCGGGTCGATCTCCCAAAGTTCCTTGATGCCGATGGCATGGCTTTGCGGATCGCGGCCTTCGTCAAGCTTGTATTTAGCGATGAGTTGCTTGCCCAGGTGGCCGCGCGCGCCTTCGGCAAAGATGGTGTACTTCGCGTGTAATTCCATGCCGAGCTGGAAGCCGTCGTGCGGCTGGCCGTCCTTGCCAATGCCAAGGTTGCCGGTAGCTACTCCTTTGACCGAATCGTTGTCGTCGTACAGAACCTCGGCGGCTGTGAAACCCGGGAAGATTTCCACGCCCAAGCCTTCAGCCTGCTCGCCCAGCCATTGGGTCAGGGCGCCCAGGCTGATGACGTAGTTGCCCTCGTTGTGGAAGCAGTCGGGCACCAGGAAGTTGGGTGTGCGCCTGGCACCGGTTTCGCTCAGGAAAAGCACGTCGTCGCCGGTAACGGGTTGGTTCAGCGGTGCGCCCAGATCCTTCCAGTTGGGGAATAGTTCGTTCAGTGCGATTGGGTCCATGACCGCGCCGGAAAGAATGTGAGCGCCGGGCGCGGAGCCTTTTTCCAGCAGCACCACCGAGACGTCCTCGCCCTTTTCAGCCGCGAGCTGCTTGAGGTGGATGGCCGTGGCCAAACCGCCGGGGCCGGCGCCCACCACCACCACGTCATACTCCATCGCTTCGCGGGGACCGTATCGATCGAGGAGTGAGGTAGGCTTCATGCAGAGAGAATCAAAGAGTTGGCGGCCCTGGGGCCTAAGTTGACGAAATGGGGCGGTTCAGTGGCTGTTGTCGGCCGGCAGCGGCGGTGCAGTGCGCGGTGCGCCGTCACGTTTGTAGACCATGACCGTGCGCTTGAAGGTACAGACAATGACGCCGCTCTGTTTGTAGCCTTCGGTACGCACCGTGACTACGCCGACATTGGTCCTCGACCGAGACTCACGTTTGGCCAGTACTGTGGAGCGGGAGTAAATCGTGTCGCCTTCGAACACCGGATGCGGCAACCGGACTTCATCCCACCCAAGGTTGGCCATGACGTTTTGCGAGACATCGCTCACCGTCTGCCCCGTCACCAGGGCGAGCGTTAGGCAGGAGTTGACGAGCGGGCGGCCGAACTCCGTCTGCGCGGCGTAATGGGCATCAAAGTGCAGTGGAGCCGTGTTTTGCGTCAGCAACGTGAACCAGATGTTGTCGTTCTGGGTCAGGGTACGGCCGAGTGCATGCCGATACTCGTCGCCGACCTCGAAGTCTTCATAGAATCGGCCGCGCCAGCCTTCTTTGATGGTCATTTGCTGCTCCTGCGGCGGGTTGTCCAATTTGGGAGTCCCCAGACGCAGCCGGTCAGCGTGCCACTGCGCAACGTAGGCGACATGTGGACTATTGCTGTCAGTTTCTCGGCCCGGCTTGTTGAAGTTGCCGGCAATGCATCGCGACTATGCTTTGTCATGCGTGAGAATTCCATCGAACACGATCCCCGTGATTTGACGCGAGAAGTCACGAAAAGAGCCGCGTTGGGGGTTGTACCATTCGACGGTCCAGTTCAATGCCCCAATCACGAAAAGCCGAATCATGGCCGTGCTGGTGTCGTCGCGCAATTCGCCACTGGCGAGCGCTGATTCGAGCAGCCGATCCCAATAGTCTGCGTAAGCCCGCCGCACGACCCGGTGGCGATTTTTTGCGCTGGTCGGGATTTGGCCGTAGATGCGGATGTTGGCTGACGTGAAGTCGCCATAATGCAGCATTCCCCAGAGATGGCCTTCAATGCCAGCGGCGATTCGATCTCGCCAGGGTGCACTTTCGGGAAGAGCCGCAACACGGGTGCGTACGGCATCTGCGACGATGGTGATGCCTTTGTCCAATACCTCGCCCAGGATCTGCTCTTTCGATTCGAAGTGATAGTAGATACTGCCGGCTTTGACGCCGGCAGCATCCGCAACCTCGCGCAAAGTAGTTGCTGCATAACCATGATGCCTGAATAGCCTTGCAGCTTCGAGCAGCACGCGTTCGCGTGTGGCGGGACCATCTACCTCATTTTTGCTGGGTTTTGCGTCTGTATTTGACATCATTTGACCGTTTGGTAGATCCAAATTACGAATCGTATCAAACCTAGCTTTGGTCGAAGGGGCGGCCTTGAGCAACGTCTCGTCGCATGGGGTTGCTCACTTGCGACCATTCGCCCACTGCCTGAAATCAGGCCGGCGTTTTTCCAGGAAAGCGCTCACGCCTTCTTTGGATTCTGCCGTGTCATAGTACAGGCTCAGCGCTTGAAGTCCCAGGCTGCCGATGCCGCGAATGTGCTCGGTGGATGCGTTGAAAGAGCGTTTCGCGATCGCCAGAGCGGTCGGGCTTTTTTCGACAATTTCCTTGCACCAGCGGGCGACTTCGGCGTCGAGTTGGTCGTGGGGAACGACGGTGTTGCACAGCCCCATGGCCAGGGCTTCCTGCGCACTGTAGCGGCGGCACATGTACCAGATCTCGCGTGCTTTCTTTTCTCCAACCACATGGCTCAGGTACGCCGTGCCCCAGCCAGGATCGACCGAGCCAACCTTCGGGCCGACCTGGCCAAACACGGCCTTTTCCGAGGCAATGGTCATGTCGCACAAGGTGGCCAAGACATTGCCACCGCCAATGGCGTAGCCCTGCACGCGGGCGATCACGGGCTTGGGTACGTCACGAATGGCGCTGTGAAACTCTTCCACCGGGATGCCGATGGTGCCGCGGCCGTCGTACTGGCCGGCATGAGCCGACTGATCGCCGCCGGTGCAGAAAGCACGGTCACCCGTTCCCGTGAGCACAATGGCGGCGATTCGCTTGTCCCAGCCTGCTTTCATGAATGCCTGCAGCAGTTCCTCGACGGTCTGGCCGCGAAACGCATTCATCACGTCAGGGCGGTTGATCGCGATGTAGGCCACCGAGTCGCGTTCTTCGTAGAGGATGTCCTTGAATTCCATGAGTTTTCCTTTTTGTCTGGTATTTCGACTTCGCATGTCTGCCGGCCATGCCCAAGCGTTTACCCAATCATGCTGTAACCGCCAGACACTGAAAGAACCTGTCCGGTGACATGACCCGCAGCCTTCGCTGAAGACAGGAAGACGACTGCATTGGCAATATCCTGTGGCCGCCCCACCTTGCGCAGTGGCAGCGCCTTGGCGACTTTTTCCAGTTGCTCCGGCGTGAACATGCTGCCAGCATCGATCCACATGCTGCTTCCGCCCACTTCGTCGGTGGTGCTCGGGATCGTGACGCCGGGGCATACCACGTTGCAGCGGATGCCATAACGCCCGTTTTCCTTGGCGATCGTTTTCATGAAGCTGTTGATGGCGGCCTTGACGCCGCCATACACCGCTTCACGAGGCTCACCTTGTCGGCTGGCGTCGGAACTGATGGAGACAATGGAGCCGGCGTTACGAGGAACCATGACTTCAAGCGCAGTCTTGGTGCAGTTGAGAACGCCGAGGTAGTTGATGTTGATGATCTTTTGCCACAGATCGGGGGTCGTCTGCGTGAAGAACATCAACTGGTCCCAGCCGACGTTGTTGACAAGGACATCGACGCCGCCGAACTTGTCCGTGGCCGCCTTGAACATGGCTTGCACCTGCTCAAGCCTGGTGACATCGGTCGTGACAACCTGCGCCGACGCTGCGCCGCTCGCCAGCGCGAGCTCTGCCGTTTTTTGCGCCTGCTTGTCGTCGATGTCCCCGATGGTGATGTTGGCGCCTTCTGCGGCGAAGCCGAGCACGATGCCGCGGCCAATGTTCGAGCCACCACCAGTGACGATGACCGATTTTCCTTTTAGATCGAGATCCATATTTATTGCTCCTTGGGCTTTTGGCGCCACGTTCGTGAGATTGATATTTTAACTGTCAAACAGTAGTTAGATTATGTGGCGAAATCTTTCTGTGTTTGGTCGTGGGCTTGGCCCCTGCCATGGCAATTCGCTGTGGCATTGGGTGTCACCGGTCGATTCAAGAGAGGGATGAAAATCCGAAAAACAGGATGGGAGGGGCATGATCGGTGCGCAACACACCTGACCACGCCCCTCCCAGGGGATGGCAATTACTGTTTGTTCTTTGCGAACTCGCCGGATTCTTTCTTCACGATGTCCTGGATCTCGTCGTCATACGCCGAGAACCAGTCAGTCTGAGGCACCCACTTGGCGCCATCCCACATGTCGATGCGGGTCTTGCCGCCGCCGCCATGGTCCTTGGCGGTCACCGTCACGGGGGCGAGCAGGTCTTCGGCGTCAAAGTTTTTCAAGCTTTCCAGACCGCGCTTCATCTTCTCAGGCGTGATGGGCCAGCCATTTTGTTTGATGGCCAAGCGAGCGCCCTCGAAAACGCTGGCATAGATGGCCAGACCGGTGTTGTAGTAAACATCGCTGAGATGCTTGCGGTCACCGCTGCCCTTGCCTTTCTCATACAGGTCCTTAATGATCTGCTGCATCAGCGGGTGGCTCTGTCCACCTGTAACGTTGGTGCCGCGCTTGAGGCCCTTTGCGTTTTCCAGACCGATGTTGGCGAGGTCAACTTCGTTGAGCCAGTTGACGGAGATGTATTTGTCCATCGGAATGCCGTTGCGCTTCATCTCACGCGCTGCGACAACATGCATGTTGGACAGATTCCAGCTGATAACCCAATCGGGGTTGATGCGGCGGATCTGGGTCCAAGCTGCGGATTGGTCATTGCCCGGCATCGGGTTGGGTATGAGGTGTAAATCAAACCCTTCCTTGGCCGAGAGTGTCTTCAGCACGCCGATTGGCTCCTGCCCGAATGGATAGTCGGGGTAGATGAATGCGATTTTCACGCCCTTGAGGTTGCCGTTTGCCTTGGTTTTAATGTAGTGAATATTGTTGGCCATTTGTCCCCAGTAGGTTGGCCCAATGGGGAAAATCCATTTGAACACATCGCCATCGACCGCATCGCCGCGACCTACGAAGGATTGCACCATCACATTGCCATCCGCCATGGCGCGAGGCAGAACGGCGCGGGAAACCGGAGTAGACAGAAAATCGAAGGCAATGGCGCCTTCGCGTTTCATCTTTTCGTAGCACTCAATACCTCGTTGCGGCTCGTTCCCATGGTCCTGAACCAAGATCTCGATGGGGTGGCCTTCGATGCCGCCCTTCTGATTCAATATCTTGGCGTAGTCATTTGCCGCTTGGGAAATTTGCGGCGTGACAAAGCCGTAGGACTTGCTCAGGTCATAACAAAGAGCGAATTTGATGGGTTGGGCTTGCGCCTGCGCAGACTGCAGACCGGCAAGCGCCAATCCCAGACCTGCCACGATAGAAAGCAACTTGGATCTCATGTCTGTTCTCCTAAGAATCGTACGGGTTAAAAAAGTCCGTTGGGCACGCCGTACACTACGCCCCAAGATTGAACGCGAAACCGGATACCGATGCCGACAGGGTTTCACCCTCGGTCAGGTCAGCCAGCGCTTGCGCCGGCGATAGTGCTTGATGTCATGAAAATTGTGACCTTCAGCGCCTCCGAGGTAGAACTCCTGGATGTCCGGGTTTCTCTTCATGGCCTCCGCGTTGTCATGCATCACCACGCGTCCGTTCTCGATCAGGTAGCCATGTGAGACCACGTCCAGAGCAGCAATTGCGTTTTGCTCCACCAGCAGAACAGAGAGCCCTTCTTCCCTGTTGATGCGGCGCACAATATCAAAAATTTCGGCCACGAGAAAAGGCGCCAGTCCGAGACTGGGCTCATCAAGCATCAATAGCTTGGGCTGCGTCATCAGGGCGCGACCGATGGCCAGCATCTGTTGCTCGCCGCCTGACAGGTAGCCGGACTGCGCGGTGCGCCGCTGGTGCAAGCGCGGGAAGTAGGTGTAAACCATGTCTTTGTTTCGCAGCATGTCCTGGCGGCTGCCGCGAACGGCGGAAGCCGCGATCAGGTTCTCGTCAGGGGTCATGTGCTCAAACACACGCCGCCCTTCCAGCACATGAACGATACCAAGTACGACGCGCTCCTGAGGCGCTAGCGCATCGATGTTTTGTCCCATGAAGCGCACTTCACCGCGGGTTACCAGGCCCCGCTCGGGGCGTAGTAAACCGCTGATGGACTTAAGCGTTGTGCTTTTGCCGGCGCCGTTGGCCCCCAGCAGCGCCACCATGCCGCCTTGAGGCACATCAATCGACACACCTTTGATGGCGAGCGACACGTGGTCGTAGATGACCTCGACGTTGTTTAGCGACAGCACCGGTGCGGGGCTCGCTGTAGGGTTGTGCATCAGCGTCGGGGTGGAAGTCAAGTTGTCAGTCGCGTGCATGTTGTCATCTTTACTTTCGGGCGTAGCCGAATGGCCAGACCAGCAGATAGTTGCGCAGGTTCGTGTACATCTTGCCCAGCCCCATCGGCTCAACCAGCAGGAACACAATGATCAAGGCACCATAGACCGCATGCGGGATGTGGGCCAGCGTTTCAACGCCGAGCGAGGCACCTGCGAGCTGCGCCAGCCAACCGATCAGACTGTTCATCAGACCAGGCATCAACAGAATGAAGGCGGCCCCAAAATAGCTGCCGATGACGCTGCCCAACCCGCCAACAATTACCATGGCCAGCAACTCGATGGAGACATTGACGGCAAACTGCTCCGGTGTGGCCGCCCGGTAGAAGGTGAAAATCAGGATGGCGCCGCTGACGCCGCCAATGAAGGACGAGGTCGCGAAAGCGACCAGCTTGTAATACAGGCTGTGAACGCCGATGACTGCCGCGGCGAAGTCCTTTTCACGCACGGCTACGAGCGCTCGGCCAAGCGCACTGCGGCGCAGATTGAGCATGAAGACTGTTACGAGCAGGCACCAGCCCAGCGCCACGTAATAGAGGCCAGTTTCCGACGTGACGGCTTGACCGAGCAAGCGCATCGCTGGTGCTTGCAGCGTGGCCTGGGAGCCGCCGCTGATGGCCGGCACGTGGGAAATCACCCAGTCCATCACGAACTGCAGGGCCAGCGTGCTGAGTGCCAGATACAGACCCTTCACGCGCAGCGCCGCGAAAGCGAAAACGATGCCGATGACCGCAGCCATCACGCCTCCGAGTACCACCGCGATCTCCCAGGGGACGCCGTTGCGCGCGCCATGCACTGCCGTGTAGGCGCCGATGCCCATGATGGCTGCGTAGCCGAAGTGGAACTGCCCAGCCCAGCCCAGGATCAGGTTCAAGCCGAGCACTGCCGCAGTCCACACCAGCCAGGGTAGCAGGTGGGTGCTGAGGACGAGCGAGCTCATGGTGAAAGGCGCGGCTAATGCAAAGGCCAGCAGCAAGCCGATCATCCAGCGATCAGCAGGCAACGGGAAAAGTGCCCGCGCGTCCGCGTAACTGGTGTGAAAAATTCCTGATTGACGAAAAAGCATGACCTTCAGATCCTTTCAATGTCGTGGCGCCCGAACAGGCCGTGGGGCCGAATCAGGATGGTCAGAATCAGCGTTGCGGCAACTACCAGGTCGCGGCTGCCACCACCCACCAAGGGGTCGAGATAGCCTGAAGCAACACCTTCAAGAAGGCCCAGTAGCAACCCGGCCAGAATGGCTCCGCCGATGCTGTCAAGACCGCCCAGAACGGCGACGGTCAAGCCCTTGAGTAAAAGCAGCGCCAGCCCTTGATTGACACCTTGAACCGACCCCCACAACACGCCGGCCGTTGTCGCTAGAACCGAGGACATGGCCCAGGAAAAAGCCACCCCGCGCTCAACCGATATGCCGATTGACCAAGATGCGATGTAGTCATCGGAGATGGCTCGCAGGACAATGCCCCTGCGCGAGCGAAAGAAGAAAAAGAAGATTGCAAACAGTGCCGTGGCAACCACGGCCCCCACCACGTAGGAGCGATTGAGCAGCAGCGGTCCCAGAAACAGCGGTTCGTCGCTGATGCCGATAGACATTGGACGACTTGAGCTGCCCCAGATTGCCATTGTTGTCGCGCGTATGAAGATATCCAGTCCCAGCGTCATCATCAGAATCATGATGATGGGGCGGCCCGCCAGCCGGCGCAAGGCCACCCGCTCGATGCCCATGCCGACAAAAAACATCGTCCCCATGGCCAGAGGGATGGCCGTCCACATGGGAAGGCCGATTCCATTGGCGATGGCCAGAACCACGTAGGCGCCCAGCATGGTCATTGCACCTTGCGCCAGATTGGGCACGGACGACGATTTGTAGATGAGCACAATTCCCAGCGCCACCAGGGAGTACATCAACCCCGACAGTGCGCCATTAATGGCCAATTCGGCAAATAGTGAAAAATCCATGATTCAAATCTCCTGCACCGAGAGTTGGCGCTCGATGGTGCCGACCTCCCCGGATTCGTATGTGATCCGCGCTTTCATCGTGACCGTTTTCTGGCCGCCGTAGATCGCATCGATGATGGGCGCATAGCGCTCTTCCACCACATTGCGGCGCAGCTTGCGGGTGCGTGTGATCTCGCCGTCATCGGGGTCAAACTCCTTGTGCAGCGACACGAAGTGGCACAGTTTCAGCCCATCCGGCAGGATGCTGTTGACGCGCTGCACTGCGGTCGCGATCAGATCCATCACCTCGGATTTTTGCGAGAGGTCAGCGTATGACATGTAGGAAATGCCCCGGACCTCGGCCCAATGGCCTACCGTTTCCTTGTCGATGCAGATGATGGCCGAAAGGGTGTTACGGCCGTTCCCGAGCACCGCTACATCCTTGATGTACGGACTGAACTTGAGACGGTTCTCGATGTAGTTCGGGATGTAGCGTTCGCCTTGGGCGGTATGCACCACCTCCGACAAACGCCCGAGCACCACGACATGCCCATAAGGTTCGATATAACCGGCATCGCCCGTGCAGAGCCAGCCATCCGTCAGCGCTTCCTGAGTCGCCTTCTCCAGCTTGTAATAGCCGGAGAATACGCTCCCGGAGCGCACCATGATCTCGCCGTTGTCGCTGATTTTGACTTCGACGCCCGGCAATGGCCTGCCGACCGTGTGCAGGCGTACTTCTTCGGTGTCTTGCAAGGCATTGAATGCGCTGCTCTCGGTTTGACCATAGAACTGCCGTAATTTCACGCCCAGTGCGCGGTAAAAAACAAAAGTGTCTTCGCCAATGGCCTCGCCTCCGGTGAAAGCATTTCGCAGGCGGGTCAGGCCTAGCTGATCTTTGATCGGCCCGAAGATTAGCCATTCTCCCAGCTGTCGCATCAGACGCTCTTTCAAGCTGGGCTGTTTTTCCTCGAGCTTGCGCCGTTCCGCTGCCAGCGCGGAGTTCATGAAAACATCGTAGAGCCATTTCTTGAACGGCGTCGAATCCTCCATGCGAACCTGGATGGTGGTCAGCATGTTGTCCCAGCTGCGGGGTGCGGCCAGATAGAAAGTAGGCGCGACCTCGCGCAGGTCGTGCAGCACCGTCTCCTGGCGTTCAGGGATATTGATGGTGAAGTGCAGCGCAACACCAGCGCCGACTGTGATCGCAAAGTCGCCCACCCAGGCCATGGGCAGATAGGCGAGGATGGTCTCGCCGAATGTGAAAGCCCCTCCGCGATGGGCATTGCCAACGCCGGCCAACAGATTTCTGTGGCTCAGCACGACCCCTTTGGGTTTGCCCGTGGTGCCCGACGAGTGGACGAACACGGCGGGACCGTCGGGCTGGGCCCTTTCGATCAAGGCATTTCGCAGTTTCGGGTCGGCACGCAGGCGATCCGCACCGATGGCCAGCAGCTTGTCCCATGAGAGCAGTCCTGGATTGGGATAGCTGGCCAAGCCGCGCGGCTCATCGTAAATGATGTGGTCAATTGGTTTTCCCTGATCACCCAGATCGAGCACCTTGTCGACCTGCTCCTGGTCTTCGGCCAGGACGAAGCGGACATTCGCCTCGTGCATGAAGTGGCGAATTTCGTCATGCGTGGCGTCGGGGTACACCGGCATGGCGTAACCGCCCAGCATGCCGGTGGCGAGCATACCCATATAGAGTCGAGGCCTGTTGTCGCCCATTACCAGCAAGGCATCTTCGCTACCAAACCCAAGATGCTCCATGCCAGCGGCGCAGGCCAGGGTGTCGTCGAGCAGCTGTGACCAGCTGGTTTCCTGCCAGATGCCCAGATGCTTTTCGCGCATAGCCACGCGCCGCCCCAGCAGATCGGCGTTGCGGGCCAGAATCCGGATGAGGGTTGTGTCGGCGCCAAGATCCCATGTGGTGTTGGCGTTTTTGGTGGTGTCGATGTCAGCGCGTTGCATGCGCACCTCCCAGATAGGCCTTGATCACGCGTTCATCCTTCATCACCTCGGCAGGAATCCCGGTTCCGATGGTCTCGCCATAGCTGAGCACCATCATGCGGTCGCAAATGCCGGTGATCACGTCCATGTGGTGCTCGATCAGCAGCACGGTGACATGGCGCTCATCACGCGCGTCGAGAATAAAGCGCGCCATGTATTCTTTTTCTTCTTGGTTCATGCCGGCCATGGGTTCGTCTAGAACGAGAAAGCTGGGTTCCGCCACTAGCGCACGTGCCAGTTCGACGCGTTTTTTCAGCCCGATCGGAATGCTGTCCACCAGTTCGTCACGCACGCCTTGTAGCTGAAGGAAATCTATGATTTCCTCGACCTTGAGGCGGTGCGCCATTTCGTCCTTGCGACCCAGCCACCAATACAGGGCGGTTTTTGCCACGCCGGGTTTCATGTGGATGTGGCGCCCAAGCAGGATGTTGTCAAGCACACTCATGCCGTTGAAGAGCGCCAGGTTCTGGAACGTGCGCGCCACGCCCAAGGCGGCGACCTTGTGTGGTGCCATGCCGGTGATGTCGCGGCCATTGAGCCAAATACTGCCGACCTGGGGTGGAAAGAAGCCGGT
This sequence comes from Hydrogenophaga sp., assembly GCF_018780385.1. Classification (GTDB taxonomy): domain Bacteria; phylum Pseudomonadota; class Gammaproteobacteria; order Burkholderiales; family Burkholderiaceae_C; genus Hydrogenophaga. The sequence goes on along the minus strand of NZ_JADMJO010000018.1, from coordinate 50,845 downwards.
GATGGCGTTGGTCATGGTCGTCTTGCCGCTGCCGTTGGGGCCGACAAGGCCGAAGATCTCCCCGCGCTCAACACGCAAATTAACCCCCGTCAACGCGACCAAGCCGCCGAATCGCCGTTCCAGCCCCCGGCATTCGAGGACGGGTACTGCCGCCGCTTTGCTGGCCTTCATCGGAATCGGCCCCTCTTCTCCGGTCTTGAGATTGGTACTGATGGTGTTTATCACTGAAGGTGCCTATGACATTGCACGGTCGACCACCTGCCTGTGCGCAACTTGTCGACCTGACTTTTTGTTCTGCATAAAAGATTTCCATTTTGGAACCTAACATTAGTTAGGTATGAGGGGGTTTTCCCTAGTCTTTGGCAGGCAGTGGTCATGCCGCAAGGTGTTCCACGATGGTTCCTCGCGAGATCAGGGCGTCAATGGTGGCGGCGCCGTAGCCGTGCTCAATGAGTAGTTCGCGTGTGTGTTGGCCGAAGCGCGGCGGCGCGCTGTGGGCGCGCCCCGGTGTGCGTGACAGCTTGACCGGGATGCCGATGCCAGGCACACCCTCCACCTGCACCACCATGTCCCGATGCAGGGTGTGGGGGTCCGTCAATACCTGCGGAATGGCCCTGACGGCGCCGGCCGGAATGCCGGCGGCCAGCAGTTCCCGGCACAGCCACTCGCCATTTACCTGCAGCAGATGGGACTCCAACAGAGCGCGGAGCGCGTCGCGATTCCGAAAACGGTCGGCGTTGGTGGTGAAGCGCGGCTCATTCGCCATTTCGGGATGGCCGAGGAACTCGCACAGCTTTTTCCACTGTCCGTTGTTGCCGATGCCCAGGAAGACCTCACAGGTCTGGGTCGAGAACTTGTCGTAGGGCACGATGTTGGAGTGCGCATTGCCGCTGAGCTTGGGTGTCTGGCCCGACTGCAACCAATTGGCACTTTGCGGGTGCAGCAGCGACACGGCGGTGTCGTACAGCGTGGCCTCGACGAATTGCCCGCGCCCGGAGCGCTGCCGCTCGATCACCGCCAGCAGTACGCCGATCACGGCCGACAGGCCGGTGGCGATGTCGACCACCGGGACACCGACCCGCAGCGGGCCGGTGTCCGGCGTGCCGTTGACGCTCATCAGGCCGCCCAGTGCCTGTGCCACCGCGTCGTAGCCAGGCGCGCCGCCGAGCGGCCCATCGGCACCGAAGCCGCTGACCCGGCAGTGGATCAGGCGCGGGAAGCGCTCGCGCAGCGTTTGCTCATAGCCGATGCCCCAGCGCTCCAGCGTGCCGATCTTGAAGTTCTCGATCAGCACGTCGGCGTCCACCAGCAGCTTGAGCACGATCTCGCGCCCTTCGGGCTTGGACAGGTCGATCACGATGTCGCGCTTGTTGCGGTTCAGGCCGTTGTAGTAGGCCGCCGTGCCGTCGTCGGCAAAGGGCGGCCCCCAGGCGCGGGTTTCGTCGCCGGCGGGCGGCTCGACCTTGATGACCTGCGCGCCGTGGTCGGCCAGGATCTGTCCGCAGTACGGGCCACCGAGCACGCGAGAGAGGTCGATCACCTTCAGGCCGGCCAGGGCACCGAAGGAGGGAAGGGGAGCGTTGTTGCTCATGGTGGCCTGTCAATACGAGCGCGGTAGGCCCATCACATGCTCGGCGATGTAGTTCAACACCAGCTCGCGGTTCAACGGGGCCGTGCGCAGCAGTCGAACCAAGCCGTACAGGTCGTAAATGCCGTATTCCTTGGTGAAGCCGTTGCCGCCATGTGTCTGGATGGCTGCGTCAACTGCATGGATGCCGGCTTCGGCACCAGCGTACTTGGCGATGTTGGCAAACTCCCCCGCAGGCAGGCCCTGGTCGAAGGCCCAAGCGGCCTTGAGCGCCATCAGCGAGGCCATTTCGATTTCGCTGCGGGCAATCGCCAGCGGGTGCTGCACGCCTTGGTAGGCGCCAATGGGGGTGTTGTTGAACACCTTGCGATCATTGGCATAGGCAACCGCCTTCTTCAAGGCGAAACGCCCGACACCGGTGCACAAGCCCGAGAGGATGATGCGCTCGGGGTTGAGCGTGTCGAACAAGATGTTGAAGCCCTTGCCGACTTCGCCCAGTACATCGGCCTCGGTGAGTTCCACGTTGTCGAAGAACAGTTGCCATTGTGTCTCGGGAACAGGGAAGGCAACCGGAATCAGCGTCTTGCTGATGCCCTTTTTTTTCATGTCGACCATGAAGATGGTGAAGCCGTCGGTTTTCTTCTTCACGTCGGCGCGCGCTGTGGTGCGCGTGACGACCATGGCGTAGTCGGCGCAGTTGGCATCGGTGATGAAGACCTTCTGGCCGTTGAGCTTGAATCCGCCCTGTCCGTCGGACTTGGCGATGCTGGTGATCTCGATCGAGTTCGAGCCGGCGTTCGGTTCGGTGATGGCGAAGCAGAACTTGATGTCGCCGGTGCAGCCGCCCGGCAGAAAGCGGCGCTTCATCTCCTCGCTGGCGTGCTTGGCCAGCAGGCCCATGGTCATGGTCGGGCCGACCACCAGGTTCAGCAGCGGAATACCGTTGTTGGCAAGGCCCTCCATGAAGAGCAGCATCTCGGTCATGCCTTGGCCGGCACCGCCATAGGCCTCGGGGACCATGATGCCGAGAAAGCCATCGTTGGTGATTTGCTGGTACAGCTCCGTGGGGCGCTCGTTCTTGTCGGCGTAGCCGCGCCAGTAGCTGTGGTCGAACTGCTTCGAGATACGGTCTCCGTACTCGTAGATCATTCGTTGTTCTTGGTTCAGTGCGAAATCCATGGGGTGTTCTCCTGTGTGTTCGGGAGTTCTGGCTCCTTCCCTCAGAGGGAGAAGGAGCGAACTCAATCAGACCTGGGCCGAGGGGAACTTGGGCGCGCGCTTCTCGCGCACCGAGGCCACGCCCTCCTTGGCATCCTCGCCCAGGAAGCACAGCATTTCCATAGCCAGCGAGCTTTCGAAGATCGGGCGCGCCATGTTCATCCAGCCGTTGAGCGACCGTTTGGTCAAGCGGATGGCTTGCTGGCTGCCGGCGGCAAGCTTGTTGGCCACGGCCATAGCCTTGTCCATCAGCTCGGCGCGCGGCACGCACAGGCTCACCAGGCCGATGCGCTCGGCTTCCTTGCCGTTGACGAACTCGGCCGTCATCAGGTAGTACTTGGCCTTGGCCATGCCGCACAGCAGCGGCCACAGGATGGCGGCATGGTCGCCAGCGGCGACGCCGATCTTGACGTGGCCATCGGTGATCTTGGCCTCCTCGGCCATGATGCTGATGTCGGCCAAGAAGGCGACAGCCAGACCGGCACCGACGGCCACGCCGTTGATGGCCGAGATGATGGGCTTGTCGCAGGCCATCATGTTGTAGACCACGTCCGAAGCCTCGGTCATGGTGTTGGCGATTTCCTTGGGATTGCCGACCATGCCGGCCACCCATTCCAGGTCGCCGCCGGCCGAGAAAGCCTGGTCGCCCGCGCCGGTGATGACCGCCACCTTGGTCTTGGCATCGTCAGTGACCACGCCCCAGATCTTGGTCAGTTCCCAGTGCAGCCGGCCGTTGGTGGCATTCATGACTTCGGGGCGGTTGATGGTGATGACCAGCACACCGTTGGGCTTGTGGTCGAACTTGAGGAATTGAAAGTCAGCGTAGTTCATCTGGAGGCTCCTTGAAAAAAAGAAAACGAAAACGAAAACGAAAACGAAAGGCAATGGACGGTCATCGCAGCTCGGCGCGTCCGTTGTTCAGCACGACGATGTCGCGTTCGACGGCGCTGGCGCGAAAGGAAACGACGTTGCCGTCCACCCAGATCTCGGTGCGTATCGTTTCACCGGGATAAACGGGTGACGAAAAACGCACATCCAGCGACTGCAGGGCGCTCGGGTCGCCGTCGCAGACGCGCTGGGTGAGTGCCCAGCCCGCGATGCCGTAGGTGGCCAGGCCGTGCAGGATGGGCTGCTTGAAGCCGGCGGCGCTTGCCACCGCGGGTTCGGCGTGCAGCGGGTTGTAGTCGCCCGAGAGCCGGTAGATCAGCGCGGAGCGCGGCTGGGTGGCGAAATCGACACTGTGATCAGCCGCGCGCGTGGGCAACTCATGCACGGTTTTGACCGGCCCTGCCGGGCCGCCAAAGCCACCGTCGGCGCGGCAGAAGGTGGTTGAGGTCAGCATGGCCAGCAGTTCGCCGCTGGCGGCGTCCGTCACCGTGCGCTCGGTGTAGATCAGCGCCCCCTTGTCCAGCCCCTTGTCGATGATCTGGCTCACCCGCGTGCGCCCGATCACTTCGCCCTCGGGGGGCACCGGCCGGTGCAGCCGCAGACCCTGTTCGCCATGCACCAGTCGCACCCAGTCAATACCGGTGGCCGGGTCCTTGAGCCACATACCGGGATAGCCAAGCACCACCGGCAGTGTGGGCAGCGCCAGCAAGTCTTTCTCATAGACAAAGCGAAGCTCGGTCTCGTCGGTCGGGTCGGTGCCCAGGCCGACGCCCAGCGCATAGAGCATGGTGTCGCGCTGGGTGTAGTGATGGCGCACGTCCTCGAACGGCCATGCCATCAGTTGCTCGTAGTTGATCGCCATGGTGGATGGCGTCAGACGGGATCCCAGGAGAACACGATGTTCGAGCTCTCAAGCGGATAGAAGTTCTGCTTCATGGCGGGCAGCACGCGCTCGGCGATGGTCTCGGGTGTCCAGCCCTCGGCGGTGTGCATGCCGCGGATCGGGCGCGACTGGCTCATGAGGAAGATCTCGTTGCCGCGCACGGCGAAGATCTGGGCCGTGACGTCGGCCGCGGCATCGCTGGCCAGGAAGGTGGCCATGGGCGCAATCTGCTGGGTTCCAAGTTTTTTTAGTTTTTCCACGCGCGCCTGCTGCTCGGGCGTGTCGGTGGGGATGGCGCCGATCATGCGACTCCAGGCAAAGGGCGAGATGCAGTTGGATCGCACGTTGTAGCGCTGCATGTCGCCGGCGATGTGGCGCGACATGGCCACGATGCCCAGCTTGGCAGCGGCGTAGTTGGCCTGACCCAAGTTGCCGATCAGGCCCGAGGTCGAGGTCATGTGCACATAGGCGCCCGACTTCTGCGTCTTGAAATGCGGGGCGGCGGCGCGCGAGGTGAAGAAGCTGCCGTTGAGGTGCACGTCGATGACGGCGCTCCACTCCTCGGGCGACATGTTGAAGAACAGGCGGTCGCGCAGTATTCCGGCGTTGTTGACGACGATGTCGATGCGGCCGAAGGTGTCGGCAGCGCACTCGATGATGCGGTTGGCCGTGGGCCAGGTCGAGACGCTGTCGGTGCTGAGAACGGCCTGGCCGCCAGCGGCCTTGATCTCGTCGACCACCTGCTGGCCGTGGCTGGCGTCATTGCCTTCGCCGCCTACCGAGGCGCCGATGTCGTTGACCACCACCTTGGCCCCTTGCGACGCCATCAGCAGTGCGATGTCGCGGCCGATGCCCCGGCCCGCGCCGGTGACCACGGCCACTTTGTCTTGCAGCATGGTGCCCTTGTTCATGAAATGACTCCTGGTTGTTGATGTAAAAAATCAGACGGTGGCGGCCGTGCCCAGCAGGGCCGTCACCTGGCTGGAGAGAACGCCGCCGTTGCCGTGACACAGGGCGATCTCTGCGCCCGGTACCTGGCGGTCGCCGGCCTCGGCGCGCAGTTGCTGCACGGCCTCGATCAGCAGGAACATGCCGTACATGCCAGGGTGACAGCACGACAGACCGCCGCCATTGGTATTGACCGGCAAATCGCCCCCCGGTGCGATGCGCCCGTTGCGCACGAAAGCGCCACCTTCTCCCTTGGCGCAAAAGCCCAGGTCTTCGAGGAACAGCAGCGTGTTGATGGTGAAGGCGTCGTACAACCCCAGCACGTCCACGTCCTTCGGGGCCAGTCCGGCCATGGCGAAGGCGCGCGGCCCGGACTCGGCGGCGGCGGTGACCGTCAGGTCGGGCATGGAGCCGATCTGGCGGTGCCAGGTGGCCGCGGCCGCGCCCAGCACATAGACCGGTGGCTTGGGAAAGTCTTTCGCCCGCTCGCTGCGCACCAGCACCAGAGCGCCGCCGCCGTCGGTGACCAGGCAGCAATCGAGCACCGACAGCGGATCGCTCACCAGCCGCGAAGCCAGCACCTGTCCGATGCTGAGTGGATCTCGCGTGTGGGCCAGCGGATTGAGTTGTGCCCACTGGCGCGCTGCCACCGCGATGTGCGCCAGGTCCTCGCGCGTGGTGCCGTATTGGTGCATGTGGCGCGCTGCGGCCAGGGCGTAGCTGGAGATCGGGTAGCGTGGCTCGTATGGCGCCTCGTACAAGGGCGTTTCGGCCATCGACTTGAGCTTGCCGAAGCCCGAGCCCTGGTTGCTGCCGTAGCAAATGAGCGCCACGTCGCACTGGCCGGTGTGCAGCGCCATGGCCGCAGTGAGCAGGTGGCCCACATAAGACGAGCCGCCGACCATCGTGGCTTCGCAGAACTTGGGATGGATACCCAGATATTCGGCCACCGATAAACCTGCAAGGAAGTGATAGGACGAGCCGGTGAACAGGCCATCGACATCGGACAGCTTCAAGCCTGCATCGGCCAGCGCGCCGTGCACCGCTTCAGCCAAAATTTCGAGCGCGCTGCGACCAGGGGCCATGGGCACGCCGCCCAGGCTGGCGCCTACAATAGCTGCCGCGCCGCGCAGGGAAGAGGTGGCGCTCATGGTGTGGCGCCTTCGGGGATGAAGACCAGCAACTTGCCCTTGGCAGGATCATCGATCACGAGGGCCTGCACGCGCATGCCGATGTGTACCTGGTCAGGCGCAATGCCGTCGATGCGCGACATCAGCCGCGGCCCTTCCGCCAAGTCCACCAGCGCCACGTTGTAGTCGCCGCCGGCCTGTGGCTTGCGGCGCACCGTGGTGCTGGAATAGACGCTGCCGACCCCACTGGGGTCCACCCATTCGAGTCGGGCCGAACCGCAATGGGTGCACAGCACGCGCGGATAAAACACATGCTGACCGCAGGCGCTGCAACATTGGATTTTAAAGCGACCTTGCGCCAACCCTTGCGCGAACAGCGCGTCCGGGCCGCAGCCGTCAAATGCCGGATAGCCCGATGCGCTCATGACGGCAACTTCAGCACGCTGGAAGCCAGGATGTTGCGTTGCACTTCGTTGCTGCCGCCGTAGATGGTGGCCGGGCGCGCATTGTAGAAGGTGGTCAACGCATCGGTTTTGCCACCGGGCAGGGCTGTGGAGCCGGGCGTGCCGCCACTCGATCCCATGACATCGACCAGCAGGTCGGCCAGCCGCGAATAGGTTTCGGTGGCGAACAGCTTGAGCATCGAGACATCGGGTCCCAGGGTTTCGCCGCGCTTGACTTGATCGATGAAACGGCCATAGAGCGCGCCCAGGTCGGACACGTCCAGCGCCAGCTTGGTGTAGCGGTCCACGAAGCCGGTGTCTTCGAACAGGCCGAGGCGCTGCGCGGCTTCCTGCACGCGCGCCAGCGCGTACTGGCTTTGTTTGGGGCTGCCCAGGAAGATGCGCTCGAATCCGAGCAGCGCCTTGGCGATGGTCCAGCCCTTGTTAAGCTCGCCGACGATGCTGGTGCGCGGCACGCGCACGTTTTCCAGGAAGACCTCGCAGAAGTCTTCGCTGCCCGCGATGTTGCGGATGGGGCGCACCGTGATGCCCGGCGTGTTCATGTCGACCAGCAAAAAGCTGATGCCTTCCTGCTTCTTGGCCGATTTGTCGGTGCGCACCAGCAGGAAAAAGTGGGTGGCGTCCTGTGCCAGCGTGGTCCAGGTCTTTTGCCCGTTGACGATAAAATCGTTGCCACCGACCACCGCCTCGGTGCGCAGACTGGCCAGGTCGGAGCCCGAATTGGGTTCCGAGTAACCCTGGCACCAGATGTGCTCACCGGAAATGATCTTGGGCAGGTAGTAGGCGCGCTGGGCGTCGTTGCCATGGTTGATCAGCAGCGGGCCGACCATGGTGATGCCCATGTCGGGCGCGCGCGCCACGCCCCAGCGCTCCTGCTCTTCAATGAAGATGATGAGTTTCTCGGGTGAGAGTCCCATACCGCCGTACTGCGTGGGCCAACTCGGCGCGACCCAGCCTTTTTCTGAAAGCCTCAGGTACCAAGGGCCGATTTCGGACCAGCGCAGGCGCCGTTGCGGGTAGCGCCATTCGCTGGGGAAATGTTCTTCAAAGAATTCGCGCAGTGTGGCGCGAAAGCTGGCGTTGTCGAACGCATTCCAGTCAGTGGAAGTGGAGGCGGTGGTGTTCATGCGTGCTCCTGCGCGGTGGCGTTTTGGGTGAGGTTGGCGTAGCGGCGGCGCTGCTGGTTGCCATTGCCCAGCCAGGCGGCCAACACCAGAGCACGCTGCAGATACAGGCCCAGGTCGTATTCGTCGGTGACGCCGATGGCGCCGTGCAGTTGCACCGCCTCCCGCGCCACCTGCAGCCCCGCATCCGACGCGCGCGACTTGACGCGGCTTGCCAGGGCAGAGCGCGCGCTGGCGTCGGCGGCCGGGTCATCTAGCAGGGCCAGAGCCTGCGTCACCACGCTGGCAGTCAGTTCCTGCTGAATCAACAGGTCCACAGTGCGGTGCTGCAGTGACTGGAAGCTGCCTATCGGCTTGCCGAACTGGATCCGCGTTCGCAGGTAGTCTTGTGTCATGGTCAGCATGCTGCGCACAAGGGCCAGCAGTTCAACGCTGGCCAGTACCAGGGTTTCGTCGTAGGCGCGGGTCAGCGCGGCCGCGGCGGCGGCCCCTTCGGCCAGCAGGTGGCTGGCGGGCAGGCGAACGCTGTTCAAGTTGAGCTGTGCTGCATAGCTGCCGTCGGCCAGCGGCTGGCTCGACAGGGTAAGGCCGGATGCATCGGCCGGCACCCACACCAGGACCAGACCTTGTGGGTTGGTGGCGCTGACGATGTAGCCGTCGGCCCCGGCACCGGGGCGTACATGGCGCTTGTAGCCATGTATCAGCAGGGAGTCGCCCTGGCGCTCCAGCCGGGTCGCGGCCAGACCGGGCTGGTCTTTCGCGCCGGTTACATCTTCCTGCCAGGCCACGGCGGGTAGCGTGCGACCCTCGGCGAGTTCGGTCAAGAGACGCATCGATAGCTCGGTGGCACCCACATGGGACAGCAGTCGGCCGGCAAACACCAGCACCGGCACCACCGGTTCGGGCGCGACCTGAGAAGCCAGGGCGGCCGCCACCTCGGCCATCTCAGCGAAACCCTGGGCGTAGCCGCCCAATTGTTCGGGCACCAGCAGCCCGGTCCAGCCCTGCTCGGCCAGGGCGCTCCAGAAGCGGCGGTCGTAGCCCGGCACCTGTTGGCGCAGGGCGCGGGCACGGTTGAGTGGTGATTCTTTGGTGACGAAACTGAGCGCGCTTTCGCGCAGCATGGTCAGTTGTTCAGCGCGTTCGCTGTCGTGGGTGGTAGTCATGATGGGGTGGGTGCTGGCCTGGGTAAAAATAGGGTATTGCTGGCCTCAGCGGGAAGAAAATCGGTCGCGAGCTCGTGAATGTCAATAGGATTTGGGCAGGCCCAGCACCTTCTCAGCGATGAAGCACAGGATGAGTTGCGGGCTGATCGGCGCGATGCGCGGAATCATCATTTCGCGCAGATAACGCTCGACGTGGTATTCCTTGGCATAGCCATAGCCGCCCAGCGTGGCCATGGCGCGCTGGCAGGCGTTGAAACCAGCCTCGGCCGCCATGTACTTGGCAGCATTTGCGTCGGCGCCGCAGGGCAGGCTGTTGTCGTATTTCCAGGCCGCGCGCATCGCCATCATTTCAGCGGCCTCAAGCTCCATCCATGATTGCGCCAGCGGATGCTGGATAGACTGGTTCTGCCCGATGGGCCGGTCAAAGACCACGCGCTCGCGGGCGTACTTGACGGCTACCTGCAGCGCCGCCCGACCCAGGCCGACGGCCTCGCCCGCGATCAGCACCCGCTCCGGGTTCATGCCATGCAGGATGTACTCAAAGCCGCGGCCTTCTTCGCCGATGCGGTCTCCTACCGGCACGCGCAAGCCGTCGATGAAGAGTTCGTTCGAGTCGACCGATTTGCGTCCCATCTTTTCGATTTCGCGCACCTCGACAAAACTGCGGTCGAGGTCGGTGTAGAACAGGCTCAGGCCGAAGGTCGGTTTCTTGCAGTCCTCGATCGGAGTGGTGCGCGCCAGAATGAGCATCTTCTCTGCCACCTGGGCGGTCGATATCCAGACCTTCTGGCCAGACAGCACATAGTGGTCGCCTGCCCGTTCGGCGCGGGTTTTCAGACGGGTGGTGTTCAGGCCGGTGTTGGGCTCGGTGACGGCGAAGCAGGCTTTCTCCTTGCCCTGGATCAGCGGAGGCAGCATGCGGCGTTTCTGCTCCTCGTTGCCAAACACCGCCACGGGCTGCAAGCCGAAAATGTTCATGTGCACCGCCGATGCGCCAGACAGCCCCGCACCCGACTGTGAGATGGTCTGCATCATCACGGTCGCTTCACTGATGCCCAGTCCGACGCCGCCATATTCCTGTGGCAGACAAACGCCGAGCCAGCCGCCGTCGGCTAGAGCGCGGTGCAGCTCATGCGGAAAGCCGCCCAGCCGGTCCCGTTCGAGCCAGTAGCTGTCGTCAAAGCGAGCGCAGATTTTGCCGATTGCTTCGCGTATCGCTTCATGTTCCTGGTTGTGGGCGAAATCCATGGTGGTGTTCCAGTGGACTCAAATCGCCAGACCGAGGCGTGTGCCTTGGTCAATGGCGCGCAAGGCGTCGAGTTCGGCGGCCAGCTCGGCGCCGCCGATGACATCGGGCGCCAGGCCGAGCGCGCGCAATTCGGCGACCAGCGCGTTCTCGCTGTCCTGGCCGGCGCAAATCACGATGGTGTCCACGTTCAGCGTCTGCGGTACACCGTTGACGCGCAGGTGCAGCCCGGCGTCATCGATGTGTTCATAGACGCATCCTGGCAGCGTGCGCAGGCCGCGCCGCGCCAGCTCGGCCTTGAGTGCCCAGCCAGTGGACATACCCAGACTGCGTCCAGGCTTTTCAGGTTTTCTCTGCAACAGGGTGACTTCGCGTGGCGCGCTGATTGGCTGTGCCGGTTTGAGGCCACCCGCAGCTGCGGGCGAGGTATCGACGCCCCATTCAGCGTAAAACTGCTCAAGCGCCTGAGGCGCGTTGGCAGCGTTACCCTCATGCTCGTCATGCAGCAGGAAGGTGGCTACATCGAAACCGATGCCACCGGCGCCGATCACCGCGACCCGGCGGCCTGCCTGCACCCGACCCGACAGCAGATCGGCATAGCTCATCACTTTCGGGTGAGCCATGCCCAGGAGCTGCGGCAGGCGCGGGCGCACGCCGGTGGCTATCACGATGCGGTCGTAGTGACCGGCAGCGAGAGATGGGGCATCCGCCCGGCTGTTGAGCCTGAGCGTCACGCCATGCCGAGCCACGCCTTGCCTGAAATAGCGCAACAGTTCGTTGAACTCCTGCTTGCCCGGCACGGCCCGGGCCAGGTTCAACTGGCCGCCAATCTCGGGTCCAGCCTCGAACAGGGTGACCGCATGACCGCGTTCCGCCGCAGTCAGCGCGCAGGCCAGTCCGGCCGCGCCGGCACCGATCACCGCCACCTTGCGCTGCATGGCCCGTGACGGCATCAGCGAGAACTCCAGCTCGCGCCCGGCGCGTGGATTGACCAGACAGGTGGCGGGGCGGTCGGCGAAGATGTAGTCGAGACAGGCTTGGTTGCAGGCGATGCAGGTGTTGATCTCATCGGCGCGGCCCTGCGCCGCCTTGCGTACGAAGTCGGCATCGGCCAGGAAGGGGCGCGCCATCGACACCATATCGGCGTCACCGCTGGCCAGGATTTCTTCGGCCAGATCGGGCGTGTTGATCCGGTTGGAGACGATGACAGGAATCGTCACTGCTTGTTTGATGCGGGCCGCCGCAAAGCGCCACGCCGCGCGCGGCACCACGTAGGCAATGGTCGGGATGCGCGCTTCGTGCCAGCCGATGCCTGTATTGAGGATGTCAGCGCCTGCGGCCTGCACCGCCTGGGCGAGCTGGATGATGTCGTCAGCCGGGGCACCGCCCTCGACCAGATCGAGCGCCGAAACCCGATACATGAGCAGAAACTGCGACCCCAGGCGTTCGCGCGTGCGCCGCACGATCTCCACCGGCAGGCGATGACGATTTTCCATGCTGCCGCCAAATTCGTCGCTGCGGTTGTTCGTGCGCGTGACGGTGAACTGGTTGAGCAGGTAGCCCTCCGAGCCCATGATCTCGACGCCGTCGAAGCCGGCGCGTTGCGCCAGTTCGGCACAGCGTACATAGTCTTCCACCGTTTGCCAGACTTCGGCCGTGCTCAAGGCGCGAGGCGCGCGGGAGTTGATCGGGGAGGGGATGTCAGAAGCGCCCACTGGCCTGGCGACTTTTGCGTAGCGCCCTGTGTGCAGGATTTGCAGAATGATCTTGCCGCCCTCGGCGTGCACCGCCTGAGGGATCGGTCTGAGCACATCGGCTTGTGCCGTCGTGACAAGCAGGGGACCCGTTTCATCCAGCAGGCCGTCCTGGCAGGGGGCATAGCCGCCCGTGACAATCAGGCCCGCGCCGCCGCGTGCGCGCTCGGCATAGAACAGGGACAGCCGGTCGATCGACCGATCCAGCGACTCCAGACGTGTGTGCATCGATCCCATCAGCGTTCGGTTGCGAAAGGTGTGCGCGCCTACCTTCAGGACGGAGAGTAGCGTCGGAAAGAAAACAGTGGCTTCGGTGGACATGGGGAACGCCTCTTTAAAAATCTAACTAACACCTGTTCGATGATATCATGCGACAACGACCAGCCATGCAATTGGCGAGCACCTCAAATTCTTCGTCCGGATTGACGGTGTGATGCAGGCGGCGATTTCGACAACAGTCAGTCAGGAGATTTACCCATGATGTTCGACGATGACCAGATTGCGCTGCGTGACGTGGCGCGCCGCTTTGCACGAGAGAAGCTCAGGCCCGATTACCAGAAGCGCGAATCGCAACCTGGCATCGACCGGGCGTTGTTCAAGGAAATGGGTTCACTCGGTCTGATCGGTGTTGATCTGCCCGAGGAATATGGCGGTTTGGGCTTGAGTGGTGTCACGGCTGGCCTCATCACCGAGGAGATCGCCTATGGCGACTTCAACGTCAGCTACATGCAGTTGCTCAGTTCGCTGATGGGCGCCATCATTCATGCCAATGCGTCCCCCGAGCTGGCGCGCACCTGGAACAGCCGGATCGTGGCGGGCGAGGCCATCGTCGCGCTGGGGCTGACCGAACCACGGGGCGGCTCGGATGCCGCCAATCTGCAACTCAAGGCGCGTCGCGTGGGCGACGAGTACGTGCTTTCCGGCGAGAAAACCTCGATCACCTTTGCCGACCAGGCCGATGCCATGGTGCTGTTCGCGCGCACCGGAAAGCCCGAGGATGTCGCGCGCGGTATCAGTGCCTTCTTGGTCGATCTGAATCAGCCCGGCGTGCAACGCACGCGATTCAACGATGTTGGCAGCAAGATCATCGGCCGTGGCTCGGTTTTTTTCGACGATGTGCGGGTGCCGGTCGAGAACCGGCTGGGCGACGAGGGCAAAGGCTTCACGCAGGTGATGCAGGGCTTCGACTTCAGTCGCATTCTGATCGCACTGCAATGCGTAGCCGCCGCACAGGCGTCGATCGACGAAACTTGGGAATACGTCAAGGAGCGCCAGACCTTTGGCGCGCCGCTGGCGCAGTACCAGGGCGTGAGCTTTCCCATTGTCGAGTTTGAGACCCTGATTGCCGCCTGCCGCCAGCTCTGCTACCACGGCCTGGCCTTGCGCGACGCCGGCCAGCCGCACACCGCGGAAGCGGCCATGGTCAAGTGGATGGGCCCCAAGACCGCTTTCGACGCGATCCACCAATGCCTGCTGACGTTTGGGCACTACGGCTGGTCGATGGACCTGCCCCACCAGCAGCGTCTGCGCGACGTGATGGGCTTGGAAATCGGCGACGGCACGGCGCAGATCATGAAGTTGATCGTTGCTCGCGAGCGCGTGGGCCGCGCCGCCGTGCAGTACGCCAAGGAGAGCAAGAAATGATTCAGACATCCCCAGTGGAGATCAGCCGTGCCGGCGCCGTTGGAATTATCGAGTTAGCCCGCCCCGAAAAATTCAATTGCCTGTCGATGTCCGTTCATGCGGCCATCGAGGCCGCCATCGACGGGTTCGAGAAACCCGACTCCGGTGTGCGCGCCATTCTGATCCGGGCGCAAGGCAAGCACTTCTGCACCGGCGCCGACCTGGATGAGGTGAAGTCGCTGCGTGGCGATCCAGCCAGGCTCAAGCACTTCATCAGCTATGGTCACAGCGTGCTCAAGCGCCTGGAACGCAGCGATTTGCCGGTGGTGGCGGCCTGCCAGGGTCTGACCCTGGCCGGTGGCAGCGAACTGATGCTGGCCTGCGACATCATCTTTGCGGCCAAGGACGCGCGCTTTGGCGACCAGCATGCCCAGTTCGGCCTGATTCCCGGCTGGGGCGGCAGCCAGCGCATGCCACGCATTGCGGGTCTGCGCCGTGGCCTGGACCTGTTCTTTTCGGCGCGCTGGATCGATGCCGCCACCGCCGAGCAGTGGGGGCTGGTGAACTATGTGGTCGAGCCTGAGCAGTTGGGTGAAGCGGCGCTGGCGTATTGCAGCAAGATCGCCACGCGCAGCCGCATCGGCATGGCCACCATGAAACGTTTGGCACGGCAAGGCATGGAGGGTTCGTCGGAGGTCGGTCTCCAGCTTGAGGAAGACCTGGCCAGCGCGGCTCTGCTCGATGACGACGTCAGCGAAGGTCTGGCGGCCTTCGAGGCGCGCCGTACACCGGTGTTCAAGGCCTGAGAAGCTGAATGCTTTGTCTCGCGAATAGGCGCAATCACATATGACCATCCTCTCCTCCCGCATATCGACTTCCGACGACGAATTTCGGCTCAACCAAAAAGCCTACCAGGCCGTGATTGCGGACCTGCAGAGTCGTCGCCAATTGGCGCTGGCCGGTGGCCCTCTGAAAGCGCGGGAAAAACACCTGGCGCGCAACAAGATCCTGCCGCGCCATCGCGTCGAGGTGCTGCTCGATCCAGGTTCGCCTTTCCTAGAGGTCGGCATGCTTGCCGGCGAGGACATGTACGACGGCGTGCCGCCGGGTGCCAGCATCATCACCGGCATCGGTCTGGTGCAGGGCCGTCCGTGCATGATCATTGCCAACGACGCCACCGTAAAGGGTGGCACCTACTACGGCATGACCTGCAAGAAGCATGTGCGGGCGCAGCAAATTGCCTGGGCACACCGATTGCCCTGCATTACGCTGGTGGACAGCGGTGGCGCCTTCCTGCCGGAGATGGCCAACATCTTTCCCGATGTGGGGCAGTTCGGCAGCATTTTCAACAACCAGGTACGCATGTCGGCCGAGGGTATCCAGCAGATTGCCGTGGTGATGGGGCCTTGCACGGCTGGTGGCGCCTACATCCCGGCGCTG
This sequence comes from Hydrogenophaga sp., assembly GCF_018780385.1. Lineage (GTDB taxonomy): Bacteria > Pseudomonadota > Gammaproteobacteria > Burkholderiales > Burkholderiaceae_C > Hydrogenophaga. Next base: position 35,373 of record NZ_JADMJO010000018.1, on the reverse strand, counting down.
TGCGACGAGGCGGTGATTGTCAAGGAACAAGGCTATATGTACCTCGGTGGCCCCGAGTTGACCTTTGCCGCCACCGGCGAGACGGTGGATGCAGAGTCGCTGGGCGGCGCCAAGATGCACTGCAGCGTCAGCGGTGTCACTGATCATATTGCCGAAGATGACCGCCACGCGCTGGCCATCACGCGTGAAATCGTACGGGACCTGGGTGAGCAGCCCAAGCCACGCTGGACGCGTCAGCCGTCGGTGCCTCCGCGCTTCGATCCGCGCGAGATTTACGGCATCATCAGCCGCGACACCAAAATCCCGACCGACACGCGCGAGATTCTGGCGCGTTTCGTCGATGACAGCCGGTTCCAGGAATTCAAGCCGATGTACGGCGACACCCTGCTGACCGGCTTTGCGCGCATCCATGGCCACGAGGTTGGCATCCTGGCCAACCAGGGCGTGCTGTTCCCGGAAAGCGCGATGAAGGCGGCGCACTTCATCGATCTGTGCTGCCAGCGAGACATCCCGCTGCTGTTCATGGCCGACGTGACCGGCTTCATGGTCGGGCGCGCCGCCGAGCAGGCTGGCATTGCCAAAGCCGGGGCCAAGATGATCACGGCGATGGCCTCGGCCAACGTGCCCAAGTACACCATCATCATGGGCGCCTCTTACGGCGCCGGCTACCTGGCGATGTGTGGCCGCCCGTTCAACCCGACCGCGATGTTTGCTTGGCCGACCGGTCGCGCGGCCATCATGGGTCCGGATCAGGCCGCCACAGTGATGGCGCTGGTGCGCAAACAGATCAACAAGACCGAGGGAAAAGAGTGGACGCCCGAGGAAGAAGAGGCGTTCAAGGCGCCGGTACGCAAGATTTACGAAGACTTCCAGCCTGCTGCGAACTTCTCCTCGAATTTGTGGGTGGACGGCATCATCGATCCGGTGGAAACACGCGACGCCATGGGACTGCTGCTCGACCTCGCATCCCGTACTGCCGCCAAACCGACGCCGTTCGGTGTCTTCCGTTTTTAACAAGGACGCCAGCCATGCAACGCATCCACACCGTATTGATGACCCACTTCGCCGCAGGAGTTGGGCATGCTTAAGAAAGTCCTCATTGCCAACCGCGGCGAAATCGCCTGCCGCATTGCCCGCACCTGCCGCAAGCTCGGCCTGGAAGTGGCCACCGTGCACTCCAGTGCCGACCGGTTTTCCCGCCATGTGCGTGAGATCGGTGAATCGGTCGAACTCGGGGGTGCAGCGCCCAGCGAGAGTTATCTGAACATCGATGCCATCATCGCGGCGGCCCGGCGTGTGGGCGCCGACGCCGTTCATCCGGGCTATGGTTTTGTCTCGGAAAATCCGGCCTTTGTGCGCGCACTGGATGCGGCTGGCTTGACCTTCATTGGACCCCGGGCCGACACCATTGAGCGCGTCGGCGGCAAAGCCAGTGCCAAGCGCGAGGCAGCCCGCCTCGGCGTGCCGGTCATTCCCGGCAGCGAAAGCGGCATGACCGACCCAGCCGAGGTGTTGAATCTGGTGCGCGGTATGAAGCTGCCCGTGCTGCTCAAGGCCGTGGCTGGTGGCGGTGGCCGTGGCATGGCGGTGGTCGAGACGCTGGAGGGGCTGGAGTCGCGCATCGAGAGTGCCATGCGCGAGGCCGAAAAAGCCTTCGGCAACGGCGAACTGATCGTCGAGCGCTACCTGCCGCATGTGCGCCACCTGGAGGTGCAGGTGGCCGGTGATGGCCAGGGCCACGCCATCCACCTGTTCGAGCGCGAGTGCACCTTGCAGCGGCGCCATCAAAAAGTGATTGAAGAAGCGCCGTCAAGCGGTCTCAGCCCGCGTCTGCGTGAAGCTATCCTGGCCGATGCGGTCAAGCTGGCCTCTGGCGTGAATTACCGCGGCCTGGGCACGGTGGAGTTTGTCGTCACGGGCGAGGAACATTATTTCCTGGAGGTCAATCCGCGCCTGCAGGTCGAACACCCGGTGACCGAAGAAGTCACTGGCCTCGATCTGGTCGAACTGCAACTGCGCATTGCCGACACCGACAGCCTGCCGCTGGCGCAAGCCGACGTGCGGTGCACCGGTCACGCCTTCGAGGCCAGGCTGTGCGCTGAAGACGCCGCTGCGGGATTTTTACCGGCCACCGGGCGGCTGCAGGTGGTCGATTTTTCGCGCGCGGGCGTGCGCATTGAGTCCGGGGTAGACAGCGGCGACGAAATCTCGCCGCACTACGACTCAATGATCGCCAAGCTCATCGCGCACGGGCCCGACCGCGAGTCGGCGCGCCGGGCGCTGGTGGCCGGATTACGCGAAAGCACGGTGATCGGCCTGGTCACCAACCTGGAATTTCTGCATGAACTGCTGGAATGGCCGGAGACCCGCGATGCCACATTTCACACCCGCCTGATCGACGAGCGCCACGCGCAGCGCGGCGTGGTGGCTCCCGCCGCGCCGCCTCTTGAGCATCTGGCTGCTGCCGCGCTGCACTGGCTGGCGCAACGGCGTGCCGAGTCGTCCGCGCTGGGCTGCTGGACCCTCTGGGACGGTTTCACGGGCTGGCGCCTGAGCAGTGGGCCGATTCAGGCCGCACCCCAGCCGGTCCTTGTGTTGAAGGCGGGCGCGGCGGAGTGGCCAGTGCGGTTTTCGATGCGCGATGACCAGGGCAGCAGTACGCTGGTCATTGGCGAACAGCAGGTGAGCGCCACGCTCCAGCCGCTCGCGGCCGGACGCTTCCTGCTGCAATGTGGCGGGCGGGCGCTGGAACTGACGATCCGGGGCGACGCGCGGCAGACCGAACTCGCCAGTGCGTTGGGCAGCAGCTTGTTCACGGCACGACCCTATCTGGGGGGGGGCGCCGGTGACGCTGCCGCCAGCGGGCAACTGGGCGCGCCGATGATGGGCAAGGTGGTGGCGGTCAAGTCGGTGGTCGGTGAGAAGGTTGCCATCGGCCAGACCGTGATCGTGCTCGAATCGATGAAGATGGAGTTGCACGTCACGGCGCCGTTCGAAGGCAGCCTGAGCAGCCTGCGCTGCCGGGTTGGCGACATGGTTGAGCGCCACCAGGTGCTGGCCGAAGTCAGCCCGGCTTGATCGAAGGAGGTACAAGCGATGAGCAACTTGCCTGCCTCCGTCGAGTTCCATGAGGAGGGCCCGCGCGAGGGCTTCCAGATGGAGCCAAAAACCTATCCGCGGGCGGACCGCGCCGCGCTGATTGACGCTTTGAGCCTCTCGGGTCTGAGGCAGATCCAGGTTGCGTCCTTTGTCAGTGCGCGCGCGGTGCCGCAGATGGCCGACACGTCCGAATTGTTCGCCGCCATCATCAAGCGCCCTGGAACCCGCTACACGGCGCTTTGGCTCAACGACAACGGCTTCGAGCGGGCGCGCGCCTGTGAACAGGTGGATCTGGACGGCAAGCTGATGTTCTACACAACCGAGCCGTTTTCGCAGCGCAACAACAATTGCAGCGTGGCCGAGATGCGTGAACGCCAGCTCGGCTGGCTGGACCGCTACATCGCCCTGGGCATTCCGGTGGAAAAGGCCTACGTGATCACGGCCTTTGGCTGCAATCTCGGTGGCGCCGTGCCGCTGTCGGTCCTCACCGATCAGGTCCGCTGGCTGGTCGATGCCTGCGCCGACCGGCGTGTGCCGCTGCCGGCGGTCTACTTGGCCGACACCATGGGCTGGGCAAATCCCGAGGAGATCAAGCGCCGCGTCGGCGCGGTGCGCGCGATCGTGCCGGAGGCTCAGATCGGCCTGCACCTGCACGACACGCGCGGCGTCGGCGGTGCCAACGTTTATGCCGCCTTGCAAATGGGCGTGCGGCTGTTCGACAGTTCGGTCGCCGGTCTGGGCGGCTGTCCGTTCGCGGGTCACACGCACGGTGGCGCGGCCGGCAATATCTGCACCGAAGACATGGTGTTCATGTGCCAGGAACTGGGCATCGAGACCGGCATCGATTTAGAGGCGCTGATCGAGGCGTCCCTTCTGGCCGAACGCGTCATCGGCCGCACCCTGTCGGGCCATGTGATGCACAGCGGCTCGCTCAAGGGATTTCGCGCCGGCCAGCGAATGCAAGAGATTTGTGGGGCGGTGCGCTGAATCACATGACAAGGAGAAGGTCATTGGTCGAGTACAGGACAAGGTCATTCTGGTGACGGGCAGTGCGATGGGCATGGGCCAGGTCCACTGCGAGCTGCCTGTCGCGGACATGAACGCCGGGATTGGCGAAACCGTCGCGGCGGGCGTTCGTCAGCGCGGCGGAGTGGGACCGCATGTTCAACGTCAACGTGCGCTACCCCTTTTTCGGCACGCGGACGGGGGTGCCGACGATGAAGCAGGCAGGTGGTGGCTCGATCATCAACATCCTGTCTATCTACGGCCGTTAGGCGCACCCTGTGCCTATGGGGCTTCCAAGGGCGAGGTACGGCTGTTCAGTATGGCCAGCGCGCCCTATCTCGCCCCTTTCAATATTCGTGTCAATTCGGTTCACCTTGGCGCCATCGAGACGCCGATGACCAAGGACTTGTTGAGCGATCCGGCCGATCACAAATCGCTGCTCGGCACCACTCCAATTGGGCGGGCGGTGCAGCATCAGGAAGTGTCGGCGGTGGTGCTGTTCCGGGGCCTCCGATGAGTCGTCCACCGTCATGGGTGCCGAGTTGGTGGTCGATGGTGGCTACGCCGCGGTCTGACCGCGCTTCAAAGGACGAAACAGGATGTCCGTGATTCAAACGCTGGTCGATGTGCAAGGTCCGGGCTTCCGCGACAACCTTGCACACCACGCGGGCCAGATCGCTCTTCTGCGCGCACGCCTGGCCGAGGTGGCCACCGGCGGGCGCGACGCGCACATCCAGCGCCACCGCGAGCGCGGCAAGCTGCTGGTGCGCGAGCGCATCGACTTCATCGTCGATGACGGTAGCGCCTTCCTGGAACTCTCGCCGCTGGCGGCCTGGGATCAGTATGGCAACGAGGTGCCGGGTGCGGGCATCGTCACCGGCGTCGGGATGGTGGCCGGGCGGCCCTGCATGTTCATTGCCAACGATGCCACCGTCAAGGGCGGCTCGTTCTTCCATGAAACCGTCAAAAAACACATACGGGCGCAGGAGATTGCCCAGCGCCTGCGCCTGCCCTGCCTGTACCTGGTGGATTGCGGCGGCGCCTTTTTGCCGGAGCAGGACCGCGTGTTTCCCGACAAGGACCACTTCGGCAACAGCTTCCACCGCCAGTGCCGCATGTCGCAGGCTGGCCTGCCGCAGCTCTCGGCCGTGTTCGGCGGTTGCACCGCGGGCGGCGCCTACATTCCCGCGCTGTCGGACGAAGTGGTGATGGTGCGCGGTAACGCACGCATTCATCTGGGTGGCCCGTCCATCGTCAAGATCGCGATCAACGAAGTGGTCGACGGCGAAACCCTGGGCGGCGCGGAGATGCACAGCCGTGTCTCCGGTGTCAGCGACCACCTGGCCGAGGACGAGCATCAGGCGCTGGCCATGCTGCGTCAGATCGTCGCCAGCCTGCCGCCCGAGCCGCCCATGGTGCCGCCGCTGCCGCCCAGCGCACCACGTTACGACCCGATTGAGCTCGATGGCGTCGTACCGGTCGACCCCAAACAGCCCTACGACGCGCGCGAAATCATTGCGCGGCTGCTCGACGGCAGCGCTTTCCACGAGTTCAAACCGTTGTGGGGAGATACGCTGGTGACCGGCTTTGGCGCGATCCACGGCCAGCCGGTCGCCATCCTCGCCAACAACGGCGCGCTGCTGGCCGAGTCGGCTCTGAAGGGCGCGCATTTCATCGAACTGGCCAACCAGCGCGGAGTACCGCTGCTGTTTTTGCAGAACATCCCCGGCTTCATGGTTGGCACCGAGGCCGAGCGTGGCGGTATTGCCAAGCACAGCGCCAAGATGGTGTATGCCATGGCCTGCGCGCGCGTGCCCAAGCTCACGTTGGTGGTTGGCGGCTCTTATGGCGCCGGCAACTACGGCATGTGCGGCCGCGGCTTTGAGCCCGAATTCCTGTTCGCCTGGCCCAGTGCCAGAGTTGCCACGATGAGCGCCGACATTGCCAGCAACGTGATGGTCGAGCTGGCGCGTTCCAACCTGCGCGGCCCGGCTGATGAGGCGCGGCTGCTGGATATCGAACGCAAGGTACGCGAGCAGTACGCGCGCCAGAGCGATCCCTATTACGCCACCTCCCGGCTGTGGGACGACGGTCTGATCGAACCCTCGGCCTCGCGCGACGTGCTGGGCCTGGCGCTGGCGCTGGCGGCGCGCCGTGCGTTGCCGAGTACGGCAACCCCTGTTTACCGCATGTAAGAGAACCTCTATGAACACACCCACCTACGAGACCCTGCAACTGGTCGTCGACGCGCGCGGCGTGGCCCGCCTCACGCTCAACCGCCCCGACACCCATAACGCGCTCAACGCCACCCTGATCAGCGAGCTGCGCCGTGCCGTCGATTGGCTGGCCGTAGCGCCGGGCGTGCGCGCGGTGGTGCTCACCGGCACCGGCAAGACCTTTTGCGCCGGTGGTGACCTGGGCTGGATGCAGGACAACATGAAAAAGAGCCGGACCGAGCGCGTGGGCGAAAGCGGCGATCTGGCGCTCATGCTGCGCGCCCTGAACGAGCTGCCTATGCCCGTCATTGGCCGCATCAATGGCCCCGCGTATGGCGGCGGCGTCGGCATGATCTCGGTCTGTGACATCACGATCGCGGTCGATACCGGCATCTACTCGCTGACCGAGGTGCGCCTGGGCCTGCTGCCGGCCAACATCGCGCCCTACGTTGTGGCGCGCATGGGTGAAGCCAACGCCCGGCGCACCTTCCTGACGGCGCGCCGCATGAGCGCGGCAGAGGCGCAGCGCCTGGGCCTGCTCTCAGAAGTGGTGGCGGCCGATCAGCTCGACGCGGCCATTGAACGCGAACTCGCCGACCTGCTGCAGTGCGCGCCCGGCGCGGTGGCGGCCACCAAGAAGCTGGTGGCCTATGTGCAGGCGCACGATCTGCCCACCAACATGATCTACACCGCTGACAAGCTGGCCGACGCCTGGGAAACCGAAGAAGGGCGCGACGGCATTGCAGCCTTTTTTGGCAAGCGGCTGCCGGTGTGGCGGCAGGTCTGAGTGTTGGCATGAAGGCGTGCGACTGATGTTTAACACCCTCCTGATTGCCAATCGCGGGGAGATCGCCTGCCGCATCGCCCGCACCGCGCGCCGCATGGGCTTGCGCACGGTGGCGGTCTATTCCGACGCCGACCGCGAGGCGCTGCACGTGGCCCTGTGCGATACGGCCGTGCGCATCGGAGCGCCGGAGGCCGCGCGCAGCTATCTTGATGCCGCTGCCATCGTGGCCGCGGCGCGTGCCGCCGGTGCGCAGGCCATCCATCCGGGCTACGGCTTTTTGTCGGAAAGCCTGGCCCTGATTGACGCCTGCGAAGCCGTCGGGCTCATTTTTGTGGGCCCCTCGCGCGAAGCGATCCGGCGCATGGGCTCGAAGATCGAATCCAAGCGCATCGCGCTCGGAGCCGGCGTGCCGGTGGTGCCGGGCTACCACGCCGACGACCAGGACTCTGCGGTCTTGCAGGCGGCGGCCGGGGGCATCGGCTACCCGGTGCTGATCAAGGCCTCGGCCGGCGGCGGCGGCAAGGGCATGCGGGTGGTGCGCAGCGCGGCTGACTTCTCGGCCGCGCTGGATACCGTGCGACGCGAAGCGAAGGCTTCGTTCGGCGACGACCGCGTGCTGCTGGAACGCTACCTCGACGAGCCACGCCACCTCGAAGTGCAGTTGCTGGGCGACAAGCACGGGCATCTGGTCCATTTGTTCGAGCGCGAATGTTCGATCCAGCGCAACCACCAGAAAGTGATTGAGGAAGCGCCCGCGCCACACCTGCCTCCCGCCGTGCGCGAGGCCCTGTTTTCGCACGCGCTGACGATCGGGCACGCCATCGGCTACGACAGCACCGGCACCATCGAGTTCATCCACGACAGCCGCAGCGGCGACACCTTCTTCCTGGAAATGAACACCCGGCTGCAGGTCGAGCACCCGGTGACCGAGTTGACGGTCGGTATCGATTTGGTCGAATGGCAGCTGCGGGTGGCCACTGGTGAGCCGCTCGGCTTCGCCCAGCCGGACCTGACGCAGCGCGGCTGCGCGATCGAGGCGCGTGTCTGCGCGGAGAATCCGGCGGCGGGTTTTGCGCCCGAGATCGGCGCCCTGATCGACTACCGCGAGCCGCGCGGCGAGGGCGTTCGGGTCGACAGCGGCGTGCGCAACGGCAGTCAGGTTACGCCTTATTACGACTCCATGCTGGCCAAGGTAATTGCCCATGCCGACGACCGGCCGACCGCCGCACGGCGGCTCGCCACGGCATTGGACGACACGGTGCTGCTCGGCGTGCACTGCAATCTCGGTTTTCTGGCCGATCTGCTGCGCCATGACCACTTCGCGCAAGTACTCACCACACATTACATCGAACGCGCCTTTCCCACAGGCTGGCAGCCGCGCACGGACGATGGGCTGGCCATCGCGGCTGCCGCCTTGCACGGCGTGCTGATCAAACAGGCGACGGCCGGGCGCTCGGCCTGGCAGTCGCTCGGGGCCTGGCGCGCGGCCGGCGCTGGGAGTGGCACTGGCAGCACACAGGTGCTGCTCGAAGACGAGCAGCGCTGCGTGCATGAAGTCAGCGTCTCGCCGCAGGGTGACAGCTGGCGTGTGTGCGTCGGCGATCGGGAGTTGACCCTGGCGGCGGTGTTGGCCGGCGACACCCTGGCGTTGCAGCGCGACGGCCTGACGGTTCGCTTCACGGTGGCGGTGGAGCAGCACGCCAAGCAAGGCGAACGCGTGTGGCTCTCTGGCCCGAGCGGCACGTGGGCCTGGCGCCGGCTCGATCGCTGGCAGCGCGCACTCAAGGGCGCGGCGGGTGCCGATGAGCTGGGCGGCAATCTCCTGCTCGCCCCCATGCCCGGTCTGGTGACGCAGGTGCAGGTCAGTGTAGGCATGAGTGTGAACGCGGGCGACACGCTGGTGCAGATGGAAGCGATGAAGATGGTGCATACGCTGAGCGCGGTAGCGCCGGGACGTGTGGCCGAGCTGCGTTGCCGCGTCGGCGACGCGGTGCGCGGTGGTGATGTGCTGGCGATCATGGAAACAATCGAATCCGAGGAAAAGCAATGAACGAGCCGATTTATTTTGACGAGCAACACCGGCAGTTCCGGGACAACCTGCGCCGCTTTGTCGAGCAGGAAGTAGTGCCGCACGCCGCGCTCTGGGAAGATCAGGGCATGGTGCCGCGCGCGCTGCTGCGCAAGATGGGCGAACTGGGCTATCTGGGCATACGCTACGACGAAAAGTACGGCGGCTCGAAACTCGACACCGTGTACAGCGCCATCCTGGCCGAAGAACTCGGCCGTTCCACTTACGGCGGCTTCGCCGTGACGGTGATGGTGCACACCGACATGGCCTCGCCGCACCTGGCCAACTTTGGCACGCCAGAGCAGCTCGCACGCTACCTGCCGCCCATCATCGGTGGCGAGAAGATCTGCGCTGTGGCGGTCACCGAGCCCGATGCCGGCTCCGACGTGGCCGGCATCCGCACACGCGCGGTGCGCGACGGTGAGCACTGGGTCATCAACGGAAGCAAGATGTTCATCACCAACGGCGTGCATGGCGACGTGTACTTTGTCGCCGCCAAGACCGATCCGAGCGCCAAGGGTTCGCGCGGTATCTCGATCTTCATCGTCGAGAAGGGCACCCCGGGTTTTCGGGTCGGGCGTGCGCTCAACAAGAGCGGCTGGCTGTGCAGCGACACCGCCGAGCTGGTGTTCGAGGACTGCCGCGTGCCGTCCGCCAACCTGCTGGGCGAAGAGAACAAGGGCTTCTACCAGATCATGCGCAACTTCCAGAACGAGCGCATGGTGCTAGGTGCGCAGGTGATGGGCGAGGCCGCACGCGCGATCGAGCTGACGCTGGCCTATGTGCGCGAGCGCAAGGCCTTCGGCGCCACGCTGTGGGACAAGCAGGCGATTCGCCAGCGCATGGCCATGCGGGCAGCGCAGGTGGCGGCGGCCCGCCAGTTGGTTTACCACGCGGCCTGGCTGGACGCGCAGGGGCGCGACTGCGTCAAGGAGGTGTCGATGGTCAAGGCGCTGTGCGGCGAGCTGGTCAACGATGTGGTCTATGACTGCCAGCAGTTCCACGGCGGCTTCGGCTACATGCGCGAGGCCGCGATCGAGCGTATGGTGCGCGACGCACGCGTCCAAGCTATCGGTGGCGGTGCCACCGAGGTCATGCTCGAAGAAGTGGCGAAACGGTTGTGAACATGAGCACCTCTCGAGCTACTTCAGTCATTGACGGGTTGGTCGAGCTGCCTCTGAAGGAGGTCCTGCCCGGCATCCTGATGTTCACGCTGCCGGTGGACTATGGCATCGACCACGTCAACATCTACCTGATTCGCGACAGCGAGGGTTGGTGCCTATTCGACACGGGTGCCGATTGCGAGGCGGCGCGGGCCTTGTGGCTGCGCGCATTGGAAGGCCCGCTGGCGGCTGGCTTGACGCGCATCATCGTCTCGCACCACCACCCCGACCACCTCGGGCTGGCGGTGTGGCTGCACGAGCGCACCGGGGCTCCGATCCTGATGCGCGAGGAGGAGGTGGCGGTGGCGCGGCAGACGCACGTGGTCAGCATCGATGACCGCGCTTACTGTATCGACTTCATGTGCCGCCATGGGGTGGCGCCGGAAGATGCGCATCAGGTGGTGGGCGGGGTGTTGCAAAGCAATATGGCCTGTGCCGTGCCGACTCGCGTCGAGCCGCTCGAAGCCGGCCAGACCTTGCACATCGGCGATCATGCTTTCGACGTGCTGGTGCTTGGTGGACACAGCATTGCCCAAATCTGCTTGTACGAGCCCAAGCTGAAATTGCTGCTCACGGGCGACCAGTTGCTCGAGCGCATCACACCCAACATTGGTGTCTGGCCCTATGGCGAAACCGATCCGCTGCCACGTTACCTGGATAGCCTGCGCACCATTGCGGGACTGGACATCGAGTACGTCTTGCCAGCCCACCACGGCGTCTACCACGCCGGGGTCGAGCGCGCGCATGGACTGGTGGCGCACCACCAGAGGGCACTGCGCAAGTTCTTGGCGCGTCTGGGCGAGGGGGGCATGAATGCCACCGAACTCGGCTACGCCGTTTATGGCGCGCAGAGCGACCCGCTGCATGCTTACCTGGCCATGGGCGAAACCCTGGCGCACCTGCTGTGGCTGCAGCGTGCCGGCCATGTGCGCCATGAAGAAACGCCAGCCGCGACCCGCTGGTATCCGGTGACGGCGGCCAGCGAAGAGCCCACCCTCACCTTGTCTGGAGACATGTCGAGATGACAGAAACACACATCATCAAAGAAGAAGAAATCGCCAAGCGATGGCAAAAGTTCGCCCATGTGTCGCCGTATAACCGCGAACTGGGCTTCCTGCCGCACGCGGTGCACACCGACTGGTGCGTGCTCAAAGTCGAGTACCAGGAAGCACTGGTGGGCGATCCGCAGACCAGGGTTTTGCATGGCGGAGTCATCACTGCGCTGCTCGACGCCGCGCTCGGATTCGCGATTTTCGTCAAGCTGCCGGAGATACGGCCGATGGCCACGCTGGACTTGCGCATCGACTACCTCAAGCCCGCGACGCCCGGGCGGGCGATTCTGGGGGGAGCCGTTTGCTACAAGTTGACTGCAGAACTGGCGTTCGTCCGTGGCGCCGCTTACCACGACACGTTGGACGACCCAATAGCCACCGCAGTCGGCATTTACATGTTTACTTCCGGGCGACCGGTATTGCGCAACGAGGATGTGCCACGATGAAATGGACCGAACAAATTGACCATGCGCGCGCCCAGGGTGACTGGAGCGAAGTGATCCAGGCGGTGCCCTTTGCGCGTTTTCTGGACCTGCGCATTGATGTCAAGGGCGAGGAGTTCACCTGCGTCTTGCCTTTCCAGGAAAAACTGATAGGCAACCCCATGCTGCCGGCTCTGCATGGCGGTGCCACCGGAGGGTTTCTGGAATGCGCCGGATTGTTCTACCTGCTGTGGCACATGGACAGCCGGGACTTGCCCAAGACCATCGATTTCAACATTGATTACCTGCGCTCGGGCCGTCCGCAGGACACCTATGCCAACGTCGTGATGGTCAAGCTGGGCCAGCGTGTGGCGAACCTGCGCATCCAGGCATGGCAATCCAGCCCCGATAAGCCCATCGCCCTTGGCCACGGCAATTTCATGCTGCGAGCCTGAGGGTGCAGAAAGGAAATGTCCATCATGTCTCAATCTACCTACCGTTCCGTGTTCCGCCCTGGCCTGTTTGTTGGTCAAACCGTTATCGTCACCGGTGGTGGCAGTGGCATTGGCCGCTGCACCGCGCACGAACTGGCCAACCTAGGGGCCAGCGTCGCGCTTGTCGGTCGCCGCGTCGAGAAGCTGGAAGCTGTGCAAGCTGAAATCACGCAGGCCGGCGGCCGGGCCAGTATCCACGCTTGCGACATTCGCGACGAGGCGGGCGTCAAGGCCATGATCGCCGACGTGATCGCACAGCACGGCAAGATCGATGGTCTCGTCAACAACGCGGGTGGCCAGTACCCGCAGCCGGTCAAGGACATCAGCCTGAAGGGCTGGGATGCGGTGGTGCGCAGCAACCTCACCGGCGGCTTCCTGGTGGCGCGCGAAGCCTTCAACCAGTCCATGGAGTTCCATGGCGGCGCCATTGTCAACATCATCGCCGACATCTGGGGCGGCATGCCGACCATGGCGCACAGCGGTGCGGCGCGTGCCGGCATGCTGTCGTTCACCGAGACGGCGGCTTGCGAATGGGCCTGCGCCGGCGTGCGTGTCAACGCCGTGGCACCGGGCTGGATTGCCAGCAGCGGCTTTGATACCTACAGCCCCGAGATGCAGGCCGAACTGCGCAGCCTGAAGACCAAGGTGCCGCTGCAACGCTATGGCACCGAGGCCGAGATTTCGGCGGCGATTGTGTTTTTGCTGTGCGAGGCGGCGGCTTTCATCACGGGTTCTTGCATTCGGGTCGATGGTGGCGTGCCCAATGCCCGACCGACCTGGAAATTGCAGGCTCATGATCGATCCAAACCCTTCAATGGCTTTGCGCTGGCCGAACCGCCAAAGTGCCTGAGCGTCAAGGATCAATGACATGGAAGTGACTATGCAAACCCCAATCACCCCTTCGAACGATCCGTCGGCTTATCTCGCGCCCGGCCGCTACGTGGACAGCGATCACTCGGCGGTGATCGCGTTCGCGCACCGGGTGGCCGACCCTGCCATGGCGCCGCGCGAGATCGCAGTCAAGCTCTATTACGCCGTGCGTGACGAGTTTCTCTACGACCCCTACTGCTTTGACACCACGGTCGAGGGTTTGAAGGGCAGTCGCGTGATCGAGGCCGGGCGTGGCTTTTGCGTGCCCAAGGCGGCGCTGCTGGCAGCGGCAGCCCGCGTCCTGGGCGTGCCGGCACGGCTGGGCTATGCCGACGTTCGCAACCACCTGAGCAGCAAGCGCCTGCAAGACATGATGGGCACCGATCTGTTCGTCTTTCACGGTTACACCGAGCTGTGGGTTGACGGGCAGTGGCTCAAGGCCACGCCCGCCTTCAACCGCTCCTTGTGCGAGAAGGCCGGTATCCATCCACTGGAATTCGATGGCCGCGCCGATTCGGTCTTTCATGAATTCGATGTCAGCGGCCGCAGGCACATGGAGTATGTGCACGACCACGGCACTTACGCCGACTTGCCGCGCGATGAACTGCTGGCCTCTTGGCGCGCACATTACAAAACCTTCGCCGACTGGGGACAGACCGCGGACAGCGGGGCCGACTTCGCGCAGGAAGTGGGGCCGTCATCATGACGACGCGCCGGGAATTTCCCGGCTTTGCCGGTGGCTCTCTGGTGGCCGACGTCTATGGCCCAGTCGGCGCGCCCACGGTGTTGCTGCTGCACGGTGGCGGGCAAACCCGCCATGCATGGGGCAAGGCGGCACAGGTGCTGGGCGATGCGGGTTGGTACACCGTGGCGCTGGACTTGCCGGGCCACGGCGACAGTGCCTGGGCCAAGGATGGCGATTACCGCATCGAGACGCTGGCCGACACCATGTGCTGCATCTGGCGCGAACTGGGCACACCGCTGGCGGTGGTCGGTGCCTCGCTGGGTGGCCTCATCAGCATGGCCACCGTGGGCCGCGCCGATGCGCCGCCGATCAACGCGCTGGTGCTGGTGGACATTGCGCCGCGCATGGAAGAAGTCGGTGTCGAGCGCATCGTGCGCTTCATGCGGGCTCGGCCCGATGGTTTTGCGTCACTTGAAGAGGCCGCCCAGCATATCGCCGCCTACCGGGGCCGACCCATGGAAGGACCGGTTGAGGGGCTGAAGAAAAACCTGCGCATGAATGCGCAAGGTCTCTGGAATTGGCATTGGGACCCGCAACTGATGAGCGAGGCCAACCACAACCACCGGCGCGATGCGGACGGCTACGAGCGCGCTTTGCGCGGCCTGCAGGCGCCCACTTTGCTGCTGCGCGGCCAGCGCAGCGACGTCATCAGCGAAGAAGATGCGCGCGCCCTGGTGCAAACCCTGCCGCGGGCGCGTTTTATCGATCTGAAGGGTGCTGGTCACATGATCGCTGGTGATGCCAACGACGCCTTCGCCGCCAGCGTGGCGGCGTTTCTGCACGAAGTGATGCCGTCGACACAGTCCCCGTCGGGTGAAATCTGAACCAGGAGCCTGAAATGAGTTTGCGATCTTTTACGCTGCACGATCTCATCAACCGCAACGCGCGGTTGTACGGATCGAACACCGCTCTGGTGTTCGGCAATCAGCGGATCACGCACGCCCAGTACGCCGGGCGCACAGCGCGCCTGGCAGCCGGTCTGGCGGACGCAGGCGTGGGCCAGGGTGACCGGCTGGCGATACTGGCCCCCAACTGCCTGGAATACGTCGATCTGTTCGGCGCCGCAGCCCAGTTGGGCGCGATCGTGGTGCCGATCAACTGGCGGCTGTCGGCCGAGGAGGTCGCCTATGTCATCGAGGACGTGGCACCGCGGGTGCTGATCGTGGCCGATGAATTCCAGGCCCTGCTGCCGCAGCGCGGTTTGGACGACACGCTGCGCTACACGCTGGGCGCCGCGCCAGCGCCATGGCAACCCGTCAGTGAGCTGTATCGGGAGTGCGATACGCAGGCGGCGGATCTGCCCGGTCTGGCCGACGACAGCGGTTTGCTCATCATCCACACCGCCGCCGTGGGCGGTCGGCCGCGCGGCGCGCTGCTCTCGCACCGCGGCCTGATTGCCGCCAGCCTGCAGACGCAACTGGCCTGGCACCTGACGCCGACGGACGTCAATCTGGGCGTTTTGCCGCTGTTTCACGTGGCCGCCATCGGCTTCATGCTGGCCACGCAGCAGGCGGGCGGGGCGACGCTGCTGTTGACACGTTTCGATCCGCCCAGTCTGGTCAAACATATCGACGAGGACGGGGGCAGCCTGATCGGCACCTTTCCACCGATGCTGGGTGCCCTGCTGGACGCCGCAGCCGCCCAAGGCTCTTCACTGGCCAGGTTGCGCGTGGTGTCGGGGATCGATGTGCCCGAGACCATCGCGCGCTTGCGCACCACCTGTCCCCAGGCGACCTTCTGGAGTGCCTACGGCCAGACCGAGACCTCGGGCTCGGTCAGCCTGGCGCCATTTGACGAGCGCCCCGGCAGCGCCGGGCGTCCCACCGCGCTGAACATGGTCGCGGTGGTGGACGAACTGGACCGCCCGTTGCCCACAGGCGCCACCGGCGAAATTGTGGTGCGGGGGCCGATGGTGTTCCAGGGCTACTGGCGCTGTGAAGCAGACAACGCCTTCACGCTGCGCAACGGCTGGCACCACACGGGCGACATGGGGCGCGTCGATGCCGAGGGCTACCTCTGGTACAGCGGGCGTTCACCGGCCAAGGAGTTGATCAAGCCGGGGGGCGAGAACGTTTATCCGGCTGAAGTCGAGCGGGTCATTATGGAGCACCCGGCGCTGGCGCAGGTGGTGGTCCTCGGTGTGCCGGACGTTCAGTGGGGCGAGGCGGTCAAGGCTGTCTGCGTGCTGAAGGCGGGGTGCACGCTGAGTGCCGAGGAGTTGATCGAGTTTGTGGGCGGTCGCATCGCACGCTACAAAAAACCCAAGCACGTGGTGTTTGTATCGGCACTCCCCTTGGGCGGTGCCGATAGCATTGACCGCGCGGCCGTCAAGGCCGCGCACGGTGGCGCCTGATGGCCATGTCAGCCCGGTGTGCTCAAACCGCCGTTGACGCTGAGCGTCTGGCCGGTGATGGCATCGGACTCCGGTCCGGCCAAGAACGCCGCCGAGTTGGCGATGTTCTGGCAATGCACTGGAAACAGCATGCGCTTGCGCGGGTTCTCGATCATGCCCGCACCATGGCCGTCTTCGAGCGCTGGCGAGCCCGGACCCCAGCGCGGCTCGGCATCCCAGATGTAGCTCATCGCCACCGCGTTGACGCGAATGCCGTCGCGCCCCTGTTCACGTGCCAGCACGCGGCACATTTGCATCATGCCGCCTGTGGCACCGCCAATGAAAGATTCGCCGACCGTGGCCACGCGGCCCGCGGCGGTACCCACCGCGACGATCTTGCCGCGACCGTGCAGTGCCATGACGCGGGCGGCCGCCTGGATCGCATACACGCGGGTGAGCCAGTGGGCGCGGATGTAGTTGTCGAAGCCGCCGTCGCGCATTTCCTTGAAAAGGCGAAAGAACGGCAAGTCGGCACTGGCATCTGCGCCGCTGGCCACCAGGATGTCAAGGCGACCGTGGCGCTCGGCAACTCGATCCACCATGGCATGAACCGCATCGCTATTGGTCAGGTCGGCTTGTTCAAACGTGGCGCTGTAGCCGTTCGCAGCGATCTCGTTGATCACCGCCTGCCCGGCTTCGGGATTGCGGCCGTTGACGATCACGTGCGCGCCGCGCCGCGCCAACTCCAGCGCTATGGCACGACCGATGAAGGCCGTGGCACCGGTGACGAGGGCGATCTGGCCCTGAAGTGGACCGCCAGTCAAGGGTGCTGGGTTCATCCGCTGTTCTCCGGCGCTGGAGACATAAAAACCCGACTTTGTCAAAACAGCGGGACAGGCCGATCGAGGGATTGCCCGCAGAGGACCACTTTCATCCATCACCACCCCCCATCCATCACCGGACTTCAAAATGACCAAGCTGACCGACAGTGCCAAGTCGCATCATTTCAAGACGCACCGGCGCACCATCAGCGAAACCGACATCGTCACCTTCGTCAATGTGGTCGGCTTGCATGAACCATTTTTCATCGACATGGAGTACATCCGGGAGAACATGACCGGATCGCATCGCAGCCGCTTTGCGCCCGGCCCGATGGTCATCTCGCTAGGCATGGGGCTGCTGGCGACTTACGTGGCGGGCATCATCAAGGGCACGCTCAAAGGCCACGAAGTCGGCCCGTTCGGCGGTATGACCGGCGTACAGGCGCGCCTGCGCGGTGCGCTGTTTCCGGGCGACACCATTCATGTCGAAGGGGAGGCCCGGTTGCTCCCCACGACCTCGCGCGGCTACACCCTGATGGAGTTGCAACATTTGGTGATCAATCAGCGTGGCGAGACCATTGCCGACTTCACTGAAACCATTACTTTTTTGCCTGCTGCTCCGGCTCCATGAATTTTGAACTTTCGTGAGTCGTTTGCCTGTGGCAGCCCGTCTACGACTCGCGACGTCAAAGGGCCGGATCAACAGTACAGACCGGGTGGACCGGGATATTCAACACTAGGAAACTTCCAACTATGACAAAACGAGAAGCTGTGATCGTCGGCGTTGCCGACCTGCCACTGAAGGACGGCAAGGTCCTTGCGCCCATGTCGGTCCTGCAGGCCCAGGCGCTGGTCGCCCGCGACGCCTTGAAGGACGCCGGCATCGCCATGCACGAAGTCGATGGGTTGCTGACCGCCGGTATGTGGGGGGTGCCCGGTCCGGGCCAGTTGCCGACCGTGACGCTGTCGGAGTACCTGGGGATTACGCCGCGCTTCGTCGACGGCACCAACATCGGCGGCTCGGCCTTCGAGGCGCATGTGGCGCATGCCGCCACCGCCATCGAGGCTGGCCGCTGCGAGGTGGCGCTGATCACTTACGGTAGCCTGCAGAAGAGCGAGATGAGCCGCAACCTCGCCGGGCGCCCGGCGGTGCTGACCATGCAGTACGAGACGCCTTGGGGCATGCCCACGCCGGTGGGCGGCTATGCGATGGCGGCCAAGCGCCACATGCACGAATATGGCACCACCTCCGAGAACCTGGCCGAGATCGCGGTGGCCACGCGCAAGTGGGCGGCGCTCAATCCGGCGGCCACCATGCGCGAGCCGCTGTCGATCGAGGATGTGCTCCAGAGCACGATGATCTCCGACCCGCTGCACCTGCTCGATATCTGTCTGGTCACCGACGGTGGTGGCGCGTTGGTCATGACCACCGCCGAGCACGCCAAGGCGCTCGGTCGCAAGCCGGTGTTCGTGCGCGGTTACGGCGAATCACACACCCACTGGACCATCGCCGCCATGCCCGACCTAGCGCGCCTGACGGCCGCCGAAGTGGCCGGTCGGGACGCCTTTGCCATGGCGGGCATCCGGCATGACGCCATTGACGTGGTTGAGGTCTATGACTCGTTCACCATCACCGTGCTGCTGACGCTCGAAGCGCTGGGCTTTTGCAAGCGTGGCGAGGGTGGAGCCTTTGTCGCCAACCAGCGCACCGCGCCGGGCGGTGTATTCCCGCTTAACACCAACGGCGGCGGTCTGTCTTACGCACACCCCGGCATGTACGGCATCTTCCTGCTGATCGAGGCGGTGCGCCAGTTGCGCGGTGAATGCGGCCCGCGCCAGATCCAGGACGCCGTGACCGCGCTGGTCCACGGCACCGGCGGCACGCTCTCCAGCGGTGCCACTTGCATTCTCTCCACCCGGTGAACACCATGTACGACAAACCCCTGCCCGTCATCGATGGCGAGAGCCGCTCCTATTGGGACGCCCTGAAACAACATCGCCTGACACTCAAGCGCTGCCATGACTGTGGCAAGCACCATTTCTATCCGCGCGTCCTGTGCCCGCACTGCCATTCCGACGCCGTCGAATGGGTCGATGCGCGCGGCACCGGCACCATTTACAGCTACACCATCGCGCGCCGGCCGGCCGGTCCGGCCTTCAAGGCCGACACCCCCTACGTGGTGGCGGTGATCGACCTCGACGAGGGCGCGCGCATGATGACCAACATCGTCACCGACGATGTGGAGGCGGTGCGCATCGGCCAGCGTGTGACGGTGCAGTACGACGACGTGACCGACGAGGTCACGCTGCCGAAGTTCCGGCTGTTGTAGCGCCGAGGTTTCCCATATGGACTTCACCATCGATCCCGATACCGTGGCGATTGCCGAGGCAGTGCTGCGCTTCGTGGAGCGCGAAGTGCTGCCACTGCAGCAGCGCCACCACGATCTGCTGGGCAGCGAACGCACTTTGTTCGACGCCAGCGGCCGTTATGTGCCCGAGGCGCTGGCGCTGCGCCAGCAGGTGCGCAAGCGCTCCGCGGAACTGGGCTTCTACACCTTGTTCGGCGACGAAAAACTGGGTGGTGGCGGGCAGGGCGCGCAGGTCATGGCCCATGTGCAGGAGAGCCTCAACCACTGCGTGGGTCCGGCCCAGCCGCTGGTGCAGACGGTGGTGCTGCCCTCGCCCTTCACCAACGGTCTGTCGCCTGTGCTGCGGCATCTGAAGCCGGACATCTTCGCGCAGTACCGCGACGACATCGCCAGCGGCGACAAGACCCTGTGTTTTGGTCTGAGCGAGCCCGATGCGGGCTCCGATGTATTCGGCATGCAAACCCGCGCCGTGCGCGACGGTGACGAATGGGTGCTCACCGGCACCAAGCAGTGGATCACCAACTCGCCCTACGCCGATTACGCCATGGTGTTCGCGCTGACCGACCCCGAAGCCGCAGCGCGCCACAAGGGTGGTGTCACCGGTTTCTTCGTCGACACGCGCGCGTCAGGTTTTTCAGTGCCGCGCATCATCAACACCATGGGTCACCTAGGCGGCGACACCGGCGTCATCGTGCTCGACGGCGTGCGTGTGCGCGACGACCACCGGCTCGGCGACGTCGGGCACGGCTTGGCGGTGGCCATGGACGGCGTCAACGCCGGGCGCATGGGCATGGCTGCATCCTGCCTGGGCTTGGCCCGCTGGGCGCTGGACCAGGCGGTGGACTACGCCAAGGTGCGAAAAACCTTTGGCGTGCCCATTGCCGAGCACCAGGCCATCCAGCTCATGCTGGCCGACAGCGCGATGGACATCTACGCTGCCAAGACCATGATCCAGAACTGTGCCTGGCGCCTGGACAGCGGCCACGCCGCCACCGCGCAGGTCAGTATGGTCAAGGCATTTTCGACCGAGATGCTGGGGCGCGTGATGGACCGCAGCATCCAGATCCACGGCGGCATGGGCCTGACCAACGAACTGCGCCTGGAAGAGGGCTACCGCTTCGCCCGCGTGATGCGCATACCCGACGGTACGGGCGAAATCCAGCGCCGCACCGTCGCGCGCCAACTGCTGACTGGACAGGCCGACCTGTAGGCTGTGTGGATCCTCTGCAATGCCCAACCCGGAGGCAGATTGACATGATGAAAAAGAACGAAATGAAGGAACACGAACTGTTTGCGGGAGGCCATCGGCTGGCCGCCACCACCTGGGGTGATGTGGGCAACGGGCAGCCGACCATCGTGATGATGCATGGCGGTCTGGACTGCATCACCACCTGGAAAGACCTGCCTCAGGTGTTGGCCGAAGCCAGCGGCTGGCCGGTGCTGGCCTATGACCGGTATGGTTATGGGCGATCCGAGAGTCTGGTGGGTGGGCGCGAGCCCAGCTACCGGCGTGAAGAGGCTGGGCCGGTGCTTGGCGAGGTGTTGCGCCACTTTGGAATCCACAAGGCGTTGATGTTCGGCCACAGTGATGGAGGAGCCATGTCGGTGCTGGCTGCGGCGGCGCATCCTGAGCTGGTATGCGGCGTTTTTGCCTGCTCGCCAACCATGGCTGTGGATCAGTTCATGGTGGATGCCATGGCCGTCGCGCGGCGCGCGTTTGAGCAAGACGGCTTGCGCGAAAAACTTCGTCGCCACCATGGCGACAACACCGACACCATGTTCTGGGGCTGGTACGAGCCCTGGGCCAGCCCGCAGGCACTTCAATGGGACATGAGCGTCGAGCTTGCCGCAGTGCGTTGTCCGGTCTCCGTGTTGTTCGGCAATGACGATGAATATGGCTGGCGGCCCAGCGCGATTGCCTTGTTTCGCCACGGTCTGATGCCGCTTGAAGTGGCGGCGCTGCCTGGAGTTGGTCACCATCCGCAGCAGCGGGCCCGTGGGGAGACCAGGAGCATGTTGCAGCGCTTGTTTTGCCGCATTGGGCGCAGCCCTTCCGCGGAGAGCAAAAACGCCGACCAATGAGGGGTATTGCACGTCTCTTTTTTTTCTGCCCGCCAGCCTGCCCGCACCAATAAACGCTGTTAGTGTCGATCAGAGCACGCTTGGCGAGCCAGCATGCCTGCCAGCGGCGAGAGGTCGGTCAGTTCGTCGAGCCGTGCCACCAGGTCTATCAGCTCGTCGCACTCGTCAGGTATGAGCACAGACTTGACCAGCCGGCGAAACTTTTCCTCCAGGCGCTGCTGCTGCTCCAGCAGGTCGCTGGCTGGGCGCCCACTGTCGTAGCGTTGGCGCAGCACTGTGCCGCTCTGAGTCTCGATCACCACCTCGCTGAGGGTGAGGTCCGGGCATTGAGGTGCGAGCAAAACCTGCACCCGATCACGCAGCGCCACCACCTCGGGCGCGTATACGGCTTCGTCACTGAACGCGTCCAATCCGGCGGTGTCGACCCCGGCCAGCGCCATCGCCACCGTGTGACGGAGACTGAACTTGGCCTCCAGCCCGGTGCGCGGCTCCGCGATGTTGCATACACCCTCGCAGGCGGAACTGGCACGCACCGTCACGCGGCACACGTCATCAACCCGCAGTGCGTGTTGCAGGCGCAAGTGGCTCGCGGCCTCAATGGCGGCATGTGTGCCATAACAGGCGGCGTGGAACTTGAACAGGTTGTGGCGCAGATGCCAGCCGCCGTTCGGCGTGGCCACCGCAGCTCCCAGCGACGCGGTACCACCGTGCGTGGCGATGAGGCCTTGCGGACACTCAATCGCATCGGCACGGCTGGTGAAGCCGCGCGCGGCCAACTGGGCCGCCTGCAACGGCTGCCTCACACGCTGCGCTGGCGCCGGACACAGCCAGATCGCTAACCGCACCTACCAACCGCCTTCACGCGTAGCTGTCAAAAAAAACGCTGCGACCGAGCAGACACCTAGGGTTTTCACTGGGCATATATGTCGAATGTCGATAATAATATCGACATTATGACGAGCCGCGTGCTACCGAATCCTGAGTCAGTCGGTTCAGGAATGTGGGGAAATTTCTGTAATGACCATGTGAGAAATGCAATGAATGCGAGAACTCCAAACAGCCAGACCATGGGGGGCGACAAGTCATTTGGGGATGCGTCGCCAGCGCCTGGCGCAAGCGTGCGAAGCCTGATTGAGGCGACGTTTCAGCGGTTGCGGGCGGACATCGTGGAGGGGCGACTCGCTGCTGGCTCCAGACTCGCCATTGAAGATCTCAAGTCGCGCTATGAGGTGAGCGGCGGGACCGTGCGGGAGGCGCTTTCCCTGCTGGTGGCCAATAACCTGGTGCAGACGCAGGCCCAGCGTGGATTTCATGTGACCCCCATGTCTCTGGATGACATGCGTGATCTGGCAACCACGCGGATCGCGCTTGAGTGCGAAGCGCTGCGCCAAAGTGTGCTGAATGGCGACGCCGAATGGGAGGCGCGGGTCGTCAGTTCGTATCACCGGCTCTCGCTCCTCGACGAGCGCACCATGCGCGATCCAGTTCACTTGTTCAATCAGTGGGAGCAAGCTAACCGCGACTTTCACGAAGCCCTGATCTCAGCGTGTTCATCCGCCTGGACCCAGCGGTTCCTGTCCATCCTGTATTTGCAAATGGAGCGCTACCGCCGATTGACGGCAATGCACAACCAGCCTGCCAGAAACGTGCATGAGGAGCACTTGGCACTTCGTGACAGCGTACTCGCGCGTGATGTCGAGCGCTGTACTCAGTTGTTGCGGGCCCATATTGAGTCATCGATTTTGGTGGTTCGGCAATTCGGTTTGTTGCGGTGACGCCAACATCACAGGTATTTTTTTGGTGTGATGGAAAAGCTAGGTATTTTTTCCGCCCTGCCAAGGGTATTTCAACGGAGATATTAAGTCATGAGTTCAGTAATCAAAGAAGCGCAGGAGTCCCCAGTGAAGTGGACGCGCAATTGGACGCCCGACGCGATCCGGGCTCTGGTCGATCAGGAAAAAGGACTGCTTGACCCACGCATCTATGCCGATCAGGGTCTTTACGAGTTGGAGCTTGAGCGGGTTTTTGGCCGCTCCTGGTTGTTGCTCGGGCATGAGAGTCACGTTCCTAAAACCGGGGACTTCCTGACCACATACATGGGCGAAGATCCGGTCGTCATGGTGCGGCAGCAAGACAAAAGCATCAAGGTTTTCCTGAATCAGTGTCGGCATCGCGGCATGCGCATCTGTCGCACGGATGCCGGTAACGCCAAGGCGTTCACCTGCAGCTACCACGGCTGGGCCTACGACATTGCAGGCAATCTGGTGAACGTGCCCTTTGAGAAAGAGGCGTTTTGCGACAAGAAGGAGAGCGACTGTGGCTTTGACAAGGCCGACTGGGGTCCGCTGCAAGCGCGCGTAGCCATCTATAAGGGCCTGGTATTCGCTAACTGGGACGCGGAAGCGCCTGATCTGGAGACCTACCTCGGTGACGCGCGCCCCTATATGGACGTCATGCTGGACCGTACACCGGCGGGAACCGAGGCCATTGGCGGCATACAGAAGTGGGTCATTCCGTGCAACTGGAAGTTTGCCGCCGAGCAGTTCTGTAGCGACATGTACCACGCCGGCACGATGTCGCACCTGTCCGGCATTTTGGCGGGCATGCCGCCAGAAATGGATTTGTCGAATGCTCAAGTCCCTACCAAAGGGAATCAGTTCCGGGCCAATTGGGGCGGGCACGGAACGGGATGGTTTGTTGACGAGCCGGGCATGCTAATGGCCGTGATGGGTCCCAAGGTCACCCAGTACTGGACTGAGGGTCCGGCCGCTGACCTTGCAGAAAAGCGTCTGGGTCAAACCATGCCGGTTCGACGCATGTTTGGCCAGCACATGAATATCTTCCCCACCTGTTCATTCTTGCCCGCTATTAACACCATCCGTAGCTGGCACCCGCGTGGCCCCAACGAAATCGAGGTATGGGCATTCACTCTGGTCGATGTCGATGCACCCGAAGAGATCAAGGAAGAATACCGCCGGCACAACATTCGTACATTCTCTGC
Source organism: Hydrogenophaga sp. (assembly GCF_018780385.1). GTDB lineage: Bacteria > Pseudomonadota > Gammaproteobacteria > Burkholderiales > Burkholderiaceae_C > Hydrogenophaga. Next base: position 10,847 of record NZ_JADMJO010000018.1, on the reverse strand, counting down.
AGGGGGTGTGTTTGAGCAGGACGATGGCGAGAACTGGGTCGAGATTCAGAAAGTGCTGCGCGGTCACAAGGCCAAGAGCCAGCCGCTCAATGCCCAGATGGGCCTGGGTCGGTCAAAGACCGGACATCCTGATTTTCCCGGCAAGGTCGGCTACGTCTACGCCGAAGAAGCGGCTCGGGGCATGTACCACCACTGGGCTCGCGTGATGTCGGAGCCAAACTGGGCCACGCTCAAACCCTGATCAGGGCGCAATCGTTAAGTCGTTCAATCGGATGAAAATTCATCATGGGGCGGACGTGCTTGTGCCAACAGCGCGACGAGGTTTCGCTCCCTGATACTCACTTGGAGATAAGCAGTCATGACAAACCCATCCCCCCATTCTTTCAAAACATTTGAATGGCAAAGCAAGGCCGTTGGCCTCGAGTTGCAGAACGAGATTGAGCAGTTTTACTACCGCGAAGCGCAGTTGCTCGACCACCGGGCTTACGAGGCATGGTTTGCCCTGCTTGAAAAGGACATCCGCTACTTCATGCCGCTGCGCACCAACCGCACGCTCCGGGAGAGCAAACTTGAGTATTCCGGCGACCAAGATTTTGCTCATTTCGACGAAACCTATGAAACCATGTACGGTCGCATCCGCAAGGTAACCTCGGAACTGGGCTGGGCGGAAAACCCGCCGTCCCGAACGCGCCACTTGGTCTCCAATGTCCTCATCAATGAGGCGGCTGAGCCCAACAGCTTTGAAGTGAGTTCCGCCTTCATTCTCTACCGCAATCGCTTGGAGCGCCAGGTCGACATCTTCGCGGGCGAGCGGCGGGATGTGCTGCGCCGCGCCGACAACGGTCTTGGCTTCAAGATCGCCAAGCGCACCATCCTGCTGGACCAGAGTACGTTGTTGTCGAACAACCTGAGCATCTTCTTCTAAGCAAGCAACCTGCACCCGCCTGAACCGAGGAAGCTGCCATGACGAAAGTGCGTCCGTTTTTAATCGGCATCGGCCTTTTTTACATCATCAACCTCATTGGGACGCTTCCTTTTAGCACCTTGGGTTTGTTCGGCACGATGTACCCAGGCGTCGAACTGCGCGTCGGTGAGCCTATCTTCACCGTGCTGCAGGACGCCTGGGCGGTTGTCGGTCTTCAGTTGGGCGCCATCGGGGTGGTCGCCTTGTGGGGCGCACTCGATCCGGTTCGCTATGAGGCCGTCATTCCCGTGGTCATTGCAACTGAAGTCGTCGATAGCCTGTGGGATTTTTACAGCATCGTGTGGAGTCACGAGGCCTTGTGGTTCGGGCTTGTCACGTTGGCGATCCATGTGATGTGGATTGGCTGGGGCCTACTTGCCTGGAGTGCCGTGGCGTCGAATCGCTGAGGAGATTGAATCACTCACCAGCTCCCCACCAACAGCCGACGAAGCGCCTGCTGGCCAGTGACTGTTCGCCCAAGGCGATTTGAATCTTTCGAACCAGTGACAAGAAGCGATATGAAATTTACCCGAGTTTGTGAGCGAAGCGATGTACCTGAAGGCGAAGCCCTGAAGGTCGAAAGTGGAGACACCTTCGTTGCGATTTTCAATGTGGATGGCGAGCTGTTCGCCACACAAGACCGCTGCACCCACGGCGACTGGTCCCTGTCTGAGGGCGGTTATCTGGATGGCGACGTCGTGGAATGCTCGTTGCATATGGGAAAGTTCTGTGTGCGCACGGGCAAGATCAAATCCCCGCCGCCCTGTCAGGCATTGAAAGTATTCCCGATCCGCGTCGAAGGCAATGAAGTGTTTGTCGACTTCGATGCTGGGTATCTGGCGCCATGATCGAAACAATAGAAACCATCGCCATCATCGGCGCCGGCTTGACCGGGGCGATGGCTGCGCACGCACTGCGCGCCCAGGGGTATGCCGGGCGCCTCCACCTGATCGGGGACGAGTCGCGGCAGGCCTATGACCGGACCACCCTGTCCAAGGCGGTGCTGATGGGCGAACCGCCCGAGCCGCCCGCGATCATGGACACATCCTGGTACGCATCGGCCCATGTGGATGTCCAGCTCGGACGGCGGGTGAGTTGCCTGGATGTGGCCAGTCGCCAGATTCAGTTCGAATCGGGCGCCCCGCTGGCTTACGACCGGCTGCTGCTGGCCACCGGCGCGCGCGCCCGGCGCGTGGCGATTTCGGGTTGCGAATTGGAAGGTATCCATACCTTGCGCGACCGCGCCGACAGCTTGGCACTGCGGCAGGCGCTGCAACCGGGCCAGTCGCTTGTCATCGTCGGCGGCGGCCTGATCGGTTGCGAGGTGGCGACCACCGCCCGCAAGGCTAGCGTCAATGTCACGATTCTGGAAGCCGGCGACGAGTTGCTGCTGCGCGTGCTGGGCCACCAAACAGGGGCGTGGTGCCGGGCTGAACTGGAACGCCTGGGCGTCCAGGTTGAGCGCAACGCGCAGGCCTCGTGTTTCGAAGGCGAAGAGCGTGTGCGTGCCGTCGTCTGCACCGATGGCCGCAAGGTGGCGGCCGACCTGGTGCTGGTCAGCATTGGCGCCGATCCGGCAGACGAGCTGGCCCGGGCGGCTGGCATCGCCTGCGCGCGCGGCGTTCTGGTTGACGCCACGGGCGCAAGCTCGTGTCCGAGGGTGTTCGCCGCCGGTGACGTGGCCGCTTGGCCGCTGCGGGGCGGCGGCCAGCGCTCGCTGGAAACCTATCTGAACAGCCAGGCGCAAGCCGAAGCCGCCGCCAGCGCCATGTTGGGCAAGCCCGTGCCGGCGCTACAGGTGCCGACCTCGTGGACGGAGATTGCGGGCCACCGCATCCAGATGATTGGCAATGCCGAAGGACCAGGAGAAATCGTCTTGCGCGGCGAGGCGCAGACCGGCCAGCCGCTGGTGTTGTTCAGGTTGTTTGATGGCTGCGTTGAGGCCGCGACGGCGATCAACGCTGCGAAAGAATTTTCCGTGGCGACCCGTCTGGTCGGCGCACGGGTTCCAGTTTCCGCCGGGCAGTTGCAGGACGCCGGCTTGAACCTGCGGGATTTGCTGAAAGCCAAACCGCAGTGATGAGCTCGACCGGCGATTTGCCTTAACTTAACGACAAGGAGATTGAAAATGAAACTGACAGGTGAAGTGGTGTTGATTACAGGGGGCGCTGCCGGGCTGGGGCGCGCCTTGGTGGACCGGTTCGTGGCCGAAGGCGCCAACGTGGCAGTGCTCGACAAGTCGGCGGATCGTATCAAACAGCTGGAATCCGATCATGGCGACAACGTGGTGGGCATCGTCGGCGACGTGCGCTCACTGCGAGACCAGAAACAGGCCGCCGAGCGCTGCGTGGCCAAGTTCGGAAAAATCGACACCCTGATCCCCAACGCAGGCATTTGGGACTACTCGACGGCACTGATCGATCTTCCCGAAGACAGCATCGATGCCGCGTTCGACGAGGTCTTTCACATTAATGTCAAAGGCTATATCCACGCTGTCAAGGCTTGCCTGCCAGCCTTGGTCGCTAGCCGTGGCAGCGTGATCTTCACGATCTCGAATGCGGGTTTCTATCCCAATGGCGGAGGCCCCCTTTACACCGCAGCCAAGCACGCAGTCGTGGGCCTGGTGCGCGAGCTGGCGTTCGAACTGGCGCCATACGTGCGCGTCAACGGTGTGGCTCCAGGCGGCATGAATACGGATCTCAGAGGCCCTTCCTCGCTGGGAATGAGCGGGCAATCGATTTCGACCGTGCCGCTGGCCGACATGCTGAAGTCCGTGCTGCCGATTGGTCGCATGCCTGAGACCGAGGAGTACACCGGTGCTTATGTGTTTTTTGCCACACGAGGCGATGTGGCACCCGCGACCGGTGCCTTGCTGAACTACGACGGCGGCATGGGCGTCCGTGGATTCTTCTCGGCAGCCGGGGGCGCGGACTTGCTCGAAAAACTGAATATCAGTCATTGAACTTCGACGAAGGAGACAGAGATGAGTATCAAAAGCTTGGGGTACATGGGATTTGCTGTCAAGGATGTGTCCGCTTGGCGTTCGTTTCTAACGCAAAAACTGGGCCTGATGGAAGCGGGTGCCACCGATGACGGCAGCCTGTTCCGCATCGATTCGAGAGCCTGGCGGATTGCCGTTCAGCCGGGCGAAGTTGACGATTTGGCCTACGCGGGCTACGAGGTGGCCGATGCGGCTGGGCTGGCCCAGATGACCGAAAAACTCAAACAGGCCGGTATCGCAGTCACCTCGGGAGATGCCTCGATGGCCAAGCGCCGCGGTGTCATGGGATTGATCTCGTTTGCCGATCCTTTTGGCCTGCCCTTGGAGATTTATTACGGCGCCAGCGAGGTGTTCGAAAAGCCGTTCATGCCCGCTGCAGCGGTGTCGGGTTTCTTGACCGGGGAGCAAGGGCTGGGTCATTTCGTGCGCTGCGTTCCGGATTCGGACAAGGCGCTGGCGTTTTATACGCAGGTGCTCGGCTTCCAGTTGTCGGACGTCATCGACATGAAAATGGGACCGGACGTGACGGTTCCGGCGTATTTTCTGCACTGTAACGAACGCCACCACACTCTCGCGATCGCAGCTTTTCCGCTGCCCAAGCGCATTCACCACTTCATGCTCGAAGTCTCGTCGCTCAATGACGTCGGTTTTGCGTTTGACCGGGTTGACGCTGACGGCTTGATCACCTCCACGCTGGGGTGCCACACCAACGACCATATGGTGTCGTTCTATGCAGCGACCCCGTCCGGAGTCGAGGTCGAGTACGGCTGGGGCGCCCGCACCGTGGACCGCTCCTGGGTGGTGGCACGGCACGACAGTCCGAGCATGTGGGGCCACAAGTCGGTGCGCAACAAAACATGAACAGCAACCTGAACATCATGGGAGTCCCTGCATGAAGCTTTACTACAGTCCTGGCGCCTGCTCCCTGTCACCGCACATTGCGTTGCGCGAGGCGGGCCTGAACTTCGAGTTGGTACAGGTCGATCTGGCGAGCAAGAAGACTGCCTCCGGGCAGGACTACCTTGAAATCAACCCGTTCGGCTACGTGCCTTGTCTGCAGCTTGACGACGGCCGCATGCTGGCCGAAGGCCCCGCCATCCTGCAATACGTGGCCGATCAGGTGCCCGGCAAGCTACTGGCGCCGGCCAACGGCAGCTTTGAGCGCTACCACTTGCAGCAATGGTTGAACTTCATCTCGACCGAACTGCACAAGAGCTTCAGCCCGCTGTTCAACCCTGCCGCCAGCGAGGACTGGAAAAACGCGGTGCGGCAGACCCTGAACGCCCGGCTGGGGCAAGTGGCGCGGCAACTCGAGCGTGCGCCTTATCTGCTGGGCGATCAATTGAGCGTGGCTGACATCTATCTGTTGGTCGTGCTCGGTTGGGGCGCCTATGTCAACCTTGATCTTTCGCCCTGGCCCGCGCTGCAGGCCTTCATGGGCCGAGTCGGAGGCCGCGAAACGGTGCAGGCAGCACTGCGAGCCGAAGGCTTGATCAAGGGCTGAACAGGCTCCCAAGGCCGCTGAAGCGGCCCGCTCGGCGCACTGCCGCCCAAAACATGCGCCAACTATTTCTGGAAAATCCGAACCGACATGACCCCTGAACTGATCGAAACCCTGGGCGACGAGCTCTACAGCGCCCTGTGCGCGCGCACCGTGGTCGAGCCGCTGACCAGCCGCCATCCCGACATCACCATCGAGCACGCCTACCACATCCAGCAGCGCATGATCTCGCGCCGCCTGCAGGCCGGCGAGCGCGTTGTCGGCAAGAAAATCGGCGTCACCAGCGCGGCCGTAATGAACATGCTGGGCGTCTACCAGCCCGACTTCGGCTACATGCTGGACGGCATGATCGTCAGCGACGGCGGCAGCATCGCCATGTCCTCCCTGATCCAACCCAAGGCCGAAGGGGAAATCGCCTTTGTCCTGAAAAAGGACCTCATGGGCCCCGGCGTCACCAACGCCGACGTGCTGGCTGCCACCGACTTTGTCATGCCCTGCTTCGAGATCGTTGACTCGCGCATCCGCGACTGGAAAATCAAGATCCAGGACACCGTGGCCGACAACGCCTCCTGCGGCATGTTCGTGCTCGGCAGCACCGCCGTCGACCCGCGCAAGATCGATCTGAAGACCTGCGGCATGGTGCTGGAGAAAAACGGCGAGATCATTGCCACCGGCGCCGGCGCCGCCGCGCTGGGTTCGCCGGTCAATGCCGTGGCCTGGCTGGCCAACACCCTGGGCCGCCTGGGCATCGGTCTGAAGGCCGGCGAGGTGATTCTCTCCGGCGCGCTGGCCGCCATGTTCCCGGCCCAGGCCGGCGACCACTTCCGCATCAGCATCGGCGGCATCGGCGACTGCTCGGTGCGTTTTCACTGACTTTTCCGGACATTCAGCACATGACAAAAAAAATCAAATGCGCCCTGATCGGCCCCGGCAACATCGGCACCGATCTGCTGGCCAAGCTGCAGCGCAGCGCGGTATTGGAGCCGGTCTGGATGGTCGGCATCGACCCGGAATCCGACGGCTTGAAGCGCGCCCGCGAGATGGGCATCAAGACCACCGCTGACGGTGTTGACGGTCTGATTCCCCACATGCAGGCCGACGTCGTGCAGATCGTCTTCGACGCCACCAGCGCCTACGTGCACGCCGAGAACTCGCGCAAGGTCAACGCCGAAGGTGCCCTCATGATCGACCTCACGCCCGCGGCAATCGGCCCGTTCTGCGTGCCGCCGGTCAACCTCAAGGAACATGTCGGCAAAGGCGAGATGAACGTCAACATGGTCACCTGCGGCGGCCAGGCCACCATCCCCATGGTCGCGGCCGTCAGCCGCGTGCAGCCGGTGGCCTACGGCGAAATTGTGGCCACGGTGTCGAGCAAGTCCGCCGGCCCGGGCACCCGCAAGAACATCGACGAATTTACCCGCACCACCGCCGGCGCTGTGGAAAAGGTGGGTGGCGCCAAAAAGGGCAAGGCCATCATCATCCTCAACCCGGCCGAGCCGCCGCTGATCATGCGCGACACCGTGCACTGCCTGCTGGAGAGCGAACCCGACCAGCCAAAGATCACCGAGTCCATCCACGCCATGATCAAAGAGGTGCAGAAGTACGTGCCCGGCTACAAGCTGGTCAACGGCCCGGTGTTCGACGGCAAGCGCGTCTCGGTCTACCTCGAAGTCGAAGGCCTGGGCGACTACCTGCCCAAGTACGCCGGCAACCTCGACATCATGACCGCCGCTGCGGCCCGCACCGCCGAGATGTTTGCCGAAGAAATCATCGCCGGTCGGCTCACGCTCAAGCCCGTCCACGCCTGAACCACTCAAGAGAACCACCATGAAGCTACAAGGCAAAAAAGTCAGCGTTCACGACATGACGCTGCGTGACGGCATGCACCCCAAGCGCCACCTGATGACGCTGGAGCAAATGAAGAGCATTGCCTGCGGCCTGGACGCCGCCGGCGTGCCGCTGATCGAAGTCACCCACGGCGACGGCCTGGGCGGCAGCTCCGTCAACTACGGCTTTCCGGCGCACAGCGACGAGGAATACCTGGGCGCCGTGATTCCGCTGATGAAGCAGGCCAAGGTCAGCGCACTGCTGATCCCCGGCATCGGCACCGTCGAGCACCTCCTGATGGCCAAAGACCTGGGCGTGGCCACCATCCGCGTCGCCACCCACTGCACCGAAGCCGACGTGTCGGAGCAGCACATCACCCAATCGCGCAAGCTGGGTCTGGACACCGTGGGCTTCTTGATGATGGCGCACATGGCCAGCCCGGAAAAACTGGTCAGCCAGGCACTCTTGATGCAAGGCTACGGCGCCAACTGCATCTACGTCACCGACTCGGCCGGCTACATGCTGCCCGACGACGTGAAAGCGCGCCTGAGTGCCGTGCGCGCCGCGCTCAAGCCCGAGACCGAACTGGGCTTTCACGGCCACCATAACCTGGCCATGGGCGTTGCCAACTCGATCGCCGCGATTGAAGCCGGAGCCACCCGCATCGATGCCGCCGCCGCTGGCCTGGGCGCCGGTGCCGGCAACACACCGATGGAGGTGTTCATCGCCGTGTGCGCGCGCATGGGGATCGAGACCGGGGTCGATGTGTTCAAGATACAGGACGTGGCCGAAGACCTGGTGGTGCCGATCATGGACCACATCATCCGCATCGACCGCGACTCGCTCACGCTGGGCTATGCCGGGGTCTATTCGAGCTTCCTGCTGTTTGCCAAACGCGCCAGTGCGAAGTACGGCGTGCCGGCGCGCGACATCCTGGTCGAACTGGGACGGCGCGGCATGGTCGGCGGGCAGGAAGACATGATCGAAGACACCGCCATGACCATGGCGCGTGAACGTGGGCTGACCTTGACCGTCGCATGAATTCAAACCCGGCGCGGCATGAAGCGCGCCACCTGACTGGTTTTCACTCCATTCACTTAAAGGATAAAAAATGACAGCACTCACCGAAAGTTCCACCAGCAAGTTCGTGAAAATCAATGAAAAAGGTTTTTCCGATTTCAAGATTCACTACAACGAAGCGGGTAACGGCGAAACCGTCATCATGCTGCATGGCGGGGGCCCCGGCGCTGGCGGCTGGAGCAACTACTACCGCAACATCGGCCCCTTTGTCGACGCCGGCTACCGGGTGATCCTGAAGGACTCGCCCGGCTTCAACAAGTCGGACGCGGTGGTGATGGACGAGCAGCGCGGCCTGGTCAACGCCCGTGCCGTCAAAGGGCTGATGGATGCACTGGGCATCGACCAGGCGCACCTGATCGGCAACTCGATGGGGGGCGCCACGGCGCTGAACTTCGCTATCGAATACCCTAAGCGCATCGGCAAACTGATCCTCATGGGACCTGGCGGCCTTGGCCCCAGCATGTTCGCGCCGATGCCGATGGAAGGCATCAAGCTGCTGTTCAAACTGTACGCCGAGCCATCCTATGAAACCCTGAAACAGATGATTCAGGTGTTTTTGTACGACCAGTCCCTCATCACCGAAGAGTTGCTGCAGGGCCGCTGGGAAGCCATTCAGCGCCACCCGGAGCACCTGAAGAACTTCCTCATCAGCGCGCAAAAGGCACCGATTTCAAGCTGGGATGTGTCTGCCAGGCTTGGAGAAATCAAGGCCAAGACATTCATTACTTGGGGGCGCGATGACCGCTTCGTTCCGCTGGACCACGGCTTGAAGCTGGTCTGGAACATTGATGACGCGCGTTTGCATGTGTTCTCCAAGTGCGGCCACTGGGCGCAGTGGGAGCATGCCGATGAATTCAACCGCTTGGTGATTGATTTCCTGCGACAGGCCTAAGGTGCAAGCCTTGCCCGTTCTATGGATGGCCATGGGCGGGCCAATAGAGATGCTTGTTCGTTAAAGAGTTAATTATTTTTAAGGAGACAAAATGAAACATGGATTTATTGGCCCGATCACTGTGGGTGTATTGGCAATCACATCTCAGTCGGCACTGGCGGTCAGCGACGTTTTTCGGTTCGTTGGGCATGGCCCGGTGTCGGCGGCGATGGGCGGTGCTGCCACCGCGTTCGACGTGGGTGCTGCCGGCATGATGACCAATCCGGCGACACTGTCGCTGATGCCCCAAGGGTCGGAGTTCCATCTCGGCATGGATATCATTTTTGCTGACCTTTTAATCAGGAACCCAGAGACAGGGGAGGTTGCCCGCTCCAAGACTCACTCCAACAACCGCGGCCCCTATGCCGCCCCCCAATTGGCATATACCCATCGCAGCGGCTCCTTGGCGCTTGGCGTCGGTCTCTTTCCGCAAGGTGGGGTTGGAACAGAATATGGAAACAGCAGTTTTCTTTCCCGCGCCACCGGTGGCCTGGCTACCGGGCTCGAGAACTCGAGTCGCCTGCTGACCTTGAACATTCCCTTTGCGGCGAGCTACGAAGTCAATGACAAGCTGACCGTGGGTGCAAGTCTCGATGTGATGTGGCAGGCCATGAACCTCGAGATGCTGCTTGGCGCGGATCAGGTTGGTTCGCTGATCGGATCGGGCCGCGCGAGCGGTAGCCTTGTGCCCGTGCTCGGGGGCTTGCCTGACTTGCGCGGTGCGCATTTAAGCTTTACCAAGAACCAGCCCGTGGCAAGTGGTGCTGATGCTTGGGGTATTGGCGGGCGCTTGGGGCTGACCTACAAGGCCTCCAAAGAGACGGTTCTGGGTGCTGCGTATTCCATGAAGAGCCGCATAGGTGACATGAAAGGTGATGCCACCCTGACTGCGATCGACGCCGTGGCCGGACAGGTTCCGCTCAAAGGCATGATCAGCGTGCGTGACTTTCAAACGCCGGCGCAATTGAATCTTGGCATAAGCCACCGGTTGAATGAGAAATGGATGATTGCTGCCGACGTCTCCCGGATCTTCTGGAAGGACGCCATGAAGAACATCAATGTCGGGTTTGTGGCGGATAGCGGCGCCAATATCGACATATTGTTGCCGTTAAATTTCAAGGATCAGACTGCCCTGTCGCTCGGAGCCGCTTACCAAACCGGCAAGTGGACGCTGCGAGGTGGCGCCCGTTTCACGACCCAGGCGCTGCGTTCCGAGACCATGCTGGCGGTCATGCCTGGCATTACGACGACGTTCGGCTCGGCGGGGTTTTCTTATCAGTTCTCGCCGGCAAGCAAGCTGGATTTTGCCTGGACCCATTCCTTCAAGAAGAAGATGACTAACGCCAGTTTGCCCAATACATCCGCGCCGATAAGGGCAGAGCATGCCCAAGACAGCATCGGTCTGGCCTATTCATACAGGTTCTGAAAAAGCCGTAAAAAACGGGGCTTATTCAAATCTGAAGTGCAACACCCTGGGTTTCAATGAACGAGTCGGACCTGATTTATTCAGATTGACGCAAAGGCCAAGCGATGGGCTGAGCTG
>NZ_JADMJO010000116.1 GCF_018780385.1 Hydrogenophaga sp. | reverse complement strand
GAAAAACGCCTGTGCCGCGAGGTCGGCCGCGCGATCGTGGACTACAACATGATCGAGGAAGGCGACCGCGTGATGGTCTGCCTCTCGGGCGGCAAGGACAGCTACGCCATGCTCGACATCCTGCAGAAACTGCAGGCGCGCGCGCCCATCGGCTTCGAGATGATCGTGGTCAACCTCGACCAGAAGCAGCCCGGCTTTCCGGCCGACATCCTGCCCGCGTACCTCACCAAACTGGGTGTGAAGTTCCACATCGAGAACCAGGACACCTACTCCATCGTCAAGCGCGTGATCCCCGAAGGCAAGACCATGTGCAGCCTGTGCTCGCGCCTGCGCCGCGGCATCCTCTACCGTGTGGCCAGCGAGCTGGGTGCAACCAAGATTGCGCTGGGCCACCACCGCGACGACATCCTGCAAACACTGCTGCTCAACATGTTCTTCGGCGCCAAGCTCAAGGGCATGCCACCCAAGCTGGTGAGCGACGACGGGCAGCACGTGGTGATCAGACCCATGGCCTACGTGGCCGAGAAGGACCTCACCCGCTGGGCCGAGGTGCGGCAGTTCCCCATCATTCCGTGCACCTTGTGCGGCAGCCAGGAAAACCTGCAACGCAAGCAGGTTGGCCTGATGCTCAAGGACTGGGAGAAGCGTTTCCCGGGCCGCGTGGAGAACATGTTCACGGCGTTGCAGAACATCGTGCCCAGCCACCTGATGGATCGCTCGCTGTTTCCGTTTGAAACCATTCACGCCACGGGCGAGGCCTTTGAGGACGGCGACAAGGCCTTCGACGACGAGCCGCTGCCCGTGGTGGCGCCAGCATGGCCTGAAGAAAGCGGCGTCGAGGGGAACGCAAACGCTGCGCGCGCAGTCATATCGATTTCCGCGGCGCACTGAGACCCCTGGACCAGCGATCGCCATCCACCAAGGAGGCTTCATGAAGACCCCATCTTCCGCCCGCCCCTGGGTCGGCCTGCTCAAGATCGGCACTGCAGCGCTCGCCCTGCTCGCGCTCAGCGGTTGCGCCAGCGTGTTCCTGGTGGACAACCAGGTGCAGAGCTACGCGCGCTGGGCCGACCGGCCCACGCCGTCGGGTGCCTCCACACCCGTGGTCATTCCCCAGGCGCCTCAGGTGTTCCGGTTCGACCGCTTGCCATCGCAGCAAGACAAGCGCAGCGGTGACGGGCAGAACGAACTGGAAAGGCTCGCCACCCTGTCGCTCGCGAAAGTGGGCTGGACGCCAGCCACCGCGGGCGTGACCACGGCGCCGTGGACAGTGGAAGTCAGCGCGGCCACGCTGCGCCTGCCCCGTGCGCCTTGGGAGAGCCCCTATGACGGGTACTGGGGTGGCGGCTTCGGCCCGGGTTTCGGCTTTCCGGGACGCGACTACGTGGTGACCGGTTCGGGCCAGATCATCTACGCACCGCTCTTCCTGCGCATGGACACGCCCTACTACCAACGCGAGGTTTCGCTGGTGATCCGCCATGCGGGCAGCGGGCGGGTGGTGTACGAGACCCGCGCCGCGCACGACGGCCGCTGGAACAGCTCCAACGCCCTGTGGCTGGCGATGCTGGATGCCGCCCTGCGCGACTTTCCCGCGCCGCCTGACGGGCTGCGTCAGGTCAACATCGAAGTGCCGCGCTGAGCGGCTGATCGCCCGGGCAGGGTTTCAAGCATTGCGCTCCAGCAGGTCGCGAATGGCCTCGCCCAGTGCGTCCATGCTGTCCTGTTTCCCCATCACGTCACTCACACCGGCCGCGCTGGCGTCAGTCAGCAACCGGTCGTTCACGTGACCTGAAATGATGGCGACCTTGAGCGCAGGGCGCAGGCGCCGGATCTCGATGGCCGTTTCCACCCCCGACAGGCCCGGCATGTTCTGGTCGCTCACGACCAGATCGACGTGCACAGCGGGATTCGCCTGCATCCAGGCCAGCGCCGCTTCTCCCGATTCGAACGTGGTGGCCTGATGCCCGTGCTTGCGCAGCAGGCGACCGACCAGAAACACCAGCGCTTCGTAGTCGTCGATGTAAACCACATGTTTTCCCGAGATGGCGCTGGCGTTCGGCACCGGTGCCGCGGTCACCGCCAGCGCAGAGCGGTCGCCAGCATCGGTCGCAGCGGCCAGGGGCAGGTACACATCGAAGCGCGTGCCTTCACCGGGCTGGGAGTGCACGCTGATCGCCCCCCGGTGCGCCTTGACGATGCCGTGCACCACCGCCAGACCGAGACCGGTGCCGGCACCGGGTGCCTTGGTGGTGAAGAACGGCTCAAAGATGCGGCGCTGCGTCTCGATGTCCATGCCGTGGCCGTTGTCGGCCACGCTCAGGCAGGCGTAGGCACCGCTGGCCAGGCCACCGAGCTGCAGGGCCTGCGAGGCATCCAGCCGCACCTCGCGCAGCGCCACGGTGATGTCACCCGAGCCGCCTTCCATGGACTGCCAGGCGTTGGTGCACAGGTTCATCAGCACCTGCTGCATCTGGGTGGCGTCGGCCAGCACCTGCAGGCCCGACGACGGCAGGCGCGTGACCAGCTTGAGACCGGCGGGCAGCAACGAGCGCATCAGACCCAGGGCTTCTTCCACCAGTGGCTTGAGCGGCTGGCGCTGCATCTCCTGGGTCTGGCGGCGGCTGAAGGTCAGGATCTGCTGCACCAGCTGGCGTGCGCGGATCGCGGCACGGCTGATTTCGGCCAGGCTTTCCTGTGCCGGGTGGTCTTCGCCCACGTCCTCGCGCGCGAGCACCAGGTTGCCCAGGATGGCCGCGAGCAGGTTGTTGAAATCGTGCGCCACGCCCCCGGCCAGCGTGCCGATGGCCTCCATCTTCTGTGACTCGCGCAGCTGCGCTTCGAGCGCACGCTGCTGGGACTCGGCCTCCTTGAGCTCGGTGATGTCGGTGTGGGTACCAACCATGCGCAGCGGCAACCCGTTGACGTCGCGCGCGATCACGACCCCGCGCGAGAGCACCCACTTCCAGCGTCCGTCCTTGCAACGGATGCGGTGCTCGTTGCGGTACATCGGTGTGCGCCCCTCGAAGTGCGCCCTGCGGTCCAGTTCCATCTGTGCCCGGTCATCGGGATGGGTGCGCGCGTCGAGCTCGGCGGAAAGATTGGCGAGGTCGTCGTCGGCATAACCAAACATGGCCTTGATGCTGGTGGAAAAGAACTCCTCGCCGGTGCGGATGTTCCAGTCCCACACACCATCGCCAGCGCTCTCCAGGGCCAGTTTCCAGAGCGTCTCGCTGGCGTGCAGGGCGGCTTCGGCTTCCTTGCGGTCGGTGATGTCGAACAGCACACCCACGCGCAGGAAACCGTGCTCGTCAGCCGACACCGCGCTGGACCGGTTGCAAATCCACTTGATGCGTCCATCCGGCAGCACGACGCGGAACTCGGTGTCCAGGCTGACCGCACCGGACATGATGGCCTGGCGGTCCCGCTCCAGCATGACGCGGTCTTCCGGATGAAAGTACCGCGCGAGCAGCGCCGGATTGCGCATCAGATCCTCCGCCTCGAAGCCATAGAGCTCGCGGATGCCGGCGCTGAGAAAACGGTACTCGCGCTCGCCGTCGTGGCGCACAAACACCGAGAACACGGCACCCGGCATCTGAGAGGTGATCAGACGCAACTGCTCCTCGCTCTCGCGCAGCGCCTTCTGGTCACGCATGCGATCAGTGATGTCCTCCACCGTGCCCTCGTAGTACAGCAGCACGCCCGACGCATCGCGCACGCCGTGCGCGTTCTCGCTGATCCACACACGTTCGCGTGTCTTGTGGCGGTGGACTTCGGAGACGAAACCGCGCACGTAACCATCGCGCTCAAGCTGCATCCTGAACTCCGCGCGGCGCACCGGGTCGATGTACCACTCGTTGGCGATGTCGTTCACCGCATCCGTCAGTTCCGACTCGGACTCATAGCCGTTGAACCGCACCAGCGCCTGGTTGGCGCGCAGCATCTGCCCCTCGGGCGAGCTGCGGTAGGCCCCGATGGGCAGGAAATTGAAAAGGGTTGAAAAATCCCCATCGGGCGGAGATGGCGCCAGTGTCATGCAACGGATTGTGTCGCAACCCCGCGTTTTCAAGGTGTTCAGCGCCCGCGAAAGTGGCGTCACCGGTACAGTTGCAGCCTTCCGACTGCCTTCAAGGACACCCTTTGCAAGTCACCCGCATCCTGGCCGTGCGCCACGGTGAAACCGCCTGGAACCGCGACACGCGCATCCAGGGCCACACCGACATCGAACTCAACGAACATGGTCGCAGGCAAGCGGCCCAGCTGGCCCATGCCCTGCGCGACGAACCGATCGCCGCCTGCTACGCCAGCGACCTGCTGCGTGCCCTGGAAACGGCACAAGCGGTGGCCCGCACGCGCAACCAGACCGTGACAACACACGTGGGCCTGCGCGAACGCTGCTTCGGTCGGTTCGAAGGCCACACCTGGACCGAGCTGGAGCAACGCTTTCCCGAGGAGTCTCTGGCCTGGCGCAAGCGGGTGCCCGACTTCGCGCCCGCGGGCGGTGAATCGCTGTTGCAGCTTGAGGCGCGCGTCGTGTCCACCGTGGAAGAGCTCGCCGCTCGCCACCCGGGCGAGCAGATTCTCATGGTGGCGCACGGCGGCGTGCTGGACATCCTGTACCGCGCTGCCACGCGCCTGAGCTTGCAGGCGCCACGCAGTTGGGAGCTGACCAACACCGCCATCAACCGGTTGCTGTGGTCGCCCGAAGGCCTCAGCCTGGTGGGTTGGGCCGACACCAGCCACCTGCAATCCAACCACGGAACCACCCTGGATGAGCGCAATGCATGAATCCGCATCACTGACGCGCTGGCGCCGGGCGCAGGCCTGGATCGGCCATGGCGTGGAGGCCGTCGACACACCCACGCTGGTGATCGACCTCGACGCCATGGACCGCAACCTGGCGCGCATGGCGGCATTTGCCGCCGAGCACGGCGTGCGGCTGCGGCCGCACGCCAAGATGCACAAAAGCGCCGAGCTGGCCCAGCTGCAGATGGCCCACGGCGCGGTGGGCGTGTGCGTGCAAAAGACCGATGAAGCGCTCGCTCTGGCCGAGGCGGGCGTGCGCAACGTCTACATCAGCAACGAGGTGATCGCGCCGTCAAAACTGCTGCGCCTGGCGCAGGCGGTGCGTGATCTCCCGACAAAATTTTCCATTGCGGTCGACAGCTCGCAGGGGGTGGAGCGCCTGGCGCATGCCTTGCACGCTGCCGGTGTGAGCGCGCCCGCCTGCATGGACGTGCTGATCGAAATCGACGTGGGGCAAGGCCGCTGCGGCGTCGCGCCCGGCACGCCCGCCGTGGCGCTGGCACAGGCGATCACAGCTCACCCGGCGCTGCGCTTTGCCGGGCTGCAGGCTTACCACGGCGGCGCCCAGCACCGCCGCACGGCCGCCGAGCGCGCCGAGGCCATGGCCGCCTCCACCCGTGCCGTGCGGGCCACCTGCGAGGCACTTCGGGCCACAGGCATCGAGGTGCCCCTGGTCACGGGTGCGGGCACCGGCACCTTTTCAATGGAGGCCACCAGCGGCGTGTGGGGCGAGCTGCAGGTGGGCTCATACCTGTTCATGGACGCCGACTACGCCAGCAACGAGGCCACGCCGCAGGCGCCGGTGTTTGAACACGCCCTGTTCGTGAAGAGCCAGGTGATGAGCCGCAGCGCCGACCACGCGGTGTGCGACGCCGGCCACAAGAGCCACGCCATCGACAGCGGCATGCCCAGCGTGTGGTTTCCCGAGGGGTTGGTCTACACCAGCGGTGGTGATGAACATGGCGCGCTGCGCACCGACGGCAGCCACCCGCTGCCCGCGCTGGGCGAGGTCGTCTGGCTGGTGCCGGGCCATTGTGACCCCACGGTCAACCTGCACGACTTCATGGTCGGGGTGCGCGGTGGGCTGGCCGCGGGCCAGGTGGAGCGCATCGTGCGGGTGGACGCACGCGGCTGCCTGGGCTGACGCTCAAACCTCGACGGTGGCTTTGGCGTAGTGGCCGATCAGGGCCAGCAGTTCGTCTTCGGAGTACGGCTTGCCAAGGTAGTGATCCACACCCAGTTCACGCGCGTGTTCGCGGTGTTTCTCCGCGATGCGTGAGGTGATCATGATCACAGGCAGGTCGGACAGTCGCGCATCGCTGCGGATGTTGCGCACGAGGTCGAAGCCGTCCATGCGCGGCATCTCGATGTCGGACAGCACCACCGTGGGCCGCTCGGCCTGGAGTTTCTCCAGCGCCTGCAGGCCATCGGCCGCCAACGTGACTCGGTAACCTTCTCGCTGCAGCAGCCGTTGCGTCACACGGCGCACGGTGATCGAGTCGTCGACCACGAGGATCAGGGGCACAGCATTGACCGCCATGTCCATGGGTGCGGGTGCGTCCTCGGGCATGGCCAGCGCGGCCTTCTGCCGACTGGCCACCCAGCTGCGAACCTGTTCGCCATAGACCGTGGACAAGGCCACCGGGTTGTAGATCAAGGCCACGGCACCCGACGCCAGCACCGACATACCGGCCAGACCGGGCAAGCGCGAGAGCTGCGAGCCCAGGTTCTTCACCACGACTTCCTGGTTGCCCAGGACCTCGTCCACGTGCATGGCCATGCGTTGTGCGGCACTTCGGAAGATCATGACCGGCAGCGTGCGACCCTTGTTCTCCAACGATTGCACCGACGACTGCAGCAAGGCCCCAGCCCAGAAAAACGGGACTTCCTCGCCCGCCACAATCAGCGAACCACTCGCGTAAGCCTTGCTCAGTTCGTCGCTGCTCACGCGACGCACCAGCTCCACCAGGTTGGACGGCACGCCCAGGGTGAGCGCGCCAGCGCGCAGCATCACCACCTGCGTCACCGCCGTGGTCAGCGGCAGCACCAGCTTGAAGTTGGTGCCTTGCCCGAATTGGGTGGCGGTCTCGATGCGGCCACCCAGTGCGACCACGTCGTTGCGCACCACATCCATGCCGATGCCCCGGCCGGCCAGCTCGGATATTTCACGCGCGGTGCTGATGCCCGGCTCGAAAACGAGTTGAGCGGCGTGCGCATCGCTGATGTCGGCGTCGGGCGCGACCAGACCCAGCGCGGCCGCCTTCTCGCGCAAGCGCACCAGATCCAGACCGGCGCCGTCATCGGCGAACACCACCGACACGTCGTTGAGTTCCTGCGCCAGCGTGATCTCGATCTGACCTTCAGCGTGCTTGCCGGCGGCCACACGGGCCTCGGGCGTCTCGATGCCGTGCACCACGCTGTTGCGCAACAGGTGTTCGAACGCGGCGGTCATGCGGTCAAGCACACCACGGTCCATTTCGATGTTGCCGCCGGTGATGTCCAGGCGAACCTGTTTGCCGGTTTCCTTGGACGCTTGCCGGACCACACGGTAAAGACGCTCGGAAATGCCCTCGAATTCCACCATGCGCGTGCGCAAGAGATCGCGCTGCAACTCGCGGGTCTGCCGGCCTTGGGCCACCAGACTGTCTTCGGTCGATTCCACCGCACGCTGCAGGTTGCGCTGCACCGTGGCCACGTCGTTCACCGACTCGGCCATCATGCGGGTGAGCTCCTGCACGCGGGTGAACCGGTCGAATTCGAGCGGATCGAACGACTGGTCGGCGTCACGCGCCTGGGCCAGCCGCGACTGCATCTGTGTCTCGGCCTGCAGCTCGATGTCGCGCAACTGGCCACGCAGGCGGTCCAGGTTGCCCGTGAGATCTTTCAGCGAACCACGCAGGGTCACGAGTTCGGACTCCATGCGCGAGCGGGTGATCATGACCTCGCCGGCCTGGTTGACCAGCCGGTCCAGCAACTCGGGGCGCACGCGCACGGCTGCACCTGCACGGGCCTGCAACACGGTGGGCGCCACCGGCATGGTGAGCCCTTCCATACCCCGCACCGCAACGACTTCGCTCGACAGATCCGGCGTCCCGTCAATGGCTGCTGGCGCCAGCACTGCGGCCGTCTCGGACACGATGTGCTCGGGAGCCGTCTGCACCACATCGACGGACTCGGGGTCCTGGCGGCGCAGCACTTCGAAACGGGCGCTGATGGCATCGAACGCGGATTGCAGGGGCTCCAGGTCGGCACCGCGTTGCACGTCGGAGCCCAGTCGCTCGGCCGTGGTTTCCATGCGGTGAACCATCTCGCCCAGACGCAGAGCGCCTGCCAGACGCGCACTGCCTTTGAGGGTGTGCAGGTTGCGCAGCACCTCGGATCGGGCACTGCCGTTGTCCGGACGCGCCACCCACTGGCGCAGCGCGCCTTCGAGCTGGGGCAACAGTTCCTGGGCTTCTTCCGCAAAGATCGGGAACAGGTCGATGTCGATCGTGTCCAGTACGTCGATGTCGTCGTCGATGTCCTGCACCACGGCATGTTCGACGCGGTGAGCGTCTGCGTGGGGAGCCACAAAATCGATCGTGGGCTCGACCAGCGCAGGCAGGTCGAAGCTCACCAATGGTGCGAAGGTCGACGCAGCGACTTCTTGCTGGGCAAGCGCCGGTTCTTCGGGCACCGGCGTCTCGATCACGGGCTCGTCGATCACGGCCAGCTCATCGGTTTGCTGCGAAGATTCGTCAGGCACCGGATCGTGGACCACCCGGTAGAGCGCGTCGATCAACTGGGGATCGGGCTCCTTGAGGAAACCGGCAGCAAACTGATGCAGCAAGCGTCGAACGTCTTCGGATGCATCCACAAACAACTTGGCCTGCTCGGCTGTGGCCGGGGCGCCTGCCCGCTGATGAAGACCAACCGACCCGATCGCATGCTCAAGGGCTCGGGCGATGTCCGACAGCGACTGGAATCCGACCGTGGCAGAGCTGCCGGCCAACGAGTGTGCGAGTGCTTCGGATTGTTCCGGCACGGGCTCGTGACGCTCAAGCGCCCATTCGGCCAGCCCCGTGCACAAGCGGCGCGACCACTCGTCCGCCTCATTGAGGTACACGTTGTAGAGCTTGAGGCCGATGCGCAGTGAGCCAATCACCCGCGTCTGCTCATCGGGCATGTCCGTCTCGGCGACTTGTTCAGGGATATCCACCGGATCCGGCTCGTGCACAGCGGAATCTTGCTCCAGCGCCACCGGCTCTTCGAGCAACGGTGCGGCGGTTTCGGCCACCGGCAAGAGATCGGCTTCTTCAGTCTTGGCGGCTTCGCTTGACGAGAAGGCCGCCAAGCTGCCGAAGTCGATGTCCGCGAGCATCTGCTCGGGAGCAGGCAATTCGCTCGAAGGCGGTGACGGTTCAAAGTCAAGGAACGCGGTGTCGATCTGAATGGCTTCTTCAGGCGCCTCGTGTGAAGAACCATCGTCGACATCCACCAACTCGCCAAGATCCAGGTCCACGGCTGACGGGGCAACTTCGATCGCTTCGTCAGAGGAAGACGCCACTTCAGCGGCCTCGAGCGCAACGGATTCAGGAGCCGTGGCGGCGGATTCCTCCGGTGCCGACACGTCGGGTTCTTCTTCGATGGCCGAAGCCGCACCTTCGGACGCGGCCGCATGCGCCAGTGGCAGGAAAAGACCCTGGTCGCGCAGCGCTTCGGCGCTGGTCTTGAAAGGCTGCGCTTTCCAATGCTCTTCGCGCCGCGCCGAGATGTCATCCACCCACCGACCAAAGTCGGTCATGGCCTGTTCCGTCAGCATCAGTAATGGCTGACCCGCAGGTCGTTGCTCCGCCAACACGGTGTTGACCAATTGCTCCATGGACCAGGCCGCCTGGCCAAATTCTTCCAACCCGACCATGCGCGAACTGCCCTTGAGGGTGTGAAACGCGCGACGCAGGGTGGTGAGGTGCTCCAGATCACCCGGTTGCACGCGCAGCTGAGCAACAGCCTCCAGGCCATTGCCCACCACTTCCCTGGCCTCTTCCAGGAAGATGTCGAGCAGATCGTCTTCATCGTTGTCTTCACCCGTGGCATCAACCGGCTCGCGCTCGTGGGCCGCGAGAGAGGCTTCGGACAGGCCCACCAAAGCCTGCGCACCCGCCTCGGCATCGTTCCCGACCACCGCGCCCGCAGCCTCGCGCGCAGCACGCGCCACGCCCGACTGCTCGGCAAGCGTGGCCTGCTCGGCCAATGAGTCGAGTTGCTGGCTCAGATCGACCAGGTTCATGCCGCCCTGGACTTCGTTGACGACCTGCTGCACACCATCGCTGATGGCGCGGGCCTCGTCGCGCACCGGCGGGTGGCGCAGTTCCACATTGACGGTGCGGCCCATGAGGGGGAGCAACTCACCCTTGTCTTCGTCAAAGACAAACAGCTTCTTGGCCAGATTCGGCTGGTAGTTGAGCATGTCCACCAGCAGGCTCATGGCACTCAGGTTGTTGCCCAACTGCTGGAACGTGCCCGCTTCGCGAGCCAGCGCCTCGTCCACTTCCGTGTCGAGGATCTGCTCAACGGTGGTGCGCATGCGGGTGACTGCATGAACCGCTTGTTCCAGCCCCAGCACCGACAGCACGCCACGCATCTGAGCCAGTTGCGAGACGGCGACGTGCAGTCCTGCTTTTTCCTGCGGTGTGCGGAAGAACTGGTCGAGCGACTTCTCGACGTCCCCCAAGGACACCTTGAGTTCACCCACCACACTGCCCATGGTCTGGCGATCACTCACCCGACGGTACAGCTGCTCCATCCAGCTGTCCAGCGGTTGTGCTGGCTCCCCGGCCATCACGGCTTCAAGGCGATCGGCGAGCGCCTGCGTGCGCTCGGTGAGCTCGGGCGCGCGGGGGTCGAAATCTTCAAAGGACGCTTCGAGGTACAGCGTGGTGGTGGCCACTTCCATGGCCAGTTCAGGACTCACGCCACCGGGCTCGCGCACCGCGTGGTCTGCCGCCTTCACCAAGGCCTGGGCCAGCACCTTGCTGGCGGGATGCAACTTGAGCAGCGAGTCGCCAATCAGGCCGAACTGATCGGCCACCTGACGCGCCCGGCTGGCGTCCCCCCCGGAATACAGCGACCAGGCTTCCTTGGCCGCGTTGATGCGCTTGCGCGCCTGAGCGAGTACCGCAGGGTCGTAGCGGCCGAGCGTGGCCACGTGGTAATCGACCGCCGCGACACTGCCCAAACCAAAGGCCTGTCTGACGAAGGCCAGTTGCGGCGCCAATTGGCTCGACACCTCATGCGGTTGAGCGCAGAAAAACAAGAGATCGTGCAGCAGCGTTTCTGATACCTGCGACTTGCCTTGCGACAAGGTCACGAACTGCATCAGGATCCGCGAAAAAGCCCGTTTGACATAAACGTCAGTGGGCAACAAACGGTGCGCAACCGCTTCAAAGAACCCTGCTGCCACACGCCAGAAGGTTCGGGCTCGGGTATCTACCGCTCCCGCAGACAGTCCCGCGCTGATCTTCACCAACTGCTGTACCGCCGCCTGGCTTTCCGTCTTGACGGCCAGCAACACCAGGCGGTCAAACAAGGAACGAATGGCAGCATTGCATTCGAGCGGCGCTCGGTCGGCTGGGGCCGCCACGTCCACGCCGTGGTGATCGAACGGCCACAGATCGGCGGGGTGCACGCGCTCGGCCGCCGCCAACTCCTGCACTTCCCGGTATTGGGAGAACAAGGCAACGGGTTGCACCGGTTTGTTGTTCAGAACCGCCTCAAGGTACTCCACCAGAGCGAAGCTGGCGCGCTCAACCTTCGCTGCTGCCTCTTCGTTGCAGCTTTGTGGTCGCTGGACAAACCGTTGAACCGCCGCCTCCATGGCCCGGAGCACATGGGCTGGCGCGCCCAGCCCCACCATCTCCAAGGCACCGACCGCCTGATGCAGTTGCTGACGCGCCTGACGCAGCGAGGCCGGATCGACTGCCTGCAGATCGTCCATGCGCGACTGCTCCGTCTCACGCACAAACCGCTTGATCGCCTTGTTGGCTCCATCAAGCGATTTGCGCAGCTCGTCGAACACCCATGCCAACGGACCGAGGTCGGCGACAGGTGGATCCATCTGCGGACTGTCGGTAGCGGTGTCGAGCATGTTGATCTTGGAGTAGGGGTCCGACAGGGGGAATCAGGCGATCTTGAAACGCGACACCGACTGGCGAAGTTCTTCGGCCATCACCGAGAGTTCACGCACCTGCTGAGCCGTGGAGCGGGTGCCCTCACCTGTCTGCTCCGTCACGGCAAAGATGTGCTGGATGTTTCCGGCCACCTCGTTGGCGGAATCGGCTTCTCGCGACGCCGCGTTGGAAATCTGCTCGATCAGTTCGGCCAGCCGGCGCGAAACGCGGTCGATCTCGGACAGTGCGGTACCGGCGTTGTCGGAGAGTTTCGCGCCCTCGACCACACCCTGCGTGGAGCGTTCCATGGCGGCCACCGCGTCTTGCGTATCGGTTTGAATCGCCTTCACCAGCGCCGAAATCTGTCGTGTCGCATCGGCAGAACGTTCGGCCAGTCGCTGCACCTCTTCCGCCACCACCGAGAAGCCTCGACCCGCTTCACCGGCCGATGCGGCCTGGATGGCGGCGTTCAGCGCGAGCACGTTGGTCTGCTCGGTAATGTCGGAAATCAGTTCCGTGATCTCACCAATTTCCTGCGACGACTCACCCAGCCGTTTGATGCGCTTGGAAGTTTCCTGAATCTGATCGCGAATCGAGTTCATGCCGCCGATGGCGTCCTGCACAGCCTGCAGACCCGATTCGGCCGCCTGCAGCGAAGCACGGGCCACCGTGGCCGACTCCTGCGCCTGACCGGACACCTGGTTGATTCGCTGCGCCATGTCGAGCACCGACTGGCCGGTTTCGCGAATTTCCCGAAGCTGCTCGGTGGAAGCTGCCAGGAGTTCGGTGGAGGTGTTTTCCACCGCCGACGTCGTTTGCGCCACGCGCGTGGCCGTGGCCTGCACGTTGCCCACCAACGATCGAAGCTCTTCCACCGTGTAGTTCACCGAGTCGGCGATAGCGCCGGTGATGTCTTCCGTCACCGTGGCTTCCTGGGTCAAATCACCTTCAGCAACCGTTTGCAGTTCGTTCATCAAACGCAAAATGGCGGCCTGGTTGGCGTCGTTGACGCGTTTGGCATCTTGCTCCAGCGACTCGGCCGCCAGACGCTGCGATTCCGCAGTCAGTTGACGTTGCCGGCTTTCCTGCAGCTGCACATAGGCCAGACCACCGGCACACAACAGGGCAAACAGCGCGGAAAAGAGCAAGGCGCCGAATTCGCCGCCGCTCAGCCCCGAACGCGAGGTGAGTTCCGACTGCAGGTTCTGCAGGCCCAGGCGCAGCGGCTCACTGTCGGCAATGATGCTGGCCTGCGCTTCGCGGGCCGACACCAGACCTTGCAGGTTGCCCAGAATGGCGCCCGCTTCCACCCGCGTCTGTTCGTACAGTTTCAGCAACGCACCGAGGCGCTCGCGCACCTGCTCGTCTTTGGCCGCGGTCAAGCGAAGTTCTTCGCTGCCGTTGAGCAAACCTTCCGAGATTTCCTTGAAGGTGTTCAAGTCCTTGCCCAGCAGGAACACCGCCTCGGGGCTCACACCTTCAAGCGTCAGAAACTCGTTGGCCGACTTGCCGATACGCTGGGTCAACATCACGAGCTGGCCTGACGCGGAGATTTCCGCAGCCGGCGCGTTTTGCTGCAGCTTGAGTGAAGAAATCGTCTCGGCGATCTCCAGCAGGTCCGACGACTGGCGGTTGATGGTGCGCAAAGCGTTGCCCACCTGGGTCAGGATTTTTTCCTGCGCAAGCACCGCGGACGCATTGCGCTCAGCCGCGTCAATCCGCGGCAGCAATTCGTCGAGTCGCGCGGTGTAGTCGGGACCCAAGGCGTCGATGGACATGTCGGCGTCGCCTTGCTTGAGGCCGCGCAGGCTGCGCGACAACACGTCAGAGCTGTCACGCACTTCGGGGAAGGCCGCCGGGCTGCCGATCAAGGCCTGGGATACGCTCTTCGCCAGACGCTGCGACTGCATCAGCGCCTGACCGCTGGCGGCCAACTGCTGACTGACTTTCTCGGTCTGGCTCAAAACGAAGAAAGTGACCGCACCGAGCACGACCAGACCAAAAGCCAGCAACACGGCCAGCGTGCGCTGGTGTTGCTCTGCAGGCCGGCGCCCCAGCAAGGGCACCGAAATCAAACCCGACTGCTCGGCACCCTCATCGTCGTCGGCCATGAGCAGATTGCCTGAATAATCATCCGCCTGAGGATCGGGAGCCAAGCGGGCCGCCGCCAGTTCGGCGGCCTCCTGGTCGCTCACGGTGGACAGGTCACGTTCATCATCGGCTTTTTTCTTGAACAGTCCCTGGAATCGATCAAGCGTGGCCATGTAAACACCTTCCAACAGAAAACAAATGAGAAAAGACGGGTCTGATCAACCTGGATGGTTGTCA
This sequence comes from Hydrogenophaga sp., assembly GCF_018780385.1. Lineage (GTDB taxonomy): Bacteria > Pseudomonadota > Gammaproteobacteria > Burkholderiales > Burkholderiaceae_C > Hydrogenophaga. Next base: position 6,040 of record NZ_JADMJO010000116.1, on the reverse strand, counting down.
GGCCGCAATTGCGAGGAATTCGGGCTCGCCCACCAACACCTGCAAATCCAGCTCCTGCCAATGCAGGCCCTGGGCATCCATCAACGATCGATTGAAATAGGGGGGTGCGCCATCCGGCTTGGACCCGAAGCCGCTGAACATCGCAGCACTTCGCAATCCCAAGAGGCGGTCAATCCAGATCACCGCGTTCACACCCAATGCGGTGTGCAGACTGACCAGACGCGATTCGGAGGTGATGCGCTCACCTTGACTCGCCAACGCAGCCGAACCGGCCACAGCCGACGCAGACTCCACCAGCGCCGCAAGATCGATGACACCGTGCAGACCACCCCGCAGGCTGGCCACACCCAAGTACCAAGGCTTGGTGTACGGGACGCGTTGAACCGCAGACCAGGGGAAGATTTCACCCGACTGAACCAGCGGAAGGAGATAGCGGCTTCCGTTGGACTCCACCGCCAGCCAGGCCGCCGTCACGGCCTCTGTTTTGGCAACGCTCAATCGCTGAGCCAAACGTTCCTGCAGCTCCTTCAGTGATTGTCGTTTGGCCATGCTCGGTAGGGTTCAATTCAAGGTGGTTCAGGCCAGCGCCCGGATCTTCGACAGCAACTCTTCACCGTTGACAGGTTTGGTCACGTAGTCGCGTGCCCCCTGCCGCATGCCCCAGACCCGATCTGTCTCCAGGCTTTTGCTGGTGCACATCACGATCGGAATGTTCGAATACTGGGGATCGCGGGTGATGGCACGCGTCAACTGAAATCCATTTTGACCGGGCATCACAACGTCCATCAGGATCAGGTCTGGCTTTTCCTCTCCCAAGCGACGGAAGGCCTCGTCCGCATTCTCAGCGGTCCTCACGCTGTAGCCGTTTTTACTCAGCAGATCGGACAGCACCATGAGTTCGGTTTTTGAATCGTCAACAACGAGGATTTTGTGGATGGCCATCATGCAGCTCCGGCTAGGTTGGCGCCGAACTGCTGCACGGCATGCAGCAGTTGGTCTTTGGTGAAAGGTTTGGTGAGGTAGTCCTGCGAGCCCACCATGCGTCCGCGGGCCTTGTCAAAGACGCCGTCCTTGGAGGACAACATGACAACGGGAATATTGGCGAACTTGGCGTTGCGCTTGATGATGGCGCAGGTCTGATAGCCGTCGAGGCGGGGCATCAGGATGTCGCAGAAAACCAGATCGGGTTGGTAGTCGTTGATCTTGGCCAGGGCGTCGAAGCCGTCGTCCGCCAGCAAGACTTCGTGCCCACCCTGCTTGAGGAAGATTTCGGCGCTTCGCCGAATGGTGTTGCTGTCGTCGACAACCAGAACTTTCAGGGCAGGTGTTGGGCTCACGATTCACAGGCTCCAGGAATGGGTCAGGAAGTGCGGCACTCGGGCCAGGGAGCCCGTGCCTCGGTCTGTGTATGCCAGATGCAACGGGGGTCTGTTGCTCAGATCTGAACCATCTCGAAGTCCTCTTTGCGAGCGCCGCATTCGGGGCAAGTCCAGTTCATCGGCACTTGGGCCCACGGGGTTCCAGCCGGTACGCCGTGCTCTGGAGCACCTTGCGCTTCGTCGTAAATCCAGCCACAAATCAGGCACATCCAAGTCTTCGTTTCGGTCATGGTTATAGGGGGCCTTGTCATAGAATGCAAGCATTGTATCGAGCGAGGTACGGCCCGCTGGAAGTGGATTCTGGCCTCTGTTCAATGCCTTGCTTGAAGCGCCAGGATCATTCTGCGGGCATCTTCCACACGAATTCGATCCCTCTCTCCACCCATGCCCGATACGCCCGAAAAAACAACACCCGCACCGCTCCCGCCACTGGGTGAGGCAGCTTTGCCCTGCGTGATGGTGTTCAACGCCAACGACCCCAGCGGCGCGGGTGGCTTGAGCGCCGACATCACCGCCATGTCCAGCGCGTCGGTGCACGTGCTCTCGGTCGTCACCGGCGCCTATGTGCGCGACACGTCGGACATCCACGATCACTTTGCCTTTGACGAGGAGGCCGTGGCCGACCAGGCACGGTGTGCGCTGGAAGACATGCCGGTGCAGGCCTTCAAGGTCGGCTTCGTGGGCAACCCCGAAAACCTCAGCGTGGTGGCGGAGATCACGGCCGACTACGCCGACGTGCCGGTCATTGCCTACATGCCCGACCTTTCGTGGTGGGACGAGCTCGCGATCGAGACCTACCTCGATGCGAGCGCCGAGCTCCTGCTGCCGCAAACCACCGTGCTCGTGGGCAACCACAGCACGCTGTGCCGCTGGCTCCTGCCTGAATGGGAGGGTGATCGTCCGCCGAGCCCGCGCGATGTGGCCCGGGCAGCCGCCGTGCACGGTGTTCCCTACACGCTGGTGACGGGCTTCAACGCCGCCGACCAGTACCTGGAGAGCCACCTCGCGTCGCCCGAAGCGGTGCTGGCCACGGCGCGCTACGAGCGGTTTGAGGCCACCTTCAGCGGGGCGGGTGACACCTTGTCGGCGGCTCTGTGCGCGCTGATTGCGGGTGGCAGCGACCTTCAATCGGCCTGCGCCGAAGCCCTGACCTACCTGGACCAATGCCTCGATGCCGGCTTTCAACCCGGCATGGGCCACGCCGTGCCCGACCGGTTGTTCTGGGCGCACGAAGAAGATGAAGAAGGCGAAGACGCCTCGGCGGAATCTGCATCGGACAGCACGCTCGATGCCGACGATTTCCCGCTCGACACCACCCGGCATTGACTCGCCCCCCGCGCAGCGCAAACTTGCGCGCGCTTCGCCACCAACGCAGCTTCACTCCATGACCACTGTCGACCGCAACCAGCAACTGTTTGACCGCGCCAAAGCCTTGATCCCCGGCGGCGTGAATTCACCGGTGCGCGCTTTTCGAGCGGTGGGTGGCACGCCCCGCTTTGTGCAAAAAGCGCAAGGCGCTTATTTCTGGGACGCCAACGGACAACGCTATATCGACTACATCGGCTCCTGGGGTCCGATGATCCTGGGCCATGGTCACCCGGCCGTGGTGGAAGCGGTGCAGAAGGCGGTGCTCGAAGGTTTCTCCTACGGCGCGCCGACCGAGCGCGAGGTGGAACTCGCCGAAGAGATCATCAAGCTCGTGCCCAGCATCGACATGGTGCGGCTGGTGAGCTCCGGCACCGAGGCTGGCATGAGCGCGATCCGGTTGGCACGCGGTGCGACCGGGCGCAAGAAGATCATCAAGTTCGAAGGCTGTTATCACGGCCACGCCGACGCGCTGCTGGTGAAAGCCGGCTCGGGCCTGGCCACCTTCGGCAACCCGACCAGTGCCGGCGTGCCGCCCGAGGTGGTGCAGCACACCATCGTGCTGGAGTACAACAACGTCGAGCAGCTCGAAGCGGCGTTTGTCGAGCACGGGTCGGACGTGGCCTGCCTGATCATCGAGCCCATCGCGGGCAACATGAACTTCGTGCGCGCCAGCGTGCCTTTCATGAAGCGCTGCCGCGAGTTGTGCACGCAACACGGCGCGCTGCTGGCTTTCGACGAGGTGATGACGGGTTTCCGTGTCGCGCTCGGTGGCGCGCAGAGCGTGTACGCCCAACTCATCCCCGGCTTTGAGCCCGACATGACGGTGATGGGCAAGGTGATCGGAGGTGGCATGCCGCTGGCCGCCTTTGGCGCCAAGCGCGCGGTGATGGAGCAGCTCGCCCCTTTGGGTGGCGTGTACCAGGCGGGCACGCTCTCGGGCAACCCCGTGGCCACGGCCTGTGGACTGGCCACGCTGAAGGAAATTCAGAAGCCCGGGTTCTTCGAAGCACTGTCAGCCACCACACGCTCGCTGGTGGACGGTCTGACCGCCGCTGCCCACGCCGAAGGCGTGACGATGTGCGGTGACAGCCAGGGCGGCATGTTCGGCTTCTTCCTGTTCGACCAACTGCCGCAGAACTACGCCAAGGTGATGACCACCGACGGGCCGACCTTCAACAAACTCTTCCACGGCTTGTTGGACCGCGGCGTGTACATCGCACCCGCCCTGTACGAAGCCGGCTTCGTGAGCGCGGCGCACACGACGCAGGACATTGCGGACACGGTGGCCGCAGCGCGGGAAGTGTTCAAACTCCTCTGACGAGCGAGGTGCATCGTCAAGTGCCGCCGCGGAACCGTCTTTGCCGGGCCGCAGGAGGCGTCCCCTTGAGGGGGTGACGGCGCAAAGCGCCGGCGAGGGGGTGTCGCTTCAGTTCAGTGTCTGAAGTGGCGCACGCCGCTGTAAACCATCACCACGCCTCGTTCATCCGCCGCGTCGATCACCTCCTGATCGCGCATCGAGCCACCGGGCTGGATCACGCAGCTTGCACCCGCATCCACCACCACATCAAGGCCGTCGCGGAACGGGAAGAAGGCATCGCTGGCCACGGCCGTGCCTTGCAGCGACAGCTTGGCGTGGCTCGCCTTGATGCTGGCGATGCGTGCCGAATCGAGCCGGCTCATCTGGCCCGCGCCCACGCCCATGGTCATGCCGTCCTTGCAGAACACGATGGCGTTGGACTTGACGAACTTGGCCACCGTCCAGGCAAACATGAGGTCGTCGAGTTGCTGCTCGGTGGGTTGCAACTGGGTCACCACCTTGAGGTCGGCTCGGGTGAGGACGTGGTTGTCGGCCGACTGCATCAGCAGGCCCGAACCGATGCGCTTCACATCGGTGAGGTTCAGGCCCTTGTCCCAGGCGGAGGGGCCGCCGGGTGGCAGCGCAATTTCGAGCACGCGCACATTGGCCTTGGCCTTGAACACTTCCAGCGCCTCGGGCGTGTAGCCCGGCGCCATCAGCACTTCGACGAACTGCTTGCTGATGGCCTGCGCGCCCGCGCCATCGAGCACACGGTTGAGCGCGATGATGCCGCCGAAGGCGCTGGTGGGATCGGTCTGGAAGGCTTTGCTGTAGGCCTCAAGTGCATCGTTGCCCACAGCCACACCGCAGGGGTTGGCATGCTTGACGATCACGCACGCTGGCACGTCGAAGCTCTTCACACATTCCCACGCCGCGTCAGCGTCGGCGATGTTGTTGTAGCTCAGTTCCTTGCCCTGCAACTGCTTCGCGGTCACCAGCGAGCCGGGTGCCGGGTACAGGTCGCGGTAGAAAGCAGCGGTCTGGTGCGGGTTCTCGCCGTAGCGCAGATCCTGCAGTTTCACGAAGCGGCCGTTCGCCTGCGCCGGGTATTCGCTGCGTGTGGGCACGGCCGCATCGGCGTCAAACGTGATGCTGGAAAGGTAGTCGCTGATGGCGCCGTCGTAGTTGCTGATGCGGTTGAACGCGGCGACCGACAGAGCGAAACGCGTCGCATCGCTGACTTTCCCCGTGGTCTTGAGTTCATCGATCACGCCGGCGTACTGCGCAGCATCTGTGAGCACCGCAACGTCCTTCCAGTTCTTCGCCGCGCTGCGCACCATGGCTGGACCACCGATGTCGATGTTCTCGATCGCGTCGTCGAGCGTGCAACCGGACTTGGCCACCGTGGCCTCGAAAGGGTAGAGGTTGACGATGAGCAGATCGATGGTGTCGATGCCGTGTGTCTTGAGCGCGGCCATGTGCTCGGGCAGATCGCGCCTGGCGAGCAAGCCGCCGTGCACCTTGGGGTGCAGCGTCTTCACGCGGCCATCGAGCATCTCGGGAAACGCGGTGACCTCGGCCACCTCGGTCACGGGCAGGCCTTTATCAGCCAGCAGTTTGGCGGTGCCGCCGGTGGAGATGAGGGACACGCCGAGGCTGTGCAGGGCCTGGGCGAGTTCGACGATGCCGGTCTTGTCGGAGACGGAGATGAGTGCGCGCATGAACAGGGTCTTGGTGGTTTTTGAAAGGGGCTGAAAGGGGCGGACTCAGTCGATGAGTTTGTGTTCGAGCAATTTTTTGCGCAGCGTGTTGCGGTTCAGGCCCAACCACTGCGCGGCGCGCGACTGGTTGTTCTGCGCCTGCTCCATCACCACTTCGAGCAGTGGTTTCTCCACCGCCTTGACCAGCATGTCGTGCAGGTTGGCCGGGTCGGTGCCGTTGAGGTCGTGGAAGAAGTCTTCCATGCTGGCACGCACACAGTCGTGCAGTTTGTTCT
>NZ_JADMJO010000038.1 GCF_018780385.1 Hydrogenophaga sp. | reverse complement strand
CTGCCCAGCCAGTTCATGGAGAACTTCTGCTGGGAATGGGATGTGCTCAAGCACATGACCGCCCATGTGGACACTGGCGAGCCACTGCCGCGCGCGCTGTTCGACAAGATGCTGGCCGCCAAAAACTACCAGAGCGGTTTGCAGACCCTGCGGCAAGTGGAGTTTTCGCTGTTCGACATGCTCTTGCACAGCCAGCCGCAACCTGCCACCAGCGGCGAGGCCATCCTCGCGCTGCAGCAGCAGGTGCGCGACGAGGTGGCGGTGTTGCAACCGCCTGCCTACAGCCGCTCGCCGCACACCTTCAGCCACATCTTTGCCGGCGGATATTCGGCTGGCTACTACAGCTACAAATGGGCCGAAGTGCTCTCGGCTGACGCATACGCCGCGTTTGAAGAAGCGGCGCAGCAAAATGGCCACAGCACGCTGGACGTGGCCACGGGCCGCCGCTATCGTGAAGCGATCCTTGAAGCAGGTGGCAGTCGCCCGGCCATGGAGTCGTTCAAGGCCTTCCGGGGCCGCGAACCCAGCATCGAGGCCCTGCTGCGTCATCAAGGCATGGCTTGATTTGTTGCGCTGATTGCCGATAGGAGTCGATATGAACACCCATACATCCACATTCTCCTCAGCACCCACGTCCCACCTGCGCAGCGCGGCCTTGGGCCTGATGGTGGGCTTGGTGTCCGTCTCGGCCTTGGCCCAGGGCGTGTACCGCATCGTCGGGCCCGATGGTCGTGTGAGCTACTCTGACCAACCACCGCCGGCCACCAACGCACGCCCTGCAACGGGAGCGGCCGGTGCGGCAGGTGGTGGCGCCAATGCCTCGCTGCCCTTCGAGCTCCGACAAGTCAGCAACCGGTACCCGGTGACGCTCTACACCAGCAGCGAATGCGCGCCTTGCAACAGTGGGCGCAATCTGCTCAACGCGCGCGGCATCCCTTATGCCGAAAAAACCATCAGCACCAACGAGGACGCCGAAGCCCTGAAACGCCTCAGCGGGCAGGCCTCCTTGCCCTTCCTGACGATCGGGAGCCAGCAGATCAAGGGCTACTCCGACAGCGAGTGGACCCAGTTCCTCGATGCGGCCGGCTATCCCAAGCAGTCGGCTCTGCCGAGCGCCTATCGGCGCGCCGCCCCCACTGCCTTGGTAGCCGTGCAAGCCCCGGTTGCAGCGCCCGGGCCAGCCACGGCTCAATCGCAACCCGCCGAAGCGCCTGCAGCGCCGTCGGTGACGCCACCCGTCACCAACCCTGCCGGCATCCGCTTCTGACTCGGCGCCGCCGGGCGCCGACTTAGAAAGTCAGCGTCTTCACACCACTCGGCGTGCCCAGCAGGCACACGTTGGCTTTCTGGTGGGCAAACACACCCACCGTCACCACACCCGGCCACTGGCTGACCTTGCTCTCGAACGCCAGCGGATCGGTGATCTGGAGACCGGTCACGTCCAGGATGTGTTGCCCGTTGTCGGTGACCAGCGCAGCACCATCTTTCATGCGAATGCTGGCGTGCCCTCCCAGGGCCGCGAACTGACGCACCAGACGAGCGGTGGCCATGGGAATCACCTCCACTGGCAAGGGAAAAGCCCCCAGCGTCTTCACCAGTTTCGATTCGTCGGCGATACAGACAAAGCGACGCGACTGCGCTGCCACGATCTTTTCACGCGTGAGCGCGGCACCTCCGCCCTTGACCATGTGGCCGCTGGCATCGATCTCGTCAGCGCCGTCGATGTAGACAGCGAGCTCACCCACCTCGTTGGCCTCGAACACCGGGATGCCCAGAGCCTTCAGGCGCACAGTGGAGGCTTCGGAGCTGGAGACGGCACCGGCGATCTGGTCCTTGATGCTGGCCAAGGCGTCGATGAACTTGTTGACGGTGGAGCCGGTGCCCACGCCAACGATCTCACCGGGGGTCACGTATTGCAGGGCGGCCTGGCCGACCAGCGCTTTGAGTTCGTCTTGGGTCATTTGAGACAATCGGTGAAACAACAGCCCTGGATTATCCGATGTCGCTTCTCCCCTATGCCGCCGCCCGCCCCTTCCTGTTCGGCATGGACCCCGAAGCCGCCCACGACCTGACCATCAACGCCCTCGCACGGCTGCAGCACTCACCACTGACCTGCCTGTACAGCGAACCTCGGGTCCACGATCCCTACACGCTGGCAGGCGTTCAGTTCCCCAATCGCGTCGGCCTGGCAGCTGGACTCGACAAGAACGCCCGCTGCATCGACGGTCTGGCGGCCATGGGCTTCGGTTTCGTGGAGGTCGGCACCGTCACGCCCAAGGGCCAGAGTGGCAACCCGAAACCCCGCATGTTCCGCCTGCCCAAGGCCCATGCCCTGATCAACCGCCTGGGCTTCAATAACGAAGGCCTGGATGCATTTCTGACCAACGTGCAGCGTGCCCGCTTTCGAAGCCAGAGCGGCGCGAGTCCCATGGTGCTGGGTCTGAACATCGGCAAGAACGCCAGCACCCCCATCGAGCGCGCCACCGACGACTACCTTGCTTGCCTGGACGGCGTGTATCCGCACGCGGACTACGTCACCGTCAATATCTCCAGCCCCAACACGCAAAACCTGCGCAGCCTTCAAAGCGATCACGCGCTGGACGCTCTGCTCGGCGCAGTGGCCGAGCGTCGCGAGTTGCTGGCTCAGCGCCACGGCCGGCGCATCCCGATTTTTCTGAAGATTGCTCCCGATCTGGACAACACACAGATCGAGATCATCGCGGCCACGCTCATGCGCTACGGCGCCGACAGCGAAGGACATGCGACCCATGCCCTGGGCGTGATCGCCACCAACACCACGCTCAGCCGCGAAGCGGTGAAGGGCATGGACCACGCCGCGGAAACGGGCGGGCTGTCGGGTTCACCGGTGCTGCACATGAGCAACCAGGTGATTCGCCAGCTGCGCGCCTGTCTTGGCAAGAGTTTTCCCATCGTCGGCGTGGGTGGTGTGCTCAGCGCGGCGGATGCGGTGAGCAAGATCCAGGCGGGCGCCAATCTGGTTCAGATCTACACCGGGCTCATCTACAAAGGCCCATCGCTGGTGTGGGAGTCGGCCCGGGCGATCCAGGCCCAAGGCAGTTCAGAGGGTTCGGGAAACTGAAATCACCTGGTCTGCAAGCGCCAGGCAGCTGGTCAGGCCAGGTGACTCGATGCCAAAAAGGTTGACCAGCCCCGGCACGCCATGGTCGTTGGGCCCCTGGATCCAGAAATCGGCCGCGGGCTCGTGCGGGCCACTGATCTTGGGCCGGATGCCGGCGTACCCAGGTTGCAGCGAGCCACTGGGCAATCCGGGCCAGTACCGGCGCACTTCTGCATAGAAGACGTTGGAGCGGGAAGGATCCACCTGCAGATCGTCGGCCGAAGAAGTCCACTCCACATCAGGACCAAATTTGACCTGTCCACCCAAGTCCAACGTGAGGTGCACACCCAACCCGGCCAGATGCGCATCGGGCTCGGGTGCCGGGTAAATCAGGTGGGAAAAGGGGGAATGGCCCGCGAGCGTGAAGTAGCTGCCTTTGGCATACCAAGCCTTGGGGAGGCTCCGTGCGTCCAGGCCGCGCGTCTTGCGAGCAAGGTCGCAAGCGTACAAGCCTGCTGCATTGACGACGGTGCGGGCCATCAAACGGGTCCCGTCCAGGGACTCCACGTCAATCCCTCGCGATGTCACGGTGAGTTCACGCACTCCGCTGCGGCACACAACCAGACCTCCCCGATTCTCCAGATCACCTTGCAGCGCCAGCATGAGCGCGTGACTGTCCACGATGCCGGTGGAGGGTGACCGAATCGCGCCCAGGCACTCGAGCTCAGGCTCGAGCAACTGCGCTTCATCACGGCTCAGCAGCACAAGATCGTCCACGCCGTTGGCGAGCGCCTTCGCCAAAATTGCCGGCAAGGCAGCCAACTGCGATGGCGTGTTGGCGACGATGAGCTTGCCGCACCGCCGATGAGGAATGCCGCGCTCCGAGCAGTATGCGTAAAGAGCCTCACGTCCCCGAACACACAGCGTTGCCTTGAGCGATCCAAAGGGATAGTAGATACCTGCGTGGATCACTTCGCTGTTGCGCGAACTGGTGCCTGTCCCGATCGCTGCTTCACGCTCGAGCACCATCACCTCTCGACCCGTCAGGGCCAGAGCGCGTGCCACCGCCAGTCCGACAACGCCGGCTCCGATGACGAGCGCGTCCACCTGCTCCATGGTTCTGTTCATCGCTTGAAGAGGCTTACATGATTGGCGCAGACTCGATGGGCCATCAGCGGTGTCGATCCAGCAATTCTTGTATGTGCGCGCTTGGAATGGCGTAAGAAATACCGGAGGGTTGGCTCAGAGCGGACTCCCGCGTGCCCTTGATCAAGACCATGTTCATTACACCCACAACCTCGCCAGTGTTTGGATCAAAAAGCGGTCCTCCGCTGTTACCCGGATAGGCTGTTGCATCCAACTGGAAAATTTCGAACGTGCCGCCACGCAACCCTCGAATGGCCTGCTCACTCAACCGTCCTGCGGAAGGGCTGGGCAAGGCCGCAGCGGTGATGCTGGAAACAGTAGCTCGATGGGTCACTACCGAAAAACCCAGTACACCACCGATGGGAAACCCCATGAAGGCGAGGTCTGCGCCTTCGCGCACTATTGCCGAGTTGCCCAGGCGCATGGCCGGTCCAGCGGGTCCGTCCATGCGAAGCAAGGCGAGGTCCCGGGCTGCGTTGGTACCCAGTACTCGAGCAGATCGCATCTGCCAGTCACCAGACACGTGACGGATTTGAACCACGAGCGCGGGCCCATCGGAAACCGACGAGTCGGTTGGCAGGACGTGGGCGTTGGTCACCACCATCTGTCCATCTCCGACAATGAACCCCGTGCCTCTGAGCTGGAAACGCGGACTTCCAGTGGCTTGGTACGTGCCGATCAACAGCACCGATGGCTTGAGACGCTCGATCGTGTCAGACAGTCCTGCCCAGGCTACGCCCGGTGACGAGAGCACAACACCGAGGCAAAAGAGCAAGGTCGCCGCGCGGCGCCTGGGGAGGTCAGGTAGGCGCATTCATGCTTTCTGTGGAAGGACAACTTCATCTTTTTCGCTATTGGGGAATTGCCGCATCCAGGCCTTGCGCAAAAGATGCGGGACCACGAGATGCAGGGGCATCCGAAGCATGTGTGAACGCACATACAAAAACCACCGAGCCACACCGGTCAACGGAAGATCACTGCTGGGATGCATCGGCCTCAGCGCATGCCCCAGCGACCAGGACATCAGAGCGCGCGCCAGCGGATTGGGGCCCATCGCATCAATGCGTGCCAGCAGATGGGGTGGCGCGTGGGTGCCAAACAAACGCCCAATGTGCCTCAGGGCATGAAACAAGGGTGTCTGCAGCCCAAGCTCGTCCGCACGAGCAACGAGCCCGTCCCAAAAACCAGGCGTCGGGCCAAAGTGAATCAGCAAATCATTGAGGTCCAGCAAGTCCCGAAGTCCATGACCGAACTCACCCTCTTGAAACAGGTGTACCGCGCTGTGCAAAACCATGTCGACAGGCGCCAACACAAACAACATCGGGTAACCCTTCACCGGGACAACACGTTCAAGCAACTTGCGCCCATCAACGTGGAAGCGCGATGTCGGCGGCGCAATGGTGTGATGCAGATCGATGAAGGTATTTCGCTTCACATGGCGCAGAGGCGGTATCTCGTGCATCCACTCCCGGTAGTAGCGCTGGTTGTAAGCATCACGCTCTTCGCAGATCCACCCTCCGCCCAACAGACAGTTCTCGGTGTCTTCAATGCGATCCCTGTCCACCAGGATGTCGATGTCCGAGAACAAGCGCCCCTGTGCTTGCGGCAGCTCGTGCATCACATACGCGGCGCCCTTCAACAACACCACGGGTGTATTCAACTCCAACACGGTTCGAGCGATGCAGTTCACCTCCCAGCGCACCTCATGTTGCTGCCGTTCGGCAAGCCGGATGGCTCCCTCCAGATGGCGACGCGGACCCGCGGGAACGTGTTCGATCCAGCCTCTGTCGATGAACAGATGCGCCAAACGGGGTAACAAGGTGGTTTGCCTCGCCTGCCCCAACAGCAAGGACCATTGACGCAACGTGAGTTCGGGTTGAACAGGTGACGTCCAGACAGGAGACAGCAGATCAGTGTTCACCCGTTCTCCCGGCGACCAGTTCGTCGAACACCGCCACTGCGCCGTCAAGCTGGCTGTATTCGAAGTCGTAACAGTCGCAAGAGTCGACAACATCGGCCAACACATCAAACCCTTGCTTTCCGAGGATGAGATAGTTGAAAGAGTTGCGCCCGAGTTCCAACAGGCTGTCGGCCTTGGAGCGCTTGGACAGCACAGGCTTCGATCCAGCCACGTAGCGTGGAAAGATCACCCAGCGAGGACGCGCGGTGTCTTTGATGCGTGCCAAGTGCTCCGACCGCACCTTCATGTGACTCACCGTGCCTTTGGACGTGTCGTGGACCACTCGGCTGAAGACCGCCTCCGGCACATAGTTGCGAATGATGTCGATCGATTGGTTCTTGAGGCTGATGGGGCGCCCGAACGGGGTGATCGAAAGATCCTTCAGAGAAATCAAGGCCAACTCGTCGGACAGCAGCCGCCATCCGCGGTTGACGAGTCCAGCACACAAAGTGCTTTTTCCCGACCCGGGAGGCGCCGGCATGATCACCGCGCAGCCATCCCTCTCGATCACGGCGGAGTGCAGCAACAAGTAGTGGTAGGTGTGCATGGACACACACCAATTCATGGCCCACTCTAGCAGTGGAAATGCGTGCTTCTCCGGCAGAGGCACAAACGGCTCGAGGCCATCAAAGGTGAAGATGGCTTGCCTTCTAAACCAACGTCGCCACCCTTTGCCCCCGGAAATGCAAACGCTGAAGTCCACAAATTCGCCGCGATCCAGGACTGGGTAGTCCGCATAAAGACGCATGAGTGCCTCCGCTACTTGGGGCAACGGGCATGACAACTCGAAGGAGAAGGGACCCACTCCAAGAATCAAATCCCCTTTGGACAGCCGTTCGCGCAGTTCACCGGGCTTCAGGTCAGAAAGAATCACGCTTCTGCGACCTCAACCAAGCCTGCGCCTTGCAGCTCTTCGAGGATGTTGTGCACAAGCGGAGGAATCACCGCGGCATCCACCGAACCCAAGTGTTCCACCACTTGGAGGACCAACGACGCTTCGCTGTGAAGACCGTGAGCAAGTACGTCCAGCACGAAGGCCTTCAACACATCGAATCGGTAAGTGATGCCAGAAAGTTGGTCGAATACAACGAACTCTTCTTCGAACGAGCGCCAATGCAAACCCACCAAGGGATTTTGAAAATACAACTTCCCGCCAGACATCAGCCCGCTGGCCTCAGAGGACGCGAATACAAACGCGATACTCAAGTCTGACCATGCGTCTCAAGGTACGTCGTCACCAGTTCGTAGAATTTGGCTCGTTTCACGTTGTCGGCAGAGTTGTAGAAGCTCATTACCGCTGCGCCGCTGTAAGGAAACGGATAACCAGGAACGCCTCCAGCCAATCCGTTAAGGTAAGCCCCGATCCAATGACGCGTTTTCGTTGCGGAGTAAATGGGATTGCTCATCACCTCAAACAACGTCTTGTTGCTCAGCGACAGCCCCGGATCGTCAGACTCACACCGAGTAAAGAGGTACTTGCATTTCGCCGTGTGGTCGGTTGGCCACGATCGTCTGGGCGTGCCATCACTCTTTTTCTGACCCCACCAGCCAGGGCTGTAACCGCCGCAAATCCTGGCATCGTTGGGAATGTTCGAATCAGCCACCTTCGACTGCATCCCCGATACCGAGCAACGGAGATTGGGTGTACCACCGTCACCTTTGGGCGTAAGGAGGGTGCTGCCTTGCGCCAACGTGGACAAAGGCAGTGAGGCTGCGGTCACGACCGCAGAGCCCTTGCCCAATCCTCTCAGCATGATCAACCGCCGAGACGCAGCCTCGGGAGAAAGCTTGCGGGCATTTTCAGGCGGCTGTGACGGAATGTTTTCTGACATGTGAAACTTTCTTGCAACTTGATTCAGGGTTGCGATGACTCTTTATAAGCAATTTTCAGACCTACGAGAACTTGTATCTGAAAGTTGTTCTCTTTCAACGCCTTAAGCGACCTTTGGACCCATGTTTGCGCGGTAACGGCAACTGCGAGGCAGAGTTCGTAAAAAAAACCGACACACAAGACAGCGCATTCGACCGATGCGATCCTGCTGGTGTTCTCCGAGGAAACACTGCGAGCGCCTCAGAGCGACTTCTTCACAGTGGCCACTTCACTCTGTCCCCCAAACTTGGCACCCAGGGCTTCCAACTCATCAAGCAACACGCGCGCAGCGGCTTTATCGCCCGCAGCCACGTGGATCTTGGCCAAATTGAGTTTGAACGCCGGCGAATTGGGCTGCGCAGCGACCACTTTCTTCTGGATAGCCAGCGCTTTGGCGTGTTCGCCCTTGTCGGACAGCAACATGGCCAAAGTGTCCATGAATGCCGGCTGGTTGGGGGCAGTTGCCACTGCCCGCTCAGCGATTGACACAGCATCGGCGCGTCCCAATTTCCCAGCCACCCATGCCAGGTTGTTCAACGCCAATCCATTCTTGGGCTGGAGTTCGATCACCCGCTCGTAGTGGCGTTGTGCGTCTTGAAGCTTGTTGACGCCCAGTGCGCGGTCACCCAGGAAAAGGCGGAACCCTGCATCATCCGGATGGCTCTTGATCCAATCCGCAGCCGTGCGATCTGCATCGGTTGCCTTCCCTGCCAAGCCCTGCACGGTGTGCAGCTTGATGGCCAACTCAGTACTGGGCGCGGCCTTGAGCCCGGCACTGTAGGCATCGACTGCACCGCTCCAATTTTTTGTAGCGGCGTGAACATCCCCTTCGAGCAAAAAGCCCACCGCTTCCTTGGGCCGCTGCTTCTGCACGGTTTTGCTCACGACCACCGCCTCGGCTGGTTTCTTCGCTTGAACGGCCAGCTCTGCCAAGCCCCGCTGTGCGACCAGCAAGTTGGGTTGGAGTTCCAATGCCTTGCGCAGACTTTGCTCGGCCGCCGCCAGGTCTTTCATCACGGAATGCACGGTCGCCATTCGCACGTGTGGCAACGGGGACTGAGGCATCAAACCAGCCATCTTGTTGAAGCTGCTCATCGCTTGGTTGTTCTCCCCATTGGCCGCCTGCGCCCGCCCCAGTACGTCCAGCAGTTCAGGGGTGTCAGGGATCGCAGACACCGCCGTTTGCGCACTTGACAACGCGGCTGCATTGTCCTTCTGTTGCAGGAGGTATTCGACAAGCATCAATCGAGGCAACTTCTCGGTGGGTGCCGCGTCGATCGCCTTGCGAATTGCGTCCAGCACCTCTGCTTTGGGAGCACCGTTTCTGGCCTTTATCTCAGCCAGGCCCATGAACGCTTGCGCATTCTTGGGTTCACGCTGCACTACGCCCTCAAACCGCTTTTGAGCTTCCTGCGCCTTGCCGTCAGCAACATCCAGCGTCGCAAGCGCAGTCGTTGCAGCCATGTAAGACGGAGAAATTTCCAGAGCACGCTCCAGGGCCTTGCGAGCGCCGGCCCGGTCATCGCGCACCAGCAAGGCACGACCGCGAAGCAACGAAGGCATCGGATCATTGGCTCGTTTCTTCTCCAGGGCGTCAATGGCGACCAACGCCTTGTCCACGTCTTTTTTGCGCAGATGTGCGTTGATCAATGCCATGTCGGCCACCACACCCTTGTCGGATGCCGCGATGTCCTGCAAGGACTCCATGGCAAGCTCGGTTTTTCCCGACATCAACTGGCTGACGGCCAGCGAGGTCTGCTTGGCGGGGTCGTTGGGATCGAGTTTGGTGGCGCGCGCGAAGAAGTTCTGTGCTTGCTCGAGTTCACCTTTCACCATGTGCACCTGCCCCGCCACCGAGAGCAAGGCGGCATCAGAGTCATTTGTCGCAATATCCGGCGGCAAGGCCGCAAGAGCCTTGTCTGTCTGACCGGTGCGCAACAACGTAAGCACAAGAGCGCGGCGCGCAATCTTCAACTGAGGAGCGGCCGCAACTGCGCGTGTCAGGTAGGCCTCCGCTTGAACCATCGAATTCAGTTGGAGCTCGGTCGCCCCTGCCATCTCCAGTGCCGTGGGGCTGTTGGGTGCAATCTTCAGCATCTGTTGCGAAAAATCGCGTGCTGCCGGATAGTCTTTTTTCTGAAACGCGAGAAGCGTCTGCAGGTACAACGTCTGCGGCGTTCCTTTGGCGATCTTCACCAGGGCGTCCAATTCTGTGGACGCCTGATCCAGTTGCCCCTGACTCAGCAACACGCGGACAACGGCAACACGGGCATCTGCAAACTGGGGATTGGCTTCACTGGCATCGCGGTACAGCGCCAAAGCGTCTTTGACATCTCGCTTGCTGTACAAAAAGATGTCGCCCTTCAGTTTCAAGGCATCTTCGTTTTTGGGCGTCGCCGCCAGAACCTTGTCCAGAACTGCGATTGCTCCTTCAAAGTCGCGCTGTGCGCCTTTGAATCGGGCTTGCTCGATCAGCGCCGGGGCATGATCCGACTTGGCTGCAAGCGCCTGTTGCAAGCTGGCCTCGAAACCATCCTGTTTGCCTTGCTGGCGCCAAGCGATTGCCACCAAAGTTTTCAAATCCGCCGTCGCTACCGGCGTGGCCAGTTCAACCTTGTCGAATTCGGTGGTGACCTGTTTGTACTCGCCCAATGCGAGCATGCTGCGCACCAGCAACGGCGTCACCTGCTCAGGAGCGAATCCGAGATCGCGCGCCTTGCGCAGCTCGGCTTTGCCACCCACCGGGTCGCCGTTGAGCAACAGCGCTTTGCCCAGAAGAAAACGCGCCTGCGCCAGGTTGGGGTCTTCCTGCAAGGCATTCTTGAGTTGAATGATGGCCGCAGCGTTGTCCTTCTTGTCCAGGTACTGCTGCGCCGAAGCAACCATTTTCTGGGGATCGTTGTCTGCGCAGGCTGCGAGCAGCAACGTGACGGCAAGGGTGACGGGTGCCAATCCGAAAAGGGTTCTGGTGATTTTCATGGGTTCCTCCGGAATGGTGTGACGAGCTTCACTTGAGGCCGAGCCGATGCATCAAGTCGTACAAGGTCGGGCGGCTGATGCCCAGCAATTCGGCCGCTCTGAGCAAATTGCCGTTGGACCTAGCCACCGCAGCAATGACGGCCTTTCTCTCGGCCTCGTCCCGCACCGCTCGCAAATCAAGTGATTGCTCGGCGGCACTCTCCAGGGTGGCCGGCAGGCCCAGATCGTCAGATGTCACTTGCGAGCCCTCAGCCATGATGGTGGCACGCTTGATGCAGTTTTCAAGTTCGCGGATATTGCCTGGCCAGGAGTGCGCCTCAATCGCTCTGAGCGCATCGTCCGATAGAGACAGGTTGCGGCGGTTTTGTTCCTGTGCAAAACGCTTGGTGAAGGCATGGGCCAGCAAAGCTGCGTCACCCACGCGCTGCCGCAGCGGTGGAATATTGACCACGATCTCGGCCAAGCGGTAGTAAAGATCCTCGCGAAACCGGGCTTCCGTGGTGAGTTGCTTCAGATCTTGATGGGTTGCGCAAACGATGCGCACGTCCACCGGAATCTCCTGACGCCCACCCACACGCTCAATGACACGCTCCTGCAGAAACCGCAAGAGCTTGGCCTGCAGCGGCATCGGCAGATCACCGATCTCATCCAGCATGAGCGTGCCGCCATTGGCTGTTTCGATCTTGCCCAAGGTCGTCTTGGCCGCTCCGGTGAAGGCGCCCTTTTCGTAGCCAAACAGTTCACTTTCGAGAAGATTCTCTGGAATCGCCGCGCAATTGATGGCAACAAATCGTCCGGCTTTGCGGTTGGAAGATTGGTGCAACCCACGGGCCAGCACCTCCTTGCCCGTGCCACTCTCACCCAGCAGCATCACGGTCGCGCCGCTGTTGGCCACCTTTTCGATGGTTCGACAGACGCGAAGTACCTCCGGGTCCCGCGTGATGAGTCCAGCCAACGTATCGGGCTGACGCATGGACTGCAGTCGCGCGTTCTCCGTCTGCAGCTCGTGCAGGCGAAAGGCTCTCTCCACGGTGAGGTTGAGCATCTCTGGCTCAAACGGCTTGGCAAGAAAGTCGTACGCGCCCATGGCCACGGCCTTGAGTGCATTGGCCTGACCGTTCTGGCCTGTGAGCACGATCACTTTCGTGTCTGGTGCGGCGGCGAGCATCTGGTCAAGCAACTTGAAACCTTCGGATGTGCCGTCGGCGTCAGGCGGCAGGCCCAGATCCATCGTCACCACGGCAGGCGCATGGCGACGGAGTTGAACGAGCGCAGTCTCGCAGTCATCGGCGGTGACCGAAGCGAACTGGTCGAGTGACCACTTGATCTGTTTCTGCAGTGCAAGATCGTCTTCAACGATCAGCAATTGCGGTCCTTTGTCTGAGCTCATGCCTCTCCCAATTGATGCCAGTCCGATTCGCTGAACGATTCAATGAGCGGCAGCAGCAAAGTGACGACGGTTCCCACTCCTTCCTTGCTGTCTACCGACATCTTTCCGCCCAACTCCTGCACGTATTGAAAACTTTCATAGGCGCCAATCCCCATGCCTGCTTCCTTGGTTGTCTGGAAGGGTTTGAACAGCCGCTCCTGCACAAACTGCTCCGACATGCCCAACCCATTGTCCCCGACTTCCACCCGCGCATGGCTCCCGTAGCGCTCTATCTTGAGCCAAACGCGCTGCGGCGCTTCAGTGGCATCCAACGCGTTGTTCACAAGATGCCCCATGACACGCTCCAAACGATCTTCATGCCCTCGCGTTGCTACGCGGGGCTCCACCTCTAGTTCCAGTTGCCGCCCGCGGTGGGACACGCTGGAGGCAAGTTCATGAGCAATGCGACCGAGGTCCACTCCCACTGCTGCGCCCCCTGGGGCAGCGCCCTCCCTCAGCTGCAACATCAACTGGCGCATCCGTTCCAGGGAGTTCTCGACCGTCATCAACATGTCCGCCTGAAACTCGGGGTTGTGACTCAGCCGTTTGGCATTCTTCACCATGAGAGACAGTTGGGTCACGATGTTCTTCAGGTCGTGCACGACGAATGCCGACATTCGACTGAAGGCCTCAAATTTGCGAGCCTCCAACAGTGCCTCGGTCGACTGCACTTGCGCCAGAAAACTGGCGGCCTGGCGCCCCGCTGTCTTGAGCAAGTCGGTCACCTCCCAATTCACGTCCACTCGCGTGCGAGGGCTGCTCAGCACCACAAAACCCAACAGCTCATGACCCAACCACAGAGGCACCAGCAGCCAAGCTTGAGACTGAAGCACCAGCCACTCCGGCAGCTTCAAGTGTTCGTACCGATCCGGTTGCAGTCGGTACTCATCGAGATTGACCACCCAGCCTGTTCGCTGCATGAAGGCCAACAACGCTGAATCCACCGGCTCGGTCTCGGACACGTGGGGGAAATTCCAACGTGCGACCTGGCGATAGAGTTGCTCATCCGGACGCCGCAACCACAACAACCCCGCGGGACTTTCCAGCATGTCCGCCAGGCCTCGAATCACATTGAGGCCCATTTCACCCGGCGCGGTGTTCGCCGACAGGGTCTGGGTGAACTTCAACCATTCTTCGCGATAGTCGTACCGGTAACTGAAAAAGTGCTTGCCCAACATCACCCTCACCCGGGCACGAAAAGTTCGCGACAGGGCAAGTGCCACCAGCAGCACGAGGGCCAAAAACACCATCGCCAACTGCAAGGATCGCCCCCAGTCACTGCCGAAGTAGCGGACGTAGTAACCAACGCCGGCAATGAACAAGAGATAGCCACCCGCCATCAAAAGCGTGGCCGAATGGAACACCACCTTGCGCGAGACCCGTATCTTGGAAATCCAGTCGCGATGACGGGTGGTGGAGAGCAGCAGCAGCGGCATCAACGCCGCATGCACGAGGCCACGGATGTTCCATGCATCCTCGTCAATGCCACTGAAGAGCACCGCCTGAGAGAACAGGTAAAGATCAAAAAGGAATGTGCCTGCGAGCCCCAGACAGATGGGCTTTGCACTCCAGAGCGCGTCCTCGGGCAGGTTGCGAAACAACTGCTCAACGAGAACCAATCCCATCACGGCCAGCAACATCAACGTGAGAAACAGTCCGACTGGTGCACCGGTTGTTCCCTTGAACCAGATCGCGGAAAACACCAGAATCAGGAGACTGAGAACTGGCAGCGCTACAGCCAGGGGAGACATCCAGGGCGCCGTCTCCAACGCCCGCCCCTGTTCCGTGCTGGCACGAAACAGGTGAACCACGAAGGCAAACCAAGCCGCGTACCGACAGATGTCGGCCACCGCTGCCCAGCCCCACCACACCGGCAACGACAAAGCGACAAGACTCAGGCATGACCACAGCGTGGTGAGAACGGCCGCCGACAGGATTGCAATCCCGGGCTTGTTAACGGGGGCCTTCCAGTAACCTTGCCTCCCCACCATCACAGCGAGCAAAGCGTAGCAAAGGGCTGCAGCGCCAAAGCCCCAGGCCATGAGGGAATTTCCCATGCCGTTCATGCCGCTGGCCCCGCAAGCATGATTCGGAAAAGCCTACTGGGCACCTTTGCCCGTCAACACAACCCCGATGGTCTCGAAGAGCACCACAAGATCAAGAAAGAGCGAGTGGTTCTTGACGTAGTAGAGGTCGTATTGCAGCTTTTCGACGGTGTCTTCGCGAGAAGCACCGTACTGGTAACTCACCTGTGCCCAGCCCGTCACGCCGGGCTTGACACTGTGTCGCACCGCATAAAAAGGAATGTCCTGCGTAAGTTGGTCGACAAAGTATGGCCGCTCAGGGCGAGGTCCTACCAGACTCATGTCGCCTTTGAGCACACCAAACAATTGCGGCAACTCGTCGATGCGGAGCTTGCGGATGATCCGTCCAACACGCGTCACCCGGCTGTCCGCGGCAGTGGCCCACTTGGGCACACCGTCTTTTTCTGCGTCGGTGCGCATGCTGCGGAACTTCACGACGCTGAACGTCTTGCTGTTGAGGCCTACGCGTTCCTGTCGGTAGAGGATGGGGCCTGCGCTCTCCAGCCTGATCGCCAACGCAGTGATCATCATGATCGGAAGCGAGATCAAGATCAGGAAGATGGCTCCTGCAATGTCGAAAAGCCGCTTGACCGATGTGCGAACAAAACCTTGGTTGAAACCTTCGCCAAAAATGAGCCAGCCCGCCGACGCTGACTCCAAGCGGATTTGTCCCAGATTCTGTTCAAAGTAAGTAGCAATGTCGGACACTCGCACCCCTTGCAATTTGCAATCGAGAAGTTCTCGCATGGGCATGCTGCCTCCACGGCGCTCACTCAATGCAACGACGATCTCGTCGACCCCAGCCCGTTGGACCAGATCGTTGAGGCGTTCACCGGGCGCTAGCGTGGCCCAGGAGGTCACCTTGTGCTCCGTCTCATTGGGGCTCGCGAAGTAACCGACGAGCTCAACGTTGGCACTGGCGTGGGTGAGTGACTTTCCGACCATCTGCGCACGTTCACCGGTGCCATAGACCAGAACCTTGCGGCGCGTGATCGATTTCGGCAGCATCTCGCCGACGAGAACTCGGTGGGTCAGCATGAAGCCCGTCGTACCCAGCACGATCAAGGCCACCCACTTGGCGTCATAGGATGGTTCCAACGGCAACAACCAAAGAACGGCGATGGCGATGACGCCCGACAGTACAAAAGACAACACCGCCCGTGCACGCATCTGGCCGGTGGTTTTGCTCCGGGTGCGTTCATAGAAACCCAGGGCTGAATTCACGGCCAACATGCCCAACGCCATCAGCACTCCGCGGGACAACCCTTCGGTCGCCACAGAGGCACCCAGCAGCGCCGGATTGGACTGAACGAACAGCGCCAGCATCAGCGCACCAACCACCAGCCCCATGTCAAGCATGACCTGGAGCACCGTTCTTCGATGGAAATAGTGGTTAAAAATCTTGATCAAAACGGGAGTCCCTGAGTATTTTCGAGTGACGGCGTTGCGGGACGGACAACATCGTCGTCGACATTACAGCGTAATGCAAAGGACTACGACTTGTTACAACGTGAAACATCCTCTATTTGTCCACGAAATCCGTCACTTGACCATAACAAAATCATCAGTATCAAGCTCACACGCGGCACTTCCGTGACACTGATCACGGCTCCAAGACTCACAATGCCGACCATCGAAGCGGCCAAGGCCCACGCCACCGAATCGCCCTGCCGCAGCTTTTCCCACAGACCGCGCAACGCCCACAAGACCCAGAGGGCAAGGATGACAAGACCCAACAACCCTCGCTCGACCAACACATCGAGATAGAGGTTGTCGATGTGCCAAGGCTGAAACCGTCCTTGCGCCATGGGCAGCCAGTGTTGCAGGCCTTTGGAAAAATCGGTATTGAGAAGGCGTTGCCGACCACTCGAATCCCACAGTTCAACTCTCTCGATGCGAATGGCTTGCTCGATATGCATTGGCGACAGTGCAAAAACGCTCTCCCGCAGACTGGCAACGCCGCTTTTTCCGTCAAAGAGGTTTTTACCCATCCTCAACTCAATCCAGCCGCTCCCCGCGTCTGACATGGGCTTCAGCGAGGCCCATCGCCTTTGGCATGAGAAATCGTAAAGCAAGTGCCGCTCGCACAGGCTCACCAGCAGCGTCGATGGGCGCTCACCAGTTGCCCGCAAGCGTACCCGAATGCTGCCTGCCCCCGTCAGGTCGACGCGTTGTGTCAACGCAAACAGGTCAGCGTGCTGGCCACTTTCGTGGCGACCCGAGAGCAAGACATGGGTCTGCTCCCCTGCATCTCCGTGCCACAAGGCTTCGCCCGGATAGTGCCCACCAGTAACTTCGCGGCTGTAATGTGCGGGAAATCGCCCAATGCCCAATCCGGTCGTCCACGCCTCGGGGGACTTCAGCAGGCTCAGACTCGAGCGCCAATGCTCCATGCGGCCGACGAGGTCCGAGCCTGACCCCGCAAGGCGTTCGGCCATGAACGAGCCGCCGCCCAAAACCAACACACTTTCAAGAACCAGGGTTGACACCATGGCCAGCAGGGTCCGACGACCCCGGGCCGAGCCGCCGGCGGGCACCAGCTTGAACCGCCAAGCTGTAATGCCCATGAACAGCAACGCGATCAACACCGCCAGGTAGACGCCACGGGAATAGGTAGTGAGCACGGCGTAAACCGACAGCACCATCAAGATATTGGCGCCCGCCCAGCGCCACGTGCTTGTTGACGTCCACATTGCCCAGACGGCAAACGGCACCGCGATCGCCATGTAGGCGTCGATGGCCCCGCCGCCCACGTGCATTTCCCAGAACCACGCACTGGTGCGGTAGGCATGGCTGAAATCAAAGATGCCAGCGTAGACCGCGCGTTCCCAGAGGGCAATCGCGCCAACCAGCCCCAAACCGACGACCATGCCTCGCGCTACCAGACGAGCAGGCCCTCGTCCGCCTGCGCCACCCGGCGCATGCAACAGCATGCCGATGAGCAACGCCCAGGCCAGGCTCTTTGCAACGCGCCATGTGTTCCACGTGCTGTCGTAGCCTGCATACATGGCCTCGTTCCAGGCCGGGATCGTTGTCCAGTCGACTCCAGCGTCTCCAACACCACGCAACACGCCCAACAGCAGGGACAGGGCAACGGCGCACCACAGCGCCGCGAATGACCTGCGCCAAGGCATGCATTCCTCCGTGCGACCGCGCTGGACATCGACCCCCCATCGAGCGAATGCGCCTGCCAGACAGGCGAGCACCAGCACATCGGATTCATCAAGCAGCCACCACCCCGTCCAGGGTGTGAAACTCATCATGGGCAAGGCCGCCGGGAGAAGGAACCACAGGACCTGGGGCCGGGCCGCGTTCCAAAGGATGACCAACAGGGTGGTGAGCGGCAGCGCCAGTGGCGCGACCGGATGCTGCACCGCCAATCCCAACGAGGCCAGCCCCAGACAGGCGCCCAGCAACAGCAGCAGCCCTGGCGCGGCGACGTTCCAGCGCGCCTGCCACAAGGCCGCGCTGCGCACCTTCAAACCAGGACTTCCGCGCAGCGCGGATGGCCGAGAAAGGCCTGAGGGCTGGCGCTCGGTCCGTACGCGCCCGATTGGTAAACCACCACCAGATCACCAGGGTGCGCCGGTGCAAGCTCCGCCCGGTCGGCCAGTATGTCCAGTGGCGTGCACAGAGGCCCGACGATGGACGCTTTTTCGCGTTCTGCAGAGTCCATTTGCGTGCCGATGCACACGGGGTAGTTGCGCCGGATCACCTGTCCAAAATTGCCAGAAGCAGCAAGGTGATGATGAAGACCGCCGTCGGTGACCAGAAACACCTGGCCACGGGACACCTTGCGGTCCAGCACACGGACCACATACACGCCAGCTTCGCCGACCAGGTATCGCCCGAGTTCAAGCACCAACTGGCTGCCCGGCAATTCGGCGGCCATGCTGTTCTTGATGCCCATCAACGCTTCGGTCACAGGTGCCAGGTCCAGCGCCTTTTCGCCTGGGAAATATGGGATGCCCCACCCACCTCCGAAGTTCACCTGCCTCACCGGCGTTGGCGCGCTGTCGGCCAGGCGCACGACGAGCTGGTGACATTGGCGCAGTGCCTCCGCGATCGACTCGCCATTGAGGTTCTGCGAGCCGGGATACAGATGAAAGCCTTCAAACTGCAAAGCCGCATCGCCAATCGACTTGAGCACCAAAGGCACCTGTTCGGCATCCACCCCGAAAGGCTTGGCACCACCGCCCATGCGCATGCCGGCGCCGCGCAGATCGAAGTCGGGGTTCACGCGAACGGCCACCCTGGCGGGCAGACCCAGGCGTTGTGATGCAAGCGCCAGCAGCTCGACCTCCCGGAACGACTCCAGATTGACGAGCACACCCGCGGCCACGGCCTGGGCGATCTCCGCCGCGCGCTTGCCCGGGCCAGCGAAGCTCACGTGCATCGGGTCGGCGCCAGCATCGAGCGCCACGGCCATCTCGCCGGCGGAAGCCACATCCAGGCCATCCACCAGGGTGCGCATGAACCCCACCAGCGCGGGCAAGGGATTGGCCTTCACGGCGTAGTGCAACCCGATGCCTGCAGGCAAGGCTTTTCGCACAGACGCCACACGCTCGGCCAGCAGGTGGCGGTCGTAGGCATAAAAAGGGGTCTGCCCAACGCGTTCGGCCAAACGCGACAGCGGTATGCCGCCCACACACAGTTCACCCCGGATCGTCTCAGAAGGTCTCATCGTTTTTCTTTCCTGCAGCACTTTCCCAGTCCGCCTTCCAGCGGGCGCGGTCGAGCTTTCCATTGGCATTGCGCGGCAGGGCCTGCGCATGCCAATGCACACCGGCCGGCACCATGTAAGCGGGCAAGGTGCTCTTGCAGTGCGCCAGCAACGCGGCGGTGTCTTCCGCCTTCGTGGCCACGGCAGCCACCAGGATGACCTGCCCCAGCATGGCATGCGGCACACCCACGGCCAGCACTTCGTGCACCAAGCCACTCGCGTACACAGCCTCTTCCACTTCGGTCGGGCTCACGCGGTAGCCAGACGTTTTGATCATCTCGTCACGGCGGGCAACGAAATACAGAAAACCGTCGGCATCGCGGCGCACGGTGTCACCCGAAAAAACCGCAATCTCGGGGCGGTCGACCTCCCCGGCCCCCGCCTTGAGTCCGTCGGGCAGCACGCGAAAGCGCAAGGCTGTTTCGTCCGGCCTGCGCCAGTAGCCCAGTGCCACCAGTGGTCCCCGGTGCACCAGTTCGCCCGGCTCGTCGACATCGCACTCGGTGCCGTCCACCCGCAGCACACGAATGTCTGCATTCGGTATGGCCCTCCCGATCGAGTCCGGTCGCCGATCCACTTCGGACGGCGGCAGGTAAGTGGAGCGAAATGCTTCGGTCAGCCCGTACATCAGGAAAGGCTGCGCCGCAGGCGTCATCTGCCGCATTCGATCCAGCGTCGCCCGAGGCATGCGCCCACCCGTGCAAGCCCAGTAACGCAAATGCTGCGCGGCCTCAGCCGGCCAGTTCAGCGCTGCAAGCTGCATGAAAAGCGCCGGCACGGCCGTCAAACCCGTCACGCGCTCTTTGGACATCGCCGTCAACACATCGCGTGGCAGCAGGTAGTTGAGCAAGACGACGCGCGCGCCCACCAGAAACGCGGTCGTCAACTGACTGAAGCCCGCGTCGAACGACAGGGGCAACACGGCGAGCAGTGTGTCGTCGGATCGGTTGCGCAAGTAGCTGGCCACACTGGTGGCTCCCGCCACCATGTTGCGGTGCGAAAGCACCACTCCCTTGGGTTGCCCCGTGCTGCCAGAGGTGTAGAAGATTGCCGCCACGTCGGTCTCAAGTCCCAGCGGCAACGCTTGAGCGGGTGCAGCCAGCACATCGGCCCAGGCATGAAGCTTGAAATGCGCTCCTTGAGACGCATCGATGTCATCACAGAGCATCACATGCTGCAGGGACAGACATTCGCCCAGCGCGGGCCACAGAGCTTGCAGTCGAGACGCTGAGGTCACCAACACCCGCACGCCGGCGTCTTGAAGAATGTGAGCGACTTGGGTCGCTTTCAGGAGCGGGTTCACCGGCACCACAACCCCACCCGCCGCTGGCACGGCGAAGCTGGTCACCACAGCCTCGATGCGCTTTTCCAGAAACACCGCCACGCGGCTTCCACGGGGCAATCCGAGGTGCAACAGTCCCGACGCAAGGTCCGACACCGCATCGCCTAGCTCACCGTAAGAAAGCCGCACCGCTCCTGCCGTCAAGGCTTCCCGTTCAGGCCAGGAGGCGGCTGCCCGAAGCGGCAGCTCGTGCAGCAAAACCGGTGGATAGCGATCGCTGAAATCTCTCTCTGTGGGCATGCGGCGCATGTTAAGGCATCGAGCTCCTTCGGCCGACCACGCTCATGAGCCCGTCGCGCGCAATTCTTTAGAATCAAGCGCAATTCTGCGCACCCACTTCATTCCAAACCAGGCCTCAATTCCATGAATGTGTACGAACAGGTCTTGCGCGTGCTGGACGACGCTCTCAACCTGCAGGGGCGCACCGCCACCTTCGGTCCCACGACACCGCTTCTGGGTTCGCTCCCCGAACTCGACTCCATGGCTGTGTTGGCACTCATCACCGATCTGGAAAGCCATTTCGGCATTACCTTCAGTGACGACGACCTCAACGCGGAAGTGTTCGCCACCGTGGGCAGCCTGAGCGACCTCGTACACCACCATCTGGCCGGCCAGGCCACATGAGTCAGCGGGGGCGTGAAGCCCTTCCCCAAGCTTTTTTTCTGCCCGTTGACCCGCAGGCACCCAGCGCCGGTCAGCGTTTTTGCCTGTTCCACCCGGCCAGGGGGAGCGCTCGACGCGGACGCATCCTGTATTTGCACCCCTTTGCCGAAGAGCTCAACACCACTCGCCGCGTGGTCGCACAACAAGCGCGGGCTCTGGCAGCTGCCGGGTATGCGGTGCTGCAGATCGACTTGACCGGCTGCGGCGACAGTACGGGCGATTTTGCAGACGCCACATGGGCCGCCTGGCTGGAAGACGCCGCACTGGCGCACCGCTGGCTGAGCCAATCCGCCAGCGGCCCACTCTGGATCTGGGGCATGCGCTCGGGGGCCTTGCTGGCCGCGGAATTTATCCAGACTCTGACCGAACCAACCCACTTGCTGCTCTGGCAACCCGTGGTGAGTGGACAGCAAATGCTGCAGCAATTCACCCGCCTGCACGCCGCGGGCCAATGGCTGGGTGCAGGCAAGCCTGACGAACAGACGCCAGCCCAACTGCTTGCGCAAGGCCAGTCTGTCGAAATCGCGGGATACACCGTCAGTCCAGCACTGGCTCAAAGCATGGCGCACGCCCGCCTGAAGCCTCCAGCCACAAAAGCCGGCGGCCGAGTGATCTGGATTGAACTGGCCAAACAGGCAGACACTGCAATGAGTCCCTCAGCTGAAAAAGAACTCTCTGCGTGGCGAACCGCCGGCTGGCAAGTGAACGCCCAAGCGATCAAAGCCCCTGCCTTCTGGCAGACCGTGACCACTGAGGATGCGCCAGCCTTGATCAGCGCCACCCTGGCAATCATGGCGGTGGACTGAGCCGAACGAACACCACCCAGCCGTCGTCATGAACGTCCACGAGAAAGCCGTCTGCATACCCGGCCCGCGAGCCGACATGCTGGGCATCGTCAGCGTGCCGGATCCCGCTGCAGAACGGCAGCACACAGCGGTGGTGGTGGTGGTGGGCGGTGCGCAGTATCGAGTAGGCAGCCACAGACAATTTGTGCAGATCGCACGCCACTTAGCCGGCGCGGGTTACCCGGTGCTTCGCTTTGACTTTCCCGGGATGGGCGACAGCCCCGGCGAACCGATATCGTTTGAAGACACCTCGACGCACATCGCTGCCGCCATCAATGCCATTCACGACCACTGTTCCGACGTGAGTCAAGTTGTGCTGTGCGGTCTTTGTGACGGTGCGTCGGCCAGTCTCCTTTACACACAGCGCACGAACGATCAGCGCGTGGCTGGCCTTGCTCTTCTCAACCCTTGGGTGCGCTCCGAGGCAAGTCTTGCCCGAGCACAGGTCAAACACTACTACCTGTGGCGGCTTGCGGAACCGGCGTTCTGGCGCAAATTGTTCGGCGGGCAGGTCGGGTGGCGGGCTGTGCGAGACCTGGGCAACAGCTTGCAGACCATGCGAACCAAGAACATCGGCCCATCCAGTTTTCAGGATGACATGGCACAAGGTTGGCAGGCCTTTAAAGGTCCGATCCTGCTGTTGCTCAGCGAGCGAGATCTCGTGGCAAAGGAGTTCGTCGAGCACACCATGAGCGACGCACGGTGGAATGGGCTGCTTGAGCGGCCGGCCGTGTCCAAATCGACCATTGATCGCGCCGATCACACCTGCTCATCTGCGACCGCCAGTCGCCAGACAGAGTCATTCGTCTTGCAATGGCTCAAGGGAATAAGGTGAACGGGTTACGCTGGCGTCGCACATGGCAATACCGTTAAGTAGATTGGAAATTCCCGGCTATTCGGGCCTTACATTTCGGCAGTTGCAGTTACATTTCAGCGCCCGCGCAACACACCTCATCAAGGTATCGTCGCTGCGTTGGGGATGCGGTTGCAACCTATATATAAATCAGGTGCCTTCGGGCGCACTGCGGAGAACTTCGATGCTGGCGCAAAAATATGAATACTCGGTCGTTGGTCCAGGCACCGAGCAGTACGAGGAGTACTGCGCTCTGAGGCATGAAGTTTTTTGCGCTGAGCTCGGTCGCCTGCCTTCTTGCGAGGACCAAGTCGGCAAACGTCCACTTGAGACAGACGACTTCGACGCCCACAGCGTTCATGTACTGTGCCGTTCGGTGGAGACCGGTGAAGCTGTGGGATGTGCACGTCTCATCCTGCCGAGCCCCCGTGGGCTCAATGTTCTGTCCCGCTACACCCTGCACAGCCAGCCCAATGCTGAGCTTGATATGGTCGGTGAAATCGGCCGCCTCGCCATCTCGAGCAAACTGCGCCGGTATCGCCGGGACACACAACTTGTAGGACCCGCCCTGCCTTCAGGCGCATCCGAAGACCTCAACAGAGAGATCAAACGCGACGGGCCCACCGTTGCTTTGGGCTTGTATCGGGAGGTGTTCCGCCTGGCGAGTGAGCATGGCATTACACACTGCTATGCAGCCATGGAGCCCTCGCTGTCTCGGATGCTCAATCGACTTGGCTTTCCTTTTCACGAAGCAGGGCCCGTCAACCATGCTGTTCAACCTGCGCGTCAGCCATACCTCATAGGCGCCAACGCGTTGCGCACAGGACTGGCGACTCGAAATTCCTGTCTGTACCGATTCATATTTGGTGGGGAAGAGCCGACCCTTGGTCTTGGCAAGACGATTTGGACGGCTGCGGAGGCGCTTCCTTCGCCCTTCGATGCATTTTTGCCCACACCGGGCTGATTGAATATTGATTGCACCTTACGTTTGTTGAGACGGGCGGCCATTTCCGCCACTTCCAATCACTCATCATTTTCAGACGTAAAAAAACCGCGCAGCGCGCGGTTTTTTTGTGGGTAAACCCAGTGAGCGTTAAGCGCTTTTCTTGTTGCGGCGAACAAAACCCAGACCGGCAAGACCCAAACCCAGCAGGGCCAAAGCACCTGGCTCAGGGATCACCGAAGTACCAGTGATGGTCGCGCCACCACCGTGGGTGTACACCTCGCCGGTCACCGGATCAACGATCGGAGTGCTGATGGGCGAGAAGTTCGAACCGAACAAGAAGTCAGTGCCGCCAACTTCAGCATCGGTGTCGAAGTACGCAGCAGCAAGACCACCGACCACGTTGAAGTAACCAGCGCCCGTGCCTGCAACACCCAAGCCGATCGTGCTGGATGCGGACGTCATGCCGTACAGGGTGGTCAGCAGGTCAGCGCCAGGGGCTGCCGCAAAATTACCCGCAGCGGCGGTCAAGTCCAACCACAACAGGCCATTTCCGGCGGTAGAAGGATCAGCGAAGTTGTAGTCAATGGGCGAAACCCACACTTGCAAGCTGCCGCCTTCAAATGCGAACGGCTGGAATGGGGCGCCAGTGATCGAATTTTGGAGCGTGAAACCCGAGAACGTGAACGTCAATTCGCAACCAGCGCAAAACGAGCTAAGGCCGTTCATCGACGTGATATTGCCGTAGCCTTTGATTTCGTCACCAGCATTCAGGGCAACTTGCTCGAACAGGTTCGACTGGGCGATAAAGTCGATTGGAGAGCCGGTATCCCAAGTGACGCCGGCAACAGTAGCTGCCGATGCTGCGCCGCTCACGAGCATTGCGCTCAGACCGATTGCTGCGAAAAGTTTTTTCAGTTTCATGGTAACTCCTTAGTGAATTTCTGGATCAAGACCTGAAGGACTCTCGATCAGGCTGCTCAGTAACAAAGCAGACTTCATGCCAGGCCTCAAAAAGTGAAATAAATCAAAGTTCGCAGCGAGGGAGGTGGCCAAGACCTGAGTTGAGTGGAAAAAAAACCGACACTTGTTGGACACTCGATGAATGCAAGCCAGCAAGGCTTGGTGAGATCGCGCAGCTGTTCTGAGAGAAGATCACGTCCTCCAACACGAAGAGCCGCCAGCATGGACACGTTCAACTACCTAGACGCCTTCAGCCGCAACCTCGGCGTGGTCAGCACCGCAGAGCATGACCGCCTGCGCAATTGCACCGTTGCCATTGCCGGCATGGGCGGCGTCGGTGGGGACTACCTGATCAGCCTCGTGCGTGCAGGCGTGGGCGGTTTTCACCTGGCGGAATTCGACGAATTCGAGTTGTTCAACTTCAACCGCCAATATGGCGCCAACACAGAGACCATCGGCCGTCGAAAGCTCGACGTGATGGTGGAAATGGCGCTCGCGATCAACCCCGAGTTGCGCATCACGAAATTCACAGAGGGCATCAACACGGGCAACATCGACGCCTTCCTGGAAGGCGTCGATCTGGCCGTGGACGCGATCGACGCATTCGCTGTCGACATGCATCCCCTGCTGGTGAATGCGGCAACCGCTCGAGGCTTGGCAACCATTGCAGCCGTGCCACTGGGCCTGGGCGCCGGCGTGCTGGCTTTCGGCCCCAAGGGCATGTCGTATGCAGACTATTTCGCCATCAAGCCCGGGATGTCGGACGACGAGAAGATCGTCCAGTTCATGCTGGGCTTCGCGCCAGAGCTGCACCACTTGAAGTACCTGGATCCGAAGACGATCAACCTGAAAGCGCGCAAAGGGCCCAGCTCCATTGCGGGGTGCAAGCTGTGCACGGGCTTCATCACCACGCTGGCGCTCGTGGCCCTCCTCCACCCGCAAGACCTGCAGTGTGTGCCTTGGTACACCTACCTGGATGCGCGCGTCTCGCGGTTCCATCACCGGCGCCTGTGGATGGGTAACCGCAATCCGCTGCAACGACTCAAGAGCTTCGTGGCCAAGAAGCGACTGGAAAAAATGTCGGCGGACGCCTGACATCGGGATGTTTCCTTTCGACACCCGGGCACCGGGCTGCCAGCAAAGTGCCTGCGTTAGACTGGCCCGTTGACAGACAAAACGGAGGGGCGAGCATGGCAGGAACGGTCGGGTTTTCATGGCTCGGATCCTTGTGGACAGCAACGAGCGGAACTGGAGCAAATCAACAAGTTGCGACCCGGCGCGCGAAGGGGCTCGCTTTTCTGACCGCGATGCTGGTTTGCTCGGCTGTACTTGCCGACGATGGAGCCAAGCTCGCTCAGCGCGTACATGACCGCCCTGACGGCAAGGACTCAACGTCCTTGGTGTCTATGTCCCTTACGGAAGAAGGCAAGCCGGCGCGGGTTCGCGGCATGGTGGTGTTTCGCGCCAGTGCGGCGGGTGGCCAGGTGTCAACCCTGATCAGGTTCACCGATCCTGCGGATATTCAGGGGACGGGGCTGCTCACCATCGACGGCGCCGACGGCGTGTCCAACCAATGGATCTACCTGCCCGCCATGCAGCGGGTGCGCCGGGTCGACTCCAATCGCAAAGGGGGTCGTTTCGTCAATTCCGATTACTACTTTGAAGACCTGCGCGATCGCAAACCGACCATGGACGCCCATCGGTTGTTGGGCCGGGAGCGGGTGGGCGACACCGACTGCGAAATGCTCGAGAGCGTGCCGGTGGATGCCAGCAATTCCGTCTACGTTCGCCGAGTGAGCTGGATCGACCCCAAAAGCCTTCTGCCCTTGCGGATCGACTTTTTCGAGCGCAACGCCGATCAGCCCAGCAAGCGCCTTCTGGTTGTCAAACGCGAGCAGATTCAGGGGTACTGGACAGTGACGGACAGCACGCTGAACGACCTCGCGAGCGGTCACCAGACCCGCCTGACGGTGGGGCGTGTGCTGTACGACCGCAATCTGCCAGAGTTGCTGTTCACGTCTCGGGCGCTGGGCGAGGAGCGGATCGAAAAGGAATTCCGCCCCTGAGGACGCTGAATGCACCTGTGCTGCAGTCACGATCGCACAACAAGACATCCAACAATGTAGGAGCAATTTCCATGAGGGGTCAACAAATGAGCAGTGCCTTGGCAACGACCGGGCTGGTGATGCTGGGGGCGGTCGCGGCCATGCCGACGCACGCCCAGGATCCAGGCCTCAAGGTCGACGCCCTGCGGCTGGAAATCGGCGGGTTTACCGACAAACCTGGTGCTACGGGCAGCGTCCTGGCGCACGGTGCCGTGAGTCTGCGTGGCGACTCCGGCGACTGGAGCTACGCATTGGGCGCTCGGCTTGACGCGCATTCGCAGAACGGAAGCCGCGATTTCGAGCGCGTTCGGCTCGACTACACCGAAAACTACCTGCGCTGGCAGCAGAAAGATTTTCGCGTGACCTTGGGAACCCAAAACGTCCTGTGGGGACGGGTTGACGAGATCTCCCCAGTCGATCGCATGAGCCGGGTGGACTTCTCGCGAGGTGTTCTCGACAAGCTGCCCGATCGTCGGCGTTCCGTGCCCGCGGTTCGCACGGAGTACTTCGGAGATAACTTAAAGCTCGATGGGGTCCTGTTGCCCGTGTTTGATGACGCGGTCATGCCGCACGCCAGGAGCGTGTGGAACCCGGTGGACACCGTCAACGGTCGAATCCTGGGCATTGGAAACTTGCCGGGCATCGTGGGCGCGCGTGTGGTCAAGGCGGACATCAACGGGGCCGGTGGCGCCGGCCTGCGTTTGACCGCCGAGGGCGAGGGCTTCGACTATGGCTTCAGCGTCCAGCGCGTCCGGCAGTCACAGCCCTATTACAAAGTGATTCCGGGCGCACCGGTGGTGCTGCAGGCGGTGCACCCGTTCAGCACCGTGCTGGGTGCCGAACTGGAGACAGAACGCATGGGTGCCACGTGGCGCATGGAGGTCGCCGTGAACAGCGCCAGGCCACTGACGACCCAGACCTTCCAGTACCGAACTGATCCGGCACTCGACATCGTGATCGGCGCTGAATTCTTCCCCGGCGACAGCGAAACGCGTGTAACGCTGCAACTGGCAGGCCATCGCACGTTCACCAACCAGCCCGTGCTGGATCGCACCCGGATCTACAGCTTCACCGGCGAGATCGAGCATCCTTTTGCCAATGGGCGCTGGCGCGCCGATATGCGTTTTGCCATGGGTCTCAACGACCGCGACCTGTACCTCAATCCCCGACTGAGCTACACCGGCATCGACAAGCAGGAAATCTATCTGGCAGCACACTTGTTCAGCGGGGCCAACAACACATTGGGGGGCTACTTCAGGCGCAACGACTCCGTGGTTGTCGGCTGGCAAGGAAAATTCTGATTGCAAGGACATTCAACGCACCGGGGCATTTGGAATGACCTCGCTGCGCTGCAGGCAGAAGATGACTGAGGATTTCACTTGATCGACCGGCTGAGAACCCTGCTGTTCAACGTCACGCAAAGCGCCCTCTTCCTGCGTGTCACGCAGCCGCGCATCCTTCGCAGGAAAACCGCGGTTGCCATCATCGTGCTCATCCACGTGGTGGGCGCTGCGCTGATGTTGAGGCTGAACCTCAACAACGCACCCGAGCTGTACTTTCCGGCCGACGCGCCAGCCACCGTGCTCGAACGCGAGTTGCGAGCCGAATTTCCCAGCGACGAGATCCTGATCGGTCTTTTCCAGGGTGAGGATGTGTACACCGCGCCCGTGCTGAGTGCGCTCGACCGCATTGCGGCCAGCATGGACAAACACCCCGATGTGGACCGGGTGTTTTCCGTCACCCGTGTTGACCACATTGCCGGCAGTGCGGACGGCTTCGTCGTCGAACCGCTGATTGACGTCACGAAGCTCGGGCAAGAGTCACCCCAGGAAAGAATGGCCAGGGTCCTGGGCGATCGGTTCATGCCACGCTGGCTGGCGTCCACAGACGGCAAATCGCTGGCGGTCGTGGTGCGCACCAACAAGCTGAGCGAGAGCCGGCAACGCCAATCGATCGAGGACGCCTTCCGGGCCGCCGTTCAAGAGCAGACGCTGGACAAACATCTGGTAGCGGTCGCAGGCACTGTGGCCCTGGACGCCGCCGAAATGCAGTCGATGCTGCGTGACACGATCGTGTTCACGCCGCTGGTGATGGGACTGGGCCTGGCCCTGCTCTACTGGGTGGTCGGTCGCGTGATCCCCGTGATCATCGGGGCCGTGGCCATGAGCACCTCGGTGGTGGCGTGCGTCGCTCTCATTGCGCTGATCGGCAAGCCTTACACCCTGGTGACGGCCATGGTGCCGACCTTGCTGTCGGCCTACACGGCGACCACACTGCTGCACTTCTATGCAGCGCTCAAGCGCATGCGCGATGCGGGATTTCACCGCCCCAAGCGGGTCGTCTTCGCACTTCAGGAGATCAATACCCCCGCGATGTTCAACGTGTTGACCACCGCCGCCGGCATGATCAGCCTCGTGCTCGTACCGATCCCGCCTGTGCAGGTGTTCGGCTTCGTGGGTGCCGTGGGTGTTTTGGTGATCTATTTCGTGGTGTTCTACCTCGTGCCACCCTTGCTCGTGAAGTACGACCATGGGCCGTGGGCAAAGGATGGCGGTGGCTTTGGTTGGACGCGCCGCCTTTCATTCGGGTTGGCACGGTTCGGCATCCGTTATGCGGGTTGGATGGTGGGGGGGCTGCTGGCAGTGGTGGTCGCCGGTACGGCACTTGTGCTCAAGGTCGAAGCGGAGTCGGACCTGCTGAAGTTCTTCAATCAATCCCATCCATTGACGCAGTCCACGGCGCGGGTGGAGGCGTCTCTGGTGGGTGTGACCGCGCTTGAGATCGTGATCGACGGACCCGGGCGCGATGCCTTCAAGAACGTGGCCGTGCTCAAGCAAATCCAAGCCTTGCAGGCCCAGGTGGAAGCCCTGCCTGAAGTCGATCGTTCGCTGTCAATGATGGACATCGTTGAAGAGATGAACTGGGCCTTCAACGAGGAAGACGAAAACTTCCGTGCCCTGCCAGCGGACGATCGCATGATGGCCCAGCTGCTGCTCATCTACGACGGGCGTGATCTGCCGGAACTCGTGAACAACGAATTCCAACGCATGCGCATCTTGCTCAACGTGAACGTGCATGGCGCCAATGCGATCCAGGAGGTCATCGACAAAGTCGAGGCCTTGATCGCCAAGACCGACGCGCCCCAGCTGAAATGGCAGATAGCGGGTTACGGACGGCTCTTCGCCGATCAGGAAGACCTGTTGGTGAGGGGGCAGTTGCTCAGCTTCGCGGGGGCGTTCGCGCAGATCTTCTTCATCATGCTGCTGCTGTGGCGAACGGTCCCGGCCGCCGTGATCAGCATGCTGCCCAATCTCGCGCCGTTGTTCTTCGTCTTCATGTTGATGGGGGCTACGGGCATCCACCTCGACATGGCCACCGTGCTCATCGCGGGCGTCGTGTTGGGGATCACCGTCGACGACACCATCCACATCTTCTACAACTACCAGAAGCGCCGCGACAAGGGACTGGGCGTGGTGTTCTCGATCGCGCGAAGCATCGAGGCATCGGGCAAGGCCGTGCTGGCAACCTCAGTGCTGCTGGTCTCGCAGTTCCTTCTGCTGAGCACGTCCAGCTTCGTGCCCACGTCCAGCTTCGGCCTGCTCACCGCCATCGGCCTGATATCCGGACAACTGCTTGAGCTCTTGCTGTTGCCCGCGCTTGTGGTGTTGTGGAGCCGCATGAATCTGCGTCACCCTCTGCTGAGGCTCTAGCCGTCTCCCAATCGATTTACGCCATTCGCATCCCTCGCGCTCCGCCAACCCGCTCCGAATGACCGGCGAGCATAATGAAACGAGCCGCGGCGAACGAAGTGATAGGGTTGATCATGAGTTTTCAAATGACCACCTATCCATACAATCTTCGTACAAGAGCAGGCTTGAGGAGGGAAAAGACGATGTGCGCTCAACTTCGCATCCAGGGATGCCGCTTCCCGGTCGCCACCGTTGACGGCGAGGCAAGCAAAGCATGAACACCGGTTCGTACCAATTCGAAGCGCTCAACGACGCGCGTTTTCAGACCCAACGCTTGCAGCAGCAGGCCCAGGCCGTGCGCGGCATGGAGGCCGCCATATTGCGGGGAGCGGGCATCCAGCCCACGCACGATGTGCTGGAAATCGGCAGCGGTCCGGGCTTTGTCTCCGATCTGCTGGCCGAGCTGGCGCCAGAGGGCAGCCTGCACGCGGTGGAACCCAGCCCGACCCTGATCGCCGAGCTCGAAGGCAATGTGCGAAAGAAGCCCGCTCGCGGGTTGTTTGTCCACCAGGCCTATGGCGACGCCTTGCCTCTGGCGGACCAGAGCATCGATTTTTCTTACACACGCTTCGTGCTTCAGCACGTGCCCAAGCCGGACGCGGTGGTGCAGGAGGTGTTTCGCGTCACGCGCCGCGGCGGGCGTTTCTGTGCGGTCGACTCCGATGATGGCCTGGTGCTCTTTCACCCCGAGGAACCGCGCGTGAGCCATGTGCTGAGCAGCGCGCAGGCGATTCAATCGAGCCAGGGCGGCGACCGATTCATTGGCCGCAAGATGCAGGAAATGATGCTCAGGGCCGGCTTCACGAACGTCAAGACACGGGTGATGATGCTCACCAGCAGTGAACTCCCCTTCCCGGTCCTGTTCAACATCCTGCTGGGCTACAAGGCGTCTCTGCTGGGCGACGTGGTGGATCTGCCCCAACTGTTC
The DNA here is from genome assembly GCF_018780385.1 of Hydrogenophaga sp. Taxonomy (GTDB): domain Bacteria; phylum Pseudomonadota; class Gammaproteobacteria; order Burkholderiales; family Burkholderiaceae_C; genus Hydrogenophaga. Next base: position 51,154 of record NZ_JADMJO010000038.1, on the reverse strand, counting down.
GACGACCTGTCCGCCGACGTGGCCGCCGGCAAACGCCTCGTCTCTGCCGGGGTGTTCATCGTCTCTGGCGAGCGCGCATAGGATCGGCACACAGAGGCGTGCAATGGAAACCGTGTACTTCTCCTTTTACGAAGTCATTCCAGGCACTTCCGATTTCGAAGACTATCTCGAAGCCCGGTACCTGGTGTTCTGCGAAGAGCTCGGCCGCGTCGACGCGCCCGGCATGTTCTCCAGCCGCGGGCATCCCATCGAAACGGACCCCTACGACGTCAACAGCCGGCATTTCATCGCACGCCACAAGGCCAGTGGCGTGGTGGCGGGCTTCATGCGGATCATCATGCCCAACGACCACGGACTGAACGTCGAGCAGCGCTATGTGATCGATCGACCATTGCCATACGCCGGGGCCACCTCGGACAAGGTCGGCGAAATATCGAGGCTGGCCGTGACACCGCATTTCCGCCGCCGTCACTCCGACGAAGGCAAACCGATTCAAGGCGACCCCGAGAGCGAGATGACGCTCAAGACCGATGGCGTGCGGCATCACCAACCCGAGTTGGTGTTGGGCATGTACCGCGAGGTGTATCAACTGTGCCGCCAGACCGGTCTTGACTATTGCATGGCCGCCATGGACAACCTTTTCAGCCGGCTCTTGACCCGGCTGGGGTTTCCTTTCGTGGCCGTGGGCCCGATGAACCCGAACGTCCAGCCCTCGCGGCGCGTCTACATCATCAGCGCCACCGAAATGGAGCGGATGCTCGGTACGCGCGAGGCCACCATTCTCCAGTTCATGCAAACGCAGTTGAGCACCAACGAAGAGCCAGCTCCGCTAACCTGAACGCTTTTCTCCCCGGCTGGATCAGGCAGCCGTCAACATCGATTTCAACGAACGGCGCCAGCGGCCCAGCACGTGACGCCCAGCGGCCAGCCAGCCGCGCCACCGGCGCAAGTCGCAGGCCAACAACCCCACCCGCTCGCGACGCGAGGCCATCCAGTCGGCCTTGTAAGCGTCGTCGCCACTGAGATAGTCGACCTCCTCCACCCGGTCAATGTCCATCACATGCTGCATGAGTGCCGCCGTGAGCACGGACCCGGCCGACAATTTCTCGAACCCCTCCACGTAGGCCAGCTTGTAGATGTTGGCTTTACCGCCATGGACCAACCAAAGCTGAGCGGCCAGGGCTCGCCCATTGAGCCGGAGCACGCCCAGACGCAGCCAGCCTTCGCGAGCCGCCGTGCGGATCAGGCCCGGCATGAAACCGGGGCAGGGTTCGGGCTGTTTCCAGCTCTGGGCATAGACAGCTTCATAGGCCTCAATGGCCGCCTCCAGTTCGTCCAACTCGCTGGTGGCGATGTCGATGCGCCAAGTGCCCGCTTTGTCCAATCGGCGACGGCCGCGCTCCACGCTGTGCCGCAGAGGAGAGGGACGTTCTGCCCAGTAGGCTGCAAACCCATCCCCAGGAACTGGCTGATACCAGTTGCCGAAGCAAAAAAAGCGCTCACTCCAGTAACCTTGGGCGTGCAAAGCCACTTCAAACGCGGCCAACCAGGCGCTGGATGCATCCAGCGGCTGAAGCTGAATGACCGAACTCCCGGGCAAGCCCTTGAGTTGCCCGCACAACGTCCGCCAGTCTTCCGGCGAGAGTTGACGATGAGGCTCCAGTGGGCCGTACAAACAACTGTAGTAATTGGACAGGGAGAGCAACTCGCCACGGGGCTGCGCCTGCATGAGATGAAAGCAGACCCCATCTGCCCGCGGCCACGGCACGATATGGTGAAGCGGCGGCGCGAGGAAGCCTTGAGACAGAAGGTTGTCAAACCACGCTGTGGTCTGGAACACATCGGAAACCGGCTCCAGGACAGCCACCTTTGGCGACGGATTCAAGTGGTCACGAGCGATGAGCTTGGCCATCTAACTCCATTCTGCAATTGGCCACAAAACCGCTGCCAATGCGAATCGGCACCGCGTTGGCTGACACGTCCAGTACATTGAGCCACCTCAAGATTTCACTGGTGAGCGCTTCAAACCGCGGTGGGGCCTTCTCGGTAGCGTCTCCAGGAAAAACCAACATCTTTGCCATATGCGCTCCATCCTAACGGTCGTTGCCATCCTGATCAGCTACGGATCGCTCTTTCCGTTCGACTTCGTGGCCAGCACGGACCTGCAGTCAGACATTCACGCGCTTTTTTCGACTTTCTCGATCCCCGTCAATCGCGGCGACCTGTTCGGCAACATTGTTCTGTTCATCCCCTACGGTCTTGTTTCCGCGATGGTTGCGGCGCCGTACAAACAACGACGTGCCGTGATCTTCACCCTCTTCGTTCTGGGCATGGCGCTTGCATTTGTACTGCAGTTTGTCCAGATCTGGCTTCCAAGCCGGGACGCCGCGGCAGGAGACGCGTTCATCAACGGGTTAGGCTTGATCATAGGCTTGGGCATCGGCTCCTCGTTGGTCCACCTGCGCCCCACCATGGCAGATCGACGCATTCGCATGGCGCTGATCCCCACCTCTCTTTTGCTGCTTTGGCTGGCATACCGGTGGTTTCCCTGGGTTCCCACACTGGATCTGCAAAACATCAAAAATGCGATCAAGCCTCTGTTGACCACGTCGGATTTCAATGGGGTCCGCGCCATCCACACGGCCGTTGCATGGCTGGTGTTCTTCAAAATTTCCGAATATGTGCGCAATGAACGGATTGCGCCGCAGTGGCTTGTACTGGTGGCCGTGCTCATCAACTTCGGCCAGTTGTTCTTCGTGGGTGGCAGCATTTCCATGAACAGCGCAGTGGGGCTGGCACTTGCCATCGTGGCCATGCCGTTGCTCAACGGACCCAATGCACTCGTCGGTCTCAGCCTGGCGTTGTTGGCAACGCTGCTTTTGTCCGGACTGCAACCGTTTGAATTCGCCACACCATTCAACACATTTCAGTGGATTCCCTTCTCGGGCTTCCTCAGTGGAAGCATGAGTACCAATTTTCTGGTGCTGCTCGAAAAAACCTACCTGTACGCGGCCCTGATTTTCCTGCTGCAGAAAAGCGGCGCCCGACCACTGCCCTCAACACTCATCTGCGCCGCATGGCTTGCAGTCATTGAAGCGTTCCAGATCATGGTGCAGGGACGTACAGCAGAAGTTACTGACCCCGTGTTCGCTTTGCTGATCGGCTATGTCATCGCCATGGTCGTCCGACACGAGATGACCACCTTCTCGAGTGCCCGCTGAATTGTCTGGAGGCGAGAAACCCGCGACCGTCGATGTCCGACAATCGCTGCGCATTGACCCGTTACGAAAACCACATACTGCACTGATGTCCATGCCCCCCCGCCACGTCGTCCACCTCATCTACCGCTTCACCACCGGCGGGCTTGAGAACGTCGTCGTCCAGCTCATCAACAACCTGCCTCACGGTGAGTTCCGGCACACCGTGGTGGCCGTCACCGACGCGGACCCTCAATTCGTCCAGCGCATCGAGCGCAAGGACGTTGACGTCATCTGCCTGAACAAGCCCCCAGGGCAGCCATTCGCCCTGTATCCCAAGACGTATCGCCTGCTGCGCCGCCTCAAACCCGCCGTGGTGCACACCTGCAACCTGGCGGCTCTGGAGTTCATGCCCATGGCGGCGCTGGCCGGTGTTCCCCTGCGGGTGCACGCCGAACACGGCATGGACATGGGCGAGATCAACACCAAGGGCTCGCGCTACCTCACCTTGCGCAAGATCTACAAACCCTTCGTGCACGAGTTCATTGCCGTGTCCAAGCCACTGCAGGGCTACTTGCAACGCAAGTTGGGCGTGGCGCCAGCCCACGTGCACCTCATTCCCAACGGCGTAGACACGCACATGTTCAGGCCACCGCAGGCGCAAGATCCGACACCACCCGGCTTCCCTTTCGAGCGTGATCGGCATTGGGTCATCGGCACCGTGGGGCGGCAGGTGCACATCAAGAATCCCTTGATGCTGGTGGATGCGTTCATCGGCCTGGCGCAGTCCGGCGTTGCCGGCACCGAGCGTTTGCGCCTGGCCATGGTGGGCGATGGCCCCCTGCTGGGGGAGATCGGCGAGCGCTTGCGCTCCGCGGGCCTGGAAGACCGGGCATGGCTGCCCGGCGTGCGCAGCGACGTGGCAGACATCCTGCGCTCGCTGGACTGCTTCGTGCTGCCATCGCTGTCCGAAGGCACCTCGTGCACCCTGCAAGAGGCCATGGCCACGGGGCTGCCCATTGTGGTCACCGATGTGGGCGGCAATGCCGAGTTGCTGGAGCACGGTGCGTGCGGTCGTCTCGTGCCTTCGGGAAAGGTCGAGGACCTGAAGTCGCAACTGCTCGAGCAACTTCAGGGGTCGGGCCGCGTGCAAGCCGCCGCCGCCCTCAACTCGGCTCGCCAACGTCACAGCCTCTCCGTGGTCATGCAGCACTACCGAGCGCTGTTCCTCGGCCGTTCGCGCTCCGTGGGCGCTGCAGGAGCAGGCCATGCGCCTTGATTCACACAGCAAACCCGGCATGACATCTTCATTCCCCAGCCAAAGCGCTATCGACCGCCGACATCGTGTGGTCATGAGCGGCCCGCTGCCACCGGCCATCGGCGGCATGGCCTCGGTCGTGGGAGCCCTCAGCAACTCCCAATTGACCAGCCAGACCCACCTGACACTGTTCGACACGGGCAAGAAAACGGCAGTCAACCGTACCCTGCTGCAAGGCATCCAGGCGCGCCTGCGGTTGATGCGCGATTGGTCCGCCCTGCTGGCCGGCCAACCCGGAACCATTGCCCATATCCACACCTGCAGCGGCTTCACCTTCTTTCTCGACGGCCTGCTCGCCTTCGTGGCCCGCCGCCACGGCTGCCGGGTGGTGTTGCACGTGCATGGTGGACTTTTCGACGCCTTTCTCGACGGGCTCAACCCCATCATGCTGCGCATCGCACAGCGCATCGCGCGCCGTGCCGATCTCGTGCTCGCCTTGTCGGAAGACTGGCGTGGGCGATTGGGGCAACGGTTGCCAGGCAGCCGCATCGCCGTGTTGCAAAACGGCGTGGCCGAACCCACCTGCGCGCCTCAACGCGGAGCCAACGACCGCCCCACCTTCCTCTTTCTGGGCAATTTGAGCCGCCTCAAAGGCGTGCCCGTGCTGCTGGATGCGCTGGAACTGGCCCAGGCCGACTGGTGCGTGCAATTGGCTGGCAACGAAGGAGAGCCTGGTTACACACAGTGGCTGAACACCGAGATCGAGCGCCGTGGCTTGGCGGGACGCGCCACACTGCTGGGCCCCGTGGTCGGCGAGGCCAAGCAACAGCTGCTGGCGCGGTCCGACGCCTTCGTGCTCCCCTCGCTTGCCGAAGGTCTGCCCATGTCATTGCTCGAAGCCATGGCAGCGAGCCTGCCTGTGGTGGCCACGAATGTGGGAGCGATTCCCGAAGTGATCAACGAAGGTGTGGAAGGCTATCTGGTGCCACCGAACGACGCTCGACTGCTGGCTGCGGCCATGGACCGAGTGGCGCACGCCAGCCAGCATCGCGACACCATGGGCCGCGCCGGTCATGCCAAGTACAAGGATCTCTACAGCGTGAATGCCATGGCGCAAACGCTACTGGATACTTACGACCGCGAGTTCGGTCTTCAGCGGCCTGCAGTTGGGCCGCAAAAGGCAACAAAGCAATGAGTGGCAATGCGTTCGAGGGGCTAAGCTTCCTGGGCCCTGCCCACCAAGCCTTTAAAAACAGCGATCAGCTTTTCTGCTTGCCGATCCATCGAATAGCGTTCGAGCGCCGTTTGCCGAGCTTGCTGCCCTACGCTCTGGCGCAGGGCTGGATCACGTAGCGCAGACAGGTGCTGCAGCCATTCACCCGGGCTGCGCGCCAAGAACCCGTTCACCCCCTGCTCGATCACCGGGTCATAAGCGGGAATGGGTGTGGCCACCACGGGCAGCCCCATCGCCATTTTCAATGTGAGCCGGTTTTCGGATTTCACCTTCCACGCTCCCGTGGAGTCGAGCACGCCTCCCACTTCGATGGGAATGATGCCAATGTCCGCCCGTTGCATGGCGTCGTACACCGAGTCGGCTCCCCAAGCTTCAAGCGAGATGCGGCGATTCACGAGGAACCGCAGGTATTGCGATCGCTCGCCCATGCCCGTCTTGACAGCCATTTGCCATCTGTGCTGCTGCCAACGCCGCCATACAGACTCTTTGGGCGGGTAGCGACCCACGATGGTGACCTTGAGCCAGCTCGGTGGATCCACCAACACGGGGAGCCGGTCCAAGGCTGCAGAAGTGACCAGCACGGCATTCAAAGGAGCGGCTTTCGAACCTGTTCGAGTGCCCCAATCAGTCTTTTGGATTTGCGGCCGCTCCACGCCGTCGTGAACCACGTGCACCTTGTCCTGCAGCTCCGCCGGATACAGGCTCTTGAGATAGTCCGTCACAACCACTGTTGTGTCCGTGGCGTCGCACATGGCCGGATTCACGAAGTCGCAAACTGCGAAAACGGTCTTGACACCCGCATGCCTCAGATCGCGAGCCAACGCCAACACGCTGTCGCCAAACACCTTCTGCAACACCACAACCTTGAAATTTCCAGCCTTGATCTTCTCAGCCAAGCCTGACACGTCAGGCGTCATGGTGCTGGTGGGCGGTTCAAAAACAATGTGTGGATCGAAGCCCGCTGCCCGCAAATAGGGAAGCATGTTGAGCACGACGATGCGGGTGCTGGGGATGGCGTTTTGCGTGTTTGACAGCAACACGAAGCCGACTCGAATCGAGGATTGCAGCATTGCGCTCGGTACTTGAAATCAAAAAATCGGTGCGTTGGTGATCGGCCAACACCTGCAATCTTCAATTATCCCTGACGAGCCCCAGTGCGGATGCGACGCGCTTGGCGCGCGAGCGGTGCAGTCCCAGCGAGGAGAGCGTGGCCAGCGCGAAGAACCGAGGTCGCTTGGTCCGCAAAGCAGCTGTCCACAAACAGCGGGTCGCTCGTGGATCACCATGGAAGTACAACCAGTATGCGAACTCGGACTGATGGTCACTCCAGATCTTGCGCTGACGGGCATTCAGAAGTCCACTGGGAATCCACTTCTCTCGCAACAAGAACTGACCATAGACAAATCGCGCGCTGGGCGCCACCCACAAAGTTCGAGTCAACGAGGTGGAGACGATTCGGTAGTCTGAGTAGATGCCTTCGACGTGTACAAACTGGTACTCATTGGCCAGTCTCAACCACATGTCGTAGTCTTCGATCGTCAGCCGGGTGTCGTATCCCCCGACCTTGGAGACTGCGTCACGGCGCATCGTCGAAGAAACAGGATGCACAAAGTTTCTGTTGACCAACTCTTCAAAAACCCGACCCGAAGGCAATCTGAAACCGGGACGCTGCTCCTCGAGAAACGTTTCGGGAAGCGCGTTGCCATGCTCGTCGATCTGCGCCGTATCAGAGTAGACCAGTGCCACATCTGGCGGCAAGTTTGCAAAAGCTTTCAAGTGGCTTTCAATCCGATCGGGACGCCATCTGTCATCGGCTGCGATCACGCACAGGAACTGCCCTTTGCCGAGCGCAATCGCCTCGTTCTGGGTCTGGCAAACGCCTGCGTTCACTCTGTGGGCGACAAACGTGCACTGTGTTCCAGTGCGGGTGATCCAGTCGGTGATGAGCGCAACTGAATCGTCGGACGAACAGTCATCCATGATGACCAGATCAAAATCCTGAAAGGTTTGTGCCCTGATGCTTTCAAGACATTCCACCACAAAGCGGGCGTGATTGAAGCAAAGCGCAATGACGCTGACTCGTGGGTTGGCCTGAGGAGATTTCATGAGCGATGTTGTGGTTGGTGTGCATCCAACCACGACCCGAGTGCGCAAACAGAATGCTGCCCAGCTGGTCAATCGATTGAACCCCATGGGGTATTCAATCATGAGGACACCCCACCGGCGCATGGCGCAAGGCCTCATTCGTGAACATCCTCACAGATGGACCGGGATAAATGCTCAGCTCATGCCCAGCACGCAACGGGGACCATGCTCAAGAGGCGAACCTGTCAGGCGTGGCGCGAGCCAATGACAAGCACTACACATCAAATCTGCAATCGTGAACTATCACATGATTGCAATTCCCCGATGGTCCCACGCGAAAACACAGCACTCTTACACCGAAAAAACGGACAACTCCTATCTAGATACCACCAGGACAGCAATCAGATCTCGCACCAGTGAATAGCGGGTGCCAAAACGCCGATATTGCCCGGACCACGTCGAAGTCAAAATCGACCAAAGCCGAGGCAATCTCCGCGTTTGAACAACACAGGCGTCCAACCACTGAAGCTTTTCAACAAAAACAGTAGCGTCTTTGAGTGCACTGACGCGAGGAACCAACTCTATATATCTTGCATATTCAATCAGCCGCGGAGTGCTGGGTGAGCGCAAAATTCCATACCAAACGTAATACCATTTATTCAATCCTACACCAATAACATTGTTAGAATGTTGGCGATAATCATACAAGCACTTGGGGGACACATCTATTCCAGCATGAAGCGCACACCAAACAGCCAACCAATAATCGTGAGGAAGGCCAGCGGGGACGGGCATTGCTGACAAAGCAGCCTCACGCCTGATTGCCATAGCAGCCCCGTTGATGTAGTTTCTGCAAGCCAATCGAACAATGGCATGGTTTGAAAATTCCAAAACATCTATAGCCGACAATCCATAGCGATTCAAAACAGATTCACCCGGAATCTCCTCGCCATTAGCACCAATCAACCGGCCATCGCTAAAAACCAGATCAGCGCGCGTCTTATTAAGCAAATCCAATGCTACTTGAATTTTATTTGACTGCCAACGATCATCTTGATCACAAAGGAAAAGGATATCAGCTTTTGCCGCCTTAATTCCTTGTGAAAAATTGCCCACGTATCCAAGATTTTCATCATTCCTGACGATACGAATTTCAATGTCCTGCTGAGCATTTTGGCCGATTATTTTATGTATGACTGCAAGTGTTCCATCGGTAGACGCATCATCGTAAATAGAAATTAAATCTGGCTTGCGATTTTGAGAAAAAATAGACTCCAACTGTTCGGCAATGTATCGCTCGCCATTAAAAGTGCAAATGATAATTTCGACCTGAGGTCGGGCATCCTCTTCAACAATTCCACTGGCGGAAATGAGCTTCATTTAGCCAAAACTACAACTTGCTTGAATCGCATATCATGCGTAAATGCAGGAAAGAGTCTGAATAGTATCCTGCGGAGAAGCCGTCCTTTCTCCCACCACTCATCATTGATGAAATTCACATCGATGATGGAAAAATTCATTTCAACAAACAAGCGCTCAACACTTTTACGCGTAAAGAATCTCAAGTGGGTTCTATCGCGAATGCCAATTTCTTCATAACGCCAATCTTTTTCAAATAGCAAATGCTCGAGACATTCTATGTGCCTCATATTGGGAACACAACACAAAATTCTCCCACCAGCTTTCAACTTTTTTCTTGCCAGCTCCAACGCAAAAACTGGATCAGGCATGTGCTCCAAAGAATCATTGAACGTAATCAAGTCAAAATAATTGTCCGGGATAGGATTGCGTGCGTGAAAAATGTCCTCCACTACGTGATCAAGTCTATGCCTCGCTTCTGCAGCACTATTGGTATCGGGTTCAATACCCCAAACTTCCATTGATCTAGAGTTTTTAAGAGCTGCGCCGAAACCACCTTCGTTACAGCCTACATCTAGAACTGTCACGACATCATGTGGTACAAGTTTCAGGAGTGGCGGTCGACTGTTATCCACGTAACGTGGACGGTTTGACAATGGATCAATCATAAATGCCTTCCAAATGAAAACTTAATTTGAATGCATACGACACCGTTTTTGAGCTGCCCACATCAAGAAATCGGCAACATTCTGGAGACTTTGCTGCGTATTAATTCCAAGAGTATCGATTCGGTACTTCTCGGACGGCCTGATATCGTCCAGAATAGGAGAATTGTAATTGCATATACAACAACTCCAAGAAACACCAGGAGTAACAATTGCACGGTACTCATCAACGCTGCCCCGTGCATTCCGACTACAAACTGTGCACCCCAAAGTGTCAGATACATCAGACAGGACGACGCCATTGGGCGCCACATAACGGCGAACAACCTAACCTTGGCAGCGCCCGTAACCGCGGTAAACACCCACACAATCCCGCAGAAACCCACCACGGCGGAGATGAGTTGCACATATGCAGCACCCAACGCACCGAATTGCACACTGAAGAACACAAGGGCTGGCAAGGTAAGAACCAATAAAACCGCGCCCAAGAGCGTATTGGCTTTGGGCTTGCCCATCGCAGACATCACGACGTACATATTACCTTGCAACGCGCCCACCAGACCGCACAGACCTAGTATCTGCATGATTGGAACAGCGTCAGTCCACTGGGACCCCAACAGAAGGTCAACGACCAGATCGGACAGACAGAACAGCCCCACGGCAACCGGAAACGCGATGAAACTGATGAGGCCATAGACCTCCAGGAAACGAGCGAGCAGTTTCTCCCTGGCTCGCGCGAGCTGCGCATAGGCAGGGTACACCGCGCGATTCAGCGGAGCAATGAGTTCGGTTGACGGCATAGCGGCAATTTCAGCCGCAAGCTTGTATACACCCAGGCCATGGCTGCCAACTGTGCGCCCCAGTATGAAATCTGTTGAGCGACTATTGAGAAACTGAATCAGGTTTGAGATGAACAACCACTTGGAGAAATTGAACAGGTCACCCCGTGCAGCCAGGGAGAATCGTGGGCGGTAGGGGTGCAGTGCGTAGCTGATCAGCACGTTCATGAACTTGCCAACGATGGTGGCGAAGATCAGCGCCCAGAAACTGCGCAAGGTGAAGGCCAGTACCAAGACCACCACAAACACCACGCAGCGCTTGGCAAGCAAGAAGGTGAATTCCATGCGGAAGTTCAGTTCCTTGCGAAAGGCCACCGTGCCTATGTTTTCGAACCCTCCGACCAAAGCACCGATGGCCAGCGCGGGCAGCATCAGTTCCAGACGGGGTTCGCGATAAAAGTTCGCCGCTGGCACGGCCATGACCACCAGAAAAACAGCAATAGCCGCACCAAAGATCACATTGAAGGTCCATGCGGTGTCGAAGTGGCTTCGGGCTGTGTCCTGTCTCTGAATGAGGGCGGAATCGAACCCGAAGGCGCCCATCAACTCCAGCAACGCCACCACAGCCATGGCCATGGCCACCAGGCCGAAGTCAGAGGGCGTGAGCAGGCGCACCAGCACCAGCGTGCTGATCAGCCCGATGCTTTTGTCCAGCAGCTTGAAGCCCATGAGCCATGCGGCTCCCTTGGCAATCTGTTTGCCGGTGGCGTGTGGTGCTGTCATGTCTTGGGTCAGGTCTGTTTCGGGGATGCACTGCAACACCGCGGCGAAACGGAGCGGGAATCTGCATCGTGAGTCACGGGGCAACGCGCGACACGCGGTCAAACAATCGACCCAGACTACCGGTCTGCGAGCTTCGTGAATAGGCCTGCACCAAATGCCGGTTGAGCGCGAGGGCGTTCTCTTGTTCACGGCTTGCGTTGGCGTGCAGCGAGGCCAGGAGCGATTCGCGAATGGACTCCTTCGAATGGATGTCCGCAATGTGAACGCCATGGAATCTGCGCAACTGGCCAGCGGTTCCACCCTCGGGGTCGACCACGGCCAGGATGGGCCTCTCCGACCGCAGGTACTCGTAGATTTTGGCCGGTATCTGCGTGTTGAAGTTGCTGCCCTGAAAAACGAGCAGCAGGTCGGACCCCGTCATTTCCGCAATGGCACGGTGGTACGGAATCGGTGGCCCGACTTCAACGCAATTGGTCAAGCCGTAGCGCTCGGCGCACGCCATGACTTCTTCGCCATGGTGTGGAGCCCGAAAACGAATACAAAGGCGCCGGGCATCCAGGTGGCCTTCGTCAATGAGTTCGCACACGGCGGCAAAGAAGGTTGAGGGATCGCGGTCCTTGGGGTAGATCAGGCCGCTGTGCAACAGGAGCAGCGTGCCGTCTGCAACGCCCTCACGCAAGGGCACAACCTGTTCAAAAGCTTCTTCGTCGTACCCGTTTTCGATCACATGGCATTTGGCGGCGTGGTCGGGGTAGCGTCGCTGGTATTCCTGCGCGGCGCTCGCAGTGGTGAACACACAAGCCGACGCGTGACGCAACACGTTGGCCTCCAGCCATTGCCACAGGCGACGCTGGGTTTTGTCGGCGGGGTAGTCTCGGTTCACCATGGGGTCGCGAAAATCAGCCACCCAGGGAATGCCGCTGAGGCGAGACAAGCTGCCACCGATGAGATGGGCCGTGGAAATGGGATACGTGCTCCAGATGATGTCAGGGCGTTTGCGTCGGATCTCGCGCATCCCGGCCCATACAGCTGGCAACCACCAACTGGACCAACGATCTGGCAGCGCAAAGACTCGCGGATACTTCCCTTTGATAGACATATGGCGCGCGGCATCCAGTGCCCCGGCTCTGACAATTCGAGTCTGTGAGGGTATCGATGAAACCAGATCGTTTCGCACATCTTCAAATGCGCGCGGTGTGACCGCCACAACGGAAGTATCCCAACCTTGCTGCGGTAAATACTTCACAAAATTGAGCGTGCGCAGAATGCCACTGCTGCCAGCCTGAGGTGGGAAATGAAAGGCAACCATCAAGGCCTGCTTGTGCTGCGAGGCTTCCTCCTCGAGCATTGGCGCACGGCGCATAAGATTGCGAGCAAACTGCAGAAACATTCTCCCTTGGCTGGGACCCCATGGCGTAAAGCGCGGGATTTGAAGAGGAGAAGTGCCGGCAGAAGCGACGCCTCGCAACGTAGTGAATGCATACCGGTATCCGGCACGGCGTACCATCTCGATATGCTCGGGGCCAAAATCCTTGCCGGGTGCACCATTGGGATAGGCAAATGCAACAACCTTTCCCCTGATCAACGATTCCAGCTGTTCGCGCGCACCAGCAATTTCTTCATAGGCTTGGCGCTCCGTGCAGCGGCTCAAGATGGGGTGGGTCACCGAGTGTCCGCCAATTCCAAAACCACGTGCATGCAGATCGCGCAAATCAGCCACCTCCATGGACGGCGCATTGACACGCGTTGTTCCTGTATGATTCTCGAGTTCCACGAGTAGGCGCTCTTTGGTCTCTGGGTCCTGGTACTTCAAAAATGCATCCAGTTGGCGGATGGTGTGCTGTCGCTGTGCAACAGTATCAAAGCCCATGCCATCCAAACCGGCATCTTTCAAAAGAAGCGTATCGGTGCCCGGAGGAGCCGCTGCAACCGCGTGCAATATCCGCTCATTCCACATGGGCAGTCCGGCGACGTATTGGCCTGAAGTCACAAAAAAAGTGGCATGAACTCCGAGTCGTTCCAACACAGGAACAACAGCCATCCGCCAATCCGGATAACCATCATCGAAGGTGATGCAAGCGGCATTGTCAGGAAGATTCCCAGCTCTGAGCGCGATCAATGCATCTTCCAACGGAAGAATGCGAAAGCGGCGCAGGGTAGCGTGCAACACGGCCGTGAAATCGTCCAGATCGAGTTCGGCCGGACTCAGGGGATGCCGCGTGACGGGAACCTTGTGAAACACCAGGGTCGTCAACTTCCCGCGCGAGATCAGTTTGAGCATGGGGTCCTATTCGTTGTCGCGCACCGAGCAACCATCTATGCCTTTGGCTTCTTCAACGTTACAAGTATCCAGCCGCGCAAAAATTGCAGGAAATTGAATCGACTTGTTATCCGTTCATATGCAACACCCAGCAAGAACAAGGCACCATTGAACATCAAGTAGTTGGGATATTGATTCAAATAAGCAAAAGACTTCACTTGCAAGCCGGACTGCGCCGACAAGCGATGCACATCTGCTCGGGTATTGGTACGGTAAGCAATCGGAAATGTATCTTCCTCAGGCCGTCCTTCGACCGCTTTCACTATGCGTGCATGAAATCGATTGGGAATCATTTTGGCAATCAGTGTCGCATAGTCCCACATATTTGCAGTTAAAAATACCACCTGCCCACCCGGGCGCAGAATGCGATAAAACTCCTGATAAACTGCAGCGGGATCCTCTAAATGCTCAAAAACGCTTCGAGACATGATCAAATCGACGCACTCATCTGGCAGCGGAATATGAGCCAGATCGGAATTGAAGGCCTCAATGCCCGCAGGTACATCCACAAACTCAACCATCTCCACCCCAATGAGGCGGCTGCCCTGATTCAAATACTTTCTCAGCACTGGCATGCCCCGTCCACATCCTGCGTCGAGCAAGGTAGCGGAAGGCTGAAGGAGTTCCGAAACTCTTTCCTCGAATGTGCGGTAAGGGTGCGTTTTCGCAGAGTAAAAATGTTTAAGAAATTTTTCGGCCAAAGCTGTCATCTTGATGCTCTCGAACGGTTGTCGAATTAGGACAGTAGAAGCTCTTTACCCAAGCTCGCCAGCAAGGCAATTTCTGTCCGACTTGCCACCAAGCCGTCGTACACATAAATATTGCCTTGCACAAAGTCTTCATGTATTCGGTCGGAAATACTGATGAAGTCATTCATGTCGACACATGACTCGAGATACTTAACGGGATCGAGTTTTTCGTGTTTGGACCAATGCAGGAATACCTTGCCGCACTTGGGATCCAGGCAGCTTTGCACAAAGGGACCACCGTTCGAGTCGCCCAGCGATGGTGAAGCAAAAACTGAGCAGCTCAATCCCAACGCCAAAAGAATCAATTCGCGTCTCGATGTCATCGTTTTGCCCTTTTCATCGCCAGATGATCTGCCAATCTCAGTGACAGCGCCACAATCGTCAATGTCGGGGGAACATGGCTACCGGTGGTGAACACCGAGCTGCCTGCCACGTACAAATTGGCCGTGCCGAAAACCAACTGATTGCGGTCTACAACACCGGTTCTCTCGTCCGCAGCCATTCGTGTGGTGCCCATATGGTGATGACCAAAACCCATCTGGTCCGCAAACATTCGCTCTGACTGTTCCTTCAGAAGCCGGAGTCTGCCCAGTGAATGCAATCCGAATTCCTTTCCCAGCAACAGGAGACCCGACCACATCATGTCAATGTCTCGCTGTTCGAGTGTCCAATCAATCAACACTTTTCGCAAACCCAAACGATCTTTCGCCTGCCCAAGCTTGACCCTGTTGTTTCGACTGGGGGTCTGCTCCATCATGACGTGAACCCCAAATCCCGCAAGGTCTTCTGCGTGAGGAAATATCCTTTTGTTGAACGACTTTCTCGAAATGGCCTCTGCGACCATATCAATATCGAAAATCAAATTGCTCAAATGGGTAAATGCATCGTCTGGCAACTCACCTTTGATCAGATTGTCTTTAAGGATATGAAAGGAAGAAATCCCGTCAGACAAATCATAATTATTGGAATTGAAGAAGAACAATTTGGCATTTGTAATTTTGTGATCGCGGAGTGTGCCTTCCGAATACTCAAAATTCAAGCCGATATTTCGTTCACCCAATGATGCAGATCGATCCTTCGCCAGTTCAGGCGACGTGGTAAACACCGACGCAGGCCTGACAGTTGGGTGGTCCATAAAATAGCGACCGACATTGTCGTGCTGATTGCCGAGCGCATTCTCATATTTCATGTTGAAATGAAGAAGCATCCTTGCATTTTCGATTCCACCCATGCAAAGAATGAAGGTATCAGCAACAATGCTGTGAACGATCTTCCCGTCTGAGGTGAATGATGCTTCACGGATCTGCTTGGTCTTTTTGTCGAAGACCACATCCACCAGACTGGCATGTTTGTAGATGTCAATCCGGTCAGAACGCTCGAGATCCGGTCCGTATTTCTGAAAGAACCGTGTGGGGGGTCTTGCTGCCTTCGCAATCTTTGTTTGAATGATTCCCGAGCGACTAAAGGGTGATTCCAGCCCCAACCGTTTCAACCAATATTCAGGATCGTAACCATCGGCATCAACACCGCAATACTCTCCGGCTTTTGGATAGTACTTTTCGACATCGCCATAAGAGATGGGCCATCCACTGTTTTCAATCCAGGCACGTTTTTCAAAATCAATCTTTGAAAATGGTATAGCGTTGTTCAACCAGTGGTTACTGGTTCCTCCCAACACTCTCAACCTCGAATACAGAGGATCCGGATGAAGGCCATCAGCCTTCTCTGCTTCATTCAACTCTTGAATTTTTTCATCATACGAATCACCACCGGATTCCAGAACAACGACTTTGAGGGAATGGGCCTTCAGCTCGTTTGCCAACGTAATTCCAGCGACGCCTGCACCAATGATGCAGATATCCGCCTTCAATCTCATGCGATCTCGGGCTGATGCACCATCAATTAACATTCAATTTTTCCTTCAATTTCGACATATAGAATGGTATTAATGCAAAGAACCAGATGGCAGTTTCCGCATTCTTATGGTCAGAAGTCATGCCTGCGAGCATCAGACACAGCAATCCCATGCAAAGTCCGATCACCAACAGATGGAGCGTTTGCTGGTCTTCCCGCACATCCATTTTTATCAACTTGGGCAAGTGCATCAAACAACGTATTATGATGAAAAGATACAAACCTGCTCCAATCAATCCGTGGTCCACCAAAAGCGACATCACAAAATTGTGTGAAGCACGCCCGGCCTGTTCCGAAGTTGTAATGGTGGTAAGAAATTCCTCGGGGATATAGGTGGGACTCAGGATCAAGGTGCCTTGGTGTCCGTGACCCAACAGGAATGCATCCTTGAACATGATCAACTGTGCTTCAGCGATATATATCCGTGATCTTGCACTCAAATCCACCACTTCACCGTATTCATCCAGTGCAACCGTATCAAATCGATTGAACAGCGCACCTCCAAACTCGATCGATGCCAGAACAATTGAAATTCCGGCAAGTATATAGAGCTTTCGACGTATCCTTTTCGGGCTGAAGAGCAGCATCAGGACTCCGGTGAGTCCAATAGCGACATACACACCTCGACTGCCCGCCATCACAATGGTTTTGACAAGCACCGCCAACAACAAGCCAAGCAGCAAATAGTGCCAGAATCGCCTGTGCTTTGCCAACATCAAGTAGGCCCCGGCAAACAAGATTGCCGCCACATGCTGCGACATTTGATTGGCAGATTCAATGGAAGGCCCTCCAATCCCATTCAATCGACCGCCACCCAATCGGGTCATTCCCAAATATCCAAAATAACTACAACCGATCATCGCAATAATGACAAATGCACGCAAATCATTTTCATCTCGAACAGATCCTTGAATCAAGAATATCAAGACCAGGAAATTGATCACTTGTTCGGCATATTGCAAATGGATCTTGACATTCAAAGCCCACAACAACTGTATCCAGACAAAGATTGCGAACACGAGAAACACCTTGGTTTCTACAAATCGAAATCCCTCAAATCGGCCTTTGTTCTTGATTGCAATTGAAAGCAATGTAATGACAGCGGCCGTCAGAGACCAACGCCAGTCAGGCAGATCCTCTCCCCACCATCTGACGGGGGGGTGAAGATAAAAAGCCATCAGATAGGCACATAAGCCATAAAACGGCCGGGAGACAACCGCCATGATCAGTAGCGATATGTATGCAACGAGGAAGGTCAGCGCAAAAACAGACACTGCTCACCTTTCCCGGAAATGGGCAAGCTTGTCAATCGTCGATTTGTACATTCAACACTCTTTTAAAAATTGTCCACCTTGAACGTTGAAATGAATCGCCTTTTGGGCTATCGCAGCACGCCCTTGGTGTCAATCACGACCTTGTCCTTGATGACCTGCGGATCAATGGCAGTGAATTCGGAATGGTCCACCAGCAGCAGCAGGATGTCGGCTTCCTTGAGCACATCCTTCAGGTCGTACAGGGGAAACGAGACCTTGTCCTTGGCGACATTTGGATCGCAGGCCATGACCTTGCCGATGCCAGATTTGAGCAGGTGCTCGACGATGTCCATGGACGGCGACTCGCGCATGTCATCGATGTTGGCTTTGAAGGTGAGGCCCAGGGCACCGATGACAGGATCCTTGAAACGCTGTGCCTTGGCACGCACCTTTTCAATCACCCAATGTGGCTTGGAGTCGTTGACCTCCCGCGCCGTGCGGATGAGGCGCGCCTCTTCAGGGGCGCTAGACACGATGAACCAAGGATCCACCGCAATGCAATGCCCGCCCACGCCTGGCCCGGGTTGCAGGATGTTGACGCGGGGGTGGCGGTTGGCCAGAGCGATGGTTTCCCATACGTTGATACCCAAGCGGTCGCAAATGATGGAGAGCTCGTTGGCGAAAGCAATGTTCACGTCGCGAAACGAGTTTTCGACGAGCTTGGACAACTCGGCCGTGCGGCTGTCTGTTTCCAGGATCGCGCCATTGCAGAAGGTTTTGTAAAGCGTCCTTGCCTTGGCAATGGCAGCCTTGGTGGTGCCACCGATGATGCGGTCGTTGTCAACCAACTCACGCAGGATGTGGCCCGGCAGCACACGCTCAGGGCAATGGGCCGTGTGCACCTTGCCCGCGAGTTCGGGGCGCTCGGTGGCGATGATCTTTTCGATCACTTCGGTGGTGCCCACTGGGGAAGTGGACTCAAGAATCACCAGGTTGTCTTCGCGCAGGTAGGGCACGATGGCCCGCGTGGCGGCTTCCACGTAGCTCAGGTCGGGCGCCTTGGGGTTGCCGCCCTCTTCCTTGAACGGCGTGGGCACGGCCAGGATGAAGGTGTCGCCTTCTTCGGGCGTGAGCGATGCGCGCAGGTTGCCGCTGTTGACGGCGGAGCGAACGAGGATGTCAAGGTCGGGCTCGACGATGTGGATGCGCCCCGAGTTGATGGTGTCCACCGCCTTGGCGTTGACGTCCACACCCAGCACCTGGTGCCCCTTTGTTGCCAACATGGAGGCGGTGGGCAGACCGATGTAGCCCAGGCCCATGACGACGATCTTTTGCAGTTCTCTTGCCATTTCAGTTCTCTTTCGCGTTGTTTGAATTCTGTTTCAGGACTTCGGCGGCTGCGTCCATGAGCAGCTTGACGCCAATCCCGTTGAGGTGCGTGTCGTGCGGTCCCATGTCCAGACGCAGGGTCGACCGACGCTGGTGCTCGCGATACAGGGGCTCTCCCCGCACGACCAATTGCCCTCGCTCGAGCAAACGTTGGGCCAGATGGTAGCCCTCGTCGGGTTTGTTACCGCCAGTTTCGAGGTTGCGTCGTTTCATGTCGATGACAAACACCACACGAATGTCTTTCATGGTCTCGAATTGCCGAAAGAACTCGTTCACTGCCGCGTCAACCACCTTCTTTTGTTCTGGCTCGAGAGGCGCTGGGGCCGTTGAAGCCGCAGTCGCCGCCGGGTCCATGTTCGGCTTGGCAGCTTCGGAAGGCGCCCCCGTTCCCCAGAAATCGGTCGACGTCAGACGCGATGCGCTGAACTTGAGTTGGCTGTTGACGTATTGGGCGAGTGCCGACTCGCGCAACACGTCCTTGAGAGGGCTGGATGGAGGGCGCCGGCGCAGGGCAGGCTCCAAGGTGTCGGGCAGCAGGCAACGTGCATGCACGTTGCCGGAGCCGCACAATGCCTGGCTGGCGTCCACATGCTCCATCAGCACGACGAAAGTTCGCAGCCCCAGCGTCTGATAGGCCCATTCGATGCGCTCGGCGTAGTCCAGCAGAGAAGAGCCTGGACCACCCATGGCGTAGACCAACCGCCCACCCAGAGCCCGACCCAACTGGGCCGCGGGTCGGTCGGCCGGAGGCAGCATGGACGCTTCGACATAGCTGTCACCGATCAAGCCCACTGCGTCGCTGCCCGAGACAAAATCGTGCTCGGCCGCGAACCCCATGTTGTTGCTGCGCATGTGCTGCACATTGCGCAGATCCCAGCCCGTGGCCATGGTCCATTCGTGGTGAGGTGGGTAGGTGAGCAGGTTGGGCGTGAGGTGGTAGTCGGTGCGGGTGGCGGTGGACACCGGCAAGACGCGCAAGACCAGTTCGGCCGCAACGATCACGGCCAGAACACCAGACAACAGGAGCAGTATGCGTTTGATCACGTTAGAAATTGAAGTAGATGAAGGCGCCCGCCACGCCGCGGCTGTTGTTAAGCAGGATCAACAGGGCAATCAAGGTGAGGCTGGCACCGGCCACAAAAGCCACCCGTGCCTCTCGCCCCTGGACCAAGGCCCGCAGGCTGACGCCCAACTCGTTGCTGTTTCTGGGCCAGAGCGCCACGCCGGTCAGGACGACGCAAAACCACCAACCTGTTGTCGCATTCAGACCGGCGTTCCACAGCACGGTGCCCGATTCAACTTGCACCACGTTCAACATGGCCGCGTAAATGGAAAGAGCTCCGTCCAGTGACGGCGAGCGGAACAGCACCCAGGCGAACATCACGCACAACATGGTGAGCGCCCAGGACAGCACCTTGAAGGCCACGGATCTGGCACCCGATGGCTGAGCGCGAGGGATGTCGCTGGTGCCGCGCAGCCTGGACCAAACCTGTTGGATCACGAGATAGAGGCCGTGCAGCGTGCCCCACAGCACAAAAGACCAGCTCGCGCCGTGCCAGAGCCCGCCCAGGATCATCGTGGTCAGCAGGTTGGCGTACCGGCGCACGTCTCCCCGCCGGTTGCCGCCCAGGGCGATGTAGAGATAGTCGCGCAGGAACGCGGAGAGGGACATGTGCCAGCGCCGCCAGAACTCGCTGATGTTGGTGGCCAGGTACGGAGAATTGAAGTTGAACGGCAGGCGGATGTTGAGCATCCAGGACAGGCCAACAGCCATGTCGGAGTAGCCGGAAAAATCGAAATACAGCTGCAATGTGTAGGCCAGCGCCCCCAGCCAGGCTTCCTCGGTGGTGGGGGCGCTGCCCTCCTCTGCTCCATCAAACACGGCATCGGCGTACGGACTCACGCCATCGGCCAGAACCACTTTTTTGAACAAACCGAGCGCAAAGATGCCCAGCCCGATGCCGAGGTTGGTGAAGTTGAAGCGGTAGGTTTCCGCGCGCGCGAACTGCGGCATCATCTGCGCGTGATGGAGCACCGGTCCGGCCACGAGGTGCGGAAAGTAGGTCACGAACAGGCCGTAGTGCACAAAGCTCGGTTCACGCACGCCCTTGGCGTACGAATCCACCAGAAAGGCGATCTGGGTGAAGGTAAAGAACGAGATGCCGATGGGCAGCACGATCTGACCCAGGCTCCACTCGGTGCCCGCCAGCGCATTGATGTTGGACAGCAGAAAACCCGCGTACTTGAAGTAGGCCAGCAACAGCAGGTTGGTGGCCACGCCGAAGGTGAGCCACGCTTTTGACCGCTGCGCGCCGATGCGCTGCCCAACCACATGGTTGAATGTGATCGAGACCAACAGCAACAGCGTGAACTCGGGTATCCAAGCTGCATAGAACACCAACGAGGCGAGGAAAAGCCACAGTGCCGCGCCCCGCTCCGACCATCTTCCGATGACGAAAAAGCCGGCCAGCACGACGGGCAGGTACACCCAGGCAAAAAGAGCGGACGTGAACAGCATGGGCCTGGAGCAGTGGTCCGCTCAGGGGTTCAGGGCCGGCAAGCCGCAGACGGTCTGCACGATCCGCTGCACCGCCTTGCCATCGCCATAGGGGTTGTGCGCGCGTGACATGGTGGCGTAGGCATCGGCGTCCACCAACAAACGGCGCGCCTCGGCCACGATTTTCTCGCGCGATGTGCCCACCAGCTTCACCGTGCCTGCTTCCACCGCTTCAGGCCGCTCGGTGGTGTCCCGCATCACCAGCACGGGCTTGCCCAGTGACGGCGCTTCTTCCTGAATGCCGCCCGAGTCGGTGACGATGATGTACGAGCGATCCATCAGGTAGAGGAATGGCAGGTAGTCCACCGGCTCGATGAGGTGCACGTTGGCCAATCCGCGCGCGGCCAGAATGTCTTTCACCGGTTGGCGCACGTTGGGGTTCAGGTGCACCGGATAGAGGATCTCCACGTCATCGTGCTCAGCCGCAATGTCGGCCAGGGCTTCACAGATGTTCTGAAAACCTTCACCGAAGTTTTCACGCCGGTGTCCGGTCACCAGGATGAGGCGGCGCTGCGGGTTCAGAAAAGCGAAGCGTTGCGCCAGCTCGGCTTTCAGCGCTTCGTCGTTGCGCAGTTTATCGACCACGGCCAACAAGGCGTCGATCACGGTGTTGCCGGTGACGTGGATGGCGTCGGCGGAAATGCCTTCCCGCAGCAGGTTGTCGCGCGATGCAGCGGTGGGGGCGAAGTGGATGTCGGCAATGGACCCGGTGAGCTTTCGGTTCATCTCCTCCGGAAAGGGCGAGTGCTTGTTGCCGGTGCGCAGACCGGCTTCAACATGCCCCACGGGCACGCGGGCGTAGTAGGCGGCGAGACTGGTGGCCAGCGTGGTGGTGGTGTCGCCATGTACGAGCACGAGGTCGGGCTTCTCCTGCTGCAACACGCCCTTGAGGCCAAGCAGGATGTTGCTGGTGATGTCAAAGAGATCCTGGCCGGGCTTCATGATGTTCAGGTCGTGCTCGGGCACGATGTCGAACAGCTTGAGGACCTGGTCGAGCATCTCGCGGTGCTGTGCCGTGACGCAGACCACCGTTTCAATCTCACCGGCCCGAGCCTGCAGACCTTTCACCAGCGGCGCCATCTTGATGGCTTCTGGGCGGGTGCCGAATACAACCATGACTTTCATTGGGTTCCCTTGGAGAGCAATGCCTTGTAAGGCGCTTCGTAATTGGCGACGCTGTTGCGCCAGTTGCGCACGGATTCCACGAACTGGCGGCCATTGGCGCGCAGCTCGGGCCACCGGGCGCGATTCTGGAGCATGTCCAGAATGGCATCGGCCAGTGCGTTGACGTCATCGGCCTTGAACAGCCAGCCGGTTTCACCGTGGCGGATGAGTTCCTTGTGGCCGCCCACATCGGAGGCCACAAACAGGTGCCCCTGGGCCATGGCTTCCAGGGGTTTGAGCGGCGTGACGAGTTCGGTCAGTCGCATGGAGTGGCGCGGGTACGCGAGCACATCGATCAGGTCGTAGTACCGATTGACCTCGGCATGCGGCACCCGGCCAGTGAACGCCACGTGATCGCCCAGACCCAGCGCCTGAACCTGCGCCTTGAGGGCCGCGTCTTGCGGTCCGCCGCCCACCAGCAGAAGAAAGATGTCCGGCCGCGATTTCAGCAGCAAAGGAAGCGCCGACACCAGAAGGTCGAGCCCTTCGTAGGCATAGAACGAACCGATGAAGCCCACCACCGTGCGCCCCTGAAGACCCCAGCGCGCTTGCAGCGCAGGCTCGGGGGCCTGGGCCAGCTGGAAACCCTGGACGTCGACTGCGTTGGGAATCACCGTCACCTTGGCCGACGGCACACCTCGGGCGACGATGTCGCTGCGCAATCCTTCGCAAATGGTGAACACATGGCTGGCTTGGCGAATGGCATGGCTTTCCAGCGCCCGCGTGGCTCGGTAGCGCAGGCTCCCCTCGCGGGTGCTGCCGTGGTCGACCGCGGCGTCTTCCCAGAAGGCACGGATCTCGTACACCACGGGAATGCCGTTGCGCCGACCCACCTTGAGGGCGGGCAAGGCATTGAGCACCGGCGAGTGGGCATGAATGATGTCTGGGCGCACTTGGTCAACAACGGTCTGCAACCGGCGCGCCAGCGCGCTCATCAGCTGGAGTTCGCCCATCAGAGGAAGCTGGCTCGCACGCGTCTGAACCTGTGTACGGAAGAAGTGCAGCTCGTCGATGCTTTCCTCTGCCACCTCCACGGGGCCTTGTTTGGGCGACGTGAGATGAAAGGTCTGCCAGCCGCGTGCCCGCTGCTCGCGCAACAGGGCCGCCGTGCGGAAGGTGTAGCCGCTGTGCAGCGGGATGGAGTGGTCCAGAACGTGAAGAATTCGCATGATCAGGCGCCGATGATCCTGCGGCTGTATTTCCCCAACACCTTTTTCGCCACCCATATCGATAGCGTCGACAGAAACAGCACTGCGCCGGCGTAGATGAGCAGCATGAAAATGCCACCAGGAATCACGTCACCGCCAACGCCTTTGTAGACAGAACCCTCCACCAGATAAACCGTCGCGATCTTGATGGCAGAGATGAAGTAGGCATGAATGAAAAAGATGCCGAAGCTCACCTCGGCCACATAGTCCAACCGACGACCGAACACATGGTGATGCTTGTAAAGGACATACACCAGAAGAAGGCATCCCGCCATCTTCATGGGAAAGTGGTAGTGCGGGGGTTGTGGCAACTCAAGCACCAAGGCGGCTCCAGCCACCAGGACGACGGGCAGCAGCAACCACCACCATCGAGCAACCAACACCAGCGCTGTTTCCTTGTAGTGCGAAAACGCCATTCCCAGCAGATAGGCGGGCAGAAGGTAGATCGCTTTGTCAATCGGTCCCAACTGTCCATCGCGTCCCAGGTAGGTAGACAACAGCAACAACGGCAAGATCAACCAATAGAGACGTGGAGCGCGGCGATCCACCCACAGCAACAGTGGAGCGGCCAAGTAGAAAAGCGAGATGGTCGGCACGAACCACAGGGGCGCCAGATGCTTGCCAGTGATGAGGAAGAAGCCGATCTGCCCCCACAGGGGCATCTCATAAAAACTGGCCGAGATCCCGGTCCGTTGAACGAAGAGCGTGAAGATGACTAGCGCCGGCACGGACAAGATGATGTACGGCGAAATGACCGTCAGGAACTTCTGCTTCAGATAGCTCTTGAACACGAAGCGGGCGCTCAAGTGTTGAAACAAGTACCCCGCAATGAAGAAAAAGAAGATGGAGCTCTGATTGGCCAGCGCATCTGCGATGCGTCCGATCAGGGGTGCCTGACTCCAATCAAGCGAAGGAATGGTGTGCGCAATGACGATGCCGATGATGGCCACACCCCTGAACACATGGATGTGATGCTGATAGCCTGAACGTTCACTCATGAAAAGCCTCCCGACACAACGTGACCCCACCAAAAAACAACGACTCCGATCGCAATGCCCGCAACGACCGGTCTACCATTTGCACATGACTCTTCACACACGCCTCATCTCCGACCTGATCTTTCCTTTGCAGGAGCGCCTGAAAAAACACTCCACGGTGCGTGTGAAGCGGGACATGGAAGCCAGCCAGTACTGGCCCAGAGACCGGTTGGAAGAACTGAGGGTGACCCGCTTGAAGAGCCTGCTCGTCCACGCGGGACAGCACGTCCCCTACTACCGCGACCTGTTTGGCAGCTTGCGCTTTGATCCGCATGGGGTGACCAGCTGCAGCGATCTGCAGCGCCTGCCCTTCCTGACCAAGACCGAGATTCGTGCTCATACCGAAGCCCTCAAGTCAGAAGGCGCGAGCGATCTGGCGCGCTTCAACACCGGGGGATCCAGCGGGGAGCCCTTGGTGTTCTTCATCGGCAAGGAGCGCGTGAGCCACGACGTGGCAGCCAAATGGCGTGCCACCCGCTGGTGGGATGTGGACATTGGCGACCCCGAGATCGTGTTGTGGGGCTCTCCGATCGAGCTGACTTCGCAGGACCGGGCACGGTACTGGCGCGACGCGATCATGAGGACCCAGTTGCTTCCAGCGTTCGAGATGTCGCCAGAAAAGGTTGCAGGGTTCATCGAGAAGATTCGCACCACGCGCCCGGCCATGTTGTTCGGGTACCCGTCGGCCTTCGCCCACATTGCACGGCACGCCGAGACGCACCACATCAAGATGGACAACCTGGGCATCAAGGTGGCCTTCGTCACCTCGGAACGCCTGTACGACCACCAGCGGGAGCTGATCCAGCGGGTGTTCAACTGCCCGGTGGCCAACGGATATGGAGGAAGGGATGCTGGCTTCATCGCACACGAATGTCCGTCAGGCGGAATGCATCTGACCCACGAAGACGTGATCGTGGAAATCGTGGACCCGCAAGGCAAGGTGCTGCCCCAGGGTGAGAGTGGCGAGATCGTGGTCACCCACCTCGCGACTCGCCATTTCCCGTTCGTTCGGTACCGGACTGGCGACATCGGCGCGCTGGGCAGCGAGTTGTGCGCATGTGGCCGCACGCTGCCCCTGCTGAAGGAGCTGCAGGGGCGCAGCACCGATTTCCTGGTGGCTCGCAACGGCACCGTGATGCACGGCCTGTCGCTCATCTACATCGTGCGGGATCTTGCGGGCGTCAAACAATTCAAGATCGTGCAGGAGAGCCTGGATTTGACCCACATCCTGCTGGTCACCGACGAGCATTTCGACCGCGCGCTTCTGCCCGGCATCGAGAGTGGCGCCAAAGCCCGCCTGGGCGCTGATGTCACCGTGAATGTCCGTCTGGTCGACGAAATTCCACCGGAGAAATCCGGCAAATACCGCTACGTGATCAGCCAGGTGGCAGTGCCCACGCTCTGAAGAGTGAGCAGTTGAAGAAAGGGCGTGTTCCATGGCGTCAAGGGGATTCGCGCGTTTGCTTCAGCGCAGCTTCCAGAGTGGTGCCGTGGATTCGGACGAAGTTCTGCAGGACATCGTCTGCGGCGGAGCGCGCTTCAGCTTCGGGCAGGTTGGCGTCAAGCGGGGTATAGAACACGACGATGGCACCGTCGTCACCCTGCCCCGTCAAACGTGACAGAGCACCTTGAAGTTTCGCCTGCACGTCACTGGCGGTGAAGCGGCCATGGACCCAATACAAGCGCCATGCCCGCAGACGAACGGCGTTACCGGCCAACACTGTGGATTTCTGGCGCAGCGTTGCAGCGGCAACCGCGAGGGGCTGACCCGCCAGTTCGGTGCTGGCACTGCCGCCCGCCACTTGCACCCAACCATCGTCCTGGCTGGTCACCAGCATGTTCAAGGAACTGACCAGTTTTCGTTCGTAATCTTGCTGCCGGTAGTAGCTCAGGTGCAAGCCCACGGCCTGGCCCGTTGGGCCGCTGTAACCGCTGTGGGCGGTGGCGGCTGGAAACCGGAACGCGGGAACCCAGTCGCTGGGAGGGGTGGTGTTTTGCCAGGGCGCCTGCGCAGCAGGAACATTCAAGACCACCGGGCTGGTGTTGGCGCCCAGTGCGAGCAGGCGTTCGAGCACATGGGGAGACGCCACGATCACCAGGGCTACCAACGCGGCAATGGCGGTGGACCAGCGTGGCTGGGCAGCGGCCAGACGGGCCATGTCGACAGCACCCAGAGGTTTTGCGCTGGGCTCGGGCGCGTCGGCCCAACGGGCTCCCACAAACAGCATGGCCAGAATCACCACCCCGAAGAACACCCATCCATAGATCAGGTGGTCCACACCCGTGGCAAGCTCGTTGCCCGAGAGATGGCCCAGCATCACGATCATGTACGCACGCATCCAGTTGGCCACCAAGGGCACCAGGATCGCGACGCCGACGAAGATCAGGCGTTTGGTCAGGCTCTTGTAGCTCAGGTAGGCAAACAGGCAGCCCACCGTGACGGACGCGATCATGTAGCGGATGCCGCTGCAGGCTTCAACCACCGACCACGCGCCCGACGGGATGATGAACTGCAGGCCTTCGCGGTACACCGGTACACCGCTCAGACGCAGCGCCAGGACGGTGAAGTCGGCGGTCCACTCCATGAACTGGGGCATCATGAAGTCGCCAATGGGCACGGCAAAAAACAGGAAGCCCAGCGGAAATGCCATGGCCCAGGCCAGTTGCCAACCCAGGACTGCCGGCACCGCCAGCACCAGGAGCATCACCAAAGCCAGCTGGGTCGCGGCATTCACAGCCACGAGATCGCCTGCCAGCCAAAGGCCTGCGGCGCCGAACAGCACCACACAGGCCACCCAACTGGGGCGCGGCTGCAACGCCGCCAGCGAATGGCGAATGCGCCAGATCAGCCACAGTGAAATGAGGGGCACAACAAAACCGTGCGCATACGTGTCGGAGCGCGACCAGATGGAGACCATGCCCATGAGCGTGTGCGCGTGGAGTGCCAGGATCGCCAGCAGCAACAGCACCAGCGAAACCAGAGGCATGCGCCAATGGGCAGGAAAGCGTGTGGCTTCAGACATGAATGGCGGCCTCCGCTGGGTTCAGGGCGTCGGTGCTGGGCAAGGTGCCGAGGCATTGGTCGATGCCGCTGAGATGTGCCTGCCAACTGAAACCATGTTCCACATACGCTCGAGCCCGCACGCCCAGATCGGCAGCGCGCCCGGGGGTGTCCAGCAAAGGCTGCAAGGCTTGCACGAACTCCTCGGGGGTCTCGGCGCGCAGCAGGCCCTGCTCTGCCGACGCGCCAATGGCGTCGGCGCAGCTGTTGACCGTGATCACGGCCTGCTCCATGGCCATGGCTTCGAGAATCTTGTTTTGAATGCCTCGCGCCACGCGCAAGGGCGCGACCACGGCCGCAGCATGCTGCAGGTAGGGGCGCACGTCAGGCACCGTCCCGGTGACCACCACGTGTTCGCTGGCCAGCGACTGCACCAGCGCCGACGGGCTGCGACCCACAATATAGAACCGCGCGCGTGGCCAATGGGCTCGCAGGCGCGGGAGCATGTCGGCCACGAACCAACTCACCCCATCGATGTTGGGCCAGTAGTCCATCGCACCGGTGAACACCACCGCCTGCTCGCCGGCGGAGAATGGGCTGACTCGCTGAGGATCAGGCGAGAAGAAGTCGGCGTCCACGCCATTGCTCAAGGACTGAACCTTGTCGTGGCATTCGGGCGCCTGGGAGACGAACAGCGCAGTTTCGTTAGGGGTGACGAAATAGGAACGATGGGCCTGAGCGGCCACCTCGCGCTCATAAGCCAGCAGTCGCTGGCCTTCGCGCCGATAGAGCATCGACAACGGCCAGCGGTGCGCCGGGGCGTATTGCGTCCATTTGGCCGAGTCCACATCAACAAAGTCCACCAGCATCGGCACTTGCGGCGTGAGCGGCTGCGCGTACTGCGCCATGGCCGACGAAAACACAACACTGGCCTGCAGGCTGTGCTGGCGGGCTATTTCCTGCACCCACCGCTGCATGCCGGCGCTGCGGTAATAAGCCAGCGTCAGGGCTTCACCCGTGAGCAGGCCCGTGAGGCTTTTCAACTTCGCATTGCGAGGCACGATGCGCTCCACGTGCATGTCCGGGCACAGGGCCTTGAGCGTCGGCAGGTGTTGCTCGTCGTCCGGGTCGTCCAGGAAGGTGCCGAGAAACACGCGGTGACGCTGCAGCAGGTGGCGCAACAAGTGGTACGAGCGCACCTTGTCACCCTTGTTGGGCGGGTAAGGCAGGCGGTGAACGAGGTACAGCAGGTTGGCCATGGATGCCTGCTCAGCCGAGGTTGCGCACGATGAACGGACCCAGCCAATTGGCCAGGCCCAGGGGCATGCGGCGCCAAGTGGCGATCAGCAGCTTGTACTTGGCGTTGGCCGGATTGTTCTGCGGAATGTTCTCGCGTTTGTACAAACGGTATTCGTAGTTCAGCGGCGTGGGCTCAAAGCCCCAGTTGCGCTTGAACGCATAGGGTCCGGTGCCCTCTTTGCTGCGACCGTAGTCAAACGACTTGAGCCCACGCGCGCAGGCCGTTCGCATGAGCTCCCAATACTTGAAGTCGTTGGCCGCAAGGTCGCGCGCCGCCTCGTCGTCGCCGGCGTAGTACGGCAACACTTCGTCTCGAAAGTAAAAGCTCAGCACGCTGGAAAGCGGCCGACCTTCAGCCGAACTCACGGTCAGCACTTCGCAGTCATTGCCAAACGTCTGCATCAGGGTCTGAAAGTAACGTTTGGGAAAAGCGGGTGTGCCGTGGCGGTGCACGTTGTCCGCGTACAGGGCAAAGAAGCGATCGGCATTCGCGTCGACCTGGGACGTGAGGCCATTCTTGATGCCCTTGCGCACCATGGCGCGTTGCTTGCGCGGAATGGCGAGCATGTTGTCTTCTTCCTTGGGCAGGATGGCCTTGCGGAAGGTGACGTAGAGCTCCTGCACCGGCCAGTCGGTGTGGCGGCGGTCAATGTGGCGAAGCTCCAGATGATCGGTGTCCAGTTCGATCGCCAGGCGTTGCGCTTCGGATTCCAGCGCGGCTGCGGCGGTTTCCGATTCGGATGCCACGCCGCCATACACAGCAAAGGGCAATCCGGTGAGCGCGTTGCCGAAAAGCCGGCTTTTCACATGGGCCAGGGGCAGCACACCCTGGATCTCGCCGCCTTGCTCGGCAAAGAGGAAATACGTGGGGTGCCGGAATACATCACGGATGACGGTTTGCCATCCCGCGCGGTGGAAAAACGTGGCATTGGGACAGTGCTCAACAAAGGCCTCCCATCGGGCGACCTGGTCGGGTTGGGTGCTGTCCAGGCGCTGAATCTGCAGGGTGCCGCGATCAGACAACGGGCACCCCTGTCAAACGATCTGAGGCGCGGTCTTTCAGGAAAATGTCGTCCATGCGACCCCAACGGAAATCCTTGAGGAGACGCGCCAGCCGTTGCTCGGTACGACCGATGTTCACGTAGTGGCGAAAGCGCGTCTTGAGGTCGATACCGGGCACGCGGGGCTGATCGACATCGATCTCCCAGGGGTGAAAGTAAAAGATCGCCGACTCGGCGTCGCGCAGGTTGACTTGTTGCAGCATCCAGCGTGACAACGCATAGGGCAGCAAGCGAAAATAGCCGCCGCCGCCGGACGGCAGATTGCGATTGAACAAGCGCAAAGTGGTGGGCGGAACCTCCATCAAGCCTTCACGGATCTGGTGCGCGAAACGAGGGGCGTCGGGCATGCCGTAGTGGTCGTGCTTGACGGGATAGATGCTCGAACTGTAGCGGTACCCAGCGCGCAGCAAGACGTCAAGCGCCCAGAGGTTGCCCGTGCCAATGGAGAAACTCGGCGCACGGTATCCCTGCACCCGTTGCCCGCCGATGTCTTCAAGCAGCGCCTTGGCGTGCGACACGTCGTGGAAGAACTCTGCTTCCGTCAGATCGGAGGCACGTTGGTGACCATACCCATGGCTGGCGAGTTCGTGGCCTTCGCTCACGATGCGGCGCACCATCTGGGGATACCGCTCGGCGACCCATCCCAAGGTGAAGAAAGTTGCCTTGGTCTGTTCGTTGTCCAGCAGTTTCAGGATGCGGTCGATGTTGTGCTCGACGCGGCATTCACGACTGTCCCAATCGGCGCGATCGATGTGCGGTGCAAACGCAGAAACCTGGAAGTAGTCTTCGACGTCGATCGTCAAGGCGTTGGTGATGGTCGATCGGGCCAGCATGATGTTTACTTGGGCAAGTCCGTGGTCGGGCCATTGGCGCGTGGCTTGCGGGCGGCAGCAACGATCTTCTTGAGCGAACTCAAAATTTCAAGACTGATGCGCTCCTGTCGCAACACGCTGCGTTCCATTCGAAGCAAGCGGGTGCTCAACTGCTCGGCCGACACGCGTGTGAGCTGGTCGTTCATGCCGTCCACGAGCGTGGGGTCCAGCGCCAGTTCGGTCAGATCCATGTCGTCGGCCATCCAGGTGGGGGCCGCGCTCAAACCTGCGTTGGGCAGGTGCGCCCAGCGCTCCTGGTCTTCCGCAACCCGCGAAGGTGCTCCTGCGTTTTCCACCTGCATTTCAGCCACCACTTCGTTGAGTGCGTCCAGCGTCAGGTGTGTCATTTCAGACAAATAGCCCAACAGCAACAAACGATCACACAAAGTGTTGATGCGGCGCGGGATGCCGCCCGAGTGCTGGAAGAGCGCCGCAAACACTGCCGCGTCGAAGGTGGGCTTGTCGGTGGCTCCTGCGCACTTGAGACGGTGTTCCACATAGGCGCGGGTGTCTTCCTCGTCCAACGGCCCCAGATGGCAGCGCGCCGTGACGCGTTGCCGAAGCTGCAGCATGCTCGGGCCCTGCAGGATGTCCCGAAACTCCGGTTGACCCACCAGGAAGGTCTGGAGCAATGCCTGATCGCCAAACTGGAAGTTGGAGAGCATGCGCAGCTCTTCCACCGCCAAAGGCTGCAGGTTCTGCGCTTCATCCACGATCAACAAGCAGCGTTTTCCCTGGGTCGTCTGGGTGATGAAGAAGGCTTCCAGCGCCATCAGCATGTCAGCCTTGCCGGTGCCGCGCACCGCCACACCAAACGCTGCGCACACCAGCTTGAGTGCGTCTTCTGCACCGAGTTGCGTGCTCACCAGATGTGCAGCCACCACCGATCCGTTTTCCAGACTGTCGAGCAGATCGCGCACGATGGTGGTCTTGCCTGCGCCGACTTCACCGGTGATGACGATGAAGCCCTCACCGCGCATGACCCCGTAGACAAGGTAGGAACGCGCACGCCGATGCGGCTTGCTGCTGTAATAAAAACGGGGGTCGGGGTTGAGCTGGAAAGGCTTGTTGCTCAGCCCGTAGAAAGCTTCGTACATGGGTCAGAACCGGTGGTTGATACGACCGGAGATTGCGGTGTCGCTGTAGGAGCCGGCGGTGTTGTTGAATCGCCCAAACTGCAGTTGAACACTGCCGTTGGTGCGGCGCGCGAGACGCGTGCTGAGTCCAAGCGAAATTGACTGACGCTTGCTGTTGACACCTGAGCTGCCGGTGCTTTTTCGGTCGAGATAGGCGGCGTTGAACGAAGTCAGAGGAGTGAGCCGATGTGCGTAGTTCACGCCCCAGGATTTCTGATCGATCTCGCTGTTTGAATCAAAGTCATCCCCAAGCGTGGTGAGGGAGTCCAGCCGGCTTGTGCGACCACGGGTGATGTTGAAAGTGACAACGCTTCGAATGCCACTCAAGGCAACCGAAAGTCGCTGGATCTGGTTCAACGTGGCGGACGAACTGAGGAAGTCTTGGAAAACTTCCGCATCCGCCGGTAACCCAAGCTCAAACAGCTGCCCGCGGATGAGTCGATCACGCACGATGGGATCAGTCACAGCCGGATCCAGAAGCGCGTCCAGCAGATCATAAACAGAGCCCAGCGAGACGGAACCCGTCTGCGTCGGACTGTCGGAAGCGGATCGAGAGGCCACGTAGCGCCAGATGGTTCGCCCGGTGCGGTGCTCCAGCGCTACGTTGTACCCGGTTCCAAAGTAGCGATCTTCCGCAGACGCCGACACACTCGTTTGCAGGGAAGGTCGCCATTCGAAGCCGACGCCCGTGATGTTGTACGACTCGCGCTGCAAGGTGATGGTGTCGTTGGTTTCGACACCCGCGCTCAACGTCACGTTCAACTGCGGATTCACGGCAATGATCACCCCGGCCCGTGCGATATCGGAGCGCGTGTCGCGCCCAACCGTGTAGTCGGTCTCCTGCGAAGAGGCGTCAAAGTACCAGCCCAACAGCTGACCCACGGGCCGACTTCCCAAATGCGCCGACAACACCTGGGAAGTAGAGTCGGAACGGATTGAAGTATTCGTGTTGAGCGTCTGCAGGGCGTAGCGCACTTGGTAGTCCGCCAACCCGCCAAAACTGCCGCGAATGAAGGGTGAGATGCGAAAACTGGAAGTTTCGGACCGGTTGGAATCTGAGAGTCTTGCGTTCGACTCCGGACCAAAAGCCGAAATCGACTGGTCGGAAATCGTTCCAGACAGGTCCACAAAAGCACGTTGATCCCAGGCCTCAAGCGTCCCATTTGCATTGAGCCTGTTGCTGATGCGGTTGCCCGAATTCCCGTCCACGTGGTACTGGGCACTGAGCGCATAGTCGACAAAGCCCTTCACTCGGGGCGTGTTGAGAATTGCACGCACGCCCGGCGTGATGTCGAACATCAACTCACTGCGCGCATTGCTGCTGGACGCATTGCCGTTGGAAGAAAGCGTTGCGCCGACCGACACGCTGGGCTCTATCCAGACTGTTGCCTTTGGCGCGCCCGGCGCTCGGAGTTGATCGGCCGTTTGCGCCAAGGATTCACCCACGAGCAAACTCAACAGCGCCGCGCAACCGAACATGATCGCCGTGCGCTGGTGCGGGCGCGATGTCCTCGGGTGCGTATTCCTCATCAAACTCCCCCCCACCCACTGATGTTCATGATGCAACCGACACGCTCGTATTGGATTCGGCGGCCTGGCTGGCCGACTGACCATAACCAAAGCCATATCCATAACCGTAACCGTACGCATCCTGATCGCCACCTCGCGCCTGATTCAACATCAGGAGCTTGACCGGGCACGCATCGATCGTCGTCAAGGCATGAAGCACTTGGGAACGAAGCGTTTTTTCTGCATGAACCACCATCAGGATCTGCCCCATGTGGGAAGCGAGGACTCGCGCTTCCGTCGTGAGCAGCAGAGGGGGAGAGTCAAAAATGATGATGCGATCAGGGTATCGCTGGCCCAACTCCTCAATCAGCGCAGTCATCGCATCGCTGGCAAGCAGCTCAGTTGCCCTGGGATGGGGCGTTCCACTCAGCAGCAAGCTGAGCTTGTCCACATTGGTCCTCAAGAGCACATCGGCCATCTTGAGCTTGTTGTCGATCAACAGATCCAGCAAACCAGGCCCGGCGGACAGATTCAATGTCTTGCGCAGAGATGGACGCGACACGTCGGCATCCACCAACAGGACTCTGTAGTCCAACTCCATGGCAATGCTCATCGCCAGATTCACGGCGGTGAAGCTCTTGCCTTCACCCGGCATCGCGCTGGTGACCATGATCAGGTTGCCGTTAGCCACGGGCGCCGCCCCTTTGCCGGTGGCGTTGGCCAGCAATGGCCTCTTGATAACGCGGAACTGGTCGGCAATGGCTGCGCGTGGCGCATTGGGCGTCACGTAACCATTGATCGCGAGGCTCTCGACATCAAGGCGCACGGCCCTGGAAGTGCGTTCAGGCTCGACAACCGTCTGCTGCACTGGGGCAGTTTGCGCGGCCCTGGTTGCTGCGGTTGCCACAGAAGGGGTGGGTACTTCAACAGCTTCCGGAGCGGGGAGTTCGACGCCTGCCTGACGGAGTTGTTCCAATCGCTGCGCTGCTTTTTCAATCAAACTGGACATGATTCGTGACTACCTTCCAAAGCCTGTCTGATAGGCCAGATAGCCCATTCCCACCAGGAAAACAACGACCAAGACACCCACCGATGCAAGGAAACGGAACAAGCTGCGCGCCTCGCGCCGCTTCACCACATCGTTCTTCACCAAGGTCACCACGCCGAGCAGTGGCAGTTCCGTGGCGGCCCGCAACGAGTTCGCATCAAAGAACACAGGTCTGATCTGGCTCATCAGGAAGGTTACGCCCAGACCTGCTGCCAATGCGGCCAACAAGCCCGCAGAAAGCAGCAACACGCGGTTGGGGGCAACCGCTTTGGGATTGGCGCGAGGTGGATCAATGACGCGAAAGTCTGCCAAGCTGGATGCGCTTTCGAGTTCACCACCCATGGTGATCGACTCGCGACGGGCCACCAGGTCTTCGTAGTTCTTGCGGTTGATCTCGTAGTCGCGGTTGAGCTGCGCCTGTTCGGCTTCAATCTGGGGCGCCACTTTCATGGATTCGCGCGCACGGCTGACGCGTGACTCGTACTCTGCAACCCGGGCGCGCAAAGAGCCCACCTGGACCTCGGCTGCCGAGGCGATGCGCGACAGTTCATACAACGCTGGATTGGTCTCAAGCACGGGTTGGCCAGGATTGGCGGCGGCTGCCTTCTGCATCTCCTCCACTTCCTTGCGTTTCTGCTCTTCCAGCTCCTTGATCAGGCGTCGGGTATTGGTCACATCAGGGTGCTGCTCGGTGTAACGCTGCAAAAGGCCATCCAGATTCCGCTTGAGCGGATCGATTCGGGCGTCCAGTTCGGGTGTGGCAAAAGATGAACCACCTTGTTTAGGGGAAGCCCGTTGAGCGGCTCTCGCAGCATCCAATTGCCGGCGCGCGACATCGCGTGCACTTTCCGCCTCCCGCAGGTCCAATTTGGCCTGGTTGAGCGTGTTGGTCACTTCGCCAAGGCGCCCTGCGGTGTCAAGTCCGCCTTGAGACTGGATATCGAGGTTGCGCAGCCGGAACTCCTTGAGCCGGGTTTCAGCCTCGGTCAAACGAGCTTCGTAGTTCTTGATTTGTTCCTCGATGAAGCGTCGGGCCGAGTCCGAGTCGGACTTGGTGCTGCCCAGGCTCGACTCCACAAACACCGTCATCAGGGACTGGACGACCCGCAAGGCTTTCTCGGGGCTCTCCCCCTGGTATGCCAGCGTGTACAGGTTGTCGCGACCCGTCGACCTGATGGACAGCGAATTGGTCACTTGCGTGATCAGCTTGTCCTGCTCCACTTTGGATTTGGCGCCGAGGTCAAGATCGGCCATGCGGATCAGCTTTTCAACAGTGGGCCGGCTGATGAGCGTACGGCTGAGCATGTTGACCTGTTGCTCAATGTTGGGCTGAGCGGCCAAGCCGGACATCAAAGGCCTCAGTATCGATTGCGTGTCAACGTAAACGCGGGCGGAAGCCTCGAATCGATCCGGCATAAGAAGCACTGTCGTCGCAGCACCGGCGGCCACAAGCCAAGCGAACGCGACGCCCAGGCGCCGGTACTTCCACATCCCTCTGAGGATGGTTGTAATCTGCTGAATGAGTTCTTGCATGCAAGCGACTGTCTATGACAGTGAAAAATGAACGTTCCATCCGCCTCAGTCGGCAGACTCAAGCTGTGGCAAAAGCCGAAATCAGAACCAGCCCTGAGGAATGATCAGGATGTCACCCGGAAGCATTTCAACGTTGGCAGAGATGTCGCCACGCTTGACCAGATCTTTGAGGCGAACGCTGTAACGTTTGTTGCTGTCGCTGGCCCGGATGATGGTGGCCTTGTTGCCGTCAGCAAAGTCGGTCAGGCCTCCCACCGCGATCATCACGTCCATGACGGTCATCTTCTGTTTGTACGGAAGGAATTGCGGCTTGGCTGCCTCGCCAACCACACGAATCTGTTCGCTGTAGGGGCCAACGAAGTTGGTAACGATGACGGTAACCACAGGGTCACGAACAAACTTCGCCAACGCTGTCTCTACATCGCGGGCAATCTGCGTGGGCGTTTTGCCTTGTGCAACCAGCTCGTCAACCAGTGGGGTGGAAACCTTGCCATCGGGGCGAACGGGGACGCTGGAGGAAAGCTCAGGATTGCGCCAGACGTTGATATTGAGGTTGTCCCCCGGGCCGACGATGTAGTTGTAGTCAGGGCTGGAGGCGAGGGTCGGCGCGGGAGGATTGGCGTTCTGGGTGGCGCAACCGGTTGCGCCGAGCACCAAAGTCAGCACCGCGATACGGCGAGCGGAAGTGCGCATGAGTTCTGAAGTATGTTTTTGCATGGTCCACGTCCTCAAAATCACGGGGAAATGTTAATAAAAGTTAACGGTCTTTTTTAATATACCGCACACCACGGCCCGATGACTATCCGCAAAGTGTGACGAAGTACCAAAACTGGGGCGCTTGCACACTGGCGTCGATTTAGTTTTGCTTCAGTACGCTGTTGCACAGATGGATCGGAGCCCAGAGAGTACGTCTTCGCCTTGGTCGGGTACACCCTAGCGGGCGCTTTAAAATGAGCGGCGACTCTGTCATCAACCCACAGGAAACTCAGCATGTCCCTCTTCACCGCCGTCGAAATGGCGCCGCGCGACCCGATTCTCGGTCTGAACGAACAGTTTGCCGCCGACGCAAATCCCAACAAGGTGAACCTGGGGGTGGGCGTGTATTTTGACGACAACGGCAAGCTTCCATTGCTGCAATGCGTTCAAAGCGCTGAAAAGACCATGATGGACAAGCCCACCGCGCGCGGTTATCTCCCCATCGACGGCATTGCTGCCTATGACGCCGCCGTCAAAGGACTGGTGTTCGGTGTCGAATCGGAGCCGGTGAAGTCCGGCCGCGTGGCGACCGTGCAGGCCATCGGCGGCACGGGCGGCTTGAAAATTGGCGCCGACTTCCTAAAACGGCTGAACCCCGATGCCACGGTGCTGATCAGCGACCCGAGCTGGGAAAACCACCGCGCCCTCTTCACCAACGCCGGTTTCACGGTGGGCACCTACGCTTACTACGACGCCGAGAAACGCGGCGTCAACTTTGACGGCATGCTGGCCAGCCTGAATGCGGCAGCGCCCGGCACCATCGTTGTGCTGCACGCCTGCTGTCACAACCCCACCGGCTACGACATCACTCCCCAACAGTGGGACCAGGTGATCGCAGCGGTGAAGGCTCGCAACCTCACGCCTTTCCTGGACATGGCCTACCAAGGTTTTGGCCATGGCATCGCCGACGACGGTGCGGTCATCGCCAAGTTCGTGGCTGCGGGTCTGGTGTTCTTTGTCTCGACCTCGTTCTCCAAAAGCTTCAGCCTGTACGGCGAGCGCGTGGGTGCCTTGTCGGTGCTGTGCGAGAGCGCGGAAGAGGCCTCGCGCGTGCTGTCGCAGCTCAAGATTGCCATCCGCACCAACTATTCCAACCCGCCCATCCACGGCGGCGCGGTGGTGGCGGCCGTGCTCAACAACCCTGAACTGCGCACCCTTTGGGAGAAAGAACTCGGCGAGATGCGTGTGCGCATCAAGGCCATGCGTCAAAAGCTGGTCGATGGCCTCAAGGCCGCCGGTGTCAAACAGGACATGGGCTTCATCACCAGCCAGATCGGCATGTTCAGCTACTCCGGCCTCAACAAGGACCAGATGGTGCGCCTGCGCACCGAATTCGGCGTGTACGGAACCGACACCGGACGCATGTGCGTGGCCGCGCTCAACAGCAAGAACATCGACTACGTCTGCCAGTCGATTGCCAAGGTGGTCTGAGTCACGCTCAACCAAGGGCGCCGCGGAACAGCCTTTGCCGTGCCACAGGCACTGCCCCCTTTCAGGGGGTCGCGCGAAGCGCGGCGGGGGTTACTCCCAAATCACCGATCGCATGGAGATCGAAGCGCCCTGAAAGCCCTCGTTGAAGAAGCGAGGTTCATCTTCTTCCTGCACCGCGCCCGCCGCGTACAGCAGTGGCAGGTAGTGCTCCCAGCTGGGGTGAGCCATCTGCGCCACGGCACCCAACTGTGGAAAATCGCAGAGCGCCGGCAGTCGTCGTTGAACAATGTGATCGGCGGTGACGCGATCGAATTCGATGGCCCAGTCGTAAGCCTGGTTGTCGGGAGCGTCGCGTCGCATGGTGCGCAGGTTGTGAACCGCGTTCCCGCTGCCAACGATCAACACACCACGCTCGCGCAGCTGTGCCAGCTGGCGGCCGATGGCGAAATGCTCGGCGGCAGGCCGGCTGTAGTCCATGCTGAGCTGGATCACCGGAATGGCGGCATCGGGGAACATCGGCTTGAGAATGGACCAAGCCCCGTGGTCCAGACCCCAGTCGCCTCCATCCAGCTCCAGGGGCCGGTTGGAGCCCGGTTGCAGCACGGACCGGCTGATGAATCGGGCGGCTGGCGGCGAGCCCGGAGCAGGGTATTGTTGGTCGAACAGCGCCTGAGGGAAGCCGCCGAAGTCGTGGATGGTGCGCGGCTGCGCCATGGCGGTGAGCTGCCAGCCGGCCGTCAGCCAGTGGGCCGAAATGCACAGGATCAGACGGGGCTGCTGCGCGCGCGCCAGCAGCTCTGTACCCAGCGCCTGCCAACTCTGGCGCCACCGGTTGTTCTCGATGGCATTCATCGGACTGCCGTGGCCCACGAACAGAACGGGCAAACGAGCAGTGGTGGGCAAATCACTCCAGGTGGTTGTGACGGATTCTGGTGCAGTGGATTCGGACATGGGGTGGGGCGGATGGTTACCGTCTGGCAGGCGGCTGAAATCGGTGATCCGGATTCTTCCACGAAGGTGACAAATGGCCCTGTAAATTAGGTGTTATCACGCTAACGCTCCTTGGCGCATGCTGCTATATTGCACTGCAACATAACGAAATCGGACAACCATGCTCTACCAGATTTACGAGACACAACGCTCCATGATGGAGCCGTTTTCGGACTTGGCCGAGGTGGCCGCGAAGCTTTTCACCAACCCGAGCCTGCCCCTGGCCCAGTTGCCCATCGCCCAGCGCATTTCTGCGGGCTACGACCTGATGCACCGTCTGGGCAAGGACTACGAGAAGCCGGTCTTCGGCATCCACACGGTGGACGTCGATGGCGTGGACGTGGCGATCCACGAGCGCATCGAAATCGACAAGCCGTTCTGTGAACTGCGCCGATTCAAACGCTTCTCTGACGACACCAGCACGCTGGCCAAGCTCAAGGGCGAACCCGTGGTGCTGATCGTGGCCCCGCTCTCCGGCCACTACGCCACACTGCTGCGCGACACGGTCCGCACCATGCTCAAGGACCACAAGGTCTACATCACCGACTGGAAAAACGCCCGGCTGGTGCCCCTGTCCGACGGTGCGT
This sequence comes from Hydrogenophaga sp., assembly GCF_018780385.1. Taxonomy (GTDB): domain Bacteria; phylum Pseudomonadota; class Gammaproteobacteria; order Burkholderiales; family Burkholderiaceae_C; genus Hydrogenophaga. The sequence goes on along the minus strand of NZ_JADMJO010000038.1, from coordinate 10,980 downwards.
TCCACCTCGACGACTACGTGAACTACGTGCAGGAGTTCATTCGCCACCTGCAAAAAGGCTATGGCAACTGCCACGTGATCAGCGTGTGCCAGCCCACCGTGCCGGTTCTGGCCGCAGTGTCACTGATGGCAAGCCGCGGGGAAACCACGCCGCTGTCCATGACGATGATGGGCGGGCCAATCGACGCCCGCAAATCGCCCACGGCGGTGAACAACCTGGCCACCCAGCGCAGTTACGAGTGGTTCGAGAACAACGTGATCTACCGCGTGCCCGACAGTTTCCCCGGCGCCGGCCGCCGGGTGTACCCCGGTTTCCTGCAACACACCGGCTTCGTGGCCATGAACCCGGACCGTCATGCGTCGAGCCACTACGACTACTTCAAGGATCTGATCAAGGGCGACAACGAGAGCGCGGAGAGCCACCGCAAGTTTTACGACGAGTACAACGCCGTGCTCGACATGGACGCCGACTACTACCTCGAAACCATCGACACGGTGTTCCAGGACTTCAAACTCGTCAACGGCACCTGGGACGTGAAAAACCCGCAAGGCGAACTCGAGCGTGTGCGCCCGCAGGATATCCAGCACACCGCACTGCTCACCATTGAAGGTGAACTGGACGACATCTCGGGCTCTGGGCAGACTGCCGCCGCGCACGACCTGTGCACCGGCATTCCAAAGTCGCACCAGATGCACTACGAAGCCGCGGGCGCGGGCCACTACGGCATCTTCAGCGGCCGCCGTTGGCGCGACTTCGTGCATCCGGTGGTGAAGGCGTTCCTCAAGGTCCACCAACCCACAGTGGTGGCTGCACCAGCGGCCAAAACTGCTGCGCCCAAGCCTGCAAAAGCCGCCACCAAGGCACCGACCAAGCCGACCGTCAAGGCTGCGGCCAAAGCCCCGGCGAAGAGAGCGAAGCTGGTGACCAAACCCGCAGCCAAGGCGCCCGCCGCCCGCAAGGCGCGCAACACCACGGCCTGAGCGGGGTTCGATCCTGAAGCCCGGCGGCCTTCAAGGGCGCCGGTATATTGGCCGTATGAATGACCTCGCACGGCGCATTGACGCCGCCTTGCCGCAAACGCAGTGCACACGCTGCGGCTATCCCGACTGCGCGAGCTACGCGCTGGCCATTGCCGAGGGCGACGCCGACATCAACCAATGCCCACCCGGCGGAGCCGAAGGCATCGAGCGCCTGGCTGCCATCACAGGACGGGTAGCCACGCCCCTGAACCCCCACAACGGAATCGAAGGTCCGGTGACGGTTGCCGTGATCGACGAGGACTGGTGCATCGGCTGCACGCTGTGCATCAAGGTCTGCCCGACCGACGCGATCGTGGGCAGCAACAAGCGCATGCACACCGTGATCGAGCCCGTCTGCACCGGTTGCGAGCTGTGCTTGCCGGTGTGCCCCGTGGACTGCATTTCACTGGAGATCGTCAGCGGGGAGCGCACCGGCTGGCAAGCCTGGACGGCCGAGCAGGCGCGCCAAGGCCAGGCGCGCTACCTGGCAAGGCAAGACCGCCTGGCACGCGAAAAGCTGGAGCACGAGGATCGGCTCGAAGCCAAGGCGAAGGAAAAGCTGAGCGACCTGGCCGCGCATTCACGGATCACCGATGAGGCCCTGCTGGACAAGAAACGCGCGGTGATCGAGGCCGCGCTTGCCCGGGCCAGGGCCAAGCGCACAAACCTCTGAACCGGGCCTGAAACAGCGTCTGAATCAGGCGATCTGGCGCGCTGCTGCGGTCTTGTAGACGCCGCAACCCACGTACAGGTCGTCCACCTTCACCACGTACGACATCTTGGCCTGGATGCTGCCGTTGGCCGGGTTGCCGATGTCGTACTCGACCCAGCCCGGGCCGGCTTCGGCCTGCGAAACGATGGCATTGAGCAGCGCCTGGCCGTCAATGCCGGGAATGTCCTGCACGCGACTGCCCACCTTTTCAGGCTTGCCACCGAACGCGCGGTAGACGCCATTGCGGTCCAGGGCAAACACGTACATGTCGCGGTCGTGGAAACCGTTGGCGGGCGTGGTGATCTCGCGTACGAAGGCATCGCGCCCGCGCTGCTGGCGCATGACCTGCGCCCGATCCACGAGCAGCATGGCCTCTTCGGCCGTGCCCTGCTGCAACATGAAGGACGATACGGCTTTGGAGAGGTGGGCGGCGCGCTGCTCCAGCTGGTCGGCCTGCGCCACGGCGCGCTCGACCATTTGCGCATTGCGCTGGGTGATCTCGTCGAGTTGAGAAACAGCCGACGAGATCTCGCTCAGGCCGGTGCTCTGCTCGGCGCTGGAAGCCGAGATCAGCGACATGTTGGCGGCCACGCCGCGCACGCCGTTGGCGATCTGCTGGATGCTGTTGCCGGCCGTGCGTATCTGCACCACGCTGGCCTCCACCTGCTGGCGCGAGGCTTCGATGAGCTGGCGGATTTCCTTGGCGGATGCGGCCGAGCGCTGGGCCAGCGAACGCACCTCGGCCGCCACCACGGCAAAGCCCCTGCCCTGCTCGCCCGCGCGGGCGGCTTCCACCGCCGCGTTGAGCGCGAGGATGTTGGTCTGGAAGGCCAGGCTGTCGATCACGCCGATGATCTCGTTCATCTGCTGGGCGCTTTTCTGAATGCCTTCGACCGACTCAACCGCACGGCCCATCGACTTCGCGCCCGATTCGGCCACGTCGCGCACCTGGGCGGCCTGGCTGTCGGAGTCGCCTGCGGTCTTGGCGTTTTGTTGAACCGTGCTGGAGAGCTCGTGCACGCTGGCAGCGGTCTGTTCGAGGTTGGCCGCTTGTTGTTCGGTGCGGTCGGCCAGATCTCGGTTGCCGGTGGCCAGGCTCTTGCCGGCGTGGGCCACCAGGGCCGAATTGCTGCGCACCTCGGCCACCATGGACGAGAGGTTGCCCACCATGCGGTCGAGCAGTCGGGTGAGATCGGCCAGCTCGTCAGTGCCGCGCGCCTTCAGCACGGTGCGCAGGTTGCCCGAGGCCGTCTGCTCCATGCTGGCGAGCACCTGCCGGAAATCGCTCATGAAGCTGACGTAGAAGCTCAGCATGAGGTAGGCCAGCACGCCAGCGCCACCGAGCTCGATACCCAGCACCCAGGCGCTGGCCGAGGGTGACCCGGACACAACCCAGGAGAACACCTGTGGCAGCAGGGAGGCGGCGGCCAGCAGCAGCAACTTGCCGCGCAGGCGCAGGCGCCGCATCAGCCAGACGCCGGGGGACAAGGGGTGAAAACCGGACATGCGCGTGTCTCTCCTTGGTGTGGTTGTATTTCTATCGGCCAGAACGGGATCGGCTTGAGACACACCCGCTCTCAATGGGGACCGGAGATCCCCGATTGACGCGCTTCAAAGTGCCGGAACAGTTGCACCGCCATCACGCGAAGCGCGTCATCGGCCATGTTGTGGGCATGCGAGAGTTGCTCCAGGCCGTAGCGCCGGTCGTGCTGCATGAGGGCGCGGCTCACGCACATGCCCTGACTGGACATGCGCAGGCAAAACGCTTCGAGCAGGTCGTGAGGCCATCTCTGCGACGTGTCGCGCGCGTGGCGCATCACCGCGGCGAGCACCGGTGTGGATGCGGTTTCTGGCAGTTGGCGGGTCGGGACCTGGCTCATGGCGGGCTCCTGCGGCGGTTGGACCACCTGTGATGGGAACGTGGCTTCGGGATGCCTCAAGCGTAGGGCGATGTGGCTGCGGGCATAGCCCGGAACAGCGGCCAAAAACCCCGTTTGCTCAACGTCTCGGCGGTGTCCGGCGGCACAATCCGGCCATGACGCCCCAAACTTCACGCCTGATCAAGCTCACCGCACAGCCCGCCGGCGCGCCCGACACCGACCACCCCAAGCCCGAGCGGTTGGTGCGCGGCAACCCGCTGCGCGAAACCTGGAACCTGGTGGATGCTGCCTTGCCGGCGGGACAGGTCTATTGCGGCGTGTGGCGCTGCGAGCCTGGGCGTTGGCGCATCGCCATGGGCGATACCGAACGCGAGCTCTTCACCGTGCTGCTGGGCCGCTGCCGTGTGCACGACGCGCTGGGCGGATTTGAAGAGGTGGAACCGGGCGAGGGCCTCTACATTCCGCCGGGCTTTGCCGGGGAGTTCGAGGTGCTGGAGCCCCTCACCAAGACTTACATGATCGCGGAGTGATGGCCCCGACCTGGCTCAGCCGGGTTGAGCCGAGAGCCTGGCAAACGCGCTGACCACCTCGGATGGCGCCTGCACCAGCTCGATCAGCACGCCCTCGCCCGCAATCGGGAATTCGTCGTTGGCCTTGGGGTGCAGGAAGGTGATGTCAAAACCAGCCGCGCCCTTTCGGATGCCACCCGGTGCAAAGCGCACGCCCTGGGCGGTCAACCAATCCACAGCGGTGGGTAGATCGTCGATCCACAGGCCGACGTGGTTGAGCGGCGTGGTGTGCACCGCGGGTTTCTTGTCGGGGTCCAGCGGCTGCATCAGGTCGACCTCGACCTTGAACGGCCCGCTGCCGATGGCGCAGATGTCTTCGTCGACGTTTTCGCGCTCGCTCCGGAAAGTGCCCGTGATCTCCAGGCCGAGCATGTCGACCCAGAGCTTCTGCAGGCGCTGCTTGTCGGGCCCGCCGATGGCGATCTGCTGAATGCCCAGAACTTTGAAGGGACGAACGGGGGAAGCCGATGTGCTCATGCGTCAGTGAAAACCGTTGAGGGTGTGGGAGGACGGGTGGCTGGCCTGCTCCAGCGTCCAGACCGTGGCCGGCGGCAGGTTGGCCCAGATGGAAGCGGCCCGGCGCCAACGCCAGCCGATGGGAATGTCGTTGAAGGGGCGCAGATGGGGCGAGGCGTAGGTGTACTGGATCAGGCGCGACCCCGGACGGCTTTCGATCAGGGCGACCATGGCATCGATGCAGCCATGCGCTTCTTCGCGGGTCATCGACAGCAAAGGCAGTGAAGACACCACGGTCACCGGGCACTGCGCCTCGATGTCCAGCGCGTCCAGCCGGGTGGCGCAATGGTTCAGCACCTCCAGATCGGGGAAGTGTTTGCGCAGCAGTTGCGCAAAGCCGGGGTCCCGCTCGATCACCATGAAACGCCCGACCCGGGCCAGCGCGGGCAGCAGGGCGCGGGTGATGGCTCCGGTGCCGGCTCCCACCTCGATCAAGGTCCTGGGGTCCGATCGCAGGACTTCATTCAGGATGGCCTGCGCCAGGGCTTTGGAGGCTGGGGCGATGGCCCCGACACGCCTGGGGTGGCGCAGGTAACCCAGTGCAAAAGCCAGACCGTGCCGCATGCGAAACCCTTCAGAGTCGTTGTGAACGACAGGGTAGCGCAATTCAAACCCCGTTGTCTGTGGGGCACATGCCGGGCCGAAGCTCACTCGAACTCGACGATGGGCTGATCCACCACCAGCGATTCGCCCTTGGAGGCGAGCACCTTGCCCACCACGCCATCGGCCGCGGCGAACAGCACGTTCTCCATCTTCATGGCTTCAATCACGGCCACCCGCTCGCCGGCCTGCACCTTCTGGCCCGGTTTCACCGCCACGTCCACCAACAGGCCCGGCATCGGCGAGAGCACGTATTTGCTCATGTCGGCTGGCGCCTTGAACGGCATGAGCGCGTGCAGTTCGGCCATGCGCGGCGACACCACCATGGTCTCGATGCGGGTGCCGTTGTGTTGCACCACCAACGCCAGCGGGTTGCGCGGCGTGCCGCGCTCGATCTGCGCAGTGAAGGCCTGGCCGTTGCATTCGCCGGTGATGCAGATGTCGTTCAGGCGCGAAGGGCTGCTGATGGCATAGCGCTTGTCGGCCACCGTGACCACCGCCGAACCGAGTTGGCCCACCACCTCGTCCACATGCACCGGCTTGTAGACATGCTCACCGGTGGCACCGAGCACGATCACGCGAAAGTCGTGACCTACCTTCACGCCATAGCCAGGCAACTGGCCCGACAGACCCGCCGCGCGTTCGCGCGACTTGCGGCGCACGAAGGCGGCCAGGGCCACCAGGAAATCGGCATCGTCGTGCGGCACGTCCTCGGCGCGGAAGCCGTGGCCGTAGTGCTCGGCGATGAAGCCGGTGTTGAAGTCGCCAGCCACGAATTTCGGGTGCGCCAGCAGCGCCGCCTGGAACGGAATGTTGCTGCTGATACCTCGAATGACGAATCCGTTGAGCGCCTCGCGCATCTTGGTGATCGCCTCTTGCCGGTCTTTGCCATGCACGATCAGCTTGGCGATCATGGAGTCGTAGAACATCGGGATCTCGCCGCCGTCCTGCACGCCGGTGTCCACGCGCACGCCCAGCAGATCGGCCGTGTTGCCCTGCCACATGCTCTGCGCGGGTGGCGAAAAGCGCACCAGCCGCCCGGTGCTGGGAAGGAAGTTGCGGAACGGGTCTTCCGCGTTGATGCGGCACTCGATCGCCCAACCCTCGCGCTTGACCTGGTCTTGGGTCAACGGCAGCTTCTCACCAGCGGCCACGCGGATCATGAGCTCCACCAGGTCCAGCCCGGTGATGCACTCGGTCACCGGGTGCTCCACCTGCAGGCGCGTGTTCATTTCCAGGAAATAGAAGTCCTGGTCCTTGCCCACCACGAACTCCACCGTGCCCGCGCTCTGGTACTTCACGGCCTTGGCCAGCGCCACAGCCTGCTCGCCCATGGCCTTGCGCGTGGCATCGCTGATGAAGGGCGACGGCGCCTCTTCAATCACCTTCTGGTGGCGGCGCTGGATCGAGCACTCGCGCTCGTTCAGGTAGATCACGTTGCCGTGCGAATCGCCCAGCACCTGGATCTCGATGTGGCGCGGCTCCTGCACGAACTTCTCGATGAAGATGCGGTCGTCGCCGAAGCTGTTGCGCGCTTCGTTCTGGCACGCGGTGAAGCCCTCGAGGGCCTCCTTGTCGTTGTACGCCACGCGCAGGCCCTTGCCACCGCCGCCGGCACTGGCCTTGATCATCACCGGGTAGCCGATGTCCTTGGCGATCTCCACCGCGCGCTCGGCACATTCGATGGCGTCGTTCCAGCCCGGGATGGTGTTGACCTTGGCCGCGTTGGCCAGTTTCTTGGACGCGATCTTGTCGCCCATGGCCGCGATGCTGAAGTGCTTCGGGCCGATGAAGGCCATGCCCTCTTCTTCCACGCGGCGCGCGAAGGCTTCGTTCTCCGACAGGAAGCCGTAGCCCGGGTGGATGGCCTGGGCACCGGTCTGCTTGGCGGCGGCGATGATCTTGTCGGCCACCAGGTAGGACTCGCGCGAAGGCGCCGGGCCCAGCAGCACGGCTTCGTCGGCCAGTTGCACGTGGCGCGCTTCCTTGTCGGCCTCGGAATACACCGCCACGGTGGCGATGCCCATTTTCTTCGCGGTGGCGATCACGCGGCAGGCGATCTCGCCGCGGTTCGCAATCAGGATCTTGGTAAACATGTTGTTGTTCTCCGTACCGTTCAAAGCGGAATGTTCCCGTGCTTGCGCCAAGGGTTCTCGAGCTTCTTGTCTTTCAGCATCACCAACGAGCGGCAGATGCGCTTGCGCGTCTCGTGCGGCAGGATCACGTCGTCGATGAAGCCGCGCGCGCCCGCCACGAAGGGGTTGGCAAAACGGGCCTTGTATTCGGCCTCGCGCTGCGCGAGCTTGGCCGGGTCCTTCTTCTCTTCGCGGAAGATGATCTCCACCGCGCCCTTGGCGCCCATCACCGCGATCTCGGCGTTGGGCCAGGCGAAGTTCACGTCGCCGCGCAGGTGCTTGGAGCTCATCACGTCGTAGGCGCCGCCGTAGGCCTTGCGCGTGATCACGGTGATCTTGGGCACGGTGCACTCGGCGTACGCGTAGAGCAGCTTGGCACCGTGCTTGATGATGCCGCCGTACTCCTGAGAGGTGCCGGGCATGAAGCCGGGCACGTCCACGAAGGTGATCACCGGAATGTTGAAGGCATCGCAGAAGCGCACGAAGCGCGCGGCCTTGATGCTCGACTTGATGTCCAGGCACCCGGCCAGCACCAGCGGCTGGTTGGCCACGATCCCCACCGTCTGGCCGTCCATGCGCGCAAAGCCGATCAGGATGTTTTTCGCGTACTCAGGCTGCAGTTCAAAGAAGTCACCGTCGTCGACCGTTTTGACGATCAGCTCCTTCATGTCGTAAGGCTTGTTCGGGTGCTCGGGCACCAGCGTGTCCAGGCTGATGTCCATGCGGTCGATCGGGTCGCCGCTGGGCCGCACCGGCGCCTTCTCGCGGTTGTTCAGCGGCAGGTAGTTGTAGAGCCGGCGCAGCATCAGCAGCGCTTCCACGTCGTTCTCGAACGCGAGGTCGGCCACACCGCTCTTGGTGGTGTGCGTGATGGCGCCGCCCAGCTCCTCGGCCGTCACTTCCTCGTGCGTCACGGTTTTCACCACCTCGGGGCCGGTGACGAACATGTAGGCCGAGTCCTTCACCATGAAGATGAAGTCGGTCATGGCGGGCGAGTACACCGCGCCACCGGCCGAGGGGCCCATGATCATGCTGATCTGCGGCACCACACCGCTGGCCATCACGTTGCGCTGGAACACGTCGGCATAACCACCGAGCGAGGCCACGCCTTCCTGGATGCGCGCACCGCCCGAATCGTTCAGCCCGATCACCGGCGCGCCGACCTTCATGGCCTGGTCCATCACCTTGCAGATCTTCTCGGCATGCGCCTCGGAGAGCGCGCCGCCGAAGACCGTGAAGTCCTGGCTGAACACGAACACCAGACGGCCGTTGATCATCCCGTAGCCCGTGACCACGCCATCACCCGGGATCTTGTTGTCCTGCATGCCGAAATCGGTGCAGCGGTGCTCGACGAACATGTCCCACTCTTCGAACGTGCCTTCGTCCAGCAGCACCTCAAGCCGCTCGCGAGCGCTCAGTTTGCCTTTGGCGTGCTGCGCGGCAATGCGCTTCTCTCCGCCACCCAAGCGGGCGGCAGCACGTTTTTCTTCGAGTTGTTCGAGGATGTCCTGCATGGTGTTGTTCTCCTGGGATAACTTGGAATTCAGTCAAAAAGATCGAGCAGCTGGCGCGCGGCGGCGCTGGCCGGCAAGGTGCCGGCCAATACGCGTTGGGAAGCGTCGTCCAGGGCGGCACGCACCTGCGGGTGCGCGCGAAAACGCTGTTTGAGGCCGGCGTCGATGCGCTCCCACATCCAGGCTTTCGCCTGCTGCTGGCGCCGTGCTGCGATTTGGCCGTTCTCGATCTGCAGCATGCGAAAGCGCGACACCTCGGCCCAGAACGCATCGACACCACGCCCCAGCAACGCGCTGAGCTGGATCACCTGCGGGTGCCACATGGCCTCGTTGTGGTGTGCATGTTCGGGGTGTCCCTGCAGACCCAGCAGGCGCAGCGACGAGGTGATCTGCGCGCGCGCTCGCGTGGCGGCGTCGGGGTCGAGGTCGGCCTTGTTGATGACCACCAGGTCGGCCAGCTCCATCACGCCCTTTTTGATCGCCTGCAAATCATCGCCGGCGTTGGGCAGTTGCATGAGCACGAACATGTCGGTCATGCCGCTCACAGCCGTCTCGCTCTGGCCCACGCCCACGGTCTCGACGATCACGATGTCGTAACCCGCCGCCTCGCAGACCAGCATGGCCTCACGCGTTTTTTCGGCCACACCGCCCAGCGTGCCGCTGCTCGGGCTGGGGCGGATGTAGGCCTGCTCGTGCACCGAGAGCTTTTCCATGCGCGTCTTGTCTCCCAGGATCGAGCCGCCCGACACCGTGCTGGACGGATCGACTGTGAGCACTGCCACGCGATGGCCCTTGTCGATGAGGTACAGCCCCAGCGCTTCGATGAAGGTGCTCTTGCCCACGCCCGGCACGCCGCTGAGCCCTAAGCGAAAGGCTTTGCCTGTGTGCGGCAGCAAGGCCGTGAGCAGTTCGTCGCCCTGCGCGCGGTGATCGGCGCGGGTGGATTCGAGCAGCGTGATGGCCTTGGCGATGGCGCGGCGTTGCGCCATGGGGGCGCCAGAGATGATGCTGTTGGTGAGCCCTTCGACAGGCTCAGGGCGAACGGAGGGGGTGGGTTCGCGGCGGTGGACTTCCTGGTCGACCTGAGCCCCACTCCGCTCCGGCTGAGCCCCACTCCGCTCCGGCTGATCCCCACCCCGCTCTGTCTGAGCCCCACCCCGTTCGGGCTGAGCTTGTCGAAGCCCATCCACAGCCTGCTTCGAACGCGCCAGCGCTTGAACCCGCTCCCAATCGCCAGCGATCAACGCCTCCTTCTTCGCCCGCGACCAACCTTTGATCTGCTGCTCGAAAGCCAACGCGCCCTCGCGTGACTCGAACTCGCCCTGCCAGACCAGCTGGACCGGCTTGCGCGTCGCGGTGTAACCGGTGTCACCCACTTGGTGTTGCAACAGGCGTGCCTCCAACTCGTCGGTGTGGCCGGCGTAGTAGGTACCGTCTCGGCAGAGCAGAAGGTAGACGTGGAAAGGTTTCACGCGGAATGGGTGGGTGAGGGCTTCGACAAGCTCAGCCCGAACGGAGTTTGGCTCAGCCCGAACGGAGTTTGGCTCGGTTCGACCGGACAACGGATTCGGAGCGTGGGTTCAAGCAGCACCCAGCGCCTTCCTGATCTGCTCCAGCACATCTTTCGCGCTCGCCGGAATCGGCGTGCCCGGGCCGTAGATTCCCTTGACGCCGGCCTCATACAGCATCTCGTAGTCCTGGCGCGGAATCACACCACCGACGAACACAATGATGTCGTCGGCGCCCTGCTTCTTGAGTTCGGCAATGATGGCCGGCACCAACGTCTTGTGCCCGGCGGCCAGCGTGGACACCCCCACCGCGTGCACGTCGTTTTCAATGGCCTGGCGCGCGCACTCCTCGGGCGTCTGAAACAGCGGGCCCATGTCGACGTCGAACCCCAGGTCGGCAAACGCCGTGGCCACCACCTTGGCACCGCGGTCGTGGCCGTCCTGGCCGAGCTTGCTGATCATCACGCGCGGTCGGCGGCCCTGCTCATCGGCAAACGTGTTGATCTCGGTCTTGAGGGCGTCCCAGC
>NZ_JADMJO010000102.1 GCF_018780385.1 Hydrogenophaga sp. | reverse complement strand
GTGCGCGCGCGCATGGAAGGCATCGTGAACATCACCAACCCGGCCGACCCGTTCCTCGAGCGTCCCGAGATCGGTGTGGCCTTGCGCGCGGCGCTGCGCGCCGTGTGATATCGAGACGGCCATGGGCGAGGGCGGCCACACCCTGTTCGACACCGCCATCGGTGTCTGCGGCATCGCCTGGGGGCCGGGTGGTGTGGTGGCGGTGCAGTTGCCCGAGGCCGAAGCAGAGCGCACACGTACGCGCCTGCTGAAGGGTTTTCCGCCGCTGCCTGCGGTGGACCAGCCGCCGGCGCCGGTGCAGGCGGCCATCGAAGGCGTTCAGGCCTTGCTGGAGGGCCGGTCGCGCAGCGATCTGCGCGAGATCGAACTCGACATGAGCCGCCTCACGCCGTTCCAGCGCGAGGTGTATGCGATGGCCCGCGCCATACCCCCCGGCCAGACCCGCACCTACGGCGAGATGGCCCAGGCCCTGGGCGATGTGGGCCTGGCCCGCGCCGTGGGGCAGGCCATGGGCCACAACCCGTTCGCGCCCATCGTGCCCTGCCACCGCGTGCTCGCGGCGGGCAGCCGCTCGGGCGGTTTTTCGGCCGGTGGTGGCGTGGCGACCAAGCTGCGCATGCTGCAGATCGAATGCGCGCAGATCGGTGGTGAACCCGGCCTGTTCGACGGAGACAACAGATGATCACCGCCACCGAATTGCAGGCCGGCCCGATCCGGGTGGTGGACTACCGCTGCAGCGCCGGTCCCGCCGAGAAACCGTTCACCGAGGTGCACACCGGCCACTCGGTTTCCTACGTGCGCAAGGGGACGTTCGGCTACCGGGTGGGTGGCGCGTCGTACGAACTGGTGGCAGGCTCGGTGCTGGTGGGCCACCCGGGCGACGAGTTCATGTGCACGCACGACCACCATGTCTGCGGCGATGAGTGCCTCGCGTTTCACCTCTCGCCCGGTTTCCTGGAACTGGTCGGTGGCGACAAAAGCAACTGGCGCACCGGCGGCCTGCCACCGCTGCCCGAACTCATGGTGCTGGGCGAGCTCGCGCAGGCGGTGGCCAGTGGCCGCAGCGACGCCGGTCTGGACGAAGTGGGTCTGTGGTTCGCGTCGCGTTTCGTGGATGTCGTGACGGGCCGCAGCCTCGTGCCGCAACCCACGACCGGGCGCGACCGACGCCGCGCCGTGGAGGCCGCGATGTGGATCGCTGCCCATTCGCACGAGGACATCGATCTGGACAAGGCGGCCGGTGAAGTGGCCTTGAGCCCATTTCATTTCCTGCGGCTGTTCTCGCGCGTGCTCGGCGTCACGCCGCACCAGTACCTGGTGCGTTCGCGGCTGCGCCACGCGGCGTGGCTGCTGACCGACAGCGAACAATCGGTGACCGACGTGGCGCTTGAGGTGGGCTTTGCCGATCTCAGCAACTTCGTGCGCACCTTCCACCGCGCGGCTGGCCTGTCGCCGCGCGGCTTTCGCCAGGCCGCCCGAACGGGCCCGAAAAATGACCGCAAGATTCTCCAAGACCGTGTGACCGCCCTGATCGACGATGACCGCCTGATCCACCCATCGAGCAGAAAGTCATCACCATGTACGACCATATCGGACTGAAAGTCAAAGACCTCGCCGCGAGCCGCCGTTTCTACGAAGCCGCGCTCGCACCCCTCGGCCACGTGCTGGGCTCTCACGACGACACCTACGCCGGCCTCGGCCCGAAAGGCGCGCCCGCGCTGTGGCTCTATGCGGTCCAAGGCGCCAAAGGCCCGGGCACGCACATTGCGTTGCGCGCCGCCGACCACAAGGCGGTGGACGCGTTCTACAAGGCGGGCCTGAAGGCGGGCGCCAAAGACAACGGCGGCCCCGGCCCGCGCCCCGACTACAGCCCGACCTATTACGCGGCCTTCCTGATCGACCCCGACGGCAACAACGTCGAAGCCGTCTGCCCCTGAACAGGAGCCGCACCATGGCCACCATCCAAAAGGAAATCGTCATTGAAGCGGGCCTGGACCGGGTCTGGGACGCGCTGCGCGACTTCAACGCCGTGCACCAGCGCCTGGCACCCGGCTTCGTGACCGACTGCCGCGTCGAGGAGGGCGCCCGCGTCGTGATCTTCGCCAATGGCATGGTCGCGCGCGAGCTGTTCGTGGGCCTCGACGAAAAGACGCATCGCCTGAGCTACGCCGCCGTCGGTGGCAAGCTCACGCACCACAACGCGTCAGCGCAACTGTTCGCGGAAGGCGCGCTGCGCACCCGCTTTGTCTGGACTGCCGATGTGCTGCCCCACGAGTTGGCGGGCTTCGTTGACGCAATGATGGAACAGGGAGCAACCACGATGAAGCGAACGCTGGAAGAGGGTGAAAAAGCGCTGCACGCGCAGCGTGGAAACTGAAGCCGGACCTCGTCTGAATCTTCAGGCGGGGTCTTGCGCGGCCTGGTGTGCGGCGGCCTCCTTCACCTGGTTGCCCAGCACCAGCGCGCGTCCAGCAAAGATGCCACCGGCCGCTTCCATGTCCATGCGCTCGGCGTCGCGCCGGCGCAGGTGTTCCATCACCTCGTCGGCTTCTTCTTCGGCAGCGCCCAAGGTCAAGATGGCTTGGCGGCCCATGGCCATGGCGGACTCGAAGGTCTCGCGCACGAGGTAGCCCGCGTCGGCCTTCTTGCGCAGTTCCAGCACGTGTTCGCGGTCAAAGGCGCGCACCAGCAGTTCAGCCTGGGGGAACTCGGTTTTGGCCAGTTCGGCGAGGCGCGTGGCGGCTTCCTTGTTGTCGACACACACCAGGATGGCGCTGGCCGAGTGCGCACCGGCCGCGTGCAGCACATCGGCACGGCAGCCGTCGCCGTAGTACACCTTGAAGCCGTAGGCCTCGGCGTCGCGGATCATCTGCACGTTGTTGTCGATGATGGTGATGCTCGCACCGCGCGCGATCACGCCCTGACTGGCAATCTGCCCGAAGCGGCCGAAGCCGACCACCAGCACGCTGGCGGCCTGACCACTGACGGCCTCGATGCCGTCCATGGACACGCCGGGCTTCGTGGCCAGGCGCCGGTGCACCAGCACCACCAGCGGGGTGAGCGCCATCGAGAGCACCACGATGGCGGTCATGTTGGCGTTGACCACCGGGTCGATCACTTGTGCGCCCAGCGCGGCGCCGAACAGCACGAAGGCGAACTCGCCACCCTGCGCCATCAGCACCGCGCGGTCCAGCGCGTCCGCGTGCGAGCTTTTCGCGAAGCGCGCCACGCCGTAGATGCAGAGCGCCTTGACCACCATCATGGCCACCACCCCGGCCACGATGATGGGCCAGTTGCTCGCTACGGCGGCCAGGTCCAGCGACATGCCCACGCTCAGGAAGAACAGACCGAGCAGCAGACCGCGGAAAGGCTCGATGTCGGCTTCAAGCTGGTGGCGGAAGGTGGATTCGGACAGCAGCACGCCGGCAATGAAAGCGCCCATGGCCATGGACAGGCCGCCCACCTGCATGAGCAGGGCCGCGCCCAGCACCACCAGCAGCGCGGCGGCGGTCATCACTTCGCGCGCCTTGGCGTTGGCCAGCACGCGGAACAAGGGGTTGAGCAGCCACACGCCGGCAGCCACCAGCGCCACCAGTGAGCCCAAGGCCAGGCCGATGGTGCCCCAGCGCGACGACGTGGCCGCTGCCGTTCCCGCCAGGTCGGGTGGCGCCATGAAGGTCACCACGGCCAGCAGCGGCACGATCAGCAGGTCTTCAAACAGCAGGATGGCGACGATCTTCTGACCCCGTGGCTGGGCCATGTCGCCGCGTTCGCCCAGCAGTTGCATCACCACGGCGGTGGAGGTGAGCACGAAGCCCATGGCGCTCACGAAGGACACGCCCAGCGGAAAGCCGAAGGCCAGGCCCACGCCGGTGAGCAAGAGGCCGCACACCACCACCTGCAGGCTGCCCAGGCCGAAGATCGCGCGGCGCAGGC
>NZ_JADMJO010000137.1 GCF_018780385.1 Hydrogenophaga sp. | reverse complement strand
CCCGGCGCCACCGTGTGGTGCCAGACCATCTTGTTGCTGGTGCTGGTGCCGTTGGTGACGAAGAAGCAGTGGTCGGCGTTGAAGATGCGCGCCGCGTTGCGCTCGCACGCGCCGATCGCGCCGTTGTGGTCGAGCAGCTGGCCCAGTTCTTCCACCGCGTTGCAGACGTCGGCGCGCAGCATGTTCTCGCCGAAGAACTGGTGGAACATCTGGCCCACCGGGCTCTTGAGAAACGCCACACCGCCCGAGTGGCCCGGGCAGTGCCACGAATAGGAACCGTCTTCCGCGTAGTCGAGCAGCGCCTTGAAGAACGGCGGCTGGATGCCTTCGAGGTAGCTCTTGGCCTCGCGGATGATGTGGCGCGCCACGAACTCCGGCGTGTCCTCGAACATGTGGATGAAGCCGTGCAGTTCGCGCAGGATGTCGTTGGGCAAATGCCGGCTGGTCTTGGTCTCGCCGTAGATGTAGATCGGCACGTCCGAGTTCTTGCGCCGAACCTCGTCAATGAAGTTGCGCAGGTTCAGCACCACCGGATCGAGGTCGGCGCCATGACTGAATTCCTCGTCGTCGATCGACAGGATGAACGCGCTCGCACGGCTCTGCTGCTGGGCAAACTGGCTCATGTCGCCGTAGCTGGTGACACCCACCACCTCGAAACCCTCGGCCTCAACGGCCTGCGCAAGCGCGCGAATGCCCAGACCCGAGGTGTTTTCCGAGCGGAAGTCTTCGTCGATGATGACGATGGGGAAGCGAAATTTCATGAAATTCTCCAGCCGCAGGGGGCGCGGCCATCAGGCGAAAGAAAGCGCGAAGTGTACGGACAACGTGAGACAGGTCCCTGGAGCAGTCGTTCATTTGCCGCAGAATGTGGCGTTGGTCAGACAAACGCTGCCAGCACTCGCCTGGCGCAGTCAATCCATACAACGGGAGCATGCATGTCGGATTCAACATTGTGGTGGCTGTTGGCGGGTTCCACCGTCGCGCTCGAGCTGTTCACAGGTACCTTTTACCTGCTCATGCTGGCCGTGGGCATGGTGGCTGGCGCGCTCGCCGCCCACGCCGGCCTCGGCATGGCGGGCCAACTGAGTGTTGCCGCCTTCTCCGGGTCGGCGGCGGTCGTGGCCTGGTACTTCATCAAGAAGCGACGCGTCACCGACCCGTCCGTGCGAGCCATGCGCAGCGTGAACCTGGATGTGGGCGAGATTCTGCAGATCGACGAATGGAACGCTGATGGCACCGCCAGCGTCAAATACCGGGGTGCCCAGTGGACCGTGATCCAGCGCCCGGGCAATTCACCCACACCCGGCAACTACCGCGTGGCCGAGCTGGTGGGCAGCCGCCTGCTGGTCGACAAGGTCTGATCCTCAATCCCGACATGCCCTTGCGCTAATCTCACCCCACTTCCAACTTCCCCGAAAGCCGTTCCGCCATGGAAATCGCCATCCTGCTGATCATCGTCGCCGCCATCTTCATCACACGCTCCATCAAGGTGGTGCCGCAGCAAAACGCCTGGGTGGTTGAACGGCTGGGCAAATACAACTCGTCCCTCGCCCCCGGCCTGAACTTTCTGATCCCCTTCATCGACAAGGTGGCCTACAAGCACAGCTTGAAGGAAATCCCGCTCGACGTTCCCAGCCAGGTCTGCATCACACGCGACAACACCCAGCTGCAGGTCGACGGCATCCTGTATTTCCAGGTCACCGATCCCATGCGCGCCAGCTACGGCTCGTCCAACTACATCGTGGCCGTGACCCAGCTCGCCCAGACCTCGCTGCGCTCGGTCATCGGCAAGCTCGAACTGGACAAGACCTTCGAGGAGCGCGACATCATCAATGCGCAAGTGGTGCACGCCATCGACGAGGCCGCGTTGAACTGGGGTGTGAAGGTGCTGCGTTACGAAATCAAGGACCTCACGCCGCCCAAGGAAATTCTGCTGGCCATGCAGGCGCAGATCACGGCCGAACGCGAGAAGCGCGCGCTGATCGCCGCCTCTGAAGGCCGCCGCCAGGAGCAGATCAACATCGCCACCGGCGAGCGAGAAGCCTTCATTGCCCGCTCCGAAGGTGAGAAACAGGCCGAAATCAACAACGCGCAGGGCGAGGCCTCCGCCATCCTGGCGGTGGCCGAAGCCACCGCCGAGGCCATCCGAGTGGTGGCGGAAGCCATCCGCCAACCAGGGGGACAGGAAGCCGTGCAGCTGAAGGTCGCTGAACGCGCCGTGGACGCCTACAGCAAGGTCGCAGCCGACGCCACCACCACCCTGATCGTGCCCAGCAACATGACCGAGGTCTCTGCCCTGATCGCCTCCGCCATGAAGATGGTGAGCGCCACCAAGACCAACTGACCCGCTGCCCTTGTTGAGACCACCATGACCCTCGCACGCAATGTTCTCGGTGGCGAACTGCTGCCCTGCTCCTACGACCCACTCACCGGGTTCTACCGGGACGGTTGCTGCGAGACCGGCCCCGACGACCACGGCACCCATGTGGTGTGCGCACGCGTCACCGAGCCCTTTCTTGCGTTTTCGAGAGAGCGAGGCAACGACCTCAGCACTCCCCGGCCAGAGTGGCGCTTCGCAGGCCTCAAAGCCGGCGACCGATGGTGTGTTTGCGTGCAGCGCTGGCAGGAAGCCCTGCAGGCAGGTGCCGCTCCACCCGTGGTGCTGGAGAGCACCAACGCTTCCACGTTGCAATATGTGAAGCTGGAAGTGCTGCAACAACATGCGTGGCACAAGACCGCCGATGGGAGCCCAACCATCTGAGCAGGCAGCGAGGCTGCTACAATCGTGGGCTTCGCGGAGAGGTGGATGAGCGGTTTAAGTCGCACGCCTGGAAAGCGTGTGTGGGCTAATCCCCACCGCGGGTTCGAATCCCGCCCTCTCCGCCAAAAATGAGTCCCAGAGCGTCCCCAGACGTCTCACAAGGCACCCCGAAAGCCCCGGTTTACCTCGTATTCCGGGGCTTTTTTGTTTCTGGATGTCCCACAACGACTCTTGCCATCCAAGGATTTTTGGGGGTATCTTTGGGGGTCCGTACCCCACCAGTTGGGGGTATTTCACCTTCGGGGTACGGTTGGGAGCACGAAATGGCGCTGACCAACACCGAAGTTTTGAAGGCAAAGCCCGGTCCAACCCCCGTCAAGATGGCCGACGGGCGAGGCTTGTATCTGCTGATCACACCTGCGGGGTCCAAGCTCTGGCGCTGGAAGTATCGATTTCTGGGCAAAGAGAAGCTGATGGCCGTCGGAGCTTACCCAGACGTGTCACTCGCCCAGGCCAGAGACAAGGTGGACGAGGCCCGCAAACAGCTCGCGACGGGCGCCGATCCGATGGCCGCCCGCAAGTTCGAGAAGATCGCCCGCCGTCTGGCCGTCGAAGACACATTCGCGGCCGTGGCAAAGAAATGGTGGGAAAGCTGGAAGGCAGCGCGCAGCGATAGTCATACGGTCTACGTGTGGCGCCGCCTGGAGGCCGACGTTTTCCCGGCCATCGGCTTACGCCCTGTCGCGGAAATTGAGGCTCCCGAGTTGGTCGCCTTGATGAAGGCCATTGAAAAACGCGGGGCGCTTGACATCGCCAAACGCGCCCTTCAAACCTGCTCACAGATTTTTCGCTATGCCATCGCTCACGGCTTGGCCAAGCGCAACCCGGCCGTTGAGATTCGCCCCAGCGACGTATTGGCTTCGCGCAAAAAGCAGAACTACGCGCGGCTGGACAGCAAGGAACTGCCAGAGTTGCTGAGCAAGATGGAAGTTTATAACGGCAGCGCCATCACGCGTGTTGCCATCAAGCTCATGGCTATGACTTTCGTGCGTACTAGCGAGCTGATAGGGGCACGCTGGGAAGAGTTCGACCTCGACGGTGCGCGATGGGACATACCCGCTTCTCGCATGAAGATGAAGACGCCGCACACCGTTCCGCTATCCACGCAAGCTGTGACGCTACTAAGAAGCCTGCACACCTTGACC
>NZ_JADMJO010000029.1 GCF_018780385.1 Hydrogenophaga sp. | reverse complement strand
ACATCACCAACGTCGACATGAGCCAGACCATCGCGCAGGTGCAGCGCGTGCTCGGTCAGGTCATCCGCGCGGTGGAGTTCCTGTTCGCCTTCACGCTCGCGGCCGGCCTGGTCGTGCTGCTCTCGGCCATCACCGCCACGCGCGGTGAGCGCGAGCGCGAGTTCGCCATCCTGCGCGCCGTGGGCGCGGGCTCGCAGCTGCTGCGCCAGGTCCAACGCATCGAGCTGCTCGGTGTGGGCTTGCTGGCGGGCTTTCTCGCCTCGGTGGTGGCCGTGGCGGTGGGCTGGGCGCTCGCGCGCTTCGTGTTCGAGTTCTCCTGGACCGCCTCGCCGTGGGTTCCGCTGGGCGGTGCCTTGGCTGGCGCCGTGTTGGCCCTGTTGGCGGGCTGGTGGGGACTGCGCAGTGTGCTGCGCACGCCGGTGGTGGAAACCCTGCGCAGGGCCGCCGAATGAACACGCCGCTGCAAGAGCCCGCGCCCTTCGCAACGCCGTTCGAATGGATCGGCGGCGAAGACAAGGTGCGCGCGTTGGTCGACCGCTTCTACGACCTCATGGACATCGAGCCCGGTTACCTGGAACTGCGCGCTGCCCATGGCAACACGCTGGCCGATGCGCGGCAAAAACTGTTCTGGTTCCTCTGCGGCTGGCTCGGTGGCCCGCAGCACTACACCGAACAATTCGGCCACCCCCGCTTGCGCGCGCGCCACATGCCGTTCTCCATCGGCATCATCGAACGCGACCAGTGGCTGGCCTGCATGGACCAGGCGATGGGGGAGACCGGGGTGGATGCGGTGCTGCGCGAGCGGCTCAAGACGAGTTTCTTTCAGACCGCGGACTGGATGAGGAATTCACCGGGCTAGGGGCAGGTGTTTTCACGAACCCAACGAGGTGCAACATGCAAACGGCCAGAGCTGAAGTGACCACGGAATTTCTGGAGGCGTTTGCCGCCGCGTGGAATCGTCACGATGTCGACGCGCTTATGTCGTTCATGACAGAGGATTGCGTCTTCGAATCGTCGGCCGGTGCGGATGCCTGCGGCACCCGTTACGTCGGAAGTGAAGCCGTGCGAGCCGCCTTCGCGGAGGTATGGGCCGTTTTTCCCGACGCCCAATGGGCTCATGCGCGCCATTTTGTCCACGAGGACCGTGGCGTGTCGGAGTGGACGTTTCTGGGAACGCGGGCGGATGGCTCGCGCGTTGAAGTTCTTGGTTGTGATCTGTTCACGCTTCGAGGCGGCAAGATTCTCCTGAAGAACTCCTACCGGAAAAGCCGCTCGCCCTCCTGAGGGCGTGCTCAACTGAGCCTCGGGGCCCTATGCCCCTTCACCCCGAGCGCAACAACACCACCAGCGCCCCGGCCCCACCCTCGGCTGGCCGCGCCTGCACGAACGCCATCACCTCGTTCTTCTGCACCAGCCAGCGCAGCACGCGGTTCTTGAGCACCGGCATGCGCCCCGGCGAACCCAGCCCTTTGCCGTGCACCACGCGCACGCAGCGCAGGCCTTGCTGATGGGCCTCGCGGATGAAACGGCCCAGGGCTTCGCGGGCTTCGTCGGTGCGCAGGCCGTGCAGGTCGATCTGGCGTTGGATGCTCCAACTGCCTTCGCGCAGCTTGCGCATCACGTCCGGCCCGAGGCCCGGGCGGTGGAAGCTCAGCATCTCGTCGGTGTGCAGCAGGGTCTCGATGTCGAACTCGTCGGACAGCGCCTCGCGCATCACCGAGGCCTCGTCAAGCTGGCGTTGCACGGGCAGTGGCTCCACCGGCACCGGGCGCGGCTCGATGCGCCCCGGATTGGCAATGGCTTGCACCGGCCCCACGGCGCTGGCAAACAGGCGCTGCTCGCGTTCGCGCCGCAGCGCGGCCTGGCGCGCGGCTTCGCGCTGAATGGCCTCAGTCGCCGCACGCTCTGCCATGGCGCGTTTGAGCGCCTTCAGATCGGCCAGCGTGTTGACTTTCATGGCGCGATTGTGACGGAGCGGTCTCGCTCGCCGCTGCGGGCGCGAGATCAACCCTGCAGTGTCAGATCAAGCCCATTTCGGCCATGGATGCGGCGTGGTTGCGTGTGACGATGAAGTGGTCCAGCACGCGCACGTCCACCAGCGCCAGCGCCGACTTGAGGGTGGCCGTGAGGGCTTCGTCGGCGCGCGAGGGCAGGGCGGTGCCGCTGGGGTGGTTGTGCGCCAGCACCACGGCGGCGGCGTGGTGATGCAGGGCGCGCAGCACCACTTCTCTGGGGTACACGCTGGTCTGGGTGAGGGTGCCGCGAAACAGTTCTTCGAGCGCCACCAGCCGGTTCTGGGAGTCGAGAAACAGCACCGCGAACACCTCGTGCTGGCGACCGCCGAGCTGCAGTTGCAGGTACTCGCGAACCGCCTGGGGGTTCTCCATCAGCGTCTTTTCCTGCAGACGCTGGGTGAGCGCGCGGCGGGCGAGTTCGAGCACCGCCAGCACCTCGGCGCGTTTGGCCGGCCCCAGGCCCTTGACCTGCCGCAGCGCATCGGCGCTGGTGTGCAACAGCCCTGCCATGCCGCCAAAGTGCTCCAGCAGCTCCTGGGCGAGCTGCACCACGTGTTTGCCACGAATGCCGGTGCGCAGGAGCAGCGCCAGCAGCTCCACGTCACTGAGTGCGGAGGGACCGCGCGCCAACAGCTTTTCGCGCGGTCGCGCGTCGTTTGGCAGGCTTTTCAGCCCGACTGCAAGAAGGCCATCCATCGTTTTTTCTCCCTGTTTCAGTCCGCTTTTTACAATACAGCCTTCACCCCACCACCAGCGCCCCGGTTTTTGACCGTTTGCGCCACACTCCAGCCCATGCTTTCCTCCCCGCCCATGCCCCAAGTCCAAGAAGGCTCCTTTCTCACCCTGCACTACCGCATGTCCGGTCCGCAGGGCCAGGTGATCATCGACACCTTTGCCGGCAAACCCGCCACGCTGAGTCTGGGCACGGGTGAGCTCTCGCCGGCCATCGAGCAGCGGCTCATGGGTCTGGACGAGGGCACCCGTACCGTGATCGAGCTGGCCGCAGGCGAGGCTTTTGGCGATCGCCAGCCCGAGATGGTGCAGTGGGTGGCGCGCAGGCTGCTGAGCGAGCTGGGTGACCCGCACGAACGGTACGTGGCAGGCGATGTGGTGCAGTTTCCCACGCCCGATGGGCTGGGAACCTATGCAGGCGCTGTGCTGCAGGTGCGCGAAGACGGTGCGGTGCTGTTCGATTTCAACCACCCGCTGGCGGGGCAGCCGGTGAGCTTCGAAGTGCAACTGATTGGAGTGCTCTGATGCCGATGTCCCAGGAAATCGTTCTCGCCGAGCCGCGCGGCTTTTGTGCCGGCGTGGACCGCGCCATCGAGATCGTCGAGCGCGCACTCACCAAGTTCGGTCGGCCGATCTATGTGCGCCATGAGATCGTGCACAACACCTACGTGGTCAACGACCTCAAGGCCAAGGGCGCGATCTTCATCGAGGAGCTGGCCGACGTGCCCGCGGGTGCCACGCTGGTGTTCTCGGCCCACGGCGTGAGCAAGGCGATCCAGGAAGAAGCGAAGCAGCGTGGCTTTCACATCTTTGACGCCACCTGCCCGCTGGTGACCAAGGTGCACGTCGAGGTGGCCAAGCTGCACCGCGAGGGTTTCGAATTCATCATGATTGGCCACAAAGGGCACCCCGAGG
Source organism: Hydrogenophaga sp. (assembly GCF_018780385.1). GTDB lineage: Bacteria > Pseudomonadota > Gammaproteobacteria > Burkholderiales > Burkholderiaceae_C > Hydrogenophaga. The sequence continues at coordinate 309 of NZ_JADMJO010000029.1, read as the reverse complement.
TGGAGGGCACCATGGGGCAGCTGGAGAGCGGCATCCATCTGGTGGAAGACGTGGCCGATGTGTCGCGTGTGTCACCCACGCAGACGGCCAAGCTTGCGGTGGTGACGCAGACCACGCTGTCGGTGGACGACGCGGCCGAGATCCTCAAGGCCGTGAAGGCGCGTTTTCCGCAGGTGCGCGAACCCAAGCAACAAGACATCTGCTATGCCACGCAAAACCGGCAGGACGCGGTCAAGCTGCTGAGCCCGCAGGTTGACATCGTGATCGTGGTGGGCAGCCCCACCAGCTCCAACAGCAACCGCCTGCGCG
>NZ_JADMJO010000098.1 GCF_018780385.1 Hydrogenophaga sp. | reverse complement strand
ACCTGCGAGAACGACAGGTGCTTGTTGTCCATCTTGCGGTAGACCGAGTACAGCGTCTTCTCGCGGCCCATGATGCGCACGCTCAGGCCCTGGCGGGCAAACACGCTCTCCACCTCCTTCTGCACGCGGGAAATCAGGTCGCGGCGGCGGTTGCGCGATTTGTTGAGCGCCTTGGACAGCACCTCGTAGCGCCAGGGATGCAGGAATCGAAACGCAAGATCCTGAAGTTCGCGGTAGGTGAAATTCAGGCCCAGCCGGTGCGCAATCGGCGCGTATATCTCCAGCGTCTCGCTGCTGATGCGCTGCCACTTGCTGCGCGGCATGTCGCCCATGGTGCGCATGTTGTGCGTGCGGTCGGCCAGCTTGATCAGGATGACGCGCACGTCCTTGGCCATGGCCAGCAGCATTTTGCGAAACGACTCGGCCTGATTCTGCTCTCGGGTGTCGAACTCCAGCTTCTCCAGCTTGGTAAGCCCGTCCACCAGTTCGGCCACCGGTGCGCCAAAGCGCTCCACCAGTTCTTCCTTGGTCACGCCGCAGTCTTCGATGGCGTCGTGCATCAAGGCCGACATGAGTGCCTGCGCGTCGAGTTTCCATTCAGCGCATTGGGCCGCCACTGCAATCGGGTGGGTGATGTAGGGATCGCCGTTCTTGCGCAGTTGCCCCAGGTGGGCTTCGTCTGCAAAACGGTAGGCTTGCCGGATGCTTTCGATGTCACCTGGGCTCAGGTAATCCAGTTTCGCGAGCAAGCCGGCGAAGCTGGCTGCGGCCGCGCTGGCGGCTGGGTGCGCCTGGTCGTCCGCAGAGGAATTGAAGCCCTTGTCGGCCATGGTGATCATCCCGGTACTTTAGCTTGAGATGACGTCTACTGCAGTGAGGCTGATCCCGGCCGCATCAATGTCTGTGATAGTGTGATGACAGAACGATGCGTAGGCGAAAAAAAACACCGCAATGCGGTGTTTTTTGATGAAGCGGCGCTCAGGTCAGAGCGGCACCTTCTTGAGCATTTCCAAACCGATCTTGCCTTCGGCAATTTCGCGCAGCGCGGTCACGCCCGGCTTGTTTTTGCTTTCAATCTTGGGTGCATGACCCTGGCTCAACATGCGTGCGCGATAGGTTGCGGCCAGCACGAGCTGAAAGCGGTTGGGAATCTTTTCCAGACAATCTTCGACGGTGATGCGTGCCATGGGCGGGCTCCAGTAAACGGGCTTGGGATCAGAGGATGTTGAGCGCTTTGAAGGTATCGCCGCGGGCGATACGCTGGGCTGCGAACTTGAGCCGCTGTGCATGGACGATGGCCTTGAGATCAAACAGGGCCCGCTCGAACAACTCGTTAATTATAACGAAGTCGAACTCTCGGGCATGGGTCATCTCGGTGGCGGCGTTCTCCAACCGCAGCTCGATCACCTCGGCAGAGTCTTCCGCCCGGCGCTCCAGGCGGGAGCGCAGTTCTTCCCAGCTGGGCGGCAGAATGAAGACCAACACGGCGTTGGGGAAGATGCGCTTGACCTGGATTGCACCTTGAAAGTCGATCTCCAGCACCACGTCGGCGCCTTGCGCCATGCGTTGCTCGATGGCCATCTTGGACGTGCCGTAGCGGTTGCCATGCACCATGGCCCATTCCAGGAAAGCGCCCTGGATGACCATGTGATCGAAGGTTTCCTTGCTTACAAAGTAGTACTCGCGGCCGTGTAACTCTTGGCCACGGGGGGCGCGCGTGGTGTGCGAGACCGAGGGCACGACGCGCGAGTCGAGTTCCATCAAGGCCTTCACCAAGCTGGATTTGCCTGCCCCGCTGGGGGCTGCGACGACGAACAGGTTTCCGGGATATTCCATTACGAGATACGAAGTTGTGTTTTGCCGCCGGGCCGTCCCAAGGCGAAACGCGCCCCCTTGGGGGGCAGCGACCCGCGCAGCGGTGGAGCGTGGGGGTCGTGCTTCACTCTATGTTTTGTACCTGCTCGCGCATCTGTTCGATGAGCACCTTCATGTCCACCGAAATGCGGGTGAGTTCGAGGTTGGAGGACTTCGAACCCAAGGTGTTGGCCTCGCGGTGCAACTCCTGGATCAGGAAATCCAGCCGCTTGCCGACCTCAGCCCCCTTTTTGATCAGCCGCTCGATCTCGGTGAGGTGCGAGTCAAGCCGGGTGAGTTCCTCTGCCACATCAATGCGGATGGCGAACGCCGTGGCCTCGGTCAGGGCGCGGTCGTTGGCCATGTCGGACGTGACCGTGTTGCCCGTTGCCGACGGTCCTCCGGCGGCCAACGCTTCGTTCCAGCGATCGATGAAGCGCTGGCGCTGCTGCGCCACCAGTTGGGGAATGAGGGGTTGCGCATCCTTGGCCAGTTGCCTCAACTGACCCAGGCGGTCCAGCAGCATGGCCGCCAGACGCTTGCCTTCGCGCTCGCGTGCTTCCATGAGGTTGTTGATGGCCGTGTCGGCCAAAGACTGCAGGCCTTCGTTGAGTTCGCCGGGGTTGCCTTGCTGGCGCGAAGTGAGCTGCAGCACCTCGGCCACCGACAGGGGGCTTGCGGTGGGCAGCCAGGCGCGCACGTTGTCTTGCAGGCCAACCAGCTTCTGGAGCTCAAGGGCGCTGGGCGAGCGCGGCATGGCATCACTGCGGCCTTCGATCCAGGCGCGAACCTCGACTTTGCCGCGTTTCAGGCGTGAGATCAGCAGCTCGCGCAGGGCGGGTTCCGATCCGCGAAGGTCGTCGGGAAGCTTGAAGGTGAGGTCGAGAAAGCGGCTGTTGACCGAGCGAATCTCCAGGCCCAGACCCGGCTTGGGATCGCGCGCCGGCTCTGCGTTCGCGGCCGTTGCGGGCCCGCCCAGGTGGGCCGTTGCATAGCCGGTCATGCTGTAAACTGCCATTGCACTTTGCCCGTCAGGTTGAGTGGTCCAAAACGAGGCGTTCCGGAAACCATCCGAATTATGTCAAAGGTCAAACCCGCTCCGCTTCCGCCGGACACCGTGATTGGTGGTTACCGCATTGTTCGAAAACTGGCAGCGGGTGGCTTTGGCGTCGTTTACCTCGCGGTGGACACCGAAGGCCAGCAGGTCGCGGTCAAGGAGTATCTGCCTTCGTCACTGGCCACGCGGGGGCCTGGCGAACTGCTGCCACAGGTGCAGCCCGAGAAGCTCTCGCTCTACCGCCTGGGTCTGAAAAGTTTCTTTGAAGAAGGCCGGGCGCTGGCCCAGATTTCTCACGCCTCGGTTGTCAGCGTGCTCAATTTTTTCCGCGAGAACGAGACCGTGTACATGGTCATGAACTTCCTGGAAGGCGCATCGCTGCAGGAATTCATCATCACGGCGCGCGAACAGAAAAAGCAGAAGGTCTTTCGCGAATCGACCATCCGCTCGCTCTACGACGAGGTCTTGCGAGGCCTGCGCATCGTGCATCAGCACAAGATGCTGCACCTGGACATCAAACCGGCCAACATCTTCGTGACCGACGACAACCGCTCGGTGTTGATTGACTTCGGTGCCGCGCGCGAGGTGCTGAGCAAAGAGGGCAACTTCATTCGCCCGATGTACACGCCCGGCTTTGCCGCGCCCGAAATGTACCGACGTGACTCCAGCATGGGCCCATGGACCGACATCTACGCGATTGGCGCCTGTATTTACGCGAGCATGCAGGGCTATCCACCCAACGATGCGCCGCAGCGGCTCGAAAAAGACCGCCTGTCGTTGGCGTTGTCCCGCCTGCGCGGCGTGTACTCCGACAACCTGATCGAGGTGGTCGAATGGTGCATGTCGCTCGATCCCTTGTCGCGTCCGCAATCGGTGTTTGCGCTGCAGAAAGAACTCAGCCGCGAAACCGAGCGCAGTTACACCAAGCTCACGGTGGCCGAAAAGATGCGACTGCAGTTTGACAACATCGTGTCGGACAACAAGAAGGTCATGCGCAAATCCACCAACGCCGGCACCAAGTTTCGATGAAATTTTCGGTCTATCAGATCAGCCGCCAAGGTGGGCGGGAGCGCAATGAAGACCGCATGGGCTATGCCTACACCCGTGAATCAGGCCTTTTCGTGCTGGCCGACGGCATGGGCGGCCATCCCGAAGGCGCCATGGCCGCTCAGTTGGCCCTGCAGACGTTCTCGGCCTACTTTCAGAAGGCGGCCAATCCCACGGTGAGGGAAGTGCCCGAGTTTCTCTCCAGTGCGCTGATGGCCGCGCACCACCAGATCATTCGCTACGCCGCTGAGAAGGGCATGCTCGACACGCCCCGCACCACGCTGGTGGCCTCCGTCATGGAGCGGGGCCATGTGTACTGGGTGCACTGTGGCGACTCACGGCTGTATGTGGTGCGCAACGGCGAAATGCTCACCCGCACGCGCGACCACTCCTACATGGAGCAGCAGGCCCATCTGGGCCGGGCCACCGAGCACATCAATCGCAACATTCTGTTCACCTGCCTGGGCTCACCCGCCAAGCCGGTGTTCGATCTGTCGGGGCCCGTGCAGTTGCTTCAAGGTGACCGCGTGCTGCTGTGCTCCGACGGTTTGTGGGGCACGGTGACCGACGAGGAGATCACTTCCGAGTTGTCCAAGCGCCCGCTGGAGCAGGCCGTGCCCGAACTGGTCGAGCTCGCCCTCAAGCGGGGCGGCCCGCGCTGCGACAACGTGACCGTGCTCGCCATGGAATGGGAGACGGCTGACGAGTTCCAGAGCACCCGCGTGTCCACCGAGGACATCGAGGACGGCGTGTTTGCCTCCACCATCCAGTCGGGCACGCCCGACTCGACCATGGAAGATCTGGACGACGCGGCGATCGAACAATCGATCGCCGAGATCAACGAAGCGATTCGCCGCACGGCCGAACGCAACACCTGAGGTTTTCCCATGAGTGAAGTTTCCCGACCCGGCCAACGGGCCGTCGATGCCCTGCGCCCTGTGCGCATCACCCGCAGCTATACCATGCACGCCGAGGGCTCGGTGCTGATCGAGTTCGGCCACACCAAGGTGCTGTGCACCGCCTCGGTGGAAGAAAAAGTGCCGCCGCACAAGCGCGGCAGCGGTGAAGGCTGGGTGACGGCCGAGTACGGCATGCTGCCGCGCGCCACACACACCCGCAGCGACCGTGAAGCCGCCAAAGGCAAGCAAAGCGGCCGCACGCAGGAAATCCAGCGCCTGATCGGCCGCTCGCTGCGCGCGGTGTTCGATCTCAAGGCGCTGGGTGAGCGCACCATCTCGCTCGACTGCGACGTGATCCAGGCCGACGGCGGCACCCGCACCGCGAGCATTACCGGCGCCTTCGTGGCCGCGCACGATGCGGTGTCGAAGTTGATCGCCGACGGCAGAATAGCCACCTCGCCCATCAAGGACCACGTGGCTGCGATCTCGGTGGGCATTCTGCAAGGCACGCCGCTGCTGGATCTGGAGTACGTGGAAGATTCGGCCTGCGACACCGACATGAACGTGGTGATGACTGGCGCCGGGCATTTTGTGGAAGTGCAGGGCACAGCCGAGGGCGTGGCCTTCACGCGCCGCGAGATGGACGCGTTGCTGGCCTTGGCCGAGAAGGGCATCGGCGAACTCGTGACCTGGCAGAAGCAGTCACTGGATATTGCAAAGGCATGAAACTGGTCCTGGCGTCGAACAACCAGGGCAAGCTTGCCGAGTTGCGGGCGCTCTTTGCGCCGCTGGGCATCGAGCTGGTGCGTCAGCGCGATCTGAACATTCCCGAAGCGCCCGAGCCGCACCGCACCTTTGTGGAAAACGCATTGGCCAAGGCGCGCCACGCCGCGCAGGTGAGCGGCCTGCCGGCGCTGGCCGACGATGCCGGGTTGTGTGTGGAAGCTCTCGGCGGCCTGCCCGGTGTCGACACGGCTTACTACGCCACGCAGTTTGGTTACGCGAAAGGCGACGACAACAACGTGCGTGCGTTGCTCGAACAGATGCAGGGAGTGAGCGACCGCCGCGCCGCCCTGGTGAGCACGCTCGTGGCCCTGCGCAGCGCCGACGACCCCGAGCCTCTGGTGGCCACGGGACGCGCGCCCGGCCTCATCACGCAGCGGCCGATCGGCGAGAACGGCTTTGGCTTCGACCCGGTGATGTACCTGCCGGCCTTCGGCAAAACCTTTGCCGAGCTGCCTACCGGGGTGAAGAACGCCAACAGTCACCGCGGGCGTGCCGCCCGCCACATGCTGGAGTTGATGCGCGAACGCTGGTTCGCGCCTGCGCCGGTCGCTGCACCATGAGTGCCGACAAGCCGGTGTCCTGGCCAGGTGGTCTGCCGGGCCACAAGACGGTCAAGCCCGATGTGCCCTGGAACGATGTGGGTCACTGGATGCGCCCGGGCACGCTGCAGCTGCAAAGCCTGCCGCCGCTCTCGCTCTACATTCACTTGCCGTGGTGCCTGAAGAAATGTCCGTACTGCGATTTCAACTCGCACGAATGGAGCGCCACTTCCGAGCCTGACCAGCCGCTGCCCGAATCGCGTTATCTGGACGCCTTGCGCGCCGATCTGGAAGCCTCGCTGCCACTCATCTGGGGTCGCACGGTGCACAGCGTGTTCATTGGCGGTGGCACACCCAGCCTGTTCTCACCCGCGGCCATCGACCGATTGCTGGGCGATGTGCGCGCCCTGCTGCGGCTCGACGCTGATGCCGAGATCACGCTCGAAGCCAATCCGGGCACGTTCGAGAAAGACCGTTTCCGCGCGTTTCGCGAGGCGGGCGTGACGCGCCTGTCCGTCGGCGTGCAGAGCTTCAACGACGTGCACCTCAAGGCGCTGGGTCGCGTGCACGATCGCGACCAGGCCATGGCCGCGGTGGAGGAGGCCGCGCAGGCCTTCGACACCTTCAACCTCGACCTCATGTACGCGCTGCCGGGGCAGACCCTGGCCGACTGCGAGACCGACGTGCGCACCGCACTCGCCTTCTCGCCGCCGCACATTTCCATCTACCACCTCACGCTGGAGCCCAACACCTACTTCGCCAAGTACCCGCCGGCCCTGCCGCCCGAAGACGAGGCCTGGGACATGCTCGACCGCATCACCGAACTCACCGGCCAGGCGGGGCTGCAGCGCTACGAGGTGTCGGCCTATGCGCGTGCGGGGCACCGCTGCTGGCACAACACCAACTACTGGCAGTTCGGCGACTACCTGGGCATTGGCGCAGGCGCGCACAGCAAGCTGAGCTTTGCCCATCGCGTGGCGCGCCCGGTGCGCGTGCGCGAGCCGCGCCTGTACATGGAGCGGGCGCTCGAGGGCAACGCTGTCGTGAGTGCCGACGAAGTTTCGCGCGCCGAGCTGCCGTTTGAATTCATGCTCAATGCCATGCGGCTCAAGGAAGGATTTTCCCTGCAGCAGTTCATGGAGCGCACCGGCCTGCCGCTCTCCAGCATCGAGCCGGGCTTGGCACAGGCATTGCAAAAAGGCTTGATTGCGCGCGATGCGGCGCGGGTGTGGCCCACCGAGCGCGGCTTCGATTTCCTCAGCGACCTGCAGGCCCTGTTTCTGGCGGACTGAAGCTGCTCAGGCCGCGTGCAAGCTGAATCCCACGCGGGTGGTGCCACCGCTGGACTCGGCAGCGGGGAAGCCATCGTGCATGCGGGCGATGGCGGCCACGATGGACAGGCCCAGGCCATGGTGCGGTTTTTCGAGCTCGCAACGCGATGCATCGGCCCGGAAGAAGCGATCGAACAGGCGCGGCAGGTGCTCGGGTTCGATCGAGGGCCCCGTGTTCTCCACCCACAGCCGCACGCTGTCGCCCGATTCGCGTGCGATGCGCACACACAGATTCGTGCCGGTGTCGGCGTAGCGGATCGCGTTGCCCAGCAGGTTGGACAAGGCGCGCTTGACCAGCGGTTCGTCGATGGACAACCGGGTGTCGCCCTCGATGCTCACCGTCAGTCCGCGCTCCTCCATCGGCGCTTCATGGAACTCGACCACCTGTTGCACCAGTTGCGCCAGGCTCACCGCCGCGCCGCGCCGCGCCTTCACGCCGCGATCAGCCTGCGCGAGAAACAGCATGTCGTTGACGATGGCCGCCATACGGTGCAACTCTTCCAGGTTGGAGTGCAGCGTGTCTTCAAGCTCGCCGACACTGCGCTCGCGGCTGAGCGCCACCTCGGTGTGGCCAATGAGGTTGGTCAGGGGCGTGCGCAGTTCATGGGCCACGTCGGCGTTGAAGCCTTCGAGCTGCTCGTAGGTCCGCTCAACCCGGTTCATCAGGCCGTTGAACTGGTCGATCAACGGTTGCAGTTCCTCGACCGGTTCGGCCAGGGTGAGCCGCTGACCCAGGCGGCGCGCGTCGATGGCCTTGGTCTGCCCAGCCAGATCGATCAGGGGCCGCAGGCTGCAGCGCACGCGCCAGAAGGTGCCCCAGCCCACAAGCGCCGCACCGGCCAGCACGGCAGCGATGAGCAGCAAGGCCATGCGTTTGATGGTCTTGGCGTCTTGCGTGCAGTCCAGTATCACGGTGCCTTGCAAGGGACCGGCACCGCTGACCGGCTCGACCGTGAAAGGCATGGTGCGCGAGACCGAGGTGGTCACGTCGAAGGTGGGTGCCTTGTCGCGGTAGAGCTCGCTGCCATCGGCGCGCTGAACCTGCACGAAGGTGCCCGGGCGGCGTTCGGCCAGCCAGGCGAGCTTGGCCTTGATCTCGGCCTCGCCGCCCTTGGCGTCGGCGTCCCGCACCACGTCGACCAGCACAGCCGAGTAGCCGCGCAGTTCTTCCTCGTGCTTGTCGGTGAACAGCATGGTGGTCGCGCCGTAGATGAACGCCAGCAACACGCCCAGGCCGATCACGGTCTGGATCGCCAGCAGTATCGACAGGCGCCGGCCGATGGAGTAGGCGCACGGCACGGTGGAAGGCATGGCTTGCGAACTCATGCCCGCTCCTCCAGCACATAGCCCATGCCGCGCACGTTGTGCAGCAGCTTGGGTTTGAAGGGATCGTCCATCTTGGAGCGCAGGCGGCGCACGGCCACTTCCACCACATTGGTGTCCGAGTCGAAGTTCATGTCCCACACCTGCTCGGCAATGGTCGTGCGCGACAGGATTTGCCCCTTGCGCCTTGCCAGCAGCGCGAGCAACGAGAACTCCTTGGCGGTGAGATCCAGCCGCTGCCCGGCGCGCCAGGCCTTGCGGCTGAGCAGGTCCATTTCCAGGTCGCTCACCGCCATGCGGGTGTTGGCGGTTTCGGTGGCCGCCGGGCCCCGGCGCAGCAAGGCACCCACGCGAGCGAGCAGTTCGGAGAAGGCAAAGGGCTTGACGAGGTAGTCATCGGCACCGGCCTGCAGGCCTTGCACGCGGTCCTCCACGCGGTCGCGTGCGGTGAGCATGAGCACCGGCGTGCCGCGCTTCTCGCGCAAGGCCGCCAGCACGCCGAAACCATCGATGCCCGGCAACATGATGTCGAGCACCACGAGTTGGTAGTCGCCTTCCAGCGCGAGGTAGCGGCCTTCGATGCCATCGCGCGCCACGTCCACCGTATAGCCGGCCTCGGACAGGCCACGCTTGACGTAGTCAGCGATCTTGGCTTCGTCTTCAATGACCAGCACTCGCATTGGCAGGAGTCCATAGGGATTGAGGGCAGGGGCGTGTCACCCCTGGGGAGAAGCCCAAATTGTCGTGGAAATGGCCTTTTTTCTGTATTACGAATTTGTCATTCTGGCGTTCGGGAAACGACAACCTTGGTTTTTAAAGTTCTTCCTGTGCCAAACACAAAGCGGCACACCAGTCTCCTCCCCAACGCTCTCACAAGGACTCATCATGAAACTCTCGACCACCATCCTCCTGCCCCTGATCCTCGCCGCCACCGCCGGTACCGCCATGGCCCAGAACGCCCCGCTGACGCGCGCCGAAGTGCAAGCCCAGGCCATCGCCGCCCGCGACGCCGGCCAATTGCCCGACGGCACCATCGTGAAATTTGAAGTGCCCGCTGGTTCCACCGTCACCCGCGCACAAGTGAAGGCCGAACTCGCCGAAGCCCGTCGTCTGGGCCAACTGGCTGACACGGACATCGTGACCTTCAATGTGCCCACCGGCCCCGGCAAGACCCGCGCGCAAGTGCTGGCCGAACTCAATGAAGCCCAGCGCCTGGGCCTGGTTGACTTCGCCGACAACAAGTACCCCGTCGTGGCCACACCCGAGCAAGCCGAACAGATTCGCCAAGCCGGCCTGCGTGCTGCCGATGGCATGACCGTTGGTCAACTGAACCAGCAGTGATGCGGTCGACCCGTGCGGCGGGAGGCTCAGCCGTCAGATTGACGGACGTGTCCCGCCCGGGTCGGGTTTTCTTCACCTCACAGGGCCCATGCCCATGAATGTTCAAACGCTTCAGATGCAGAAACACCAACGGGCCTCACGGCCCGTTGGTGTTTCTGGCGTTCAGATCTGAAACAGAACCTCAGCCGTCGACGCCAGCGGTCAGTTCATGCGCCACAGCTTCGACGTTCGCGAAAGCAGCAGTTGCGCGCGCAGACGGACGATTTCACCGGACAAGGCTTGCACCTCGGTCTCCTTCTCGCGCAGCAGTCGGGAGATGCGGTCCTGGAGGGTGCCCAGATGGCGGGTCAGGGCAGCGTGTTCCCGCAGCACCCCCGCATGCATGGCGCTCATTGCACCGTGGACGCCGTGGTGTGCCAGAGGCGTCGCTCCGGCAAGAGGTCATCGTTGTGCGAGGATTGCGCTGCCGACCCGTCGCTGCCCATCACCAGCGTGTCCCAATGCTGGTGCATGCGCTGAAGCACGGTGCGAAAGCTCGGCGTGAGCCCCGGGTGTTGGCCCAGAAAAAACAGGTTGGAGCGGATTTTTCTGCCCATGAGATCGCGCTGGGTGGCGCAAGCGCTCTGGGCGTGCCCCGTCATCAGCGCCAGCGTGCCGGCCAGCATGGCCTCGGTACAGGGCAGCACATGTTCTTCGTCCTCAGGCAGTTCGGTATCGGTGTTCACGGCGGTCTCCAGACAGGGTTTTGACATCGCAACAAGGGGTGAGCGGTGCTGGCTGCCGGTCCGGATTCGAAAGTGGAGAGGGACCTGGGATGGCTTGCGAGGTCATCTTAAATGAGAATTGATCGCATTTGAAGTGGGTCGAGTGGAATGTTTTGCAAGCGGGTGTTTCCTGTGCGAAAGAGGATGTCAACGCGCCTCGCGGCCACGCGCATCGGCGCTTCTATACTTCGGGAATGAACGACGCAGTACATTCCCTCACCGCCAAATCCGCAGCGCCTTTGCCCAAGGGCGCGGGAGTTGTTGGCGCGCCATCGGGGACCGGCGTCACAGGGCGCACCAACGACCCGGCGCGGACCATGGCCGAGATCCTGAAGGTGGCCACCCACGAGTTTGCGGACAAGGGCCTGGCCGGCGCGCGCATCGACGAGATTGCCGCGGCCACGCGCACCAGCAAGCGCATGATTTACTACTATTTCGGTAGCAAGGAAGGTTTGTATGTCGCGGTGCTGGAGGAGTCCTACCGCCGGGTCCGGAGCATCGAGAGCGAATTGAAACTGGAAAATCTGCAGCCTGAGGAAGCCTTGCGCACCCTGGCGGGATTCACCTTCGACCACCACAACGGCAACCAGGATTACGTGCGGTTGGTGATGTCGGAAAACATGTTGCGCGGTCAGTACATCGCCCAGAGCAAGAGCATCCAGGCGTTGAACGTGCCAGCCATCCAGTCCATCCGAAACCTCTACGACCGAGGCGTGGCCGAGGGCGTGTTTCGCCCCGGCCTGGACCCCATCGACATCCACGCCAGCATCTCCGCGCTGTCCTTTTTCAATGTGTCCAACCAGTACACCTTCAGCCAGATCTTCAAGCACCAGGTGCAAGACCCCAAGGTGCTGGCGCAGCGCCGCGCCAACGTGATCGACATGGTCGTGCGCTACGTGCGCGCCTGAAAAAAAGGCCCATCTCCTGCGATGGGCCGTTCCCTCAGAAGGCCGTGCGCATGCCGAGCTGGACCACGCGTTTCTGGCTGATGTGGTCCTTCAGATCGCCAGTGGCGATGGAAATGCCGGTGTACAGGAAGGTGTTCTTGGACAGCCCGTAGCGGGCGGCGAGTGCCAATTTGCCCAGATCCGCTTCGTTGGCCGCCGCGCTCTTGTAGGTGGCCCGGGTGTAGTTCAGGCCGACAGTGGTCTGACCCAGGGGGACTTCCACACCCACGGTCACACCGTCGTTCTGGTTCATCGTGAAGGTGGTGTCACCGGTCACGATCAGGTTGCTCACGCCCACCGCGGCACCGTTGCCGCTGGTGGTGGTGAGGTCGCGGTTGCGCTGCAAGCCACCGAGCAGCTTGAAGCTGCCGAAGTTGTAGTTGGCCGACAGCGTCAGCGACTTGTTGGTGCTCGCGCCGCCGGTGCGGGGCTTGTTCCATTCGTACGCCAGGCCCACGTACAGCGGAGCCGCCGCGTACGCCACGCGTGCGCCGTAAAACTTGTCCGTCACGCCTTCACCAGGAGCCCATTGGAAGGCGCCGGTGAAGCCGCTCAGATTCGGGGTCTGGTACTGCACCGTGTTGTCGGCGCGCGGCGCATTGAGGAACACGGGCAGGTTGCGGCCCATGTTGGTCACCGACGTGGTGGGGTTGTTCACCAGCGCGTTGCCGAACGGGTTGCCCTGGCCCACCACCGAATCGCTCAGGATGTACTGGCGACCCAGTCGCAGTTCACCGGCCGCATCCGATGCCAGCGAAACGAAGATCTGGCGACCGAACGCGCGACCGCCCTGGGCAGCGGTTCCGTTGTCGGCCAGGACGCCCGATTCGAGCAATGCACCAGCCTTCAGGCCACCGCCGAGGTCTTCGTTCACGCGAATGCCCCAGCGCGAGCCGTTCAGGCCGTTGAGTGTGCCGTCGTTCATGGTGGTCAGGCTCTGTCCACCCGCCACGTTGCCGGCTTTGGCATTGGTCAGGTTCAGGTCGATCATGCCGAACAGGTTGACCGCCGACTGAGCGCTGGAAGCGCCTGCCAGGGTGAGCAGGGCCGCGGTGATGGCGATTTTTTTCATCTGTGTTCCTCTTTGGTTTCAACTGCGGTGCCCGGCAGTCGTTCGGGGTGCTGGCCCGGGAATGTCGGAAGCCGGTACAAGCGTGGCGCAGCGGACAAGAAGTTTGTACGAACTGGTTAGTTCTCAGATTGGTGCAAACCCTTGGTCATGCCGGTTGTCGTATTGAGGGCTAATGCCCGGGTTTTCCCTGAATAGCAAACTAACCAGTTCGTACAAAATGAACCCAAGAGGAGACAAACGCATGGTGCAAAAACTCATCGATCACTACTGCCGGCTGTTGTCGGTGGCCATGGTCGGCTGCCTCGGCCTGATGGTCGTCCTGGTGTTCGGCAATGTCGTGCTGCGCTACGGCTTCAACAGCGGCATTGCGGTGTCGGAAGAACTGTCGCGCTGGCTGTTCGTCTGGATGACGTTCATGGGCGCGCTGGTGGCCATGCGCGACCGCGCCCACCTGGGCACCGACACGCTGATCTCGCGTTTGCCGCTGGGCGGCAAGAAACTGTGCATGGTCATCGCCCAGTTGCTGATGCTCTTCATCTGCTGGCAGATGTTCGTCGGTGCCTGGGACCAGACGGTGGTGAACCTCGGCACCACCAGCGCGGTCATGGAGGTGTCCATGGCCGGCTTTTATGCGAGTGGTGTGGTGTTCGCCGTGATGGCGGGGCTGGTGGTCCTCAACGACCTCTACAAACTGCTGAGCGGGCAATTGAGCGAGGCAGAACTCATCGGCGTGCGCGAGTCAGACGACATGCCCACCGGACACCCTGAAAAACCACCGGCTGGAGACAAGCCATGACCATCGCCATCTTCCTCGGCGCCTTGCTGGGTGCCATGGCGTTGGGTGTGCCGATCGCCTTTTCCCTGCTGCTGTGCGGTGCCGCCCTGATGTGGCACCTGGACATCTTCGACGCGCAGATCCTCGCGCAAAACGCGATCGAAGGCGCGAACAGCTTTCCGTTGCTGGCCGTGCCGTTCTTCATGCTCGCCGGCGAGATCATGAATGCGGGGGGTCTTTCGCGGCGCATCGTGCACTTCGCCATGACCCTGGTGGGTCACGTGCGCGGCGGGCTGGGCTACGTGGGCATCATCGCCGCGGTGATGCTGGCGGCGCTCTCGGGCTCGGCGGTGGCCGACGCCGCGGCGCTGGCGGCCCTGTTGCTGCCGATGATGAACAAGGCCGGCTACGACAAGGCGCGCTCGGCGGGCCTGCTGGCCTCGGCCAGCATCATTGCGCCAATCATTCCGCCCAGCATCGGCTTTGTGGTGTTCGGTGTGGCGGCCAACGTGTCGATCTCCAAGCTCTTCATGGCCGGCATCTTTCCGGGCCTCCTGCTGGCGGCCGCCCTCTGGATCACCTGGTGGATCCTGATGCGCAAGGACGACATTGCGCCAGCCAAGCGCGCCAACCGCCATGAAGTGCTCTCTTCCCTGAAGGACGCGACCTTCGCACTGGTCCTGCCGCTGATCGTGGTGGTCGGTCTGAAGTTCGGCGTGTTCACCCCCACCGAGGCGGCGGTGGTCGCCGCGGTGTACGCGCTCTTCATCTCCACCGTGGTCTACCGGGAGCTGCGCCTGAGCCAGCTGTACGGCTTGTTCCTGGCGGCGGCCAAGACCACCTCGGTGATCATGTTTCTGGTGGCCGCGGCCATGGTCTCGGCCTGGCTGATCACGGTGGCCAACCTGCCGGGTGAACTGGTCTCGGTGCTCGAGCCGATTCTGGACAACCCCACGATGCTGCTGGTCGCCATGATGGTGTTGACCATGATCGTGGGCACCGCGATGGACATGACGCCCACCATCCTGATCCTCACGCCGGTCTTCATGCCGCTGGTGAAGGCCGCCGGCATCGACCCGGTGTACTTCGGCGTGCTGTTCATGATCAACAACGCCATCGGCCT
This sequence comes from Hydrogenophaga sp., assembly GCF_018780385.1. GTDB lineage: Bacteria > Pseudomonadota > Gammaproteobacteria > Burkholderiales > Burkholderiaceae_C > Hydrogenophaga. The sequence continues at coordinate 6,601 of NZ_JADMJO010000098.1, read as the reverse complement.
GATCACGCCGCCGGTGGGCACGGTGCTCAGCACGGTGGCCGGCGTCGGCAAGATGAGCATGGACCAGGTCACGCGCGGCGTGTGGCCTTTCATGCTGGCCCAGTTCGCCACGATGTTCCTGCTCATCATCTTCCCCGACCTGGTGCTGGTGCCTGCGCGCTGGCTCTACGGCTGAGCCTTCCGGGGCGGGTGCTGCATGGGCACGCCACCACCCGCCTCCTTCATTTCGAGCGTCCCGATTTCGCCACCCCAGGAGACACAACCATGAAACGCTTTTTCCTCAAGACCGTGCTCGCCGCCGCCGCACTGGCCACCCTGGCTACCGCAGGCATGGCGCAGGCGCAGACCCGCACCATCAAGTTCGTCAATCAGAACGCCAAGGGCCATCCCATCGTGATGGGCATGGAGAAGTTCGGCGAGATCGTCGAAGCCAAGTCGGGCGGACGCTTCAAGGTCAATATTTTCCCGGGCGGTGCGCTCGGCAGCGACCAGGCCAACCTGTCGGCCATGCAGGGCGGCACGCTGGAGATGGCGTCGATGAACTCGGGCATCTTCGCCAGCCTGGTGAAGGACTTCGCCATCTACGACTTCCCCTTTCTCTTTGCCAACGCGCGCGAAGCCGACGCCGTGGTCGACGGCCCCTTCGGCAAAGGCCTGCACGACAAGTTGCAGGAGAAGGGCCTGGTCGGCCTGGCGTATTACGAGCTGGGCTTTCGCAACATCACCAACGGCAAGCGCCCGATCAACAAGGTGGAAGACATCGCCGGTCTGAAGCTGCGCGTGATCCCCAACCCGATCAACGTCGACTGGGTCAGCGCGCTCGGCGCCAACCCCACGCCGCTGCCTTTCCCGGAACTGTACGCAGCGCTGGAGCAGAAGGCGGTGGACGGACAGGAGAACCCGCTGGCCACGATCCAGGGCGCCAAGCTGTTCGAAGTGCAGAAGCACCTGGCCATCACCAACCACCAGTACAACCCGCAGTCGGTGGTGGTGAGCAAGAAGTTCTGGGACACGCTGTCGGCTGACGACAAAAAGCTGTTGCAGGACGCCGCCGCCGAATCGGCCAAGTACCAGCGCGAGCAATCCCGCAGCGCACAGGCCACCACGCTGGAGAACCTGAAGAAGAGCGGCATGCAGGTCACCGAGCTGCCACCCGCCGAAGTGGCGAAGTTGCGCGAGAAGATGAAGCCGGTGCTGGCCAAGCACACCGCCAGCGTGGGCGAAGCCACCGTGAGTGCCATGATGAGCGAGCTGGACAAGCTGCGCAAGTAAGCACGACGGCATGAAAGAAGTCCCGCCCTGGTGTCTCCCATGATCAACGGCCTCACTGAAATCATTGCCCACATCGGCTACCCGACGCACACCTTCAAGTCGCCGATGATCTACAACCCGTTCTTCGAGCGGGAAGGGATCAACGCGGTGGTGGTGCCCATGGGCTGCAAGACGCCGGACTACCCCGCGTTCCTGCGGGCCGTGTTCAAGCTCACCAACATCCGTGGCGCGCTCATCACCATGCCGCACAAGGTGGTGACGGTGGATCTGGTGGACGTGGTCACGCCCACCGTGAAGGTGGCGGGCGCCTGCAATGCCGTGAAACGGCTGCCCGACGGGCGCCTGATGGGCGACATGTTCGACGGCGCCGGCTTCGTGCGCGGCGTGCAGCGCAAAGGCCTGAAGCTGCAGGGCGCGCGGGTGCTGGTGGTGGGCAACGGGGGTGTGGGTTGTGCCATTGCCGCGTCGCTGGCCGCCACCGGCGTGGCCCGGGTCTCGCTGTTCGATGCGCAGGCCACCGTGTGCGAAGCGCTGGCCCAACGCCTCAAGAGCGAGTACCCCGACATCGAGGTGGTCACCGGCAGCAACGACCCGGCCGCACACGACCTGGTCGTCAACGCCACGCCCATGGGCATGAACGACGGTGACCCGCTGCCCATGGACGTGTCGCGCCTGTCACCCGACACCTTTGTGGGCGAGGTGGTCATGAAGTCCGAAATGACCGCCTTCCTGCGCGCTGCGCAGGCGCGGGGCTGCCCGGTGCAGATCGGCACCGACATGCTGTTCGAGCAGATACCGGCCTACCTGGAATTCTTCGACCTGCCCACCGCCACCGCCGAGACACTGCGCAGCGTGGCGCGACTGAGCTACTGACAGCCTGCGTTCTTCATCCCACCCATCGGAGGCCACCGACCATGAGCGACTTCCTGACCACGCGCGATCCAAGCCGCGAACCCCTGCAGCCTTCGTTCGGCGACCCGGACAATCCTGTGGGTCTCGATGGTGTGGAGTTCATCGAGTACGCGACCGCCAAACCCCAGGCGCTTGGCCAGGTGCTGGAGATGATGGGTTTTCGCCCGGTGGCCCGCCACCGCTCGCGCGAGGTGCTGCTGTACCGCCAGGGTGAGATCAACATCGTGGTCAACTCATCGCCGCTGGACTCCAAGGCCGCCAGCCACGGTGCCGATGTGCCTGCCATTTCCGCCGTGGCCCTGCGCGTGCGCGATGCCCGGGCGGCCTACCAGGCCGTGCTGTCGCGCGGCGCCTGGCCCGTGCACACCCACCCGGAAGTGATGGAGCTCAACATTCCGGCCATTCACGGTGTGGGTGGCAGCCGCATCTATTTCGTGGACCGCTACCGAGAGTTCTCGATCTACGACGTGGACTTCGTGCCCATTCCCTCGGTGGACCAACACCCGCCGGCCACCGCCGGCATCGAATTTTTCGGCATCGTGCAGTACATCGGTGCTGACCGGGCCGTGGACTGGATCGAGTTCTACGGCGAGCTCTTCGGCATGACGCCCATCCCCGACGAAGAGCGTTACGGGATCCTGCCCAAGGGCAAGCTGCTGATGGCGCCGGCCCTGCACCCGGCCAACCGTTTCATGCTGCAACTGGTGGAGCCCGACATCAACGTGCGGGACAGCTCCGAAAAATTCCAGCGCATCGGCCTGGGTGTGCCCGATGTGCTGGCCGCCGTGCGCGCCTTGCGGGCGCTGGGGCTGGACTTCGTCGAGACCGAGCAGGCCCACAGCGAAGGTCGGGGCGCCATATCTCGCACCTACCTCGGCTCGGTGGCCTTCGAGCTGGTGCACGGTGCGCCTGGTAACCATGTCGGGTGAGGCCATGGCCGCTCAACACAACCCGTCGATCCAGGCCTTCGGCATGGACACGATCACCCTGGCCGGCCCGCTGGAGGCCAAGCTCGAAGCCATGCAGGACGCCGGCTTCTCCCAGGTCATGCTCAAGGCCAACGACCTGGTGGGACACCCCAACGGCTGGAAGGCCGCCGTCAAAGCGGTGCACCGCAGCGGTCTGCGCGGCACGGGCTTTCAGGTGCTGCGCGACTTTGAAGGCCTGAGCGGCCATCTGCACGACTACAAGGTCGAGATCGCCAAACAGATGCTGGAGATGTGCGCCGAGCTGGGTTGCGACGTGCTGCTGGCGTGTTCGTCCACCTCGCGCCACGCCGGCACCGACCTCGACCAGATCGCGCGCGACCTGCGCAAGCTGGCCATGCTGGCGATTCCGCACGGCATCAAGATCGCGTTCGAGGCGCTGTCCTGGGGCCGCACCATCAACGAATTCCCGGTGGCCTGGGACGTGATCACCCGGGCCAACTGTCCCAACCTCGGTCTGGGGCTGGACGCCTTCCATCTCTTCGCCAGCAACACGGCGCTGGAGGAAATCGACCTGCTCGATCCGCAGCGCATCTTCCTGGTCCAGCTCGCCGACTTCATGTGGCAGGAAACCCCGACCTTCGAGGAGCGCATGACCACCGCCCGCACCTTCCGCGTGTTCCCGGGCGAGGGGGTGCACACCGAACAACTGGCCGCGCTGGTGCTGTCGCTGGAACGCCTGGGCTACAGCGGCGACTACAGCTTCGAGGTGTTCAACGACGACTACCTGCAGCTGCCCTTGCCCTTCGTGGCCGAACGCGCCAGGCGCTCGGCGCTGTGGTTGGCCGAAGACGTGCTGCGCCTGTCCATGCCGTTGCCGAACCAGATCCGTCTGCGCTGAGGCCAGAAAAAAGGGCCTTGATTGCTCAAGGCCCTTGAATTCGTTGGCGGAGACTGTGAGATTCGAACTCACGGACCCTTGCGGGTCGGCAGTTTTCAAGACTGCTGGTTTAAACCGCTCACCCAAGTCTCCGGATGCGTCGGCAATGGCGGGATTTTAGCCTGCGACGGCCGCGGCTTCAGGCTGCGGCTTGGGCAGCAGGCCGCGCGTCTCGATGAAGCGCACCACCTCGTCCACGCCGGCCAGCGTCTTGAGGTTGGTCATCACCCAGGGCCGGCGCACGCTGTCGGGGCGCATGCGCGCGGTGTCGGCCTTCATCACTTCGAGGTCGGCGCCCACGTGGGGAGCGAGGTCGGTCTTGTTGATGACGAAGAGGTCGCTCTTGGTGATGCCGGGACCGCCCTTGCGCGGGATCTTCTCGCCCGCGGCCACGTCGATCACGTAGATGGTGAGGTCGCTGAGTTCGGGGCTGAAGGTGGCGGCGAGGTTGTCGCCGCCGCTCTCGATGAACACCACGTCGGCGTCGGGGAACTCACCCAGCATGCGGTCGATGGCCTCCAGGTTGATGGAGGCGTCTTCGCGGATCGCGGTGTGCGGGCAGCCACCGGTCTCCACGCCCATGATGCGTTCGGCCGGCAGCGCGCCGCTCACGGTGAGGATGCGCTGGTCTTCCTTGGTGTAGATGTCGTTGGTGATGGCGATCAGGTCGTAGCGGTCGCGCATGGCCTTGCAGAGCATCTCCAGCAGCGTGGTCTTGCCCGAGCCGACCGGGCCGCCGATGCCCACGCGCAGCGGGGGCAGTGTCTTGGTGCGGCGGGGGATGTGGTGCAGCGGTGTCATGAGCGGAAGAGGCGTGAGTACTGGGTTTCGTGTCGGGCGGAATGGATGGCCAGCAAGGGCGTGAAAGCCTGGCGGTCATTGTCGTGCAGGGCGATGGCGTGGTCCACCGCGGCCGGTATCTGCTGCGCCAGGCGCGCGAGCATGCGCTGGCCGGCGCTCTGGCCCAGCGGCACCGACTTGATGGACGCCTGCACCATGTTTTCGCACCAGCCGAAGGCGTAGCCGACCAGGCTGTCGTGCACGCTGGCGCCGGTGCTGGCGGCCGCACAGGCGCAGGCCACGGGGTAGGTGGGCGGGTCCAGGCGGGCGCTGTGCAATTGCTCGAATACGCCGGTGCCCAGCTCGCCGAGCTGGCGCGCCCACTCCAGTAGCGAGCGGCCCATCTGCTCGCTTTGCAGGCGGAATTCGAGCGTCTCGCGGGTCTGCAGCACCCAGTGGTTGAGTTCGGTGATGCGCGCCAGATCGTTCGCCCGCCAGGCGGGAATGGCCTGCGCCACCACCGCCAGATCGCTGCGTGCGAGACCCAGGTGCAACTGGTCGGTGAGCCAGGCGGCAGCGCTCGATTCATCGTGCACCAGGCCGGCGTCGACTGCCGATTCAAGCCCTTCGGAATACGAGAAGCCGCCCACCGGCAGCGCCGGAGAGGCAAGCCAGAGGATCTGCAGCAGGCTGGCAGCCGAGCGGGGCGGCGCCTCCACCAGGTCAGCCGTGGTCATGGTTGTGGGTGTGCCCGTGGCCCGGAGTGGCGGCGTGGTGGGCCCCGTATGCGCCGGCCTCGGGCTCGAAGGGCTCGCGCACCTCCACCACCGTGAGGTGCATGGCGCGCAGCATGTCTGCCAGCACGTGGTCGGGCTCGATCTTGAGGTGGTCCGGCTGCAGTTCGATCGGCACATGCCGGTTGCCCAGGTGGTAGGCCGCGCGCATGAGGTCGAAGGCCTGCTCGTGGGCCGGGTGGTCGGGGCAGGCGGTGATGCGCAGCACCGCCTGCGGCGCGGCCACCACGCGCAACAGCGAACCGTCCTGCGTGAGCAGCACGTCGCCACCGCGCACCACGGTGCCACGCGGCAGGAAAACGCCCACGTGGCGCTCGTCGGAAGCCACCGCGTCGAAGCGGCTCTTCTGGCGGATGTCCCAGTCCAACTCCAGGTGCGCGGCACGCTGCACCATGCTGCGCGCCAGGCCCTGGCCTTGTGGAATGAGTTTGGAGACTTGCAGCATGGGATCGGGTGTCAGAACAGGAAGTAGCGTTGCGCCATGGGCAGCCGGGTGGCGGGCTCGCAGGTGAGCAAGACGCCGTCGGCGCGCACCGCGTAGGTCTGTGGGTCGATCTCCATCTTCGGCAGCAGGCTGTTGTGCACCATGCTGGCCTTGGTCACGCCGCGACAGCCGCGCACGGCCTCCTGCGTCTTCTGCAGGCCGTAGCGCTCGCCCACACCGGCGGCCAGCGCGGCCTGCGAGACGAAGGTGAGGCTGCTCTTGGCCATGGCGCCGCCGAAGCTGCCGAACATGGGGCGGTAGTGCACGGGTTGGGGTGTGGGGATGGAGGCATTGGGGTCGCCCATGGCGGCCAGCGCGATGCTGCCGCCCTTCAAGATGAGTGCGGGCTTCACGCCGAAGAACGCGGGCTTCCACACCACCAAGTCGGCCCACTTGCCGACTTCGAGCGAACCGACGACGTGCGAGATGCCGTGGGCAATGGCCGGGTTGATCGTGTACTTGGCGATGTAGCGCTTGACGCGGAAGTTGTCGT
>NZ_JADMJO010000149.1 GCF_018780385.1 Hydrogenophaga sp. | reverse complement strand
TCCTCACTTCACGCCGCTTGCCAGTTCAAGGGGCGTGGAGTTTTGCAGACCTTCCTTAATCTTACTGTGTCACAAGAGAAGCCTTGTGCTTGACCTGCCGCAGCAGGGGCACTGCCCGAGACGAGCGATCAGTTGGTAGCTCAGCAGATGGCGCAGCGTCGTGATCGACGTTGCCACGTGGCGCTGCGCGCGCAGGACTGCCGCGGGGGATGTAGTCCTCGGGAAGGGCAGGCACCTTGCGTTCGATGAAGTTTTTTTTACCGCCGGCAGGCTTGTCGGCGACGAGGCGTTCTGCCATCAGGAACCCGTAGGCCGCGATGCTCAAGGCGGCATGGTGGTGGAACCCCCGCCAACCTCGACCCTCGTAGTGGCCCAGGCCGAAGTCCCGCTTCAGATCCTGGTAGTCGCGCTCGATGCGCCAGCGCTGATGGGCAACGCTGACCAACTCGTTGATCGGCGTGTCCTGCGGCAAGGTCGACAGGAAGTATTTGCTCGGCTCGGCGTCGCTTGCCGGCCACTCGATGAGCAGCCACTGCTCGGGGCGCAGGCGTGCTTTGCCGACATTGCCGCCAGCATGACGCACCCGAACAGCCGCGAAGCGCTCGCGCAGCGGCGTGTTGGTGCCCTCGCGCCAAGTGATCGTCTGGAATGCTTCTGGCGGCAACGACATCGCCAGTGCTTTGACACTCATGGGCTGCAGAGTGGTCGTGCGCCGAGGCACCACGGCAGGGCGGCCCATGCCGCTGTAGCGCTTGGGTGGCAGCGGCTGGATTCCAGGCGGCCAGACCACGACGGCCGAAGTGACGCCCACCGCATAGAGCAAGCCCATGTCGCTGAGAGCCTGGCGAAAGGCGTTGTCCACGCCATAGCCGGCATCGGCCAGTACGCAGTGGCGCGGCGCGCCTTCATCCAGCAGCGTGCGCAGCTGCTGCAGCGCGATCAGGGTCTTCGTGGCAAAGTGCACCTCTTCGGGAACGCCGGCCTTGGCGCGCCGTTCACGATCTGCAGCCCAATCCTCGGGCAGATACAGCTGCCAGGCCACGGGCAGGCTGCCCTGATTGCTTGCAAGCGAGATGCTGACAGCCACCTGGCAGTTGTCTTGCTTGCCGAGCATCCCGCAGTACTGGCGCGTGACACCGACTGAATGGCGGCCCTTCTTCGGGAAACCGGTGTCGTCGATGATCCACCAGCCGCCCTGGCTGAAGTCCATCTTGGGCATCACCCACTGGCACACGCGGCGCAACATCTGGGTGTCAGACCACTGCGCCTTGGCCACGAAGTGGTGTAGCGCCTGGTGCCTGGCACTCGCGTGCATCGGATCGACCCGTGCGGCCATGGGCTCCACGCTCTTGCGCGATAGGGGGAGCATCAGGCCCGTGCAGTAACCGCGAAGGCCAGCGTGCCGGTCCGCGTGACCCAAGCCTTCGCTCAGGTGTTCAAGGTAGAGATCAAATCTCTCGGCTGCACTCATCGATCCTCCTGCACGAAGTCGAGAAGATCAAATTATGTCATTTATGACACAGTAAGATTAAGGGATGGTGTTAAAACTCCGTCGCGAGATTGATGGGATCACCAGGCTTCACCGCGCTGGTTTTGAACACCATCCTTAGCCTATATCGGTCATCCAGGCCATTTACTTGAGGCAATCAAGTCTCACAGCCAAGCCCGAGTGCGAGCTTCCCGCAAAGCACCCGTGCGATTTTTCACGCCCAGCTTCGCGTAGATGTTGTGAAGATGCCATTTCACCGTGCCCTCGGTCAACACAAGCCGACCCGCCACTTCGCCATTGGACAGGCCATCTGCCAGCAGGCGAAGGATCTGCAGTTCGCGCTCGGTGGGTCGCTCCTGGTCCGCGGGCGCCGTATCCTGACGTGCAGATGCAGCGCCCGCAGCAAGTAGCAGCGTTCGCGCGTATAAAAACGCCGGCGTGGGACTCTGCGGCTTGTCAGCCACGCGGTGCAAAAAGCTCTCCAACTCCGGGCCTTCGTCAAGGTACAGGCGCACGTAGCCGTTCGATGCCGCGATGCGAAGGCTTTCCATTACCGCGTCGTGCCCACCCTCGGCATCTCCTGTTCGCACCAACGCCAGTGAGCGCAGCATCAGCAACTCGGCCAGCTTGTGCTGCTGGTGGCTGCGTCGCGCCCTGGCGATGCCCGAATTGGCCCATTGCAGAGCGAGATCGGGCCGACCCTGCGCGAGATCGAGACGGGCCCAGAGACGCTCGGCCTTGTCTCTGTGCAAATTGGTCTGCGGTCCTTGCGGCAGCAGCCCATGGTCACAGGCCATTCGCCGCGCCGCCTCGACGTCGCCGGCGCGCAGCAGCAACAGTGCGCGCTCGGCCACCATCGTAAGCTGCAAGCGCACGAAGCCACGCGCCAGTCCCACGCGCTCGCCCTCCGCCGCCGCATCGAGCGCGCCGGATAGGTCACCACGCGCCGCCTGCAGACGTGACGCCGCCACGTAGCCCGCGACCATCGCATCGACGATGCCCTGGTGCGGCAGCAGTGGCAACGCCGCTTCCACTTCCACCATCGCCTCGGTGCACTGGTTGCGTTCGTACAGCAGCAACGCGCGGATCGCGCGCAGCATGGCCGCCAGGCCCGCGGCGCCAGGCGTGAAAGCAGGCGCTCCGGACAGCGCCGAGGCGCTGTCCGCCAGGGCATCGCGATGCCGCCCGGCTTTGAGCAGCGAGGCTGCCGAGATCACCCTGACCCACATAAGGCCATATGGCGAAGGTGCCTCCTCGAACTTCACTTGCGCCTCGCGCAAGGATTGGGTGGCCTCGGCGAAGCGTCCATTGCACTTGTGCGCATAGGCCAGCACCGTTTGTGCGGCGCCGTAGTGGAACGGGTCCGAATCGGGCGGCCCGGCCAGCCACTGGCGCACAAAGACCTCTGCATCGGCCTCGTCATCACGCAGGCCGGCGATCACGCCGCGCTGAAGAACGGTCGTATGCAGGATCAAGCGGACGCCGGCTGATTGTCCCTTGCCGCAAGCCCGCTCAATGCGCGCCAGCCACGCTGCCGCTTCAGCATAGCGACGCAAAAACACCAGCGCCCACACCGCTTGCAACATTAGTGCGCAGTCAGGCTCCACGCTACGCGATTCCAATTGCGCGAGCAGGTCCAGGAAGGTCTCGTGCCGACCCTCGCCTTGCACCAACTGATGTGCGTAGCTGGTCAGATAGGTGGACGCGAGCCGCGCGTCGTCACCCTCCAGGGCCGTGCGGATCGCACGGTAAACCTCGCCCCGGACATGCCACCAGTGTGCACAACGCGTTCGCAGTAAGCGCACCGACACAGAGCTCAGCCCCATGTCGGCCAGTCGCGTCAGTGCGCGCTCCGCCACCAGCGCATGCAAAGCGTAGAACGGCTCGCCAGCCATGCGTCCCCGACGCTGCACGATGCCCAGTTGCTCGCCTTCGGCGATCGCCTCAGCCCCCTCGGGCGCATCGAGCGCGACCAGCAGCGGCAGCGTGAAGTCACCAACGGCGGCCATCACGAACAGCGCCTGCTGACGGGCCGGCGCCAATCCCTTGAAGAAGCTCTCGTAAATGAAGCTGTCCATCAGCAAGTTGCTACTGCCCTCGTCGGCCTCCTGTACGCCCTCGCCGCTGGCGAGGGCAAGCTGCACCAATGCCGGCCAACCCTCGGTGATCCCGACGATATGATCAACCTCTTCGTCACCGGCCGACAGTCGGCGCCGCCGCACCAGTTCCTGCACATCCTGCGCGTCGAGCTTCAGCTCGCGCTGTGTCACCCAGCGTACCAGCCCGCGCGCGGTCAGCACGGCCAGATCGAAATCCATCCCTTCGCGGCCGCAAACGACGAACCTCACGTAGTCGGGTGCCGCCACCAACAGACGGCTCAGGGTGTGAGCGCTCTCGCTGCCACGCAACACATGCACATCGTCGAAGAACAGCACCATGGGACGACGACGTTGGCCAAGGGCCTGCAACAACGCCAGCAAGCCGCTCTCGACCGCCGCCGTCGCGTCGATGGCACCCATCGCGACGGGCTCCGACGGACCTCCGACTGCATTCAACAAAGAGCGAATAAAGAACACCTTGTCGCGCCAGGAAGCGTCGAGCGCCACCCACACGCGGTCGGCGTCTTTGCAAGCGCGAAACCAACCTCCCATCAATGTCGTCTTGCCATAACCGGCCGGCGCAACGATGGCCACGATCCGATCACGCATGGACAA
>NZ_JADMJO010000058.1 GCF_018780385.1 Hydrogenophaga sp. | reverse complement strand
TCGACAACCGGTTCCCGCTGTCCAAGCTCTACAACGAGCACCTGGCCGAGTACTACGCACCGAAGAACTTCAACTTCTGGTACTTCTTCGGCTCGCTGGCACTGCTCGTGCTCGTGATCCAGATCGTCACCGGCATTTTCCTGGTGATGCACTACAAGCCCGACGCCGCGCTGGCGTTTGCCTCGGTCGAGTACATCATGCGCGATGTTCCCTGGGGCTGGCTGATCCGTTACATGCACTCCACTGGCGCCTCGGCGTTCTTCGTGGTGGTCTACATGCACATGTTCCGTGGCCTGATCTACGGCAGCTACCGCAAGCCGCGCGAGCTTGTGTGGGTGTTTGGCTGCGCCATCTTCCTGTGCCTGATGGCCGAAGCCTTCATGGGCTACCTGCTGCCCTGGGGCCAAATGTCCTATTGGGGTGCCCAGGTGATCGTGAACCTGTTCGCTGCCATCCCCTTCGTGGGCCCTGACCTGGCGCTGCTGATTCGTGGCGACTTCGTGGTGGGTGACGCCACGCTCAACCGCTTCTTCAGCTTCCATGTGATCGCTGTGCCGTTGGTCCTTCTGGGACTGGTGGTCGCGCACATCATTGCGCTGCACGAAGTGGGTTCCAACAACCCGGACGGCGTGGAGATCAAGGCCAAGAAGGATGTCAAGGGCATTCCCCTGGATGGCATTCCATTTCACCCCTACTACACCGTACACGACGTGCTGGGTGTGTCCGTGTTCCTGATGATCTTCTCGGCGATCATCTTCTTCGCTCCCGAGTTCGGCGGCTATTTCCTCGAATACAACAACTTCATCCCGGCGGATCCGCTGGTCACACCGTTGCACATCGCACCGGTCTGGTACTTCACGCCGTTCTATTCGATGCTGCGTGCCATCACCAGCGAAATGATGTTTGCCCTGGTCACCATCGTCGTCATCGCCGCGGTGCTCGGTGCACTCAAGGCCAAAGTTTCCGGTGCACTCAAGGGCGTGATCGTGATTGGTGCGGTGGTGCTGGTGGCGTTGATGCTGGCCATTGATGCCAAGTTCTGGGGTGTGGTCGCCATGGGTGGCGCCGTGATCATCCTGTTCTTCCTGCCTTGGCTGGATCACAGCCCGGTCAAGTCGATTCGCTACCGCCCCACCTGGAACAAGTACCTGTACGGTGTGTTCGTCATCAACTTCCTGATCCTGGGCTACCTTGGCGTGTTGCCACCGTCGCCCATCGGCGAGCGTGTGTCCCAAGTCGGCACCTTGTTCTACTTCGGTTTCTTCCTGTTGATGCCATGGTGGAGCCGTCTGGGCGAGTTCAAGCCCGTGCCCGACCGCGTCACCTTCCAGCCCCACTGAACCCCGAAGAGCCAATTCAGAGAGTCAAGCAAATGAAAAAAATCCTCTTGGGCTTCGTGATGGCGTTGGGCATGTCGGGCGCCGCCCTGGCCGCTGGTGGCAGCATTCCGCTGGACAAGGCGCCTGAGCGCACCAACGACATGGCCGCTCTGCAGAACGGTGCCAAGCTGTTCGTGAACTACTGCCTGAGCTGCCACTCGGCAGCTTTCATGCGCTACAACCGGCTGCGCGATATCGGCCTGAACGACAAACAGATTGCCGAGAATCTGACCTTTGCCACCGACAAGATCGGTGACACGATGAAGGCCTCCATCGATCCGAAGCAGGCCAAGCAATGGTTCGGCGTGAACCCGCCCGACCTGACCTTGATCGCCCGCTCGCGTTCGAGCCATGCGGGCACGGGTGCAGATTATGTTTACACCCTGCTGCGCACTTATTACCGCGACGACACCAAGCCGACGGGCTGGAACAATCTGGCCTTCCCTAACATCGGCATGCCCAATCCCCTGTGGGAACTCCAAGGCGAGCAACGCCCGGTGGTCGAAAAAGTCATGAGCCATGGCCATGAAGTTGATCGGGTCAAGGGCTGGGCGCCGGTCAAGGCCGGCACCTTGAGCGCTGCCGAGTACGACCAAAACGTGGGCGACCTCGTCGCCTATCTCCAGTGGATGGCCGAGCCGGCCCAGAACAGCCGGGTCCGCGTTGGCGTGTGGGTGATGTTGTTCCTGGCCGCCTTCACCGTGGTGGCTTGGCGCCTGAATGCATCCTTCTGGAAAGACATCAAATAATCCCATCCGACAAGGTTGGTGGTGCTAGCCACCATCCTGTCTGTTCCGCAGTGGTTTGCAGTGTCCGTATGACACGAAAGCAAACCACTGTTTTTTGCTTTAAGGAGACTCCCTCATGATGGTCTTGTACTCGGGCACCACTTGCCCGTATTCCCACCGCTGCCGCTTCGTGTTGTTCGAAAAAGGCATGGACTTCGAGATCCGGGATGTCGACCTCTACAACAAGCCCGAAGACATCAGTGTGATGAACCCATACGGCCAGGTGCCCATCCTGGTCGAGCGCGATCTCATCCTGTACGAGTCGAACATCATCAACGAGTACATCGACGAGCGATTTCCTCACCCGCAACTGATGCCCGGTGACCCGGTGGACCGCGCTCGTGTGCGGCTGTTCCTGCTGAACTTCGAAAAGGAGCTGTTCACGCACGTCTCCATGCTCGAATCGCGCGCCACCAAGGGCAACGAAAAGGCGCTGGAGAAGGCTCGGGCCCACATCCGCGACCGTCTCACGCAACTGGCCCCCGTGTTCCTGAAGAACAAGTTCATGCTGGGCGACAATTTCTCCATGCTCGACGTGGCCATTGCGCCGCTGTTGTGGCGTCTGGATTTCTACGGCATCGAGCTCAGCAAGAATGCGGCTCCTCTGCTCAAGTACGCCGAGCGCATCTTCTCGCGTCCGGCCTACATCGAAGCGCTGACGCCGTCCGAGAAAGTGATGCGCAAGTGATGACGCACCCGGTCGTTTGCGACCGGGTCGTTTTTAGCCTCAGCGACCGTTCATGAGTCCTGTCGACACCGATATCCCCTCCACCCGGCCCTACCTGATCCGTGCTTTGCACGAATGGTGTTCGGACAACGGGTTCTCCCCCTACATTGCCGTGCAGGTGGATGCCTCCGTGCAGGTGCCGATGGAGTTCGTCAAGAATGGTGAGATCGTGCTCAACGTGGGTGTGGACGCCACAAGCTCCTTGCGTCTGGGCAACGATTTCATCGAGTTCAAGGCCCGTTTCGGCGGCGTGGCGCGCGAAATCGTCGTGCCCATCAGCCATGTGATTGCCATCTATGCGCGTGAGAACGGCCAGGGCATGGCCTTCCCCGCGCCTGCGCCCGCCACGCTGTCCGCCGTCAAGGCGGACGCGACGTCCGATGCGCCCGAGCCTGCAACAGACACAGCGTCGCGCAGCCCGCTGCGCTCAGTGACCAGCGAGGATGCGCCAGGCGAGGACGACGAGCCGCCAGAGCCACCTTCTGATGGTCAAGGCCGAGCGGCAGGCCGGCCACAACTCAAACGCGTCAAGTAAACTCGCACCCTTCCCAGGGCCGCTTTAGCTCAGTTGGTAGAGCAATCGCCTTGTAAGCGATAGGTCATCTGTTCGAGTCAGATAAGCGGCACCAAACCCCAGGTATTTGCCACCGGCCTGCGCCCAGAGCGCATTCATCGCCCCGGCATTTGGACTTTGATCCGGATTGCGTTAACCTGCGCACCGCTTTGGGTCAATGCCAGCTGGATGGCAGGCAGCAGTTGTCTCAGCTTGGTGGACGCAGCCGAGCTGCCCACCAGCAAGCACCACTCCTGGTCCTGCAAAGGGCCAGCCACCACCTGCTGACGCATGGCAGCCGGTATCAGATGTCGTATCTGATCCATGCACGCTTGGGACTCGCGAATGCGCTCCCGCAGCAAGGCCAACGACGGTGCGGCCCCCACGGCCTGTTCAAGGCTGTAGAGCGTGCGGGGTCGTTGGTCGGTGGCCATGTGAATTGGACGGACGGGCTCTCGCGGCTCACCGCAAGGAAAGGTTTCAGAGTGCACATCATTATCACGGACGCCTGGTTGGCCAAGAGCAAGGCGCTGCACCTCAACGGTTTCAAGTTGATCGGTGTGGGCATGTTGGCATCCGTGGTGCTGATGCTGGCTTCGATCACGACCTACCACTGGTTCTTTCTGGAGGGCGTGCGTCAGGGCTGGCCGGGCTTTGCCTCGGTCGCCCGCCTGGTCCACCAAAACGAGGTTGATTCCAAAGACGCCTACATGCGCGCCAATCTTGACGCCATGGCGCGCAAGCTAGGGGAAATGCAGGCGCGCATGATTCAGATCGACTCGCTTGGTGAGCGCGTGGCGGGCCTTGCGGGGCTTAACCCGGCCGAGTTCAAGAATGCACCTGGATCCGGTGGCGCCCTCGTGGCCAGCCGTGACATCAGCATGCCGGAGTTGATGCAGGCCCTGGACACGGTCGAGGTCTCCAGCGGCTCCCGGGTGGACTGGCTCACGGTCGTGGAATCGCGGTTGTTCGATCAGAAAATCCGGCAAACGCTGATACCTACCGAAAAACCAGTGGACGGTGTTCAGGTCGGTTCGGCTTTTGGCTTCCGCATCGATCCGATCACCGGCCGTTCTGCCTTGCACACGGGGCTGGACTTTCCGGCTGACGTGGGAACACCAATACTGGCGGCCGCCGGAGGTGTGGTGGTGGTGCAGGAGTACCACGCTGCCTACGGCAACATGATCGAGGTTGACCACGGGAACGACCTGATCACGCGGTACGCCCACTCGTCCCAGACCTTCGTGAAGAAGGGCGACATCGTCAAACGCGGACAGAAGATCGCCAGTGTGGGCTCTACCGGTCGTTCCACCGGGCCGCATCTGCACTTTGAAGTATGGGTTGCTGGCGTGCCACAGGACCCGCAACGTTTCCTTGCGGCCGGTGAAAAAATCGCTGCGGCCCGGCCCGCGGCGGTGGGCCCTCGCAAGCCCTGAACAGGGCGAGGCCTCGCCAGTTAAAATCGCGGCTTTGCTCTTGAAAGCTTCGCGTTTGCCGGCACCTCAGTGGCGCTCGGTGTACGCCTTCCAGGTTCGCAAGAGCCCTCCTCATTTCTATTGCCTGCCCGGCGCCTTCAGGGTGTCTGGTGTGGGCCTGCATGTATGGCCACAAACTTCCTCACCAAACTCTTTGGTAGCCGCAACGACCGTTTGCTCAAGACCTACCGCAAAACGGTGGAGCGCATCAACGGTCTGGAGGCACAGTTTGAAAAACTCAGCGATGACGAAATTCGTGGCAAGACCGAATCGTTCAAGCAGCGCATAGCGCAAGGCGAGAGCCTGGAGTCCGTGCTGCCCGAAGCCTTCGCGGTGGTGCGGGAGGGCAGCAAACGCATCATGAAGATGCGCCACTTCGACGTGCAGTTGGTGGGTGGCCTCGCGCTGCACCACGGCAAGGTGGCCGAGATGCGCACGGGGGAGGGCAAGACCCTGACCGCGACCCTGCCGGTTTACCTGAACGCGCTCACGGGCAAGGGCGTGCACGTGGTCACCGTCAACGACTACCTGGCCAGCCGCGATGCGCAATGGATGGGTCGTCTGTACAACTTCCTGGGCCTGACGGTTGGCATCAACCTGCCCCAAGCGCCGCGCGAAGAGAAGCAGGCGGCCTACCGGTCCGACATCACTTACGGCACCAACAACGAATACGGGTTCGATTACCTGCGCGACAACATGGTGTACGAGGCTGCCGACCGTGTGCAGCGCGGCTTGAACTACGCGATCGTCGATGAGGTGGACTCCATCCTGATCGATGAGGCCCGTACGCCGCTGATCATCAGCGGACAGGCCGAAGATCAGACACAGACCTACATGGCCATCAAGCAACTGGTGCCGCACCTGGTGCGTCAGGAAGGTGAAGCCGATGTGCGCACGGGCGAAGGCGTCATCAAACCGGGCGATTTCACGGTAGACGAAAAGGCCCATGCGATCCACATGACCGAACAGGGGCACGAGCACGCCGAGCAGTTGCTCAGCCAGGCGGGCCTGTTGCCCGAGGGCGCGTCGCTGTACGACCCGGCCAACATTGCGTTGCTGCACAACCTGGTCACTTCGCTCAAGGCGCACCACCTCTACCACCGCGACCAGCACTACGTGAATCAGAACGGCGAAATCGTGATCGTCGACGAGTTCACTGGACGCTTGATGACGGGCCGGCGCTGGAGCGATGGCCTGCATCAGGCGGTGGAGGCCAAAGAGGGGGTGGCCATTCAGCCCGAGAACCAGACGCTCGCCTCCATCACATTCCAGAACTACTTCCGCCTGTACGGCAAGCTCGCCGGCATGACCGGCACGGCCGACACCGAAGCGTACGAATTCCAGGAGATCTACAGTCTGGAAACGGTGGTCATTCCGCCCAACCGGGTGAGCAAGCGGGTTGACCAGCTTGATCGCGTCTACAAGACGACAAAAGAAAAGTATGTCGCTGCCATCGAGGACATTCGTGAGTGTCACGAGCGGGGTCAGCCCGTGCTGGTCGGCACGTCATCCATCGAGAACTCGGAAATCATCGCCGAGCTGCTGGTCAAGGAAGGTCTGCCCCACGAGGTGCTCAACGCCAAGCAGCATGCGCGCGAGGCCGACATCATCATTCAGGCCGGCCGCCCGGGCGGCATCACCATCGCCACCAACATGGCGGGTCGGGGTACCGACATCGTGCTCGGCGGCAATCTGGAAAAGATGGTCGACGCGGTGCAGAACGACGAGGCGTTGGACGAAGGTACCAAGGCCTCGCGCATCGAATCGCTGCGCCAGCATTGGCAGGCTGACCACGACAAGGTCAAGGCACTCGGTGGCCTGCGCATCATTGCCACCGAGCGCCACGAGTCGCGTCGCATCGACAACCAGTTGCGTGGTCGTTCAGGCCGCCAAGGCGACCCGGGTTCCTCGCGCTTCTATCTGAGCCTGGACGACTCGCTGATGCGCATCTTTGCCGGTGATCGCGTGCGCGCCATCATGGACCGCTTGAAGATGCCCGAGGGCGAGGCCATCGAGGCCGGCATCGTCACGCGCAGCATCGAGAGTGCGCAGCGCAAGGTCGAAGCCCGCAACTTCGACATCCGCAAGCAACTGCTCGAATACGACGACGTGTCCAATGACCAGCGCAAGGTGATCTACCAGCAGCGCAACGACATCCTGGATGCCGAATCGCTGCGGGCCCAGATCGATTCGCTGCGCGACGGCTGCTTTGCCGATCTGGTGCACGAATACGTGCCCGAAGGCAGTGTCGAAGAACAGTGGGACCTGCCTACGCTGGAGCGCGTGCTGCGCGAGGAGTGGGCGGTCGATGTGCCCGTGACGACCTGGGTGTCAGATGCGGAGTCGATCGACGCTGAAGAGGTTGCCGAGCGTGTGGTGGCCGCAGCCAAGGTGGTGTTCGAGGGCAAGGTGCAGATCGTGGGTGAGGAGAACTTCACCCAGTTCGAACGCGTCGTGCTGCTGCAGACCATCGACGGGCAATGGCGCGAGCATCTGTCCGCTCTCGATTACCTGCGTCAAGGCATCCACCTGCGTGGCTACGCCCAGAAGCAACCCAAGCAGGAGTACAAGCGCGAGGCTTTCGTGCTGTTTGGCCAGTTGCTGGACACGGTGAAGAACGACGTGACGCGTGTGCTGATGAACGTGCGTGTGCAGTCGGCCGAACAAATGGCCCAGGCGGCCGAGCAACTGGAAGAGCGTGCCGAGCAGATCGCCAACGTGACCTACACCGCGCCCACCGAAACCGGTGAAGCGGAAACGGTGGGCGCGAACAGCGCTGCGCCTCGCCCTGCTGGCGATGTGCCCCGCGTGGGACGCAACGACCCTTGCCCCTGCGGCAGCGGCAAGAAATACAAGCAGTGCCACGGCAAGCTGGACTGACGCGGCGGGGTGTCCGGCCCCGCTCGTCCCGCTGACTGGCTTTTCCCTGACCCCACGGAGTTCCCATGCCCGTTCAACTCGACACGCCTTCGGCCTCGGATTTGCTTCCCATCAAAGGTGTGCGCATCGGTGTGGCCGAGGCGGGCATACGCAAGGCCAACCGCAAGGACCTCACGGTCTTTTTGCTGGACGAGGGCTGTGCAGTCGGCGCGGTGTTCACCCAGAACCGTTACGCCGCCGCCCCGGTGCAGGTGTGCCGTGAGCACCTCGCGGCGGGGCAGGGTGTTCGTGCGTTGGTGATCAACACCGGCAACGCGAACGCGGGCACAGGTGAGCCTGGATTGGCCCATGCGCGCCAGACCTGCACTGCGCTGGCCCGCTCGCTGAGCCTTCACCATGAACAAGTGCTGCCGTTCTCCACTGGCGTGATCATGGAGCCGCTGCCACTCGATCGACTGCTCGCGGGATTGCCCGGTGCGCTGACCGATGCGGCCCTGCCGCAGACGGACAGCGGTGCGCATTGGCTCTCGGCAGCCCAGGGCATCATGACCACCGACACCTTGCCCAAAGCCCGCAGCCAGCGCATGACGATTGACGGGTGCGACGTGAGTGCCTCGGGTATCGCCAAGGGTGCCGGCATGATTCGCCCCAACATGGCCACCATGTTGGGTTTCCTGGCCACCGACGCTGCCGTGGCCCCCGCGATCATGAACGAGCTGGCCCGTCGTCTCGCTGACGCATCGTTCAACCGCGTCACCGTGGACGGCGACACCAGCACCAACGATTCGTTCGTTGTGGTGGCCACGGGTCAAGCGGGAAACACCCCCGTGACCGACCTGGACAGCCCGGCAGGCAGTGCCCTGCTGGAGGGCCTGACGCAGGTGGCGCGGCACCTCGCGCATGCCATCGTGCGTGACGGAGAAGGCGCCACCAAATTCATCACCATCCAGGTTGAAGGTGGACGCACCGCCGCCGAATGTTTGCTGGCGGCCTACGCCGTGGCGCACTCGCCCCTGGTCAAGACCGCCTTCTTCGCCAGCGATCCCAACCTGGGCCGCATCCTCGCAGCCGTGGGTTATGCCGGCATCCACGACCTCGATGTGAGCGGCATCGACCTGCACCTCGGTGAGGTGCATGTGGTCACCCAAGGTGGCCGCCATCCCGGCTACCGCGAGGAAGACGGTCAGCGGGTGATGAAGCAAGCCGAGATCCTGGTGCGCATCGGCCTGGGCCGTGGTGCTGCCTCCGAGACGGTGTGGACCTGCGATTTCAGCCACGACTACGTGACCATCAACGCCGACTACCGTTCTTGATCTGCGTGCCATGAACGAACATTTCGAACGCCTGCTGGAGCGCGCCGAGCAGTTGATGGCCCGCATTGAATCGGTGTTGCCACAGCCCATGCAGGCGCCCGACTGGTCTTCTGCGGTGGCCTGGCGTTACCGCAAGCGCAGCAGCGGGCATGGCGCGCTCGAGCCCGTGCGCCACGTCGGTGCCATGCGCTTGTCTGATCTGCAGGAAATCGACGGCCAGAAAGAGAAGATTCAGCGCAACACGCTGCAGTTCGTGCAGGGCCTTCCAGCCAACAACGTGCTGCTCACCGGCGCGCGCGGCACAGGCAAGTCCTCACTCATCCGGGCCTGTCTCAACGAATATGCGCCTCAAGGTCTTCGCCTGATCGAAGTCGACAAGGCCGATCTGGTGGACCTGCCCGACATCGTCGATGTCGTCACCGACCGACCGGAACGCTTCATCGTGTTTTGCGACGACCTCAGCTTTGAAGAGGGAGAGCCCGGCTACAAGGCGCTCAAGTCGATCCTTGACGGCTCGGTGTCGGCGGCCAGCCCCAACGTGCTGATCTACGCCACCAGCAACCGGCGCCATCTGTTGCCCGAATACATGAAGGAAAACCTCACCTACACCCACACCGCCGAGGGCGAGGTGCATCCGGGTGAGGTGGTGGAAGAGAAGATATCGCTCTCGGAGCGCTTTGGCCTGTGGGTGAGCTTCTATCCTTTCAACCAGGACGAATACCTCACGATCGTGGCGCAGTGGTTGTCCTCGTTCGGTGTGTCCGCCATCGACATCGCGACGGCGCGACCCCAGGCGCTGGTCTGGGCGCTGGAGCGTGGATCGCGCAGTGGACGTGTGGCCTACCAGTTCGCCCGCGACTACGCCGGCACGCACGCATCGAAAGCATGAGCGAGCAGGTCCTCGTCGTGGACGCCGAACCCGGTACTGCGCGCCCGATTGACCGACCCGTGGTCGATGTCGCGGTGGGTGTGCTGATCACACCCGATAGCCGCTTCCTGCTCACGTCACGTCCGGTAGGCAAGGTGTATGAGGGCTATTGGGAATTCCCCGGCGGCAAGCTTGAAGCGGGCGAGTCGGTCGAGCAGGCCCTGCGGCGCGAACTGCAAGAAGAGATCGGCGTGACCATCGGTGCTGCACACGTTTGGCGCGACAGCCTGGTGGACTATCCCCATGCACTGGTCCGGCTGCATTTCTGCAAGGTGTATGACTGGACAGGTGAACTTCACATGCGCGAAGGTCAGCAGTTCAGTTGGGAATGTGTGCCAGTTCGCTGCGAGCCGATTTTGCCTGGCACCGTGCCGGTGCTGGAATGGCTTGCGCAAGAGCGCGGGTCGGCATCCAGCTGAGCCGAGGTCGAACGTTCAAGAAGCCCCGAAGTCTGGATCGTTCTGGCTGTCCTGCTCGGGCAGTTTGAAGCTCTCGGTGGCCCATGCGCCGAAGTCCATGTTCTTGCAGCGCTCGCAGCAGAACGGGCGGAAGGCGTTGCTTGGCGCGTAGATGCTCGGCCCGCCACAACCGGGGCAACGCACGGTTTTCAATGGACTGGTGTTGGCGCTCGAGGACATAAACCGGTTTCCGAGAAACTCAGGCGCAGAGGGTCAACTCGAACGCTGTGTCGTCTTGTGCCGAGTGCAGGCGGTCGTCATCACCTTGGCGCATCAAACGCACCGACAGCATCAGGCGGTTGCCGCTGATTTCCGGAATCAGGCCGGTGCTCGGGTCCATGCGCAGGCGCAGCAGCTGGAAGGTTCGCCCCTGAGGAAGGGTTTGCTGGAACTGACCCCCGGGAGCCACCACCTTCTGGGGAGAGCCGGAATCCCGCAGCATCTTGAGCAGCAGAACTATGGATTCAGCCAGTGGCGCCAGAGGCACTGACCAGCGCTGCAAGTCGGCTTGACGCTCCTCAGCGCTGTGGTGCTGCCAACTGTAGTAAGCAGGCAGGTCAAATTCGCAGGTGCCCGCAGGGATGCCGATGCGGCTGCGGATGCTCATCAACCAGTCGTTTTCAGTCAGCGACTGACCCGTCTTGCCAGCGAGCCCGCTGAGCTGTGAAAAGCAGTCTTCCAATTGACCGATGGCTTCGTTGAGTGCCTGCTCCGAGATCATCGGGTTGCCGCGGTAGGCGATGAGTTGCTGCTTGTGCCGGTCTATGTCCTTGAGCACATCGGACTTCATGTCCGCCCGAGAGGCGACTTCGATGATCTCGAAGATGGTCTGAATCGCGAAGTGGTGGTCCAGCGGATGGTGACGCGGCACCAGTTCGACCATGCGACGGAACAGTTGTTCAAGTCGCAGGTAGGTGCGGATGCGTTCGTTGAAAGGGTATTCGTACAGGATCACAGCGGCTTGGGTGCGCAGGGCGGTGCAGCGAGCGGGGCTTCATCATAGCCCGAACCGATTCGCCAACGCCCGAGCCAGATGTTGCAGGTTGTCGATGCTGTCCATGTCGTTGAACACCACAAAGTCCGCCGCGGCCAAGCGCGTCTCGCGGGTGGCTTGGCTGCGCATGACGGCCTCAATGGTGGGCAGAGCCCACCCACTGCGCTGGGTCACTCGACGGATCTGCGTGGCGGGCAAACAGTCCACCACCAGCACCCGATCCAGCTGCGGCCGCCAGTGGGGCGACTCGACCAACAGGGGGATATCAAACACCACCACGCTTGACGTTGCGAGCAAGGTCTTGCGGCGAATCTCGTCGCCCACCAACGGGTGGACGATGCGCTCGAGCACTTTGCGAGCTTCGGGTTGGGCAAATACGTGTTCGCGCATGCGCTGCCTGTCCAAGGCGCCATCGCTCGTGATGAACACGTCGCCGAACGTTTCAGCAATCGACTGGATGGCCGAGCCACCGCTTTCGGTGCAGGCCCGCGAAATGGCGTCTGCATCGATCAAATCTGCGCCCATCGCCTGGAGCAGCCGCGCCAGGGTGCTTTTACCGCTGCCAATGCCACCGGTGAGTCCCAGCCGCAGGGCGTTGCTTGAATGCAAGAAGGCGGTCACAGGCCTATGACAGCCAGAATCGCCGATGATCCGAAGATCATGGCTGTCAGTCCCGCCAACGCAAGAAAGGGACCGAACGGGACGTAGCCCCCCTCGCGCAGCTCACCTTTGAGCTTGATGCCGATCCCGATCACCGCGCCGATCACAGAGGCCATCAGGATGATCGGAATGAGTGCCTGCCACCCAAACCATGCGCCAAAGGCAGCGAAGAGTTTGAAGTCTCCGTAGCCCATGCCCTCCTTGCCCGTGGTCAGTTTGAAGGCCCAATAGACCAGCCACAAAGACAGGTAGCCTCCCACCGCGCCCCACAGCGCATCGGGAAGCACCGTATCGGTAAGCCTCAGTCCTGCAGCGCACAAGCCTGCCCACAACAAAGGCAGTGTGATGTCATCCGGCAGCAAGGTGGTGTCCCAGTCGATGCCGGCCAGCGAGAGCACCGCTGCCGAAAACCCGCACCATGCAATGGCCTCCCAACCCAAGCCCCATTGCCAGCCGCACCAGGCGAAAAGCGCTCCACACGTGAGCTCCACTGCCGGATAGCGCAGGCTGATCGCAGTGGCGCATTGGCTGCACTTTCCGCGCAGCGCGAGGTAACTGAAGACCGGGACATTTTCAAACCAACGAATCTGGTGCCCACAATGCGGGCAGCGCGAACGCGGGACCATGAGGTTGAAGGGCTCGGCCGCAGGGCGTGGTGGTTGCGAGGCATCCGTGCCTGCATGGAGGTCCTCGCATTCAGCCGCCCAATGCAACTCCATCATCTTGGGCAGCCGGTGGATCACCACATTGAGAAAACTACCCACCAACAGGCCCAGAAGCCCCAGCAGCGCCGCCTCCGGCGCGCCCCCGCCCGGCATCAAACCACCTGACCCAGCTTGAAGATGGGGAGGTACATCGAGACCACGATGCCCCCAATGACGGTGCCGAGCACCACGATGATGATGGGCTCCATCAGGCTGGAGATGCCGGCCACCATGTCATCCACCTCGGCTTCATAAAAGTCGGCGGCCTTGCCCAGCATGTGGTCGATGGAGCCTGACTCTTCACCGATCGCGCACATCTGCAGCACCATGGACGGAAAAATATTGGCGTTGGTCATCGCGTTGGTGAGGCTGGTCCCCGTCGACACTTCCTGCTGAATTCGCTCGGTGGCAATCGAATAGACCGAATTGCCCGAGGCGCCACCCACAGAGTCGAGCGCTTCCACTAAGGGCACGCCGGCTGCGAACATCGTGGAAAGCGTGCGGGTCCAGCGGGCAATGACCGACTTCTCGATCAGCACACCGAAGATCGGTAGTTTCAGCAGGACGCGGTCCATGAATCGTTGGACCTTTTCATTGCGGCGCCACGCTTGCATGAAGAAATAAAAGCCCCCGCCCAGTCCGCCAAAAATCAGCCACCAGTACTCGGTGAAGAACTCGCTCATTGCGATCACAAACAAGGTGGGAGCGGGAAGGTCAGCGCCGAACGAAGAAAACACTTCCTTGAATGAAGGAATCACGAAAATCATGATCACCGCAACCACGACGAAGGCCACGATGACCACCGCAATCGGGTACATCAGTGCCGACTTGATCTTCGACTTGAGCGCTTCGGTCTTCTCCATGTAGACCGCCAGGCGATCCAGCAACTCTTCAAGAATACCGGCTGCTTCACCGGCCTCGACCAGATTGCAGTAGAGGCTGTCAAAGTAGAGCGGGTTCTTGCGGAATGCGGCGCTGAGCGACGTGCCCGTTTCCACGTCAGAGCGGATGTCGTTGAGCAGCTTGGTCACGCTGGCGTTGGGGTTGCCCCGTCCGACGATGTCGAAGGCCTGCAGCAGAGGCACACCGGCCTTCATCATGGTGGCCAGCTGGCGCGTGAAGATCGCGATGTCCTTGGGTTTGATGCGTTTGCCCGAACTCATCCGGCGCTTTTTCACTTTACCCGGGATGATGCCTTGGCGTCGCAGTGCGGCAAGCACTTGGTTCTCACCCACCGCGCGAGTCTCGCCGCGCACGGTCTTGCCGTTGCGGTCCTTGCCTTCCCACTCAAAAACTGCGTCTTTGACGCTCTTGGTTGCAGCGGTTGCCATGGTGTCCTCTCAGGCGTGTATCTGGCTCGGCGTCATTCGTTGGTCACGCTGAGCACTTCTTCCAGCGAAGTCATGCCCAGCTTCACCTTGAGCAGGCCGGACTCTCGCAGCGTGCGAACGCCCTCCTTGCTGGCCTGCTGGGCAATGTCCAATGCGCTTCCACCGCGCAGGATGATGCGTTGAATCTCTTCTGTGATGGGCATCACCTGATAGATGCCGACTCGACCCTTGTAGCCGTTGTTGCAGGCCGAACAGCCTACGGGACGATAGGGCGTCCACGTGCCGTCAAGGTCATCGGCCTTGAATCCGGCGTCGATCAGCGCCTTGCGGGGCACGTCCAGAGGCGCTCTGCAAACAACGCACAGCTTGCGGGCGAGTCGCTGGGCTGTGATCAGGATCACGCTGGATGCAATGTTGAACGTGGGAATGCCCATGTTCATCATCCGTGTCAGCGTGGTCGGAGCATCGTTGGTGTGCAACGTGGAGAGCACCATGTGCCCGGTTTGCGCAGCCTTGATGGAAATGTCGGCAGTTTCCAGATCCCGGATCTCGCCGACCATGATCACGTCAGGATCCTGCCGCAGGAAAGCCTTCAACGCCGCAGCAAACGTCAAGCCGGCTTTCTCATTCACGTTGACCTGGTTCACGCCGGGCAAGTTGATCTCGGATGGATCTTCTGCCGTTGAGATGTTGATGCCGGGCTTGTTGAGGATGTTGAGGCAGGTGTAGAGCGAAACAGTCTTGCCCGACCCCGTTGGACCGGTTACCAGCACCATGCCATAAGGACGAACAATGGCTGCCATCAGCCGCTCTTTTTCTTCTGGCTCATACCCCAGCGCATCAATGCCCACTTTGGCGCTGCTGGGGTCAAGGATACGGATCACGATCTTTTCACCGAAGAGGGTCGGCAATGTGCTCACCCGGAAATCGATCACCCGATCCGGTCCGATCTTGAGCTTCATCCGACCATCTTGCGGCACGCGCTTCTCGGAGATGTCCATGCGGGAGATCACCTTGATGCGGGAAGCCAACTTGTCCTTGATGGCGATAGGCGGAGAGGCAATCTCGCGCAGTTCGCCGTCGACCCGGAATCGCACGCGGTAGGTGTGCTCGTAGGGTTCAAAGTGCAAATCGGAGGCGCGCATGTTGAACGCGTCGATCAACATCTTGTGCAAAAACTTCACCACCGGGGCGTCATCGACTTCCGACGCCTTGTCGGTCGAGTCTGTGACCACGGTCTCGGTGGCCATTTCGTCGAACTCGAACTCGCCTCCGATGATGTTGTCCATCGTTTCGGTGACGCTGGTGGTCTGCGACTCCACCAGCTTGCTGAGCTTGTCGTACTCGGCAATGACCCAGTCCACGCCCATCTGCGTGGCAAACTTGATTTTTTCTGCGGCTTGCTGATCGGCTGGATCGGCCGTGGCCACCATCAGTCGGTTGTTGCGCTTGCTGAGAACCACGATTCGGTAGTCGGCGCAGATTTTTGCATCCAGCAAACCACTGGGCAGGCGCTGAACATCGATCGCGTCGAGATCAAGCAGCGGTGCGGAGAATGCCACGGACATGGTGTGCGCCAGATCCGAGGCAGACACCGCACCAGAGCCCGTGAGTTCTGCGATGAAACTGGATCTGCCGCTCTGAGCTTTGCGGTAAAGGTCCTCGGCGGCTTTTTGCCCAAGCTTTCCCGCCGACACCAATGCACGACCCAGGCCGGGCAGGGCCATGGACGGGGTTTCCTGAGAGACAGATTCGACGGACGCCATAGCCTCGTAATCTAGCGTAAATCAACGACTTGGCCGCCAATATTGAGGCAAGTTGTGTTGAATATGCGTATTCGCGCCGATGTGCGTTGTATCGAAGTTGCGCTGCCTGCGCTGATCGCTTGAAATGCCCCGTTCATCGGTGCCTGTTCCAGCTTGATATGGGGCGTGAATTTGGTCGGGGTGAGAGGATTCGAACCTCCGGCCTCTACGTCCCGAACGTAGCGCTCTACCTGGCTAAGCTACACCCCGATGGACCCGTTGGGCCACATAAAAAGCGGCTTCTGAAGCGCCTTGAAATTCAGGAGCGGCGTTCCAGCAAACCCGCCGCCAATTGTAGCAAAGCGGCACTGTAGGCATTCTTGGGAAGCTGCGCCGCAGCGTCTATCGCCCGCTGCGCTTCGGCATCTGCACTGGCTCTTGCTTCTCTCAATGCCCCCGTGTCGAGGATGATCGAGCGGATGTCATCGAGATGGGCCACATCCCCCTGCTCGATGGCTTGGCGTATCAGGTGCTTCTGAGCTTCAGATCCGGTTCTCAGCGCGCAAATGATCGGCAAAGTCACCTTGCCCTCCCTCAGGTCATCGCCAAGGTTTTTCCCCAGCTCCTCAGCACTGCCCTCGTAGTCAAGTACGTCGTCAATCACTTGAAACGCAGTGCCTAATGCCTGTCCATAGCTGGCGCACAACGTCTCGACGGGTTCGTCCGCGCGGGCAAGAATGGCGGCGAGTCTGGCGCTGGCCTCGAAGAGCTTGGCGGTCTTGGATCGAATCACCTTCAGATAGGCCGCCTCGTCTATGGAGGCGTCGTGCATGTTCATGAGCTGCAGCACTTCTCCTTCTGCGATCACGTTCGTGGCATCGGAGAGCACCTGCATGACACGCATGTCATTCACGTCCACCATCATCTGAAACGCGCGCGAATACAGGAAGTCACCTACCAGA
Organism: Hydrogenophaga sp.; assembly: GCF_018780385.1. Classification (GTDB taxonomy): domain Bacteria; phylum Pseudomonadota; class Gammaproteobacteria; order Burkholderiales; family Burkholderiaceae_C; genus Hydrogenophaga. Next base: position 4,717 of record NZ_JADMJO010000058.1, on the reverse strand, counting down.
ACGCTGGCGGCATTGCCAAATCGCTCGTTGGCTGTTTCGCGTCCACGTCGCAGCGTGGACTCGTCCACGACATCGTCATGCAGCAAAGTGGCCGTGTGAATGAACTCCACAACCGCAGCCAATGCGTGTCGGTGGGGGCTCTGGCTGCCAATGGCGCCACTGAGCATCAACAGGAGAGCCGGGCGTAAACGTTTGCCTCCCGCCGAGATGATGTACTGAGCGACTTCCCTGACCAGCGGTACCTCGGTTGTCAGCCGCTCATGGATCACTTCGTCGACCCGATGCATGTCGGGCTGGATCAGTTCAAGCGGGTTGCCAGTTGTGGGGGTGGAGATCGTCAAAATGCGAGCCGAAGGAAGAAGGTGGCGGGGTATGCCACTGCAAGATGGATTATAGGAACGAGGTTGTGCCCCCCGGGAACTGCAAGAGAGTCATTGCGCGTGCTTGTCGCGCGGAGCGGTGCTACTTGTTAGCTTGGCCGCACCATGCTAAACTCGCGGGCTCAGCGGAATTTGGTTCGCTGGATTTCCATTCGTGGATTTTTTACAAGAGGTTCATATGTACGCGGTCATAAAAACCGGTGGCAAACAGTATCGTGTTGCTGCTGGCGAAAAAATTAAAGTAGAACAGATTGCTGCGGATGTGGGCCAAGAGATCGTGTTTGACCAAGTTCTGGCTGTCGGCAACGGCACCGAGATCAAGGTCGGCACTCCCTTGGTTTCCGGCGCAACGGTCACGGTCACGGTGTTGGCCCATGGCAGGCATGACAAGGTCAGCATCTTCAAGATGCGCCGTCGCAAGCACTACCAGAAGCGCCAGGGGCACCGTCAAAATTTCACCGAACTGCAGATTTCGTCGATCGCAGCCTGAGGAGTAAGTCAACATGGCACAGAAAAAAGGCGGCGGCTCAACGCGAAACGGGCGCGATTCCAAGCCCAAGATGCTCGGCGTGAAAGCGTTCGGCGGCGAACTGGTCAGCGCAGGCTCGATCATCGTGCGTCAGCGCGGCACCAAGTTCCACCCCGGCCTGAACGTCGGTTTGGGCAAGGACCACACGATCTTCGCTACGGTGGATGGTCACGTGAGCTTTGCCGTGAAGGGCGAACTCAATCGCCAGACCGTCAGCATCACGCCCGTTTGATCGGGTGACTGCGATCGCTGCCAACTTGTAGAGTGTAGGTGGCGTTTGCTGAGTGCTGACGCGTTGAATGCAGAAGGCCCGCCCAAGCGGGCTTTTTGTTTTGGTTTCTTTTGTGGGGACGCATCCCTGGAAAGCATGTCATGAAATTTGTGGATGAAGCCACCATTGATGTCGCCGCAGGCGATGGCGGCAACGGCTGTGCATCTTTCCGGCATGAAAAGTACAAGGAATTTGGGGGGCCCGATGGCGGTGACGGTGGGCGGGGCGGGCATGTGTATGCCGTGGCCGATGCCAGCCTGAACACGCTGGTGGACTTCCGCTTCACGCGCCGCTTTGAAGCCGAGCGCGGGGAACATGGCAAAGGCTCCGACATGTTCGGTGTCAAGGGTGACGACATCATTCTCAAAATGCCGGTTGGCACCATCATTGCCGATGCAGAGACCGGCGAAGTGCTGCATGAGCTGTTGCAGCCTGGCGAACAGGTCACCATAGCCAAAGGCGGCGACGGGGGCTTTGGCAACATGCACTACAAGAGTTCAACCAACCGGGCGCCGCGTCAGAAGACGCCTGGCTGGGTTGGTCAGAAGCGAACCTTGAAGCTGGAGCTCAAGGTGCTGGCCGACGTGGGCTTGCTCGGCATGCCAAACGCGGGCAAGTCCACCTTGATCTCGGCAATTTCCAATGCCCGCCCCAAGATCGCCGACTATCCGTTCACGACCCTGCACCCCAATCTGGGCGTGGTTCGAGTGGCGCCCGAGAAGAGCTTTGTGGTGGCCGATGTGCCCGGCTTGATTGAGGGTGCCTCAGAGGGCGCGGGTCTGGGTCATCAGTTCTTGCGACATCTGCAGAGAACGCGTTTGCTGTTGCACATGGTGGACGTTGCTCCTTTTGACGACGATGTGGATCCCGTTGTGCAGGCCAAAGCCATCGTGGCCGAGCTCAAGAAGTTCGACCCGGCGTTGCATGAGAAGCCGCGCTGGCTCGTGCTCAACAAGCTGGATATGGTGCCGATGGACGAGCGCGAAGCCAAGGTCAAGGACATCGTCAAGCGCCTCAAGTACAAAGGCCCCGTGTTCGAGATCTCCGCACTCACGCGCGAAGGTTGCGAATTTCTGGTGCAAAAGGTCTACGAGCACATTGCTAAAGTTCATCAGGCCACGCTGCCGCCGGTGGATGTTGATCCGCGCTTTGACGCAAAACTCCCTTCTTGATGACGTCCTGACCTAGATCAGCCATCGACCATGCTCATTGTCGACAACATTGATTTGAAGCCGCTGAACGCCTCCGGCATTTTGAAGACGGCGCGACGCATCGTGGTCAAGGTGGGCTCGTCCCTGGTGACCAATGAAGGCCGAGGGCTCGACGAAGAGGCGATCGGACAATGGAGTCAGCAGTTGGCGGCGCTGGTGCAGGAAGGCCGCGAACTCATCATGGTGAGCAGTGGCGCGGTGGCCGAGGGCATGAAGCGGCTGGGCTGGACGCTGCGCCCGAAAGAAATCAATGAGCTGCAAGCGGCTGCAGCAGTCGGGCAGATGGGGCTGGTCCAGATGTACGAGTCCAAGCTGCGCGAACATGGCGTCGGCAGCGCGCAGGTGCTGCTGACCCACGCCGATCTGGCTGACCGGGAGCGGTATCTGAATGCCCGATCGACCTTGCTCACGCTCCTGCAACTGGGCGTGGTGCCGGTGATCAATGAGAACGACACGGTCGTCAATGACGAGATCAAGTTTGGGGACAATGACACCTTGGGGGCGCTGGTGGCCAACTTGGTTGAAGCCGATGTGCTCGTGATCCTGACGGATCAAAAGGGTCTTTACACCGCCGACCCGCGGCGCGATCCTGCAGCGCAGTTCGTGCACGAGGCCCGTGCAGGCGATCCCCAACTCGAGTCCATGGCGGGCGGGGCTGGCAGCGGTATCGGCAAGGGCGGCATGATCACCAAGGTCCTTGCTGCGAAGCGTGCAGCCGGATCGGGAGCCTCGACGGTGATTGCCTGGGGACGCGAGCCGCAGGTGCTGCTTCGCTTGTGCGGCGGAGAGGCCATTGGCACCTGCCTGGTGGCCAACACGCCGAAGAACCAAGCGCGCAAGCGTTGGATGTCCGATCACCTCCAAATGCGCGGCGCAGTGATGGTGGACGACGGAGCAGTGGGCAAGATCGTCGGCGAGGGCAAAAGCCTGTTGCCGATCGGTATGACGGGCGTGGATGGCGATTTCTCGCGGGGTGATGTGATCGCCGTGCGCGATGGTCGTGGCGTTGAGGTAGCCCGTGGTCTGGCGAACTACGCAAGTTCGGAGGCTCGGTTGCTGTGCCGCAAGTCGTCTGCCGATTTTGAGCGCTTGCTCGGATACGCAGCTGAACCCGAAATGATTCATCGCGACAACATGGTGCTGGCGCGCACCTGAAAGCCGGAGCTCGAAGACGATTCAGCGGAGGTCGATGCGACGGTCGGTCTTCAAGGTTGCGAGGATTTTCTGGGGACTACCTGTGATGGTGCGGCCTTCACAAACACCCTGGCGAGCCAGCATCATCGCGGGGCGCGTCGGACCTCTGAAAGACAGTGCCTGCCACTTGACGTCCGAACTTGTGTTCCAGTTGCCCTTGTCGCTCAACCGCGCGTATGTCCTGGTTTCGGCGGTTGCGCAGCGGATGCCCAGGTACAAGACGTTGAGAGCTCCGCTGGCACTGCGTGCCACCATCACAAAGCGCACCACGCCATCTCCACCTACGATCATGCTGGCGGGATCGACACCATAAGTAAGGGGCGAGTCCTTCATGACCTCAAACGACTGCAGCGCTTCTGTGCTGAACACCGTTGGAGGGGCCACTGCTGACTCAACCCATGCTGTCTCTTCGAGGGAGGATGGTTGCGCCTGGAGAATCGAAGCCGCTGTGCAGAGCGCGGCGAATGCGCATGCCGAGGCCATCCACTTCGGACGGCATTGAAAATGAGATGTCATTTGAAAGGGGTGTTCACGGAACGACCATTGTTCTGTGGATCGGGGTCAAAGCTGGCGCCGGGTGGCAGTTCCAGCCCCATGGGAGCGCACATCGGCAACATGGGCTCATCAACGCCATCGTCCTGACGTTGTCGCGTGCCGCTGCGCAAATAGCGGTTTCGATGGTCTGGCCTGGGCAAGTAACGCGCGAGCTCAGTAAGTGCCATCTCATAGACGCCGCGCTTGAACTCGACCACCACGTCCAGCGGCACCCAGTAGTCGTGCCAACGCCATGCGTCAAATTCCGGATGGCTCGTTGCGCGCAAGTTCAGGTTCCAGTCTTGCGCCACCAGTCGCAACAAGTACCAGATCTGTTTCTGGCCCTTGTAATGACCGCGAGCATCCCGGCGGATGAAGCGGTCCGGCACTTCGTAGCGCAACCAGTCCCGCGTGCGGGCCACGATGTTCACGTGCTCGGGCATCAGACCCACTTCCTCGTGCAACTCGCGGTACATCGCCTGCTCAGGTGTCTCGCCCCTGTCGATGCCACCTTGCGGAAACTGCCAAGAGTGGGAGCGTATCCGCTTGCCCCAGAACACCTGGTTTCGCTGGTTGAGCAGAATGATGCCGACATTGG
>NZ_JADMJO010000100.1 GCF_018780385.1 Hydrogenophaga sp. | reverse complement strand
GCGATGCCAACGCCCGGTGTCCTCCACAGGATGTCGGGCGTTTTGCCGTCTGGTATCGGCTTTGCCACAGAGGCCGAAAGTGCTCACCGCACCGACACCAACGCCCGCACCGCATCCCCCAACTCGATCACCGCCAGCGCGTAGTAACTGCTCCAGTTGTAGCGCGTGACCACGTAGAAGTTGTCCGTGCCGGCCACGTAGGTGGGTGGGGCGCCGGCGTTTTCCAGCAGCACCAGCGCGAGCTTGCCGGTGTGTTGCAAGGCCGGGCCTTCGAGCACGGCGCCTTTGGCGGTGAAGCTCTCCACGCCGAAGCTGGGCAGTATGTCGGGGGCGAGCAGGGTGTCCAGGTCGAGTTTGCTGGTGTCGAAGCTCACCGGGTAGTGGGTGGGCATGCCGGTTTGCCAGCCGAAGGCCTTGAAATAGTTGGCCACCGAACCGATCACGTCGGCCTGGCTGTTGAACAGATCCACCTTGCCGTCGGCGTCGAAGTCGATGGCGTATTTCACCCAGCTGCTGGGCATGAACTGTGGCCAGCCCATGGCGCCGGCGTAGCTGCCGCGCGGGGTCAGTGGGTCGGTGCCGGTGCGCTCGGTCAGGCTCAGGAATTGTTCGAGTTCACTTTTGAAGAACTCGGTGCGCGCTGCAGCTCGCGGGTGGTTGGAGGGAAAGTCAAAGGCCAGTGTGCTGAGCGCGTCGATCACGCGGTAGTTGCCGGTGTGCTGGCCATAGAGCGTTTCCACGCCGATCACGCCCACGATGAGGCTGGCGGGCACGCCGTATTCGATCTCGGCGCGGGCGAGTGTTTCGCGGTTGTCTTCCCAGAACCTTTGCCCGGCGCGCAGGCGAATGGGCTCAATGAAGCGGGCGCGGTAGGCGGCCCAGTTCTTGGGGGTGCCGGCGGGCGCGGGCTGCATGAGGCGCACGACGATGGGCAGGCGCTGCGCCTGGCCGATCTGCTGACGCACCCAGGCCGGGTCCAGGTTGCGGCGCACGGCGAGGTCGGTGGCGAAGGCCATGGCGGCTTCGCTCTGGTCGTAGGTGAAGACGGGCGCGGCCTTGGCCGCGTTGTTGGCCCGGGCCTTGGCCGGTGATTGGGCCAGGGCCGGTTCGGCCACCATGAGAGCGGCGGCCAGCACGGAAAGAAGGCGGTTCACGGATTGCAATGGGTGCCTTGATCGGTGTCGGTGGGGTCAGTTGTCTGGATTTCGGGGCCACGCCAGCCGCTGAAACTCGCGCTGCAGGCTGGAGAGTGTGGCGCTGCCCGGGCCAGGGCGCGCATAGCGCTGGGCCTCAAGCTGAAGCAGCCATTGTGCAAGCCGCGCGGCGGCACCGGCGTCCACGTTGTCATTGTTCCAGCGTTGTTGCACGCGCAGGGCCAGTTCGCGCGGCGGGGTGTGGTCGGCGCTTTCCAGACCCAGCTTGTGCAGCCGGGTGCGGGCGCGCCGCAGCAGGCGCAGCCAGGGGTCGTGTTGCTGGCGCTCCCACAGCGTCCACGCGGCGCCGAGCAGGCTCACCAGCACCACCACGCCAATGAGCACATAGGCCAGATCGGTCCAACTGGGGGATGTGAAGCCCAGGTTTTTCAGCAGGTCGAGCTGGCGGCCCTGGGTGTAGTTCAGCACCCACTGGTTCCAGCTGTTGTTCACGGCCTCCCAGGCGGCGCGCAGCTGGGCGGCGAGGTTGGGGTTGAGGTTGCCGATGGCGCCGGCCAGCGCGCCTTGCGGCGCGCGCAGGCGCTCGAACGAGCCGATGCGCCCGGGCGCCACGGCCGAAGTGGGGTCCACGCGCACCCAGCCCTGGCCTTGCAGCCAGACCTCGGCCCAGGCGTGGGCGTCGCGCTGGCGCACGGTCCAGTAGCCGTCCACGCCGTTGAGCTCACCGCCTTGGTAGCCAGTGACGATGCGCGCGGGGATGTCGAGCGCGCGCATGAGGATGACGAAGCTGCTGGCAATGTGTTCGCAGAAGCCTTCGCGCTTGTCGAACCAGAACTCGTCGGCGGTGTTCTGGCCGTACAGGCCGGGGTCCAGCGTGTAGCTGTAGCCGCCGGTGCGCAGGCGGTTCATGGCCGCGTCGATGAGCTTGGGGTTGGCCTCGGGGCCGGCGCCGTGTTCGCGCCGCAGCTCCTGCGCCAGCGCCAGGGTGCGCGGGTTGAAGCCGCCGGGCAGTGCGATCTGGTCTTGCAGAGCCACCACCTGGCTCTGTGGCCCGTAGCGGAACGTGGGGTAGCTCTCGGCGCTGTAACGCACCAGCGTGTTGATCGGGCGCTGCGTGAACCACTGCAGCTCGTTGCTCATGCGCACCGCGTTGTCGGGCACCTCCGGGCCTTGCGGAGTGGCTTCCAGTACAAACAGCCAGGGCCGGCGGTTGGGCTCCATGGTCACCTGGTAGCGCACAGGCTCGCCCGAGACGCGCAGGTCGGTGGGCAGCGCCATCGACAGCGGAAAGCCCGAGCGCAGGGCGCGCCATTCGACGCCGTCGAAATCGCTGAGCACCGGGCCGCGGAAATACAGCTGGCCCTGCGGCGGCGGACGGCCTTCAAAACGCACCCGCAAGGCAATGTTGTCGTCGAGCACCAGCTCGGCGATCTGGCCCACCTTCATGGAGCCCGAGAGGCCGCTGCGTCCGGTTTCGTCTTGCCCCGGCATGCCCCACAGCGGCGACAGGCGCGGGAACAACAGAAACAGCACCAGCATGATGGGCGCACCCATGAGCGCCATGCCACCGGCAATGCGCGCAGCCTGCGAGAGCGGCGGCCGGCCCACGGGCATGTGGGCATTGACCAGCGCGGTGAGCAGGCCCAGCAGCGCCACAAGAATGCCCGCGGCCGTGAGCAGCGACTGCGAATAGAAGAAGTGGGTGAGCAGCGTGAAGAAGGCGAGGAAGAACACCACGAAGGCGTCGCGCCGCGCGCGCATCTCCAGCGTCTTGAGCGCCAGCAACACCACCACCAGCGTCACGCCCGCGTCGCGCCCGATCAGGGTGCTGTGCGTCATGAAGGTGGCGGCCAGCGTGAGCCCGAGCAGGCCCACGCGCACGGGCCAGCCCGGCAGTGGCAGACCGCGCAGTGCGAGCGTGGTGCGCCACACCAGCACGCCCACGGTGAGCGCGGTGCACCACCAGGGTGTGTGACCCACCTGCATGAACGCCACCCAGCCGATGACGGCGAGCAGAAAGAGCGTGTCGCGCGTGTCCCGAGGGAGTGAGGCCCCCACGCTCCACCGCTGCGCGGGTCGCTGCCCCTCGGGGGGGCTGATCCGCCTTGGGGCGGCCCGGCGGCGGCTCGGCTCGTCTCCGTCACCCGATGTTGGCGTGTTCAACATATGGCCAGCGCCTCCAGGCAGCGTGCTCGGTGCGCCGGGCCCTGGTCGGGCGCTATGTCACGGCCGGGCACGCGCAGGCCGAAGTCCAGTCCCTGGCGGTCGGCCATGAGCACCCAGGCCGTCAAGCGCGACAGCCGCGCTTCCAGGCCCGCGCCGCCGCACTGCGCGTGGTCGAGCCAGAGCTGCTGGCGCTGGTGCGACAAGGCATCGCGGCTGACGAGATCGTCACGCCCGCTTGAGAACGCCTGCGCGGCCTTGCGCCACACCACGGCCTTGAGCGGATCACCCCGGCGGTAGGCGCGCACGCCGTCGAACTCACCGGTGCTCTGCACGCGCGCAGCGCCCGAGCTGCCGGCCTGCGGCTCGCCCGGGGGCAGCGGTGGCGGGTGGCTTTCGGGCTCGGGGTAGACCAGCACACCCGAGGTCGGGCGCCACACGGTCCACACGCGAAAGGTGCCGAGCGGAAACAGGGTTTGCGCACTCAGCGGCGGCAGCGGGTGCAGGCCACGTTCGGGCGACGGAAAGCTCACCTTCAGCTGGGCGCTGCCTTGTGCCGGCACGTCGGTCCAGGCCAGCGGGGCGTGCGTGGGGTCGGCGCCGATCACGCCCATGCCGATGCCGTAGCGCGTGTGCTTGCGTTCGCTGGACAGGCGCACGCTCAGCGTCACCGCCTGGCCGGCGTGCACCGGCTCGGGTGGTGTGAGCAGCAGCGTGATGCCGCGCAGATTGCCGTGGCACACATGCATGCCCACCACCGCGCTGCCGGCCAGCAGGAAGGTGAGCAAATAGCCCAGATTGAGCTGGTAGTTGATGCTGGCCACCAACAGCAGCAGCAAGGTGAAGGCCAGCATCCAGCCCGGGCGCGTGGGCAGGATGTAGACGTTGCGCTGGGTCAGCGTGA
>NZ_JADMJO010000087.1 GCF_018780385.1 Hydrogenophaga sp. | reverse complement strand
TGTTCAACCTGGAGCGCGCGGGCCACGTGTACAGCCGCATCAGCAACCCGACCAATGCGGTGTTCGAGCAACGCATGGCCGCACTCGAAGGCGGCATTGGCGCGATTGCCACCGCCAGCGGCCAGGCCGCGCTGCACCTGAGCGTGGCCACGCTCATGGGCGCGGGCTCGCACATCGTCGCCAGCACCGCGCTCTACGGCGGCAGCCAGAACCTGCTGCACTACACGATGCGCCGCTTCGGCATCGAGACCACGTTCGTCAAACCCGGCGACATCGATGGCTGGCGCGCCGCGGTGCGGCCCAACACGAAGCTGTTCTTCGGCGAAACCGTGGGCAACCCCGGCCTGGACGTACTGGACATCCCCACCGTCTCGCAGATTGCGCACGAGGCCGGTGTTCCCTTGCTGGTGGACTCGACCCTTACAACGCCTTACCTCGTCAAACCCTTCGAGCTGGGGGCCGATCTCGTTTACCACTCGGCCACCAAGTTTCTCAGTGGCCACGGCACCGTGATCGGCGGCGTGGTGGTCGATGCAGGCAGTTTCGACTGGGAAAAGTCGGGCCGCTTCCCCGAGCTCACCGAAGCCTACGAGGGCTTTCACAACATGGTGTTCAGCGAAGAGAGCACCGTGGGCGCGTTTCTGCTGCGTGCACGCCGCGAAGGCCTGCGCGATTTCGGTGCCTGCCTCTCGCCGCACAGCGCGTGGCTCATTCTGCAAGGCATCGAGACGCTGTCGCTGCGCATGGACCGCCACATGAGCAACACCGAAAAGGTCGTGCAATTCCTCGCCAGCCACCCGCTGGTGGGCCGCGTGGGCCATCCGCTGCTGGAGAGCCACCCCAGTCACGCCCTCGCCGAGAAGCTGCTGCGTTTCGGCGCCAAGGGCGCGGGCTCGGTGTTCAGCTTCGACATCCAAGGCAGCCGCGAGCAGGGCAAAGCCTTCATCGAAGCGCTCCAGATCTTCAGCCACCTGGCCAACGTGGGCGACTGCCGCTCGCTGGTGATTCATCCGGCCAGCACCACGCACTTCCGCATGAGCGACGAGGCGCTGGCCGCCGGCGGCATCGGCCCGGGCACGATCCGCCTGTCCATCGGTCTGGAAGACCCGGACGACCTGATCGACGACTTGAAGCGCGCGCTCAAGGCCGCCGAGAAAGCCGGAAAACAATGAACCCCCACGCTCATCACTTCGTGTATTCACTGCCCCCCGAGGGGGCGCTGGCCTCCCTTGGGGCGGCCCGGCGGGAGTCCTGACCATGTATCTGCAAGTCAACGGCGCCAACACGTACTGCTACACCGGCGGCAAGGCCTTCGAGGCCGCCAAACCCACCGTGGTTTTCATCCACGGCGTGCTCAACGACCACAGCGTCTGGATCCTGCAAAGCCGCTACCTGGCCCACCACGGCTGGAACGTGCTGGCGGTGGACCTGCCGGGCCACTGCAAGAGCGACGGGGAAGCGCCCGTTTCGGTGGAAGACGCCGCTGGCTTCGTGGCCGCCTTGCTCGACGCGGCGGGTGTGCAGAAGGCAGCGCTGGTCGGCCACAGCTGGGGTTCACTGATCGCGCTCGAAGCGGCGGCTCAGTTGAAAGACCGGGTGAGCCACCTCGTGCTGGTGGGCACGGCCTACCCCATGAAGGTCTCACCCGCGCTGATCGAGGCCGCGCTGAACGAGCCCGAAAAGGGCATGAAGATGATCAACGTGTTTTCGCGCAGCACGTTGGCAGCACCGCCGTCGGCGCTCGGCCCCGGCACCTGGGTGTACGGCTCGAGCCTGGCGCTGAACCGCCGGGTGCTGCGCAGCAACACCCGGGTCAATGTGTTCCACCGCGGCTTCGTGGCTTGCGACGGCTATACCGGCGGTGAAGCGGCCATGGCGAAGATCACCTGCCCTGTGCTGTTTCTGCTGGGTGGACAAGACCAGATGACGCATCCCAAGACCGCGCAAGGCCTGATTCAGGTGGCCAGGGCCGCCGGCCACCGGGTGTCGGTGACCAGCGTGCCCGCGGGCCATCACCAGATGACCGAAGCGCCCGAAGAAACGCTGGTCGCCATTCGCAACTTCCTCGCGGCCTGAGCCTCATTTCACGCACTGGCAGCTGGCTGGCCACAATGCCCACCATGCCCTTCGAGATCACGCCTGCGATGACACCCACCCGGGCCCAGGACATCGCCCGGGCCTTCGACCTGCGCGCACTCCAACCCGAGTTCCTCGCCAACCCCTACCCGGTGTACGCCGCGCTGCGCGAACACGAGCCGGTGCGCCGCATGCCCGACGGCTCGGTGTTCCTCACGCGCTGCGCCGACCTGATGGTGGTGTACCGCGACGCGCAAACCTTCAGCTCCGACAAACAGGTTGAGTTCGCGCCCAAGTACGGCGTGGGCTCCGCGCTGTTCGAGCACCACACCACCAGCCTGGTGTTCAACGACCCACCCTTGCACACCCGCGTGCGCCGGCTGATCATGGGCGCGCTCACGCGCCGCGCCATCGCCGACATGGAGCCGGGCCTGATCGCGCTGGTCGACAGCCTGCTGGACTCGTTGGCCGAGCGCAGCGGGGGTGACCTCATTGAAGACTTCGCCTCGGCCATTCCGGTGGAGATCATCGGCAACCTGCTCGATGTGCCGCACCCGGACCGCGGCCCGCTGCGCGCCTGGTCGCTCGCCATCCTCGGCGCGCTGGAACCCACCATCACACCGGTGCAGCAAGCGCTGGGCAATGCGGCCGTGACCGACATGCTGGCCTATCTGCGCACGCTGGTGGCGCAGCGCAGGCAGCACCCGGGTGACCCCGAGCGCGACGTGCTCACGCGGCTGATCCAGGGCGAGGCCAGTGGCGAACAATTGAGCGAAGTCGAGCTGCTGCAGAACTGCATCTTCCTGCTCAACGCGGGCCATGAGACCACCACCAACCTGATCGGCAACGGCCTGATCGCGCTGCAGGAACACCCACAGGCCCGCAGCGTCCTGCAAACCGCGATGCGGCACGCCGCAGACGATGGCACCGCGCAAGAGGCGGTGCTCAGCCGCGCGGTCGACGAGTTCCTGCGCTTTGAATCGTCGAACCAGCTGGGCAACCGGCGCGCGGTGAAGGACACGCAGGTGGGTGGTGCTGAGCTCAAGGCCGGCACGCTGGTGACGCTGTGCATCGGCGCGGCCAACCGGGACCCTGCGCAGTTCGCCAGCCCCGAGGTGCTGGACCTGGCGCGCGAGGGCAACAAGCACCTGGCCTTCGGTTTCGGCATCCACCAGTGCGCTGGTCTGAGCCTGGCGCGGCTGGAGGGGCGCATCGCCATCGGGCGATTCCTGCAGCGCTTCCCCGATTTCCATCTGACCGAAGCCCCGCTGCGCGGTGGGCGCGCACGGTTTCGCGGCTTCCTGCGCGCGCCGTTCTCGGTGGCGTGAAGGCGCTTCAGCCGGAGGCGACCGACGGGCCTTCGGCCATTTCCTGGACCAACGGCGGTTGAGGCGCGGACGCCAGCGCCTGTGCCAGCGTGAGCTGGGCCCAGTGGCTCTCCGACCAGAAACGCGCGGTGTTCGGTTGACGCGCCAGCAGCAGGCGTTCCACCAGCGGCGCCAAGGGTGTGCTGACGGGGTCGACCAGCAGCACATACCGCTCACCGTCTTCGTCGAGGCGACCCAGCCAGTCCAGCGACACCAGCGTGGCCACGGGTTCCTCCAGTTGCAGCGCATCGACCCGCAGCACCTGGGCCAATGCTTCCAGGCTCAGGCCTTTGGGCGCAGTGTCGCGCGCGGTGTGCAACTGCTGCAACAGCTCCAGCGCCAGTTGAAAACTCCAGCCCGGCGAATCACCGCGCCGCGCAATGCCCGAGAGCAGGCTGGGCAGGTAGGCCGCCACCACCGCGCCCAGCAGCACGATCACCCAGGCCACGTAAAACCACACCAGCAGGATCGGCACCGTGGCAAACGTGCCGTAGACCACCGAATACGTGGGCACTTGCGCGAGGTACCAGGCCAGCAGCTTCTTCGCCAGCTCCAGCCCGGCGCCCACGAACAAGGCCCCCACCAGAGCGTGGCTCCAGCGCACCCGGGTGTTGGGCACGTAGCGGTACAGCGCGGCAAGGCCCACCGTGAGCAAGGTGAACTGCACCGCCCCCAGCAGGAATCGCACCCCGCCCGGCACATCGGCCACAACATCACGGGACAGGGAGACGGCGTAAGTGGTCAGCGTGAGGCTGCCGGCCAGCAGCAAGGGGCCCAGGGTCAGCACCGCCCAGTACACCAGCACCCGCTGGGTGAACGAGCGGGGCTGGCGCACGCGCCAGATGTCGTTGAGCTTGCGGTCGATCGTGAGGATCAGCGCGAGTGCGGTGATCAGCAGCACCAGCGCGCCCGCCCAGCCCATCTGGCCGGCCTTGTTGGCGAACTGGTTGAGGTAACTGAACACCTGCTTGGCGATGTCGGGCGGCACCAGGCTTTGCACCAGCCAGCGCTGCAGCGTGACCTGCAGGCGATCGAACATCGGAAACGCGCTGAAGATGGCCAGCGCCACGGTGAACAGCGGCACCAGCGAAATGGTGGTGGTGAAGGTCAGGCTGCTGGCGGTGATGCCCAGGCGGTCTTCACGGAAGCGCTCGCGCAGGGTGATGGCGGTGTTGGCCCAGGGGAAGTTCAAGGCATCGCGCCAGAGCGCGCGAGCGAGGGTTTCCAGGGCACGCAGGCGCTCTTTGAAGGTCATCCCGGTATCATGCCACCTGCTCTTTCAACCCCGCCATGCCCGACATTTCCACCCCCCCCAGTCCCGAAGCCCTCCTTGTTGCACAGGGAGACTCGGCGCGCGCCGTCAATGCCACACGCTGGCTGGCCGTGGGCAGCCTGCTCGGCCTGATCGTGCTGGGCTTTCTGTGGGAAATGTGGCTGGCCCCGCTGCGCGAAGGCGGCTCGTGGCTGGTGCTCAAGGTGCTGCCGCTCACGATCCCGCTGGCGGGTCTGCTGAAAAACCGCATGTACACCTACCGCTGGGTCAGCCTGATCGTGTGGCTGTACTTCACCGAAGGCGTGGTCCGCGCCACCAGCGACACCGGTCCTTCGGTCTGGCTGGCGGTGATCCAGACGCTGCTGTGCGTGGCCTTGTTCGTGGCCTGCGCCCTGCACGTGCGCATCCGCCTGCGCGCGGCCGGCAAAGAGGCCGTGGCGGCCGACGTGGCCAGCGCCAACGCGGCCGCTCAGCCATGAACCCGGCACACCTCGAACTGCTGGCGCAACTGCGCCAGACCGTGGGCGCCTCGCATGTGCTCACGCACGAAGACCCCACCACCGATCTGTCGGCCTGGGAACAGGACTGGCGCAAGCGCGCACACGGCCAGGCTCTGGCCGTGGTACGCCCGGGCAGCACGGCCGAGGTGGCCGCTGTGGTGCGGGCCTGCGCGCAGGCCGCCGTCTCGCTGGTGCCGCAAGGTGGCAACACCGGCCTGGTGGTCGGCTCGGTGCCCGACGCCTCGGGCACGCAGGTGGTGCTCAACCTCATGCGTCTGAACGCGGTGCGCACCATCGACCCGGCCAACCTCACCATGACGGTGGAGGCCGGCTGCGTGCTGCAGACCCTGCAGGACACAGCCGAAAAGGCCGGCTTTCTCTTTCCCCTGAGCCTGGCGGCCGAAGGCAGTTGCAGCATCGGCGGCAACCTGGCCACCAACGCAGGCGGCACGCAGGTGGTGCGCTACGGCAACGCGCGCGACCTCTGCCTGGGCCTGGAAGTGGTGACCGCCCAGGGCGAGGTGTGGCAGGGTCTCACCGGCCTGCGCAAGGACAACACCGGCTACGACCTGCGTGACCTGTTCATCGGCAGCGAGGGCACGCTGGGCGTCATCACCGCGGCCACGCTCAAGCTCTACCCGCTGCCCGCCGCGCAACTCACCGCCTGGGCGGCACTCCCCACACTGGACGCCGCCGTGGCCCTGCTTGGCCTCGCGCACCAGCACCTGGGCGCCGGCCTCACCGGCTTCGAGGTCATGGGCCAGTTCGCGCTGAGCCTGGTCGACAAGCACATGCCGCAGCTGCGCGTGCCGTTGTGGCAGGACACGCCCTATTGCGTGCTGCTCGAGAACAGCGACAGCGAATCGGAACAACACGCGCGAGCCCAGTTCGAGCGCCTGCTGGAAACCGCCTTCGAACAAGGTCTGGTGAGCGACGCGGTGGTGGCCGAGAGCCTGACGCAGGCACATGCGCTGTGGCACATCCGCGAGAGCATTCCCCTGGCGCAGGCCGAGGAAGGCCTGAACATCAAGCACGACATCAGCATCCCGGTCTCGCACATCCCGGCCTTCTGCGCCGAGACCGATGCCTTGCTGCAGCGCGAGATCCCGGGCGTGCGGTTGGTCAACTTCGGCCATCTGGGCGACGGCAACCTGCACTACAACGTGCAGGCACCGGCCGGCAGCGACGCCAAAAAGTTCCTGAACGAGCAGGAAACGCGTGTGAACACGCTGGTCTTCGACGCGGTAGCGCGCTACCATGGCTCGATCAGCGCCGAGCACGGCGTGGGCAGCCTCAAGGCCGACCACCTGCCCCACTACAAGGACCCGGTTGCACTGGGTCTGATGCGGGCCATCAAGCAGGCGCTGGACCCGCACAACCTCATGAACCCTGGCCGCGTCCTCACACCATGATCTCCCGCCACTGGCCCCGACTTCTGCTGGCGCTCGCGCTCACTGCCACGGGGCAGGCGCACGCGGTGGACGTGTCGCAGCGCCAGGCCTGGCGCGAGCAGGCGCAGGGCTTCGAGCACGGCGAGGGGGTGAAGCGCGACACCGAGGCCGCCATCCGTCTGTATTGCCAGGCCGCGCTGGCCGGTGACGCAACGTCGGCCTACAACCTTGGCTGGATCTACGCCAATGGTCGAGGCGTGGAGCGCAACGACGGGTATGCCGCACACTGGTTTGCGCGCGCCGCGCTGCTGGGCGACGCGCACGCCGAGGGCATGTTCAACCGCCTGGCCACGCCCGCCGACAAGCCCGAGTGTGTGCAGCAGGCCGAGCGCACCGACCTGCAAAAGGCCAATGAGGCCAGGCAGGCAGGGGAAGTGACCGAGCTCGCGACGCGCTACCAGACCCTCGTGAACACACCCGAAGAGCAGCGGATCATGAAGATCGTCTACAAGCTGGCGCCGCAATTCGGCATCCAGCCGGGCCTGGCTTTCGCGGTGATCCGCGCCGAGTCCAACTTCAACGTGAACGCCTTGTCGGACAAGAACGCGCAGGGCCTCATGCAACTCATTCCCGAGACCGCGGCGCGCTTTCGCGTGCGCAAGCCCTTCGACGCCGAGCAGAACATCCGCGGCGGCCTGTCGTACCTGCAATGGCTGCTGGCCTATTTCAGGGGCGATGTGCCCCTGGTGCTGGCCGCCTACAACGCGGGCGAGGGCACGGTCGACCGCTACCGCGGCGTGCCACCCTACCCCGAGACCCAGGGCTACATCAAACGCATCCAGCAGGTGTTCTCGCTGCAGCACCACCCGTTCGACGCCCGCATCACATCCCCCTCGCGGGCCCTGCCCAACCGCCTTCCATGACCCGTCCCATCCGATCGCAATACGAAGACTTCATGCGCCACGTCTACACCACAGGCGTGCAGAAAACAGACCGCACCGGCACCGGCACCACCAGCGTGTTCGGCCACCAGATGCGCTTTGATCTCAACGAGGGTTTTCCGCTGGTGACCACGAAGAAGGTGTTCCTGCGCGCCATCATCGTGGAGCTGCTGTGGTTCCTGCGCGGCGACAGCAACGTGAAGTGGCTGCAGGAACGCGGTTGCACGATCTGGGACGAATGGGCTCGGGAAGACGGTGACCTGGGCCCCGTGTACGGCGTGCAGTGGCGCAGCTGGCCCACGCCCGATGGCGGTCACATCGACCAGATCACCGACGTGATGAACACGCTCAAGAGCAACCCGGACTCGCGCCGCATCATCGTGAGTGCCTGGAACGTGGCCGAGCTCTCGAAGATGGCGCTCATGCCCTGCCATGCGTTCTTCCAGTTCTACGTGGCCCCAGCCACCGAGCCCGGTGGCCGCGGCAAGCTGAGCTGCCAGCTCTACCAGCGCAGCGCCGACATCTTCCTCGGCGTGCCTTTCAACATCGCCAGCTACGCGCTGCTCACCCACATGGTGGCGCAGCAGTGCGATCTGGACGTGGGCGACTTCATCTGGACCGGGGGCGACTGCCACATCTACAGCAACCACCACGAGCAGGTGGAATTGCAGCTCTCTCGCCAGCCCATGGCCTATCCCAGCCTGCACATCAAGCGCCGCCCGGCCAGCATCTTCGAGTACGAGTTTGAAGACTTCGAGGTGCAGGACTACCAACACCACGCGGCCATCAAGGCGCCTGTAGCGGTGTGATCAGCCGCCGCCAACTGTGGGCGCTGCTGGCGCTCACGCTCATGTGGGGCGTGAACTGGCCCATGATGAAGCTCTCGCTGCAGGAGCTCTCACCCTTGTACTTTCGCGCCAGCACCATGCTGCTGGGCGCGCTCTGGCTCTTTGCCTATGTGGCCCGCCGCGGCGAGCGCATGTGGCCGGCCCGCGCGGAGTGGGCCACCATCGCCTGGCTGGGTCTGCCCAACGTGCTGGGCTGGCACACGCTGTCCATCTTCGGCGTGAAAGAGCTGGCCTCTGGCCGCGCGGCCATCCTGGGCTTCACCATGCCGATCTTCACCGTGCTGATCGGTGCGGCCTTCTTTGGCGAGCGCATCACGCCGCGTGTGCGTGTGGCGGTGGTGTGCGCGGGCATGGCCATCGGCCTGCTGCTGTGGCACGAGCTGCAAAGCCTGAGCGGGCGGCCGGTGGGTATCGCGTGGATGCTGGGCGCAGCGTTCTGCTGGGGCCTGGGCACCTTGATGTTTCGCCGGGCGCACTTCACGCTGTCGCCCATGGTCGTCACGGTCTGGATGCTGCTGCTGGGCAGCGCGGTGGTGTGGGCGCTGGCGCTTGCACTGGAGCCGGTGCCCACACCATCCACCTTCTCCATCCCTCTGTGGATCAGTCTGGTGTACGGCGTGTTCATCAACTACGGCGTTGCACAGCTGATCTGGTTTGGCATGGCACGCGACCTGCCCCCGGCCACCAGCGCCATGAGTGTCATGGCGATCCCGCTCGTGGGCACGCTGAGCGCCACTCTCATCGTGGGCGAGGTGCCGCACTGGCAGGACTGGGTGGCCATTGGCTTCGTGATGATGGCGATTGCCAGCGTGCTGCTGCCCTCACGCTCCGCTGCGGCTGCGTCGGGGCCGGCGGCACAATAGCGGCATGCCAGCCACCGCACTGCCCAACCCCCGACTTCACCTCATTTTTGCGCGCGCCGCCAACGGCGTGATCGGCAAGAACAACGCCCTGCCCTGGCACCTGCCGGAGGACATGGCCCACTTCAAGCGCACCACACTGGGTTGCCCGGTGATCATGGGCCGCAAGACATGGGATTCGCTGCCACCGAAATTCAGGCCCCTGCCCGGCCGGCTCAACATCGTCGTCACGCGCGACCCGCAATGGCAAGCAGCTGGCGCAGCGCGCGCAAGCTCGCTGGAAGCAGCCATGGCGCTCTGCTCACCCGGTGCCGACGCCTGGGTGATCGGTGGCGCGCAAATCTACGCCGCCGCGCTGCACCTGGCCGACTCGGCGGTGGTCACCGAGATCGCGCAGGACTTCGAGGGCGACGCCTTTGCTCCCACCTTCGGCCCGGACTGGCGCGAGACCGCACGCGAGACCCACGTGGCCGCCAGTGGCCTGCCCTACGCCTTCGTCACGCTGAAACGCTTGAGAGACCTGCCATGAGCTACGCGGTCAAGGAAGTGTTCTACACGCTGCAGGGCGAGGGTCTTCGCGCGGGCCGGCCTGCGGTGTTCTGCCGCTTCGCCGGCTGCAACCTGTGGAGCGGGCGTGAGGAAGACCGCGAACGCGCCGTCTGCCGGTTCTGCGACACCGACTTCGTGGGCACCGATGGCGTGCGCGGCGGCAAGTTCGCAACAGCAGGCCAGCTCGCCGCGCTGGCGGCGTCGCTGTGGCCGGAGAGCCAAGGCCACCGCTACATCGTGCTCACCGGCGGCGAGCCGCTGCTGCAGGTGGACGCCGAGCTGATCGACGCGTTGCACGCGCTGGACTTCGAGATCGCGGTGGAGACCAACGGCACGCTGCCCGTGCCATCGGGCATCGACTGGATCTGCGTGAGCCCCAAGGCTGGCGCCGACTGGGTGCAGCGCAGCGGCCACGAACTCAAGCTGGTATGGCCGCAAGCGACCTTGCTGCCCCAAACGGTGCAGGCCTTGTGCGACCTGCAGTTCGACCACTGGCTGCTGCAACCCATGGACGGACCTCAGCGCGCCGCCAACACGCGCAGCGCCATCGACTTCTGCCAGCAGCACCCGCGCTGGCGCCTGTCACTGCAAACCCACAAGATCCTGGACATTCCATGAACAACGCACCCGCCGCGCAGCACGAGCTGTCACAGCGCTTCTTTTTCGAGGCCGCGCACACGCTGCGCCGAACGGTGGAAACCGAAGGCAGCCGCCGCGTGCACGGCCACACCTACGAGGCCGAGGTGACCGTGCGCGGCACCCCCGACGCTGCTGGCATGGTGATCGATCTGGCGCTGCTGCGCGCCGCGATTGCCCGCGTCCGCGAGCAACTGGACCACCACTTCCTCGACGAGGTGGCGGACTTGGGCATTCCCACGCTGGAAAACCTCTGCAGCTTCATTCGCGCGCAACTCGCCCCCACCGTGCCGGGCCTGTGCGCCGTCATGATCGAACGCCGCGCGAGTGGCGACCGCTGCGCCCTGCGCTGGTAACAAGGACCCTCTCATGCAACTCGCCACCTGGAACATCAACTCCCTCACTGTGCGCCTGCCCCAGGTGCTGGACTGGCTCGCTGCCAACCCTGTCGATGCACTCGGCTTGCAAGAGCTCAAGCTGGTGGACGAGAAGTTTCCCTACGATGCATTGAAAGAAGCCGGGTACCACGCTGCGGTCTTCGGCCAGAAGACCTACAACGGCGTGGCCATCCTGAGCCGTACCCCGGTGACCGATGTGGTGCGCAACATCCCGATGCACGCAGACGACCAGTCGCGCGTGATCGCCGCCACGCTGGACACGCCCGACGGCCCACTGCGACTGGTGAACTGCTATTTCGTCAACGGGCAGGAACCCGGTTCGGAAAAGTTTGCCTACAAGCTGCGCTGGCTGGAGGCGCTGCACCGCTGGCTGGTGGACGAGTTGAAAGTGCATTCGCGGCTGGTGCTGATGGGTGATTTCAACGTGGCGCCGGAGGACCGCGACTCGTTCGACCCGGTGGGCCTGAAGGACACCATTCACCACACGGTGGAAGAACGCGCGCACTTCCAGGCCTTGCTGCAACTGGGCCTGACCGACGCCTACCGAATGTTCGAGCAGCCCGAGAAGAGCTACTCATGGTGGGACTACCGCATGCTGGGTTTCCAGAAAAACCGCGGGCTGCGCATCGACCACATTCTGGTGAGCGAAGCGCTGCGCGACGGCGTGAAGGCCTGCACCATCGACCGAGCGCCCCGCAAGAACCAGCAGCCCAGCGACCATGCGCCGGTGGTGGTCACTCTAGATTGAGCTCCTGGATCTTCCGGGTGATCGTGTTGCGCCCGATACCCAACTTGTGCGCAGCCTCGATGCGGCGGCCCCGCGTATTGACCAGCGCCGTCTGAATCAGTTTGGTCTCGAAGCGGCGGGTGAGCACGTCCCACACGTCGGTGCGTCCTTCTTCGAGCAACGCCAACGCCTCGGCCTGCAGGCCGGTTTCCCAGGCCGGCACCGATGCCGTCGGCAAGGCATCAGGCACGGGCGCCTGTTCGGGCGCCGCGAATGCGGGTGAGCCCATGTGCAGCGACTCCGAGAACGCCACGGGCGGTGCAGCGGCTGCAAACGGCGCCGCTGCGGTGGGCGTGGCCAGGGCGTCTGGCAGTGCCGCCAAAGCCGCCACCGACGTTCCCGCCATGGCCAGCACCTCGGGTGGCAGGTCCTTGAGTTCGATCATCTGGGCGGGCGCCATCACGGTCAGCCAGTGACACACGTTCTCCAGCTGCCGCACGTTGCCGGGAAAGTCGAACGTGCCCAACAGCCGGATGGCCGACTCTGAAATGCGCTTGGGCTCCACACCCAGTTGTTTGGCGCTTTGCTGCAGGAAGAAGCGCGTGAGCATGGGCACGTCTTCGCGGCGCTCGCGCAAGGCGGGCAGGCGCAGGCGGATCACATTGAGCCGATGGAACAAATCCTCGCGGAACACGCCTTCCTTGACGCGCTGCTCCAGGTTCTGGTGTGTGGCGGCGATCACGCGCACGTTGGCGCGCACGGCGCTGTGGCCACCCACGCGGTAGAAGTGCCCGTCGGACAACACCCGCAGCAAGCGCGTCTGCAGGTCAAACGGCATGTCGCCAATCTCGTCGAGAAACAGCGTGCCGCCATCGGCCTGCTCGAAGCGGCCACGGCGCATGGTCTGCGCACCGGTGAAGGCACCCCGCTCATGGCCGAACAGTTCGGACTCCAGCAAGTCCTTCGGAATGGCGGCGGTGTTGATGGCCACGAACGGGCCTGCGGCGCGCGGCGAATGTTTGTGCAAGGCACGGGCCACCAACTCTTTGCCCGAACCCGATTCACCGGTGATCAGCACCGTGACCTGGCTCTGGCTCAAACGCCCGATGGCGCGAAACACGTCCTGCATGGCCGGTGCCTGTCCGAGCATCTCGGGCGCGGCGGTCATGCGCTCTTCAGCCACCTCCTCGCGCTGGCTCTCTTCCACCGCGCGGCGGATCAGCTCCACCGCCTTCGGCAGGTCGAACGGCTTAGGCAGGTACTCAAAAGCCCCGCCTTGAAAGGCAGAAACCGCACTGTCGAGATCAGAGAAGGCGGTCATGATGATCACCGGCAGGCCGGGCAGCATCTCCTTGACCTTCTCCAGCAGCTCCAGACCAGAGCCACCAGGCATGCGGATGTCGCTCACCAGGATCTGCGGGCCTTCGCTTTCGGGTGTGTCCGTCAAGGCCTTGAGCACGTCCTGCGGATTGGTGAAGCTGCGTGTGGGCAGGTTCTCGCGCAACAGCGCTTTTTCGAGCACGAAGCGGATCGATTGATCGTCGTCCACTATCCAGATCGGCTTCATGTTGGTGTCGTCCCTTCTTGTGGCGCAGCGCTCGGCAATGGTTTGTCGGTTCTAGGGCAAGGGGATCAGGATCTTGAAGTCCGTGCATCCCGGCACGCTCTCACACTCGATCAATCCATGGTGCTGCTGAACAAAAGTTTGTGCCAGCGTGAGCCCCAGGCCGGAGCCGCCATCGCGTCCCGACACAAGCGGGAAAAAGATGCGGTCCTTGATCGAGTCTGGTACGCCAGGCCCGTTGTCGATGACATGCAATTCCAATGCCAGGCGATAGCGCTGCTTGCCAAACGTCACTTGCCGACCCACACGCGTCTTGAAAATGATCTTCGCGTCACCCGCCGCCATGCGTTCGGCCAGCGCTTGCGCCGCGTTGTGCGCGATGTTGAGCACGGCCTGGATGAGCTGCTCGCGGTCGCCACGGAACTCGGGAATGGAAGCGTCGTAGTCGCGCACCACGCGCAGCCCCTTGGGGAACTCGGCCAGGATGAGCGAGCGCACCCGCTCACAAACCTCGTGGATATTCACGTCACCCACCACGTGCGGTCGGCGGTGCGGCGCGAGCAGGCGATCGACCAGCGACTGCAGCCGATCAGCCTCATGAATGATGACCTGTGTGTATTCGATGAGTTCGCGCGAATCGAGCTCCATCTGCAGCAATTGCGCGGCGCCGCGAATCCCGCCCAGCGGGTTCTTGATCTCGTGCGCAAGGTTGCGAATGAGTTCCTTGTTGGCTTGGGCCTGATCGATCAGGCGCTCCTCGCGCTCCTGTCGGGCCTGTTGCTCCAGCGGCAACAACTCCACCACCACCTCACCCTTGCTCTCGGTTTGGGCCACCACCACATGCACCGGCAAGGCTTCATGGCTCACACGCTTGAGCCAGGCGTCGTAGCGCAAGGCCGCAAACTCGTTGCCTCGGGCGCCACTGAGGGCGTTCTCCAGCAACGCGGGCTCGGTGAAGCAGTCTTGAAACAGGGTGTTGGCAATGCTGCGTCGGGAAGTACCCAGCGCATCTTCAAGCGCCGCGTTCGCATACAGCACATGCCCATCGGCATCGACCACCGCAACCAGGGTGGCCAACAGGTCCAGCGATTGAAAACGCCCCGCCGAGGCAGCGGGCCGCTTCGGCGGCGCCCGGCGTTTGATGGGAGATGGCGGTGGTGTCTTTTTCAAGCCGCTCATCTTGCGGCATTGCCCGACGCGGCAGGCAGCCGGCCCAGCTCCCGCTGGAGACCAGCGACATCGCTTTCGGCGCGCGTCACCGCGGCCTTGAGCTCGGCCACCCGGTCCAGATAGCGCTGGTAGTTGCGCGACTCGATGCCCTGCTTTTCGGGCTCACCATTGGCGTATTCCTTTCGCGCCTGCGCCAGCCGCTCCTCGGCCTTGCGCAACTCGGCTTCCAGAATGGCCTTGGCATCGCTGTCCCGTGCGCGCTGTGCATTGGGATCGACACGATCGTTGCCGTTGCGCGGGGCGGCAGCCGGTGTGGAGCGGGCAACGGGCGTGGGTTTGGTGCCTTCCACGATCGTGATGTTCCCACCCTCCATCGGGGTGCAGTTGCGGCTCTTGGCCACCTGGGCGTTGTTGGTGTATTCGTTGCCGCAGCGGTAGATGCGTTCCTGGGCCTGGGCTTGCAGGCTGCACAGGGCCACAGCGCCTGCGACGAGGGATGGAACAAAAGAGAAATGCAGAGCGGACATGGGCACAAGGTCTCCGTTGGGTCGACACGGCAAAGACTGGCGCCGTTCATCGCGAATCAGTATGACGGAAAACCCTTTGAAAAGTGCCGCCGCCGACCCCGTTGACAGGGCCAGATGTCGCTCCAAAACAAAAAGGGACGGCTTGCGCCGTCCCTCGTCTGCATGGTCGCCCGGCCAGGCCGGGCGATCCATCACAGGCTGTAGTACATGTCGAACTCGACCGGATGCGGTGCCATGCGGAAACGCGTGACTTCGCCCATCTTCAGCTCGATGTAGGCATCCAGCATGGAATCGGTGAACACACCGCCCTTGGTCAGGAAGCCGCGGTCGTTGTCAAGATACTCCAGCGCCTGGTCGAGGCTGTGGCACACGGTGGGCACCAACTTGTCTTCTTCGGGCGGCAGGTGGTACAGATCCTTCGTGGCGGCTTCGCCCGGGTGGATCTTGTTCTCCACGCCATCCAGACCGGCCATCATCAGCGCCGAGAAGCACAGGTAAGGGTTGGCCGAAGGATCGGGGAAACGCGCTTCGATGCGGCGGCCCTTAGGGTTCGCCACATACGGAATGCGGATCGAGGCAGAGCGGTTGCGGGCCGAGTAGGCCAGCTTCACAGGGGCTTCAAAGCCGGGCACCAGGCGCTTGTACGAGTTGGTGCCGGGGTTGGTGATGGCATTGAGCGCACGGGCGTGCTTGATGATGCCGCCGATGTAATACAGGGCGAAATCGCTCAGGCCGGCATAGCCGTCGCCAGCAAACAGGTTCTTGCCGTCTTTCCAGATCGACTGGTGAACGTGCATGCCGGAGCCGTTGTCACCGGCGTAGGGCTTGGGCATGAAGGTGGCGGTCTTGCCGTAGGCATTGGCCACGTTCCACACCACGTACTTGAGCACCTGCGTCCAGTCGGCGCGCTCCACGAGCGTGCTGAACCGGGTGCCGATTTCGTTCTGGCCAGCGCCCGCCACTTCGTGGTGGAACACCTCGACCGGGATGCCCAGCGATTCCAGGATCAGGGACATCTCGGCCCGCATGTCTTGCGTGCTGTCGACCGGGGGCACGGGGAAGTAGCCGCCTTTGACGGTGGGACGGTGGCCACGGTTACCGCCTTCGAGCTTGGCACCGCTGTTCCATGGGGCTTCGTATTCGTCGATCTCGCACATCACGCGACCGGGTTCGTTGCTCCAGCGCACGCCGTCGAAGATGAAAAATTCAGGCTCAGGTCCGAAGAAGGCGGTGTCACCCAGGCCGGAGGCCTTGAGGTAGGCCTCGGCACGCTTGGCGATGGAGCGCGGATCGCGGTCGTAGGCCTTGCCGTCACCCGGTTCGATCACGTCGCACTGCAGGAACAGCGTGGTTTCTTCGAAGAATGGATCGATGTTGGCCGTGTTGGAGTCGGGCATGAGCTGCATGTCCGAGGCTTCAATGCCTTTCCAGCCAGCAACCGAAGAGCCGTCGAACGCGTGGCCCGAGGTGAACTTGTCTTCGTCGAAGTGGGACACAGGCACGGTGACGTGCTGCTCTTTGCCCCGGGTGTCGGTGAAACGGAAGTCAACGAATTTCACTTCGTTGTCTTTCACCATTTGCATCACGTCTGCGACGGTCTTGGCCATCAAATACTCCTGTAGCTGGTGAGTGAAAAATGAAAATCGACTTGGGAATGAAGCAGTATTTGTGCCAAACGCAACCCGGGTTCACCTGAACGGGGCATCTGCCTCCAAACGCCCGGGGATTATGGCGCAGGCCATGCGCCACAAAGGTTCGCGACAAAGCGTTGACGAGGGGTTTTCAGCCTTCAGCGCGAAGCTTGGACCGACAAGCGGGCGATAGGCACTATTTTGGTGCAACTTTCGAATGCACCAACAATGCGCAATCACTCTCGCACCATCTCTGGGCCCAACTCGGCCCCGTGTTGATGCAGGCCAGCAAGCAGGCTGGCAAAGGCGTCTGCAACCGCGCCAGTGCCCCCCTTGACGCCCAGTTCGATGTGGCGCCCGAACTCGGGATGATCCACGCTGGGCAGGCTGAACACCTTGACCGGATACTCACGTTCAATCCGCTCCATCAACGGCGTCAGCGTTGCCTCCATGGCTCCCATCACGATCACCGAGCGCTCCAGCGAGGAACCTTGGTGGTGCAGGTGAGCGTAGGGATGGTCCAACACCCACTCGATCATCGGCCATGCCATGACTGGAAAACCTGGCACGAAGTGAACCTGCCCTCCCCCTGCGCCGGTGCAACTGAACCCGGGGATCTTGTTGTACGGATTCTGGATGATGGCCGAACCCAGCGGGAACACGCCCATGTTGTAGCGGTGCACGTTGTCCGCACGCTGGGGGTCGAAAACCTGACCCTGCTCAGCCGCCACATCCCGCATGCGCGACTCGATCAGCATCTTGGCTTCGGGATGCAAGACCAGTTCGACTCCCAGCGCAGCGGCAGCACACTGGCGGGTGTGATCGTCAGGAGTGGCCCCGATGCCGCCACATGAAAAAACGATGCCCGGCTGAGCGAACGCGTCTCGCAAATTGGCCGTGATGCTCTGGCGGTCGTCGCCCACGAACCGAGCCCAGGACAGCGACATGCCTCGCGCGTTCAACAGCTCGATGACCTTGGACAGGTGTTTGTCCGCGCGCTTTCCCGAGAGGATTTCGTCGCCGATGATGATCAGGCCGATGGCTGGCGTCATGAGGTGCTCAACACAAAAAAGAAAGGAAAGGTCACGTCGCACCGGTCTGATCTGGCCCGCGGACTTGCGGCGTGTCGGCGCGGGCGTCAGAAGGGCGAACACGTTCGGAATCGGCATCCAGCACCTCCACCGGCACCACGGCGCGCAGGCGCTGCAGCGCCGCGAGTGCGAAGTGGGCAAACCAGAGCGAGGCAAAGGCAAATACCAGCGTGTAGATCCAGATGGCCAGCGGCACCAACAGCGGCGCCATGGCAATGAACATGGCGCCAGAAGCCCACAACAGCGTGGGGGCTGCGCCCAAATAACCGCTGAGCACACCCATGAGCAGCAGGCTGCCGCGGTGTTCTTTCAAGATGGATTTGCGCTCGTCACTGCTGGCATGCGTGGCCAACGCGTCAAACGCAAAAACGCGGTACGTGAGCCAACCCCAGATCAAAGGCGGCAGGATCAGCACCAAGGGGGGTACCAGCCACAAAGGCAGGGAAATCACCAGCGCAACGATGGCCAGCAGTGTGGAGCCCAATGACCACAGCACACTGATCACCAGCGACCCACCGTGTTTGCGCTCCAGGCTGGCAAAGCGACGCTGGCCCACCAGGTCCACCATCGCCGGCGTCATGAACATCGCCACCAGCAACAGACACAACAACACGATGACGGGCGTGGCCAACACCAACACCAGCAGCGGCGCAAACACGCCCCTGAGCGGACCCATCCCGATCTGGTCCATCCAGGCCAGCAACGTTTCCACCAGCTCGAACGACGCCAGCCAGGCGCCCACCGAGGCCACAGCACCTTCCCAGAAAAAGTAGCCCAGGCCGAATGACAGGACGACCATCAAGATCAACGGAAGAAAGGACAGGGCGATCACCCTGGGGTGGACGCAGTACGCAACGGCCCGCCAGAAAGAATCGAACAACAAAGTCATCGCACGAGAATACAACCAATCCACGGCACAGGCCGGGCCCGGGACACCGTGTATCGACGTGCCGCAAGGGGAGAGTCGATCGCGTTGAAGACAGCTCTACCGAAGCTCCGGGGCTAACATCCGAACGATGAATCGCATCGTGATTTCAGGCGTGGGACTCGAGGTGGCTCACATTCAGGGCCCAACCGACAAGGCCCCACTCGTCTTTCTGCATGAGGGCCTGGGAAGCGTATCTCTCTGGCAGCAGCGAGGGTGGCTATGGCCTGCCGAACTGTGCGCCGCGACGGGTCGCGCGGGCTGGATGTATTCAAGACGCGGTTACGGAGAATCCGACCCGGTGGAGGACGTGAGGGGCCCTCCGCGCCGCAGCGGACCATGGCACATCGGGCGCCACGAGCCCGACTACATGCATCTGGAGGCCAAGGAGGTGTTGCCACAGGTACTCCGGCAGCTGGGTATCGTCCGCCCGGTTCTGGTCGGACACTCCGACGGGGCCACCATTGCATTGCTGCACGCCGCCCACCATGACGTGGCTGCCTGTGTAGCGCTGGCACCCCATGTGTTCGTGGAAGAAATGTCGTTGACGGCTATCGCGCAGGCCAAAACGCTGTTTCAGGCCGAGCCACAGTCCGCGGGAGGCCTGCGGCAACGGCTGGCCCGCCACCATCGAGACGTCGACAACGCCTTCTGGCAGTGGAACGACGTCTGGCTCAGCCAGGCATTCCGCGCATTCGACATCAGGGAGGAAATACGGTCCATTGCCGCACCGCTGCTCCTGGTGCAAGGCGTGGATGACGAGTACGGCTCCCTGGAGCAAGTGACGTCGATTGAAACAGCGATCGCCGGCGCCGTCAGGCTGGAGCTTGCCCAGTGCGGACACAGCCCCCACCGAGATCAGCCCGATCGCCTCACCGAAGCCGTACAAGGCTTTTTAAGCTGCCTTATTTAGAGACGTATCGAAGTTACCCACTATTTAGGATGTACGAATGTCCAGCAGTGTGCACAATCAGTCTGGGTGTGTAATGTGGACCAAATAGCCCATCAAACGGTGCGCAAACCCCAAGAAATTCACACCTTCTTCGTGTATCGATTTTGCAGACTCCCCACGGCTGGCGACAACTGCATACACTTTGATACAGATAGACGAACACCTTCCCATCCTCATGACCGACTGGACCAACCCATGGCTGCTTGCAGTGCTGGTGCCCGCTTTGCTGGCGCTGGGCGCTCTGCTGCATCGCATGTGGACCGATCGGCAGGCCAGGCAGCGAAGGCGCATTCCGAAACACTGGCCCTTGAGTACCCGCGCGCTGGCCAACAGCGAAGAAGCCAGGGTCTGGCATTGGCTGGCGCGAGCTTTTTACGATCATCATGTGATGATCAAGCTTCCGGTGACGCGCTTCACTCTGCCCCGTGACCGGGAACAAGGCATGGAATGGTACAAGTTGCTGGGCAGCGTGTATTGCACGTTCACCGTGTGCCGCTCCGACGGCCGGGTGCTCGGTTGCCTTGATGTCCCCGGCAGTGCGGGCCTTCCACGCAGCACGCGGGCACTCAAACACTCTTTGCTGACCCAGTGCGGCCTGCCCTACTGGGTGGTTCGCTCCAACAGCCTTCCCACCGTGGCCGAAATTCGCGCCGAGTTCTTGGGCGAATCAGCGCTGAGCCAGTCGATGCGCGAGCGCGAAATGGAAGAGCGCGCCATCATTGCCGCACAGGCCAATCTGCGCACAGTGTTGACCCGCCAACGAAGCACCCGCGCCAGCGACTTCTCCCCGCTTTCCACTTGGCCCAACAGCACCACGGGCGAGCCACGAAGCGACTTCAACTCTCAGTGGCAAGAGAATTCTTTCCTGATGCCCCTCGACAGCCGCAAGGGCGATCTCCTCTGAGATGCGGCGAGGGTTCAGCCAGGGGCCTTTTGCGTGAGCGACGCGACTTCTTCCCGGCTCAGCCAGCGCCAGCGACCGGGCATCAAATCACCGGTTAGCGAAAGCACCCCCACCGACGACCGATGCAGGGCCTCAACCCTGTTGCCCACCGCAGCCACCATGCGCTTGACCTGGTGGTACTTGCCCTCGGTCAGCGTCAGCTTCAGGTGAAACTCACTCTCAGCGGAACATGATTGAGCCTTCACGGGCTTGGGATCGTCGTCCAGAACCACACCCTCCAGCAGTCGATTCACCTGCTGTTCATCCAGGGGATGCTTGACCTGCACCTCGTATACCTTGGGCACATGATGACGGGGAGAGGTCAACCGGTGGATGAACTTGCCGTCATCCGACATCAACAACAGACCCGTGGTGTCCTGATCAAGACGCCCCACCGCCTGCACGCCTGCAGCCGCTCCCCCGCCACGTGCTCGCAGCGGGCCGGGCAACAGGGTGTAAACGCTCGGATAGGTGCTGGGTTTTTGTGAACACTCGTAGCCGGCAGGCTTGTGAACCATGAGGTAGGCCCGCTCGTGGTACGCCCAGGCCTCTCCCTGGACCTGAAACACCAAACCGTCCTCGACAAACGTGGCGGTGGGATCGATACATGCATGCAAGCCCGTCCCCTCTTCCACCTTCACCAGCCCCTGCTGAATGAGCCCGCAACAGATTCGTCGGGTACCGAAACCTTGTGAAAAAAGAATGTCCTGCAATTGCATCATGGTGCGGAGATTGTCGCTGCTCTACAAGCGACCATCTTCGTCACCAGGATCTAGATGGCCATGTACTGTCTGGTCAGCGGCATCGGGGTGCTGCGCCCAGCAAACAGGTCATCCCCTTGTCTCTCACGCTGGAACACGCAGTGAAATAAAAAATGAAAAGGCCGCTAACGTGGGTGGTTAGCGGCCTTGATCAGGTCGTATGGTGGAGCTGGGGGGATTTGAACCCCCGTCCGCAAGCCTTCTTCGAGCAGTTCTACATGTGTAGCCGTCTGATTTGAGTCTCGCCGCCCGAGTCGCGCAGTGGCACGCTAAACGGGAAACCAGCATCCTTGAGTCTCGCCCTGCGTCAAGGTGCCCGACGCAAAGCCAGCCGATGAAATTATCCTTGCAGCCGGGAGGTCTTGCGACCCCCTTGCCCAGCCCATCGGCCTGCTGTTGCAAGGCTCACCGCTGATTAAGCGGCGAGTGCGAAACGTTCGTCGTTTGCAGTTGGTTTTTTTCTGTTGCTTTACGAGGTGACAGAACCTCGACATGCCCTGCTGCGCGTCCGAACCCACGTCGAAACCAGTGCAGCCCCAAG
>NZ_JADMJO010000065.1 GCF_018780385.1 Hydrogenophaga sp. | reverse complement strand
CAATCACCCGAAAGTCCAGTGTTTATGCGGGCTCCGGGGATTCTTCAGGGACGACCAATGAGTATGACGATCATTTCGGGGGAGTTGGGGGAGAACACCAGTTCGCTCAGGGGCTTGACGTTTTCCAGCTCACGCCCTTGCGGCCCTGGATGGAGCGCCGCGCACCCATGAACTCATCGAACCCCAGCGTGCGCAGTTCGTTGCGCTTCAGGTACGAGGGAAGTTCCTCGGTGACGGTCAGGATGCGTTTGGCGGAGAAGCCGTTCCAGCGCTGAGCCACCATTTCGACCACATCGGGCGCTGCCTTGATATGGGGCACGTTCATCAGCAGACCCTTCTTGAACAGGCCCACGCGGGCTTCGAGGTCGGGGGTGGTGATCTCGATCTTAAAATCGAAGCGGCCTTCGCGTGCGCCGGCACTGTCCAGGCGGTCCTTGTAGTTGGTGGCGGCCACGAGGATCACTTTGGATTTGCGCAGGTCGACCATCAGCGTGAGCAGAGCGTTGACCACTCCGTTGTTCTGCGTCTCGGCCACACCAGATCCAGCATTGGAACGCTCGGACATGAGGGAGTCGATTTCGTCAATGAAAAACACACAGGACGAATTGCGCTTGGCCTTTTCAAAGGCAGCGTTGACACGCTGGGCCCTCGCACCCACCCACTTGCTCTCCACATCGGCAAGCGTCATGGTCAGCGGCCACCCATTTCTTGTTCCTTGTTCAGCACATGGATGTTTGGCCACAGAACTGCGCTAAAACTCACGGTGCTGGCGGAGGTGGGGGAAGTGGTTTTGGCGAATTTCCTGCAATTCTCCCCATGCTGCGCCACCACCCTGTTGACGCCGACCGAAAACTGACCGTCAATATTCCATCGGCACCAACAGATTGCGAGACCAGTCGCGATATTGACTCTTCATCGACTTCGACCAGCTCTGAAGCCGAACGCAGGCTCGAGCCCACGGCAACGAACCAAGAGCGAAAACGCCTGCGACTTGGTCATTGAGGGTGGGTCCTCAGCGGACGAGGTGGGGCGGGAGCTGGAGCTGCATGCATGGGATGGCCTTGATCAGCGGGCCAAAACGCCATCAAACAAAGCTGCGCAAGCCGTACTGTGGATACTCTGGAGAAGCTGAAAAATGGACCTGATTCTTGTGAACTTAGCCCGCGATCCACGGATGATTTTGGCGATGTTCGTAGGGTTGCTGGGTTTCATGTTTCTAATGGAGTCAGCCAGTCGTCGGTCCACCGCAGCACGATGGTTGGCGGGCGCAGCGCTGGTCTTTGGTTGCTTGCTTGCTGCGGTGCTGGTAGTCGCCAACGTCACCGAGGCAGCCCCCACGTCACTGGGTTTGGCACAAACGCTTATTGGTCCGCCGGTGTTTGCCGCAATAGCCGCCGGAGTGGTGGCCATATACCGGCCTCAGAACCAGTCGTTCTATGTTTTCTGGGCCTACTTGGTGGCAGGGTACAGCGCAGTGCTGGCCTTTCCGGTATTGTTCGGACCAAACCAACACTATGCCCCTGTCGTCAACGGCGTAGGACTGGGCGGCCTCGCAGCTTGGTCGTACTTCATCGCGCCCAATGGTGCTCGGGGAGGGGTGGGCCGGTCGACGATGCTTGGGCTAGCGCTCGGCACCTTCCCCGTCGCAGTCTGGATCGGTATCGCAGCCGGCCTGCCGCTCGTTGATATCCGCGACCTACTCAGGATACCGCTCGGGGTCATCTTTGTGGTGCTTATGACACTGATTCTGCAGCTCGACGCCAGACTGGTCGCCAGTGAACTGGCAGAGAGGATAGAAACACAGAAGTCCCTCAAGCGGCTAAATGAGACGCTGGAACATGAAGTGGGCCGGCGCACCGAGCAGCTTCAGCAGATCAACAGGGGACTGCTGTCATTTGCCGGCATGGTGTCGCACGATTTGCGCGCACCGGTTCGCAACATCACAGGACTCACCCAGCTTGCGATGACCGACCATCAGAAGGGGCGCCACGACGCTCTGGAATCTTTGTTGGAGCGCATCAGCCAAGAATCGTTGCGGGCAAACGCCATGGTGAGCGATCTGTTGAATCTGGCCAAAACCGAGAGTGCAAGGCCGATTCTGGTGGAGGTCGACATGGGCGCTTTGGTGGCCGATTGCGTTCGTTCGCTGGCGCTGCAATATCCCTTCGCACAAGAGGTGGTCAAAGTGGAATCCCTGCCCACGCTGTGGGCGGATGAGGGATTGATGCGCCACGTCGTGATCAATCTACTCTCCAACGCCCTGAAGTTCGGGGCAGATCGCGAAGACCTTTGCATCAAACTGTCAGTCGACGAGGCCATGAACAAGTGGCGTTTCCTGATCAAGGACAATGGACCCGGCTTCGATCCAGAACGCGCAGAGGAGCTATTCAAGCCGTTCGTGCGCTTGGGCGGTAATCAAGTTGCTGGGACGGGACTTGGCCTTACAGTAGTGCAGCGCGTTGTTGAATTGCACGGCGGAGAAGTTGGTGCCACGTCGGTTCCAGAATGTGGAGCGACCTTCTGGTGGACAGTTCCACGCGCTGGCTGATCAAGGGTCCACACGAATGGCCTTCAAAGCACTGAGTGCCTGAGGCCTGCGGTGAGTGTGCAATAGCCCAGTGACGCAAGCACCTCAGACAACAAAGGAGTTCCATGGGCGTCTGCATCCGCTTGGCCGCTCAGGTGGCGTAGTCTGCCACTCTCTCGGCGTACTTCGAGTGGTCCACACAGGCCAGTATTTTTTGCCGTCGTTCATCTGGTGTTCTGCTTCGGTGGCCCATCAGCATATCTTCAGCGCCATCCTTGTCGTGGATGCTGAAATGGTCCACCATGGTCGCACTGGCCTCGTTAAGGCCGATGAACTCGACCTCCGCCCCTAGCGGCGGAACTTGATGACGGCTTTGTCAAGGGCGCTCACGGCGGTGATGTCCCAGAAGTGGGCACGGCTCACATAGATGCGAACCTTGTCGATGAGTTCCTTGTAGTCAAAGGCTTTGGAAAAGCGGTCGGCGCTGACGAAGAACACCTGCCTGTTGGCGCCAATGGAATATTGACACGGAGTACCAATTCAAACGACAGGGTTGTGCGTCCCGACAACGGACAGCGTGACGAGCTGGCCAACGCCCTTCGGGCACTGGCCATGGACGCAGTGCAGCAGGCCAACTCGAGGCATCCCAGCGCTCCGTTGGCAATGGCAGAGATGGCCGTTGCGCTGTGGAATGGCCACTTGTCTCACAACGCAGCAAATCCCACGTGGCCGGACCGGAACCGATTCGTCCTCTACAACGGGCACGTATCCGTGCTCCTGTATGGCTTGCTCCATCTGAGCGGCTTTAACCTGCCGATGATCGCCAGAAGCAACCAGGGAATTGGAGCGGGCAAAAGCAATGCCGCAATCCGCGCCTGGGTTTAGGCCGAAGACTTGACTGGCCGTCTAGAACGTGATCGCCGGCGAGACTGCGAGCAGATCACAGAGATACAGACGGTCTTTTAATCTACTCCCAACTGCCTTGCTGATTCATCCCGACGTTCGGGACTCACGCAGTAAGCACCCTGAAATTGATCATCATCCCCGCGTCTTCATGTTCAAGGTTGTGGCAATGAAAGAGGTAAGTCTGGTCACCTGGGAAATCGTGCGAAAAGTCGATTGCGATGCGCACCGTCTCACCCGGCCACACGAGGACGGTGTCTTTCCAGCCCAGGTCACTGACAGTTCTGCCCTTGCCAAAACGCGCAATGTCCGACAACTGGGGCGGGCTGTTCAAGCGTTCGAGTACCTGGAACGAAAACCCGTGGAGATGCATCGGGTGCGGCATGCCCAATGCCGGGTTGCTGATGCGCCATATCTCCACCGCACCCTGCTTCACATCGAAGGCGATCTCGTCCATGCGGAAGGTGCGTCCGTTGATGAGGAAGCGCATGGCTTGCATCGACAGTTCGATCTGTCGCTCGACAGCGCCTTCGATGCGCAGCGGCTGGATCCTGGACAGCGTTGCCGGCAGTGTGGCTGTGATGCGCTCCCCGGACACCACGGACAGCTTAAGCACGTTGAAAGCCTGACCCAGCGCCAAACGTGACGAGCCCATGCCGACCATCATCTGGCCCATGCCTGGGCCGCCCATGTTGCCCGCAGCCCCTTCGTTCTCCATCGGGTCAAACGACAAGCTCTTCAGAAACACCGTGTCGCTGGGTTGTGCCTGGGCGGCATCGAACAGCACATCGAGGCGTTCACCAGGTGCCAGA
>NZ_JADMJO010000114.1 GCF_018780385.1 Hydrogenophaga sp. | reverse complement strand
AGGGTGCGGATTTGATGTTTGCCATAACTGGGTTCGTGGGTCGGAGTGGGCTCAGGCAGCCGCGGGGCGCAGGTGCTTGCGCAGTTCTGCCTTCAGGATTTTTCCTACCGGGTTGCGCGGGATGGCGTCAAGGTACTCGATGCGCTCGGGCAGCTTGTAAGCCGCCACGCCGATCTGCTTCAGGTGGCCGACGATATCCTCCAGCGCCGGCGGCTGGGCCTTGTCCTTCGGAACGACGAAGATACAGGTCTTCTCGCCCATGATCTCGTCGGGCACCGCCACCGCCGCCACCTCCTGCACGCCGGGATGGGTGAGAACCAGGTTCTCGACCTCGGCTGCGCTAACGTTGAAGCCACCGCGAATGATGATGTCTTTCTTGCGGTCAAAGAAACCGATGTGGTGAACGTCCCGCACGATGAAAAAGTCACCTGTGCGGCAAAAGCCGTCGGGGGTGAACGTGCTTATCGCCAGGTCCGGCCGCTGGTAATAGCCAGCAAACACATTGGGTCCGCGGTAGACCAGCTCGCCCACCTGGCCGGGCTGCGTGCATTCTGCACCGCTCTCATCGAGCAGCTTCATCTCTACACCCTGGATGTCCGAGGGCCACTCGACGCCCGGGCGACCCCACCACGGAAAGTGATCTGCCCGCTTGGCGAAATCGGGCACGTCTCGCGCCCCTGCAAACACCGCGGTGCCTTCGGTCTGTCCCCAGGCGTGCAGGATTTCGATGTTCCAGCGCCGCTTGAACTCCTCCATGCTCCAGCGCGAGGGTTGCGCCGAACCCGAGGCGATGCAGCGCACGCTGGAGAAGTCAAGCTGATCGACGTTGGGCAACTTGAGGATCATGTTCAGCAGGGCAGGCACCAGCAGGGTGAAATGCACCTGGTCATGCATCAACTGCTTGAGAAGCAGCGGCATGTTCAGCGGGTGATGCAAGAGCGTCGTGCCCCCGATGGCCAGCGAAGCCAGCCAGGTCGCCACACCGGTCATGTTGACCACCGGCGCGGTCGCCAGCACCCGGTCCCCTTCGTGCAGCCCGGCCGTCAGCGGGATCAGGTTCATCTGAAAGAGCCAGTTGTTGTGAGACATCGGGCAGCCCTTGGAAAGGGCTTCGGTGCCGGACGACCAGCATAGGCTGAAAATGTCGTTGGCGTCGACACCGATGGCGTCGAGCCTGGCCACGTCGGCCGCACCACGCGCCATCTCGGCAATACGCTCGATCGGCAGCGCGACAAATCCGGTCTTCTCGGCGATGGCGAGTTGATCGGCACCCTTGAAATCGCGCATCCCGAAGAAGAAGCGCGCCTCGGTGAGTTTCTTGACATTCTGGAACTCGTTGTCGCGCCACTGAATCGGCATCGGCGAGAGCACGCCGCCGGCGCGGCTGACCGCAAGAAACATGGCAACCAGTTCCCATACGTTGGGCAGTTGCACGACGACGATTTCATCCTTGCGCAAACCCATGTCCAGCAGCCCGGTCGCGATGGCGTCGACGGCCGCGGCGAACTCCCGATAGCTCAGGTTCTGTGCTGCTGTTCCGGTCAGATCAGGCCGATCAGCCGGGTCGACCACGGCGGGCCGCTCCGGCGCCTTGGCCGCCGTCTCGCGCAGCAAATCGAGCAGGGTGCGCCGGCCCCAGTGGCCGCTTTCGGTGTAACGCTTCAAGGTCTCAGCAGTGTGCAGAATCATCGCTCGGCTCCTTTGGGTGTGCTTGTCGGAATGAATCAAAGGTTCAATCGCTGGCGCGTGAGCTCAGCGAGCCGCGTCGAAACCATGGAAGCTGGAAAACGTCTCCACATCGGTTCGTTCGGTGATGAAGGCGTTCTCCGGGGCCGACAGGTCCTCGTGTCCCAGGGCGATGCCGCAAGCGAGGATTTCGTGGTCGCTGATAGGCAGTTGGGCACGCGCCACTTTGTGGTACCAAGCAAGCGCCGCCTGCGCACAGGTGTGCAGGCCCTGTGCGCGGGCGGCCACCAGAATGTTCTGGATGAACATGCCCAGATCCATGAAGCTGCCGGTGTTCAGGCGGCGATCGAGCGTGACGAGCAGGCCCACCGGCGCGTCGAAGAACAGGTAGTTGCGCAGCATCTGATGCGCGCGCGCCGCCGCATCGTCGCGGGCGATGCCCAGGCTGGCATACAGGCCAAAACCGCAGCGCCGCCGACGATCCAGGTAGGGCTCGACCCAGGTGGTGGGGTAGTAGGCGTATTCAGGCTGGTGGCGGTCTGGCTCGTGCGTGGCCGCCTCAATGAAGGCATCGCACAGACGCTGCCGGGACTCGCCCGCCACCGCATACACCTTCCACGGCTGCACGTTGTTGCCACTCGGGGCTCGCGCCGCCACGTTCAAAATGTGCTGCACAACCGAGGAAGGAACGGACGTGGGTAGAAACCGCCTGACCGATTTTCGACTGCGGATCGCTTCATCAACATGCACGGACGGACTGCCTTTCTGACTGCGTAGAGCTACGGAGAAGAAACGACGCGGTGAGACTTGCACCGCTGGACTCCCATACGACGTTCGGATAGGATGGCAGCATGAATTCTACCAAACAACCGTTTGAATGGAAGCCCGCTCCTGAACTGATGGCGCGGTCCAACCTGACCGCCTTCTTGCACAAAGTGGGCGAATCGAGCTTCGAGAACCTGAGCGCTCGCGCCGATGCCGATCCGGCCTGGTTGATGCAAGAGGTGTTCGAGTTTTGCGACATGCGCTTCTATCAACCTTACACGCAGATGCTTGACACCTCGCGCGGCATCGAGTGGGCGCGCTGGTGTGTCGGCGGTACCACCAACATCGTGCTGAACTGCCTGGACCGGCACCGCGGAACGCCGGTGTGGGACCAGCCTTTCCTGGTGTGGGAGGGCGAAGACCCGAAAAACCGCAAGTCCTTGAGTTACCGCGAGTTTGATGCCGAGGTTTGCCGCCTGGCCGGAGCGTTGCAGTCGCTGGGCATTGCTCGGGGCGACAGGGTCGGCCTGTACATGCCCAACCTGCCGGAGACCTTTGTCGCGTTCTTTGCGGTCCTGAAGATCGGCGCCGTGTTGATGCCCTTGTTTTCGGGCTTCGGGCCGCAACCCATTGTCGCCCGTTTGAACGACGGACAAGCCAAGGCGGTGCTGACGGTGGATGGCACCTGGAGACGCGGCACCCCCGGCGTCATGAAGTCGGTGCTGGACGAAGCCCTGCGCGAGGTACCCAGCGTGCAGCACGTGGTGGTGCTGCGCCACCTGGGTGAAGCGTCCCCATGCCCGATGACGCCGGAACGCGACCACGACTGGGCCAGCCTGGTCGCCGCCCAACCCCGTGACATGCCGACCGCCGAGATGGCCGCCGAGGCACCCGCCGTATTGCTCTACACCTCGGGCACCACCGGCAAGCCCAAGGGCTGCATCTGGACCCACGTGAGTTTCCTGGGCTCGATGGTCACGCGCGACATGCACATCTGCGCCGATTTCAAGCAGAGCGACCGCTTCTTCTTCATGAGCGACATGGGCTGGATGGTGGGTGCCATGTGCGCCTGCATCCCGAGCTATTTCGGCGGCAGCCTGCTGGTGGCCGAAGGCACGCCCGACTACCCCGACACAGGACGCTTCTGGCGTCTGGTGCAGGATCACAAAGTCACCTATCTGGGTGTCGCGCCCACGCTGATCCGCAGCCTGATGCGCTACGGCGACACAGAGGTCGAAAGCTACGACTTGTCTGCATTGCGCATCACCTGCTCCGGTGGCGAGGCATGGACCGAGGCGCCCTGGCGCTGGTTCTTCAAGCACATCTGCAAAGAGCGTCTGCCGTTCCTCAACATTGTCGGCGGCACCGAGGTGGGCGGCTGCAACTTCACCGGCACCCTGCACCACCCCTTGCGACCAGGCTCGTTCGGCGCGCGCGGGCTTGGCGCCGGGGTCGACA
Source organism: Hydrogenophaga sp. (assembly GCF_018780385.1). GTDB lineage: Bacteria > Pseudomonadota > Gammaproteobacteria > Burkholderiales > Burkholderiaceae_C > Hydrogenophaga. Next base: position 385 of record NZ_JADMJO010000114.1, on the reverse strand, counting down.
TCGTGAACGACAACGGTCAGCCGGTCGGCGCGGGCCAGGTCGGCGAGTTGGTGCTGCGCAACCCCAACATCGGCTTCACCAAGAGCCTGTGGCGCGACGACGAGCGCTACCTCGACAGCTACTGGCGCACGCTGCCCGGCGTCTGGGTGCATGGCGACTTTGCGATGCACGATGCGGACGGCTTGTTCTACATCCTCGGCCGCAGCGACGACACGATCAAGGTCTCAGGCAAGCGCACCGGCCCGTCGGAGATTGAAACCCTGCTCACCGGCACCGGCAAGGTGTCAGAGGCGGCGGTGATCGGCGTGCCCGACGAGATCAAGGGCTCGGCCATCGTCTGCGTCTGCGTGCCCATGCCCGGCGTGGCGGCGGACGCGGCGCTGCA
>NZ_JADMJO010000095.1 GCF_018780385.1 Hydrogenophaga sp. | reverse complement strand
ACTTGACTGTGCGCATCAGGTCCTGGACGAGGCCGCCGCGCTGGAGCGATGATGGAACAAGGCGATCACGGTGGACAACTGACGTCTCCCCCGAATTCCGGACTTTTCAGAACCAGAGGTACGGTTGCTTTTGACGTCTCCCCCATATCCGGTCACTTCTAAACTGGAGTTGGGCGGCTTTCCAGCTGTTGATCTGACCTCTTTCTGACGAACTCACTCGGGGTCAGGTGGCCGAGTGAGCCATGCGGGCGGTGATGGTTGTAGTCATGCTGCCAAGCCTTCAATTTCTCCCGCGCGTCCTGCATCGTAATGAACTCATTGACGTTCAGGAACTCATCGCGCAGCCGACCGTTGAATGACTCGATGAGCCCGTTGTCCGTGGGCTTTCCAGGCCGTGTGTAGTCGAGCTTCACACCGCGGCGCCAGGCCCATTCATCGAGTGCCTTGGACGTGAATTCCGTGCCGTTGTCTACGGTGATCGCCTTGGGCCATCCCCGCTCCAGTGCAGCCTCGTCCAGGGCCTTGCCGACGCACCGGCCGGTGAGCCGGAAGTTGGCCTCTAGAGACACACTCTCGCGACTCCACTGATCGATCACCGTGAGCACCCGAAATGCCCGTCCGTCGAGCATCTGATCGTGTACGAAGTCCATGCTCCAGTTCTGATTCGGCCCTGTGGCAGGCATTGCACATGGCCGCAAAGCGCGCGTTGACGATGCGCCCCTTGCCCCGCTTGATCTTGTCCACCGCGTCTTCATGTTGTCGTAGATGCCCCGCCGCGCCACCCCGCCCAGCGCCTGGAACGAGCGCGTGTGCGCATCAAACAGCATCTCGTGCCCCTGGCTGGGATACGCCACCAGCCAGAACGCTCGGCTGGCACACAGCTTCAAATGCGCGACCTGCACGTTGTAGAACACGCCGCCCACCACCATCGCCTCATCGCTCCAGTCAAACTGGAACGCCTCGCCCAACTCAAAGCTCAAGGGCACGAAAGCTTTGGCTGGACTGCTATCAGAGCGCGTCTTCCACGACCGGATGAAGTCCGTGACCGCGCTGTAGCCACCCCGGTAACCCTGCGCCTGGATCTGGGAGAGCAGCGCACGTGCAGAGCGCCGGCTTTGCTTGGGCCGATGCGCATCGGCCGCCAGCGCTTGGTTCAGCGTGCCCTCGAACGCCGTGAGCTTGCACTCGACAACGCGCCGCTCGTACTTCGGAGGCTCATCGCCGGGGGCCTTGAGCCATTTCTTGATCGTGTTTCGGGCCAAGCCGGTGCGCTTGGATATCTCGCTCAGGGAGAGTTGGTCGCGCAACTTCATGCGCCTGACCTTGCCAATCATGTCCATGGTGATCACCTAATTTCCCTGCTGAAAGTTTCAGCAGGTCAGTGGAACACCCTGGTCAATTTTCAGTCGGCACTTCGACTTCTAGGTCAGTTTTCGGTCGGCGTCAACAGCCTACGGCTGGCGGCGCTGTCTCGGTGGCACACCGATCAAGGCTTTCCCGATCCCACAAAATCGGCCTTGGTGCGGCAAGTCCTCAAAGGCATTCGCTCGGTTCACGCCGCGCCAGAGAAGCGCGCGCGTCCCTTGGAACTGGCGGTGCTCCAACAAGTCGATCAGTGGCTCGGTGCCGCCATCGGCAACGCGCAGCAATCTGGTGACCGCTCGGCCTTGCTGCGCCACACGCGCAACCGCAGTCTGATGCTGCTGGGGTTCTGGCGCGGCTTCCGATCCGACGAACTGGTCAACCTGCGCGTTGAGAACACCGAGGTCACCCCCCATAGCGCCTCACCATGGCCTCCAAGGGGACCGGTTTGATCTTCGTTCCTTGACCAGCGCAGCCGAACGCCTCAAAACGCGCTTTGACGATTCCGCGCGCCGCTTTTCGCGCCTCAGCAAAAGCCTTGCGAGGATCGAATTCGCTAGGCATTTCCGCGAAGACCTTGCGCATTGCTCCGGTCATTGCAAGGCGGATGTCCGTATCGATGTTGATCTTACGCACACCGCTCTGGATGCCACGCTGGATTTCCTCCACTGGCACACCGTAGGTCTCCTTGATATCTCCCCCATATTGGCGAATGAGCTGAAGCCATTCCTGCGGTACGCTGGATGAGCCGTGCATCACCAGATGTGTGTTGGGCACACTTGCATGGATTCTGGCGATGCGGTCTATTGCTAATATGTCGCCAGTGGGTTTGCGCGTGAACTTGTAGGCTCCGTGGCTTGTACCGATTGCAATGGCCAATGCATCGACACCCGTCCGGGCTACAAAATCCTTCGCTTGTTCTGGGTCGGTCAGCATCATGTCGTGGGTGAGTTTTCCCTCCGCGCCCACACCGTCTTCCTCGCCTGCCTCTCCAGTTTCCAATGAGCCGAGACAACCAAGTTCGCCCTCGACGGATACACCGATGGCGTGCGCCATGCTGCACACCTTTCGCGTCACATCGACGTTGTAGTCATACTCAGCGGGCGTCTTCGCGTCTTCAAGCAGGGAGCCGTCCATCATCACGCTGGTGAAGCCCGAGCGGATTGACTGAAGGCAGATGGCAGGCGACGCTCCATGGTCCTGGTGCAGGACCACAGGGATGTTCGGATGTGCCTCGACCGCTGCCAATACCATGTGCCTGAGGTAGGCCTCTCCAGCGTATTTGCGGGCTCCTGCGGAGGCCTGCAGAATCACTGGGGCATCGGTTTCCTCGGCTGCCTCCATGATCGCTTGGATTTGCTCCAAATTGTTCACGTTGAAGGCAGGTACTCCGTATCCGTGCTCGGCTGCGTGGTCAAGGACTTGGCGAAGTGAAACGAATGCCATGGGATCTCCATTCAGAGCTAAAGAAAAGGGGTCGGTTGCAGTTCATTTGCACCGCATTGCTCATTCAAACTGCGAGGTGTGTTCCATACGGTCACGCCAAGTGAGCAGATCATCAAGACCGATGTGGTTGGTGCATGGCGCTTCTGGTGCCAACGGCCGCCAGCCAGTGCGTTGGTGCAGCCCGGGTCCAATCGCGATCGCGCTCTCAAAGGTTGAGTTGTCGAAGTAAACGCTGCGCGTTACGACGACAGGAATTTGTGCTGCGCATGCGGCTGCCACGCCCCCTGGTGAGTCTTCCAATGCCAAGGTGTCGAGTGGATTGAGCTTGAGAAGCTGAAGTGCCCGGACATAGACTTCAGGATTCGGCTTCTTTTGTGCCACGTCTTCACCACAGACCATCACGGGAAACCAACTCTTCCAACTCTCACCAAGATGCGTGCGCATCAGCGCACCGACATTGCTTCTGCTCGTCGTGGTGGTGATGGCCATGCGCACGTTGCGCGCAAGGCACTCCTCCATGAGGTTCTGTACGCCAGGGCGAAACGGAATGCCTTGCGCCTGGATGATTTGGGCATACAACTCGTTCTTGCGAACATGCAGGCTACTTGCCAGGGCGTCGCGCTCGCCAGTCATGCTTGGAGCATCGGAGCGGGTGGCCATGTCGTGTAACAGTCGCTCACGGCCGCCGGTTACTAGAAGCAATTCGCCATACCGCTCAACGCTCCACTGCCAGGGGAGTCCGTGAGCCTCAAACGCGAGATTGAATGCGATTCGATGGCCGTCACGCTCTGTCTCCGCGATCGTTCCGTCCACGTCCCACAGCACAGCCTGCAGCTTCATGCGGTGTGCCCTTCAGCCGCGCGACGAGACAGAATCTCGAAGGCAGGCAGTGTCTTCCTCTCAAGCACCTCGAGAAATGCACCACCACCAGTGGAGATGTAATCAATGCTGTTCTCGATGCCGTATTTGGCGATAGCTGCCAGAGTATCGCCACCTCCTGCAATGCTGAACGCTTGACTGTTTGCGACTGCATTCGCCACAGTCTCCGTACCGCGGGAGAAAGCGTCAAATTCGAACACACCGACCGGACCATTCCAGACGATTGTGCCGGCGGCCATGATCTGGCGCGCAAGCTGCGCCGCCGTTTCAGGGCCGATATCGAGAATCAGGTCATCTTCCATCACTGCGCTCGCCGCCTTGACGGTTGCATGTGCGTCGATGCTGAACCTTTTGGCTGTGACCACATCCATGGGGATTGGCACACCGGCTCCGCGAGCACGCATGGTCTCGATGACGGCTTGAGCTTCCGCTACTACGCTAGGCTCGGCCAGACTCTTGCCGATCGGCAAACCGGCCGCGAGCATGAAGGTGTTGGCAATTCCACCTCCAACAATCAACTGGTCGACATTTTTTGCCAAGCTTTGCAAGATCGTTAGCTTGGTGCTGACCTTGGAACCCGCAACTATGGCGACCAAGGGTCGCTTGGGGTTGGCCAACACCTTGTGAATGGCGTCCATTTCGGCCGCAAGCAAAGGTCCTGCGCAGGCAATTGGGGCGTATTGAGCAATACCGTAGGTTGATGCTTCCGCCCGGTGAGCTGTGCCAAATGCATCGTGCACGAAGATGTCGCACAAGGCGGCCATTTTTCGAGCCAAGGTTGAGTCATTGCTTTTCTCGCCAAGGTTCAGGCGACAGTTTTCGAGCATCACAACCTGACCAACTTCTACCTCCGCACGATCGATCCAGTTGGTCAGCAACGGAATCTCACGCCCCAGCAACTCTGCCATTCGCTGCGCCACCAGGAGCAAGGAGTCTTTGGACTTGAATTCACCTTCTACTGGGCGCCCTAGGTGAGAAGTGACCAAGACCGCAGCCCCAGCATCCAGAGCTTGTTGGATGCAAGGCAGGCTGGCGCGGATGCGCGTGTCTTCGACGATTCGCCCGCCAGCGTCCATTGGCACGTTCAAATCGGCACGAATGAAGACCCTCTTGCCTTTAACCTTGCCGGCATTCACAAGATCGGCAAAGCGCAAGACGTTCATCGTTTCGCCCCTATCACGCGGGCCATCTCAAGGCTCTGGTTGGAGTAGCCCCACTCGTTGTCGTACCAGCTCACCACCTTGACGAAGGTGCTGTCCAGAGCGATGCCGGCGTCGGCGTCGAAGATGGAGGCGCGGGTGTCGCCTCGGAAGTCGGTGGCCACGACCTTGTCGGTGGTGTAGCCCAGCACGCCCTTCAACGCGCCTTCGCTTTGCGACTTCATCTCCGCACAGATCTCGGCGTAGGTGGCGGGGCTGTTGAGCTCCACCGTCAGGTCGACCACCGACACGTCGGAGGTCGGCACGCGAAAGCTCATGCCGGTGAGCTTCTTGTTCAGCTCGGGAATCACCACGCCCACGGCCTTGGCCGCGCCGGTGCTGCTGGGAATGATGTTTTCCAGGATGCCACGGCCGCCGCGCCAGTCCTTGTTGCTCGGGCCGTCCACGGTTTTCTGCGTGGCGGTGGCGGCGTGCACGGTGGTCATGAGACCGCGCTTGATGCCCCACTTGTCGTTGAGCACCTTGGCGATCGGCGCCAGGCAGTTGGTGGTGCACGAGGCGTTGGAGATGATGGCCTCGCCCTTGTAGGTGGCGTGGTTCACGCCGTAGACGAACATCGGCGTGTCGTCTTTCGAAGGCGCGGACAGGATGACCTTCTTCGCGCCGGCGTCCAGGTGCTTCTGGGCCGTGACCTTGTCGAGGAAGAGGCCGGTGGATTCGATCACGATGTCGGCACCGACCTCGTTCCACTTCAGGTTGGCCGGATCGCGCTCCTGCGTGAGGCGGATCTTTTTGCCGTTAACGATCAGGGTGTTACCCTCGACGGCCACAGATCCATCGAAGCGACCGTGCACGCTGTCGAACTTCAACATGTAGGCGAGGTAGTCGGGCTCCAGCAGGTCGTTGATGGCGACGACTTCGATGTCGGCGAAGTTTTGCAGTGCACTGCGTAACACGTTGCGGCCGATGCGGCCGAAGCCGTTGATGCCGAGTTTGATCGTCATGGGAATTGAATGGGTTGAGATACAGGTGTGATTGCGGTGTGGTCACTTATCGCGTGGCGTTCGAGAAGCGAGTACAAATTCCGAAACTGCGAAAAGATTGTTGAATACCCGGTCAGGCAGCGCATCCTCAATGGGGTGTCCCGCGTTGTAGCCATAGGGAACCACCCAGGCAGCGACACCAGCATTTTTCGCGGCCTCGACGTCGGTAGCGGAGTCACCTAGGTGAGCCGTTCGATCGAGGCTGACCTGCAGCGCCTGGGCAACGTGTCGCAGCACATTGGCATGGGGCTTCTTCACGGCCAGCGAGTCACCACCGATCAACAGGTCGAAGTAGGTGTCCAGCCGGGTTGCTTTCAGAACTCTGCGCGCATGCCGCACCTCCTTGTTCGTCACGCAGGCCAGCTTCACTCCCGCAGACCGCAACTCGGCGAGGGTCTGGCGACAGCCGTTGTATGGCACAGCCGAGCTGCCTGTGGTGATGGCATAGTGCTCATCCATGCTGCGAAGGACATCCTCCGTCTTCACTGAATTCGCCAGGGTAGGCTCGTCCAACAAGCAACGTGCCCACAGTTTCAGCATCAACTCACGGGTTCCGGCTCCTATCAGCAACGTGATTTCAGGCACGGGACGGCGCTTGGCGCCATGTGTGTCCAATGCGCGGTTGGCCGCTTCTGCAATTTCCGAGGCAGTGTCAACCAAGGTGCCGTCGAGGTCGAAGCTGATGAGGTCGTAGGACATGATTCCTTCTTGGCTTTGTTGGACAGTTCAATTGCTGGAGCGCACGTGCCGGCGCTCTTCATCACACTGGGTCTGCACCAGGTCGGCAAGCTTGTTGGCTGTCAATCCGAAGTGTTCGTAGAGTTGCGGCGCGGGAGCCGATTCACCGAACTGGTCGATCCCCAGGGCTGCGCAGCAGCCGTATTGGCCCCACCAGCGCGTTACGCCGGCTTCGACACCGATACGGGGTAGGCCATGCCCCAAAACGAGTTCGCGATAGGCGCGGGATTGGCGGTCGAACACCGTCGACGACGGTAGCGAAACCACCCGAGCGGCGATGTTGCGCGCGTCCAGCAACTGTTGTGCCTGCATGGCCAGCGCTACTTCAGAGCCGGTGGCGATAAGGACCGCCACTGCATCGGCACGATCGCTGAGGACGTAACCCCCGCAGCGAATAGCCAGAACTTGCTCCGGAGTGCGCAGCTGCGGCGGCAAATTCTGGCGCGACAGCAAGAGCGCTGACGGGCTTTTCGCGGCTCCCAACGAGTGAGTCCACGCGACGGCTGTTTCCGCCGCGTCACACGGTCTCCATACATCGAGGTTGGGAATGAGCCTCAAACTCGCGGCGTGTTCGACGGGCTGGTGTGTGGGGCCGTCTTCACCCAGGCCGATGCTGTCGTGCGTGAACACGTGGATCACGCGCAGCTTCATCAACGCGGCCATGCGGATCGCGTTGCGGCTGTAGTCGGAGAACGTGAGGAAGGTACCGCCGTAGGGGATGAAGCCGCCGTGCAGCGCCGCGCCGTTCATGATCGCGGCCATGCCGAATTCGCGCACGCCGTAGTTGATGTGGCGACCACCTTTTGCGCCGCCCCTCACAGCACCACAGCCAGAAAAGTCCGTGAGGTTGGATCCGGTGAGATCAGCGCTGCCACCCAGCAGTTCCGGAACTTTGGGTGCCAGCACGGCAAGGACTTGTTGCGATGCCTTGCGGCTGGCGACCGTCTCGCGAGACTGCCCAAAGGAGGCCATCGCGTTCAGCACGGTTTCTTCGAAATCTTTGGGCAGATCTCCAGCCATGCGGCGCTCGAACTCAGCTGCAAGGGCAGGGTGTGCCCTGCGGTAGGCTGCCAAGCGCTCATTCCACTGCTCTTCACGCAAGCCACCACGCCGACGAGCGTTCCAGCGTCCTGCAATCTGTTCTGGAATGTCGAACGGCGCGTGAGGCCAGCCGATGGCCTCACGCGTGTTTCGGATCTCGTCCGCGCCGAACGGCTCGCCGTGTGCCTTGGCCGTTCCTTGGCGCTGCGGCGACCCTTTTCCGATGGTTGTTCGACAAATGATCAGCGTAGGCTTGCTTACCGACCTTTTGGCCTGAGAAATCGCGTGATCGACAGCGGCCACATCATGTCCGTCGATGGGGCCTATCACATCCCAGCCGTATGCTCGAAAGCGTGCGCCAGTGTCGTCAATGAACCAGCCCTGAACCGCGCCGTCGATGGAAATACCGTTGTCGTCGTACAGCGCAATCAATTTGTTCAACTGCCAGGCCCCTGCCAGTGCAGATGATTCGTGACTTATTCCCTCCATGAGACAACCGTCTCCGAGGAAGACGTAGCTGTGGTGATCAACGATGTCGTGACCAGGTCGGTTGAATTCGTCAGCTAGCAGCTTTTCTGCCAAGGCAAAGCCGACCGCATTGCTGATGCCCTGACCCAGCGGACCGGTGGTGGTCTCTACCCCGGGTGTGAGTCCGACTTCAGGATGACCTGGGGTCTTGCTGTGCAGACGTCTAAATCGTTGCAGTTCAGACATAGGAAGGTCGTAGCCGCTCAAATGGAGCAGGGCATACAGAAGCATGGATGCGTGTCCGTTGGAGAGGACGAATCGGTCCCTGTCCGGCCACGTTGGATTTGCCGGGTTGTGAGACAGGTGGCCATTCCACAGCGCAACGGCCATCTCTGCCATACTCAGAGGCGCGCCTGGATGCCCGGAGTTGGCTTGCTGCACTGCGTCCATGGCCAGTGCCCGGAGGGCGTTGGCCATATCGTCACGCTGTCCGTTGTCGGGACGCACAACCCTGTCGTTTGAATTGGTACTCATCTTGCGACTCGCTGAGAGATCAAAGGGCTCCGAGGGCTTGGCGTTGTCGCTCGACCATGCGCCAAATGAAGGGGGTAAAGATCAATTGCATTGCCAGTTCCATCTTGCCGCCTGGTACGACGATGGTGTTGGCCCGCGACATGAACGAGTCGTGAACCATACTCAGCAGGTACTGAAAATCGATTCCCTTGGGGTTGGCAAAGCGGATGACGACCATGCTCTCGTCAGGTGATGGAATGTCCCGAGCCATGAATGGATTCGACGTGTCCACCATCGGCACACGCTGGAAGTTCACATGTGTGTGAGTGAACTGGGGGCAGATGTAGTTCACGTAGTCGGGCATGCGGCGCAAGATCGTGTCTGTGACCGCTTCGGTCGAATAGCCGCGCTGCTTCTTGTCGCGCCACAGCTTCTGCACCCATTCGAGGTTGATCACAGGTACCACGCCAATCAAGAGGTCGGGATGGCGCGCGATGTCCACTTCGGGCGTCACAACGGCACCATGCAAGCCCTCATAGAACAACAACTGTGTATCTGGCGGAATATCCTCCCACGGTGTGAAGGTTCCAGCCTCCTGTTTGTAGGGGGCCGCTTCTTCGTCGTTGTGGAGGTACTTGCGGCGCTTTCCGGTGCCAGTGGTGCCATAGCTTTGGAACAACTGCTCAAGTTCGGCAAAGAGGTTGTTCTCCGGTCCAAAGTGACTGAAGTTACGGTTGCCCTGCTTTTCAGCTTCTGCCAACCGTGTTTTCATGTCTTTGCGGTCGTAGCGATGGAAGCTGTCGCCTTCGATGGTCGCAGCCCGTACGCCTTCGCGGCGAAAGATGTTTTCAAAGGTTCGGGTGACCGACGTGGTTCCGGCACCGGACGATCCGGTGATGGCGATGATGGGGTGTCGAGCGGACATGGCTGTGCTCCTCCTGTTGTGGTTCTGATGGTGCAACGCGACTCAGTCGCGAAAGAGGCCACGCTCTGCGAAGAGCGGATTGCCACGGTCTTTGGTGGTCGGTTCGTGGTGGTAGCGTTCGATGCGGTCGACCTCGTTCTTCGACCCGAACACCAGGCCAATGCGCTGATGCAACTCGGTCGGTTTCACACCCAGTATGGGCTGCCGACCTGTGCTCGCACGTCCTCCCGCCTGCTCCAGGATGAAGCCGATGGGATTGGCCTCGTACAGCAGGCGAAGCCTGCCTGGTTTGGCAGGATCCTTGGTGTCGCGTGGATAGAGAAACACTCCTCCGCGCATGAGGATTCGATGCGCTTCCGCGACCATGCTGGCGATCCACCGCATGTTGAAGTCTTTGGATCGTGGCCCGGTTTTTCCAGCCAGACATTCGTCCACGTAGCGCTTGACTGGAGGCTCCCAAAAGCGGCTGTTGGAGCTGTTGATTGCAAACTCGTGCGTGTCTGCGGGCACCTGGATGTCACGATGCGTGAGCATGAACTCCCCCAAGTTAGGATCCAGCGTGAACCCTGCAACGCCGTTGCCTACCGACAGCACCAACATGGTGGTGGGCCCATACAAGGCATAGCCAGCGGCAATTTGTGTGGCACCAGGCTGAAAGAAATCGGCTTCAACCACGTCCCTGCCGCTGTCCACCACAGCCTGCGGTGCGCGCAGGACTGAGAAGATGCTGCCGACCGACACGTTCACATCGATGTTGCTGGAGCCGTCCAGTGGATCGAATACCAGAAGGTACTTGCCACGGGAGAAAGCTTCGGGGATCTGTCTGGGAGCGTCCATTTCCTCCGACGCCATCCCCGCGAGGTGACCGCTCCACTCGTTCATGCGGATGAAGATGTCGTTGCTCAAGACATCCAGTGGTTTTTGTACTTCGCCCTGGACATTCACGCTGCCGCCTTGCGCAGAGGCCACTGAGCCCAAAGCGTCATCGAGTTGACCAAAAGCGACGATTCTGGCGATTGCTTTGCAAGCCAGAGAGACGTCGAGCAGCAGCGCATTGAGATCGCCGCTCGCTCCAGGAAATCGGCGGCGCTCTTCAATCAGGTAGCGCGTGAGCGTCCAACGTTGTGACAAAGGCATGGTCGTCTTTCGGTGGTCAGTTCTTGGGTTGAAAAAGTCTGCTGCCACGGATGTCGCTAGACGTCAGGGTGGACAGATCGCTTTCAGTCAGCACACGGTCCCCATCGGCAAACAGACGGCTGGCTTGCCGAAGTCGCGCACGGTCAAGTGCATTGCGCACACTGCGTGCGTTGGCGAAGTGGGGATGCTGCAGACGCAGATCCAAGTATTCCGAGAATGTGTCTCGAGTGTCTGGACCAAAGCGATAGTTCATGCTCGCCAGCATGCGGTCGGCAATCTCCAGCAGCTCCCCTTGCGCATAGTCCGGGAAGTCCAGGTGATGGGCGATGCGGCTGCTCATCCCCGGGTTGCTTTGAAAGAAAGTGTCCATGCGGTCTTTGTAGCCCGCCAGAATCACCACCAAGTCGTCGCGCTGGTTCTCCATCACCTGCAGCAAGATCTCGATCGCTTCCTGCCCATAGTCGCGCTCGTTCTCGGGGCGGTACAGGTAGTAGGCCTCGTCGATGAAGAGCACGCCGCCCATGGCCTTCTTCAGCACCTCCTTGGTCTTGGGCGCGGTGTGGCCGATGTACTGGCCCACCAAGTCGTCGCGGGTCACGGCCACCAGGTGGCCTTTGCGCACGTAGCCCAGGCGGTGCAGGATTTCGGCCATGCGCATCGCCACGGTGGTTTTGCCTGTGCCCGGGTTGCCGGTGAACGACATGTGCAGGCTGGGCGCCGTGGAACTGCCGACGCCGCTGGTCGATTGCAAGCCCAGGTTCAGGCGCAGCTTGTCAATCACCAGCAAGGCAGCGATGTCGCGGATGCGCTGTTTCACCGGCACCAGGCCGATCAGATCACGGTCCAGTTCGTTGATCACCGTCTCGACCTGGCTTTGGGCGAGCACCTCGTTGACCGTGCGGGCGCGCGCCACTGCATCGGCTGCATCCGGAGCGGGTGGGGTGCCGGCGGCCAGCGCCGCTGAACTGCCGGGAATGGAGTGGAGCGGGGCAGTCATGGCCGTTCCAGTTCGCGACGCATCGCGGCTATGACCTGGGCGTAGTCGGGCTGGCCAAAGATGGCGCTGCCAGCGACGAAGGTGTCGGCGCCGGCATCGGCCACACGGCGGATGTTGTCGACCTTGATGCCACCATCGACCTCGAGCCGAATGTCGCGTCCCGAGCGCGCACGTTCCGCGTCGATCAGCCGTCGCGCCTGCTCAGCCTTGCGCAAGGTGCTGTCGATGAAGCTCTGGCCGCCAAAGCCGGGGTTGACGCTCATCAGCAGCACCACATCGACCCTATCGATCACCCATTCCAGCACGTCCAGCGGCGTGGCGGGGTTGAACACCAGGCCGGCCTGGCAGCCCTCGCTGCGGATGAGTTGCAGCGTGCGGTCGACGTGCGCGCTGGCGTCGGGGTGGAAGGTGATGATGTCGGCGCCGGCCTTGGCGAACGCCGTGGCCAGAGCATCGACCGGCGCCACCATCAGGTGCACGTCGAGCGGCACCTTCGTGCCGTCGGCGCGCATGCAGTGCGGCTTGATCGCCGCCGCCACGGCTGGGCCGATGGTCAGGTTCGGCACGTAATGGTTGTCCATCACGTCGAAGTGAATCCAGTCGGCTCCGGCAGCAATGACGCTGCGCACCTCTTCGCCCAGCCGGGCGAAGTCAGCCGACAGGATCGACGGGGCAATGCGGTACACAGCGCGCTCCGGCGTTCAGTAGCGCTCGCCTTCGGGCCTGTCGCTGGCGTAGGACGTGATGCGATAACGCACCTGGCGTCCGTCCACCTCGTCGCGCACCAGGCCGAAGCCGGGCTCCTTGGCGGGCCGGTTGACGATGAAGGACATGCGAACCGACTCCACGCCTTGGGTCGAGTCGAAAGCTGTCACCCGCACATAGTGGCTCGGGAATGTCTTGCGGCAGGCGTTGATCTCTTTCAGGATCCCAGCCGGGTCCTTCAAGTCGAACATCGGGTTGCCGTACATCTCCCAGTAGGTGTTGCGCGGGTGCGGGTCGTCGGTGTATTCGATACCGACTGCGTAGTTGTGCGTCAGCGCGTACTCGATCTGCTTGGTGATTTGCACATCCGTCAGATCGGGCAGGTAGGAAAACTGGCCCTGCGTGACGCGGTTGCCGTGGTTGGTCATCATGATGGTGTTCCTTTCGTTGTCTTGTTCAGAATGCCGCGGTCGGCGTGGGCACGAAGTCCGCGGTGTCGGTCGATTCGTAGTTGAAGCTGATGTCGCCCCAGGTGTCGATCGCCGCCTTCAAGGGTGAGCACCACTTGGCAGCGTCCTGCAGGATCTGCGGCCCCTCGTTCCAGATGTCGCGGCCTTCGTTGCGCGCCAGCACCATGGCTTCGAGCGCCACGCGGTTGGCCGTGGCACCGGCCTGGATTCCCATCGGGTGGCCGATGGTGCCGCCGCCGAACTGCAGCACCACGTCGTCGCCCAGGTAGGTCAGCAGTTGGTGCATCTGGCCGGCGTGAATGCCGCCCGAGGCCACCGGCATCACCTTGTTGAGCGACGCCCAGTCCTGCTCGAAGAACAGGCCCTTCTCCAGTTGCATCGGCGTGTGCGTGTCCAGCAGCGTGTCGTAGAAGCCTCGGATCATCATCGGGTCGCCTTCGAGCTTGCCGACCACCGTACCGGCGTGGATGTGGTCCACGCCCGCCATGCGCATCCATTTGCAGATCACACGGAAGTTCATGCCGTGGTTCTTCTGGCGCGAGTAGGTCGAATTGCCCGCGCGGTGCAGGTGCAGGATCATGTCGTTCTTGCGCGCCCACAGCGCCATGCTCTGGATGGCGGTGTAGCCGATCACCAGATCGATCATGATGATCACGCTGCCCAGGCTCTTGGCGAACTCGGCGCGGGCGTACATCTCTTCCATCGTGCCCGCGGTCACGTTCAGGTAGTGGCCCTTGACCTCGCCACTGGCCGCACTCGCCTTGTTCACAGCCTCCATGCAATAGAGGAAACGGTCGCGCCAGTGCATGAAGGGTTGCGAGTTGATGTTCTCGTCGTCCTTCATGAAGTCCAGCCCGCCCTTCAGGCCTTCGTAGACCACCCGGCCGTAGTTGCGACCCGAGAGGCCCAGCTTGGGCTTGGTGGTGGCACCCAGCAGCGGCCGGCCAAACTTGTCCAGGCGCTCGCGTTCGACGACCACGCCAGTGGCCGGGCCTTGAAAGGTTTTCAGGTACGCGACCGGAATGCGCATGTCTTCCAGCCGCAGCGCCTTGACCGCCTTGAAGCCGAACACGTTACCGATGATCGACGCGGTCAGGTTGGCGATCGAGCCACCCTCGAACAGATCGATGTCGTAGGCGATGTAGACAAAGTACTGTTGCTCGGTCTTGGTGCCGGGGCCGGTGTTGGGCACCTTGTCGACCCGGTAGGCCTTGGCGCGGTACAGCTCGCAGGCCGTCAGCCGGTCGGTCCAGACCACGGTCCAGGTGGCGGTGGACGACTCACCGGCCACCGCCGCGGCGCATTCTTCGGCATCCACGCCGTCTTGCGGCGTCATGCGGAACATGGCGATGACGTCGGTGTCCTTGGGCACGTAGTCCGGTTGCCAGTAGCCCATCTGCTTGTACTTCAGCACACCCGCGCTGTAGCGCTTTTTGGCATCGGTGATGATGCTGTCGTCGTTGGTGTCGGTCACGTTGTCTCCTTGGGTTGTCATGGGATGTTTCGGGGCGGGTGCGACAAATATAAGTTCATGGTGATTTACTTAATAGTCAGTTATTCTTCGGCTACAGATAAGGTAAAGCTGATCAATGAACATCACTTTCCGGCAGTTAAGGGTATTTACTGAGGTCGCTCAACGCCAAAGCATGGCTAGGGCTGCCGAGACCTTGCATCTGTCATCATCTGCGGTCTCGATGCAGATAAAGGAAATCGAGAATCAGGTCGGCTTGCCGCTTTTCGATCGCCATGGCCGAGAGATTTCTCTCTCCACCGCGGGCGAGTACTTCCTCGTCCACGCCCGGAGAATGCTGGCGGAACTGAAAGAGGCAGAGAACGCCATGGCTCGCTTCAAACGCCTGGAGCATGGCCACCTGACGATTGGGATCGTCAGCACCGCCACGTACTTCGTGCCTCAACTGCTGGCGCGCTTTCACGAGGAACATCCCGGTGTTGACGTGCGCTTGCGTGTGGTGGGGAACCGAGAACAAATGGTGGCCTTGATGGAAGCCGGAGACGTGGATCTCTCGGTGATGGGGCGTCCACCGAAAGAAATTGCAACGCGTGCAGAATCGTTTGCCGCTCACCCGTTCGTGTTTGTCTGTCCGCCCGGGCATCCGTTGTTGGCCGTCGGGCAGCCGCATGTAGCCTCCCTGCAGGACTACCCCTTCATCGTCCGTGAGTTCGGTTCTGGTACTCGTGCGGCCATGACCGAATACTTCACAGCCCATCGCTTCAAGCCCCACATCACGATGGAGATGTCCAGCAACGAGACCGTGAAGCAGGCTGTGATGGCGGGAATGGGCCTAAGCTTTCTCTCTTTGCATACGGTAGGGTTAGAGGTGAGCAATGGACTGATGCAAGTCTTGGACGTCGAGGGCACGCCAGTGATGCGGATGTGGAATATCGTTCGCCTGCAGTCCAAAGTTCTTTCCCCTGCAGCTGAGGCATTTCGATACTTTATGCTTGAGCGGGGCGAGTCTTACTTGATTGCGCATGATCAAGGCGTCCTGAAATCACTGGCGCTTGAGTGTTGCTCGCACTTCGCTGCTGTTGATTCGCAAGGCGGTCAAGTTCGGCCGCATTCACTGACCCCAGCGACACTCACGTCGAGTGCAGTCAGCGCGCGCTCATCAATTGCTGAACCCGTAGGCGAAGCAGGTTGCCGGCCTGGCTCCGTGCGCTTCCCCGAGCACCCACCCAAAGTGCCCAAGGCGATCTCTTAGAACGCCAGTGTGCGCACATGGCTGAATTGCATGACTATTCTTTTGCTCTCAAGGGCCCATATGGCGTACACCGAAAAATTTCAACAACTTGCTGATGCAGCGCGTGCTCGCGTGGTTGAAGCGCTCCCCGAAGAAGTGGATGAGTTGATGGCCGGCGGCGCGGTCGCGCTCGATATACGAGACAAAGAAGAACACGACTTGGACCACATACGCGGTTCCTTGCATATCAGCCGGGGAAAGTTAGAGATGAATGTGGAAGGCGCTATTCCGGATCTTGACACAACCATCTTGTGCTACTGCAACGCTCACAACCGAGGTGCGTTGTCTGCCGACAGTTTGCGTTCCATGGGCTACCGCAACGTGCGGTTTATCTCTGGAGGCTTGAAGGCCTATCGCGCATTGCGCCCATCAAAGTGACGATGCAGCAGGGCTTTCGGCGGACACACGCCGATCGGCGCAGCTTCGCTCAAAGCTGAATTGGGGGCGCCAGTTCGATACGAAACAACTGGGCTAGATGTGATGTTGCAATAGGTTGTTCACCCGACGGCATCTGGGAGACTGAGTTACCACGCTTCAGCACTCACAGCAGGAACCCGCCGGATGAACAGCCACAAGAATGCCAGATTGACGTTTGAAGGACGCAAGTTGCTCATCGAGCGTATTGCCGTCATGGGGCCGATGCCAGCGGCCGCGGCCGCTGGCATCAGCGTTCGCACTGCCCGCAAGTGGCGCCGGCGCTTCGAAGCTGGCGGACTCGATTTCCTCAGGGACAGCAGCTCACGGCCTGCCAGGACGCGCAGCACCATCGATGAGGCGCTGGGCCAGCGCATCGAGCAGTTGCGCCGCAACCGAATGCCCATGCGCCGCATCGCCGCTGTGGTCGGGCGCAGCGTGGCCACCATCAGCCGATGGCTGGCCAAGCTTGGCATCTCAAGTCTGAAAGCGCTGCAGCCTGTTGTGCCCGTCGTTCGCTACGAGCACGACACGCCTGGGGCCATGCTGCACATGGACACCAAGAAGCTCGGGCGCATCGAGCGGCCCAGCCACCGTGTCACCGGTAACCGCCGCGACTCCGTCGATGGTGCAGGCTGGGAGTTCGCCCACGTGGCCATCGATGACCACAGCCGGGTGGGCTTCGTGCAGATGCATGCCGATGAGCGCAAGGGCTCGGCGGTGGACTTCCTGCAGGCTGCCGTCGCTCACTACGCAGCGCTGGGGGTGCGCATCGAACGGCTGCTCACCGACAACGGCTCGGCCTACCGCTCACGTCTGTTCGCCAAGACCTGCCAGGCTCTTGGCATCAAACACTGCTTCACCAAGCCCTACCACCCGCAGACAAATGGCAAGGCGGAGCGATTCATCCAGACCTGCCTGCGCGAATGGGCCTACGGCAGAACCTGGAACCACAGCACCGAGCGCACCGCCTGGCTCCCGTCCTTCCTGAGCTACTACAACACCCGCAGGCCTCACTCGGCCCTCGGGCATCGAAATCCAGCTTACCGCCTCGGTGGGAACAACCTATTGCAACTCAACAGCTAGATCGACTCATGGTTTGATGTATGCGTAGCCCTGCTTCTGCAGTTTGGCGAGCCTGAGCACACCCGATGGTGTGAAGTCGGCTTCCTGAATGAACTGCTCCTTCTTAAGGCCCCTGTTCTTCAGAGTGATTTCACAGACCTCGAAAGTCACACCTCGGCTTTTGAGGGCCGACACCAGTGGGGCGTACTCGGTGCCGTTGGCCGCTTTACCCCCTTCCATCAGCATATCGACTCCTTCAGCGTGCGTCACGACGGTGATTTTCGCTGTCGGATCAGAGTCAATATGGTTTCGAATGTTTCTCAAGCCCTTCAGACCTTGAGTTGCCGCATTGTCGAAGTGGTACACGACCGTGTCCTGTGCGCTGGAAACTCCTGCTGCCAGTACCAAAGCGAGGCTGATGATGACGGACTTGATGGACATGGATATCTCCTGAGATTGTTGGCGCATGATTCATCGGTGTATGCGATTGCACGGATACTAAAGATCGGTGGCGCGACGGCGCATGGGAATTACCCTCGCAAGCCCGAGCAGAAACAAGGGTCGTGGTGGAACCGTCCCGGATCGCGGGCCGTGCCAGCGAGGGATTACGCCGTTGCTGGTGCTGCACCTGTGTCACGGTACCGAAGTGCACTGTTGTTCTGCGCCTTGACGAAGCCTGTCAGATTTCGGAAGTCAATTTAGAAGCTTGCACGCGCGATGTATTCCCACTGTGAGCGGGCATGGGTTCACATCGGCAAGCTGCTATCACGTCACGTGATGGACGGCATCCTCACACCACCAGCGCGGGTAAGGCCGCGGCACTTCTCGGCACCAAGGACCCAGCGGTGACGCGCGATGCCCATGAACGTTGGCATGTCGTATCGAACGCAAAGACGCTTGCCACCGGCCGGCTGAAACCGCTCTGCGACGAGGGGGTGAAACCATTGGCAGTGGTTCTGCCCGCGATCGCGGCACAACTGGGTGCAAATGCCCGGCTGATGGCGTCCTACGGCCTACGGCCTACGAGCGACCCCGGCGCTGGCATGGAAGGATGCTCGCGGCGCGATCCAAATGTGCCAGGGTGTGCCGGAGGCTGATCTGCCCGCCATCTTCGGGCCACGGTGAGCGCGGACCTGCATTGGCAATGGAACCGTTCGCTGCCGTACAGACAACCCAACCACTGCGTGATTCACTGACGCTTTGCCACGGGTACCCAGTGCTCGCGCCGCCAGCGGAGCGGCGGCGAGAAAGTCTACGCCCAGAACTGCGCGCTGTGCCACGGCGCAGATGGGGCAGGGCAGCGCTCACAGGAGGCAACAGCGGTGTTTCCGGTGTTGTGGGGATCGGACTCGTTCAATTGGGGTGCTGGGATGAGGCGCATCGGCAACGCAGCTGCTTTCGTCAAGGCAAACATGCCGCTTGGCTTGCCTGGTATGCCAAGTGACCAGCAGGCATGGGACGTAGCGCTGTACATGAACAGCCATGAGCGGCCGCAAGATCCGCGTTACACAGGTAGTATGCATGGCACACGAAACGATTTTCACGCCAGCGAAGACTCGATGTACGGACGCGAAGTCGCGGGCAAGGTGCGCGGCGCCAGCGGCGCACCCAAGCCGTTTAGGGAAAGGCGCCAGTGATCTTCAAGTATCTTTTCGAGCAGGTGTCGAGCACCTCCTCCTACCTGCTTGGCTGAGAGCGCACCGGGCAGGCCATGCTGATCGACATAGTCATCATCGTGATCGACCGCGACCTGCAGGTTTTGCAGTCGCTGCAGCTCACCCTGGCATTCACCCTTGACACCGACGTCCACGCCGATCTCATCACTGCGGCGCTGCACGTGAAGCAACGCGTCGGCAGCCGGATTGCCGCTCCCGCGATCGATCGGCTGCCCTGTGTTGATTTGGGCGTTGAGGAAGGCACACCTCTGCAAATGGGGAGCATCTCGCTTGATCCGCTGCACACGCCCGGCCATACCGACGGTCACTATGCGTACCGAAGCATCGACCATGGCAGCGACCGCCTGTTCAGCGGCGACGCCCTGCTCATCGACGGCTGCGGCCGCACCGATTTCCAGAACGGAGATGCCACAGCCCTTTTCAAGAGCGTGACCGAGAAACTGTTCGTGTGGTCCGACGAGGTGCTGGTCTATCCCGCGCACGATTACCAGAACCGTCGAGTCTCCTCGATCGGCCAGGAGAAGAGCCGCAATCCCCGCTTGGGTCGCGACCGCACGCTAGAGGAGTTCAAAATACTCATGGCTGCACTTGATCTGCCTTATCCGAAGTTCATTGACCATGCGGTACCTGGCAATCGTCAGTGCGGCGTGTGCCCGGACAATCTCCCTGATCAGATGCGCGAGTATTGCGAGCACATGACCCATAGCCCGCAAGGTTGACGACCCTGATCCAGAATCACAGCAGGGCAGCTCGATTGGCGCATTGAAAACGGCTGGCCAGATGGTGGCACCACTGTCGTTCTCCAGCACGGTGGGTCGAATGTGGTCATATCACCCGAAGGTCGCTGATCCCTTCGCTCCAAGTCTGTACACCTTCCACAACCACGCGCAACCCATTGTCGGCCCCAGCAGCATTAGGCCTACACCTGGACTCCACTGGCTCTCCAACGCTGCATTTGCGCGTGGGGTGATCGGTGTGAATACCTGCAGCGGATCAGCTGAGCTGAAAGCTTCAGTTTCAGGGACCTTGGTCGATATCTTGCTGTGATAGCAACGCAGTCGAAGGAGGTCGATCGCTGCGGTGCTTGCAAGTTTTCAGCACATAGGATCTTCACATGAAATTCAGCCAGCGACTCATTCTCTGCGCAGTTGCCCCTGCGCTCTTGTTCATGACCGGCCTTGCAGCAAGTATCTGGGGGCTCGTATCTACACAGGCGCAGTTCGATCACTACATCCGAACGGAACAGGCACGCGCAGCTAGTTACAACGAGATGTATGCCCAAGGGTTGCAAATGGGACAGGCTTTGCGGAATATGGTGCTGGATCCGACCAATCCCAAGGCGCGTCAGAACTTGGACGCCGCCAGTTCAGGATACGAGAAGGCTGCCGCAGCGCTCATCCAAGGGTCGGAGGGCACCGGTTTTGCGAAGGACTTGGAGGTGCTTGCAGCACTTCGCAGCGCGCATTCGGCTGCACAGAACAAGGTTTTGGCAATGTTAGCGACCGATGCAGCTCAAGCCGTCAGGATCTTGAATTCTGAAGAAACGCCCGCGTGGCGGGCTCTCAGGGGGAGACTGCTCAAACACCTGGAAGATGCAAGGGGTGGATCGGAAGAGGCCCATAAGGCGGTGAATTCAGACGCAGACCAGATGATCGTTTTTGCCACTGCGCTTGCTGTATTGGCCTCGATGGTGAGCGCAGCGCTCTGTGTGTTCATGCAACGTACAGTGGGTCACGAGTTGGGGGGAGATCCGGCATCAGCCCGCACGTCACTGCTGCATATTGCCAACGGTGATCTCTCCAAGGCCTTGACGCTCAAGGAGGGCGATGGGCAAAGCCTGATGCATTCTTTGGGACAAATGCAGCTTTCGCTGCGGGGGTTGGTCGGGTCCGTTAGAAGTTCGGTGGACTCCATTTCGACCGCAAGTGCCGAAATTGCGACCGGGAACCAAGATCTCTCTGTTCGAACTGAGCAGACGGCTTCCAATCTTCAGCAGGCAGCTGCATCCATGGAGCAGTTGAGCGGGACCGTGAGGCAGTCCGCAGACTCAGCGCGGGAGGCAGACACATTGGCTTCTTCAGCTGCGGAGGTCGCGGCCAGAGGCGGGCGGGTGGTTTCAGAAGTCGTCGCAACAATGCAGGAAATCGCACATTCTTCTCAGCGCATTGCAGACATCACCGGAGTCATTGACGGGATCGCGTTCCAGACCAACATCCTTGCATTGAATGCGGCCGTCGAAGCTGCGCGTGCGGGAGAGCAGGGGCGTGGTTTCGCGGTGGTCGCCAGCGAAGTGAGGAGCCTGGCAGGTCGCTCTGCCGAGGCTGCCAAGGAAATCAAGTCACTGATCGGGACCAGCGTTGAGCGGGTCAAGGCTGGGTCTAGGCTTGTGAGCGACGCGGGTCAGACCATGACCGAGATCGTTGTCTCGGTGAAACGTGTCTCGGACATCGTTGCCGCCATCACTGCGTCGGCCGCTGATCAGGCCAGCGGTATTGAGCAGATCAGCGCCTCAGTATCTCAACTCGATCAAATGACACAGCAAAACTCCGCGTTGGTCGAAGAATCTGCGGCAGCAGCCGAGAGTTTGAAGGAGCAGGCGCATCGGATGGCTGATGTGGTCAGCACATTCAAGCTTGTCTGAGCTGGCCCCTGAGCCGGGGGCGGAACATCCATTAAAAAGCCCGCAGCATCGTCTATCCGGGCTGTTAAAAAGTTGCTAAGCCACCGGCTTGGCTGATTCAAGCCCCGGCTGCTCTGCAGTGAGGGGTTTCGTTTTTGCGGCGACTGCCTGCGGAGCGGTATGGTGCCGCCGTCGTGGTGGCGGTTCGGGACAGAAGTAGATGATGTCTTCGGGGAGATTGGTCGGCGTGCCATTCCCAGGCGCATTGCCGGAGTCCTCCCGTCTTGGCCCACCTTGCAATAGTTGAAGTATGTCCGGAAGGTGGCGTGCACCGACTCAATCGATTCAACTCACGTTGCGGCGTGGGCTAGGCAGCCCGTGCATAGGCAGTCGGAATCCTTGGTTTGGATGCACTGGAGAAACCCTGTGGCGCTGTGGTGCGCGTGGGTACCTTGGGTACTGGGCGAGATCCTTGCCGCAAAGCAGCATAGGGTTTTTACGAATCACAATATCAGCAAACAACAATATATTTGCAAATATCGTAGATTGGTTGCACAGACATGCCGCATAGCCTAGCGCTCATCGAGACCATGGCGCAACAGTTTGGGGTGCTCTCCGAACCAGCGAGGCTGAAGATACTCGCATCGTTGTGCGGGGGTGAGATGTGTGTAAGCGATTTGTTGTTGTCGACGGGCTTGTCCCAAACAAACGCGTCAAGGCACTTAGGACTCATGTACCAGGCAGGTGTCTTGTTCAAGCGGCGCGAAGGTAACCATGTATTTTACAAAGTCGCCAACATGCTGTACGTCGATCTGTGTTTTTTGGTGATGAAGCAATCCCAAGAGAACCCGCTATCCCCAGCGCAAGCATTTTGAAGGACTTTCCAGTGTCAGAAGATTTCAATCAAATGATTGGTCGTGTACTCCCCGCCCCCGAAAACCACCTGAGCGCCGAGAAGCTGGAGCTCGCCCGCAAGGCGCGCCGCAGCTTCATGGGCAAGGCGCTGGCCATGGGCGCGGGCGTGGCGGCGAGTAGCACGGCGGCCACGCGCGCGGTGGCGGCCGAGGGGGAAGAGGCTATTCTGAAATTGCCCACACACACCACCGGCCTGGGGCAGGGGGTGGCCACCGAGGGCTATGGCAAGCCGAGCAAATGGGAGGTCAATTTGCAGCGCCGAGAGAGCCCGGGCCTGACCCGAGTGAATCAGGCCTCGGTGAGCTTCACGCCGCTGCAAGGGCTGTTCGGCATCATCACGCCCA
>NZ_JADMJO010000097.1 GCF_018780385.1 Hydrogenophaga sp. | reverse complement strand
GCCTTGAGCGCTTCGGTCACCAGGGCAACCCCCTGCGCGAAGGCCTGCGGTGGCAGGACACAGTGAAATCCGTAGCCGGAAGAAGGCGGCGTGGCCGCGTTGTCTTTGGGGTGGTTCATGACACTGTCCTCACGGTGTGGGTGAAAAGAATGCGGGGGCGTGCTGGTTTCATGGAAAGTCCTGGTTAATTCGTGGGTTGGAGAGGAGCGCGCCATGTACGCGCCGCGGCGCGCTGCCCGCTTGGTTCGCTTAAGGTGGAGAAGTCCTGCGCACACGGGGACGAGACAGACCCGATGAAGAGAGGACGATGACCCGAACAGCCTGATGGCTGGGGCCAGACAACAAGGGGGCTACAGCGCAAGTCGCGAGTAGCGAACCCTGAGGGGGAGTCCGACGATGGGTACTGTCGCTCCGATCGTTCGGCCAGGATACGAGGCGCTTTGCGACGAACCCGTCCAAAGGGTCGCAAACCAAGGCGCCCAACCTGGCTCGACGTGGTCAACGATCGAGCAAGCCTTGGGCAGCGCTTGCGCTCCCTCATCGCAGACCTTCAGGCATGACCCCTTGCCGGTATTCGAGTGCTCGTCCTGGACTGCCGAGATGTGGCGCGCAGGCGATTCAAGCAAGCAGGCATTCGCGACGCCCGAAGCCACCCCGAACACCCACACCATCAACAACACCCATGTGGTGATGCGCTTCG
Source organism: Hydrogenophaga sp. (assembly GCF_018780385.1). Lineage (GTDB taxonomy): Bacteria > Pseudomonadota > Gammaproteobacteria > Burkholderiales > Burkholderiaceae_C > Hydrogenophaga. The sequence goes on along the minus strand of NZ_JADMJO010000097.1, from coordinate 3,755 downwards.
TCCAGGTGCCGGTGGAGATTTTCATGGTGAATGCCTCTTGCCTGGGGACCATGCTAAGGACGTACCACGACAAATCGATTGACCTATGTCAAGAGAATCTCGAACTGAGAGCAACGGGATGTGACCTGCGCCCGGTCTTGATCCATGAGCCACTCGTTCGAACTGGATACGGGTGCGGAGCATGCTTTGCACAATGCGCCACGTTGATATCGCCGTATGTGCGATTCCGAACGCAAGGCTTATGTTCTGCGGTCCTTGCCGGGCCAATGCGGGTGCTGGTCATCCACCACAAAAGCGTGCGCATGGCGCACCCTATTGCTGCTGACAGCGGCGCCCTGGGTGTGCGCATGTCCCGCCGGCAGGTCCGGGTGCTCGTGTTCGATTACCTCCGGGTCTTGCCCCGGCCAGACCTTCGAGGCCACCCACATGGCCCCTGCGCCTGCGATGCCCAGCACCACGAACGCCGCCGCCATCCCGAAGCGGGTGCCCAGCCAGCCCGCCAGGGGATAGAACAGCAACCAGCAGACGTGCGACAGCGCAAACTGCGCAGCAAACAGCGCTGGCCGGTCTTCGGGATGCGCGGATCGCCGCAACAAGCGGCCCGAGGGTGTCTGCGCGGTGGAGTAGCCCACACCGAGCACGAACCACAGGACCATCAGCGAGGCGTTTCCCACCACGAAGACGCCGGCAAACAGGCCCACGATCATCAAACCGATGCCCCCCAGCATGGCTGTGCGATCGGGCAGCTTCTCCAGCAGTTGCGGCAGGGCCAGCGCAGCCACCATGGAGCCCGCGCCGAAACTGGCCAAGGCCAGGGCGACGGCGCTCTGGCTCAGTCCCATGCCGGCCTGAACGATGACCACTGTGTTGACAAACACCATGGAGCCCGCCGCTGCCACGGCCGCACTGATCGCCAGCAGACCACGCAGCCGCGGCGTGGCCAGGTAGATGCGCAGCCCGCGTGTGGTGCGCTCGTAAATGCCGCGGTGCTGCGGCGCTGGATGGGCCGGCAACACCACCGAGACCACCAGCGCAGCCGAGACCAGGAAGCCCACCACCGTGCCGGCAAACAGATCGTGAAATCCGATCACCGTGAGCAAGGCTGCCGCCAGCATCGGGCTGACCAGGCTCTCCATGTCGTAGGCCAGGCGCGAGAGCGACAGGGCTTTGGTGTAGTCCTTCTCCAGCGGCAACACATCGGGGATGGTGGCCTGGAACGTGGGCGTGAACGCGGCCGAGGCCGCCTGCAGCACAAAGATCAACACGTACACCTCCCAGATCTGGGAGACAAACGGCAGCAACAGCGCTACCGCAGCCCGCACCAGGTCCAGCGTGACCAGCAGGGTGCGCCGGGGCAGGCGATCGGCAAACGCTGCAGCCACGGGTGCCACGCCAACGTACGCGATCATCTTGATGGCCAGGGCCGTGCCCAGCACCATACCCGCGTTCTCGCCGGCAAGCTCAAAGGCCAGCAAGCCCAGCGCCACCGTGGCCAGCCCGGTCCCGATCAAGGCGATCACCTGCGCGGCAAACAGATGGCGGTAGGTGCGGTGGGACAGAATCTTGAGCATGTGTCGGTCTTGTGTGATGCGTAGTGGTCAAAGAATTCGATTCCGCAACTGCATACGACTCAGAGGTAACGGGTGATTTCTCTGAACTCGTCCATCGAATGGCGCTGACCCGCCCCGAGGGGTCCGACGAGGTGTTCAAGGCAGTGATCCAGGTGGTCCTGGATCAGGGCCTTCTTGGCCTGCTGAATCGCTTTCTCCACTGCCTGCAGTTGCTGCGCAACGTCAAGACTGGTGCGCCCCTGTGCCAACATGTCTATCGTGCTGCTCAGGTGTCCATTGGCCCTTCGCAGGCGTTTGATGATGGCCGGATGGGAGGTATGTGTGTGCGTTTGTTTCATGATGATCGTATCCCCTCAGGGGGGTTACTATAATTCACCGATCTTCAACACTACTCCTGCTTGACTCCATGATCTTTTGCTCCCCGTCTTCTTTGCTGCCCTCCCAGGCGGCACTGGGCATGCGGTGGCTGGTGTTGATCGTGATCGTGGTCGGCACGATCATCTCTTCGATCGGTTTGACAAGCTCCCATGGACTGGCGGCCATTTCGGCGGGACACACTTCAACAGCACTTGCAGCCGACGTGCCACATGGACACTCGCACGGCGACCAAGGCGATGAGGTAGCAGAGGTTGAAGACCTTCTGGGTGGCGACCATGCGCACCACGCAGTAGATCACTCGCACGACAAGGCCCATGCTTTGCCCGCGGGCTGGCACGCTGCATCAACGCAAGCGCCAGCTTGGTGTAGGCAGGTACGACCATGGGTTGAAATGGTGCAGGCGTCCCGGCTGGAACGTCCTCCGATGGCCTGAGGCCACTCCTGCTTACGCGCTGCCCCTCGCAGTGCTCCCATTTCTTTCAGACCATTGGAGTCTTCATGCACGGCCTTCTTCAAGAAAGGCTGTCACGTTCGCCATGGGCGATGTGGCAGTCACGTCTCTTGCTTCCTTCAATCTTCTTCCTCTGTTTGCTCTTCGGAACCTCCGATGTCTGGTCCCATGCGGTGACCGCTGGTGACAAGGGCTACATCCAGGAGATCTCTGGCGTCAATCTGCTGCCCTTCATGTACCTCGGGGCCAAGCACATGATGACCGGCTACGACCACCTGCTGTTCCTGTTCGGGGTGATCTTCTTTCTGTACCGGCTCTCGCACATCGGTCTCTACGTGAGTCTGTTCGCGCTGGGTCACTCCACCACGATGATCCTGGGCGTGTACTTCAACATCGGGATCAACAGCTATCTGATCGACGCGATCATTGGTTTGTCGGTTGTCTACAAGGCGCTGGACAACCTTGGCGCCTTCCAACGCTGGCTGGGATTCCAGCCCAACACCAAGATTGCCACCCTGGTGTTTGGCCTGTTCCACGGCTTTGGTCTGGCCACCAAGATCATTGAGTACGAGATATCGCCCGACGGACTGGTACCCAACCTGCTGGCCTTCAATGTGGGCGTGGAGATCGGTCAACTGCTGGCGCTCACCGTCATCCTGATCGGCATGAGCTACTGGCGCCGCACGCCCAGTTTCATCCGAAACGCCTACACAGCCAACGTCGCCATGATGAGCGCGGGCTTCATTTTGGTGGGCATGCAGCTCACCGGCTTCTTCGTATCGTGAACACCCAAGGAATATCGACCATGTACAACGCTGAAACCCCCTTGCGCGCCGAACTGCCCTCCTCCTCAAAGCTGCTGCGCTCCACGCTCCTTGCCGCCATCTCCGCCATCGTGATTCTGGTGGCGATCGTGCTGCCTGCCGAGTACGGCGTGGACCCCACCGGCGTGGGTCGCATGCTGCGCATGACCGAGATGGGTGAAATCAAGCAACAGCTGGCGGCAGAAGCCGCTGCGGACGCAACTGCTGCGCTCACGGGCAGTCCTGCCTCACCGGCTGCAGCCGTCCCGGCGAACGCCAGTGCGGCAGTCTCGAGAACCCCCAGCGCACCCACCGTGATCCCGAAGGCTGCGGTAACGCCTGCAGCTCAGTCAAACTGGCGCGACGAATTGACGTTCACCCTGACACCGGGCGAAGGCAAAGAAATCAAACTGCGCATGGCTGAGGGCGAAAAGGCCGAATTCCAGTGGATCGTCAATGGCGGCTCGGTCAACTACGACACGCACGGCGACGGTGGAGGGCGCTCCATCAGCTACGAAAAAGGCCGCGGCGTGCCAGCCGACGATGGTGCTC
>NZ_JADMJO010000082.1 GCF_018780385.1 Hydrogenophaga sp. | reverse complement strand
GCGGCATGACGCGCAAGGCCGTGGCCGTGGCGGCCGACGTGTCCGAGCGGCACCTTGCGAACCTCGAATACGGCACCGGCAACGCCTCCATCCTGGTGTTGCTGCAAGTAGCACAGGCGTTGCACTGTTCCCTGGCGGAATTGCTGGGGGATGTGAGCACGAGCTCACCCGAATGGCTGCTGATCCGTGAGTTGCTCGAAGGCCGCGGCGAGGCCGATCTGCGGCGCGTGCGCGTGGCCATCGGCGGCCTGCTGGGCGGCGGCGCCGTGCCCGGCGGCGACCCGGGACGCAGTTCGCGCATCGCCCTGATCGGCCTGCGTGGCGCCGGCAAATCCACCCTGGGCCAACGCCTCGCCGACGACCTCGGTTTTGCCTTCATCGAGCTCAGCCGCGAGATCGAAAAATTCGCCGGTTGCAGCATCCACGAAATCCATTCGCTCTACGGCACGCCCGCCTACCGCCGCTACGAGCGCCGCGCGCTGGAAGAGGCGATCCAGATCTACCCCGAGGTGGTCATCGCCACGCCCGGGGGGCTGGTGTCGGACGCGGCCAACTTCAACCTGCTGCTCTCCCATTGCACCACCGTGTGGCTGCAGGCCGACCCGGCCGACCACATGGGCCGCGTGGCCGCACAGGGCGACATGCGGCCCATGGCCGCCAGCCGCGAGGCCATGGAAGACTTGAAACGCATCCTGACCGGGCGCTCGGCCTTCTATTCCAAGGCCGACATGAGCTTCAACACCAGCGCCTACAGCCTGGACGACGCTTTCGGGGCGCTGAAGACCCAAGTGAGCGAGTTGTTGGGCTTGGTTACAAAACATGCATGAAAGTGCATTGACCGTTTTGACTTTGTGAATTATTATTCACGTCATTGGGCTCCCGCCGGCAGTTGACTGCCGGTTTGTCGGGGCCTCCACGCAGCCCCGAGGAGACAAACCCATGAGTGACACCGCCATCGTCAGCGCGCCCGTTGCAGCCACCCCCGCCGCCATCGCCGCGCCCACCACGGTCGATTACCGCACCGACCCCAGCCAGTACCGCCACTGGAAACTGTCGTTCGATGGTGCCGTGGCCACGCTGGCCATCGACATCAACGAAGACGCCGGCATCCGCCCCGGCTACAAGCTCAAGCTCAACAGCTACGACCTGGGCGTGGACATCGAGCTGCACGACGCGCTGAACCGTGTTCGCTTCGAACACCCCGAGGTGCGAACCGTGGTTGTCACCAGCGCCAAGGACCGCGTGTTCTGCTCCGGCGCCAACATCTTCATGCTGGGTGTTTCCAGCCACGCCTGGAAAGTGAACTTCTGCAAGTTCACCAACGAAACCCGCAACGGTATCGAAGACTCTTCCAAATACAGCGGCCTCAAGTTTGTGGCCGCGCTCAACGGCGCCTGTGCCGGTGGCGGCTACGAGCTGGCCCTGGCCTGCGACGAGATCGTGCTGGTCGACGACCGGTCGTCCGCCGTGTCGCTGCCCGAAGTCCCGCTGCTCGGCGTGCTGCCGGGCACCGGTGGTCTCACCCGCGTGACCGACAAGCGCCACGTGCGCCACGACCTGGCCGACATCTTCTGCACCACCAGCGAAGGCGTGCGCGGCAAGAAGGCGGTCGACTGGCGCCTGGTGGACTCCATTGCCAAGCCCCAGCAGTTCGCAGCTCACGTGAGTGAACGCGCCACCGCCCTCGCGGCGCAGAGCGACCGACCTGCTGGTGGCCAGGGCGTGGCCCTGCCGCGCATCGAGCGCACCGACAGCGCGAACGGCCTGAGCTACGCCTTCGTGAACGTGGCCATCGACCGCGCCAAACGCAGCGCCACCATCACACTGAAGGCGCCCGCCGGCACGCAGCCGCAAGACATTGCGGCGATCGAAGCCGCCGGCGCCGCCTGGTGGCCGCTGCAGATGACGCGTGAACTCGACGACGCCATCCTGTGCCTGCGCACCAACGAACTCGACATCGGCACCTGGCTGCTCAAGACCGAGGGTGATGCCGCCGCCGTGCTGGCGAGTGACGCCGTGATGCTGGCCAACAAAGACCATTGGCTGGTGCGCGAGACGCTGGGCCTCATGCGCCGCACCTTCGCGCGTCTCGATGTGTCTTCGCGCAGCCTGTTCGCGCTCATCGAGTCCGGTTCGTGCTTCGTGGGCTGCTTTGCCGAGCTGGCCTTCTGCGCCGATCGTGCCTACATGCTGGCCCTGCCCGACGATGCCGAGAAGGCGCCCAAGCTGCAGCTCGACGGCTTCAACTTCGGCGTGCTGCCCATGGTCAACGACCAGTCGCGCCTGCAGCGCCGCTTTTACGAAGAAGCCGGCCCGATGGACGCCGCGCAGGCTGCCATTGGCCAGGCGCTGGACGCCGATGCCGCGCTCGCGCTCGGCCTCATCACCGCCGCCCCGGACGACATCGACTGGGACGACGAAGTGCGCATGGCACTCGAAGAGCGCGCGTCCATGTCGCCCGACGCGCTCACCGGCCTGGAAGCCAACCTGCGTTTCGCGCAGAAGGAAAACATGGCCACGCGCATCTTTGGCCGCCTCACCGCCTGGCAGAACTGGATCTTCATCCGCCCCAACGCTGTCGGCGAAAAGGGCGCTCTGAAAGTCTATGGAAAAGGCGACAAGGCCACCTTCGACTTCAACCGCGTCTGATTGATTCATCCCCGCCACGAACCCGAGGAAGCACCACATGAGCACGATCAACTACAGCGAAAAGATCCCCAACAACGTCAACCTGAGCGAAGACCGCACGCTGCAGCGCGCGCTCGAAGGCTGGCAGCCCAACTTCGTGAACTGGTGGGACGATGTCGGCCCCGATGGTTCGACCTCGTACGACGTCTACCTGCGCACCGCGGTCAGCGTCGACCCGCAGGGCTGGGCCCAGTTTGGCCACGTGAAAATGCGCGACTACCGCTGGGGCATCTTCCTGAACCCGGGCGATGCCAACCGCGAGATCCACTTCGGCGACCACAAGGGCGAGAAGGCCTGGCAGGACGTGCCCGGCGAACACCGCGCCAACCTGCGCCGCATCATCGTCACGCAGGGCGACACCGAGCCGGCATCGGTCGAGCAGCAGCGCCACCTGGGCCTGACCGCGCCCAGCATGTACGACCTGCGCAACCTGTTCCAGATCAATGTGGAAGAAGGCCGCCACCTCTGGGCCATGGTCTACCTGCTGCACAAGCACTTCGGCCGCGACGGCCGCGAAGAAGCCGACGCGCTGCTGCAGCGCACCTCGGGCGACCAGGACAACCCGCGCATCCTGGGTGCGTTCAACGAGAAGACACCCGACTGGCTCGCCTTCTTCATGTTCACCTACTTCACCGACCGCGATGGCAAGTTCCAGCTCTCGGCCCTGGCCGAGTCCGCGTTCGACCCGCTGGCCCGCACGACCAAGTTCATGCTGACCGAAGAAGCCCACCACATGTTCGTGGGCGAGAGCGGCGTCTCGCGCGTGCTCTCCCGCACCGCGGCCGTGATGAACGAGCTCAAGACCGACGACCCGCAGAAGGTGCGCGCCGCCGGTGCCATCGACCTGGGCACCATCCAGCGTTACCTGAACTTCCACTACAGCGTCACCATCGACCTGTTCGGCGCCGACCAGTCGAGCAACGCCGCCATCTTCTACAGCTCGGGTCTGAAGGGCCGCTACGAAGAAGGCAAGCGCACCGACGACCACGTGCTCAAGGGTCAGACCTACAAGGTGCTCGAAGTGCAGAACGGTCAGCTCGTCGAGAAGGACGTGCCCATGCTCAACGCGCTCAACGAAGTGCTGCGCGACGACTTCATCACCGACTCCGTGGCCGGTGTGAACCGCTGGAACAAGGTGCTGGAGAAAGCCGGCATCCCCACCCGCCTGACCGTGCCGCACAAGGCCTTCAACCGCCAGATCGGCGCGCTCGCGGGCATCAAGATGTCGCCCGAAGGCCGCGTGGTGAGCGAGACCGAATGGGCCGCGAAGAAGGGCGAGTGGCTGCCGACGCCGGAAGACTTCGCTTTCGTCGCTTCGCTGATGGGCCGCGTGGTCGATCCCGGCAAGTTCGCCGGCTGGATTGCGCCGCCCGTCATGGGCATCAACCGCCAGCCTGTGGACTTTGAATACGTGCGTTTTAATTGAGTGCATCACCCCCTCTCCCGCGTGCGGGAGAGGGTTGGGGTGAGGATGCAGGAGACATACCATGAACGCCATTGCAGAAGCCGCTGTCATCCAGCAGCACCTGATCGATCCCGAGATCTGCATCCGCTGCAACACCTGCGAGGCCACCTGCCCGGTGCAGGCGATCACGCACGACAGCCTCAACTACGTGGTCGACGCGGCCAAGTGCAACCTGTGCATGGCTTGCATCTCGCCATGCCCCACCGGTTCGATCGACAACTGGCGCACCATGCCACGCGTGCGCGCCTATTCGATCGAAGAGCAGCTCACCTGGGAGGAACTGCCGGCCGAGTTGCCGCCCGAAGAACTCGAAGGTCTCGACGAAACGCCCGTTCGGGCTGAGCCTGTCGAAGCCCCCGCCAGCCAGCTCGATCCTGCCGGTCAGGAGACCTTCAATTCGTCTGCCTTCGGCGCCACGCTGCCGCCCTGGTCGGCCGCGCACGCCTACACCAACCTTTACGGCCCCAAGGCCTCTCACAAGACCGTGACCGCCACCGTGGTCGGCAACGTGCGCGTGACCGAGGTCGGCAAGACCGCCGGCGGCGACTACGACACCCACCACATCGTGCTCGACTTCGGCACCATGCCGTTTCCCGTGCTCGAAGGCCAGAGCATCGGCGTCGTGCCCCCAGGTGCCGACGAGAAAGGCCGCACGCACCACGCGCGCCAGTACTCGATTGCCAGCCCGCGCAATGGCGAGCGGCCGGGCTACAACAACCTCTCGCTCACCATCAAGCGCGTGCTCGAAGACCACCAGGGCCAGCCGGTGCGCGGCGTGGCGAGCAATTTCATGTGCGACCTCAAGGTCGGCGACAAGGTGGAGGTGATCGGGCCGTTCGGCACGAGCTTCCTCATGCCCAACCACCCGCGCTCGAACATCGTGATGATCTGCACCGGCACCGGCAGCGCGCCCATGCGCGCCATGACCGAATGGCGGCGTCGCCTGCGCGCGTCGGGCAAGTTCGAGGGCGGCAAGCTCATGCTGTTCTTCGGCGCGCGCACGCAGGAAGAGTTGCCGTACTTCGGTCCGCTGCAGAACCTGCCCAAGGACTTCATTGATACCAACTTCGCGTTCAGCCGCACGCCAGGCGCACCCAAGCGCTATGTGCAGGACGCCATGCGCGAGCGCGCGGCCGACCTCGCCGCGCTGCTGCAGGACCCAAACACTTTCTTTTATGTCTGCGGCTTGAAGAGCATGGAAGAGGGTGTGGTGCTGGCGCTGCGCGACGTGGCGCAGGGCGCCGGACTCAGCTGGGACGACCTCGGTACAGCCCTCAAACGCGAAGGCCGTCTTCACCTGGAAACATACTGAGGTCCTTTGGCCTCAGGGTTTGCCCGCGCAATCTGCAGCCCGGGGCGGGGGGAAGCGCTCGGTGTCGCGCCAGCCCCGGTGGGATGGCTTACATTGCGGTCTTCCTATGAAGACTGAACATACGTCGCCCGCCGCCCGCAGCCGCCCCGCCATCGAGGTGGACGTGGTGATGCGGCGTGAGCCCGTGATCGGTCCCATGAGCCGCTGGCAGCCGTTTCGCTGGGTGTTGGGCGACGTGTTGTTGCGCGGCAGCCCGGACGAAACCGAGCCCGAAGGTGCGGAGCATGATCACGAGCCGCAGGCGGTCGAACCCGTCGATGGCCCCGCAGATGACGGCACCACCACCCACTGGCTGTTCCCCCGTTTTCGCGTGATGCTGTTTCGCGACGATGCCGAGGGCTATTTCCTCAACCTCAACAGCCCGAATCCCTGCTTCTGGGTGTTCTGGCGCGCCGACGAAGCCCGCTTGCTCGATGGGGAACCGATGGCCGTGCCGCAGATCGTCACGCTGAGCTACCACGACGCCGGCCGCTGGCTCGACGCACAGGAGCGCGTGGACCAGGTGCCCGCAGCCCCCGAGGTGGTGGACTGGTTGCGCGGCTTCGTGGACGTCACCTACCAGCCCGAGCCCAAGCGCCGCCAGCGCCCCGAGAGCTTCAAACCCTTGACCGACCGCTTTGGCCAACCTGTGCGCGTGACGACCGAGAAGCGGCGCGGCGGCGGTGGACCACCGGGACAGTGAGCATGGCCACTGACGACGACAACAATTTCTTTTCGCGCTGGTCGCGCCGCAAGGTGCAGGTGCGCACCGGCGAACCGCTGCCCGCCGAGCCACCAGCCCCGGCCGCTGCCGTCGTGGTGCCCGCTGCGGTGGTGGCACCCGCGCCCGTCATTCCCTCGGCGGAGGAGCCACCCGAAGCACCGCCCGCGCTCACGCTCGACGACGTGGCCCGCCTCACGCCCGAGTCCGATTACTCGGCCTTCGTGGCCAGGAGCGTGTCGCCCGACGTGCGCAATGCGGCGGTGAAGAAGCTCTTCACCGACCCGCACTACAACATCATGGACGGGCTGGACATCTACATCGACGACTACTCCCAGCCGAGCCCGCTCTCGGTGGCGGACATGGCGAAGATGGTGGGGGCGCAGTTCCTGAAACTGGTGGACGACCCGAATGAAGTGAAGCCGGCTGCCCCCGTGGCCGCAGACTACCCGACCGAGACGCTTGCGCCCGCACCTGAAGTGGGCCAAGCCTTGCCAGACGACAACGACGATCCCTCCGTCCCCGAGACACCGGACACCCACGATGACCACGCTGATCTGCAATTGCAACCAGACCATGCCCCTGAACCCCCGGGTTCTGGGCGAGGCCCTGGATGAAGACCTGACCCTGCACACCACGCTGTGCCGCCGCGACGCCCCCGCGTTCCAGCGCGCCGTGCGGAGCAACGACGACCTGGTGGTCGCCTGCACCCAGGAAAGCCGCCTCTTCACCGAACTCTCCGAACAGACCGAGGGCGCGGTGTCGCTCGACGTGCGGCCCATCAAGTTCGTCAACATCCGCGAAACTGGCGGCTGGGGTCGCGAGGCGAAAGACGCCACGCCCAAGATGGCCGCGCTGCTGGCCGCCGCCCGCCTGCCCGACGCCGAGCCGGTGCCCACCGTCACCTACAGGAGCGCGGGCCGCCTGCTGATCATCGGTGCGTTGCAGGATGCCGAGCGCGTGGCCGATCTGGTGTCCGACACGCTGGAGGTCAGCCTCATGTCCACCGGCGGCACGGGCATGCAGACCCGCCGCTACCCCGTGATCGCGGGCGACATCGGGGAAGTGCGCGGCTGGCTCGGCGCGTTCACGGTGGACTGGACCACCAACAACCCGATCGACCTGGACCTCTGCACGCGCTGCAACGCCTGCGTGGCCGTCTGCCCCGAAGGCGCCATCGGCCTGGACTACCAGATCGACATGGACAAATGCAAGAGCCACCGCGCCTGCGTGAAGGCCTGCGAAGCGGTGGGCGCGATCAACTTCCAGCGCGACGCACAAGACCACAGCGAGCAGTTCGACGTGGTGCTCGACCTCAGGGCCGAACCGGCCTTCAAGCAGCACGCACACCCGCAGGGCTACTTTCATCTGGGCAGCGGCATCGACAACCCCGCCGGCATGTCCACCGTGCTCAAGCTGCGCGAGCTTGTGGGCGAGTTCGAGAAGCCGAAATTCTTCACCTACAAGCAGAAGATCTGCGCACACGGCCGCAACGAAACCGTGGGCTGCAACGCCTGCGTCGAGATCTGCTCTGCGCTGGCGATTTCCAGCGACCTCAAGCGCAACCAGATCGTCGTCAATCCCAACCTCTGCGTGGGCTGCGGCGCCTGCACCACCGTGTGCCCCACCGGCGCGCTGTCGTACGCCTACCCACGCGCGAGCGAGCAGGGCGTGAAGCTGCGCACCCTCCTGGCCACCTACGCAAAGGCCGGCGGCCAGAACGCCGCGTTGCTGTTGCACAGCCAGGAAGCCGGCACAGCGCTGGTCAACGACCTGGGCCGTGCCGCTTCGCTGGACAAGAAGATCCGAGGCGTGCCCGCCCGCGTGATCCCGCTGCCGCTGTGGCACACGGCCTCCATCGGTGTGGACGTGTGGCTGTCGGCTTTTGCCTACGGAGCGTCGCAGGTGTGGGTGCTCATGACCGGCGAAGAAGCGCCGCAATACCGCGAGGCGGTGCGCGAGCAGATGGCGGTGGCGCAGGCCCTCGTGAGCGGCCTGGGCTACAGCGGGCAGCACTTCCGCCTCATCGAAGCCCGCGACATCCAGACGCTGGATGCGGCCCTGGTCGGTGCACCGGCCCAGACGGTCAAGCGCCGCGCCACCTTCGCCATTCAGGCGGAGAAGCGCGCCACCGTCGAGCTGGCCATTGACCACCTGCTGCAGGACAGCGCCGCCCAGCGCCCGGCCATGGAAGCCATCGCGCTGCCCGGCGCTTCGCTGCTGGGCACGATCGCGGTCAACAAGGACACCTGCACGCTCTGCCTGAGCTGCGTGAGCGCCTGCCCGGCCAGTGCCTTGCAGGACAACACCGAGCGTCCGCAACTTCGTTTCATCGAGAAGAACTGCGTGCAGTGCGGCCTGTGCGCCAGCACCTGCCCGGAAGACGCCATCACGCTGCAGCCGCGCCTGTTGCTCGGCGAGCAGCGCAAGCAGTTGCGCGTGCTCAACGAAGCCCAGCCCTACCACTGCATCCGGTGCGCCAAACCCTTCGGCACCCTCAAGGGCATCGAGGTCATGCTCGGCAAGCTCTCGGGCCATTCCATGTTTCAGGGCGAAGCGCTGGAACGCCTGAAGATGTGCGGCGACTGCCGCGTCGTGGACCTGTACTCCAATCCGGGCGAGACCCGCATCACCGATCTGTGAATTCCGACGAAGCCATGAACAACGCCATTCCGATCACGTCCACCCTGGACGAAGAAACCGCCCGCGCCGAGGTCTATGGTTTGCTGGCCGCGCTGTACTACGCGCCGCCCCCGCCCGAGCTCATGGCCCAGCTGCGCGTGGCTGTGACCGAAGCGCCCGCCGCCGGTGGTTTTCTGGAAGAACCCTGGCGCGATGTCGTGGCCGCCGCTCGCGAGCTGGACGACGCGGGCGCAGTGGCCGAATACAACGCGCTCTTCGGCGGTGTGGGCAAGCCCGAGGTTTACGTCTTTGGCTCGCACTACCTCAGCGGCTTCCTGAACGAAAAGCCGCTGGCTGCGCTGCGCAGCGATCTGGCGGTGCTCGGTCTCGGCCGCGACGACACCATGCCGGAGACCGAAGACCACGTGGCTTATGTTTTTGAAGTGATGCGGTATTTGATCGCCGGCGAAGACGTCGAGGTGGCCAACCTCACGCAACAGCAGAAGTTTTTCACCACCCACCTGCAGCCCTGGGTGGCACGCATGTGCGACGACATTGCCGCGCACCCCAAGGCGCGCTTTTACGCAACGCTGGCAGCGTTCACGCGCGCCTTCGTGGGTGTTGAGGCGCAGGGTTTCGACATGCTGGCTTGAGCCCGCGGCTCACTGCGCCCCGGGCCGCCCGTCGTTGGTCGGCGAGGCCGACGGCGCTACAGGCTCGGTCAACAGCCGTACGGTGAACGCAGCGCCCATGCCGCCCGGGCGGTTGTCCGCAGAGATGCTGCCGCCGTAGCGCTCCACCAGCCCCTGGCTGATCCACAGGCCCAGGCCGTTGCCGTCGTTTTTGGTGGTGAAGAACGGGCGGAAGAGGCGCTCCAGCGTGGCCTCGCTCAGGCCGGCACCGCTGTCGAGCACACGCAACTCGGCACCCTTGTCGCAGTCCCGCGTTTCCAGCCGCAGTACGCCACCGCGCGGCATGGCCTGGATCGCGTTGATCAGCAGGTTGATGATCACCTGCTGAAGTTCCTGGCGGTTGCTGCCCACGCGCTTCGTGCACAGCAGGTCGCGCTGGACCTCGATCTGGGTCTGCGACATCAGATGCCCCACCAGCACCAGGCAGTCGTTGACCGTGCGGTTGAGGTCGAGTGACTCCACGTAGCCAGCGTATTCGGTGGGCCTTGCGTATTGCAGCAGCTGCGTGACGATCAGACGCATGCGTTCGACCTGCTCGTCAAGCAGTTGCAGTTCGCCGCGCACCGGCTGCGCGTGCGTGCCCAGGGTCTCGCGCATCAGGTCGAGGTTGCCCTGCATCACCGCTATCGGGTTGTTGATCTCGTGCGCGATGCTGGCAGTGAGCTGGCCGATGGCCGCGAGCTTCTCGCTTTTGACCAGTTGCTGCTGCGCCATCTGCAGCGACGCGTTGCTCATCTCCAGCTCGCGCGTGCGCTCGGCCACCTTGTGATCGAGCTCCTCGCCCCAGCGCTGCAGCGCGGCGGTCTTGTCGTCTATGACATCCAGCAGTTCGTCCAGGTGGCCGGCCAGCGCACCGAGTTCATCGCGCGCCGAGATCTCGCCCACACGCGCCTTTGACTGGCCTTCTTCCACCAGTTGCATGGTGTGGTTCATGCGCTGCACCGGCTGGAAGATGCTGCGCGCCCAGCGCAGCGAGAACCAGGCCGAGAGCGCCATCACGCCGAGGAAGATCAAGCCCATCACCCCCAGCATGGCGTAGCGCACCAGGCGAAAGGGGGCTTCGGTGAAGCCCACGTAGAGCATCCCGATGCGCGCTCCCTTGGCATCCTGCAGTGGCTCATAGGCGGACACGTACCAGTCGTTGACGACGAAGGCGCGGTCCAGCCAGGTGTTGCCACGGCCCAGCACCGCATCGCGCACCGCCTGCGACACCCGGGTGCCGATGGCACGCTGGTCCTGGAACAGGCGCACGTTGGTGGTGATGCGCACGTCGTCCATGAACAGTGTGGCCGTGCCCTGGCTGCCGAAGGGCAGGGCACCTTCGGGGTAGACGATGCGGTTGATGTGGTCGATGAAGTCGAGGTTCTGGTTCAGCAGCAGGCCGCCCGCGAGCACCGCGATGGTCTGACCTTTGGCATCCAGCACCGGGTGCGTGGACAGCATCACCATGGCGCGGTGTTCGGTCTCGCGTGTGGCAGGTGCGGCGTTGCGTGTGGCCACCAGTGGAATGCGCAGGCGCGGGGACAGATGGGGTGCGAGCGCGTCCAGCGCTTCGGGCTCCAGCAGCAGCAGCCGGGCCTGCGCGTTCGCTCGACCGGGCTGCAGCGACGCTGCCAGCCCGGTGGGCATGGGCGGAATGGGCGCGGTGGCGTCAGCGCTGCTGAGGCCGGTGGGCACAGCGCGTGCCAGTGGTTTGCCCCTCGCGTCGTAGAGCAGCAGAAAATCCAGTCCGAGCCGTTCGCGCGCCAACGCCAGCTGTTCGCTCAAGCCATTCTTGTCCGTCGGGGCCAGGCGCAACGCCGCATACAACGACTGCGATCCAGCCACGCCCAGCGTGCCCGAGCCGACCTCGCCGAGCACCTGCTGGAAATAGCCGTGCGCCACCGCCAGATCGCTGCGCACCTTGGTGATCAGGAGCCGGTCGTAGGCCACGTTGCCCCACAGGGCCAGCGCGATCACCAGCATCGGGAACGCCACCAGCAGCGGCAGCAAGGCCATGGCCAGCAGCTTGTTGCGTACCGAGCCCACGAGCCAGCGCGGCGTGCGCCAGAGGGTCACAGGCCCGCCCACTCGGCGACGCGGCGTTCGAGTGTGCGTCTGGAGACACCGAGCAACTGCGCGGCGCGCGTCTTGTCGCCCTGCACCGAGTCGAGCACGGTGAGGATGTGCAGCTTTTCCATCGCGTGCAGGTCGGTCGGCATGGCCGGTGTCGTGGCGCTGCCCTGCGCCTGGTTGACGCCCGGGTACAGGGCCGAGACGTTGAGCGTTCCCAGGATCAGCGAACGTTCGATCAGGTTGCGCAGCTCGCGCACGTTGCCCGGCCAGTCGTACTGGGCCAGGAAGTCCATCTCCTGGGCGCTGATCGTCAAAGGCTCCACGCCAAGCGAGGGCGCGAGCTGCGCCATGAAGTGCGCTACCAGTTCGGGGATGTCCTGTTTGTGCGCGCGCAGCGGTGCCAGGTTCAGGTCGACCACCTGCAGACGGAAGAACAAGTCCTTGCGGAAGCGGCCGGCTTCCACTTCGGCGCTGAGCTGGCGGTTGGTCGCCGCGATGATGCGCAGATTCAAAGGCACCAGTTGCTCGCTGCCCACCGGGCGGATCTTGAGGTCTTCGATGGCGCGCAACAGCGTGGCCTGGATCGGCAACGGCAGTTCGGCGATCTCGTCGAGAAACAGCGTGCCGCCCTGCGCGTAGTGAAACAGGCCGTCGCGCGCGCGGGTGGCGCCGGTGAACGCGCCCTTGGCGTGGCCGAAGAGTTCGCTCTCGATCAGCTCGGGCGACACCGCCGCGCAGTTGACCGGCACGAAGGGTCCGCTGGCGCGGCTGCTCTGCGCGTGCAGTTCTCGCGCCACGAGTTCCTTGCCGGTGCCCGACTCGCCTTGCAGCAGCACCGTGCTGTTGACCGGCGCCACGCGGGCAATGGAGGTGCGCAGTATCTGCATGTCCAGCGACTGGCCCACCAGCGCGGTGCCGCGCCCGGGAGGTTGCGAGACGGCGCGACGCAGCACGAAGTTTTCGCGGCGCAGGCGCGAGCGCTCGTAGCAGTGCTTCACTGCATTGAGAATCTGCGGCACACGAAACGGTTTGAGGATGAAATCGGAAGCGCCGGCGCGCAGCGCCTCGATGGCGGTGTCCAGGTCGGCGAAGGCCGTGATCAGGATCACCTCGCCGGTGAAGCCGTGTTCGCGCAGTTCCTTGAGCCAGATCACGCCGCTTTTGCCCGGCAGCGAGATGTCCAGGATGATCAGGTCGACGTGGTGGCCGCGCAACCACTGCGCGCCGTCTTCTGCACTGCCCGCGCTCATCACGAAGTGGCAGCGCGGTGCCAGGGTCTTGACGAGGAAGTTGAGCATGCCCTGCTCATCGTCGACGATCAGGATGGACCAGTCGGGCCAACCTTCCAAAGATTTGTCGGGCCCGGAGGGCAAAAATGATGTGTCCACCCGCCGGGATTCTACGGACGTAGCCTACGAAATCAGTGGGGTATTGGCGCAAACCCCACGGTGGAGCGGGGTGTTGAATCAGGTGCACACGCGCTTCGCGTGCGACAAGTTGTCGCACTGCTGTGTGACAACCTGACCACGGGCGCTGTAGGACTTCGGCATTCGCATGCGGGTATTCCCGAGGCCGTCAGCCTGCACGACAACCGAATCATGAGTGTGCTCAAGGTGTGGCGCTGCGGGGCTGCTTGACTCCATCGCATGGGCACCGACACCTTTGGCTTATGGCACGCTTCTGGCTATCAAAAGCGCAGCAAGCGGCGATGCTGCGATGCCGCAGGAACCACGCTTGGCTCGCCATGTCTGGAACACGATTGGCTACGTATGAACCACCTTGCAACGCTTACCGCGTGGGGTTAGATTCCACGTATGCAAAAGGTCCGCACGTTGGTTGGCGGGCCATTTCAACCTGGAGATCTGCATGACCAAGCCCTCCCACCCGACCGCAGGTGAAGAACGTTCCGGCCTGAACCGGCGCACCCTGTTTGCCGGCGCCTCCACGGTTGGCGCGCTCGCCGCTGCTGCAGCTTTGATTCCCCGCGCACCCGTTGAAGAAACCGCCGCGATCAAGGCCAAACCCGCACCCA
Source organism: Hydrogenophaga sp. (assembly GCF_018780385.1). Taxonomy (GTDB): domain Bacteria; phylum Pseudomonadota; class Gammaproteobacteria; order Burkholderiales; family Burkholderiaceae_C; genus Hydrogenophaga. The sequence continues at coordinate 9,619 of NZ_JADMJO010000082.1, read as the reverse complement.
CCAAAGGTGGCGGCTACAGCCTCAGCGATCACGTCAAACAGTATTACCAGACCACCCGCATCTGAGCGGACGGCTGTTCCTTGAATCCCCACGTTCTCGTTCGTTTGATGCCCCGGACAGGGGCGCAAGCCGCTGCCCCGGCGGCTTCCCAGGAGGCAAAACCATGCTGCTGACCAAAAAATCATCCTCCACGGGTGGACACGCTGCGCGCGTGCATTCCACCTTCGTCCACAACCTGCAGCGGGGCCTTTCAACGGCTCTGCCCACCATGGACCGCCGCGCGTTTCTGCGCCGCTCCGGCATGGGCGTGGGCGTGGGTCTGGCCGCATCCCAGCTCGTGCTGGTGAAGAAGGCCAAAGCCGCTGAAGGCAAGTCGATCGACGGCACCGGCAAGATCGAAGTCAAGCGCACCATCTGCACCCACTGCTCGGTCGGTTGTGCCACCGATGCGATCGTTGAAAACGGCGTCTGGGTGCGCCAGGAACCGGTGTTCGATTCCCCGATCAACCTTGGCGCCCACTGCGCCAAGGGTGCAGCTCTCCGCGAGCACGGCCACGGCGAGTACCGCCTGCGCTACCCCATGAAGCTGGTCAACGGCAAGTACGAGCGCATCAGCTGGGACGTGGCGCTGAACGAAATCACCGCGCGCATGAAAGAGCTGCGCGAGGCCAGCGGCCCCGACTCGGTCTATTTCATCGGTTCGTCCAAGCACAACAACGAGCAGGCGTACCTGATGCGCAAGTTCGTGAGCTTCTGGGGCACCAACAACTGCGACCACCAAGCCCGCATCTGCCACTCCACCACGGTGGCCGGTGTTGCAAACACATGGGGCTACGGCGCCATGACCAATTCGTACAACGACATGCAGAACAGCAAGTGCGCGTTGTACATCGGCTCCAATGCCGCTGAAGCGCACCCGGTCTCGCTGTTGCACATGCTGCATGCCAAGGAAAACGGCTGCAAGATGATCGTGGTCGATCCACGCTTCACCCGCACCGCCGCCAAGGCCGACGAGTTCGTGCGCATCCGCTCAGGCACCGACATCCCGTTCCTGTTTGGTCTGCTGCACATCATTTTCAAGAATGGTTGGGAAGACAAGAAGTACATCAACGACCGCGTCTACGGCATGGAAGCCGTCAAGGCCGACGTGATGGCCAAGTGGACGCCAGCCGCCGTTGAAGAAGCCTGCGGCGTGGGCGAAGAGCAGATGTTCAAGGTGGCGAAGATGCTGGCTGAAGCCAAGCCCGCCACCATCGTGTGGTGTATGGGTCAGACGCAGCACACCATCGGCAACGCCATGGTGCGCGCCACCTGTATCTTGCAGCTGGCACTGGGCAACGTGGGCAAGAGCGGCGGCGGCACCAACATCTTCCGCGGCCACGACAACGTTCAGGGCGCGACCGACGTGGGCCCGAATCCCGACTCGCTGCCCGGCTACTACGGTCTGGCCGCGGGTTCGTGGAAACACTTCGCTGCCACCTGGGGTGTGGACTACGAGTGGATCAAGAAGCAGTACGCCGACGGCATGATGGAGAAACCCGGCATCACGGTCTCGCGCTGGATCGATGGCGTGCTGGAGAACAACGAGCTGATTGACCAGGGCCCGAACCTGCGCGGTGTGTTTTTCTGGGGCCATGCACCCAACTCGCAGACCCGTGGTCTGGAGATGAAGCGCGCGATGGACAAGCTGGATCTGCTGGTGGTGGTGGACCCATATCCTTCGGCCACCGCGTCCATGGCCGCCATGCCCGGGAAGCCGGAAGACCTGAACCCCAACCGTGCTGTGTACCTGTTGCCGGCTGCCACGCAGTTCGAAACCAGCGGTTCGTGCACCGCATCGAACCGCTCGCTGCAGTGGCGCGAGAAGGTCATCGATCCGTTGTGGGAGAGCCGCAGTGATCACATGATCATGCATCAGTTCGCTGAAAAACTCGGCTTCGCGACCGAGCTCAGCAAGAACTACAAGATGCAGAAAATCAAGGGCTTGGACGAACCCGTGCCCGAAGACATCCTGCGCGAAATCAACAAGTCGGTCTGGACGATTGGCTACACCGGCCAAAGCCCGGAGCGCCTCAAGGCCCACATGCGCAACATGAACGTCTTCGATGTGAAGACGCTCAAGGCCAAGGGCAAGGTTGTCGACAAGGAAACCGGCTACGACATGACCGGTGACTACTTCGGTCTGCCCTGGCCCTGCTACGGTACGCCCGAGATCAAGCACCCCGGTTCGCCCAACCTGTACGACACCTCCAAGCACGTCATGGAAGGCGGCGGCAACTTCCGCGCCAACTTCGGTGTGGAGCGCGAAGGCAAGTCGCTGCTGGCCGAAGACGGATCGTTCTCGGTGGGCTCGGAGATCACCACCGGCTACCCCGAGTTCGACCATGTGCTGCTGAAGAAGCTCGGCTGGTGGGAAGACCTGTCTGAAGCCGAGCGCACCAAGGCCGAAGGCAAGAACTGGAAGACCGATCCGACGGGCGCCATCATCCGCGTGGCCATGGCCCACGGCTGCCACCCGTTCGGCAATGCCAAGGCCCGCGCCGTGGTGTGGAACTTCCCCGATGCGATCCCGCAGCACCGCGAGCCCATTTACGGCATCCGCCCCGATCTCGTGGCCAAGTACCCCAGCCACGACGACCAGAAGTCCCGCTGGCGCATGCCGGTGCTCTACAAGTCGCTGCAGGCCAAGAACATCGAAGACAAGATGCACGAGAAATTCCCGCTCATCATGACGTCGGGACGCTTGGTCGAGTACGAAGGTGGCGGCGAGGAAACCCGCTCCAACCCCTGGCTGGCCGAGCTGCAGCAAGAGATGTTCGTCGAGATCAATCCGGAAACGGCAGCGGCACGCGGTATCCGCAACGGCGAGCGCGTGTGGGTGAGCAGCCCCACCGGTGCGCGACTCAATGTGCAGGCGCTGGTGACACCACGCGTGGGAGCAGACACCGTGTTCCTGCCATTCCACTTCTCCGGCCGCTGGCAGGGCGTGGACATGAAGCCCTACTACCCGGATGGTGCCTTCCCTGTGGTGCGCGGCGAGGCCGTCAACACCGCTACCACGTATGGCTACGACATCGTCACGATGATGCAGGAAACCAAGACCACGATCTGCAACGTCGAAAAAGCCTAAAGAGCAGGAGCACACCATGGCAAGAATGAAATTCATCTGTGATGCAGAGCGCTGCATCGAATGCAACGGTTGCGTGACCGCCTGCAAGAACGAGCACGAGGTGCCGTGGGGCGTGAACCGACGCCGCGTGGTCACGCTCAACGACGGCGTGCCCGGCGAGAAGTCCATCTCGGTCGCCTGCATGCACTGCAGCGACGCCCCTTGCATGGCCGTGTGCCCTGTGAACTGCTTCTACCGCACCGACGAAGGCGTGGTGCTGCACGACAAGGACGTGTGCATCGGCTGTGGCTACTGCTCGTACGCCTGCCCGTTCGGCGCGCCGCAGTTCCCCTCGCAGGGCACGTTTGGCGTGCGCGGCAAGATGGACAAGTGCACTTTCTGCGCCGGCGGCCCCGAGGCCCACGGCAGCCAGGACGAGTTCGAGAAGTACGGTCGCAACCGCCTGGCCGAAGGCAAGCTGCCGGCCTGCGCCGAGATGTGCTCCACCAAAGCCCTGCTCGCCGGTGACGGCGACGTGGTGGCCGACATCTTCCGCAACCGCGTGTTGCAGCGTGGCAAGGGCGCTGAAGTCTGGGGCTGGGGCACCGCCTACGGCACCGCACAAGGGACCAAATCATGATCCAGCGTTTCACACTCACCATCGCGGCAGCAGCCTTGGCGCTGGGTCTGGCCGCGTGCGGCGACCAGCCGCAGGAAATGAACGGCGCTGGCGTCAAGCAGGACGGTGTGCCGTACAGCGGCGTGGGCAAGAGCCAGTACGCGCAAGGTGGCTGGAGCGTGGGCGACAAGGCCAGCTGGGAACAGCAACTCAAGGCGCGCGCCCAGTACGGTCAGAACGACTACACCCGCATGTCCAAGTGACAAGGAACGCTGTATGCAACGGTTTTTGACCTCCGGCTTGCGCCGGCTCGCATCGCCTGCTGTCCTGGCTGCGGCCTTGCTCGCGCTCAGCGCGGGTGTGGCCAGCGCACAAGCCGTGAAGCCGGCCACGGGGCAGGACGATCCAGCCCCGCCCGCCGTGACCGCCCCGGCAGCCACCCAGCCGGGCGGCATCCGCAGCGCCAATATCTTCGAGATCGCGCCCGACGCGGCCACCGACCCCAAGTACAGCGAGCAGACCAACGCCGAACGCGGCAAGGTCCAGCCGGGCAACAACGCACCCATGTGGCGCGATGTGGGCAAGGGTGTCACGGGCTATTCGAGCCTGCCCTACCCGGAAGCCGGCAACATGATCCAGGGCTTCGTGCAGTACCCCGGCTCGCGCCTCACCAACGCCGGTGAAGCCTGGCGCCAGGTGCGCAACAACTGGATCATTCCCTACGGTGGTTCGCTGTTGTTGATCGCCGTGGTGGCGCTGGCACTGTTCTACTTCGGCAAGGGCACGATCAAGCTGCACGGCAGCGAGACCGGTCGGGTCATCGAGCGCTTCACCTACGTTGAGCGCGCAGCCCACTGGGTCAACGCCATCGCCTTCGTGGTGCTGGCTGTCTCGGGCGTCGTCATGGCGTTCGGCAAGTTCTTCTTGCTGCCCGTCATCGGCAGCACGCTGTTTGGCTGGTTGACCTACGCGCTCAAGAACATGCACAACTTTGCCGGCCCGCTGTTTGCGGTGTCGCTGGTGGTGGTGTTCTTCACCTTCCTCAAGGACAACTGGCCCAGCAAGGAAGACTTCACATGGATCATGAAGGCGGGCGGCCTGTTCGGCGGTGCCGAAGTGCCTTCGCACCGATTCAATGCAGGTGAAAAAGTTGTGTTCTGGGGAGGCGTGTTCTTCCTGGGACTCATCGTGGTGGGCTCTGGCGTGTTCCTCGACAAGATCGTGCCGGCCGTGGAGTACACCCGCGCCAACATGCAGGTGGCCAGCATGATCCATGGCGTGGCCACCATCCTGATGATGGCCATGTTCCTGGGGCACATCTACATGGGCACCATCGGCATGCAGGGCGCCTACAAGGCCATGAAGACCGGCTATGTGGACGAGACCTGGGCCAAAGAACACCACGAGCTCTGGTACGACGACATCAAGGCCGGCAAGATCCCCGCGCACCGCACGGCTGCCGCCGCTGCGGCCAGCGATGCGCCCCGCACCGCCTGACCGCATCCGATTTTCTGAAGCAAGGAACTCCCATGAAACGCAGCCTTCTGTGCCTCTCGATGCTGTTGGCCACGTCCGTGTTCGCCAAGTTGCCCGCACCCGTCTTGACCGAGGAAGCCAAGGCCAAGGCCGAGGAAGCCAAGGCCAAGACCGCCTGGGCTGCCAAGGTCGACAGCTACAAGCTGTGCCTGTCCATGGACCGTGCGGCGGGCAACTACTTCAAGACGGCCGCCGCCAGCGGCAAGTCGGTCAAGCCCGCTGCGGCACTACCGGCCTGTGCCGATCCAGGGCCTTTTACGTACGTGGCGGCGGCTGCCGCTGCCGTGGCCAAACCGGTCGAAGCGGCTGGTGCGCATTCGCCAGCGCCCACCGCGTCCAGCCCACCCAGCGGCAAGGCGCCGGCTGCCACCCCCACTGGCAAGTGATTCGCCAGAACGCAACCCGTTTCCAGTTCGCCTGCGTTTGAAAGGGCCGCACCTCCAGGTGCCGGCCCTTTGACTTTGTCACCATCGAATTTGTTGTAGTCTGCCGCCATGCCTTTGCCCCACCTCACCCAGGCCCGTGCGCCATTGACCCGCGAAGTCGAGGTCATGAACCAGCACGGCGAGCGGGAGACGATCTTCATACCCGCCGAGCGCGACCTCACCGTGTATGTGGACAAGCGCGAGTTGGTGACCCTGATGACGCTGGGCGCGCAACCCGAGTGGCTGGTGCTGGGCTATTTGCTCAACCAGCGTTTGATCGCCTCGGTGGACGACATCGAGTCCGTCACGGTGGACTGGGAGGTGGGAGCGGCGTCCGTCAAGACGCGGCACGGCATCGACCACATTGAAGAGCGCACGTCCAAACGTGTGGTCACCACCGGCTGCGGCCAGGGCAGCGTGTTCGGCAACCTCATGGACGAGATCGACAGCATCCGCCTGCCCGAATCCATGGTGCTGCGCCAGTCGCAGCTGTATGGCATCGTCAATGCGATACGGTTGAAGGAAAGCACCTACAAGTCGGCGGGTTCGGTGCACGCGTGCGCGCTGTTTCTGGGCGAAGAGCTTCAACTTTTCGTTGAAGACGTCGGCCGCCACAACGCGGTGGACACCATTGCGGGATGGCTCCCGCTTCAAACCGAGTTGCCCGCAGGCGACAAGATTTTTTACACCACTGGCCGCCTCACCAGCGAGATGGTCATCAAGTCGGCCCAGATGGGTGTGGCGGTGGTGGTCTCGCGCAGCGGCATCACCCAGATGGGGCTGGATCTGGCGCAGCGCGTGGGCCTGTGTGCCATCGGCCGGGCCACCAACAAACACTTCCTGTGCTACACGCACCCCGAGCGCCTGGTGCTCGACGCGGTGCCTCCTGCCACGCCCATGGCCCGTGAGCGCGCCGCCAGCCCGTCCTGACGCGGCGCTGGCCCGGGCGATCGGGCATAAACTCGGTTCACTTTTTTGCCGAGAAATTCCCCATGAGCCGAGACGTCCACGTCATTGACCACCCCTTGGTGCAGCACAAGCTCACCCTGATGCGCCGCAAGGACACCAGCACCAAGAGCTTCCGCGAACTCGTGCACGAACTCAGCGCGCTGCTGGCTTACGAAATCACGCGCGACATGCCGATGCAGGAGATCGAGATCGAGACCCCGCTGGAAAAGATGACTTCGCGCGTGATCGACGGCAAGAAGGTCGTGCTGGCCTCCATCCTGCGCGCGGGCAACGGCTTTCTTGACGGCATGCTCCAGGTGATCCCCGGCGCACGCGTGGGCCACATCGGCCTGTACCGCGATCCGGCCACGCTCAAGGCGGTGGAGTACTACTTCAAGATGCCGCAGGACATGCACGAGCGCGACGTGATCGTGCTCGACCCCATGCTCGCCACCGGCAACTCGGCTGTGGCGGCGGTGGACAGGCTCAAGAAGACCGGCCCGCGCTCGATCCGCTTCGTGTGCCTGGTGACCTGCCCCGAAGGCATCATGACCTTCCACGATGCGCACCCCGACGTGCCGATCTACACGCCAGCCGTGGACCGCGGCCTGAACGAGCACGGCTACATCGTCCCGGGTTTGGGCGATGCGGGCGACCGCATTTTCGGCACGAAATAGGATCCCCCCGCGCCGCGCTTGCAGCGCGTCACCCCCCAGGGGGCAACACCTGCGGCCTGGCGGAGCCAGTTCCGCGGTGTTCTGGGTTTGGGTTTTTGCGCTCCGGCGGCGCATGTGGCTTTTGTTGATGCGATAAGGTTCTGCGAATGAGTACACCCCCCACCTCCCTGCCCATCCGTTTCTGGACCGTGGGCTGGTCTTCCCTCGTGCGCGACTGGCGCGCCGGCGAACTGCGCCTGCTGATGATCGCCGTCACCCTGGCGGTGGCCGCGCTCACGGCCGTGGGATTTTTCGCCGACCGCCTGCAGGGAGGCCTCACGCGCGATGCGCGCGCGCTGATCGGTGGCGATGCCGTCATCAGCAGCGACAACACGCCGCCGGCCTCGTTCGAGGCGCGGGCGCGCGAGCTCGGCCTGACGACCACGCAGACGCTGGGCTTTCCCACCATGGGCCGCGCGCGCGACGAAGAGGGCGGCGCGGCGCGCCTCGTGGCCCTGAAGGCCGTGGGCCAGGGCTACCCGCTGCGCGGCACCCTGCGCGTGGCCGAGGCCCAGGGCGGGCCCGACAGCGCCACCAGCGAGATCCCCGCACCCGGCACCGCCTGGGTGGACGAAGCCCTGCTGGTCTCGCTCAATCTCAAGATGGGCGACCCCTTGCTGCTGGGCGACTCGTCGCTGCGCATCACGCGCATCATCGTGGTCGAACCCGACCGGGGCGCCGGCTTCATGAGCTTCGCCCCGCGCGTCATGCTCAACAGCGCCGACCTGCCCGCCACCGGCCTGGTGCAACCCGCCAGCCGCCTGACCTACCGTTTCGCCGTGGCCGGCAACGAGGCGCGCGTGGGCGAGTTCAGTCGCTGGGCCACGCAGACCATGGAGCAGTCCGGCGTGCGCGGCATGCGGCTGGAGTCGCTCGAAGGCGGGCGCCCGGAGATGCAGCAGACGCTGGGGCGCGCCGAAAAATTCCTCAATCTCGTCGCGCTGCTGGCCGCCCTGCTGTGCGCGGTGGCCGTGGCCATCGCCGCGCGCGGCTTCGCCCAGCGCCACCTGGACGACTGCGCCATGCTGCGCGTGCTCGGCCTTTCGCAGGGCACCATGGCGCGGGCCTACACGCTGGAGTTCGCGCTGATCGGCCTGTTCGCCAGCGCGCTGGGCGTGGCCATTGGCTACGCGGTGCACCACGTGTTCGTGCTGCTGCTCGCGGGCCTGGTGGAATCCAGCCTGCCCGCGCCGGGCATCGCCCCGGTGTTGCTGGGCCTGGGCATGGGTCTCACGCTGATGATGGCTTTTGGCCTGCCGCCGGTGCTGCAACTCGCGCAGGTGCCGCCGCTGCGCGTGATCCGCCGCGACGTCGGCCAGCTCAAACCCGCCACGCTGGCCGTGCTGGGCCTGGGCGTCGTGGGCTTTGCCGCGCTGCTGCTGGCCGCCAGCCGCGACCTGCTGCTGGGCGCCATCGCCGTCGGTGGTTTCGCCGGTGCGGTGCTGCTGTTTGCGGCCGCCAGCTACGCCGCCGTGCGCGTGCTGCGTGCCAGCGTGAACGAGGCCACCGCGCCGCGCGCGCTCGTCATGGCCACGCGCCAGCTCTCGGCCCGCCCGGCCTACGCGGTGGTGCAGATCAGCGCGCTCGCCGTCGGCCTGCTGGCGCTGGTGTTGCTGGTGCTGCTGCGCACCGATCTCATCTCGAGTTGGCGCAGCGCCACACCACCCGACGCACCCAACCGCTTCGTGATCAACGTGCAGCCCGAGCAGGGCGAAGCCTTCCAGCAGGCGCTGCGCCAGGCCGGTGTGCAGCGCTACGACTGGTACCCCATGATCCGGGGTCGGCTGGTCAACATCAACGGCAAAGCCGTGGTGCCGGAAGACTTCGCCGAAGACCGCGCACAGCGCCTGGTGGAGCGCGAATTCAACCTGTCCAGCAGCGCGTCGGTGCCGGAGCACAACCCGGTGGTCGCCGGCCGCTGGACCGACAACGAGGCGGACGCGCTGAGCGTGGAAGAGGGCCTGGCCGAAGAGCTGGGCCTCAAGCTCGGCGACCGCCTGGGCTTCGACATCGCGGGCCAGATCACCGAAGGCCGCATCACCAGCCTGCGCAAGGTGGACTGGGGTTCCATGCGGGTGAACTTCTTCGTGGTGTTCCCGGTGGCGCAGGTGCCCAACGTGCCGCTGAGCTTCATCAGCGCCTTTCGCGCACCCGAGACCGATAACGGCGCGGCCAACGGTTTCGACAACGCCCTGGTGCGCCAGTTTCCCAACATCACCAACGTCGACATGAGCCAGACCATCGCGCAGGTGCAGCGCGTGCTCGG